>NZ_CP040709.1:1361470-2722941 GCF_005952805.1 Inhella inkyongensis
CTGGGTCAGGGATGCGGGCGCTGCCGAACATCACCACCGTGGCCTGGATGCCGAGTTCCTGCTGAACCAACTCGGGCTTGAGCAGTTCGAGTTGCATGCGGATCGGCCGCATCTCGTCGCGCAGCAGGAAGTCGGCGTCATTGAAGGCCAACCGGTAGGAGGGCGCCTGCTCGATGTCGGTCAGCGGCGGCGGCACCCGGCGCAGTTCTTCTTGGGCCGACGGGAAATTTCGCTCTTTCAAGTCACGACGCGGTGCCATCTCGTTCTCCAGCGTGGAAAGCATGAGAACCGTGCAGCATATCGGGAGCACGGAGAAAGAATATTTCTACTTCAGTCCTTCTGCTGCCGTTTGCTCGCCGCAGACCGCGCAATGCGGATCGCGGGCCACGCCCAGCATATCGGTCTCGCCACGGCGCGCGTCGAACATCCACAGGCGGCCCTGCAGGCCATCGGTCTGCCCAATCAGCAGCTTCAGGGCCTCAGCGGCCTGCAGGCTGCCCACCAGGCCCACGAGCGGCGCAAACACGCCCTGCGTGGCGCAGTGCGCGTCGGTCACCGGCGCATCGGGTGGGAACAGACAGGCATAGCAAGGGCACAGCGGGTTGCGCGGGTCGTAGACCGAGGCCTGGCCATCCCAGCCCACGGCGGCCGCCCACACGAGCGGCTTGCGCGCCGCCACGCAGGCGGCGTTGACGGCCTGGCGGGTGGCGAAGTTGTCGCTGCAGTCCAGCACCAGATCGGCCTGCGCCACCCAGCCGGGCAGGTTGTCCGGCGTCGCGCGGCAGGCCTCCGGGCTCAGCCGCAGTTCCGGGTTGAGGGCCAACATGGCCTGCGCGGCCGACGCCACCTTGGTCTGCCCCACCCGCGCATCGGCATGGGCAATCTGGCGCTGCAGATTGCTGAGCTCGACGGTATCGGGATCCACCAGGCGGATGTGTCCGACGCCGGCGCTGGCCAGGTAGAGCAGGGCGGGGGAGCCCAGGCCACCCGTGCCGATCACCAGCACTGACGCTGCCAACAGGGCCTGCTGGCCTTCGATGCCCAGCTCGTTCAGCAGCAGATGCCGCGCATAGCGCAGCAGCTGCCCGTCATTCAGATCCGGCTTGCTGTCCGTCAATTGGGTTTAGACGAATCGGACTTGGCCGCCTCGGCCTTGCGCTCCAGCGGTGCCTTGGACAGCACCACGGGCTTGCCTTTGAGCTGGTTGAGCGCCTGCTGAAGCGGCCAGTCCTGCTCACCCCCGAATTCGGGCAGGGGCTTGAGCGGCTCCTTGCGCTTGTTCAGTTCTTCTTCCAAGCGGCGGCGCTCGGCCTCGCGGGCTTTCTGCTCTTCGCTCTCGGCGTTCTGGTTGCTGCTGGCCAGGTGCTTTTCCAGATCGGCCTCGCGGGTGCGCAGCGCGCCGATGATGTTGCCCTCGGCGGTTTCGTCGATGGCGAGGTCGGGCAGGATGCCCTTGGCCTGGATGGAACGGCCGCTGGGCGTGTAGTAGCGCGCGGTGGTGATCTTGAGCGCGGTGTCCGGCGAGAGCTGGCGCACCGTCTGCACCGAGCCCTTGCCAAAGGTCTGGGCGCCCAGCACCAGGGCGCGCTTGTGATCCTGCAGCGCGCCGGCCACGATCTCGCTGGCCGAGGCCGAGCCTTCGTTCACCAGCACCACCAGCGGCACGGTCTTCAGTGCAGCGGGCAGCTTCTTGATCACATCGACCTGGCCGCGGCGCAGATAGTCCTCGGGCCGCGCCTTGTAGCTGTACTTGGAATTGGCCAACTGACCATTGGTGGACACCACTTCCACGCCATTGGGCAAGAACGCCGTGCTGATCGCGATGGCGCCTTCGAGCACGCCTCCCGGGTCGTTGCGCAGGTCCAGCACCAGGCCCTTGAGCTTGGGGTCCTGGGCATAGAGCTCAGTCAGCTTCTTGGCGAAATCTTCGACCGTGCGCTCCTGGAAGGCCGACACGCGCAACCAGGCGTAGCCGGGCTCGACCATCTTGGCCCGCACCGATTGCATACGGATCTCTTCGCGCACGATGGTGACCGGGAAGCTGCGGTTCTCGGCCTTGCGGAAGATCAGGAGGTTGACCTTGGTCTGCGGGTCGCCGCGCATGCGCTTGACGGCCTGCTCCAGCGTCAGGCCCTTGACCGGCTGGTCGTCGATGCGGGTGATCAGGTCGTTCGAGCGCAGGCCAGCACGGAAGGCCGGCGAGCCTTCGATGGGCGAGACGATGCGCACGAAACCGTCCTCCATGCCAATCTCGATGCCCACGCCGACGAACTTGCCCGAGGTGCCTTCCTTGAATTCCTGGAAGCTCTTCTTGTCGAAGAACTGCGAGTGCGGGTCCAGCCCGGTGACCATGCCGGCGATGGCGTCGTTGATGAGCTTCTTCTCATCCACGGGCTCCACATACTCGGCCTTGACCAGTCCGAACACGGCGGCCAGCTGTTGCAACTCTTCCAGTGGCAGCGCAGCTTGGCTGCCCCGTGCATTGGCGCTGAATTGCAAGGTTGCCATGGCACCCGCAAGGGCGCCTACGCCGATCCAACCTGCCACCTTCAATTTGGCACCCATATGCGCCTCTCTCTTCTCAGCTGCAGCCCTTTGGGCCGCGAAATCCAAGGCCCGCAGGCCCGTGTCAAATCAGTATAGGCAGGGCATGAAGCCGCACGCTGGCATCAGCACCCGGGTCGCCCTGCAATTGCGCCGACTTGTGCCCTATGCACGCGCCGATTCTGGGGCGGGCGGTGCTGCCGTGGCGAAGGTCACCACATGGTCAGCCTGTGCACGAATGCCGATCCACTCGCCGACATGGTGGTCGTGGTGCGAGGGCACGGCGGCGATCAGGCGGGTGCCGTCGGTCAGTTGCAGGGTGTAGAGGAACTCGGCGCCGCGGAAGACCTTGTGCTCGATGCGCGCCTGCGTCGGGGCGTGGTCGTCGTGCACCACATCGTCGGCGCGCAGCAGCACCTCGCAGTGGCCGCCGGGGTAGGCGCCGGGCAGCGGGCAGTCCTGGGCGTTCTCCAGCAGGCCCAGGGCGGTGCGCACCTGGTTGCCCTCCAGCGTGCCGGGTACGAACACGCCGTGGCCGATGAAGCCCGCCACAAAGCGCGTGGCCGGTCGGTGGTAAACGGTGTAGGCCTCGTCCCACTGCTCCAGCCGGCCTTGATGGATGACGCCCACGCGGTCGCCGATGGCGAAGGCCTCGGCCTGGTCGTGGGTGACGAAGAGCGCCGTGGTCTGGGCGGCTTTCAGAATGGCGCGCAGGTCTTGCGAGAGGGACTCGCGCAGGTCCACGTCCAGGCTGGAAAAGGGCTCGTCCAGCAGCAGCAGCTGCGGGGCAGGCGCCAACGCCCGGGCCAGGGCCACGCGCTGTTGCTGGCCGCCGGAGAGCTGGTGCGGCATGCGCTTGGCGGCATGGCCCAGGCCCACCAGACTCAGCATCTCCTCCACGCGCGCCTTGCGCTCGTTCGGTGCCAGGTGGCGCAAACCAAAGGCCACATTGGCCTGCACGCTCAGGTGCGGAAAGAGGGCGAAGTCCTGGAACACCAAGCCGACGCGGCGCGACTCCGGGGCCAGGTGCTGCTCCGCAGCGGCGTCGGCCAGGGCTTCGCCCTGCAGGCGGATGCGACCCTGGTGGATGCGCTCCAGCCCGGCCACGGCGCGCAGCAGCGAGGTCTTGCCGCAGCCCGAAGGGCCGATCAATACGCCGATATCACCCTTGGCCAGGCTCAAGGTGACGCCTTGGACGGCGTCCTGGCTGGCGCCCGCATAGCGCAGGCCCACGCTCTCGATCGAAAGAAACATCCACCTATGATGCCAGACGATGCAAATGCAAATTGTTCGCATGACTCGATGCGTCTGATCCTTTTTCTTGCCTTGGGCCTGCTGTTGGCCCTGCCGGTGCTGACGGTTCTGGGGGCTTGGTTGGGCCTGGACGCGGCGGCCTGGGCCCAATGGCGCCACCTGGCCAGCACGGTGCTGCCCGGCTATGCGGTGGAGTCTGGTTTGTTGGCGCTGGGGGTGACCGGCGGCACGCTGTTGCTGGGCGGTGGGGCGGCCGCCTTGGTCAGCCTGTTCGAGTTTCGTGGGCGCCGCTTTTGGGACTTGGCCCTGCTGCTGCCGATGGCGATGCCCGCCTATGTGGCGGCTTACGCCTACACCGATGCGCTGCAGCCCAGTGGTGCCTTGCAAACGGCGCTGCGCGCGCAATGGGGGTTGCAGGGCGCCCTGTGGGGCGAGGTGCGCAGCCTGCCCGGGGCCATGCTGCTGTTCACGGCCTGCCTCTATCCCTATGTCTACCTGCTGACCCGCACGGCTTTGAGCGAACGCGCGGCGCCCCTGATGGAGGCGGCGCGGTTGCTGGGCGCGGGTCTCACCCGGCGCATGTTGGCGGTGGCCTTGCCGCTGGCGCGCCCGGCCCTGGTGGCGGGCGTGGCCCTGGCCTTGATGGAGACCCTGGCTGACTACGGCGTGGGAAGTTACTTCGGGCTGAACACCCTGACGACCGGGATCTACAAGGCCTGGCTGGTCAATGGGGACCGGCTGGGCGCTGCCCAACTGGCCTCCATGCTGTTGATCGTGGTGAGCCTGTGCCTGATGCTGGAGCGCCGCGCGCAGGCGCAGATGCGCTTTGCGTCCAGCCGCGCGCAGTCCGCCACCGATAGCCAAACCCAGGTGCTGCGCGGCCGCTGGGCTTGGCTGGCCAATGCGCTATGCGCGTTGCCGGTCAGCCTGGGATTTTTCATTCCCGTGGCCTGGCTGCTGCGCATGGCCTGGCTGGACGCACGCTATAGCGAGCAGGCTTGGCCCTGGGAGCGTTTCCTGAATTGGGCGGGCGGCAGTCTGAAGCTGGCCGCGCTGGCGGCGCTGCTGACCGTGATGCTGGCATTGGTGCTGGCGCTGACCCAGCGCCTGCAGCGCGGTCAGTCGTTGTGGCGCCGCCGGCTCACCGATGCCGTGATGCGCCTGGTGGGCTTGGGCTATGCCGTGCCGGGCGCCGTCATTGCCATCGGGCTTTTGTTGCCGCTGGCTTGGGTGCAGACGGTGTGGCCGGGCGCGGTGGGTTGGATGACGGGCACTGTGCTGGGCCTGCTTTGGGCCTACACGGTGCGCTTCGGCGGCGTGGCCCTGCAGTCCATCGAGGCCGGCTATGCACGCATCCCCACCAGCCTGGACGAAAGCGCACGGATGCTCGGCGCCTCCAACTGGCGCCTCGGCCTTGAAGTGCATGCGCCCTTGCTGACCCGCGCCACCTTGGCCGCGGCGCTGCTGGTGTTCGTGGACGTGATGAAGGAGTTGCCGGCAACTCTGGTGCTGCGCCCCTTTGACAGCGACACCCTGGCAGTGGTGGCCTATCAGCTGGCGCGTGACGAGCGCCTGGCCGAGGCCGCATTGCCCGCATTGGCCATCGTGGCCGTGGGTCTGGCGCCGGTGGCCTTGCTGTGGCGCTCGATGAAGCTGAAGTAGGCTGGCCGTGGAGGGCTGGCCCCGCCAGTAGGAATCGAACCTACATCTGACCCTTAGGAGGGGCCCGTTCTATCCATTGAACTATGGCGAGTGAGGCCAAAAGCACCAAAGCCCGGCAGGACCGGGCTTTGTTGTTCTGTGGTGCCGGCAAGAGGAGTCGAACCCCCGACCTTCGCATTACGAATGCGCTGCTCTACCAACTGAGCTATGCCGGCACGCGGTGAAGCCCGCCATTATAGGCAGAAAATTCCAGTTGAAATTTGGCTGTGCTGAATGGCGCTGGGGGGCGCGTTCATTCTGGTCTTGTCGGCGATGCTCGGCGCCCCAGCAGCTTTGGAGCCGGCTGGGAATGAGGCAGCGGCGGCGGGCTCAGCCAGATTTTGGCTTGCGCAGCTCATACATCATGCAGCCGTAGTCCGCCAAGGGCATCAGGCCCAGCGCCTGCCGATTGCGTTCGACCTCCGCGAGGTTTTCGATCTGCTGCAATTGCTCGTTCACCCCAGAGCCCCAATCGAACTGGGTTCCAAAGGCCTGTGCGCCGCCGCGCTTCTTGAGGACGCGGTCCGTCAGTCTGGCCAACTCAGTGGCACCGAATTCCCCAACTGCGTGGTGACGCTGGAACTCGCCCAGGGCCTGGCGTTGGAATTCGGGGTGCTGGTCGGCGTGTTGCACCAGCAGCCAGGTCAGTTGCAGCCCGTATTCGCCAACCTGGCTGGCCGTGGGGAAGCCGCTCGTGTTGATGACTTTCATCAGCCAACGCAGGTTCTTGGCGTCCACGGAGGCCAAGGCCTGCGCGTCTCGCTCGGCGAAGCCGCTGGCGAGCAAGCGGCGGCGGGCGTTCTGATCGAGTTCGACCCGAGCCTCCAGTTCCTTGAGAAGCTCTGGATGGCTCAGTGATCGCGCTTGGTCGCGCCGTTTCATGGCGGGAAGCTGTTGCGCCTGGTTGGCCTGTAGCCAAGCCGAAGCGCCGGGGCAGCGCTCCTTCCAGGGCGCAGCCTCGTCGCTGTCTTCATGGGCCCGCGCTGTGGACGCGAGGGCCGCCAGAAAGATGGCCAGCCAGGGGCCCAGCCTGCCGCGCATCAGCCTTCAGCGCCTTCCTGGTGATATCGAGTTACTCGTTCGACCTCATTCCTGGAGCCCAGCACCACGGCCACGCGTTCGTGCAGCTTGGTCGGGGTGATGTCCAGGATGCGCTGGCGGCCATTGGTGGCCAGGCCGCCGGCCTGCTCGACGATGAAGCCCATGGGGTTGGCTTCGTACATCAAGCGCAGCTTGCCGGCCTTGCCCGGTTCGCGCGCGTCCCAGGGGTACATGAAGATGCCCCCTCTGCAAAGGATGCGGTGAACGTCCGCCACCATGGAGGCGATCCAGCGCATGTTGAAGTCCTTCTCGCGCGGGCCCGTGGTGCCGGCCAAGCATTCGTCGATATAGCGCGTCACGGGCGGTGCCCAGTGGCGCTTGTTCGACATATTGATCGCGAACTCTTTGGTGTCGGAGGGGATCTTCACGTCCTTCTCGGTCAGCACCCAGGAGCCCATCTCGCGGTCCAGGGTGAACATGGCCACGCCGTCGCCCAGGGTCAGCACCAGGGTCACCTGTGGCCCATAGATGCAATAGCCGGCCGCGGCCTGCTGCTTGCCGGGTTGCAGGAAGTCCTCCTCGCTGACGCCGCGGTGGTTGTTGACCTTGCGCAGCACCGAGAAGATGGTGCCGATGCTGACGTTGACGTCGATGTTGCTGCTGCCATCCAGGGGATCGAACAGCAGCAGGTATTCACCTTGCGGGAAGCGGTTGGGCACGACGTGGATGGAGTCCATTTCCTCAGACGCCATGGCGGCCAGGTGGCCGCCCCACTCATTGGCTTCGATCAGCACCTCGTTGGCGATGATGTCCAGCTTCTTCTGCACTTCGCCCTGGACGTTTTCGCTGTGCGCGCTGCCCAGCACATCGCCGAGGGCCCCCTTGTTGACGCTGATGGCAATGCGCTTGCAGGCGCGGGCCACCACCTCGATCAACAGACGCAGCTGCGGCGGGATATTGCCGTTGGCGCGCTGCTGCTCAACGAGGTATTGGGTCAGGCTGACGCGGGCGCTCATTTCGACGCTCCTTCCAGGGCTTTGGTGACGATCTCACGCACGTCATTGCTCAGACTGCTGCGCTCGGCCAGGCGCTGCAACGCCACCTGGGCAGCACCGCGATAGGGCTCGGCCAGGGTGGTCCAGCGATCCATGGCGCGCGCCAGGCGGGCGGCCAGTTGCGGGTTGATGGCGTCCATGGCGGCCACCTGCTCGGCCCACAGCACATAGCCGCCGGCATCGGCGCGGTGGAAGGCGCCCGGGTTCATATTGCACAACTGGACCAGCAGGCTGCGGGCGCGGTTGGGGTTCTTCAGCGTGAAGCCGGGGTGTTGCAGCAGCTTCTTGGCGCGCTCGAATACCTTGCCGTCGCGCTCGGGGGCGCGGGCCTGCAGCATGAACCACTTGTCCACCACCAGGGCCTCATGGGCGAACTGTTGGTGGAAGTGGCTCAGGGCGGCGTCGGCCAGGCCGGCGTGGGCGTTGACCAGGGCAGCCAGGGCGCCGAAGCGCTCGGTCATGTTGTTGGCGTCCTTGACCTGCTGGTAGGCGCGGCCCGGCCACACCGGCTCGCCGGTGCGGGTGGATTCGCGCACCAGCATCGCCAGGGCCAGATTGGCCAGTGCGCGGCGGCCGGCGTCTTCGGCCACTGGGCGGTAGCCGCCCTTGACTTGATGGGCCTCAAAGGCCCACTCCCAATCGCCGCGCAGGGCCTGCGCGAGCTGGTCCCAGGCGGCCTCGACCGAGGCGTGGATGGCCTGTGGATCCACCACTTCCAGCTGTTCGGCGATGTAGGCGGCGTCGGGCAGGCGCAGGGCCTCGGCCTTGAAGGCGGCATCCAGCTGCGGGTGACGCAGCACGGCGCGCATGGCCTCCAGGTAGGCGTGGTCCAGTTGCAGCGCATGGCCCCCCTGCACGGCGCGCAGGATGCGCTTCAGCCCAAGGCGCTGGCTGGCTTCCCAGCGGTTGAAGGCGTCGCTGTCAAAGCGCAGCAGGGTCAGCAACTCGGGGTCCGAGAGCCCGTCTTCCAGCAGCACCGGCGCCGAGAAACCGCGCAACAGCGAGGGCGTGGGGTCCACCAGCACATTGATGAAGGTGAAGGTCTGCTCGGCCTTCTCCAGCAGCAGCACGGTCTCGGTGCCGCGGGCCTCGATGTCGCCTTCGAGCTGCAGCGGCAAGGCCTGACCCTCATGGCCCACCAGGCCCATGCGCACCGGGATGAGTTGGGGCTCGGTGGCCTTGCCATTGCGCTGGCTCAGCACCAGGGTGTAGCGGTGCGCGGCGGCGTCGTATTCACCCCGGGCGCTGATATGGGGCGTGCCGGGCTGGCTGTACCAGCGCTTGAACTGTTCCAGGCGGGTGGACAAGGGTGAGTCGGGGTTGGCGTCGGCCATGGCGGCGGCAAAGTCGTCGCAGGTCACGGCCTGGCCGTCATGGCGCTGGAAGTACAGGGCCATGCCTTTGGCAAAGCCCTCGCGGCCCAGCAGAGTCTGGTACATGCCCACCACCTCAGCGCCCTTTTCATAGACGGTGGCGGTGTAGAAGTTATTGATCTCGGTGTAGCTGTCGGGGCGCACCGAGTGGGCCATGGAGCCGGCGTCCTCGGGGAACTGGATGGCGCGCAGATTGCGCACCTGCTGGATGCGCTGCACCGCGCGGGCGGAGTCCGAGCCCGCCATGTCCATCGAGAACTCGCGGTCCCGGAAGACGGTCAGGCCTTCCTTCAGCGAGAGCTGGAACCAGTCGCGGCAGGTGACCCGGTTGCCGGTCCAGTTGTGGAAGTACTCGTGCGCGACGATGGCCTCGATGCGCTGGAAGTCGGCGTCCGTCGCCGTGGCCGGGCTGGCCAGCAGGGCGCTGGTGTTGAAGATGTTCAGGCCCTTGTTCTCCATCGCGCCCATGTTGAAGTCGGACACGCCGACCACCATGAAGCGCTCCAGATCCAGTGGCAGGTTGAAGCGCGCCTCGTCCCAGATGATGGAAGCGATCAGCGAGTTCATCGCGTGCTCGGTCTTGTCCAGATCACCGCGGCGCACAAAGACCTGCAGCAGGTGTTCCTTGCCCGAGCGGGTGGTGATGCGCTGCTCGCGCGCGACCAGGTCGCCAGCCACCACGGCAAACAGATAGCTGGGCTTGGGGAAGGGGTCGTGCCACTTGGCGAAGTGTTTGCCGCCATCCAGATCGCCCTGCTCCAGCAGATTGCCGTTGGCCAGCAGGATGGGGTACTTGGCCTTGTCCGCCCGCAGGGTCACGGTGTAGACCGCCATCACATCGGGGCGATCCAGGAAGTAGGTGATGCGGCGGAAGCCCTCGGCTTCGCACTGCGTGAAGAAGCTGCCGCCCGAGGTGTAGAGGCCTGAGAGCGCCGTGTTCTTCTCGGGGGCGCAGGTGTTGCGCAGGGTCAGTTCGAAGTCGCGGTCCGGCGCTTCGATGATGAGTTCGTGGCCTTCCTGGCGGAAGCTCACCGGTTCGCCGTCGATCAGCACGCGCAGCGGCGTCAGCTCCTCGCCCAGCAGCACCAAGGGGCCGTGGGCTTGCGCCGGGTTGCGCTTGACCGCGTGCTTGGCGGTGATCAGGGTCTTGGCGGGGTCCAGATCAAAGGTCAGATCGACCGTGGCGATCCAGAACGCGGGCGCCTGGTAGTCCAGGCGGTGGATGACTTGGGCTTGGCCTTCACGCATAGGGTTTCCTTGGGCGAAATGCAAAAAGCCCGGCAGGTGCCGGGCTGGATGGATCAGACTCCCTGTTTCAGGGAGGCAGTGATGAAAAGGTCTAGGTCGCCGTCCAGCACCTTTTGGGTGTTCGAGGTCTCGACGTTGGTGCGCAGGTCCTTGATGCGGCTCTGGTCGAGCACATAGCTACGGATCTGGTGACCCCAACCGACATCGGTCTTGGTGTCTTCCAGCTTCTGCTGCTCTTCCTGGCGCTTGCGCATCTCGTGGTCGTACAGGCGCGAGCGCAGGCGCTTCCAGGCCACATCGCGGTTGCTGTGCTGGCTGCGACCGTCCTGGCACTGCACCACGATGCCGGTCGGGATGTGGGTCAGGCGCACGGCCGAGTCGGTCTTGTTGATGTGCTGACCGCCGGCGCCGCTGGCGCGGAAGGTGTCGGTGCGCACATCGGCCGGGTTGATGTCGATCTCGATCGAGTCATCAATTTCCGGGTACACGAAGAGCGAGGCGAAGCTGGTGTGGCGGCCGCCCGAGCTGTCGAACGGGCTCTTGCGGACCAGGCGGTGCACGCCGGTCTCGGTGCGCAGCAGGCCAAAGGCGTACTCGCCCTCGACCTTGATGGTGGCGCTCTTCAAGCCGGCCACATCGCCCGGGGTCTCGTCTTCCAGCGTGGCCTTGAAGCCCTTGCGCTCGCAGTACTTCAGGTACTGGCGCAGCAGCATGCCGGCCCAGTCGCAGGCTTCAGTGCCGCCGGCGCCGGCCTGGATGTCGATGAAGCAGTTGCTCGGGTCCGCCGGGTTGTTGAACATGCGGCGGAACTCGAACTCTTCGACGGTGGCCGTCAGCTTCGCAGTCTCGCCTTCCAGCGTTTCGATGGAATCGAAATCACCTTCTTCCTTGGCCATTTCATAGAGCTCAAGGTTGTCGCCAAGGTTGGCTTCGAGGTGATTGATGGTCTCGACCACGCGGTCGAGCTCGCGCTTTTCCTTGCCCAGTTCTTGGGCCCGCTTGGGCTCGTTCCAGACGGCAGGGTTTTCGAGGGCGGCGTTGACCTCGTTCAGTCGCAGGGCTTTGCGGTCGTAGTCAAAGATACCCCCGTAGCGCGTCGGTGCGCGCACGGAGGTCATTGATCAACGTGCCCAAGGCATTGATGCGTTCGGCGTCCATGGTGTTTCCAGCAAGGTGTTTGGGCCCCGAAGGGGTTGGCGCAGCAGGGGCGCCGGGGGCCGACAGAAGGCGCGGATTCTCGCATGCCACTCCTGCGGGAAAGCCCTGCCGGGGACTTACGCGTGGATGGCGGGCTTTGTCAGAAAGCCGTAAGACTGCACGGCGCACCATGTCCGCCATCCCAAAGAAGGGGGTGTCCATGACGCTGCTCACCATCTCCATCCTGAAGCTCTTGGCCGAGATCGCGCTGATGGCGCTGCTGGGTCGCTGGTTGCTCGGACTGCTGGCCGGTCGCCAGCGCGAGCGCAATGTGTTCTACCAAATGCTGGGCATCGTCACCGCCCCGGTGCAGCGCCTGACGCGCTGGATCAGCCCGCGCCAGGTACTGGACCGCCACATCCCCCTGGCCGCGGCCGCGCTGCTGCTTTCCACCTGGGTGATTGCCACGCTGCTCAAGATCCAAACCTGTGTACAGATCGGGGTGCAGCAATGCCAATGATCCTCTTGCGGGCGGCGGTCTGGCTGCTGTTGCTGCTCGGGCTGCGGGCCCTGGCCCTGCAGGTTCTGCAGACCATGCGGGCCCAGGCGCCGCAAGATGGCTTTGCCCTCGCCACCCGGGCGCACCTGCTGGCGCAAAGCTCCGCGCCCGAGGCGTTGCGGCTGGCCGCCGCCGATCTGCGCCAGCTCTGCCAACTGCAGCCCGATCAGGCCGGCGCGGCTTTCAATCTGGGCTATGTGCTGGAAAAGCTGGGCGACTGGCCCGAGGCCGAGCGCGCCATGGCCCGTGCAGTGGCCTTGGACCCCAAGCTCGACCGCGCCTGGTACGGCCTCGGCTTGGTTCGCCTGCAGATGGGGCAGATCCCGTCTGCCATTGAGGCTTTCAAGCGCAACACCGAGCTCCAACCCCTGAGCCCCTATGGCTGGACGCAATTGGCCCGCGCGCACCATAGCCAGCAGCAGCCGCAAGAAGCGCAGCGCATCGTCGAACACCTGCGCGGCTTTGAGCCCCAAGTCGCGGCGGCGCTGGCCCAAGAGCTGCGGACCTGAATCGCTTTCCCCCTGCGTCGGCTTCACGGCCGGCATTTACAACCCAGCGAAGCCGAGGAGACCATGCAGTTATCCGACACGCATCGCCAGTATTGGCAGAAGAACCTGCGCATTACCGCAGTGTTGTTGGCCATCTGGTTCGTGGTGACCTATGGGGTCGCCTTCTATGCCCGTGAACTGAGTTTCACGTTCTTTGGTTGGCCCTTCAGTTTCTGGATGGCCTCGCAGGGCGCTTTGATCATCTATGTGCTGATCATCTGGTTCTATGCCAGCTATATGAACAAGCTGGACATTGAACACGGCGTCGCGGAAGGGGACTGATATGGCCGGACTCGCTCCAGAAGCCGCCTCAGGCGGCAGCAGCAAGGCGGCCAACGCCGCCTTCAAAAAGCAGCTCAACAAGGTCTACGGTTGGTACACCGGCGGCTTTGTGGTGTTCATCATCGTGTTGGCCATCGCCGAGCAGATGGGTCTGTCGCGCCAGGCCATCGGCCTGACCTTCCTGGCCGCCACCGTGCTGCTCTACGCCGGTATCGGCTTCATGAGCCGCACCAGCGATGCCAGCGAGTACTACGTGGCCGGCCGGCGTGTGCCAGCGGTTTACAACGGCATGGCCACGGGCGCGGACTGGATGAGCGCCGCCAGCTTCATCGGCATGGCCGGCACGCTCTACCTGGGCGGCTATGGCGGTCTGGCCTTCATCATGGGCTGGACCGGCGGCTACTGCCTGGTGGCCTTGTTCCTGGCGCCCTATTTGCGCAAGTTCGGCCAGTTCACCATCCCTGACTTCCTGGGCGCGCGCTACGAGGGCAATCTGCCGCGCATTCTGGGTGTGGCCGCTGCCATCCTCTGCTCCTTCACCTATGTGGTGGCGCAGATCTATGGCGTGGGCCTGATCACCGCACGGCTCACGGGGCTGGAGTTCACGGTCGGTATCTTTGCCGGCTTGGCCGGCATCCTTGTGTGCTCCTTCCTGGGCGGCATGCGGGCCGTCACCTGGACCCAGGTGGCCCAGTACATCATTTTGATCATTGCCTACATGATCCCGGTGGCCTGGCTGTCAGTGAAGCAAACCGGCGTGCCGATCCCTCAGGTCATCTACGGCTATCAGCTGGAGAAGGTCACGGCCAAGGAAAAGCTGATCATGGCCGACCCGAAGGAGCAGGAGGTCATTGCGATCTTCAAGGCCCGCGCCGCTGAAATCGACGCCAAGCTCAAGGATGTGCCCGGTGCGCTGGCAGCCGACCGCGCAGCGGCCGAGAACCGCCTGAATGAGCTGAAGGCCGCCAATGGGCCCTTGGCCGACATCCAGGCCGCCGAAAAGGCGCTGGCGGCGGTGCCCAAAGACGAAGCGGCGGCCAAGGAGGCCTGGACCAAGGCCAAGAAGGCGAATGAGGATCGCGCCAAGCCTTTGGCCGGCATGCCCGCGCATGCGGCGCAGTTCAAGGGTGATCCGAATGGCGACGCCAAGGCGCAAGCCGCGTTTGATGTCGATCGGCGCAACTTCCTGGCCCTGGTGTTTTGTTTGATGGTGGGCACGGCTGCGCTGCCGCACATCCTGATGCGCTACTACACCACGCCCTCGGTGAAGGAGGCACGGGAGTCGGTGACCTGGTCGCTGTTCTTCATCTTCCTGCTGTACTTCACGGCGCCAGCGCTGGCCGTGCTGGTGAAGTTCGAGGTCTTCAACAACCTGGTGGGGACGCCGTTCGACCAGTTGCCAGCCTGGATCGCCAGTTGGGCCAAGGTCGATCCCACCTTGCTGTCGGTGGCCGATGTCAACAAGGACGGCATCTTCCAGCTCGGCGAGATGAAGATCGGCGGCGACATCATCGTGCTCGCCACCCCGGAGATCGGCGGCCTGCCTTATGTGATCTCGGGCATGGTGGCGGCCGGCGGCCTGGCTGCAGCACTGTCCACGGCGGACGGTCTGTTGCTGACCATCGCCAACGCGCTCAGCCATGACGTCTATTACAAGATGATCGACCCGAATGCCTCGACGGCGCGGCGCGTCACCATCAGCAAGATCCTGTTGTTGATGGTGGCTCTGCTGGCTGCGGCGGTAGCAGCGCAAAAACCGGCGGACATCCTGTTCCTGGTGTCGGCGGCCTTCAGCTTCGCGGCGGCGGCTTTCTTCCCGGCTCTGGTGCTCGGGGTGTTCTGGAAGCGCGCCAATAAATGGGGGGCGAGCGCCGGCATCGCCGCCGGTTTGGGCATCACCTTCTACTACATGGTGATGACCCAGCCCTGGCTGCGCTCGGTGTTTGGTGTCACCTCGCCGGTGGAGCTGTGGTGGGGCATCCTGCCCATCAGCGCCGGTCTGTTCGGCGTGCCGCTGGGCTTCGCCGTGATCATCCTGGTCAGCCTGATCACCCCGGCCCCGGGTCGTGAAACCCAGGAGCTGGTGGAGCATGTGCGCTACCCTGATCTGAAGTTGGGCAAGGCTTGATCGGCCGCAAGGCCTGATCCTCGACGGCCCCGCAGCATGCGGGGCCGTCTCTTTTTGGGAGCACCGCATGTCCGAGCCACAACCATCGGCCCATCTGCTGGCCCAGCAGCTGGCCCAGTGGCGCCAGCACCATCCCTTTGACGCCATGGCCCCGGCGCCGCTGGAGCAGCTGGTGCGGGCCGCCGAGGTGATGTATTACGCGCCAGGCGAGTGCATCGCCTCACCCCAGGATGGGCCGGCGCAGCGTCTGTTCGTGCTGCGCTCGGGCGTGGTGACCGCCCAGCGCGGCCTGGCCGAGCTGGACAACCCCGGGCAGGGTTGGCAGTACGAGGCCGGCGACTGTTTCCCCATGGCCGCCTTGATGCAGGGTCGCACGGTGACGGCGACCTACAGCGCTGAGACCGATGTGTTCGCCTGGAGCTTGCCGGCCGAGGTGGTGCGCACGGTGGCCGCGCAAAGTCCACCGCTGGCCGCGCACCTGAGTGAGCGGGTGCTACAGCTGATCCAGCTGGCCAGCCGCGAACAGGCGCGCCAGGCCACCCAGGCGGCGTTGGCCGAGCAGTCCATGGAGCGGCCCCTGGGGGAGCTGATGCGCAAGAACCCGCTGGCCGTGCCGCCCGACATGCCGCTGGAGTTGGCGTTGCGCGCCATGGCCGGCCGACGCGTGGGCTCGGTGATGGTGGTCGATGCCCAGCAGCGCCCCTTGGGCATCCTGACGCGCGACGACCTTTTGGAGCGCATCACCCTGCCGCAGCGCTCGCTGTCCACGCCCATCGAGCGGGTGATGAGCCAGCCGCTGCGCACCCTGAGCGTGGACCACACGGCGCAGGATGCCGCGCTCTTGATGAGCCGCTTCACCCTGCGGCATGTGCCGGTGGTGGAGGGCGAGCCCGGTCAGCAGCGTCTGGTGGGCATCGTCTCGGAGCGCGATCTGTTTGCGCTCTCGCGCATGTCGGTGCAGCGCATCGGGGCGGACCTGCGCGCCGCGCAGGATGAGGCTGAGTTGCGCGATCTGGCGCCGCGCATCCGCGAGCTGGCCCGCCATCTGGGCGCCCAGGGCGTGGGTGCGCGCACGCTGACCGCCCTGATCGCGCACTTGAACGATTTGTTGACCGAGCGCCTGGTGCAGATCCACGCCGAGCGCCTGGGTCTGAGCCTGAAGCAGGCCGCCTGGCTGGCCTTTGGCAGTGAGGGTCGAGGTGAGCAGACCCTGGCCACGGACCAGGATAACGGCATCGTCTTCCAGAGCGACAACCCGGAGCTGGAGCGGCCGCGCTGGCTGGCCCTGGGCGAGGCGGTGTGCGCCAGCCTGGCGGACTGCGGCTTTCCGCTCTGCAAGGGCGGTGTGATGGCGTCCCAGCCGGCCTGCTGTGCCTCGGTGCAGGAGTGGTGCGAGCGTTTTCAGTCCTGGCTGGCGCGCGGCACGCCCGAGGAGTTGCTGGCGGCCTCGATCTACTTCGACGCCCGCGCCTTGGCCGGCGCCACCGAGTTGGCCGAGCCGCTGCGGGCGGTGGCGCGCGGCCCGGCTGGGGCGCGCTTCCTGCATCTGCTGACCGAGGCCGCCTTGCGCGGCAAGGTGCCGCTGTCCTGGCGCGGCGCGCTGGACCCGCAGACCGTCAACGGTCAGGAAGGGCTGGACCTGAAGGCCGGCGGCACGGCGGTGTTTGTCGAGGCGGGGCGCATCCTGGCCCTGTCCCAAGGCCTGGAGGCCCTGGGCACGCGCGAGCGCCTGCTGCGCGCCGGTGAGGCCCTGGGCGTCGCCGCCCCCGAGCGCGAGGGCTGGACGGCGGCCTTCGAGTTTTTGCAAGGCCTGCGCCTGCGCGCCCATATGGAGGCGGCGGCGGACCCCGACAACGCCAATTGGGTGCCCATGCGGGCCCTCAATGATCTGGACCGCCGCACCCTGCGCGTTTCGCTGCGTGTGGCCCAGCGCTTGCAGCAGCGCCTCCAGATGGAATTCTTGAAAACATGAACGGCCTGCAGCAGGCCTGGGGCGATTGGCGCCGCCGCCGTGCCAGCGCCCGTCATGCCTTGGCGGCGACACGCTGGGTGGTCATCGATGTCGAGACCAGTGGGCTGGATATCCTCAATGACCGTCTGATTGCTGCGGCGGCGGTGGGCGTGCGCTGGCAGCAGGGCGCGCCCGTGCTGAATGTGGAGGACAGCTTCGAGGTGGTGCTGCAGGCACCGCCCGGCTTGGCATTGGATGCCGTGGCACGCCGCAACATCCTGCTGCATGGAATCGGGCAGGGCGAGCAGGGGGGCGGGGTGGAGCCGGTGGCGGCGCTCAAGGCCCTGCATGCCTTTGTTGATGGTGCGCCCTGCTTGGCCTTCCATGCGGCCTTTGACGCCGGCATGCTCGACCGCGAGTGGCGGCGCCTGCGGGTGGATGGGGGCCTGGGTTGGCCTGAGCCTTGGCTGGACCTGGCGGTGCTGGCGCGGGCGCTCTATCCAGAATGGCCGGAACGCCGCACCCTGGACCAGTGGCTGGAGCCCTTTGCTCTGGCCGCCAGCCAGCGTCATCGTGCCAGCAGCGACGCCTGGGTCACGGCGGAGCTGCTGCAGTGCCTGTGGCCGCGCTGGCGTGCCAAGGCCGCCGGGCGCTCGCCTTGGGCCTGCGCCCACGAACTGCTGGAAGCCCGGCGCTGGCTGGGGTGAACCCCGGTGGGCAGGCGGGCGGCTGCGCATAAGCTTGGGCTCTCGCCATGCAGGGAATCGCCATGACGCTGATGCGTCGTCATCTGCCTTGGGCCTTGAGCGGACTGGCCAGCCGCAGCGCGCTGGCCAAAGCCGCCCCCTTGCGGGTGGCGGCTGAGAGCTTTCCGCCCTTTACCCATCAAGCCGATGGGCGCGTGCAGGGCCTGGATGTGGAGTTGGTCAGCCGGGTGATGGCGGGCCTGGGCCAGACGCTGGAGATCAGCATCCTGCCTTGGAAGCGGGCGCTGCTGGATTTGGAAGAGGGCGTACTGGATGCCGTGCTCGGCGTCAGCCGCGGCGGGCTGAACGAGCGCGAGGAGATGCTGGCCTTCCCCGATGAGCCGCTGAGCACCGCCTACAGCCACTTCTATTTCCGCGCGGATCGGCCCTTCTTGTTTGACGGCCTGTTCACCCTCAAGGGCAAGCGGGTGGCGGTGTTGGCGGGCTATCGGCACCCGCCCGACTTCAGCGCCGCCAGCTACTTCCAGCGCGAGGCATCGGCCACGCACGAGCAAAGCCTGCGCAAGCTGCTGGCGGGGCGCGTTGATCTGGCCCTGGTGCACGCGGCCGTGGGGGAGTACCTGATCCAGCGCGAGGGCTGGAGTGAGCAGCTGCGGGCCGATGCCGCGCCCATTGCGCCGGGTCGCCTCTACATGGGCTTCTCGCGCCAGCGCGGGCATGCGCTGTTGGCCGAGCGCTTCGGATTGGCGCTGCAGCGGTACAAGCGCGGCCCGGAGTATCGCCAGATGCTGGCGCGCTACGGCTTGCGCCCCGAGGTACTGGCGGGGCCGCAGGCGTGAAGCGGCGTGACAGCCTGCTGGCGGGCCTGGGCGCACCTTGGCTGATGGGGCGCGCGCAAGCGGCCGCGCCGGGGCCCGAGCGCTTCCAGCCCAGCACTTTGAGTCGCACGCAGCAGCAGGCCGAGTTGGACTGGTTTGCGCAAGCGGCCCAACGCTTTCGCGGCGGGCGCATCCGGGTGCTGTCCGAGATCATCGCCACCCACGAGTACGAGGCACGCGTGCTGGCGCCTGCCTTCGCGCAGCTCACCGGCATCCAAGTCGAGCATGAACTGCGCCCCGAGGGCGATGTGGTGCGCCGCCTGCGCGAGCAGATGCAGGGCGGTTCGGCGCTCTACGACGCCTTCGTCAATGACAGCGATCTGATCGGCACCCACTGGCGCTACGACGCCACGGTGGTACTCAGCGACTGGATGCGCGGCGAGGGGCGCGAACAGACCTTGCCGACGCTGGACCTGAAGGACTTCATCGGCCTGGCCTTCACCACGGCGCCCAATGGCGACCTCTATCAGTTGCCCGATCAGCAGTTCGCCAACCTCTATTGGTTCCGTCATGACTGGTTCAGCCGACCCGATCTGCAGCGGCGTTTTCAGGCCCGTTATGGCTACCCCCTGGGTGTGCCACTGAACTGGTCGGCCTACGAAGACATTGCCGAGTTCTTCACCGATGAGGTGCGCGAACTGGATGGCCGCCGCATCTACGGCCACATGGACTACGGCAAGCGCGACCCCAGCTTGGGCTGGCGCTTTACCGATGCCTGGCTCTCGATGGCCGGTCAGGGCAGCGAAGGCTATCCCAATGGCCTGCCGGTGGACGAATGGGGCATCCGCATGGAGGGCTGCCGCCCGGTGGGGGCCAGCGTGGTGCGCGGCGGCGGCACCAACAGCCCGGCCGCGGTCTATGCCTTGGATCGCTATCTGCACTGGATGCGCCGCTTTGCACCACCCGGTGCGCTGCAGATGGACTTCAACCAGGCCGGCCCGGTACCGGGGCAGGGCGCCATCGCGCAGCAGATCTTCTGGTACACCGCCTTTACGGCCGCCATGTCGCAGCGCGGGCTGCCGGTCAACCATGCCAATGGCCTGCCCAAGTGGCGGGTGGCACCCTCGCCGCATGGGGCTTATTGGCGCGAGGGCATGCAGCGCGGCTATCAGGACGTGGGCGCCTGGACCTTGCTGAAGAACAGCGCCCTTGAGCAGCGCCGCATGGCCTGGCTGTATGCGCAGTTCTGCGTTTGCAAGACGGTCTCGCTGGCCAAAAGCCTGGCCGGACTGACCTTCATCCGCGACAGCGACATCCGCTCGGCCGCGCTCACGCGGCTGGCGCCGCGCCTGGGGGGTTTGGTGGAGTTCTACCGCAGCCCGGCGCGCGTGTACTGGACCCCCACCGGCCCCAATGTGCCCGACTACCCGCGCCTGGCCGAGCTGTGGTGGCAGCACGTGGGCGAGGCCACGGCCGGGAGGCTCAAGCCCCAGCAGGCCATGGACGATCTGGCTGGCGCCATGGATGGCGCCCTGGGTGAGCTGGCGCGCAGCCAGAAGGGGCCCTGCGCGCCGCAGTTGCGCGCCCCTCTGCCCGAGGCCCAGTGGCGCGCTCTGCCTGGCGCGGCGCAGGCGCGCTTGGCCAACGAGAAGCCCGGCGGACGCACCATCGCCTACGAACGCCTGCTGCGCATCTGGCAGCTGGGTTCAGACCCGAAGTAGGGCCTGTTCACACTAAGCGAGGCCACGCGAAAGGGTCTTGCCAGCTGGCAGCCTAGGCGCGCGGCGCTGCCCAGGCTGGACGCCTGGGCGAGCCGTGCAACGACGGATGGCGGCCGGCAAGACCCTTTCCCTCCGGGTTGCCACCAGAAAGGGCGCCCACTTTGTTGCAAAGCTCGCTGGGGCAGTGAGCCCCAGCTTCACTTCGCGCCGCGTTGGCGCCCCGTCTGGATGGCAACGCGCTGGCCTCCATTAGTGTGAACAGGCCCTAGAAATTCCTGCAGCAGGGCGGCCACCGCTTCGGGGCGGTCGTGATGCAGCATGTGGCCGCAGTCGCTCAGGCGCTCATGGCGCAGCTGCGGCACCACGGCCAGGCGCTCCAGCAGGTCGCTGCGCGGGTAGCGGCGGCCGAAGTAGGCCGCCAGGCTGTCGTCCTCGCCCTCAATGAAGAGCACGGGGGCCGTGATGCGCGCCCAACAGGCCAGCGCCTCGGCACGGCGGTAGAGCACCGCATGGCTGCGCTTGTGCACCGGGTCGGCGCACAGCTCACGGCCGCCAACTTCGCCGCCAGCGCCGGGGCGGCTCCACTGCGTGGCCAGCCAGGCGGCGCGCTCGGGGGCCAGGCGCGGGTTGGTCTTGCGCAGGCGCGCGGCCACGGCATCCAGGTCGGCGTAGGGCGCGAGGCGCGCGGGCTCACGCAACTCGTCCAGCCAGCGCGCCATGCGTTCGGGGGCCTGTTCGGGCGGGCTGTCGGGCAGGCCGTAGCCTTCCAGATTCACCAGTCGGCGCACCCGCTGCGGCCGCACGCCGGCATAGAGCATGGCCACATTGCCGCCCATGCTGTGGCCCAGCAGGTCCACCGGTTCGGTCGGGCTGATCAGGTCCAGCCAGGCTTCGAGATCGCCCAGGTAGTCCGCAAACCAATAGGCGTCACGGCCCGCGCCTTCGCTCTGCCCGAAGCCGCGCCAGTCCAGGGCCCAGATCGGGCGCTCGGTGTCCAGCGCATCCACCAGAAACTGGAACGAGGCGGCCAGATCCATCCAGCCATGCAGCAGCACCAGGGGACTGCCCTGGCCGGGCCAGTGCAGGGCGTGTTGGCGCAAGGCTCGCAGGCTGCGGAACTCGGATTGCGGCTGGCGCTTGGGGGCGTAGTTCATCGCGGTCGGGCGTGTTGGATGGCGGAGCCGGGCTTGTCATTGAAACAGCTGCCCTGCGTGTTGATGCCCACCGGGCCATCCATGGCGAAGAGGGCATTGGCGCGGTTGGTGTGCACACGGGTGCAGCTGCCATCGGGGCGGCGCGTCATGGTGCCACCGTCGGCCATTTCAATGACTTCGGCCTCGTTGCCGATGCGCCTGGCCAGTTTTTGCTCGGCGCTGAGGCGCGGGCTGTTGGCGCGCGGGTCGTGAATGGCCTGCTGTGCCGGGGTGTTGCGCGCATCAGGCTTCCAGTCCTTGGGCAGGGCCAGATTGAGGGGCGCCTTGGCCGTACTCGGCGCAGCCACAGAGGAGGCCGCCGCAGAAGGGCTTGCCAGCACCGTGATGGCATTCGGTCCGGGTGCTGCGATGGCGAATTCGGGAATGGGCAGGGTGGCCGCCTCCGGCGTGGCCATCCGAGGCGGGAGCGCTGTGGGGGATCGGGCAAGGGGCCGAGGTGAGGGCGGCTCCACGGCGCGCGGCGGCGGGGTCAGCTCGATGAGCCGCAGTTCCACACGGGCGGGCTTCGGCTCGGGCAGGCTGCGCTGCTGAATGAGCACGCCGCCCACTCCCAAATGCAGGGCCAGCACCGCGAGCGCGGGCAGGGCAGGGCGGCGAGGGGGCTGGTAGACCAAGGCAGAGCAGGTGACGAAGGGCCGCGCATTCTGACCGCACCACAATGCCATGCCATGAGTAAGAAAACCACGCATGTCAGCGCCACGCCGGCCACCCCAGCGACAACTTGGTTGCGCGCCCACGGCGTGCCTTTCACCGAACATCCCTACGACTATGTGGAGCACGGCGGCACGGCCGAGTCCGCGCGCCAACTTGGCGTGGACGAGCATGCCGTCGTCAAGACCCTGGTGATGCAGGACGAGGCGGCCAAGCCCCTGGTGGTGCTGATGCACGGCGATTGCCAGGTCAGCCTCAAGGAACTGGCGCGGCAAATCCCCTGCAAGAAAGTGGAGCCCTGCAAGCCGGAGGTGGCGCAGCGCCACAGCGGCTACCAGGTGGGCGGCACCTCGCCCTTTGGTCTGCGCAAGGCCCTGCCCATCTATGTGCAGCGCACGGTGCTGGAGTTGCCGCGCATCTGCATCAATGGCGGGCGGCGCGGCTTTTTGGTGGGCATCGAGCCCCAGGTGCTTGTGAATGCCCTGGGGGCCCGGGAAGTGGACTGCGCGTCGCCACAATAGCGAGGTGCGTGCCCCCAGTCTCCTTTTAGTCGCCACCCCCCGAGGGGGCCCTTGTGGTCTCGGGACGGCCCATCGACCCCACCCATGAACGCAACCCTGACCCCCTTGCTGGCCGCCTTGCTGGCCTATCTGATCGGCTCGCTCTCTTTTGCCGTCATCTTCAGCCGCCTGATGGGCCTGGCCGATCCGCGCTCTTATGGCTCGGGCAACCCGGGGGCTACCAATGTGCTGCGCAGCGGCAACAAGGCCGCCGCCGTGCTGACCCTGGTGTTTGACGCGCTCAAGGGCTATTTGCCGGTGCTGGCCGTGTTCCTGTGGGGCGCGCCGCTGGGCCTGGGCGAGGGCACGGCCGCCTTGGTGGCGGTGGGCGCCTTCCTGGGCCATCTGTGGCCGGTGTTCTTCCGCTTCAAAGGCGGCAAGGGCGTGGCCACGGCGGCCGGTGCTTTGTTTGCGCTCAATCCCATCCTGGGACTGGCCACCCTGGCCACCTGGGTGATCCTGGTGTACTTCACCCGCCTGGTGTCGCTGGGCTCGGTGGCGGCTGCGGGGTTTGCGCCCTTCTACCAAATGTTGATCTGGGGCTTCGGGCCGGTGGTGGGGGCAGCAGGCCTGATGGGCCTGCTGCTGATCTGGCGCCACGAGGCCAACCTCAAACGTCTGATGGCCGGCACCGAACCCCGGCTGGGAGCCAAGAAGTCATGAGCACGATTGAACGCATCGGCATGGCCGCGCGCTACAGCGAGGCCGCCATCCACAACGGTGTGATCTACCTGGCCGGCCAGGTGGCCGAGGCCACGGCGGGGCAGGACATCACGGCCCAGACCACCGAGGTGCTGGGCATGGTGGATCGCCTGCTTGGCTCATGCGGCTCCAGCAAGGCGCACTTGCTGCGGGTGGAAATTTATCTGGCCGACTTGGCTGACTACGCCGGCATGAATGCGGTGTGGGATGCCTGGGTGCAGCCCGGCGCTGCGCCGCCGCGCGCCACGGTGCAGGCCCAGCTGGCCAAGCCCGAGTGGCGGGTGGAGATGGTGGTCACTGCCGCGCGGAGCGCCCCGTGAGTTCCGAAAGCCCTCGCCGCTGGCGCGATTGGTGGCAGGTCCTGGCCGTCATCGTCGTGGCCATGGGCGTGGCGCATGGCTTGCAAGCGCGCCGCGAGGCGGTGGATGAGGAGTTGGCCAGCGCCCTGCGGGCCGTGGCGCAGCCGGGCGACCTGCGCATGCTGGGCTCAGAGACTTGCCGCTTTTGCTGGGCCGCACGCCAGTGGCTTGAAAAGGCCCAGGTGCCCTACCAAGAATGCCTGATCG
This sequence comes from Inhella inkyongensis, assembly GCF_005952805.1. Classification (GTDB taxonomy): domain Bacteria; phylum Pseudomonadota; class Gammaproteobacteria; order Burkholderiales; family Burkholderiaceae_C; genus Inhella; species Inhella inkyongensis. The sequence goes on from NZ_CP040709.1 coordinate 1,385,231, forward strand.
AGCGCGATGCTGCGTGTGCGGCCGACTACCAGCGCACTGGCGCCCAGGGCACGCCCACCTTCATGGTGCGGGGTCAGGTGGCGCAGCGCGGCTTTGAGCCCGAGGCCTTGCTCAAGGCCCTGCAGGCGGTCAAGCCCCGCAGTTCATAGGCCCAAAACAGCGGGGTCGCCCCGGCCGCTGCGCACCAGCTCCGGCTCGGGGCCGGTCAGGTCCACCACCGTGGTGGGCTCGCGCGGGCAGGCGCCGATGCAGACGATGGCCTGCAACTGGTGCTCGAAACGCGCCCGGATCTCGCTGGCCTCATTGAGCGGCTCGTCCTCGCCGGGGGGGATCAGGGTGGTTGCCAGCAGCGGCTGGCCCAGCTCTTCCAGCAAGGCCTGGGTGACGCGGCAATCCGGCACCCGCAGGCCGATGGTGCGGCGGCTGGGGTGCGAGAGCCGGCGCGGCACCTCCTTGGTGGCGGGCAGGATGAAGGTGTAGGCCCCCGGCGTGGCGTGCTTGAGCAGGCGATATTGCCGGTTGTCCACCATGGCATAGCTGGCCAGTTCGGACAGATCACGGCACAGCAGGGTCAAATGGTGGCGGTCATCCACCCCGCGCACGCGGCGCAGCTGTTCGGCAGCGGCCTTGTCGTCCAGGTGGCAGACCAGGGCATAGCTCGAATCGGTGGGAATGGCGGCCAGGCCGCCCTTGTGCAGGATCTGCGCAGCTTGCTTGAGCAAGCGCAGTTGCGGGTTGTCAGGATGAACTTCAAAGAACTGGGCCATGACGGGATTGTCTGAGATGGGGCGGCGTACTTTTCTGGGCGGCGCGGTGTTGGGTTTGACGGGCTGCGTCAGCCTACCCTCCCCGCCGCTGGAAGCTGCCGATGGCTGGAGCCATGTGCGGCTGCCGGGCAAGAAGGCGAGCCTCTACCGCACCACGGTCAAGGAGGGGCGCGCCGCCATCGAGGCCCGCGCCGAGGGCTCGGCCAGCCTGTGGCGCCGCCCCCTGGACCTGGCACCCGAGGCGCTGGGCGAGGTGAACTTTTCTTGGTGGGTGCAGAGCCTGCTGCCGCGCTCTGATGTGCGCGACGCCGGGCGCGAGGACGCCGTGGTGCGGGTGCTGTTTGCCTTTGACGGCGACCGCAGCCGTCTCAGTGCGCGCAACCGCGCGCTTTTTGAGCTGGCCGAGTTGCTGACGGGCGAGCCCCCGCCCTTTGCCACCCTGATGTATGTGTGGGAGCGCCAGGCCCCGCTGGAGACGGTGATCCACAACCCGCGCACCGACCGCGTGCGCAAGATCGTGGTGGACACCGGGACGGAACACCTGGGCCGCTGGCGCGAGCACCGCCGCCGTCTGGACTTGGACTACCAGCGCGCCTTTGGCGAGCCGCCCGGCCGCTTGCAGTCGGTGGCCCTGATGAGCGACGCCGACAACACCGGCGGCTCGGTGCGCGCCTGGTATGGGCCGGTGGAGTTGGCAGGTCAGTCCCTCACTGGGGCCTGATCTATTGCGGCTTGGTCTATTGCGGCCTGGTCTATTGCGGCTTGATTGGCGGAAAGTCGATGCGCGCCTGAAGCGCCATCCACACCGGCTGCAGCCGGCCGCTCAGCGCCGGCAGGCTGCCCAGTTCGGTGCGGCTTTCCTCGGGCGAGTGGAAGTCGCTGCCGCGCGAGGCCAGCAGGCCGAACTCCAGCGCCTGCTCGGTCCAGCGCAGGGCATCTAGATCCGAGTGACTGCCCGTCACCACCTCCACCGCCCGGCCGCCGTGGGCGATGAAGTCGTTGATCAGGCCCCACTCCTCGTTGGGTGTGAAGCCATAGCGCGCCGGGTGGGCGATCACCGCCAGGCCACCTGCCTCGTGAATCCAGCGCAGTGCGTCGGCCAGCGCAGCCCAGCGGTGTTCCACATAGCCGGGCTTGCCTGGCGTGAGAAAGCGGCGGAAGACCTCGGGCACGTCGCGGCAGTGGCCGTTTTCCACCAGGAAGCGCGCAAAGTGCGTGCGCGAGATCAGATCGGGGTTGCCCACATGCTGCAGCGCCCCCTCGAACGCCCCGTGGATGCCCACCTGCGCCAGCTGCGCCGCCATCTCGCGCGCGCGCTGTTCGCGCCCGCCACGTGTGGTTTGCAGGCCCTGCAGCAGTTGCGGGTCGGTCTCGTCAAACCCGAGGCCGACGATGTGCACCACCTTGCCGGCAAAGCTGACCGAGATCTCTACCCCGCTCAGGAAGGCCATGCCAGCCGCCAGCGCAGCGGCGCGCGCGCGCGCCACACCGCCCACCTCGTCGTGATCGGTCAAGGCCCAGAGTTGCACGCCCTGTGCGGCCGCGCGCGCGGCCACGACCTCGGGTGCCAAAGTGCCATCGCTGACGCTGGAGTGGCAATGCAGGTCGGCATTGGTCAGGGGGTTCAAATCGGCAGGGCGCAAGGGCATGAGCGGCATTATCGAAGCCCTATGCTCGCAGCCTTGCTTGACAAAGGAATCGCCCCACCATGAGCCGACTCTCCTTGCTGGACCTTGCCTTCTTTGTGGCCGAGACCGCCGCCAGCCCCAAGCATGTGGCCGGCCTGCACATCCTGGCGCGGCCCAAGGGCAGCAGCGTGAAATTCGCGCGCGAGTTGTTCGATGAACTGCGGGAGCACACCGAGGTCCAGCCGCCCTTCAACCGCGTGATCCAGTTCGTGGGCGCCGGCTTGCTGCCCAGCTGGCGCAAGGCCGAAGCGGTGGACCTGGACCAGCACTTGTTCTTCCATCGTTTGAAGCGCGGCCGCAACCAGCGCGAGGACCTCTATGCGCACGTGAGCGAGCTGCACCAGCCCGTGCTGGACCGCAGCCGCCCGCTGTGGGAGGTGCATGTCATCGACGGCCTCTGGGACGGCCAGTTCGCCATCTACTACAAGATGCACCACGCCTATGCGGACGGCATCACCATGACGCGCTGGGGTTCTGAGGCCCTGAGCACCGAGCCCGATGAGCTCGAACTGCGCCCGGTCTGGGCCACCGACCACCTGCGCCGCCGCCGAGGGTCAGGGGGGGCGGCCGGCGCCGCGCCGCGCAGCCCCATCAATCTGCAGCTCATCGGCAAAGTCTGGAAGCAGATCACCGCCAACAGCAAGCGCGCCGTGGGCATTTCGCGCCTGGGTGCCATGCTGGCGCTGGAGGCCGTCAAGCTCACCAAGAACGCGATTGCCTTGCCCTTCATGGCCAGCGGCGCCACGCCCTTCACAGGCACCGCTACGCCCGGCCGCCAGCTGGCCACCGCCGCCGTGCCCATGGAGCGCATTGCCAAGGTGCGCGCCAAGGCCCGCGCCACCCTCAACCATGTGGCCCTGACCTGCCTGGACGGTGCCATGCACCGCTACCTGAAGGACGAGGGCATCACGCTGGACCGCCCCATCACCATCCAGATGCCGGTGAATCTGCGGCGCGAGGGCGAGAAGGGCGCCGGCAACAAGATCGGCATCATCCTGGTGGACCTCTCACCGCCCACCGACGACGCCTATGTGCGCCTGCGCAATGTCGGCTACTCACTGCGCAATGTGCGCACCATGATCGACGCCGTCGCCCCCGAGGCCATCGAGACCTACACCATCCTGACCGGCGTGCTGGGCCAGCTGGCCGATATGTTCAAGCTCGCCGACGTGGTCACGCCCATGGGCAATGCCACCGTCTCCAACGTGCCCGGCCCGGCCGAGTTCCTCTACCTGAAAGGTGCCCAGGTGCGCGAGATGCACCCGGTCTCCACCCTGCCGCCCACGCACCTGATCAACATCACCCTCTTCAGCTATGCCGGGCAGCTGAACTTCGGCCTGATCGCCACCGACGCCTTGCCGAATCTGCAGCGGTTGGCGAGGTATGTGGAGGAGGAATTTGTGGCGTTGGAGGGGGCGGTGTAGGGTGGGGGTGAATTTAACGAAATGCTGGATTGCAAGCCCCCAATACCCTAACTGGATATCTAGACAGTCCAGCAGCCGCAAAAGCCGGATTCTGTCAAGCGGGCAACACGCTAGGGCTAGTGGTTGTGGCCGCCAATCTCACTAGATATAGTCGGCTGGCATTCCAGATAGTGGAGTGCTAATAGGGGCGCCACCCAAGGCGGGAACCAAGGGTGGCGCATGATTGGCCGGATCGGTTGACACGGCCTTTCGCGTCCTGATGGGGTCAGGGGTTCGAAGCATAGCGTGGCAGTCTTTTGCCAGGTTATGCGGAATCCCCCGATTGATTGGACGTCCTCCGTTGACCTTTTAAGTGAAAGGAAAGCGCCATGTCCAAGATCGGACGCCATGCTGGCACCGGCCAGTTCACAACCGTGCAACAAGCACGACAGCAGCCTCGAACGCATGTGGTGGAGACCATCCGCCGTCCTGCGCCGGCGCCCACTCCGCCTAAACCCAAGGTGAAGTAAGGCTTAGGCCCCTGATTTGGGGCCTTTCATTTCATGCCTGTAGATAAGGCCACTTGTCGTTCGGCATGAATTCGGCGCAAAACCCGACCTCGGCGCCCTAGCAGGCGTGGCCGCCCCCGATGCGCACTCGCAGTGCTTGTCGGGACTTGCGACTTAAAGCTGGAGAAAACAATGGGACTGAAGAAAACGTTGGGTGCCGTACTGGCTCTGGCCTGGCTGGTGGTGGGCTGCAGCAAAGCCGCTGACCCAGCCAAGCCGCCAGCCGGTATGGAAGGCACTTGGACTGGCAGCACCGGACAAGGCCATCGATCCGTTACCTTTGGTCAGGGGAAAATGACCACAACACAGGCCGGTATGGCCGGCACCTATCAGGTGCAGTACTTCCCAGACGACGTCGTAGCACCGATGGCCGCAACGCTCAATGCCGTGCAAAGCGTGCGGGTAGAGGCCAAAAACAGTGAGACAGGTCAAAGCATCAAGTTGACTTACACCGTGATCGGGGGCGTGGTGTTGCAGGATGCGCTTGGGCCACTGCACCGGAGGCCCTGAACATTTCAATGCGATTGCCATGAGCATGCCCTCGCTGTTCAGGGATCAACTCGGCCTGTATCAGGTCGCCTATTCGGGGCTAGGGGGCCAGGGTCAAGTCTTGCCTTTTGCCCTCCAGCGGGCCAGCGGTCGTAGGGGGCTCTGGAGCCTAGCAATGCCTGACCATGGGGCCCGCTTCGTCCCCGATCAGGCCAGGGCCTCCACCATCACCTGCAAGCGCGCCTGCCCCTGATAACTGTCGCGTGCCAGCCGGTAGGCCAGGCGCACGGGGCTGCCTTCCAGGGTCTGATCGCGGCGGAACCAGATGGCGTCGAGCTCGGGGCCGCTGTTGCCCAGCCGCAGGCGCAGCTTGAGGTGGCCACTGCCGACCAGGCGTTGGTTCAGCACCTGGAAGCGGTCAACAAACAGCGGCGCCTCGAAGCCCTGGCCCCAGACCTGGGCGTCGAGCTGCTCAGCCAGCGCCAGGGTGACAGTCTCGTGCTCCAGGCCGCCGTCGTGGCGCAGTTCGCGCGCCAGTTGCTCCGGCCCCAGCCATTCGCTGGCGATGGCGCGCAGGCTGGCCTCGAAGCGGGTCGGGTCTTCGACGGCCAGGGTGGCACCGGCCGCCATGGCGTGGCCGCCGAACTTGGCCAGAAGATCGGGCTCGCGCTTGGCCAGCAGGTCCAGGGCGTCGCGCAGATGAAAGCCGGGGATGGAGCGGCCCGAGCCTTTGAGGCGGCCGTCCGCCCCGCGCGCGAATACGAAGCAGGGGCGGTGCAGCGCGTCCTTGAGCCGCCCGGCCAGGATGCCGACCACGCCCTCGTGAAAGCTCTCGTCAAACAGGGCCAGGGCCAGGGGGGGATCACCTTGGGGCATCAGGCGTTCGAGCAGCTCTTCGCTGCGTTCGCGCATCTCGGCCTCGACGCCGCGGCGTTCGCGGTTGATGGCGTCCAGCTGCTGGGCCAGCACGAGGGCGCGCACGGGGTCGTCGGTGCGCAGGCACTCGATGCCCAGGCGCATGTCGGACAGACGCCCGGCGGCATTGATGCGAGGGCCCAATGCGAAGCCGAAGTCCTGGCTGCTGGCGCGCGTGGCGTCGCGGCCGGCCACTTCGAACAGCGCGCGCACGCCGGCTTGCATTTGCCCGGCGCGGATGCGCTTGAGCCCCTGGGCCACCAGGCGGCGGTTGTTGGCGTCGAGCTTGACCACATCGGCCGTGGTGCCCAGGGCCACCAGGTCCAAGAGGCCATCCAGGCGCGGCTGCGCCTGGCCCTCAAAGGCGCCGCGCTGGCGCAGCTCGGCGCGCAGGGCCAACAGCACATAAAAGGCCACGCCCACGCCGGCCAGGGCTTTGCTGGGGAAGGTGCAGCCGGGCTGGTTGGGGTTGACGATGGCGTCCGCGGCCGGCAGCAGGATGGCGCCCGTGCTGTCTTGCGCGCATAGGTGGTGGTCGGTCACCAGCACCTGCAGGCCGCAGGCCTTGGCGTGCGCCACGCCCTCCAGGCTGGCAATGCCGTTGTCCACGGTGATCAGGACTTGGGCGCCCTGGGCGAGGGCGAGGTCGACGATGGCCGGCGTCAGGCCATAGCCATGCACGGCGCGGTCGGGCACCACGTAGTCAAGTTGCTCGGGGGCAGCGCCCAAGAGCTGCAGGCCGCGCAGCAGGGTGGCGCAGGCGGTGGCGCCGTCGCAGTCGTAGTCGGCCACCACGCACAGGCGCAGGCCTTGCGAGAAGGCATCGGCCAAGAGCGTGGCGGCGGCGGCACTGCCCTTCAGCTCGGCGGGCGGGTGCAGCTGCGCGAGGTCGGGGTCCAGCTCTTGGGCGGACTGCACGCCGCGGGCGGCAAACAGGCGGGCCAGCAGGGGCGGCAGGCCCTGCTGCTCCAAGGCATAGGCGACACGGGGCGCGGCCGTGCGGGCCGTGATTCGAAGCGGGCTCAAAGGAATTCGTCCAGGCTTTGGAGCAGGGGGGACAGGTCAGTCTGTCGACGACGTTGCCAGGGCCAGCGCCACCCGGGCTTGGGCGCCAGCCAGCTGAGGCAGCGCGCGTCGCCGGCCAGGGTCAGCCGCGCGGCCTGGCCTTGCGCCGCGGCTTGCAGCAGGGCGGCGATGGGGCCACGGTCCAGCGCCTCCCAGTCGCTCACCTCGGGCCACAGATGCAGATCGGCCGGTGCGGGCGCGCTTCCAGGAGAGCGGCTGAGCGCGCTGCCGCTGCCCCAGAGCCAGACCGAGTTCACGCGCAGCCGCCCCTGGGCCTCGCGGGCCTGGTTGACCGGGTGATCGTGCAGCAGCATCTGGGCTTCGTTCTGCAGCCGGCGCAGCCAGCGCTCGCTGGGCAGCCAGGGGGTGAGGGGGCGTTGCACCACGCGCGCCAGGCTGGCCACGCGCAGCGACTCCAGCTGTGGATGGGCCAGCAGCCAGGTTCCACAGCCCCCTTCCGGCAGGGTCTGGGTCCGCCAGCCTTCTGCGGCGGGGAACAGCACGCTCAGGGCCTCGAACAGGGCTGCCGACTCTGCGGGCTGCAGGTCGGTGATCGGCAGGGCCACGGCCTGCTGCGCGTCCAGCTGCAGATGCAGGGGCGACAAGAGCGCCCAGGGGCCGGGGGCTAGACCGGCGGATAGTCCGACAGCCTGCGCGGCCCGGGCCGCTGCGCAAGGGGCGGCGTCGCCGCGCAACTCGGCCAGGGCGCGCTCAAAGGGAGTGTCCAAGGCCTCGGCCTCGCCGCCCCAGGGCCAGCTCTGGGGCTCCCAGGTGCTGAGCAGCCGGGTCAACAAGGGGGGCAGGGAGGGGCCGGCGCGGTGGCCAGCAGGCCAGGCGATCAGGCAATGCATGCGGCGCATTATCCGGACCGCTCTGCGGCCCCGCTCAGTGGCCCCGCTCAGTGCCCCCCTCTGTCACCGAACCGTCACGGCGCCGCCGCAGAATCGCGCGCATGACCCGATCTGCCTTGCCTTTGCTCGATCGCGAGCAGGCCATCCTCGAATTCCAGCGCCGTGTGCTGGCCCAGGCCTCGCGTGCGGATGTGCCTTTGCTGGAGCGGCTGCGCTATTTGTGCATCGTCTCCAGCAATTTGGACGAGTTCTTCGAGGTGCGCTTTGCGGACCTGTTGGACGCCATGCGCGACGAGAGCCGCAGCGCCAGCGAGGCCGATGTGGAGCGGGTGGCCTTGTTGGCGCACGAGCTGATCGATGCGCAGTACGGCATCTTCAATGAGCAGCTGATGCCGGCGCTGCGCGATCGCGGTATCGGCATTCGCAACCATGCGGACCGCAATGCGCGCCAGCGGGCCTGGGTGGCGCGCTTTTTTGCGCGGGAGGTCAAGCCCTTGCTGGTGCCTCTGAGCCTGGACCCGGCGCATCCCTTCCCGCAGGTGGCCAACAAAGCCCTGCACTTCATCGTGCGCCTGTCCGGCGCCGATGCGCTGGGGCGTGAGAACCCCATCGCCATCGTCAAGGTACCGCGTGTGCTGCCGCGCGTGATCAAGCTGCCGCCTTCGGTGGCGCCGGGCGAGCAGTGCTTCGTGCTGCTCTCCAGCGTGATTCGCGCCCACCTGGACGCCTTGTTCCCCGGGCGCGAGGTGGTGTCCTTTTCGCAGTTCCGCGTCACGCGGGACTCGGACCTGGAGGTCGACGACGAAGAAGAGGTGGTCAATCTGCGCCATGCGGTGCGCTCGCGCCTGACCACCCGCCACTTCGGTCGCGCCGTGCGCCTGGAGGTGGTGCGCAGCTGCCCGCAGGATCTCTCCGAGCTGCTGCTGCGCCAGTTCGAGTTGCCGGCGGCTGCGCTCTACCGGGTGCACGGGCCGGTCAATCTGGTGCGGCTGAATGAACTGATCGACCAGACCCAGGCGCCGGACCTGCGCTTTGAGCCGCACGAGCCGGTGTGGCCCCAGGGCCGGCTGCCGCGCCAGAAGCCGATGTTTGAACGCCTGCAGCGCGGCGATGTGCTGCTGCACCATCCCTTCGAAAGCTTTGAGCCGGTGGTCCAGTTCCTGCGCAATGCCGTGCACGACCCTGAGGTGCTGGCCATCAAGCAGACCGTCTATCGCACGGGTGCGGATTCGGTGCTGATGGACCTGCTGGTCGAGGGCGCGCGGCGCGGCAAGGAAGTGCTGGTGGTGGTCGAGCTCAAGGCGCGCTTTGACGAGGAGGCCAACGTCAACTGGGCCGAGCGCCTGGAGGCGGCGGGCGCCCAGGTGGTTTATGGCGTGGTGGGCTTGAAGACCCACGCCAAGCTTTTGCTGGTGACACGCCGCGAAGGACGACGCCTGCGGCGCTATGTGCACCTGTCCACCGGCAACTACAACCCGCGTACCGCGCGTTTCTATACCGATCTGGGCCTCTTGAGCGCCGACCCGGCCCTGGGCGCCGATGCCGACGCGGTGTTCGGCCTGCTGGCCAGCAGCGCGCTGCCGCAGCCCCTGAAAGAGCTGGTGCTGGCGCCTTTTGAGATGCACGCTCGCTGGTGCGCGCACCTGGAGCAAGTGCGGCAGGCCGCGCTGCAAGGGCAGCCTGCGCGGGTGGTGGTGAAGACCAATGCGCTGACGGACTTGGGGCTGATCGACGCCCTGGTGGCCGCTTCCCAGGCCGGGGCCCAGGTGGACTTGGTGGTGCGTGGCGCCTGCCGCCTGCCGCCCGGTCTGGTCGGCCTGACCGAGAACATCCGCGTGCGCTCGGTGGTCGGGCGCTTTCTGGAACACACCCGGGTGATCTATTTCCGCTGGGGCGAGGCCGACGACGCGGAGGCGCTGTACTTGAGCAGTGCTGACTGGATGAGCCGCAATATGCAGGGGCGCATCGAGCTGGCCTGGCCGGTGCGCGATGCCAAGCTGCGCCAACGGGTCATTGACGAGGCCTTCACGCCCTACCTCAAGGACGAGCGCGATGCGTGGCGGCTGCGCTCAGATGGCAGCTACCAGCGGGTGGCCGAGTCCGGCCTCAGCGCGCAGCAGGCCTTGGTGGAGCGCTATCAAGCAGACTGAAGCTGCAGCAAGCCGCTCTTGTTCCACTGCAGCAATTCCTGCTGCAGCAGGTACTCGGTCTGCGGGTGGGCGCGCACCCAGGCGGGGTCCAGCGTCAGCGTGATTTCACGCTCACGGCGCTTCAGCTTCAGCGGCGGGCGCACGGGCGTTTCGCGGCCATGGCAGCACAGCAGGGCCAGGCGCAATGCCAGCACTTGCCACAGCAGGCTGTCCTCGCGCAGCTCCGCCTCCAGCTTGCGCAGCCCGCCGCGCTGGCCCAGGACCAGCAGGCCCATGCGGCGCAGCTGGTTTTGAGAGAAGCCGGCCAGATCCAGATGGCTGATCAGGTAGTGGCTGTGGCGGTGGTGGTCGTGGTGCGAGACCTGCTGGCCGATCTCGTGCAGATCGGCGGTCCAGCCCAGCTCCAGGCGCTGCTCGCGCGCCGCGCGCGGCGCCAGGGTCTGGTGCAGATGCCGGGCCAGCTCGCGCACCCGCAGGGCTTGGGCGGTGTCGACGCCGAAGCGGCGCTGCACGTCCAGCACGGCACCGGCACGCGGGTCATCGCCCAGGCCCTGCGGATGGACGCGCAGGCGCTCGGCCATGTCGAACACCAGGCCCTGGCGCAGGGCACCGCGGGCCGGCTCGATGGCGTCGATGTCGAACATCACCATCAGCGTGTAAAGGATGGCCAGGCCGCCGGCGACGACATTGCGGCGTTCCTCGCGCAAGCCCGGCAATTTGAGGGTGGCCACTTGGCCGGCTTGGATGCAGGCCTGGATGCACCAGCGCAGGCCGTCCTGCGTGATGCGGCCGTCGGTCTGACCGGACTCCTCCAAGATTTGCGACACCGCGCCCACGGTGCCCGAGCTGCCCAGAACCTCCAGCCAGGCCGGTTGGCAATGGGGGCGGGCAAACAGTTGCACCGCCTCTTCCAGTTCAGCCGCCGCGGCGATCTGGGCCGCGCGGAATGCTTCGGCCGTCAAGCGCCCATCGGCAAAAAAGCGCACCGAGAGGCCGACGCTGCCGATCTGGAAGGACTCGACCTTCAAGGCCTGGTGCCCCTGGCCGAGGATGATCTCGGTGCTGCGCCCGCCGATGTCGATCACCAATCGGGGGCGCTGAGATTCGTGCAGGCGGGCCACACCGGCATAGATCAGCCGGGCCTCCTCGCGGCCCGAGATCACTTCGATGGGGAAGCCCAGCGCCTCCTGGGCGCGCACCAGAAAGGCATCGCGGTTGCGCGCTTCGCGCAGGGTTTGGGTGCTCACGGCGCGCAGGCGCTCGGGTGCGAAGCCCCTCAGCTCGGCGCCGAAGCGCCGCAGGCACTCCAGGGCCCGGGCCATGGCCGCCTCGGTCAGATCCTGGTTGGCGTCCAGACCCGCGCCCAGGCGGATGGGTTCCTTCCAGTAGGCCAGGGTCTTGTAATCCCCCGAGCGCAGGCGTGCGACCTCGAGGCGAAAGCTGTTGGAACCGAGGTCTATGGCGGCCAGCGCATCGGGCCCCCAGCGGGTGGGATTGAGCATGGCGCGCATTCTGTGCGGCTTTTGTGACAGCGGTTCACCCTGGCTGCGCTGCGACAATCGCGCCCCTTTTGCCTTCCCTCGCGCGTCCATGACCCTTGCCTACATCGTGCTGGCCACCCTGGCCGGCGGCCTGCTGTCCGTGACGATTGCGGCGGGGCTGACGGTGAGTTTGCTGTCGCGACTGGTGCCGCAACTGGTCAGCCTGTCCACCGGCGTGCTGCTGGGCACGGCCCTGCTGTCGGTGCTGCCCGAGGCGTTTGAGGGCCAGAGCCATCCGCAGCCTCTGTTTCTGACCCTGCTGGGCGGCCTGCTGTTTTTCTTCTTCCTGGAGAAGGTGGAGCTCTACCGCCACAGCCATCATCACGAGGGCGACGGCCACGACCACCATCACCACTTTGACCAGGAGCAGGCCGGGCGCGGCGGGCTGTCGGTGTTGGTGGGCGACAGCATCCATAACTTCTGTGATGGCGCCCTGATTGCGGTGGCCTTCCTGGCCGACACCCAGCTCGGTTGGATGACCGCCATCGCCATCGTGGCGCACGAGATCCCTCAGGAGGTGGGTGACTATCTGGTGCTGCTGAATGCCGGCTTCAGCCGCGCGCGTGCCTTGGCCTACAACGCGCTCTCGGGCCTGGCGGCGGTGGCGGGCGGGGTGCTGGGCTATTTCCTGATCCAGCCCTTCCAGGAGCTGCTGCCCTACCTGATGGTGGTGGCGGCCTCCAGCTTCATCTATGTGGCGGTGGCCGACCTGATTCCGCAGTTGCAGCGCCGGCTGCCCTGGCGCGCCACCTTGATGCAAATCGTCTGGCTGGTGGTGGGGCTGGGGGTCGTGGGCCTGTTGCTGCTAGAGCGCGGCCACGCGCACTAAGCCCTACTGCAGCACGCGCAGATCGGCGTCCACCTCGTCCAGCGGCAGATAGCCGATGGCCAGCGGCTGCTGACGCAGGCGCTGTTTCAGGGCGGCGGCGGAGTCCAGCACTTGCGGCCGCCGCCCCTTGCCGCTGAAGCCGGCGCGCGACCATTCGGCGCGCAGCTGAGCGGCGCTGCGCTGCATCAGCTCGCTGGCAAAGGCCTGCAGGGTGTCGCCACCCAGGGACAGGAGCTGTGGGCTGCCGCCCTCGTCCAGGCTGCTGAGGCGGCCGAGATAAAGCGCTTCCATCTGGGCGCGGCTGAGTTGGGTCCATGGGCTGCCCGGGCCCACCACCAGGGCCACGGTGGCCATGTTCTGTGCGCGCATCAGGGCCTCGATCTCGCCCTGCTCGACAAGCCGGCGCAGCGCCCCGAGCACGTCGGCGGCGGCCACTTTGCCTGCCTTGGGCACCGCGCAGTGGTAGGGCGCATGGCCGATTGGCAGGCGCCATTCGCTCAGGCCGGGCGCTGCTGCCTCGCGTTCAAAGGCCGTGACCTCGAACAGCGTGGCCACGGCGTAGCGGGTGCGGCCCAGGGCCAGTTTGCGCAACGCGCGATCCGGGCTGAGCGCGTCGTCGCGACGCCAGCCATTGGGCAGGGCCTCCAACTGCGGGTAGCTGAAGTGCAGGGCCGCCCCCACCGAGTCTTGGCTGCCCAAGTCCTGCAAGCGTCGCAGGGGGGGCGACTGGCTCTGCCCCACCAACACCTCGGGCAGCACAAAGAGCTTCGCGCTCCAGACATAGGCCTCGGGCTGGCGCACCCAGTCGGGGCTGGCGTGGCAGCGCAGGTCGTACTCCCCCGCCACCGCGCCGGCATCCAAGCGGGCCCGCGGCAGCGGCACGAACTGGACGCGCCGCTTGAGCAACTGCCCCAGTCGCAGCGCCAGTTCGACATTGAAACCGCCCTTGACTTGGGACTCTTGGACTTGGGCAAAGGGCGGGCCCCAGGACTGCGACAGCGCCACGCGCAGCGCGGCCTCCTCGGCGCCGGCCTGCGGCGCGGCCAGCAGGCTGGCCAAGCCGATCAGGCCGGTCAGTCCCGTGGTGAGGCGCAGGCGGTGACGGGCGGTCAAAACAGGAAGTCCAGGTTGACGCTGAGCTGGCGCACACGGCCATCCCACACCGGTCCGCGGTAGCTGCCGATCGGCGGCGGCGAGGGCACTTCCAGGAAGTTGCTTTGCCCCAGGCCGGCTTCGGCCGTGCTGCGGTAGCCCTCGATCTGAAGCTTGAGCGCCATGCGTTCGCGGAAGTCCCAGCGCAGGCCCAGCTGCCAGATCCGGCGGTCATTCGGCGTTTGCAGATAGCGGTCGATGCGAGCGTGAACGGCGGCGGCCGCAGGGCCGGCCTGAGGCAAGGTCTGCAAGCCCAAGGGGGGCTCGCGAAAGCGCATTTCGCCCACTACCGCATAGGGCGTCCAGTCGCCCATCCGGTGCGCCGCCAGCACATACCAGGCTTGGGCGCGGGCTGCCAAGGTGCTGTTGGCCTCACGCGCGGTGGCCTCCAGGCTCAGCAGCCAGGGGCCGTCGTCGTATTGCAGGGCCAGGCTGTGGATGCGGCTGTGGATGCCGCGGGTAGGCACCCGCCGGGCCAGCACGCTGGCGCAGTTGCTGCAGCCCGTGCGGCCGCTGGAGAGCTCGTTCAGCAATCGCTCGATGGCCGGGACGGCGGTGTCGAACACCAGACTGTGATGGCCATAGCGCAGGCTCCAAGGCCCTTGATCCCAGCGCAAGGCCAGGCCGCTTAGTTGTTCGGCTTTGACTTGGCCTGCGGGAACGCCCAGCTTGGCGTTGCCCCAATACAACTCGGTCTTGAGCTCGCCAGGGCCGAAGGCGTGATGGTGGTTGATCTGCACCCCGTCCACATGAGTGAAGGGATTGATCTGGTAGACCACATTGGCCGGCCGCGCGCTGGTTTGCGCGTAGCCCAGGTGGCGGGTCTCGGAGTGCAGGAACACCGGCAGTGCGGTGCGGCCCAGGCGCCACTGCCAGCCGGACTCGGTCTCCTGGCTCCAGTACAACCATTCGGTGCGCGGCCGGGCTCCATGGCGCACGTCATCCCGCGCCAGGGCTTGCCAGACCAGCTTGCCCAGCCGGGGATGACTGGCCTGTGCCTGAACGGCCAGCAGGCTGTCGCCATCGAACACCCAGTCGCCATCGCGACTGAAGTGGCGGTTGCGGCCATCGGCGCGCACACCGGCCACGGCGTCGTCGCCGCGGTGTGCGGCCACCGTGCCATAGCCTTCCCACTGGATTTCCTGCGCTGCGCTGGCGCCCATGCCGAGTGCCAGCAGTCCAGCGATGCCCAGCCTGCGCGGCATGCTGTCTCCCCCTGATCCCGCACGATGGGCGGGTTGGGGAGGACTCTAAGCCAGTAAGGGCTTCAGCGCACCACCAGCACAGGAATCTTGCTGTGGGTCAGCACCTTCTGGGTCTCGCTGCCCAGGATCAGGGCGCTGACGCCGCGCCGACCATGGCTGGCCATCACGATGAGGTCGGCCTTGACGCGTTGGGCATGGTCGACGATGGCTTGCCAAGGCAGATTGCCCTCGACGCTGCTGCCCTCGCAATGCACCCCGGCCGCCTGAGCCAGGCGCTGCACATCAAGCAGCCGCGTGTTGGCCACGCGCAATTCGGTGTCCAGATGCTCCTGCGGGCTGATGGGCTGGGTCTCGGCCAGTGGGCTGTAGGGGTAGGGCTCCGTCACGGTGACGGCAAACATCTGGGCCCCCAATTTTTGAGCCAAGGCCACGGCCTGCTCGGCTGCTTTGGCAGTGATTTCGGACCCGTCGGTGGCGATGAGGATGCGCTGGTACATGAAGGCTCCCGGTGGCATGGCGGCGCAGTCTGCCGGTATCCAGGCGGCTCCGCATTGCTCCATGTCAACCCTTGCCGGTGCTGGCCGGCCAGGGGTTCGCTTCAGCCTTTGGCGACGGGGCGGCGCGGGTCTGCCGACCATTCGCTCCAAGAGCCCGGGTACAGGCTACCCAGCCCCAACCCGGCCAATTCCACGGCAAAGAGGTTGTGGCAGGCGGTGACGCCTGAGCCGCATTGGTGCACCACGGCGTCGCCCCGCTGCTTGCCCAGGAGGGTTTGCCATTCCTGGCGCAACTGCTCTGCGGGTTTGAAGCGGCCATCGGCTTGCAGATTGAGCGCAAAGGGGCGGTTCAATGCACCCGGGATGTGGCCGGCCTGGGTGTCCAGGGGCTCCACCTCGCCACGGAAGCGCTCGGGCCCGCGCGCATCCACGATCAAGATTCGACCGAGTTGGGCGGCCACTTGCGCCGCGCTAAGGGTTGGCAGCTCTGCGCCCAATGCCTGGGGAGTCGGCGCCGGCTCAAGCGGTGGGATGGCGGTGCTGAGCGTCAGTCCGGCCGCACTCCAGGCGGACAAGCCGCCATCGAGCAGTCGGACGTCGTGCTCACCCAGCCAGCGCAACATCCACCACAGGCGAGCGGCATACATGCCGCCCTGCGCGTCATAGGCCACCACCGCCCTGCCCGGCGCCCAACCGCGTTGGGCCAGTCGTTGTGCAAAGACCTCGCGCTCCGGCAAGGGATGGCGACCGCGAAAGCGCCCCGTTTCGCCGTGCAGCGGGGCGCTGAGATCGGCGTCCAGGTGCAGGTAATGCGCTCCGGGCAGATGGCCCTGGGCGTAGGCGCGCGCACCGGCCTGCGGGTCGCTGAGCTCGAAGCGCAGGTCGAAGAGCAGCGGCGGTTGCGGGCCGGCCAGTTCGCGTTGCAGGCTGGTGGCGTCGATCAGGTGCTCATTCATGGGCGGTGTCCGTTGGCAAAGAAGGGGCTTGGCGACTGCGCAGCAAGGTGGCGCTGAGGCCGGCGCTGATGATCAGAGCGATGCCCGAGACTGCGATCCAGCCCAGGGCCTCATCAAACACCCACCAGCCCAGCAGGGCAGCAAAGACGATGCCGGCGTAGTTAAGGGTGGCATTGACCAGCAGTCGTCCCTTGGCGTAGGCGGCCGTCATCATCACCTGGGCCACGGTAGCGCTCAGGCCCACGGCCAGTAACCAAAGCGGGCCCCAGGGGCTTTGGGGTGGTGCCACCACGGCCGGCAGCCAGAAGGAGAGCAGGGCGCCGGCCAGCACGCTGGTGAGGCTCAGGTAGAACACCACGCGCACCTCGGGCTCACCTGCGCGCCCTAGAGCAGCCACCTGCAAGTAGGCCAAGGCGGCGAGCAGGCCCGAGCCCAGGCCGGCCAAGCCCCAGGGCAGCTGGTCGCGCTCGAAGGTGGGCTGCAAGACCAGGGCCACACCGACAAATCCGACCAGTACGGCAGCGATTAGGCGCGGGTCCAGGCGCTGTTGCCCGAGCAAAACGGCGCCACCGAGCAGGAATAGGGCCATCCACACCGAGCTCATCTGATTCAGGGTGATGGCGGTGGCGAGTGGCAGGCCGCCGATGGCCCAGAACCACAGGCACAGGGCGGTGACGCCGACGATGCCGCGCCAAGCGTGCATCCAGGGCACCGAGGTGCGCAAGGGGATGCCGCGCCACCGCGCCAACGCCAGCAGTGCCAAGACGCCGATCAGACCTCGCACGGTGACGATCTGCGCCGCGCTGTAGTGGGCACTGGCGAGCTTGACGAACAGACCCATGGCTGCGAAGAGCAGGGTCGCGGTGAGCATCAGCAGAGAGGCAGGCATCAAGAAAAACGCCCGGCTGACCGGGCGTGATGGTTCAAAGCTCGAACTCAGAGTTTCATTTTTTCGCGGTACCAAGCATGGAAGTGCTTCATGCCATCCTCCATCGGGCTCTGGTACGGCCCCACCTCGTTGTCCCCGCGTTCCATCAGGGCCAGGCGGCCGGCATCCATGCGCTCGCCGATCTCGTCGTCTTCGACGCAGGTTTCCATATATGCGGCCTGCTGGGCTTCGATGAACTCGCGTTCGAAAGCGGCGATTTCTTCCGGGTAATAGAACTCCACCACATTGGTGGTCTTCTGCGGCCCCTTGGGGATCAGGTGCGAGACCACCAGCACATGCGGATACCACTCCACCATCAGGGTGGGGTAGTAGGTCAGCCAGACGGCGCCCTGCTTGGGGGGCTCGCCCTTGCGGTAAGCCATCAGGGCGTCGTGCCAGCGGCGATAGACCTTGGAGCCTGGCTTGTCCAGCGCACCCTTGACGCCGACGGTCTGCACCGAGAACTCCTGGCCCCACTGCCAAGCCAGGTCGTCACAGGTGACGAACTGTCCCAGCCCCGGGTGGAAGGGGCCGACGTGGTAGTCCTCCAGATAGACCTCGATGAAGGTCTTCCAGTTGTAGTTGCAGTCGTGGATCTGCACCTTGTCCAGCACATAGCCGCTGAAGTCCAGATCCTTCAGCACCTGCAGCCCGGCCATGTCGGCCGCGATGTCGCGCCCGTTGTCCTCAAACAGCAGTCCGTTCCACTGGCGCAGATTCCAGCGGTTCAGGTTCAGGCAGGGGTCTTGCTCAAAATGAGGAGCGCCGATCAGGTCGCCCTTGAGTCCATAGGTCCAGCGATGCAGGGGGCAGACGATGTTGGCGCCCGTGTTGCCGCGTCCTTTGAGCATCACGGCCTGGCGGTGGCGGCAGACGTTTGAGACCAGCTGGATGCCATCGTGCCCACGGACGAGCGCGCGCCCCTCGCCCTCGTGGGCCAGGGTCAGGAAGTCGCCGACTTCGGGCACCGCGAGCTGGTGACCCACATAGCGGGGGCCAGGTCGGATGATGCGCTCCTGCTCGCGCTCGTAGAGCGCAGGATCGAAATAGGCAGAAACGGGGAGCTGCGTGCCACAGCTGCGTTCAAGCGCCCCGATGGCAAGACTCAGATCGGACATGACCCAAGAGTTCCTCCAAGACACCCGTTTCGTCGGCTTGCTCCGGCGAAACGTCAAAAAGCCCGGCAGGGCCGGGCTTGCGGGACCCAGGAATGCGCCGGGCGCAGCTGGGAAGGGGGCGGATTCTACCCAGGGGCGCCGAGATGGGGCGGTGGCATTGCACAAGAGTTGAGTCTGCGCAATCCCGCCCAAACCAAGGGGATGTGTCGGTTCGAAGGGGGTGCCGACCTACAATCGCGCCCTTTTTTGCAGCTGCGCACCCGGTTTTTTATCCAGGCGCACCCCCGTTATGCCCAAAAGCGCCAAAGCCGCTCCACCAGCCAGCTTCGACGCGGCACTTGCCGAGTTGGAGCAACTCGTGGGCGCCATGGAGGGCGGGGCGTTGCCGTTGGAGCAG
Source organism: Inhella inkyongensis (assembly GCF_005952805.1). Taxonomy (GTDB): domain Bacteria; phylum Pseudomonadota; class Gammaproteobacteria; order Burkholderiales; family Burkholderiaceae_C; genus Inhella; species Inhella inkyongensis. Next base: position 1,403,751 of record NZ_CP040709.1, read on the forward strand.
CTGTTGGCGGGCTATCAGCGTGGCGCAGAGCTGCTGGGTTTTTGCCGAGAGCGCCTGCAGGCGGTCGAGCAGCAGGTCAAGGTGCTGGACGATGGGGCACTCAAGGCCTGGGAGGACACATAAGAATGTTGCAGGGTGAATCGTTTGATGCCTGGTCAGAGTTCGCGCTGACGCGCTTTGAGGGCTTGCTCGACGCTTGGGTGCCGGCCTCGGCGCCGGCGGGTTTGGGTGAGGCCATGCGCTATGCGGTGCTGGGCGGTGGCAAGCGCTTGCGGCCCCTGCTGGTGCGTGCGGCCTGCGCGGCAGTGGGCGGCAATGAGGCAGCGGCCGATAGGGCCGCTGTGGCGGTGGAATTGATCCACGCCTATTCCCTGGTGCACGACGACATGCCCTGCATGGACGACGATGTGTTGCGTCGCGGCAAGCCCACCGTTCATGTGGCCTATGGCGAGGCACAGGCCATGTTGGCCGGCGATGCCATGCAGGCGCTTGCTTTTGAGGTGCTGACAGACGATGAGTCCATTGATCCAGCCTTGCAGGCCAATTTGTGCCGGCTGTTGGCGCGGGCCTCGGGCCATGCCGGCATGGCGGGCGGGCAGGCCATCGATTTGGCGGCCGTTGGGCAGGCTTTGAACGAAGAGCAGCTGCGCGATATGCATCGGCGCAAGACTGGGTTGTTGCTGCAGGCCAGCGTGATGATGGGGGCCGCATGTGGTGCGCCATCGGCCGCCGCACACCAGGCTTTGCTGACCTATGGTGCGGACATCGGCTTGGCCTTCCAAGTGGTGGATGACATTCTGGATGTGACCCAGGACTCGGCCACCTTGGGAAAAACCGCTGGCAAGGACAGCCAGGCCAACAAGCCCACTTATGTGAGCGTGCTGGGCCTGGAGGCTTCGCGTCGCTACGCCGCCAAACTGCGTGACGAGGCCCTCGCGGCGCTCGATGGTGTGAAAGGGTTGGCCGATCAGCGCCTGCGTGAGTTGGCCTTCAAAGTGGTTGCCCGTGAGTACTGAAATGAATGCTTCAAGTGCGTCCCTGCTCTCCAAGATCGACAGTCCTGCCGATCTGAAGCGACTGAGTCGGGCCGAGTTGCACCGGCTGGCCACTGAGCTGCGCCAATACGTGGTTGACTCGGTTTCGAAGACCGGCGGCCACTTTTCCAGCAATCTGGGCACCGTCGAGCTGACCATTGCCTTGCACGCGGTCTTTGATACGCCGCGCGACCGCATCGTCTGGGATGTGGGTCATCAGACCTATGCGCACAAGATCCTGACCGGCCGGCGTGATCGCATGGATACCTTGCGTCAGCAAGGGGGACTTTCGGGTTTTCCGCGCCGCGATGAGAGCGAGTACGACACCTTCGGCACCGCACACAGCAGCACCAGCATCTCGGCCGCCCATGGTTTTGCGATGGCGGCCAAGCTCAAGGGCGAAGAGCGCCGCGCCATTGCGGTGATTGGCGACGGCGCGATGACGGCCGGCATGGCCTTCGAGGCGCTGAACAACGCTGGCGTGCCGCATGGCGGCCTGCTGGGTGATGTCCTGGTGATCCTGAACGACAACGACATGTCGATCAGCCCGCCGGTTGGGGCGCTGAACAAGTACTTCACCCGTTTGATGAGCGGTAGCTTCTACGCTGCGGCGCGCGAGGGTGCCAAGTCGGTGTTGAAAAACACGCCGCTGTATGAATTCGCGCGACGCTTTGAAGAGCACACCAAGGGCATGTTCGTGCCCGGCACCATCTTCGAAGAATTCGGCTTCAACTATGTCGGGCCGATCGACGGCCACGATCTGGACGCCTTGATTCCGACCCTGGAGAACCTGCGCGACAAGAAGGGGCCGCAGTTCCTGCACGTGGTGACCAAAAAGGGGCAGGGCTACAAATTGGCCGAAGCGGATCCGGTCAAGTACCACGCGGCCTCCGGGAAGTTTGATCCCGCCATTGGCTTTGTCAAACCGAGCGTGCCGCCCAAGAAGGCCTTCATGCAGGTGTTTGGCGAGTGGCTGTGTGATCAAGCCGAGGCGGACCAGAAGCTGGTGGCCATCACCCCCGCGATGCGCGAGGGCTCGGGCATGGTGGAATACCACAAACGCTTCCCGACGCGTTACTTTGATGTAGGCATTGCTGAGCAGCATGCGGTGACCTTTGCCGCCGGACTGGCCTGCGAAGGTCTCAAGCCCGTGGTGGCAATCTATTCCACCTTCTTGCAACGCGCCTACGATCAAATGATCCACGATGTGGCGCTGCAGGACCTGGACGTACTGTTTGCGCTGGACCGCGCGGGCTTGGTTGGCGCCGATGGCGCCACCCACGCGGGCAATTACGACATCGCTTTCACCCGTTGCATTCCGAAGATGGCCGTATTGACCCCGGCCGATGAATTGGAGTGCCGACAGCTGCTGAGTACGGGCTATCAGTTCAAGGGGCCGGTGACCGTGCGCTATCCGCGTGGCGCGGGCACCGGAGTGGATGCCGGCAAGGCGCTGGAGACCTTGCCTTGGGGCAAGGGTGAGATGCGGCGAGAGGGCAACAAGGATGGCAAGGGCGTGGCCATCCTGGCATTCGGCACCTTGCTGTATCCGGCGCTCCAGGCTGCGGAGGCATTGGACGCCAGCGTCGCCAACATGCGTTTCGTGAAGCCGCTCGACACGGAGTTGGTGGAACGCTTGGCGCGCCAGCATGGCTTGCTGGTCACCGTCGAGGATGGCTGCGTGATGGGCGGGGCGGGCTCTGCGGTGCTGGAGCATTTGCAAGCGGTGGGCCTGAATGTGCCGGTGCTGCAACTGGGTCTGCCCGATGTGTTTGTCGAGCATGGCGAACCTGCCAGGCTGATGGCGCAGTGTGGTCTGGACGCGGCGGGTATCGAGCGCAGCATCCGGCAGCGACTGGGTGTGCCGGCGCTGCGCGCCGTCAACGATTGAGTTCGCTCCTCTAGCCCCTTTTACGCAAGGACATTGGACGCATGCGAAGCTGCGCACCTTGTCTGCAACGCCACTGTCCATGAGTCCGACTGCCCAAGCCAGCCACATCCCCGACACCCAGGGTGAGCGCGACGAGCGCCACCTGGCCATTCAGCGGGTGGGTGTGAAGCGGGTGCGCTTTCCCCTGCAACTGCGTATCGGTACGCAGGTGCAGGCGTCGGTGGGCGAATGGACCCTGGATGTGGCGCTGCCGGCCGAAAAGAAGGGCACACACATGTCGCGCTTCATGGCGTGGCTGGAGTCTGGGGCGGACGAAGTGCTGGAAGCCAGCAGCCTGCGAGACCGGCACCAGCAAATGCTGACCCTGTTGGGTGCGGTGAGCGGCCGCACGGAGGTCAGTTTCGCGCTTTTCATCAAGAAGCGCGCACCGGTGTCGGGCATTGAAAGTAGGCTGGATCACCAGGCGCGATGGGTGGTGGAGACCGATGCGGCGGGGCGCACCCGCCTTTGGCAAGAGTTGGCTGTGCCGGTCAAATCGCTGTGCCCCTGCTCAAAGGAAATCAGCGATTACGGCGCGCACAACCAGCGTTCCATTGTCACGATGGCGGTCGAGTTGCGGGAGCCCTGGAGTTTTGCTGCACAAGCGCGAGTGGCCGAAGAGTCGGCCTCCAGCGAGTTGTGGCCGCTGCTCAAGCGTGCTGATGAAAAGTGGGTCACAGAGCGCGCCTACGAAAACCCGCGCTTCGTCGAGGATCTGGTGCGCGAAGTGGCGCTGCGCCTGAATTCGCAGGCCTCAGTCGGGGCTTATCGGGTAGAGGTCGAGAACTTCGAGTCCATACACAACCACAGCGCCTTTGCCTGTATTGAGCGCAGCTGATACGGCGCTGCGGGCGTAAAAAAGCCCGGCTCTTGGCCGGGCTTGGATCGAGCGGACGAAGCTGCCGCTCGGTACTTCAGACTTATTGCTTGCGACGCAGGGCGCCGATGCCCAGCAGCGCCAAGCTGGTCAGAGCCAGCGTGGCAGGTTCGGGGATCTGGCCGGTCACGGTGCGCAGCTTGTTGCCGATCGCAGCCGCATAGGCCTGGGCATCGGCAACGCCGATGTAGAAGCCCTGGTTGGGGAAGTTGTAGGGCGAGGTGTCGTCGCAGGGGCCGGGATAGCAGATGTTGTTCATCAGATAGGTCTTGTCGACACCTCCGCCGATGCCTTCAATGCTGATGTTGTCCACGCCCATTGCAATCGCGGCGTCGCGAGCCGGCTTGCCATCGGTGGAGCTGATGCCGTCGGTGGCGAAGTTAATGTAGGACTTGTCGGCGTTCTGGATGGTGTTGCCCAGCACCGTATTCATGGTGCTAAAGGCCGCCGAGAAATTGGTGCCGCCACCCGAGAAGGTCAGCCCGGCGATTTGGTTCGCCAGCGCGGTGCGCGAAGCCACATCGGTCACCAGGAAGTTCTGGATGTTGGCCGTGGCGGAGGATGCAAAGGTCACCACGGAAACTTCATAGGTTCCGTTGGCCGGTAGCAGGGTGTTCACGGCGTTGGCCAGGCCGTTAACGATGATGCTCCAGTTGCCCGAGCCGATGCTGCCCGAGCGATCCAGGATGAAGCCCAGCTGCGTGGGGCCAGCCGCAGCGGCGCTGGAGAACAGCAAAGTGGCGGCAGTGGCTGCGCCTGCGAGGGTCGAAACGGCAAAAGACTTGAGGGTTCTCATGATGAATTCCCAGTGGTTAAAGATCGCCTACATATCTAGCGATGTTCATGCCAGAGTTTGATTCTTTATTAATGGCAATAACTTAGCGCCTGTTTGTCAGGCGAATCGTCGCCGAATGTCAACATCACCGACGCAATGAGACAAGGGCGGTTAGGGAGGCTTCAGCAACTCTGGTGCGCTCTCAAGGCGCTACGCAGGGCTGCGGCGAGGATGGGCTGCAGCCGATGCTGAGGTCGATGCGACGGAAAGATGAGGCTGACGGTGAAAGGGATGGAGTGCCGCAGCGGTCGCCAATGCAGTCCTGGTCCGGCGCAAGCCCTGGCCGTGAGTGGATTGACGATGGAAAGTCCCAAACCGGCCTGTACGAGCGCGCATACCGCCACAGCGCTGTGCGTTTGCAGTCGTTGAATGCGCTGGATGCCGGCGTGCGCGAATGCTTGGTCAATGCCCTGGCGATAAGGGTCGTTGCTGGCCAGGCTGATGAAGGGTTGACCGGCGAGATCCGCCAAGTCCAGGCTGGGCTGAGCCAGCAAGGGATGGCCGGCAGGCAGCACCACCACTTCGTCCAAGTCAGCCACGACCTCCAGATGGCAGCCGCTGGGGGCGTGATGTGACTCGGCCACCGCCAAATCAAAGCGCTGCTCACTCATCCATTGATCCAACCAGGGGTTCTCGGCCGGCGTGATGGTGAGTGGCGCTGGCGGGCAGTGCTGCAGGGCTTGGGGCAATAGAGCGTGCGCCAAGGCGGGCAAGGCCAGGACTTCCAGGGCCTGCTCTTCCTGACGCGCCAGCGCAAGTGCCTGGTCTTGGATGTGGCGCAGCCCTCGATAGTGAGCCTGAACCCCTTCGTAAAGGCGCAGCGCGGCGGCCGTGGGCGTGAGCTTGACGGCGCCGCGGTTGAAGAGGCGCAGTCCGAGTCGCTCCTCCATGCGTGCAAGTTCGCGACTCAGGGTGGGTTGGGAACTGTGTAGCGCCTGAGCAGCTGCCGTCAGACTGCCCGCCTCCATGATGGCGCGAAAAATTTCGACCTGTCGGTGGTTGATGGGCATGTGCTTCGTATATCCAAAATGAATGCAAGGCCAATGAAATGTAATTTGACGGCATGTTGCTGGGCTTGCATGCTCACACCATGCTGAATTCAGACCTTGCCAGGGAACTGGCAACCCAATACGGAACCCCTCTGTGGGTCATGGATGCCGAAGTGGTGCGCGCGCGCGTGGCCCAGCTTCAAGGCTTTGACACCATTCGCTTTGCCCAGAAGGCCAATCCCAACACCCATGTGCTGGGCTTGTTATGCGGGTTGGGAGTCAAAGTGGACGCGGTCAGCCGAGGCGAGGTGTTACGGGCCCAGCACGCGGGGTTTTCGTTGGGCGGAGCGCAGGGCAGCATGGCCGAGGCCGTCGGAGCGGAACTGGTTTACACGGCGGACTTGTTGGACCGCGAGACCTTGGACCTGGTGTGCGAGCGCGCGCTGGTGGTGAACTGCGGTTCCTTGGACATGCTGCAGCAACTGGGAGAACGATCGCCGGGACATGCAGTGTGGCTGCGCATCAACCCAGGCTTTGGCCACGGTCACAGCCGCAAGACCAACACGGGCGGCGAGGGCAGCAAGCACGGCATTTGGCATGGCCAATTGCCGCAGGCGCTGGACTTGCTGCGCGCCCTGGGCCTGCGGCTGGTGGGCTTGCACATGCACATCGGCTCTGGGGTGGACTATGAACATCTGGCGCGGGTCACGCGCGCAATGCTGGATGCGGTCACGACCGTGCGTCAGGCCGGTTTGGACTTGCACGCTTTATCCGCCGGGGGTGGGCTGTCGGTGCCCTATCGGCCCGAAGACCCCAGTGTGGATACCGCGCACTACTTCAGTCTGTGGGATGCGGCCCGCAAGCAGGCTGAAGTGATACTCGGTCACGGCCTAGCACTCGAGATCGAGCCGGGTCGCTTCTTGGTCGCCGAAGCTGGCAGCTTGTTGGCCGAGGTACGGGTCCGCAAGCAACAGGGCGACTTGAGCTATTTGCTGATCGACGCGGGCTTCAATGACTTGGTGCGGCCGGCGATGTACGGGGCCCACCATGCTATGCGGCTGATCACCCGCACACCGCGCGAGTTGGGGCCTACGCAAGAGGTCATCGTGGCGGGTCCGCTGTGCGAGAGCGGCGATGTCTTCACCCAGGATGCTGCGGGCGAACTGAGACCGCAAACCCTGCCGCAGGCCGATGTGGGCGACTGGATTGAGATTGAACGCACCGGCGCCTATGGCAGTGCGATGTCGAGCAACTACAACACCCGACCTTTGGCCGCGGAGGTCTTGGTCGATGGCGCTGATTGCCGCTTGATCCGGCGGCGGCAGGCGGTCGAGGACTTGCTGGCCCTGGAGTCCGGGCTGTAGTCGCAGGCAATCCCGGGTGGCGTAGCGGGCGGCCCGGTGCAAGACTCGGCCATGGGCGCAACGCGAATCATGATCGGAGTACTGAGTGCTTTGACCTTGTCGGTCGAAGCTGCGCAGCCCCTGCCTTTGCGCTTTGACGCTGGCAACCCGCCCTTCATGTCAGAACAACAGGGCGTGGCCGTGGGCTTCTATCCCTTGCTGTTGGAAGCGGCCGCGCGGCGTGCCGGGGTGGCGGTTGAATTGCGTGCGATGCCGTGGGTGCGGGTGGTGCGTGAAGTCGACGACGGCCTGTCTTGCGCAGTGGGGGTTTATTCGACCCCGGCCCGCCGTTCTCGCTGGGCGTTTTCAGAGCCGTTTTTCAAGGACCAGATTCTGGTGCTGGGCCTGCCCGGCCGAGAGTTGCCGCCAGTGCGCGAAGTGAAGGATCTTGTGGGCCTGCGGGTGGGGGTGGTGCGTGGATGGGCCTACGGGGAACTGCAGGAAAAGGTGGAAAGGCTCGACCGCTTGGAGTCCACCTACGACGACCAACTCTTTCAGAGTCTGCAGGCCGGCAAGAGCGATGTGGTGCTGGCCCTGCAGCATGCCGCCCAGCACACCCTGGAGCGATTGGGCATGGAGGCTCGCATCCTGGCCGTATTGGCGGAGCAAGACGTGCACATCGCCTGCCCGAAGCGGGCACCATTCGTGCCGCAGATGCAGCGTCTGAGTCAGGTGCTGCGGGTCTGGAAGCGTGATGGCACGATGGCCCGGATGGCTGGGCAGTCCTTGGGTCCGGCCGTCAAGCCGTCGCGTTAGGGCCGGGCTGGTTTGTTCGCTGAGCCTGGTGCGGCCCTGCTGGCTAAGCAGCCGGGGCCGCCCAATCCTGCCGCACACTGTGGAACTGTGTGAATTTGGAGATCGCCACGATGAGCATCGACCGCCGCGATTTGGGTGCCAGCTTCAATGAGTACTTTGAACTGGTGCCGGCCTTCGATGCAGCCACCAAAGCCGAGGTGTTTCGAGTGCGGCATGAGGTGTATTGCCGGGATCTCGGTTGGGAGCCGCTGCGCGACGATGGCCAGGAACGGGATGCCTTTGATGACCAGGCCTTGCATTGCCTGCTGCGGCGGCGCGGCAGCGGCGAGCCTGTCGGTTGTACGCGGCTGATCCTGACCTCCAGCTCGCAGCCGCATGACTTGCTGCCCTTCGAGCGCAGTTGCGCCGAGGTTCTGTATCGAGATCGAGTCGACCCCGCGCAGTTGCCACGCGCGCAAGTCACTGAGATTTCGCGGCTGGCTGTGATGCGGAACTTTCGCCAGCGCAAGGGCGAATCCGGTTCCCCGGTGGCCTTGGCGGATGAAGACTTTCAGCCCCAGGGCGGGCAGATGCGCTTCCCCTTCATCCCGGTAGGCCTTTATATGGGTGTGGCGGCCATGGCCATTCAGCTGGGGTGCGACTTCAACTTTGTGCTGACCGAACCGCGCCTGGCTGCGCATTTCGAGCGCATCGGCTTTGACATCGAGTGTGTGGGGGCAGCCATCGAGCACCATGGCGAGCGCGCCCCGTATTTGCTCTATGGGCCGCGCGCCTTGGTCAGGCTGCGCCCGATGGTGCGGCCGCTGTATGAGGTCATTGCGGCCGATGTCGCGCGCGCCATCGCAGCACATGGGCTGCAACGGCGCGCATAGCGATCAAGCGGCGCTCAGAAGATTTGCAGACTGAGCCAATAGGCCAGGGCGGCCACAAAGGCCGAGGCCGGAATCGTCAAGATCCAAGCCCACACGATGCCCCCGGCCACTCCCCAGCGCACGGCGCTGGCACGGCGGGTGGAGCCCACCCCGACGATGGCGCCGGTGATCGTGTGCGTGGTGGACACCGGGATGCCCAGCGCGGTGGCCAAGAACAGCGTCATCGCTCCGCCCGTTTCGGCGCAGAAACCGCCCACCGGCTTGAGCTTGGTGATGCGTTGCCCCATGGTCTTGACGATGCGCCAGCCACCGAACAGCGTACCCAGGCCGATGGCCGCATAGCAGCTGATGATGACCCAGCCCGGCGGCGCCTTGTCGGCGGCTGAGGCATAGCCTGTTGCCAGCAGCAGCATCCAGATGATGCCAATGGTCTTCTGCGCGTCATTGCCGCCATGGCCCAGGCTGTAGGCACCGGCCGAAACCAGCTGCAGGCGTCGGAACCATTTGTCCACTTTGGTGGGGCGGCTGCGCCGGAAGATCCAGGCTACCGCCACCATCATCAGCGAGCCCAGGGTGAAGCCGAGTAGGGGCGAGACCAAGATGAAGCTGACCGTCTTCAGAATGCCCTTGGCGATCAGCGCATCGGTGCCGGCCTTGGCCACCGTGGCGCCGACGATGCCCCCCATCAGCGCGTGTGAGCTGCTGGAAGGGATGCCGTAGTACCAGGTGATGAAGTTCCAGGTGATGGCGCCCACCAGGGCTCCGAAGACCACATGCGTGTCCACCACCCCGGACTCCACAAAGCCCTTGCCCACGGTGGCAGCCACACCCAGCTGGAAGATGAAGATGGCGATGAAGTTGAAAAAAGCGGCGAAGGCCACCGCCTGACCCGGACGCAGAACCCCAGTGGACACCACGGTGGCGATCGAGTTCGCCGCATCGTGGAAGCCATTCATGAAGTCAAACGCCAAGGCCAGGGCGACCAGGATCACCACTACATAGAGCGCGGATTGCGTATCCATGTCGACTCTCGGGCGCCGCTCAGGAGTTCTCGAGGATGATGCCCTCGATCACATTGGCCACGTCCTCGCAGCGGTCGGTGATGCTCTCCAGCAGCTCGTAAATGGCTTTGAGCTTGATCAGTTCGCGCGCCTCGGTGTCGTCGCGGAACAGCTTGCTCATCGCCATGCGCATTACGCGATCGGCGTCGCCTTCGAGCTGGTCAATCTCTTCGCAGGTCTTGAGCGCCGCCTCCATGGTGGCCGGTTCCGCGATGCGCGGCAACAGGCTGACCGCGTGGCGCACGCGCTCGCAGCACTTCACGCTCAGATCGGTGAGGCGCGAAATCTCCTCTGTCATGGTGCGCACGTCGTAGAGCGCCATGGTTTCGGCGGCGTCCTGCATCAGGTCGGCCACGTCGTCCATGGTGTTGATCAGCGCATGGATCTGATCGCGATCAATGGGCGTGATGAAGGTGACGTGGATGGCGCGGTTGACCTCGTGGGTCACGCGGTCGGCTGCATGTTCGGCGTGGTCCACGGCCTCGTTGTACTTGGCGCGCAACTCCAGATTGTTGTAGTTGGCCACCAGTTGAGAGAAGGCCTGCGCAGCTTCGACGATGTAGCCCGCGTGCTGGTTGAACAGCTCAAAGAAATTGCCCTCACGGGGCAGCAGTTTTCCAAACATGGAGGTTCCTGGTTGGGAGGTGTGAAGTGGCGCAGGGTCTGCCAGGCAGACTGCGCTGGCAGTCGATGAGATTGCCGCAATCGCGTATTTTCGGCCATTGGCGATCCCAGAACCGCCGAATGGGGAGGAATCTCTCGGACGCGAGCCGCCCCTAATTGTCGAGGTCGAACTGTTGTATCAATGCCTCGCACCAGGGCAGCGGGCCCACCACGGTGAGCGACAACTCTAGCCACTCACCTTGCGAATGCAGGTCCAGCTGGGCATCCCAGTGGCCGCCTTCTTCGCGTGGCCCCCGGGGGCCGGGCGCATGGGCCTCCGCCCAGGCCAGCAACTCGTCGAGCTCGGCTCGCGCTTGCGGGGCCTGCGGCGCGCGGATGCTGGCCAAGGCCTCGATGCAGCCTAGGCCCTCGTCCGTCTCGTCCAATCGGGCGTTGACGAACTGCAGTCTCATTCCACGCTCAATGCAGGTCCCGCTGCGTGGGTGGGCGATGTCTGGGATCTCAGGGATGGGGCCAGATCGGTCAGCAGGCCGGCGGCGCGTAGCTTTTCCAGCGCACGCCGCGTCATGGTGTGCGAGCCACTGGCCAGTGGTGAGCTGAACATGAAGAACTTGCCGTTGTCGCTGCGCCAGATCAGGCGCGCCGTGACCCATTGACCCAATAGAAAGACCTTGCAGCGGCTGCCAATCGGCAACTGCTCCAGCCAGGCCGAGGCCGCCCCTTGCTCCTCCAGGGGTAGCGGTACGGTGGGCAACTGGCCCAGATCGGTGTCGCTGCGTTGCCAGTGATCGGCAGCTTGAGCCTGAAAGCTGGCGTCATCCCACTCAATCTCCGTTGCCGTGGCGACGGCCGGCGGCGTCCGCGACCTGAACAGCAGGCGTCGATGCGTCTTCATCAGGGCGTCCAGGATAGGGGCCTGGGCCGCCTCGGGGAGGGCAAGGAGCCGCAGGCAATCTTGAACCTGGGCGATCAGGGTCGGGAGCTCCTGCACTTGACGCTGGCGCTCGGCCTCGCCTTTGGGGCGATGCAGGCTGAGGATCAAGGCGTCGAGCGTGCCCATCAGACGCTGACTGGCGGGCGCGCTTTCGCCCTCGGTGGCCAGGCTGTGGGCAATGGCCTGGGCCCAGGCGCCGGTCATCAGGTTCAAGAGCAGTGGGCTGAGCGCGGGCGCGCGACGCAGTTGCTCTGAAATCTGCTCCTGCACGCAGGGCAGCAAGCACTGTTCTTGCTCCGCTTGCAAGAGCACTCGCACCGTCGGGGCGGCTTCTTGCAGTTGCTGTTGAACATCCTGCTCGGCCAGCTCCTGGACTTCTTGCAGAGCCCGAACGAAGTCCGCGGCCTGCGGAGATAGGCGTGTCTCCAGCCGACTGAGCGCAGGCCGCAGCCCCAATGCGAGTGACTGGCTGCGATGCGCGGGGCGGTGGTTGTCGAAGAGCTCGGCGATGGCCTCGACCAAAGCCAGGGCGGGATCTGCGCCGGTCAGCGCCAAGGATTGGCCTTGCGCCTGGGCCAGTGCGCGAACCGGCGCGCGCAGGCTTTCCAGTGCACTGCGCAATCCGGGATCCAGCTGCGGGGTGGACAGGAGCTGTGCCAGACGCTCGTGGGCCGGAGGGCTCGATGCAGCCAAGCTGTAGCGCGCGGCCGGAGCGCCTTGCTCTGCCAGGGCACGGCTCCAGGCCGCGTACTGACTTTTCAGCGTGACGCCCAGGGTGGGGCCAACCACCCGCATCAGCAGCTCAATCTGATTGGGGGCGAAGGGCAGCCCTTGGGCCAGTTGGCACAAGGCGCGGGCAAAAACCGCCGGACTGGCGGGATAGTTGCTCAGTTCAAAGCGGCGCAGCCCATCCAACGCTGCCAAGCAGTTGACCCGCCCGAGTAGTTCGCGCAATTCCCACTCGGCTTGCAATTCCACCTGTTGCACCAGGCGGGCAATCAGGATGTCGCGCTCAGCCTGGGCTTCGTCCACCAGGGCGAAGTCGCTCAGCGCAAACAGCGGCGCCGGCCGACTGGGGGCGAACTGCGGTGCCTGGCCGACGCGGGCCTGGCGAATCTGCGTCGTCAGCGCCTGTGCCAATTGGCGACAGAGGCCGGGCCAGCAGGCCTGTAGTTCACCGGCCAAGGTGTGGGCTTGGCGGGACTGTGCTGCCGTGAAGTTGGCATGCGGGGTGCGCAGCGCGCGAATCCATGCCTGGACCTGGTCCTCAGACAGCTGGGCGGCACAGCCTTCCAGGGCCTCAAGGTGGCGGGACAGCAGGGTGGACATTGGGGGCGAAGAAGCGCGGGCAGAAGTGCGCGCGCGACTCTAGCTCCGGCTGGCCCGGGACTTCAGGGCCGAACGCGCAGCCGGTGTGATGAATTCACACCGTGCCAGCGGACGATCAGAGCGCCAGGCGCACCGTTTCGGCAAAGTCGTCGAAATCCCGCGCGGCGGGTGTGCTGGGCGCGCGCCCCAGCGTCTCCAGATGCTCATCGAGCAAGGCGGCGAGGCGGCGGGCATCGCTGGCTGCATCTGAGGGGTCACGGCGCAGGGCAGTCGCCAGTGCACCACGCAGCCAAAAACTCAGGCTGGCATCTTGAAGCGCCTGATCCAGGGGCGCGTGACGCTCGAGGGAATGGGTGTCTTGCATCGCAGTCTCCGACTCAAATTACGGGCCTTGCCAATGGGGCGGGGCCGTTCGAGAGCGGGCGGATTCTGCGAGGCTAGTCTTGGCGCAAAAAGCGAGGCAAACCCGATTCGGGCAACACCTAGAGTGGAAACCCCATACCCCCCGAGGGCTAGGGAGGGTCTGCAAAACCCCCTGCGCCCGCGCCAAGACTTTTCGGGATGAGGGCCAAGGCGCGAGCCGCCGCTCAGGCTGGAGGCCTGAGCAAGGCTTGCTACGCCGGCCATCGCCCGAAAAGTCTTTGGCCCGCACGGGTTTGCGAGATAACCGGCCGTCTCGGTCGTTGGCGCGCTCGGCTGTCGGACGTCGAGTCCGACCTTCGCGCGCCGCCTACGATCCGGCCGGTTCTCTCGCAAACGCGGGCTGCAGGGGTTTTGCTGACCCTCCCTACGGGGTTATGCGGGCAATTGAACCGCGAGCCGGGCGCGCTCGATGCAGGCGATGAGCTCGGCTTCGGAGTAGGGCTTGCCCAGCAGCACGCTGACGCCCGCCGCTTGCGCAGCCTCCTGGCGGTCATCGGCCGAGGTGATCATGATCACCGGCAGTTCGGCAATGGCGGGCGTGGCCCGCACATGGCGGGTCAGATCAAAGCCGTCCATGCCGGGCATCTCCACGTCGGTAATCAGGACATGGGGAGCTTGTGCGCTGAGTTTTTCGATGGCCTCTTCGGCGCTCTCGGCCAGCACCACCTGATAGCCCCGGGGCGCCAGGACGCGGCTGGTTTTGACCCGCACGACTTTGGAGTCATCCACCACCATCACCCGGGTCTCTTGGGGACTCAAGGGGCGCGAGGGTGCGGCCGCGATCTTTGCTGCAGCGGCTTCGGCTGCGGCTTGTGCTGCGGCTTGTGCCGCCGCCTGGATCGCCAACGCCTCGGCCTGCGCTACCCGCTCGGCTTCCGCGGCGCGTTCGCGAGCAAGGCGCTCGGCCTCGGCGGCTTGCTCGGCCGCTGCCGCACGCGCGGCGGCCTCGGCCTCTACGCGCCGAGCCTCCTCCGCGGCGGCGGCCAGGGCCGCTTCTCTTGCAGCCGCCTCGGCCGCTTCAGCTGCTGCGGCTCGTTCACGCGCCTCGGCGGCCTCTTGCTCGGCGCGCGCCTGAGCTGCCGCCAGGGCGGCTTGGCGCTCCGCCTCGGCCTGTGCCGCCAGGCGTTCCGCTTCCGCCGCCGCTTGGGCTTGTGCTTGCGCGAGTGCCTCGGCTGCGAGGCGCTCTGCCTCGATCCGCGCCGCCGCTTCTTCAGCTTGGCGCGCGGCGGCTGCGCGCTCTTCGGCCGCGGCCTCGGCCAGGCGTTGTTCCTCTAGGGCCTTGGCCTGAGCCGCTGACTGGGCGGCCGATTCAGCTTCGGCCTTGCTGCGTCGATCCGACTCGACCTGCGCAGCCGCCAGGGCATAGGCCTCGGCCACCATGCGCTCTGCTTCAGCGGCCTCGCTGTCTTCAAGCGACTCTTTGGCCTCCTCTTCAGAATGCTTGAGGGCAGTGTCGGCCTGGGTGTCCGCTTGGGTATGGGTGTGGGTGTCTGCGTGGGTATCGGCCTGCGTTTCGGCGTGGACGTCCGCGGGTCGACTGTCGCTTGCTTGTTTTCCGCGCTTGGATCGGTGCCAAGCCCACAGAACCAGCACCAGGGCCAGGCCGCCGCCGAGCATCCAAATCAGATCTTCATTCATGGTCAAGTCAGCGTTGGCGCCGGGACCGGGGCGGCGCTTTCGGGTGCTGGGGCGTCAGCATAGCAACGCAGTGCCGGTATCCGGGCGTTGTTGACGCTCCGACTGGCCGGCTTCAAATGGCCAGGGCCGCCTCATCCGAGGGGCTGGTGTGCTCCAGCTTGGCCCAGAGGGCCAGGCCGCCACTCAAGCTCCAGGCTTGCTCATGGCCCAGGCGGCGCAGGGCCCGGGCTGCTTGCAGGCTGCGATTGCCACTGCGGCAAACGAAGAGCAGGGGGCGCGGCGGCTGCTCGGGCAACCAGTCAGGCAGGTGATTGATCAGGGTGGAGAGGGGCGCGTTCAGCGCCGGGCAGGCCGGCTCCAGCACCTGGGGCGCACTCAAACGTTGCTCATAAGGCTCGCGCACATCGATCCAATGCGCGTTGGGGTGCTGGCGCAGCCAGGCCCTTAGTTCGCTGGGGTCCAACTCCAGCGGGCCGCTCTCAATTTGGGTGGGCTGCGGCGCACCGCAGGCCAAGGTCTGATAGACCGTCGGTGCCAGATTGCGTTCCAGCACAGCCTTGCTGGCGGCGAATCCGTTGGCATCGAGTTGGCCGTTCAGCACCTTGCTGAGTAGCGGCTGCTGGGCCGATTCGGTGCGCAGATTGGTGGCCAGGCGGCGGTCATAGTCATGCGCCGGCAAAAGCAGCAGGTCAGGCCCAAGGGTCTGGGCCAGAAGTTGCAAGGAACCGGCGTAGGCCAGGGGGGCGCTGCGCTCAAAGTCGCTGCGCCCCAGCGCGCCGGGCAAGACGGTGTCGCCGACAAAGGCCAGGCGCAGGCTGCCGGTGTCGCGCAGCAGGTAAGCGGTGGAGTCTTGCGTGTGGCCGGGCAGCGGCAGGCGTTGCAGCGTCCGTGCGCCCAGAGGGATGATCGTCTGCCCTTCGGGCCAGCCCAGCGAGTTAATGGGCAGCGCGTCAACGGCCAGCGGGTTCATCAAGGCCTCGCGCAGTGTGCCCGCCACGCTTTCATGATCGGCGTGGCTGTGGGTGTCCAGCACCGCACGCACTTGGGCTTGCTGACAGCTCAGCCATTGAAGCAGGTGATCAAACAGCTCGGGCAGCGGATCGATCACGACGCATTGCCGGCTGGCGGCATCGACCACCACATAGCAACAGGCGCCATCGACCTCGAAGCGGGTCACGCCGTCGGTCAAGGGCAGGGGATCGGTGTGGCTGCCCAGGCAGCATGCCCGCAGGGCCTCGCCGCAACTGCGGATGCGTGCGCAGGCGTCGTCAATGAAGAGCTGGTTGACGGCCGGCCCGAAGGAGAGCCGTACGGCGGAGTCAGCCTGCCAGGCTGGCAGCCCCATGGCCTGCAACACATGGCTGGGCTGGGCCTTGCTGGCATTGCAGGCCGAGCCCCCGCTGACACGCACCTCGGCGGCGTCGAACAGGTCGAGCAGCAACTTCGAGCTCAGCCCGGGCACCGAGAAATTGAGCGTGGTGGGCAGGCAGATGGCCGGCGGTGCGTTAAAGCACAGACCGGTGAAGGCGGCTTGCAGGGCTGCGCTCAACTGCTCGCGGTAAGCCTGAAGAACGGGCAGGGGTTTGAAGCGCTGGCCTTCTTCCAGCGTGGCCAGCACGGCACCCAGGGCGGCAATGCCCGACATGTTTTCGGTCCCCGAGCGTCGCGCACCCTCTTGGCCGCCGCCGGCCAGCAGAGGGGTGAAGGGTGCTCCCTCGCGCACATACAGCAGGCCAATGCCCTTGGGGGCGTACAACTTGTGCCCGGAAAAGGCTGCGTAATCGATGCGCAGCGCGCCCAGTTGGAGTGGCAGCTTACCCAGGGCCTGTACGCCGTCGACCAGCCACAGCGCCGGGCTGTCGGTCAGGGCGGTGGCGATGCCGCTCAGGTCGCTGATGACGCCGCTCTCGTTGTTGGCGGCCATGGTGCAGACCAAGCCGGCGCGCGGCGCCCGTTGCTTTAGCCATTCAAGATCATGGCGTCCATCGCTGTGGACGGGAATGGCCTGGATCTCGAAGTCCAGCCCCAGCAACTCATTCCAGTGGCGCAGGGACTCCGGCACCACCTTGTGTTCGGTGGCGCCGTAGAGCAGCAACCAAGGCTGGCCGTCCGGGCTCGGGCGACGGCGCAGCGCGTGCAGGGCTGAGAGAACAGCGGTCTGGATGCCCTCGGTTGCGCCGCTGACGAACAGCAACTGGCCCGTGGGTGCGCCCAGCACCCGGCGAGCCAGCGCACGCACGCCGTCCACCAAGGCGCGGGCCTTCAGGCCGCTGCTATGGATGCTGCTGGGGTTGCCGTAGTCGTCGGCCATGGCCGCCAGCGCGGCGGCGCGGGCGCGCGCCAGCACCGGCGTGGTGGCATTGGCATCGAGATAGATTTCCATGGGGACGGGCCTGTGGTGCGCCTGTCCCGCAGGGACCGGGGCGAGCGGGTGCTTTACTGGCAGTTGGCCAGGGTTAGGGCGGTGGTGCTGATGGTGGGGGCGGCACCAGCCGCTGCCTCGGTATAGGTGATCAGGCAGGCGGCCTTGCTGATGTCACTGATGGGAATGGCGCCCGCTGCCACCGTGCCCGCATTGAAGTCGTTGCTCGACAGGCCTGCCAGCGTGGCGATCACAGAAGCCGCTGGATAGCCGTTGACGATCTGGGTGGCCACTGTGAGTGAGCCGCCTTCATAGGCCAGAGTGCCCGCCGTGGGCGAGCCATTGGCCAGCCACTTGGCATGGATGGTGGCCGCCGCCGAGTTGATGGCGCCGGCCGCGCCATTCATCTTGCCGATGCGCGCCTCGCCGCTGAGGTGCACGAACTTGGGCAGGGCAATGGCCGCCAGGATGCCCAAGACCACGATGACCACAATGAGTTCAATGATGGTGAAACCGCGCTGACGTGAAGGCATGCAAAGGGCTCCAGAGCTGAGGTTGGGGGCGAACAGGGCCGCCGACTGGCTGGGGCCGAAGCATAGGCAAGGCCCGTCAGTTTGGGCATCGGGTGAAGCGCGGGGGCAGGGTATTCATCCCCAGCGCCTGTGGATAAGTCCGTGGATGGGCGCCGGGCCGATCTCGCAAGTGCTTGATGGGCCTGGCACTTCTCTCCATTGCCTGCAAATGAGGCAGGCAGTGGTTCTTACTTCTTGATGCTGGTGAAGCGGGCCTCGGGCTTGTCGTCGGCTCGGTGCAGGCTGGTCACCGCGGGTTTCATGGCCCAGGGGCGCACCTGGTGGTGCAGGGGGATGAAGTAGGTCTCGTCCTTGATGCGCTGCTGCACCGCATTGATCAAGGCGTTGCGCTTGACGGGCTCCATCTCGATCTTGATGTCGGTGATCAGGGTGTCCAGCCGGCCATCGCTGAGCTTCCAGTAGTTGTTGTTGCCATCGGCGCCGCCCGTGCGGGTGTGGGCCAGGGCCTGCAGGGTGTAGAGGGCATCAAAGGTGTTCACGCCCCAGCCGTACAGGAAGAGGGGGAATTCGAAGTTCTGCAGCTTGGGGCTGTAGCTGGCGAAGCTCTCGGTGGCCAGCTTGGCCTTGACCCCGATGCGCGCCCACATGCTGACGATGGCCTGGCAGACCTCTTCGTCGTTGACATAGCGGTTGTTGGGGCAGTTCAGCGGCACTTCGAAACCATTGGCATAGCCGGCCTCGGCCAGCAGCTTCTTGGCGCGTTCGGGGTCGGCCTTGGGCGCGGCGTCCAGCTGCGGGTTGTGGCCGTTGACACCCGGCGCCAGCATGGTCATGGCTGGCAGGGAGAGCCCGCGCATGATGGCGCGCTGGATGCCCTGACGGTCGATGGCGATCGACAGGGCTTCGCGCACGCGCTTGTCCTTGAAGGGATTGGCGCCCTTGATGTTGCTGCCCTTGATCTCGTCGGAGCCCTGGTCCATCACCAGGAAGATCGTCCGGACTTCATTGCCCTCGATCAGCTTGTGTTTGGGGTCGGCCTTCAGCTTGGCGAAGTCCTGGGTCGGCAGGTCGGTCAACAAGTCGATCTCGCCCGAGAGAAAGGCTGCCACGCGGGTCTGGTCGCTCTTGATCGGGCTGTAGATCACTTCGCTGACATTGCTGGCGTTCTTGGCATCCCACCAATCCTTGTTCTGGACCAGGGTGATGCGCTGCTCGGGCTGCCAGCCGGTGATCTTGTAGGGCCCCGTGCCCATGGCATTGCGGGTGGCGTAGTTCTCTTCCTTGGCCTTGAAGTTGGGCGGCTGCGTCGCCTTGTTCTTTTCGGCCCAGGCCTTGCTGACGATGCGAAAGCCCACGATGGTGCGGGTCAGGATGGGGTCAGGCCGCTCCAGGATCAGGTCCACGGTGTGCGCGTCAATCTTCTTGATCTCCTTCACACCGGCCACAAAGGCGTGCATGTTGGAGGTGGGGGCCTTGACGCGCTGGAAGCTGAACACCACATCGTCGGCGGTGAAGGGGCTGCCGTCATGGAACTTCACGCCCTTGCGCAGGCTGAAGCGGATCTGCGTGGGGGTGATGGCCTTCCACTCCGAGGCCAGCGCGCCTTCGACCTGGTAGTCCTTGGAGAAGCGCGTCAGGCCCTCGTAGCTGTGCTGCAGGATGGCGCTGGTGGTGTTGTGGTTTTGGCTGTGTGGGTCCAGGGTCAACACATCGTTCTGGGCCGCCCAGCGCAGGGTGGAGGCGGGGCTGGCAGCGCTGAGGCACAGCGCGGCGGCGGCCAGCAGCGTGGCGATGGGGGTGCGGGCAAGGGCAGGGGCAACGAGCGACATGCGATTCCTCCGAATGAGGCGCGCATGGTAGTCAGGCTTCGGGTGCTTTTGCAGGCTGGGCTTCGATGTCGGCATCGCAGCCGATACCGGCGGCGATCCAACGCCGTGCCAGCGGCCTGAGCAAGGCATCGACTGCGTGAGGGGCTTTGGCCTTCAGGCCGAGTAGATGCGCGGCGGGTGCGCGCAGCAGTCCGCAGCGGTAGCGCGCTGCTTCAGCTTGCCACTCTAAGGCCCGGCAGGCGCCTTGGCGGCTGCGGCTGGCCAGCATGCCCAGGGGGCAGGGCTCGGCCAGGCAACACAGGCCGCAGCCATTGCAGGGGGCGCCCAGCGCCGGCTTGGCGGGGGCGCTGGGATGGATGGCGACGAGACGGCGCGATGAGTTCACGCCGCCATTGTGATCAGCCTTCCTGGTTGAAGAGTTCGTGAATCTCTTCGGTCCAATGTTCGAGCTGTGCCTCGTCCAGGTCCAGGCAGTGGCAGGAACGCGGACCGGCCTTGGCCCACTCCAGGGTGTGGTTCTGGCCGGCGAAACGCTGAATGATGTGATCGACCACGGCGGAGAGCGCCACCAGGTCGCGCACCACCGTTGGCGTGCGGGGGTCATCCAATGTTGCGTAGTCATGGTGCAGACGCACCGCCAGTAGCACGGTCTGCGAGACCCCCCAGTCGCGCGCCATGGCTGCGCCCAGCAGGCAGTGGTCGGTGCCGTGACGCTCGCGCTCGACCTGGGTGAAGGGATCCATCGAGTCGTTGGCAATCCTCAGGGTGTTGGCGTAGCTTGGGATCAGCGGCTGTTGCATCAGCAGCGCGATGCCCACATCCATGAAGAGGCCGAAGCTGTGTGCGATGTCAGCCGGCCCCAGGCGCTCGCGGCGCGCGAGGTAAGCCATGGCCCGAGCGCGCTTGGAGGAAACATCCCAGAACCGCTCCATGGCCATGCCGTCCCCACGCAAAGCCTTTTTGAGTGTGATTTCGGTCAGCACCGCCTCTACCTGGCGCAGGCCCAACAGTGTGAAGGCCTGGCTGACGGTTTCGGCGCGGCGGCTCAGTCCCATCAGCGGTGAGTTGGCGATCTTGAGCAGGGCGGCTGAGATGGCCACATCGCAGCTCACCGTTTGCGCCAGGCGCTGAATGAGCGGCGCTTCGCTTTGCAGTTCCTCCTGCACCTTGGCCAGGATGCTGGGCCGCGCCGGGATCTGAACCGTGCGGATCAGCGGGGTGAGCAGGGCCAGATCGATCTCGTGTTGCAGTTCAACGGCGTCCATCGCTGCGTCTCCAAGGTCGTGGATGGACGAGCTTGTACCGCGAACGCCGAACGGCCGTCGTACTCAAAAAGAAGGAGGCCCCGGCAGGCGGCTTGCCTGCCGGGGCCTGGAGGGCGGCAGCCCGGGCGTCAGGACTTCACGCCCAGTTCGCGCAGTCGCTCTTCCAGATAGGCACCGGCCGTGTAGCGGTCGCTCAGCACCACGTCGTTGCGGGGGTGCAGGAACAAGGGCAGCGACACCCGGCTGCGCTTCGCCCCCTCGCCGACGGGGTTGAGCACCTGGTGCAAGGTGCTGGGGTAGTAGCCCTGGCTGGCTTCTTGCAGCATGTCGCCGATGTTGATGGCGAGCGTGCCGAAGTCGCAGGGCACGTCGCGCCATTGGTTGTCGGTGCCCTTGATCTGCAGACCCGGTTCATTGGCGGCCGGCAGGATGGTGAGCAGATTGATGTCGCCGTGGGCAGCAGCGCGCACGGCGCCTGCGGGTTCATTGCCCGTGAGCGGCGGGTAGCGCAGCACGCGCAGCAGGGTGCCTGTGCTGTCCTTGATCATGTTGGAGAGCGGCTCGCGGTAGTTCTTGGCGATTTCCGGCGGCGTGTAGCGCTCCACCCAGCCCAGCAGCTCCTGCGCCAGGGCGTTGGCGCGCTGGTAGTAGTCCATGGCGTCGGCCTTGAGTTGCTCCGGAATGCGACCCCAGGGGTAGATGTGGAAGTACTCCTTGATGTCCTTCTGCGTGAAGCCCTTGGCGGTCTCGCTGATGGCGGTGCTGAAGTAGCCATCCTGCTTCTCCTTGCTGAAGGCGAAGTCGTGTTTCTGTTCGGAGTTGAAGAAGTCCAGCCAAGTAGCGTAGATGCGCTCGACCAGATCCTGGGGGATGGGGTGGTTCTTCAGAACGCCAAAGCCAGTCTCATGCAGGCTGCGCGTGAAACGCTCGGCCGCATCGGGGGCGCGGTAGTCGACGACTTGAACTTCCATCACGGGTCTCCTGCAGAGGGTTGTAAGTTTGACCAGTTGGTCGAATTTCGCAGTCTAAAGCAAAGGCCGGGTGACCCTTAGGGGGGCAAAGGCGGGTGCTACAGTCGGCGCCCCGGTCAGTGTGTTCGCATTCGGACCGGTCTGAATTTCTAGAGTTTGCCCTTTCTGTAGCCCTTCCCGTCCCCCTTACGGGTCGCAATCCGCTAACCGGTCTGGCCGTGTCGCGGAAGGTTCAATAACCAGCCAATTGCTTTGGAAACCGAAGCGTGAGGTCAGCGAAATGATGCAGCAATACAGGTCGAACTCGTACCTCTTCGGGGGCAATGCGCCCTATGTCGAAGAGATGTACGAGGCTTACCTCGACAACCCCGGTTCGGTGCCGGACAACTGGCGCGCCTACTTCGACGCGCTGCAAAACGTGCCCGCGACTGACGGCACGAACAGCCCCGATGTGGCCCATGCGCCCGTGATCGAGAGCTTCGCTCAGCGTGCCAAGTCCAATGCCTTTGCGGCCAAGGCCAGCAGTGCCGATCTGGCCGTGGCGCGCAAGCAGGTGCATGTGCAGAGCCTGATCGCGGCCTACCGCTTTCTGGGCAACCGCTGGGCCGAGCTGGATCCACTCAAGCGTCAAGAGCGCCCGAAGATCCCCGAGCTGGAGCCTGCGTTCTACGACCTGTCCGAAGCGGACATGGATCTGACCTTCTCGGCCGCCAATACCTATTTCGGTGGCGAGACGATGTCCCTGCGCGCCATTCACCAGGCGCTGCGTGAAACCTATTGCGGCAGCATTGGCGCCGAATTCATGCACTGCACGGACCCCGGCGAGAAGCGCTGGTGGCAGGAGCGCCTGGAGAAGGCCCGTGGCCGGCCCAGCTTCAGCGCTGAGAAGAAGAAGGCGATCCTGGAGCGCCTGACGGCGGCCGAGGGCCTGGAGCGCTATCTGCACACCAAGTACGTGGGCCAGAAGCGCTTCTCGCTGGAAGGGGGCGAGAGTTTCATCGCCGCAATGGACGAGCTGATCCGCCGCGCCGGCGAAAACGGGGTGCAGGAGATCGTCATCGGCATGGCCCACCGTGGCCGCCTGAACGTGTTGGTGAACACGCTGGGCAAGATGCCCGCCGAGCTGTTTGCCGAGTTTGAGGGCAAGAAGGACATCGACCTGCCCGCCGGCGACGTGAAGTACCACCAGGGCTTCAGCTCTGATGTGTCCACCCCCGGCGGCCCGGTGCATCTTTCGCTGGCCTTTAACCCCTCGCATCTGGAAATCGTCAACCCGGTGGTGGAGGGCAGCGTGCGCGCCCGCCAGGACCGCCGTGGCGACAAGGAGGGTCGCCAAGTCATGCCGGTGCTGGTGCACGGCGATGCGGCTTTCGGCGGCCAGGGTGTGGTGCAAGAAACCTTGTGCATGGCCCAGACGCGCGGCTACAAGACCGGCGGCACGGTGCACATCGTCATCAACAACCAGATCGGCTTCACCACCAGCGATCCGCGCGACCTGCGCTCGACCACCTACTGCAGCGATGTGGTGAAGATGATCGAGGCCCCGGTGCTGCATGTGAATGGCGACGACCCCGAGGCTGTGGTCTGGGCCATGCAACTGGCCATGGACTACCGCGCCGAGTACCGCAAGGACGTGGTGCTGGACATTGTTTGCTTCCGCAAGCTGGGCCACAACGAGCAGGACACCCCGGCTCTGACCCAGCCGCTGATGTACAAGAAGATCGCGGCTCACCCCGGCACCCGCAAGGTCTATGGCGACAAGCTGGTGGCGCAGGGCGCCCTGGCCGCTGATGGCCCTGATGAGATGGTCAAGGCCTACCGCGCCGCGATGGACGAAGGCCGTCACACCGTGGATCCGGTGCTGACCAACTTCAAGAGCAAGTACGCCACCGACTGGTCGCCCTTCCTGGGCAAGAAGTGGACGGACAACTGCGACACCGCCATCCCCAGCGCCGAGTGGAAGCGCCTGAGCGAAAAACTCACCACCCTGCCCAAGGACTTCGCAGCCCATTCCCTGGTGGCCAAGGTCTATGCCGACCGCGCCGCGATGGCCAAGGGCGACATCAATGTGGACTGGGGCATGGGCGAGGCCATGGCTTTCGCTTCGCTGGTGGCCTCGGGCTATCCGGTGCGCCTCTCGGGCGAGGACTGTGGTCGCGGCACCTTCACGCACCGCCACTCGGTGCTGCACGACCAGCAGCGCACCAACTGGGATGACGGCACCTACATCCCGCTGCAGAACGTGGCCGAGGGCCAGGCCAGCTTCACCGTCATCGATTCCATCCTTAGCGAGGAAGCGGTGCTGGGCTTCGAGTACGGCTATGCCGCCGCCGAGCCCAACACGCTGACGATCTGGGAAGCGCAGTTCGGCGATTTCGTCAACGGCGCCCAGGTGGTGATCGACCAATTCATCGCCAGCGGCGAAGTGAAGTGGGGCCGCGCCAATGGCCTGACCATGATGCTGCCGCACGGCTATGAGGGCCAGGGCCCCGAGCACAGCTCGGCTCGCCTGGAGCGCTTCATGCAGCTGGCCGCGGACAACAACATGCAGATCGTGCAGCCCACCACGGCCAGCCAGATCTTCCATGTGCTGCGCCGCCAGATGCTGCGCATGTTCAGGAAGCCCCTGGTCATCATGACGCCCAAGAGCTTGCTGCGTGCCAAGGACGCCACCAGCCCGCTGATCGAATTCACCAAGGGTGAATTCAAGACTGTGATCGGCGAGGTGGATGCCTCCATCAAGGCCGACAAGGTCAAGCGCGTGGTGGTCTGCTCGGGCAAGGTGGTCTACGACCTGCACAAGAAGCGCGAGGAGAAGAAGGCCGACGACGTGGCCATCGTGCGCGTCGAGCAGCTCTACCCCTTCCCGCACAAGGCCTTCGCTGCCGAGCTGAAGAAATATCCGAGCGCCACGGAATTGGTGTGGTGCCAGGACGAGCCGCAAAACCAGGGCGCCTGGTTCTTTGTGCAGCACTATGTGCACGAGAACATGGCCGAGGGCCAGAAGCTCGGTTACGCCGGTCGTCCGGCCAGCGCCAGCCCGGCCTGCGGCTACGCCAGCCTGCACCAGGAGCAGCAAAAGGCCCTGCTGGATCAGGCCTTCGCCAAGCTCAAGGGCTTTGTCCTCACAAAGTAAGTTAAAGCGGACGGCTTCGCCGCCGCTTTAACTCTGCGCAGTGGAACGGACCTCCTGGGCCGTTCACCGCGCAGGAACGAAACAGAAAGTAGAGACCAACATGGCAATCGTTGAAGTCAAGGTTCCGCAGCTGTCCGAGTCCGTGGCCGAGGCCACCCTGATGCAGTGGAAGAAGAAGCCCGGTGAGGCCGTCGCCATCGACGAGATCCTGATCGAGATCGAAACCGACAAGGTCGTGCTGGAAGTGCCGGCCCCGGCCGCCGGCGTGCTGTCCGCCCATGTGGTGGCCGGTGGCGGCACCGTCACCAGCGATCAGGTGATCGCCCAGATCGATACCGAGGGCAAGGCCGGCGCCGCCGCCGCCCCGGCTGCTGCTGCACCTGCTGCTGCGGCACCCGCTGCGGCCGCCAGCGCCGACAAGTCCGGCGTCGCCATGCCCGCCGCCGCCAAGCTGATGGCCGACAACGGTCTGAGCAACGTGGCCGGCACCGGCAAGGACGGCCGCATCACCAAGGGCGATGTGATCAACGCCTTGGAAAAGCCCGCTGCAGTGACCGCTTCGGTGGCCGCCCCGGTGGCTGTGCCGGCCGCTCCGGCCGTCGCCAAGCCCCTGCCGGCCGTGGCCGCGCCCGTCAGCATGAATCTGGGTGATCGTCCCGAGCAGCGCGTGCCGATGAGCCGCCTGCGCGCCCGCGTTGCCGAGCGCCTGCTGCAGAGCCAGTCCACCAATGCCATCCTGACCACCTTCAACGAGGTCAACATGGCCCCGGTGATGGAGATGCGCAAGAAGTTCCAGGAGAAGTTCGAGAAGGAACACGGCGTCAAGCTCGGCTTCATGAGCTTCTTCGTCAAGGCCGCGGTGGCGGCGCTCAAAAAATTCCCGGTGCTGAACGCCAGCGTCGACGGCAATGACATCGTCTACCACGGCTACTTCGACATCGGCATCGCCGTGGGCAGCCCGCGCGGTCTGGTGGTGCCCATCATCCGCAATGCCGACCAGCTCAGCTTTGCCGAGATCGAGAAGACCATCGCCAGCTTTGGCCAGAAGGCCAAGGACGGCAAGCTGAGCATGGAAGAGCTCAGCGGCGGCACCTTCTCCATCAGCAACGGCGGCACCTTCGGCTCGATGCTGTCCACGCCCATCATCAACCCGCCGCAGTCGGCCATCCTGGGCGTGCACGCCACCAAGGACCGCGCCGTGGTGGAAAACGGCCAAGTCGTTGTGCGCCCGATCAACTACCTGGCGATGAGCTACGACCACCGCATCATTGACGGCCGCGAAGCCGTGCTGGGTCTGGTGACCATGAAGGAAGCGCTGGAAGATCCGGCCCGTTTGTTGTTCGATATCTAAGTTTGCGACTGCTCCGAGTCGCCTGATGCGAAATGCGCCTTCGCTCGGCTAGGGCGCACAATTTGCCGGTGTTTTCTTCTTCCTCCCCCCTCCTCTCAAGGATTGAAATGGGTTTCCGCTTTACTTGCTTGGCTATTGTGGTGCTTCTGTTGAGTGGTTGCGCTGGGCAATTTGTCCAGCCCACTAGTGGCCCCACCGCAAAATTGCGTATCAAGCCAGATGGTCAGGTGGCATTCACATGGATTCACACCTTTGAAAAGGCGAATTGCGAGACTCCGCTTTGGTTCGGCATGATGGGCGGAGGGGGTGGACCAACTCCAGCGCATCAGCCGAAAGGCATGCTTGATAGTGCAAAACAGGCTGATCCCAATGTGGTGGAAATGGTCATTCCTGCCAAAGCCACACAACTCTTATTTACTCAGCACGGACCTCATACGGGTGGCGTTGTGAGGTCTTGTTCGCTTGCACTTAATTTCATGGCAAAGGAAGGCGGCGAGTATGAAATTGCATACGGGTTTGACTCCGCGCACTGCTTTGCCTCAGTAAGCTCTTTGAATTTGGCGGGCGATCGCGTTGTCCGAACACGAGTCGATGATGCAACTCAGCAAGTGGGGCGCTGTATTCCCTATAAATTCTAAACCTGCTGGACTGTGAATCAGTTTCGCGGAATTAAACATAGGATCTGAAATGTCTAAGAACTTCGACGTCGTCGTCATCGGTGGCGGCCCCGGCGGCTACATCGCCGCCATCCGCGCGGCCCAGCTGGGCTTCAACGTCGCCTGTGTCGACGAGTGGAAGAACGACAAGGGCGGCCCGGCTCCGGGTGGCACCTGCACCAACGTGGGCTGCATCCCCTCCAAGGCCCTGCTGCAGAGTTCGGAGCACTACGAGCACCTGAACCACCACTTTGCCGACCACGGCATCACGGCCGACAACGTCAAGATCGACGTGGCCAAGATGGTGGCGCGCAAGAACACCGTCGTGAAGCAGAACAACGACGGCATCCTCTACCTCTTCAAGAAGAACAAGGTCACGTTCTTCCACGGCCGCGGCAGCTTTGTGGCGGCCAAGGACGGCGGCTACGAGCTGAAGGCTGGCGATGAAGTCGTATTCGCCAAGCAGGTGGTGCTGGCGACGGGCTCGAACGCCCGCCAGTTGCCGGGCGCGGAGTTCGACGAGGAGCTGATCCTCTCCAACGACGGCGCTCTTCGCATCGGCGCCACGCCCAAGAAGCTGGGCGTGATCGGCTCGGGCGTGATCGGCCTGGAGATGGGCTCGGTCTGGCGCCGCCTGGGCGCCGAGGTCACCATCCTCGAAGCCATGCCCGCCTTCCTGGCCGCCGCCGACGAGGCCGTGGCCAAGGAAGCCGCCAAGGTCTTCAAGAAGCAGGGCCTGGACATCCAGCTCGGCGTGAAGATCAGCAAGGTCACCAAGGCCAAGGACAGCGTCACCGTGGCCTACACCGACGCCAAGGGCGCTGAGCAAAGCCTGACGGTGGAGAAGCTGATCGTCTCCATTGGCCGCGTGGCGAACACGATCGGCCTTGGGGCCGAGACCATCGGCCTGAAGCTGGACGAGCGCGGTGCCATCGTGGTGGATGCCGAGTGCAAGACCAATCTGCCCGGCGTCTGGGCGGTGGGCGATGTGGTGCGCGGCCCCATGCTGGCGCACAAGGCCGAGGAAGAGGGCGTGGCGGTGGCCGAGCGCATTGCCGGCCAGCATGGCCATGTGGACTTCGACATCATCCCCTGGGTCATCTACACCAGCCCCGAGATCGCCTGGGTGGGCAAGACCGAGCAGGCTTTGAAGGCCGAGGGTCGCGCCTACCGCAGCGGCCAGTTCCCCTTCCTGGCCAACGGCCGAGCGCGCGCGCTGGGCGACACCACCGGCTTCGTCAAGATGCTGGCCGACGCCAAGACCGACGAGATCCTGGGCGTGCACATCATTGGCCCCTACGCCTCGGAGCTGATCGCTGAGTGCGTGATGGCCATGGCCTTCAAGGCCAGCAGCGAAGACATCGCGCGCATCTGCCACGCCCATCCGAGTCTGAGCGAGTCGACCAAGGAAGCGGCGCTGGCGGTGGACAAGCGCACCCTCAATTTCTGATGAATATGGCCCCCAGTCTCCCTGCGGTCGCCACCCCCCGAGGGGGCGCTCGCAGGCTTGGGGCGGCCCTGCGCCCGCGATGACGACCACTTCCGCCTACCAGGCGGAGCTGCAAAGCCGGGGATTTCAGGCCGATGAAGCGCAGCTTCTCGGCCTGGCCGCGCTGCAGCGCTGCGAGGACGACTGGCTGGCCTACAAGGCGCGGCGCAGCAATGCGGTGACAAAGCTCTTGGTTAAACCCCCGATTCCGCGCGGGGTCTACCTGTACGGTGGCGTCGGCCGGGGCAAGAGCTTCCTGATGGACAGCTTCTTCCACGCCGTGCCTTTGAGCCGCAAGGTGCGCCTGCACTTTCACGAGTTCATGCGCGAGGTGCATCGCGATCTGCATGAGCTCAAGGGCATTGCCGACCCGATTGACGAGTTGTGCCGGCGCATGGCGCGGCGCTACCGCCTGATCTGTTTCGACGAGTTCCACATCGCCGATGTGACCGACGCGATGATCTTGCTGCGCCTGCTCGAGGGCCTGCAGAAGCACCGCATCGGCATGGTGACGACCAGCAACTTCCATCCCGAGGGGCTTTATCCCAACGGACTGCATCGTGACCGCATCCTGCCCGCCATCGCGCTGCTCAAATCGACGATGGACATCGTCAATGTGGATGCCGGCATCGACTACCGCCGCCGCACGCTCACCGACGCAAAGGTCTACCACTGTCCCCTGAGCCCCCAGGCCGAGGCGGCGATGACCCAGCTCTTCGGCCAGTTGGCCGAGGCGCACGACGAGGACCCGCTGCTGCACATCGAGCACCGCGAGATCCGCGCCCGCCGCCGCGCCGGCGGGGTGGTGTGGTTCGATTTCGCCACGCTCTGCGGTGGGCCGCGTTCGCAGAACGACTACCTGGAATTGGCCACCCAGTTCCACACGGTGTTTCTGTCCGAGGTGCCCGAAATGCCGGTGAGGCTGGCCAGCGAGGCGCGCCGTTTCACCTGGCTGGTGGACGTGCTGTACGACCGCAAGGTCAAGTTGGTGATCAGCGCGGCGGTGGAGCCCGAGGCGCTCTATACCGAGGGGCCCCTGGCGCATGAGTTCGTGCGCACGGTGAGCCGATTGCGCGGAATGCAATCGGCCGAGTACCTGAGCGAGGCTCGCCGCGAGGTGGACACCCAGTTGACCTGACCCCCGCGGCCTGACCCCGTTCATCCGGGTTCGGTTGCAGTTCATGCACGGGAAATCGTCATTCGTCATCCAGGACTTGTGGCACCCCCGCGGCTTGGTGACACTGCTGGCATGGCGCAAAGACCCAGATGGGCGAGCCAAGCTAACTAGGGAAAACCATGAGCACCATCAAATTCATTGCCCTCACCGCTGCGGCCCTGGCCCTGGCGTTGACGGCGCCCAAGGCCGAGTCCAGCGAATTGGTCAAGCTGGCCAAGCTGATCGTGACCGGCAAGCGCACGCCCACCCAGCTTGAGCCGGTCAAGCCGGCGGCGGCGGTTCAGCCTGCGCCCACCAAGGCAGATGCGCCTGCGGTGGCGGAGCGCCCCTTGCCGGCGGCCCATGGCGAGGCCTTGGAGTTCAATGAACCTGTGATCGTCCCGCGTCAGGACGTGCAGCCGCAGCGCGGTGAACGGGTCGGCTCCGCGCCGCCTCGACCCACGATGGGTTGAATCGACCGGAGCGACCGAAGTGCATGAAAAAGGCCACCGCGAGGTGGCCATTGTTCATTCTGGGCGGGGCCCTTGGGGCGGGCGGGGGTGCCAGCGCGCCATAGACAAAGTGTCCACATATCGACCGTCGCGCAGGGCGTCGCCGCGATGCACCCCTTCAGTCACAAAACCGAGGCGCTCATAGAGCGCAATGGCGGGCGCGTTGTCCGTGTAAACGCCCAACTCCAGCCGCAACACGCCCAGCCAGTTGTCGGCCAGGTCGCATAGCGCCGTCAGCAGCGCCGAGCCGACGCCCTGGCGCTGGGCGTCAACGGCCACCGCAACGCCCAGCGAGCGCACATGGGCACGCCGTGCGCCTCCCGGCACCGCGTGCAAGCCGGCATGGCCCAGCAGCACGCCGCCGCGTTCGGCCACCAGGATCCAATCGGTGCTGCCCACCTGGGCTTGGGCCTCAATGCGCTGCCGCCACAGCGCCTCGGTGGGATAGGGGAGCTGTAGCAGGCCGCCGAAGACGGCCGGGTCCGCCACGATGCGCACGAAGCCGGGCGCATCGGTCGGCACGGCCCGACGGATGGTCAGCGTCCCCTTCATGTGCGCTGGGCCACCCACCCCTGCACCGAGGCCAGCGCCGCAGGCAGCGCCGCCGGGTTGCTGCCGCCGGCCATGGCCATGTCGGGCTTGCCGCCGCCCTTGCCGCCCACTTGTGCGGCCACAAAGCTGACCAACTCGCCCGCCTTCAAGCCCTTGGCCACCCAGTCCGCGGTGACGGCGGCGCCCAGCGAGACCTTCTCGCCATCGACGCTGGCCAGCACCAGCACGGCGCTCTTGAGCTTGTCACGCAGCTTGTCCAGCAGGCCGCGCAGGGTGGCAGCATCGGCGCCCTCGACCGCGACGGCCAGCAGCTTGAGACCGCCGACATCGATGGCCTGATCGGCCAGCGCATCGCCCTGGGCCGAGGCCAGCTTGCCCTTGAGCTGGGCCATGTCCTTGTCGAGCTGCTTGATGTGCTCCAGCAGGCCCTCGACGCGCGTGGCCGCGTCCGCCGGCGCCACCTTCAGGCTGCTGGCGATCTGACCCAGGCGGGTCTCCAGGGTCTGCAAATAGGCCAGCGCGTTGGTGCCGGTGACGGCCTCGACGCGGCGGATGCCCGCCGCCACGGCGCCCTCGGCCACGATCTTGAACAGTCCGATGTCACCAGTGCGGCCCACATGGGTGCCGCCGCACAGCTCCTTGCTGCTGCCGATGGAGAGCACGCGCACCGTTTCGCCGTATTTCTCTCCGAACAGCATCATGGCGCCGCTCTTCTGGGCGGCCTCCAACTCCATCACCTCGGCGGCCGTGCTGGCGTTGGCCAGGATTTCGGCATTCACCAGGCGTTCGACCTCGGCGATCTGCTCGGCCGTCAGGGCCTGGCCGTGGGCGAAGTCAAAGCGCGTGCGCTCCGGCGAAACCAGCGAGCCCTTCTGTTGCACATGGGCGCCCAGCACTTCGCGCAGGGCCTTGTGCATCAGGTGGGTGGCGCTGTGGTTGCGCACGGTGTGGGAGCGGCTTTCGGCGTCCACGCGGGCCACCAGCTGGTCGCCCACGCGCAATCCGCCCTCGAGCACGCTGCCGTGGTGGCCGAACACATCGGCCTGAATCTTCAGGGTGTCGTGCACCGCCACGCGGCTGGCGGCATTGCGCAGCTCGCCCCTGTCGCCGACCTGGCCGCCGCTCTCGGCGTAGAAGGGGGTGTGGTCGAGCACGATGACGGCGTCGTCGCCGGCCGCCACCTGCTGCACCGCAACACCATCCACATAGAGGGCGGTGATGCGGCTGGTCTCGCACACCAGGTGCTCGTAGCCGTGGAAGGCGGTGGCCACGCCCTCGTAGCTCAGGCCCTGGGCCATCTTGAACTTGCCGGCCTGGCGGGCGCGGGTCTTCTGCTCTTCCAGCAACTCGTTGAAGCGCGCCTCATCGACGGCCACGCCGCGCTCGCGGCAGACGTCGCCGGTCAGGTCGACCGGGAAGCCATAGGTGTCGTGCAGCTTGAAGGCGGTGTCGCCATCCACGCCCTGGCCGCCGGCCAAGGCAGCTTCCAGGATTTCCATGCCGTTGGCGATGGTGCGGAAGAAGCCGGTTTCCTCCTGCAGCAGCACCTCGGTCACGCGCTTCTCGGCGGCGCGCAGCTCGGGGTAGGCCTCGCCCATCTGTTCCACCAGGGCGGCCACCAGCTTGTGGAAGAAGGGGGCGCGCGCACCCAGCTTGTAGCCGTGGCGGATGGCGCGGCGGGCGATGCGGCGCAGCACATAGCCGCGCCCGGCATTGCCGGGGATCACGCCGTCGCAGATCGTGAAGCTGCAGGCGCGGATGTGGTCGGCAATGACCTTCAGGCTGGGGCTGTCCTTGTCACAGTCACCCGCACCGGCCTCGTCCACCGCCTTCTTGGCCGCTGCCAGCAGGGCCACAAACAGATCGATCTCGTAGTTCGAGTGCACATGCTGCAGCACGGCGGCCAAGCGCTCCAGGCCCATGCCGGTGTCCACGCTGGGCTTGGGCAGCTTGTGCATCACACCGTCTTCGGTGCGGTTGAACTGCATGAAGACGTTGTTCCAGATCTCGATGTAGCGGTCGCCATCCTGTTCGGCGCTGCCCGGGGGGCCGCCGGCCACGTCCGGGCCGTGGTCGTAGAAGATCTCGGAGCAGGGGCCGCAGGGGCCGGTGTCGCCCATCATCCAGAAGTTGTCCGACTGGTAGCGGCCGCCCTTGTTGTCACCGATGCGCACGATGCGCTCGGCCGGCAGGCCGATGTCCTTCAACCAGATGTCGTAGGCCTCGTCGTCCTCGGCGTAGACGGTGGCCCAGAGTTTGTCGGCCGGCAGCTTGAAGTGGACGGTCAGCAGCTCCCAGGCAAAGGCGATGGCGTCTTTTTTGAAATAGTCGCCAAAGCTGAAGTTGCCCAGCATCTCGAAAAAGGTGTGGTGGCGCGCGGTGTAGCCGACGTTGTCCAGGTCGTTGTGCTTGCCACCGGCGCGGATGCACTTCTGGCTGGTGGTGGCGCGTTGGTAGGGGCGCTTGTCGAAGCCCAGGAACACGTCCTTGAACTGGTTCATCCCCGCATTGGTAAACAGCAAGGTCGGGTCATCACCCGGCACCACGGGCGAGCTGGCCACCACGGCATGGCCCTTGGACTCAAAGAACTTCAAAAACGTGGCGCGGATGTCAGCGGCTTTCATGGCGCGGCGCGGCCCGGTCTAGGGGCCGATTCAAACGGTTGCAAAAGTAGTCGGTGCGAGTGGGCAGTGCGGGCAGCTAGAGTGTGTTTCCCCAACCGGAATGATCCCTATGAGCGAAACTGCCAGCGCCCTGCCAGCCCTCAATGATGCCAGCCTGCTGCGAACGGCCGGTCTGATCGACGGCGAATGGGTGGGCGGCTCTAGCCCCTTGCGGGTTCATAACCCGGCCGACGGCAGCTTTTTGGCCGAAGTGGCGGGTCATGGCGTCGAGCAGGCTCAGGCCGCCCTGAACGCCGCGGAAAAGGCCCTTCCGGCCTGGCGTGCCCGCAGTGCGCGCGACCGCGGGCTGATGCTGAGCCGCTGGGCCCAGGCCTTGCGCAGCAATGCCGAGGACCTGGCTCGCATCATGACGGCCGAGCAGGGCAAGCCACTGGCCGAGGCCAAGGCCGAGGTGGCCTACGCGGCCAGCTTCTTGGATTGGTACGCCGAAGAAGGCAAGCGGGTCTATGGCGAGACGGTGCCGGCGGCCGACCCCAGCAAACGCTACTGGATCTGGAAGCAGGCGGTGGGCGTGTGTGCTGCCATCACGCCCTGGAATTTCCCTCTGGCGATGATCACCCGCAAGGTGGCGCCGGCCCTGGCGGCCGGCTGTACGGTGATGGTCAAGCCGGCGGAACAGACCCCCTTGACCGCCCTGGCTTGCGCTGAGCTGGCCCTGCGCGCTGGGTTGCCCTCCGGGGTGTTGGCGGTGTTGCCGGCCACGGCCGAAGAGTCGGTGGCCGTCGGCAAGCTCTGGTGCGAGGCGCCGGCGGTGCGGCATCTGAGCTTCACCGGCTCCACCGAAGTCGGCCGACTGCTCGCCGCCCAGTGTGCGCCAACGCTCAAGCGCCTGTCGCTGGAGTTGGGCGGACACGCGCCCTTCATCGTGTTTGATGACGCCGACCTGGACGCGGCGGTCGAAGGCGCGATGCAAAGCAAGTACCGCAATGCCGGCCAGACCTGCATCTGCGCCAATCGCTTCTATGTGCAGGCCGGGATTCATGACGCCTTTGTGGAGCGACTGGCCGAGCGGGTGGCCGCCTTGCAGATCGGACCCGGGCAAGAAGCCGGGGTGCAGGTCGGTCCGTTGATTGACGCCCAGGCCCTGGCCAAGGTGCGCGCCCATGTGGACGATGCCGTGGCTCAAGGCGCCACGCTGCGCAGCGGTGGGCAGGCCCGCGGCGATCTGGGCGCGATGTTCTTTGAGCCCACTTTGCTGACCGGCGTGACGGCGCGCATGCGCGTGGCCATCGAGGAAACCTTTGGGCCGGTGGCGGCGGTGCTCAAGTTCGAGACCGAGGCCCAGGCCATCGCGTTGGCCAATGCCACCGAATTTGGCCTGGCCAGCTATTTCTTCAGTCGCGACATCGGCCGCGTGATGCGGGTGGCTGAGGCGCTGGATTACGGCATGGTGGGCATCAATACCGGAGCCATCGGCAGCGCCGAAGCCCCCTTCGGCGGCATCAAGCAGAGTGGCTACGGCCGCGAAGGCGGGCATCAGGGCATTGATGAATACCTGGATCTGAAGACGGTCTGCCTGGGCGATCTGGCCCGCTGAGTGCCGCTTAGACTGGCTGCCCACCGCGTGCCAATCCACCGAATGGACCCGAGCCACAAGCCATTGCGCCGAATCTCCAGTGCCGTTCAAGGGCTGTTGGCCCTGCTGGTAGCTTGGCTGCTGCTGGCCCTGTTGATGTTGGGTCTGCATGCTTGGGAGCAGCCACAGCGGCTGCAGGCTCAGCGGGCGGCGGCCGAGGCTTTGGAACAGGAGTTGGGGCACCGCTGGGGTCTGGCCCAACAGACTTTGCAGACTGCGGTCTTGCTGGTTCAGGTTCAGCCTCATCGGGCCAGTGCCCAGTTGGCCGCCTTTCAGGCGGAGCGGCAGCGGGCCCGCTTGTTGCACGGCTTGCTGGCGTTGGAGTGGATTCCGAAGCAGGCACCGGACATCGGCCAAGATGGCCATCTCAGCGAGCGCCAAGCGTTGGCACGCAGCGCTGAGGACAGTCAGGGCACAAGCGCGCAGATGTTGCTGGCCGTCGGGCCGGCCAGGCGTGAGATCTGGGCTGCGCAGCGTTTGATGACTGCGGACGGTATTGAGGGCTGGGTGATGCTGCGCCTGGATGTACAGGCTTGGCTCCACGGGCTGAATGCGCAGACACAGCAGGCGGGCGATGCCGCGCTCTTCTTTGGTTCAGCCAAGGGCTTGCCGCTTTGGGGCGCGGCACTGACGGGCGGGACGGAACGCGCCATGCGGGTTGGGGGGCGTGAATGGCTGCTGGTTCAGGCGCCGCCGGCGCTGTGGCCTCCAAGCCCTCGGCAGCAAGGCGTGTTGGCAGGGGGGCTGTTGCTCAGCTTGGTGTTGGCTGTGGCCGTCGCGCGCCTGCAGGCGGGCCGGCGACAAGCCTTGGATCAGGCGGCCCGCGATGCGGTGGACCTGCAGCGTCTGGCGCATGTGGTGGAACTGACCGAGCAGATCGTGCTGCGCACCGATGCCTTCGGGCACCTGCTGTGGGCCAATGGTGCGGCCGGACGGCAGTTGGGCCAGGCGGCCGAACCAGGGACGGAGTTGGCGGACGTGCTGGGACTCGCACCGGGGCCGCAGCGCGAGGCCCTCAATGAGGCCTTGGCCCTGGGTCAGGCTTTTCGCAGCGAAATGGCCTGTACCGATGCCAAGGGCCGCACGCTGTGGTTGGACCTGGAGCTGGAGCCCGTTCGCGATGCGCAGGGGAATTGGCAGGGCGCCGTCTTGCTGGGACTGGATTGCAATGCACGCCGGCAGGCGCAGCAGGGCATGGCTGACGCGCTGCGAGATCATCAGGACCTGCTGCGCACCCTGAATCAGCACGCCATCGTCTCGGTCACAGACCCCCAGGGCCTGGTGATCGAGGTGAATGACGCGTTCTGCCAGCTCAGCGGTTATTCGCGCGGTGAGCTGCTGGGCTCGCCGCACCGGATGGTGAATTCGGGCCATCACTCGCGCAGTTTCTGGGCCGAGTTCTGGCGCACCATCTCCAGCGGCCAGCATTGGCGCGGCGCAGTTTGCAATCGCGCCAAGGATGGTCGGCTGTATTGGGTGGACACCATCGTGGCCCCCTTCATGGGGCCGGATGGTGCCATCGACCGGTTTGTCGCGATCCGTTTTGACATCACAGCAGCCAAGACGGTCCAGGCGGAGTTGCAACGTGAGCGTGAGCGCCTCACGGCCATCGTCGAAGGGACCCAGGCCGGAACGTGGGAGTGGAATTTCCAGAGCGGTGAACTGCGGGTCAATCCTCGTTTGGCGGGATTTCTCGGTGAGTCGCTCGAAGCACTGCACCGCGCCGGGGTCAGTCTCTGGCGTGAACGCGTGCACCCCGAGGATCGCGAACGTCTGCAAAAGGCCATGCACGCTCACTTCAGCGGTGCCAGTCCTGCCTGCGAGGTTGAACTGCGCCTGCGCCATGCTCAAGGTCATTGGGTGTGGCTGATGCTGCGGGGCACGGTGGTGGCGCGCACCCCCAACGGTGAACCGCTCTGGCTGGCCGGCATCTTGCTCAATATTCATGAGCGTCATCGCGCTGATGAGCTGATGCGGGTGCGCCAGCTGATGCTGGACCGCACAGAACGCTTGGCCCAGGTGGGGGGCTTCGAACTCAATCTGAGCGAGAACCGCATCACCTGGTCTGACCAGGTGTTTCGCATCCACGGCCTGAGCCCGGGTGAGCAGCCCAGCTTGGTGCAGGCCCTGCGCTATGTGCACGAGGATGACGTGGATGCGCTCAAGCAGGCCATGAGCCGTGCCGTGCAGGATGCCCAGGGCTGGGACTTGGAGTTGCGGCTGCGCAATGCCTTGGGTCAGGACCTTTGGGTGCGCTCAGTGGGCGAGGCCGAGTTCGACGACAGCGGGCCGCTGCGCATCGTCGGCGCCTACCAGGACATCAGCGTGCGACGCAGCCTGGAGAAGGAGGCCCAGCGCCAGCGCGAGCTGATGCAGTCGGTGCTGGAAAACCTGCCCTGCGGCTTGTTGGTGTTTGACCAGGACTTCCGTCTGCGCGCGGCCAACCACGAGTTGATGCGCCTGCTGGACTTGCCTGCCACGCTGATGGTGCCGGGCCAGACCCACTTCGACGACCTATTGCGTTTCAACGCCGAGCGTGGCGAGTACGGCAGCGGCAGCTCCAGTCTGGAGGCCGTGGCCAGCCTGCGCAGCATGGCCGAGGCCGCCACCACCCACCATTTCGAACGCACCCGACCCAATGGGCTGACCTTGGACATCCGGGGGGCGCCGCTGCCGGGCGGCGGGCTGATCACCACTTACATCGACGTCAGTGAGCGCAAGCGGGCCGAGGAGGCCATGCGCACGCAGGAACACTTCGTGCGTCTGGTGGCCGACAGCGTGCCGGGCCGCATTGCCTACTGGACGCGAGAGCTGCGCTGCGTGTTCGTCAATCGCGGCTATGCCGATTGGGTCGGCCGCACGCGCGAGCAGATGCTGGGTGCGCAGTTGGACGAAGTCTTTGCGCCGGAGCGCGTGGCGGCGAATCGCGCGCGCATTGACCTCGTGTTGACGGGCGAGCCGCAGCAATTCGAACGCCGCATGAATCTCGACGGCCACTTCGAGGACACGCTGGTGCATTACGTGCCCGATGTGCGTGACGGCGAGGTCCAGGGCTTTGTGGTGATGGCCATGGACATCGGCGAGCTCAAGGCCGAGCAGGCCCGGGCCGAGCAGTTGGCACACGACCTGGGCATCGAGCGTGATCGGGCCAATGCCGCCAGTGTGGCCAAGAGCCAATTCCTGGCCAATATGAGCCACGAGATCCGCACGCCCATGAACGCGATTCTGGGTATGTTGAAGTTGCTCAAGCGCACGCCGTTGGAGCCGCGCCAGGCCGACTACGCCGACAAGACCGAGGGCGCTGCGCGCTCCTTGCTGGGCTTGCTCAACGACATCCTGGACTTCTCCAAGGTCGAGGCCGGCAAGATGGTGCTGGACCCGCAGCCCTTCGAGACCGAGGGCTTGTTGCGCAATCTGGCCGTCATCCTGGCCAGCAATGTCGGCATCAAACCCATCGAGCTGGTGCTCTATGTGGACCCCCGGGTGCCGCCCCATCTGGTGGGCGACTCTCTGCGACTGCAGCAGGTGCTCATCAATTTGGGCGGCAACGCTGTGAAGTTCACGGAGTCCGGCGAGGTGGTGATCAGCCTGCGGCGCTTGGGCGGCTCGAACGACCCGGGTGGACCGGTGCGGCTGGAATTTTCGGTTCGCGACACCGGCATCGGCATTGCGCCAGACAAGCAGGCCACGGTGTTCACTGGCTTTTCGCAGGCCGAGGCCAGCACCACGCGCCGCTTTGGCGGCACCGGCCTGGGACTGGCCATCAGCCAGCGCCTGGTGCAGCTGATGGGCGGGGAAATTGCACTCTCCAGCCAGCCCGGGCGGGGCAGCCGCTTCTCTTTTGTGCTGGAGCTGCCCGTGGCGGATCAAGGCGAGTCTCCGGTACGTCAGTCGGCGAGCCTGCGCTTGCTGGTGCTGGATGACAACGCTGTGGTGCGGGCGGCCGTCGAGGCGATGGCTGAGGGTCTGGGTTGGCAGGCCCTGCTGGCGGCCCAGGCCGAGGAAGCCTTGGCGCTTTGGGACCAGGAAGAGCAAGAGGGCCGCTGCGTTGACGTTGTCCTGCTCGATGCCAACGTTGACGGCGGTGAGCTGGCCGAGCAGTTGCAGGCGCGCGCGCGCCGGGCTGGGCGGCGCCTGCCCCTCTTGCAGATGGGATCGTCCGCCGAGCGTGAGCGTCACCTGCAGGCGGAGGGTACGCAGTCCCTGCAGGGCTTTTTGGTCAAACCGATCACCACGGGGATGCTGGCCGATGCCGTCGCCTTGGTTCGAGGTGAGACGCCGCACGCCGGAGCGCCGGCGCTAAGTCAACGCGGCCCGGGCCTGGAGGGCATTCGCCTGCTGGTGGTGGAAGACAACCCGAACAATCAACAAGTCGCCTTTGAGCTGCTGACGGCCGAGGGAGCCAGCGTGGTGGTGGCGGACCACGGGGGGCAGGCGCTGGATCGCTTGCGGGCGCAGCCCCAGGGTTTCGATCTGGTGCTGATGGACATGCAGATGCCGGTGATGGATGGCCTTGCAGCCACCCGAGCGATCCGCGGCGAACTGGGTTTGCGCGATTTGCCCATCGTGGCCATGACCGCCAATGCCATGGCCGCGGACCGCGAAGCCTGCCTGGATGCGGGCATGAACGAGCATGTGGGCAAGCCCTTCGAGATGGAGCCCCTGATGGCCTTGATTCGTCGTTTGGTGGGCGCGGCCGCCGAGGAACCTGTGGCGGCCAAGGTGTTGCCCACCCTGCAGGTGGAGTCCGAGCGGCAGGCCCAAGCATTGCGCCAGGGCATCGATCTGCAGACCGCGATGGACCGCTTCATGGGCAAGACCGAGCTCTATTTGCGCATGTGTCGCTCCTTTGCCAAGTCCGCAGAGCGCCTGCCCGAGCAGCTGTTAGCGCTGGCGCGCGCAGCCGAGCCGACCCAGCACGAGGAGAGCCAGCAGGCCCTGCACAGCTTCAAGGGCCTGGCGGCCACTTTGGCGGCCGATGAACTGGCCGGCTGGGGACGAGAAGGCGAGCAGCGCGCCAAGGCGGGTCAGACCTTGGCGCCGGAGTGGATCGCGGAGCTGGGCGAGCGCATCGAGCGGGGATGCGCAGCCCTGCTGGATCATGCGCAGGCACTGGCTGGAACGCCCCTGGCGGCCGCCACGGCCGGGCCGGCGGGTTTGCCTCAACCCTTGCAGCCTTTGGCGCAGGCCCTGAAGGCGCAGGACCTGAATGCGTTGGGCGTGGCTGCCGAGCTGCGCGAGCCGCTGCAAGCCCATCTGGGAGATCGTTTGGATGCGTTTGACCAGGCCCTGGCGGCGCTGGACTTTGCGGCGGCCCTACGCCTGCTGGAGGGCTGACCATTCCGGCCCCGGAGGGGCTTCGATGACCTGGCTGTCCGGTAATTCCAAGCGCTGTGCATGCAGCCACAGCCGCTGCCGACCCAGATGCGCCGCCAGCGCTCGGTTCAGCGGCCCCTTGCCGTGGGTGGCGTCGCCGATCAACGGGTGAGCGATGTGCTTGCAGTGGCGCCGTATCTGGTGCCGTCGGCCCTGCAGCGGCTCCAACTCCAGCAAGGCCCCGCGGGTGTGCTCAAAGCCGGGCTGGGTGCGCACGGGCCAGCTCAGGCGCTGCAGCACCTGCCAGCGGGTCTGTGCCGGCAAGTGCGCTTGGCCAGCGCTGGGTTGCTCGGGGTCGCGCGCCAGCGGATGGTCGATCACACCCTGCTCGCCCTGCGGCCAGCCGCGCACCAGACCCAGATAGCGCTTGTGAATTTGCTCGTCTCGAAACCAGGCCCCCAGCAGGGCGGCGGCTGGCGCGCTGTGGGTCAGCAACAGCACCCCACTGGTGCCCTTGTCCAGCCGGTGCGCGGGGCTGAAGCGGCGGCCGAACTGAGCCTGCGCGCGCGCCAGCACGGTGTCGGCCTCGTGGGCGTCCAGCTGGCTGGGGTGCACCAGCAGGCCGGCCGGCTTGTCGATGGCGATCCAGCCCTCGCCTTCGGCCAGCAGGGGCAAGTCAGGAAAGGTCGCCGTCGACATAGAGCCAGACCCCGTCCACGCGCTCGAAGCGGCTGGTCTCCACCAGCCGGTGCGCCCGTCCACCCAGCTTACTGCGGGCCACGAAGTGGACCTCGGCATGGGTCGCGTCAAGCTGCGTGTGGCGGTGGACCTCCAAGCCCAGCCAGCGCAGTCCGGGCTCGTTGGGGCTGAGCCTGTCAGGCCGGGTGCGCGGGTGCCAGGTGGCGAGCAGATAGCTCAGCTGATCCCGCACAAAGGCGCTGTAACGGCTGCGCATCAAGGCCTCGGCGGTGGGCGCGCTGAGTGTGCCCGTTTCGGTAAACGTGCGGTGATAGCGGCCGCAGCAGGCGGCATAGCTTTGCGGGTGGCCGCAGGGGCAGGCGCCGTTCAGATCGCTCATCGCTTCATCGGCCCCAGGTAGTCGCGGCCCCAGGCCAGGCCGGTGACGAACAGGCTGCGGTCGATGCTGTTCTGGGTCTGAC
The DNA here is from genome assembly GCF_005952805.1 of Inhella inkyongensis. Lineage (GTDB taxonomy): Bacteria > Pseudomonadota > Gammaproteobacteria > Burkholderiales > Burkholderiaceae_C > Inhella > Inhella inkyongensis. The sequence goes on from NZ_CP040709.1 coordinate 1,445,004, forward strand.
CGCCATGGAACCAGTTGAACCACAGACTGCGAATGCCCAGTTCACGGCAAGGGCGGATGCGTCCCGACTCGAAGCCCGGATCGTGCAAGGGCAGGGTGCGAAACACCATGCCTTCACGCTCGAAGACCAGGCGGCCATCGACCCAGGCGCGCAGGGCGCCGTCGGGTCTCCAGCCCTTGGGGTCGGCATGGTTCAGCTGCAGCTCGCATTCAATGCAGTACCACTGTCCGGCATAGAGCATGCCGCCCACGCCATCGCGCTGGCCCCAGCAGCTTTGCTCCACACGGTCGTTGACGTAGCGGTGGCCGACCGGCTGCTCATTCTGAAAGTCGTAGGTGTGAAAGCCTGGGCGCCAGCCGCCCTCGTCGGGGCCGCTGCCATTGCCGGCGTCGCATTCGGACCAGGCCAGGCGCATCTGCCAGCCCTTGTTGCCACCCGAACTGCCGCTTACGCCGCCATAGCTGGTTGCGTGGTCCGGCATGATGCCGAACTTGCCGCCGCGATCGGTCCAGACCGGGTTGCGTGCCGTTTGTGCGTGCTCTTGGCCGTGATAGACCTGATAGCGCACCTTGGGGTCGTGCGCGGCCTGGGGCGGCTCGGTCAGGCCCAGGCGCAGGTAGTAGCGCACGAACACGCGGTCCAATCGGCCGAATAAGGGCTCGGGCATGAAGATGCAGGCGTTCACCCCTGGCGTGCCCCCGTGGCCGACGATGGCGCCATCGTGCAGGTTCGGCGCGGCTGGCATGTGCACCCGCAGGGCACCCAGCCCAGGCGTCAGCGGGGCGAAGCCCTCGCCGCGATAGCCGGAATCGACCAGCCCCCACTGCGAGCGCGGGGTGCTGATGTTGACCCAGCGCCCCAAGCCTTTGTGGGGCAGCTTGCGGGTGTCGGGCGCGCCGCGATCCCAGATAGAAGGGTCGAACTCGCGTTCGGCCCAGGGATTGATCGACTCATTCAACACGAAGTCTTCGAATCGGCTGCCATCCACATAGCGGTGCACGCCGATGACTTGGGGGTGCTGGTCCAGATCGGCGTCCAGACGCTGCGCTTGCGCGCGCGCCAGGCCGTCACGCGCCGCCGGCAGGGTGTGGGTGGGGTCGAGCAGGAACCCTTCAACCCGCGCGCGGGCCTGGCCGGTCTGTGCCGTCAGGCTTAGCCCCAGGCGAGCCTCGCGCACGGCCTTGCGCGGGCGCTCGAATTCGATGAAAACCGGCAACATCAGCTCGGGCGCGGCAGTCTGTGGCCGGCCAGGTTGCACGCTGGCCACCAGGCGGGCGCGCAGGCGTTCGCGTTCGCCGTCGGCGTAGACCACTGACAGCTGTGGCCCCCCCAGGCGCGGGTGGAGCGGGCCGCTGATCTTGAGCGTGCTGCCAGGGCTGTTGCGCAGCAGCAGGGCACACCAGCGGTCTTGCTGCTGGGCCGCCTGCGCCAGGGCGGTGGCGTCGACAAATTCATGGCCCACCTGGCCGGGGGCGGGGGCCACGGTCTCCAAGCTGAACCAGGGTGCGCTGCCCCATCGCAGCCCCTTGGCGTCGATCCAATCACCGCCGCGGCGCTCCCAAGTCCAGCCGCAATAGGCGTCCACATAGTCGGCACTCGGGCCATAGCGGTCCAAGGGCAGGGCTTGGCCCCCCGGCAGGCGAGAGGGCAGTTCGGCTTGCTGCAGTTGCTGGAACAGATAGCGTTGCTGCGAGCGATAGGGGGAGCCTGGGCGCTCCGGCGGCAGTGCGGGCGCGGCGGCTGCGGCCGGCGCCGGGGCGGCATCGGTGGGTTCTTGGCGGCAGGCGGCCAAGCCGGGCAGGCCCAGGCTGGCGCCCAGTAGAGGGCGGCGCTTCATGCGCGGCAATGTACGTCCGCCCGAGGCAACGACAATCCGCCCCCTCATGAATTCGACACTTCTTGCCCACCTCAACCCCGAACAACTCGCCGCCGTGACGCTCGGTGCGGAGCCCGGGCTCATCCTCGCCGGTGCGGGCTCGGGCAAGACCCGGGTGCTGACCACCCGCATCGCCTGGCTGCTGAGTCAGGGCCATGTGGGCCCAGGGGGCGTGATGGCCGTGACCTTTACCAACAAGGCCGCCAAGGAGATGCAGACCCGCCTGGCCGCGATGCTGCCCTACAACGTGCGCGGCATGTGGATTGGCACCTTCCACGGCCTGTGCCATCGCTTCCTGCGCGCGCATTGGAAGGCCGCCGGACTGCCCCAGGGCTTCCAGATCCTGGACAGCAGCGACACGGTGGCCGCGGTCAAGCGCGTCATCAAGGCCATGAACCTGGACGAGGAGCGTTTCATCCCTAAGGCCGTGGCCCACACCATCGCCCATTGGAAGGAAGACGCCGCCCGGCCCAAGGACGTGCTGGCGCGCGATCCGCAAGAGATGAAGATGGTGGAGATCTATGCCGCCTATGACGCGCAATGCCAGCGCGAGGGTGTGGTGGACTTTGCCGAGCTGATGCTGCGCGTCTACGAGCTGATGCGCGATGACGCCGCGCTGCGACAGCATTACCAGGCGCGCTTCCAGCACATCCTGGTCGATGAATTCCAGGACACCAACAAGCTGCAGTACGCCTGGCTCAAGCTCTTTGCACCACCGGGCGGGCGCGGCGCCGTGTTCGCGGTGGGCGACGACGACCAGAGCATCTACGCCTTTCGCGGCGCCCAGGTGGGCAATATGCATGCCTTCGAGCGCGAGTACGGGGTGCGTCGCTTGATCAAGCTGGAGCAGAACTACCGCAGCTGCGGCCACATCCTGGACTGCGCCAATCACCTGATCGATCACAACCAGAAGCGTCTGGGCAAGACCCTGCGTACCGACGCCGGCCAGGGCGAACCGCTGCGCGTGTTCGAGGCCCCCAGCGACTTCGAGGAGGCGCGTTGGGTGTTGGAAGAGGCGCAGAGCCTGCACCGTGGGGGTCTGGCGCGTGCGGAGATCGCCATCCTCTACCGCAGTAATGCGCAGAGCCGGGTGATCGAGTCGGCGCTCTTCAATGCGGGCATCCCTTACCGCGTGTATGGCGGACTGCGCTTTTTCGAGCGCGCCGAAGTCAAGCACGCGTTGGCCTACCTGCGCCTCTTGGAGAACGTCAACGACGACACCAGCTTCCTGCGCGTGGTGAACTTCCCGGCCCGCGCCATCGGCGCGCGCACGGTGGAGCAGCTGCAGGACGCGGCCAAAGCCAGTGGGCGCAGCCTCTGGCAGTCGGTCTCGGCGCTCTCGGGCCGGGCCGGCGTCAGCCTGCAAAAGTTCATCGAGTTGATCGAAGGCCTGCGCCGCGCCACCGAGGGCCAGACCCTGCGCGCCATCGTTGAGCACGTGGTCGAGGGCTCGGGCCTGGCCGCGCACTACCGCAGCGACAAGGACGGCGCCGAGCGTCTGGAGAACCTGGAGGAACTGATCACCGCGGCCGAGAGCTTTGTGACGCAGGAAGGCTTTGGCAAGGACGCGGTGGCGCTGCCGGTGGACGAACTGGGGGTCAACGGCCAACTCGGGCCTGGCCTCACCCCCGACGCCGACACCGGCGAGATCATGAGCCCGCTGGCCGCCTTCCTGACGCATGCCAGCCTCGAGTCGGGTGAGAACCAGGCGATTGCCGGGGCGGATGCGCTGCAACTGATGACCATCCACGCTGCCAAGGGCCTGGAGTTCGACGCGGTGTTCCTGACCGGCCTGGAGGAGGGCTTGTTCCCGAACGAGCGCGCGCTGCAGGACTTTGACGGCCTGGAGGAAGAGCGCCGCCTGATGTATGTGGCCATCACCCGCGCGCGCAAGCGCCTGCATTTAAGTCTGGCGCAAAGCCGCATGCTGCACGGGCAAACGCGCTACCACGTGCGCAGCCGCTTCCTGGCCGAGCTGCCCGAGGCCAGCCTGAAGTGGCTCAGCCCCAAGCAGGGCGGCTTTGGCAGCGGTTTTGAGCGCGATTACGCCAATGCTTGGCAGCGCGGCAGCGGTCTTTCCGGCGTGGTGGGTGCAGGGCGTGGTGGCGAAGCACGCGGTGGATGGCCGGCGCCCAAGCCGGCCGCTTGGCAGCAGGCCGTGGCCGCGCCGGTGCCCAAGAAGGCCGAGCATGACAGTGGGCTGCGCGTGGGCCAGGCGGTGTTCCACAACAAGTTTGGCGAGGGCGTGGTGCTGACCCTGGAAGGAGCGGGTGCCGACGCGCGCGCCCACATTCAGTTCGGGCGGCATGGGGCCAAGTGGTTGGCGCTTTCGGTGGCCAAGCTCACACCGATCTGAGCATGAACCTGCCAGCCTTCGCTCGCAGCCGCCGCATCGAAATCGTCGGTCCGCTCGCGCGTTGGCCCGAGGAGCATGTGCATTGGCGTGCGCGGCTGCGCGGGCTCTTGCCCGAGCCGGCGTTCGAGATCGAATCCATCGGCTCCACGGCGGTGCCCGGCCTGGCGGCCAAGGATGTGATTGATCTGCAACTGGGCGTGCCCTCGCTGGATGGCGCACTGCCATGGCGCGAGCGCCTGTGGGCGGCGGGCTGGCAGCGCGGGCGCGAATGGGTGATGGACGAGGGGGCCGCGCCCGGCCGCAAGCTCTACTTCCGAGAACCCGAGGGCGAGCGGCGCGTGCATCTGCATGTGCGCGAGATTGGCAGTGCCAACCATCGCTTTGCGCTCTTGATGCGCGACTACCTGTGCGCGCAGCCTGAAGCCGCAGTCCAGTACGAACAGATCAAGCGCCGTGCGGCTGCGCTTTTTCCCGAACAGGTGGATGGGTATCTGTGGCTCAAGGAGCCGGTGTTTCAGTTGATCGGATTGGCGGCGGAGCAGTGGGCGGTGAGGGTTGGGTGGCGATCGGCTTGAATCCCACCGTTTGCTGCCAGCCAAGACCCCTCGGGCTGCAGCGTGTCGAGCAACCGACTATCCAGAGTCAGGTCCATGGAGGTTCGAATCTGGAGCCCGCCTGCTAAGAGCCTGCACCAACCCCGCCAACACGCCGTCCAGCGCGGGCTTGAAGACAGGTGCCGCTTCCAGCTGGTCCAGGGCCAAGCCACAGGCTTCCAGCGTCGACAACTGATGCCCCGCGTGCGCCTTGCGCACCGTGTAGGCGCTGCTTGGCAGTGTTTCAAGGTGCACCCGCGGCAGGGCTTGCAGCCAGGGGTTGCGGTGCAGCAGCAGGCGGCTTTTGCGCCAGCTGCCATCCAGCGCGTAGAGGCGCAGGCGCTGCGCAGGGACGTCGGGGGCGAGCAAGGATTCACCGCCGGGATAAAGCAGGGCCTCGATGCGCTGCTCCGGGTTGGGCAGTGGGGCGAAGACCTCGCCGACCTCCAAGCGGCAGCGGTTTAGCGACAGGGCCAGCAAGCGCGCGGTGCCCTTGACTTCGAATTGCTCCAGTGGGTGCTGGAGGATCACCAGTTCGGTGTCGTGCTGCAAGGGCGGCTGCAGGGCGAGCGCGCACAGGCAGCGCGCGCGCAGGCAGCGTGGGCAGTGGCGACTCAAGCCTGAACCGGCGGCGCCGGTTCGACCTCGGCTGCGACGAAGCGGAAGCTGTCTACGAACATGAAATAGAGGCCGGCATAAAACACCGAGGCCAGGAACAGGGTCAGCGGCATCACCAGCAAAGGCAACAGGCCAGGGGCGCCAAAGAGGCCGGCCACCAGCGCGAGTGCCAGCGAGGCGGCCAGGAGCAGGCCCAGCCATGCCAGGCCGTTGAGTGCAAAGGCGGCCTTGTTGCGCCACACGCCGAGGGTGCTGGAAAAGAGCGCCTGCAGGGCGCCCTGACCGCCCCAATGCACCAGGGCCGGAGCGTGCCAGAAGGGGATTGAGATCAGCAGCACGCCGCCTAGGCGGACCAAGGCGGCCCAGAAGAAGTTGGGATCGGCTAGCGCGGCGGCCAATGCGGCCTCAGCGGCCTTCTGGCTGGCGCTGTCTTGCCCGGCCTGCGCCAGGGCCTCTTGCAGGGCATCAAAGCGGCCGCCGTCGATCCAATTGCCCAGGCTCATCACCGACACGGTGCAGATCACATAGAGCAGGCCGATGCGCAGTTGTGCGTGGCTGCGTTCACGGGTCAGCTTGAAGGGCTGGGCCAGGACTTGCCAGCTGGGCATCCGCTTTTGCAGCAGCTGATGGGCGCTGAGCATGAAGGCCAGCGAAACCAGGGGCAGGGCGGCCAGGCCCAGCAGGGCGCCCACCAACCCCAACACCTGCAGCAGGGCGGCCATCAGCAAAAACAGTGCGAGCAGGGACGATAGAGCCAGTGGCGCTTGGCGAAACACCTGCCAGCCCAGTTGGATCCAGCGCAGGCCTTGAGCGGCGGGCGCCTGGTGCAAGGTGAGTTTGAGGGCGGTGCTCATCCAAGTTCTTTCATCGCATGCCAGGGCGCGGCGATGCGCTCGCGCAGCACGCGCTCAAAGTGGGTGGGGTCGTGGGGCTTGAGTAACTGCGCCGCGCGCGGGCGGTGCCAGTCGTCCAGGCGGCTGAGCCAAAACCGCAGCGCCGCGGCGCGCAGGGCGGCGGGCAGCAGGCGGTGTTCGGCGGCGCTCAAGGGGCGCACGGCCTCGTAGGCCGCCACCAGGGCGGCGGCGCGCTCCTCGATCAGGCGGCCGCTGGCCAGGTCGATGCACCAATCGTTCAGGCACACGGCCAGGTCGAACAAAAAGGTGTCGACGCCGGCGAAATAGAGGTCGAACACCCCGCAGAGCTGTTCGCGGCCCGGCAGGCCCTCGAACATGGCGTTGTCGCGGAATAGATCGGCGTGGATGGCGCCGCGTGGCAGGTCTTGGTAAGCGCGCGATGCCGCCAGCTCGGTTTGGAAGGCCAGCTCCTCGCGCAGCAGGGCGGCGGTGTCGGCGTCCAGCTTGGCATAGAGCGTGGGAGCCACCGCCTGCCACCAGGGCAGGCCGCGCAAATTCGGCTGGAAGGGGCGGAAGTCGGCCACCGCCTCATGCAGGCGGGCCAGGGTATGGCCCAGCTGCTCGCAGTGAAAGACATTGGGTGAGAGCTGGTGGCTGCCGCGCAGGCAGGTCACCACCGCCGCTGGCTTGCCACCCAGTTCGAACAGGATCTGGCCCTCGGGGTCGGCCTGCGGGGCGGGCACGGGCAAGCCTTTGGCCGCCAGATGCTGCATCAGACCCAGGTAGAAGGGGAGTTGCTGGGCCGAGAGGCGCTCAAACAGCGTCAGCACGTAGCGACCGGCGTCGCAATCGATGAAGAAATTGCTGTTCTCGATACCCGCCGCGATGCCGCTGAGCTGCTGCAACTCGCCCAAGCGCAGGCGTTGCAGCAGCGCACCCACCTGAGCCTCGGAGACCGGGGTGTAGACCGCCATCAAAAGCTCCCGATGCGCCAGCGCCGTGCGCCGCCCTCGGCCTTTTCGCCATCCAGGCGCGGCGGGTCCATTTCGTAGGGGCGCGAGCCATCCTTGGGATAGACCACGATGCGAACGACCTGGCCGCGGATGTTGAGGTGTTCCTCTACGCGCACCAGATCGTCTTCGCTGATGCGCACCTTGGCGCTGTCTGAGGGGGCCAGGCGGCGGCGCTTGAGCTCGGGCGCGAAAGCAGCGCTGGAGCTTGCTGCATCGGGTGCTACGGCAGGGACGGCGGCTGAAGCCGCCAGCTCGGGCAGGCGCGGAGGAGGGGGGGCGGTATCGTTGGACGGGGCCGCCAGCACGGGCTGGGCGGCCAGCAGCAGAGCCGCGCAGCGCAGGAACAGGGTCATGGTCCGGCCATTCTAAGAATCTCACTCACCCAGCCCCTGACAATGCAGGCATGACCGAATCCAAGCCCCTGATGCTGCTCGTGGATGGCAGCAGCTATCTGTACCGCGCCTTTCACGCCATGCCCGATCTGCGCGGCCCGGACGGCCAGGCCACTGGCGCCGTGCACGGCGTCGTGGCCATGATGCGGCGCCTGCGCGACCAATTCAAACCCGAGCGCGCCGTCTGTGTGTTCGACGCCAAAGGCCCGACCTTCCGCGACGAGTGGTACCCCGAGTACAAGGCCCAGCGCGCGCCCATGCCCGAGCCGCTGCGCGAGCAGATTCCTCTGATCCACGAGGTGGTACGCCTGCTGGGCTGGCCCATCCTGGAGGTGCCCGGCATCGAGGCCGACGACGCCATCGGCACCCTGGCCCGGGTGGCGGCGCAGCAGGGGCATCGGGTCATCATCTCCACTGGCGACAAGGACCTGGCCCAGTTGGTCACGCCCGAGGTCTCGCTCATCAACACCATGAGCAACGAGGGCCTGACCGAAGAGGGGGTGATGGACAAGTTTGGCGTGCCGCCGAACCGGATCATTGATTACCTGACTTTGATGGGCGACACGGTGGACAACGTCCCCGGCGTCGAGAAGGTCGGCCCCAAGACCGCCGCCAAATGGATTGCGGAATACGGCTCGTTGGATGGCGTGATCGCCGCCGCCGGCAGCATCAAGGGCGTGGCGGGTGAAAACCTGCGCAAGGCGCTGGATTGGCTGCCGATGGGGCGCCAGCTGGTGACGGTGAAGACCGATTGCGACCTGCACGCTCATGTGACCGGTTGGCCGGCGCTGGAGTCCCTGGCCATCGGCGCGGTGGATTCCGCCGGCCTGCTGGCCTTCTTCCGCCAGCATGGCTTCAAGACCTGGATGCGGGAGTTGGAGGGGGCGGGCGTGGCCGCCGCCGGGCCTAGCACGGTGGCGGAGCCGACCGACGCCTTGCCACCGCCGCCTTTGCAGGACAAGCACTACGACACCGTCACCTCCTGGCCGGCCTTCGAGACTTGGCTGGCCAAGATCCAAGGGGCCGAGCTGGTGGCGCTGGACACCGAGACCGATTCGCTCAACAACCTGGAGGCGCGCATCGTCGGCCTGAGCTTTTCGGTGGCGCCCTTCGAGGCTTGCTACATCCCCCTGCGCCACGCGGGCATGGATGCGCCTGAGCAGTTGCCGTTGGACGAGGTGCTGGCCCGCCTCAAGCCCTGGCTGGAGGACGCAGCGCGCTCAAAGCTCGGTCAGCATGTGAAGTACGACGCCCATGTGTTTGCCAACCACGGCATCCAGATTCGCGGCTACGCCCACGACACGATGCTGCAGAGCTACGTGCTGGAGGCCCACAAGAGCCACAGCCTGGAGGCGCTGGCGGACCGTGAGCTGGGCCGCAAGGGCCTGAGCTACGAGGACCTGTGCGGCAAGGGCGCCAAGCAGATCCCCTTCGCCCAGGTGGATGTGGCGCGCGCGGCCGAATATTCCTGCGAAGACAGCGAGATGTGCCTGGGCGTGCACCAGCGCCTGCTGCCGCGCATCCAGGCCGATGCCGGCCTGCGCACCGTGTACGAGCAGATCGAGATGCCGACCTCGGCGCAGCTGCTGCGCGTCGAGCGCAATGGTGTGCTGATCGACGCCGAGCGCCTGCGTGCGCACAGCCACGAGCTGGGCCAGCGCCTGCTGCAGTTGGAGGCCGAATTGGCCGAACTGGCCGGTCAACCCTTCAACATCGGCAGCCCCAAGCAGATCGGCGAGATCCTGTTCGGCAAGCTTGGCCTGCCGGTGAAGAAGAAGACGGCCACCGGCGCGCCCAGCACCGATGAGGAAGTGCTGACCGAACTGGCTGCCGACTTCCCGCTGCCGGCGAAGATCCTCGAGCACCGCAGCCTGGCCAAGCTCAAGAGCACATATACCGACAAGCTGCCCTTGATGATCAACGCGGGCACGGGGCGGGTGCACACCCATTACGCCCAGGCGGTGGCGGTGACGGGTCGACTGGCTTCCAACGATCCGAACCTGCAGAACATCCCCGTGCGCACGGCCGAGGGCCGGCGCATCCGCGAGGCCTTCATCGCCCCGCCTGGGCGCCTGATTGCCAGTGCTGACTACTCGCAGATCGAGCTGCGCATCATGGCCCACCTGAGTGGCGATGAGGCCATGCTGGCCGCCTTCGCCAGCGGCGCCGACATCCACAAGGCCACGGCCGCCGAGGTCTTCGGTGCCGCCCTGGACCAGGTCACCGGCGAGCAGCGCCGGGCCGCCAAAGCCATCAACTTCGGTCTGATCTACGGCATGGGCGCCTATGGCCTCGCCAGCCAGCTCGGGATTGAACCCAAGGCGGCCAAGGACTACATCGACAAGTACTTCGCTCGCTTCCAGGGCGTGCGTGCCTTCATGGATGAGACGCGCGCCTCGGCCAAGGCCAAGGGTTTTGTGGAGACCGTGTTTGGCCGGCGCCTGTGGTTGCCCGAGATCAACAGTGGCAACGGCCCGCGCCGGGCCGGCGCCGAGCGCCAGGCCATCAACGCGCCGATGCAGGGCACCGCAGCCGACCTGATCAAACTGGCCATGCTGGCGGTGCAAAAGGCGCTGGATCAGGAAGGCAAGCAGACCCTGATCGTCATGCAGGTGCATGACGAGTTGGTGTTCGAGCTGCCCGAGGCGGAGCGCGACTGGGTGGCCCAGCGTGTACCGGACTTGATGGCCGGGGTGGCGCAGCTCAAAGTGCCCTTGTTGGCCGAAGTGGGATTTGGCGCCAGCTGGGAGGCTGCGCACTAGGATCTGCCCATACCAAGCGGGCCCCTTTCCCTCTGGGTTCCCAACCTACAAGGGCGCCCACCTGGTTGCAGAGCTCACCGGGTAGAGAGCCCCAGCTGCAATTCGCACCGCTCTGTCGCCGTTGCTGAATGGCGGCACGGTGGCCCCCTTGGGCGCGAACAGGGCCTCAGCCCCTGCGGATTCGAATGCGGTGATCACCGCAGGGACTTTCCAGCCCATCGGCGTAGCCTTGTTGGCTCTGGTTTAGCAGGAGCGGGCATGGGAGTCGGATGCGGGGTGGAGTGGCGAGGCGGGGCCCTTGTCTGGGCTGGGTCATTGGCCTTGGCCCTGGCGGCCACCGGCGCTCAGGCCACCAAGGATGGTAAGGGCCCGGTGCTGGAGATCGCCGTCATCGAGGATGCCGCGCTCGCTCGGCCCGTGCAGACTTTGCTGGCCGAGGCGTTTGCCCGCGCCGGCCAGCCTGTGGTTTTCCGCCCCATGCCCTTGCGCCGCGCTGAGCAGGAGATCCTGGCCGGACGACTGGATGGCGACAGCGCGCGGGTGATGGAGTTTTTCGAGCTGCACCCGCAGCTGCAGCGGGTGCGCGTGCCCTTGCGTGAGGTGGGCTACTTTGCCCTGTTCAAGCCGCCCTGCCCGGCCCGATTGGAGTGGCATGCGCTGGCCGCCCGGCCCTTGGCCTATTTACGTGGCACCCATGCTGTTGAGGCCCATCTACCCGAGCCACAGCGCCGTGCGGCAGCCAGCTTCAACGAGCTGGGGCGTTACCTGCAGGAAGGCGTGGCAGAGGCGGCGGTGATGCCGCTCACGCCTGCCTTGGCACGGGCTTTGCCGGGTCAAGGGCTTTGCCATGTGGCCGAACCCGTGCTGCGGCGCGATTTGTTTCTGGCCCTGCACGCTCGTCATGCCCTGTTGAGGCCGCGGCTGGAGCGGGCGCTGCAAGCTCTACAGGCCGAAGGCCGAACGGCCGCCATCTGGGCCCAGGCCGAAGCAGGCCTGCGGCAATGGGCCGTGCAGCGCCCAGTACCGGCGGCCTCGAATCCCTGATCAGTGCCGCCCGGTGCGGCGGCGGTCGATGCCGGTCGGGCGCAGGGCCTGCCATTCCAGGTGGTTGCTGCGGCCCTGCAAGCGGCGATCGGCCAGCGCGAGCCAATCGCGGTAGTGGCGATGCGCCTCGGTGGCGCGCGCAGCCCCATAGGCCAGGCGCAGGCGGTGATCGCTGGCGTCATCGAGCTTGCGCTTGAGCAAGGCCACCAATCGTTTGAGGGTGTCCAGGTCGGCGGGGCCGTCGCTCAGCAGGGCGAGTTCGTGGGTGCGCAGCGTGAAGATGTCGAGTTTGCGTTGCAGCAGTTCATTGCGCAGCACGTCCAGGCCACGGGCCAGCAGTTCGCTTTCGACGTTGTCCTCGGCTTCGCGGGCTTCGACCTCCAGCAGCAGTAGCACCGCTTCGCTGTCGGGATGGTCATGGGCCGCCAAGTGACGTCGCTCGACCGCGCGGCGCAGGTCGCGGCGATCCCGCAGGGAGGCCATCAGTGCGGCGCGTCCCTCGCGCTCCAACTCGTCCAGCCAGATTGCCATCATCAAACTCCCGGTGCGGCCGGCTCTGGGGCCGGCATGATTCTTTAGGAAGTCTTTACCTTAGCGCGAACGGAGCCTGCTGCGCCAGCCCGGCCCCGGATCACGGGGGGCGAAGGCGGCACTTCTGCGCAGCTACCATCGCCCCCCTTATGAATATCCCTTACGAGCTGCAGGTCGGCTGGCGCTATTTGCGCGCCGGCAAGGGCGGCCGGCGCAATGCCTTCATTTCCTTCATTTCCGGTGTGTCCATGGTGGGCATCGCACTGGGGGTGGCGGCCCTGATCGTGGTGCTGTCGGTGATGAATGGTTTCCAGCGCGAGGTGCGCGACGCCATGCTCTCGGCCATCGCCCATTTGGAGGTGACGCGCTGGGACGGGCAGGGCGTGGAGGATTGGCGCTCTGTGGCCCAGGCCGCCCAGGCCCGCCCCGAAGTGCTGGGTGCGGCGCCCTTTGTGAACAGCCAGGCCCTGCTGGCGCGCGGCGAGGACATGCGCGGTGTGATGGTGCGCGGCGTCTTGCCCACTGAGGAACCCAAGGTCACGCCCATGGCCGCCAAGCTGGGCCCCGAGGTCCTGAACCAGCTGCAGCCTGGGCAATGGAAGATCCTGATCGGTGTGGAACTGGCGCGCCAGCTCGGCGTTCAAGTGGGCGAGCAGCTGGTGATGATGGCGCCGGGTGGGCAGGTCACGCCGGCTGGTGTGGCCCCGCGCATGCGCAGCTTCACGGTGGCCGGGGTGTTCCAGGCCGGGCACTACGAGTACGACGCCGGCCTGGTCATGATGCATTTGGACGATGCGGCCAAGCTGTTCCGCACCGGCGGCGCCAGCGGCGTGCAGCTGCGTCTGCAAGATCTGCATCAGGCCCGCGCCATCGCTGGTGAACTGCAGCCCACCCTGGGCCCAGACTGGCGGGTGCGCGACTGGACGCGCGCCAACCCCACATGGTTCACGGCCGTGCAGATCGAGAAGCGCATGATGGCCATCATCCTGACCCTGATCGTGGCGGTGGCGGCCTTCAATCTGGTCAGTACCCTGGTGATGGTGGTGACCGACAAGCAAAGCGACATCGCCATCTTGCGCACCCTGGGTGCCAGCCCACGCTCGATCCAGGCCATCTTCATCGTGCAGGGCGCGTTCGCCGGTGTGGTGGGGACGGTGATCGGCGTGGTTTTGGGCTTGAGCCTGGCCTTCAATGTGGGCACGATCGTGCAGGCCATCGAGCGCCTGATCGGTGCCAAGTTCCTGCCTGCCAACATCTATCTGGTGAGCAGCATGCCCAGCGACCCGCAGCGCGCCGACATCATTCCCATCGCGCTGATCTCTCTGGCGCTGGCCTTTCTGGCCACGCTTTACCCGAGCTGGCGTGCCGCTCGGGTGCAACCGGCCCAGGCCCTGCGCTATGAATAGAGACACTGTGGTGTTGCAGGCCCAGGGCCTGAGCCAGCGCTTTCACGAAGGCCCGCTGGATGTTCAGGTGCTGCAAGGCTTGGACCTGACGGTCTGCGCCGGCCAGACCGTGGCCGTGGTCGGTGCCAGTGGTTCGGGCAAAAGCACGCTGTTGCACTTGCTCGGCGGCTTGGAGCAGCCTAGCGGCGGGCGGGTCGATTTGATAGGGCGACGCCTGTCCGAGATGGGGGCGTCCGAACTGGGTGACTGGCGCAACCAGCATCTGGGCTTCGTCTACCAGTTCCACCACCTGCTGCCCGAGTTCAGCGCGCTGGACAACGTGGCCATGCCGCTGCGCATTCGTCGCATGGGGGTGAGCGAGGCACGTGAACGCGCCCGCACCGTGCTGGCCCGGCTGGGTCTGGCGGCGCGGGTCGAACACCGCCCGGCCGAGCTCAGCGGCGGCGAGCGCCAGCGCGTGGCCATCGCGCGGGCCCTGGTCACCCGGCCCGCCTGCGTACTGGCCGATGAGCCGACCGGCAATCTGGACCGCGGCACCGCCGATACCGTGTTCGCGCTGATGCTGGAAGCCGCGCGCGAGCAGGGCACCGCCTTTGTGCTCGTCACCCACGACCTGGACTTGGCCGCCCGCTGTGAACAGCGCTGGCGCTTGGACCAGGGCAAGCTCTCTGCCTTATGAAGCGCTACATCCTCAAACTCAGCTGCCCGGATCGCGCGGGCATCGTGCATGCCGTGACCGGTGTGCTGCTGGCCCACCAGGCCAACATCCTCAGCTCGGCCCAGTATGGCGACGCCGACCATCAGCGCTTTTTCATGCGCATCGAGTTCGAGTCGGCCGCCGCCTTGGATGCGCTACAGCAAGCCTTTGCCCCGCTGGCCGTGCAGATGGCGATGGACTGGGAGCTGGTGGACGCCGCGCACAAGACCCGGGTGCTGATCCTGGTGAGCAAGTTCGGCCATTGCCTGAACGACCTGCTGTTCCGCGTGGCCACCCAGCATCTGAACATCGAAGTGGTGGCCATTGCCAGCAACCACCGCGACTTCTACCAACTCGCGGCCTCGCACAACGTGCCCTTCCACCACCTGCCGCTGCTGGGCGCCACGCCGGAGCAGAAAGCCGCGCAGGAGGCCAAGCTCAAGGCCATCATCGAAGAGCAGAGCGTGGAGTTGGTGGTGCTGGCGCGCTATATGCAGATCCTGAGCCAGGACCTGTGCGAATTTCTGAGCGGCCGTGCCATCAACATCCACCACAGCTTCCTGCCCAGCTTCAAGGGCGCGCGGCCCTACCACCAGGCCTTCGAGCGCGGCGTCAAGCTGATCGGCGCCACCGCTCACTACGTGACCGGCGATCTGGACGAGGGCCCCATCATCGAGCAGGAGGTCGCGCGCATCGACCACGCCTACAGCCCCGAGCAACTCGCCGCCACCGGCCGCGACATGGAATGCGTGGCCCTGGCGCGGGCCATCCAGTGGCATGCGGAGCATCGGGTGTTGCTGAATGGGCGGCGGACGGTTGTTTTTAGATAGCGCGCTATGAAGAGCTCGGTATACCTTGCACTGAGTCGGGAGAGACTGCTGGGTTGGGTTGCCGAGCGAGGGGCGTGGCCTTCACCGCTATGGGTCTGTGCCAATGTGCTGACCAACTTGGAGCTGGCTGAATGCCGCGCTGCCGGAGTTGAGTTGACCAACTTCCTTCATCCCATTGATCCTCAGGACTTGGGCGCCGTGGAAGAGGCGAGGGACACGATCGCCGAGCACCATCCTGGCCGGGACATCTGCCTGATCTAAGGGCTAAGAGCGAACGGACGATGTGGATCGACACCCACTGCCACTGGGACGCCCCCGAGTTCGCGCCCGACCGCGAGCCCGTGCGACGGCGCGCGCTGGCCGCCGGCGTCAGCCGCTTCATCGTGCCCGTGGTGCAGGCGTGCGACTTCGCCGCCACCCAGGCCCTGTGCCGCGCGGCCGGTCAGCCCTACGCGCTGGGCATTCACCCGCTCTACACGCCGCAGGCTCAGGACCAAGACCTGACCCTGCTCGACCGCATGCTGGGCGAGGCGGCCGACGACCCGCTCTTGGTGGCCGTGGGCGAGATCGGCCTGGACTTCTTTGTGGCGGGCCTGGACCCGCAACGCCAGCAGCATTTCTATGTCGAGCAGCTGAAGCTGGCGCGGCGGCACGGCCTGCCGGTGATCCTGCATGTGCGCCGCAGTGCCGATGCCTTGCTGGCCGGCCTGCGTCGCGTTTCGGTCGCCGGCGGCATCGCCCATGCCTTCAACGGCAGCCCGCAGCAGGCCCAGGCCTTTATCGAATTGGGCTTTGCCTTGGGTTTTGGCGGCGCGCTGACCTTCGAGCGGGCCTTGAACCTGCGCCGCCTGGCCCGCGAACTGCCCGAGACCGCCCTGGTGCTGGAAACCGATGCCCCGGACATCCCGCCGCAATGGCTGTACAAGACCGCCGAACAGCGCGCGGCGGGCGAGCGCAGCCGCAACGAGCCCGCCGAGCTGCCGCAGATTGCGCAGACCCTGGCCGGCCTGCGCGGCTGGACCTTGGAACACACGGCGGCTGTCACCACGGCCAATGCCTGCCGCGTACTGCCGCGACTGAATCCATGCTGACCCCCGTGCCCGGTGCCCGCTTGCGCCTGCACCGCCTGTCCGTGGCGGACGCGCCTTTTGCGCTGCAATTGCTCAATGACCCCGAATGGTTGGCCCGGGTGGGCGATCGCGGCATCCGGACCCTGGCCGAGGCCGAGCGTTTTTTGGCCGAGGGCTATTGGACGCGCTATGCCGAGCCGGGTCTGGGCTTTTATGGCGTGGAGCGGCTGGGCACGCCCGGCCTGGTCGGCGTGTGCGGTCTGGCGCAGCGCGATTATCTGCCGCAGCCCGATCTGGGCTTTGGCTTCCTGCCCGAGGGGCGAGGGCAGGGGCTGGCCCTGGAAGCGGCGCAGGCCGTTCTGGACCACGGCTGGCGCCAGGGACTGAGCGAGGTGCTGGCCACCGTGCGCCTGGACAACCTGGCTTCGCAGCGGGTGCTGGAGGCCTTGGGGCTGCAGCGCCAGCGCCAGATGCTTTCGCCCAGCAGCGGACAGCCCCTCTGGGTTTATCGAGTCACCGCATCGGCATGACGGATTCATCCCGCCTGAGCGGCCTGGCGCCGGTCTGGCGGCCTGATGCCGAGCTCTTGATCCTGGGCAGCTTTCCCGGCGTGGCCTCCCTGCAGGCGGCGCAGTACTACGCGCACCCGCGCAATGCCTTCTGGCCCATCTTGGGCGAACACCTGGGCCGGCCCGATCTGGCACTGCGCCCCTATGAAGAACGGCTGGAGGCCTTGATCGAGGCGCGCATCGCGCTCTGGGACGCGGTGGGGGCCTGCGAACGCCAGGGCAGCCTGGACAGCGCGATCCGCGCCGCCCAGCCCAGCGATCTGGCCGATCTGGTGGCGCGCCTGCCGGCGCTGCGGGGCATCGCCTGCAATGGCGCCACGGCCTGGGCGCAGACCTGCCGCAGCCTGCCCGGCGCGCCCTGGCCCATCCTGAGCCTGCCCTCGACCAGCCCGGCCCATGCCGGCTTGAGCCGGGCGAAGAAGAGTGCGCAGTGGCAGGCCGCGCTTCAGCGGTTGCGCGGCGCGATCGGGGTCTCGGGCACTGGGTAGCCGGCGGCGCCGAAGGTGGCGACGATGGCCTTGTGGGTGTCGAAGTAAACCTGCCAGTAGTGGTCGGTGTGGCAGTAAGGGCGCACGGCCAGCAGCGGACCCTCGGGCGTGAATTGAAGGATCTCGATGTCGGGCGCGGGGCTGGTCTTCACATTGGAGATCGCGGCGATGACGGGCTTGAGGCGCGCAATGGCGTCCAGCGGGTCCACGCTATTGGCCACCTTGGCCACACAGTCCACACGCCGATGGGGCAGGGTGCTGAAGTTCTGGATTGAGCCGCCAAAGATGGTGTTGTTGCCGACGATGGTCTGCACGTTGTCGGGCGTGGTCAGCGTGGTGCCAAAGAGGCCGATCTCCGTCACCGTACCGGTGACGCCACCGGCCTGCACGAAGTCGCCGACCTTGAAGGGCCGCAGCACCTGCATGAAGACGCCGGCGGCGAAATGGGTCAGAAGGCCGCCCCAGGCGGTACCAATGGCCAGGCCAGCGCCGGCCAGCAGGGCGGCAAAGCTGGTGGTCTTGACGCCAAAGATGTCCAGGATGGCCAGGATCAGGATGATGTTGAGCACCACGCTCAGGATGGAGCGCAGGTAGTTGCTCAGCGTCTGATCGACCTTCTTGCCAGCGGCCAGTGCGCGGCTGAACACATTCAGGGCCAGGCTGATGATCCAGCGGCCCAGCACCCAGGCGGCGATGGCGGCCAGGATCTTGAGACCAAAGTCCATGCCTTGGGTTTGGATGAAATTCAAAATCACTTCGGTGTTCATGCGCTTGCTCCGGTCGGGTTGGGTCGGCCGCGACTGTAGACAATCGCCGCCTCATGCCAAAAACCAATGATTTGCCCGAGGTCACGGTCTCGGAATACGCCGGGGTGCGCTCGCTGCACCTGAATTCGATCTGGGTTCAGGGCTCGATGCGCGTCTCCAAGCCCCAAAAGCTGGAGCTCGACTATGTGCAGCGCATGATGGCGCCCCTGCTGTGGCAGGCGCCGGAACGCTGGCGCGAGGGCCGCTGTGTGCAGCTGGGCCTGGGTGCGGCGGCGCTGACCAAGTTCTGCCACCAGGTGCTGGGCCGGCCGACCACGGCGGTGGAACTGCACCCCGGGGTGGTGATGTGCTGCCGCCAGTTCTTTCACCTGCCCGACCCGGGCGCGGGGCTGGAGATCGTGATCGAGGACGCCGGCACATGGGTCCTTCGGCCCGAGGTTCAGGGCCAGGTGGACTTGTTGCACATCGACCTGTACGACCACGATGCGGCCGCGCCGGTGCTGGACGATTTGGCCTTCTACCAGGCCTGCCGGGGTCTCTTGAGCGCTGAAGGCGCCCTGGCGGTGAATCTGTTTGGCCGCCAGTCCAGCTTTGCGCGCTCGTGCGGGCTGCTGGCCGAGGCCTTCGGGGCCAACCAGGTCTGGCGCATCGCGGCCACCAAGGAAGGCAACACCGTGGTGGTGGCCACTCGGGAAAGCCCCCTCCCGGACAAGGAAGAACTGCAGCGCCGCGCCACTACCATGGAAGCCACTTTGGGCCTGCCTGCCAAGCGCTGGCTGCGCGGACTCAAGGCCTGGGCCCAGCCAAGCGAAGCGAGCGAATGACGTCCAAGAGCCGACCGGCCCCTTCATCGACAACCCCAGCGGCCCCCGCCGCCAGCCAGCCCCTTGGCCAACGCCTGAGCTGGCGCGATTTGCTGCGTTGGCTGGCCGAGGACGGTCTGCTGGAGCCCGCCGATGTGGCCGAAACCGAGGCTCGCTTTGCGGCGGGCGACAGCGCCTTGCATCCCTTGGTGCGTTTGGGTCGGGCCGGCCTGCACCGGGCCGGCACGCGCAAGAGCCTGGACACCGAGGCCCTGACTGAATGGCTGGCCACTCGGGCCAAGCTGCCCTATTTGCGCATCGACCCGCTCAAGGTCGAAGTCGGCCGGGTGGCCGATGTGATGAGTGCGGCCTACGCGGAGAAGAACCGCTGCCTGCCGGTGGCCGTGGGGCTGATGGATGTGACCATCGCGACGTCCGAGCCCTTTGACACCAGCTGGGTGCCGCAGATCGAGAGCCATCTGCGCAAGACCGTCAAGCTGGTGGTGTCCAACCCGCAAGACGTGGCTCGCTTGACCACCGAGTTCTTCACGCTCTCGAAGTCGGTGCGGGCGGCGGCCAAGAGCGGCGAGGTGGCGGGTCTGTCCAGCTTTGAGCAGTTGGTGGAGCTGGGTAAGAGCAACAAACAGCTCGACGCCAATGACCAGGGCGTGGTGCAGGTGGTGGATTGGCTGTGGCAGTACGCCTTCGACCAGCGGGCCAGCGACATCCATCTGGAGCCGCGGCGCGAGATGGGCCTGATCCGCTTTCGCATCGACGGCGTGCTGCATACCGTCTACCAGCTGCCCGCTTCGGTGATGAGCGCCATGATTTCGCGCATCAAGTTGCTGGGCCGCATGGATGTGGTGGAGCGGCGCCGACCGCTGGATGGACGCATCAAGACACGCAATCCGGCTGGCGAAGAGGTCGAGATGCGCCTCTCCACCTTGCCCACCGCGTTTGGCGAAAAGATGGTGATGCGCATCTTTGACCCCGACAACGCGCTCAAGGACCTGGACCAGCTGGGCTTTGGCCGCCACGAGGCCGAGCGATGGAATCAGTTGGTCGCGCAGCCGCACGGCATCATCCTCGTCACCGGTCCGACCGGCTCGGGCAAGACCACGACGCTGTATTCGACGCTCAAGCGCCTGGCCACCGAAGAAGTCAATGTCTGCACCATCGAGGACCCGATCGAGATGATCGAAGCCTCGTTCAACCAGACGCAGGTGCAACCGGGCCTGGACTTCAATTTCAGCGAGGGCCTGCGGGCGCTGATGCGTCAGGACCCCGACATCATCATGGTGGGCGAGATCCGCGACCTGGAGACGGCCGAGATGGCGATCCAGGCGGCGCTGACTGGACACCTGGTGTTCTCTACGCTGCACACCAATGATTCGGTGTCGGCCATCACCCGCCTGATCGACCTGGGGGTGCCGGCTTACTTGATCAGTGCAACCGTGATCGGCGTGCTGGCCCAGCGCTTGGTGCGCACCCTGTGCCCGCATTGCAAAGCGCCAGACCCGGGCGTAACGGCCGAGTCGCTCAACGAAATCGTCAAACCCTGGCGGCTTGGCGGCGAGATCAAGGCTTACAAGCCGGTGGGCTGTTTGGAGTGCCGGCAGACGGGCTTTCGCGGCCGCGCCGGTCTGTATGAGTTGCTGAACCTGAGCGAGCCGGTGCGTCAGCACCTGATGCCCAGCCCCAATATGCCGGCCTTGCGCCGAGCGGCTGCCCAAGAGGGCCTGCGGGCGCTGCGCCTGGGCGGGGCGCGCAAGGTCAGCGAGGGCGTGACCACGCTGGAAGAAGTGCTGCGCAGCACGCCCAATTGGGAGCAATAGAGCCATGGCGGCCTGGCAAGTGCTGGTTTCCGGCCTGGCCCAAGGCTGCATTTATGGCCTGATCGCGCTCGGCTTCGTGCTGATCTACAAGGCGACGGAGACGGTCAGTTTTGCGCAGGGCGATTTGATGATGGTGGGCGGCTTTGTCGCGCTGCTATTGCTCAATCACCTGGGTTGGCCGCTGTGGGCGGTGTTGCCGCTGAGTGTGCTGGCGCTGGCGGCACTCGGACTTGGCTTGGAGCGTTTAGTGATCCGCCCGGTGCTGGGCCAGCCGGCGTTCTCGGTGGTGATGCTCACGCTCGGCCTGGGCTATTTGGCGCGCGGCCTCATCACCATGCTGCCGGTGGTGGGCACCGAGACCCACCGCCTGAATCTGCCCTATGGCGAACCCCTGCAACTGCCGGGTGGCTTGGTGTTGGCGGTGGAGCAACTTGTGGTGATGGGCTCCACGGTGCTGCTGTGTGGCCTGTTGTTTGCGTTATTCCGCTTCACGCGCGTGGGTCTAGCCATGCAGGCGGCCTCGCAGAACCAACTGGCCGCGCATCTGATGGGCATTCCGGTGCGCCGGCTCAACGGCTATGTCTGGGCCCTGGCGGCCGGAGTGGCGGCGCTGGCCGCTGTCTTGCTGGCGCCCATCACCTTCGTGCACGCCAACATGGGCTTGATCGGGCTGAAAGCCTTCCCCGCGGCGGTGGTGGGCGGATTTGGCAGCCTGCCCGGGGCCATCCTGGGGGGCTTGATCATTGGTGTGGTGGAAGCACTGGCAGGCTTTTATTTGCCCGAGGGCTTCAAGGACGTGAGCGCCTATGTGCTGGTGCTGGTGGTGCTGGTGCTGATGCCGCATGGCCTGTTGGGCGAGCGTCAGGTGAAGCGGGTTTGAGGCGCGGCGATGCGGACCGTCTTCAAAACCTCTTACGACCAGGACATTGACCTGTTCAAGCACGGCGGGCAGCGCTTTTGGTACGCCCTCCTGATGCTGGGCCTGGTCGCCGCCCCCTTTTTCCTGGAGAGCTACGCGCTGACCCAGCTGAGCTTCGTGCTCATCTATGGGGTGGTGGGTCTGGGCCTGATGTTGTTGGCGGGCTTCACCGGCCTCTTCTCGATGGGGCATGCGGCCTTCCTGGGTGTGGGCGCTTATGCGCAAGCGCTGCTGTGCCAGGCGGGCTGGCCTTTTCTGTTGTCAATGCCTGTGGCGGGGGCCCTCGCTGCGGCGGTGGGCGTGCTGGTGGGCTTGCCGGCGTTGCGAGTCAAAGGCATCTATCTGGCCATTGCCACCTTGAGCTTTGGTTTCATCGTGGAAGAGGGGCTGGCGCGCTGGGAGTCCCTGACCGGCGGCAACGCAGGCTTGCTGGTGCCGCAGGCCCAGGCCTTTGGCTGGGTGGTGGACAGTGGTGAGAAGTTCTATGCGGTTTGCCTGGTCGTGGCCGTGCTCAGCACTTTGGCGGTGCTGAACCTGCTGCGTTCACCTACCGGGCGCGCTTTTGTCGCGGTGCGGGATTCCGAGGTCTCGGCCCAGTGCATGGGCATCCATCTGGCGTCCACCAAGACCTTGGCGTTTGCACTGTCGGCCTTCTTCACGGGTTTGGGCGGCGCGCTCTATGCGCATCAGATCCGCTTCCTGTCGCCCGATCAATTCGGCATCCTGCAGTCCATCGATTTGCTACTGCTCGTCACCATTGGCGGCTTGGGCTCGGTGCACGGGGCTTTCTTGGGAGCGATCTTCTTGATTGCCATGCCGCAGGGCATAGCAATGTTGAAGGACTACTTGCCGCCGCACATCGGGCAGGCCCCCGGGCTGCAATCGGCGGTGTTTGGGCTGGTACTGATCGGTTTTGTGCTGTTTGAGCCGCTGGGGCTGTATGGCCGCTGGGTCAAGATTCGCACCTGGTTGCAACTCTTTCCCTTCTACCGGCGCGGCATGCTGGCGCGGCAAAAGAGCTATCAGAAGTCGGAGCGACTCCGATGAGCGCGCCGCTGTTGAGGGTGGAGGGCCTGACCCGGCGTTTTGGCGGCTTGGTAGCCGTCAACAAGGTCAGCTTCGAAGTGCAGGCTGGCGAGGTCTTCACGCTCATCGGCCCCAATGGCGCGGGCAAGACCACGGTGTTCAATCTGATCTCCCGCCTCTTCGAACCCAGCGGTGGGCGCATTACCCTCAACGGGCAGGACTTGCTGGCGCGCCCCGCCCACGCGGTGGCCGAGTTGGGCCTTGCGCGCACCTTTCAGAACATCGAACTGTTCGAGCAGGCCAGCGTGCTCCAAAACCTCTTGATTGGTCGCCATGTGCACCAGCGCCGCAGCCTGTGGCGCGAGACCCTCTTTCTGCCCTCGGTGCGCGAGCAGGAGCGAGAAGTGCGGCGCAAGGTGGAGGAGGTGATCGATTTCTTGCGCCTGCAGCACTACCGGGACAACCGGGTGGCCGGCTTGCCCTATGGTGTGCGCAAGGTGGTGGAACTGGCCCGCGCCCTGTGCAGCGAGCCGCGCCTGTTGCTGCTGGACGAACCCAGCAGCGGCCTGAATGTGGATGAGACTCGCGATCTGGCCTATTGGATTCAGGACATTCGTTCGGTGCTGGGCATCACGGTGCTGATGGTGGAGCACGATATGAGCCTGGTCTCGCAGGTCTCAGACCGCGTGCTGGCCATGGCCCAGGGCGAGTGTCTGGCCTTGGGGCCCCCGGCCGAGGTGCAGGCCGATGCGCGTGTCATCGAGGCCTATCTGGGCACAGGGGCAACTGCGTGACCGTGCTGGACGTTCAGAACCTGGAGGCCGTCTATGGGCCGATCAAGGCCCTTCGCGGCGTGAGCCTGCAGGTGGCGCAGGGGCAGATCGTGACGGTGCTGGGGCCCAATGGCGCTGGCAAGACTACTTTGCTCAAGACTTTGTCGGGCCTGTTGGATCCGCGCCGCGGGACGGTGCTGCTGGAAGGGCAAGCCATCGGCGGCCAGGATCCGGTTGACATCGTGCGGCGCGGCCTGGTTCAGGTGCCGGAGGGGCGTGAGGTCTTTCCGTTGCTGACCGTGCGCCAGAACCTGCTGATGGGGGCTTATACGCGCCGTGATCGCGATGCGGTGGCGCGCGACTTGGAGCAGGCCCATGCCTACTTCCCGATCTTGAAGGAGCGCGCCGACCAGCCGGCGGGCTTGCTCTCGGGGGGGCAGCAGCAGATGCTGGCCATTGCCCGAGCGCTGATGGCGGCGCCGCGCATGCTGATGCTGGATGAGCCCAGTCTGGGTCTTTCTCCAAAGCTGACGCAGGAGATCTTCGCCATCATCCGCCGCATCAATCAGGAGCGCGGCACGCCGATCTTGCTGGTGGAGCAGAACGCTCATCTGGCGCTGCATTTGGCGGACCAAGCCTACATCCTAGAAAACGGCCGAGTGGTTCTTGAGGGTCCGTGCGAGAGCTTGCGGCAGCGCCCTGACATCCAGGAGTTTTATCTGGGTGTGCATGACGCTGGCAGCCGGGGTGAGCGGCGTTGGAAGCGGCGCAAGGGGTGGCACTGAGCATGGCGGCGCTCTGGGATCTGTGCGCGCGGGCTGAGGCCCCACGGCATGAACTGCCGGGCGAAACCGTACCCGCCCTGTTCTGGGCCGGCGTGCAGGCGCGCGGCGACCAGACTTGGTTGCGGGAAAAGCGCCTGGGTCTGTGGCAGGCCTGGACCTGGAAGGCGGCGGGTGAAGCCGTGCGCGAAATGGCGCTGGGCCTGGATCGCCTTGACCTGCCCCATCAGGCGGTGGTCGGCATCTTGGCAAACACTCGGTTGGAGTGGCTGCTGGCTGACCTGGCGATTCAGAGCGCGGGCTGTGTGGCCAACGGCATCTACCCCACGGATGCGGCCAGCCAAGTCGCCTACCTTTGTGCGGACTCGCAGACGCAGGCGCTGTTCGTCGAAGATGACGAGCAACTGGACAAGGTGCTTGAGGTGCGGGCCGAGTTGCCGCACCTGCGCTGGATCGTGGTCATGGACACCCGGGGCCTGCAGCATTTTTCAGACCCCGGTGTGATGAGCCTGAGTGAGTTGCGGCGGCTCGGAAGTCAGCATCCCGCTCCAGCCCGGTTTGAGCAAAGGCTGCAGGCCCTGCGTCCGGATCATCTTGGCATCCTGGTGTACACGAGTGGCACCACGGGCAAGCCCAAGGGCGCCATGCACCTTCAGCAGGGCCTGGTTGCCGCACTCCGAGGTGCGTCCCGCAATATTGCTCAGCGCAGCAGCGATGAGCGCTTGTGCTTCCTGCCGCTTTGCCACATTGCCGAACGGATGATTGGCGCTTACTCCGCGCTTCTGACCGGGGCGAGATTGAACTTTGTGGAGCGTCCAGAAACCTTTGCCGAAAACTTGCGCGAGGTGGCGCCCCATTTGTTGTTCGCGGTGCCCAGGGTGTGGGAGAAGCTCTACTCAGGGGCTTCTTTGGCGGTGGCCGAGGCCGGCCCCGTATCGCGCGCTTTCTATGCTTGGGCCATCCATGTGGGGCACGAAGTGGCGCAGCGGGTGTTGGCCGCGGAGCGACCGAAACCGCTATTGCGGCTGCGCTATCGATTGGCTGACTGGCTGGTGTTGGGCGCCGTCCGTCGGGCGTTGGGTTTGCAACGAGCGCGACTGCTCATCAGTGGCGCCGCCCCCATCGCCCCGGATTTGATCCGTTGGTACCTCGCTTTGGGTCTGCCGATGGTGGAAGGTTGGGGCATGACGGAGACCTGCGCACACGGCACGCTCAGCCTGCCATGGGATATGCGGCCCGGCACGGTGGGCCCGGCCAGCCCGGGCGTGGAGATGAAGGTGGATGAGAGCAGCGGGGAGCTGCTGACCCGTGGGCCCCATCTCTTCGCCGGCTATCTGAACCGTCCCGAGGCGAGCAGTGCCGCCTTTGACGCGCAGGGGTGGTTCCGTACCGGTGATGTGGGCCGCCTGGAGCCCTACGGGCATTTCCGTATCACCGACCGGATGAAAGACATCATCATCACCGCCGGCGGCAAGAACATCACGCCCAGCGAAATCGAAAACCAGCTGAAGTTCTCGCCCTACATCACGGATGCGGTTGTGATTGGCGATCGACGTCCCTACCTGACCGCATTGATCATGATCGACCAGGACATGGTGGAACGCTTTGCCCAGGAGCAGGATCTGGCGTTCGCTGGCTTTGCCGGGCTGACCCGCGCCCCGGAAGTGCGTGCTTTGATCGCAAAGGAAGTCGATCGGGTGAACGCGGAGTTCGCGCGGGTCGAGCAGATCAAGGACTTCCGCTTGCTTGACACTCAGCTGAGCGCTGAAGATGAAGAATTGACGCCGACGATGAAGCTAAAGCGCAGCTTGGTGCAGAAGAAGTACGCCGCGCTGATTGAAGCCATGTATTGATACTCAAACCCACCGGACCTGGAGAAGCGGATGAAAGCAACCGTAGCAAGTGCAGTCCTGATGCTGGCCTCATTGACCGTGAGCGCGCAGGCCCAACAAGGCGTGAGCAAGACTGAAATCGTGATTGGCTCCATTCAGGACTTCTCCGGACCGCTGGCGGGTTATGGAAAGCAGGCCCGCAACGGCATGCAGCTGCGAGCCGATGAGCTCAACGAGCAGGGCGGAGTGCACGGCAGGCGAATCGTGCTCAAGTTCGAGGACTCCGGCTACGACCCCAAGCGTGCGGTTCTGGCGGCTCAAAAGCTCGTCAACCAAGAGAAGATCTTCTTGATGGCGGGTCATGTAGGGACAGCGCACAACCTGGCGGCCATGCCCGTTCAGTTTGAACGCGGCGTGATCAACTTCTGGCCGCTCACGGCTGCCCGGGAGATGTACGAGCCGTTTCACAAGCTCAAGTACTCGTTTGCCGTGCCCTATTACGAGCAGATCCGCGTGATGCTGCCCAAGTTGGCCAAGGAGCAGGGCGCCAAGAAGCTCTGCGTCCACTACCAGGACGACGACTTTGGGCTTGAGGTCCTGCGCGGGGCAGAGTCCGCCACCAAGGCGATGGGTGTGGAGTTATCCGAGAAGACGAGTTTCAAGCGCGGTGCGACCGAGTTCTCCTCGCAAGTGGCAAAGCTCAAGGCCGCTGGCTGTGAGTTGGTGGTGCTGGGCACCATCATTCGCGAGACCATCGGCAGCATTGCAGAGGCCCGCAAGACGGGCTTCGCCCCCACGTTCCTCGCCTCCAGCGCGGCCTATACCGACTTGATCCACCGCCTGGGCGGCAAGGCGATGGATGGCCTCTATGCCGCCATGACCACCCAGCACCCTTACCTTGACGAGGCCTCCCAACCCATCCGCTTCTGGGCCAACAAGTACAAGACCAAGTTCAGTGAGGATCCGACTGTGTTCTCCGCCTATGGCTACTTAATCATTGATGGCTTCATTCAAGCAGCCCAGAAGGCCGGGCCGACCTTGAGTACCGACAGCTTCATCAAGGCAATGGACGGGATGACCTTCTCCAGCGACATCTTTGGCTCCGCACCAGCCAGCTACTCCCCAACCAAGCGGCTCGGCAGTGCGGCGGCCCGGCTGTCTCAGATTCAAGAGGGGCGTTGGCGAGTCGTGGCTGACTACCAAAAGCCCTGAGCTTGATCACACCGAGGCCTGGCGGCCTCTGCTTTCTTTGCGCAGGGGCTTGCACATCTCAAAAGTATTGCTATAGTTGCGGGCTTCGCTGATCAAACAGCTGCCGGTAACGGTGGTTAGCGGCGAAGGGAAGTGAAGGTCGGCAACGTCGGGCGGCTTGAAGAAAGTTTCTCGAAGGTGTTGACAGGCGGATCGAAACGCTGCAATAATCTCGCTTCTGCGCTGACAATAACGAGTCGGCGACGCAAGAAAGTTCAGGAAACTGGGTTGATTGCGAAAGTTCTTTAACAAGTTGCAGCCAATAAGCGTGGGCACTTGAAGTTGAGTTGCTCTGTAGCAATACGGAGTCTTGCTTGAAGTGCTCGCGGATAGAGAAGTGAAGTTCACTTCGATTCCGTTGAGTGAAAAACAGATCGAACTGTAGAGTTTGATCCTGGCTCAGATTGAACGCTGGCGGCATGCCTTACACATGCAAGTCGAACGGTAACGCGGGGCAACCTGGCGACGAGTGGCGAACGGGTGAGTAATGCATCGGAACGTGCCTGGTAGTGGGGGATAACTGCTCGAAAGAGCAGCTAATACCGCATACGACCTGAGGGTGAAAGGGGGGGATCGCAAGACCTCTCGCTATCAGAGCGGCCGATGTCGGATTAGCTAGTTGGTGGGGTAAAGGCCCACCAAGGCGACGATCCGTAGCTGGTCTGAGAGGACGACCAGCCACACTGGGACTGAGACACGGCCCAGACTCCTACGGGAGGCAGCAGTGGGGAATTTTGGACAATGGACGCAAGTCTGATCCAGCCATGCCGCGTGCGGGAAGAAGGCCTTCGGGTTGTAAACCGCTTTTGTCAGGGAAGAAATCTTCTGGACTAATACTCTGGGAGGATGACGGTACCTGAAGAATAAGCACCGGCTAACTACGTGCCAGCAGCCGCGGTAATACGTAGGGTGCAAGCGTTAATCGGAATTACTGGGCGTAAAGCGTGCGCAGGCGGTTATGCAAGACAGGTGTGAAATCCCCGAGCTCAACTTGGGAACTGCACTTGTGACTGCATAGCTAGAGTACGGTAGAGGGGAGTGGAATTCCGCGTGTAGCAGTGAAATGCGTAGATATGCGGAGGAACACCGATGGCGAAGGCAGCTCCCTGGACCTGTACTGACGCTCATGCACGAAAGCGTGGGGAGCAAACAGGATTAGATACCCTGGTAGTCCACGCCCTAAACGATGTCAACTGGTTGTTGGGAGGGTTTCTTCTCAGTAACGTAGCTAACGCGTGAAGTTGACCGCCTGGGGAGTACGGCCGCAAGGTTGAAACTCAAAGGAATTGACGGGGACCCGCACAAGCGGTGGATGATGTGGTTTAATTCGATGCAACGCGAAAAACCTTACCTACCCTTGACATGGCAGGAATCCTGAAGAGATTTGGGAGTGCTCGCAAGAGAACCTGCACACAGGTGCTGCATGGCCGTCGTCAGCTCGTGTCGTGAGATGTTGGGTTAAGTCCCGCAACGAGCGCAACCCTTGTCATTAGTTGCTACGAAAGGGCACTCTAATGAGACTGCCGGTGACAAACCGGAGGAAGGTGGGGATGACGTCAGGTCCTCATGGCCCTTATGGGTAGGGCTACACACGTCATACAATGGCCGGGACAGAGGGCTGCCAACCCGCGAGGGGGAGCCAATCCCAGAAACCCGGTCGTAGTCCGGATCGTAGTCTGCAACTCGACTGCGTGAAGTCGGAATCGCTAGTAATCGCGGATCAGCTTGCCGCGGTGAATACGTTCCCGGGTCTTGTACACACCGCCCGTCACACCATGGGAGCGGGTTCCGCCAGAAGTAGTTAGCCTAACCGCAAGGAGGGCGATTACCACGGCGGGGTTCGTGACTGGGGTGAAGTCGTAACAAGGTAGCCGTATCGGAAGGTGCGGCTGGATCACCTCCTTTCTAGAAAATGACGAAGCCGGTTGTTCAGTTCGCTGAGCAACGAGAGCGGAGTCGAATCAAAGACTCAACTTTGATGTGCCCACACTTATTGGCTGCAGCGGTAACAGCAGTGACTAGCATTGGTCAGAAGATGATCGATGGAGATTGGGCCGGCTGAAGAGAAGGCACGGCTCATGCAGCAAGAATGCGTGGGTCTGTAGCTCAGTCGGTTAGAGCACCGTCTTGATAAGGCGGGGGTCGTTGGTTCGAATCCAACCAGACCCACCACGATCGCGACGCGAATCGGGAATCGGGGGATTAGCTCAGCTGGGAGAGCACCTGCTTTGCAAGCAGGGGGTCGTCGGTTCGATCCCGTCATCCTCCACCAACACTAGTTACAACGCTGGCAAACATGAGTGACGCACGGAAAGCGCGCGTTATTGATGTTTGCCAGAGAGGGCCGATGGCCCGTCTGCTGTTCTTTAACAATTTGTAGAGTCGAAATCAGCGCTGTGAAGCGAAAGCTTCATAGCATTGGATTGCGTCAACAAACATTCGACGGTCTGCGAAAGCAGATTGAAGATGTACATTGAAGAACGGCGAACGCAAACGATCGAGCTCTAAATCGATCGAGTCCTTGACGACATCGCGAGATGTCAAAGTTATAGGGTCAAGTGACTAAGTGCATGTGGTGGATGCCTTGGCAATTACAGGCGACGAAGGACGTGATAGCCTGCGATAAGCTTCGGGGAGCTGGCAAATTAGCTTTGATCCGGAGATTTCCGAATGGGGAAACCCACCGCGCGAGCGGTATTGCATGCTGAATACATAGGCATGCAAGGCGAACCGGGTGAACTGAAACATCTCAGTAGCTCGAGGAACAGACATCAACCGAGATTCCGAAAGTAGTGGCGAGCGAAATCGGAGGAGCCTGCGTAATTTAGCAGCACGCATATCAAAACGGGATGGAAAGCCCGGCCATAGAAGGTGATAGCCCTGTATGAGAAATGCCTGCTGTGGAACTGAGTACGCGACAAGTAGGGCGGGACACGTGTAATCCTGTCTGAAGATGGGGGGACCATCCTCCAAGGCTAAATACTCGTAATTGACCGATAGTGAACAAGTACCGTGAGGGAAAGGCGAAAAGAACCCCGGGAGGGGAGTGAAATAGATCCTGAAACCGCATGCATACAAAAAGTAGGAGCCCGCAAGGGTGACTGCGTACCTTTTGTATAATGGGTCAGCGACTTACATTCAGTGGCGAGCTTAACCGAGTAGGGAAGGCGTAGGGAAACCGAGTCCGAACAGGGCGAATTAGTCGCTGGGTGTAGACCCGAAACCAGGTGATCTATCCATGGCCAGGATGAAGGTGCGGTAACACGCACTGGAGGTCCGAACCGACTAGTGTTGCAAAACTAGCGGATGAGCTGTGGATAGGGGTGAAAGGCTAAACAAACCTGGAGATAGCTGGTTCTCTCCGAAAACTATTTAGGTAGTGCCTCAAGTATTACCGTCGGGGGTAGAGCACTGTTTAGGCTAGGGGGTCATGGCGACTTACCAAACCTATGCAAACTCCGAATACCGATGAGTACAGCTTGGGAGACAGTGCACCGGGTGCTAACGTCCGGACACAAGAGGGAAACAACCCAGACCGCCAGCTAAGGTCCCCAAAATTGGCTAAGTGGGAAACGAAGTGGGAAGGCTAAAACAGTCAGGATGTTGGCTTAGAAGCAGCCATCATTTAAAGAAAGCGTAATAGCTCACTGATCGAGTCGTCCTGCGCGGAAGATGTAACGGGGCTAAGCCAGTTACCGAAGCTGCGGATGCACAGCAATGTGCGTGGTAGGAGAGCGTTCTGTAAGCCTGTGAAGGTGGGTTGTGAAGCCTGCTGGAGGTATCAGAAGTGCGAATGCTGACATGAGTAGCGTTAAAGGGGGTGAAAAGCCCCCTCGCCGTAAGCGCAAGGTTTCCTACGCAACGTTCATCGGCGTAGGGTGAGTCGGCCCCTAAGGCGAGGCAGAGATGCGTAGCTGATGGGAAACAGGTCAATATTCCTGTACCGATCAATAGTGCGATGTGGGGACGGAGAAGGTTAGCTCAGCCGGGTGTTGGATGTCCCGGTTCAAGCATGTAGGCGTGCTCTTTAGGCAAATCCGGAGAGCTTAGCTGAGGTGTGATAACGAGTCTGCTTGCAGACGAAGTGAGTGATACCCTGCTTCCAGGAAAAGCCACTAAGCTTCAGCTATTGACGACCGTACCGCAAACCGACACTGGTGCGCGAGATGAGTATTCTAAGGCGCTTGAGAGAACTCTGGAGAAGGAACTCGGCAAATTGACACCGTAACTTCGGAAGAAGGTGTGCCTTGAGTAGGTGAAGTTGTACAGATGGAGCCGAAAGAGGTCGCAGAGAATCGGTGGCTGCGACTGTTTACTAAAAACACAGCACTCTGCAAAGACGAAAGTCGACGTATAGGGTGTGACGCCTGCCCGGTGCTGGAAGATTAAATGATGGGGTGCAAGCTCTTGATTGAAGTCCCAGTAAACGGCGGCCGTAACTATAACGGTCCTAAGGTAGCGAAATTCCTTGTCGGGTAAGTTCCGACCTGCACGAATGGCGTAACGATGGCCACACTGTCTCCTCCAGAGACTCAGCGAAGTTGAAATGTTTGTGATGATGCAATCTCCCCGCGGAAAGACGGAAAGACCCCATGAACCTTTACTGTAGCTTTACATTGGACTTTGAACAGATCTGTGTAGGATAGGTGGGAGGCTTTGAAGTAAGGTCGCTAGATCTTATGGAGCCGACGTTGAAATACCACCCTGGTGTGTTTGAGGTTCTAACCTTGGCCCGTGATCCGGGTTGGGGACAGTGTATGGTGGGCAGTTTGACTGGGGCGGTCTCCTCCCAAAGCGTAACGGAGGAGTTCGAAGGTACGCTAGGTACGGTCGGAAATCGTGCTGATAGTGCATAGGCATAAGCGTGCTTGACTGCGAGACTGACAAGTCGAGCAGGTAGGAAACTAGGACTAAGTGATCCGGTGGTTCTGTATGGAAGGGCCATCGCTCAACGGATAAAAGGTACTCTGGGGATAACAGGCTGATACCGCCCAAGAGTTCATATCGACGGCGGTGTTTGGCACCTCGATGTCGGCTCATCTCATCCTGGGGCTGTAGCCGGTCCCAAGGGTATGGCTGTTCGCCATTTAAAGAGGTACGTGAGCTGGGTTTAAAACGTCGTGAGACAGTTTGGTCCCTATCTTCCGTGGGCGCTGCAGAATTGAGAGAGCCTGCTCCTAGTACGAGAGGACCGGAGTGGACGCACCGCTGGTGTATCGGTTGTCATGCCAATGGCATTGCCGAGTAGCTAAGTGCGGAAGAGATAACCGCTGAAAGCATCTAAGCGGGAAACTCGTCTCAAGATGAGTTCTGCCGGGGCCTTGAGCCCCCTAAAGAGTCGTTCGAGACCAGGACGTTGATAGGCTGGGTGTGGAAGCGCAGTAATGCGTTAAGCTAACCAGTACTAATTGCTCGTGAGGCTTGACCCTATAACCTTGACATTCCTGTCAGGGTTGCGAAAACCGTTCTTCAATAGAACACGCAATCCAAAGCTGATTTCTTCGCATACAATGCGGACTCTACAAATTGGGTTGGCAGACCTTCTTCAGTGAAGTCAGCTGCCAGCCAACAAGTCAAGCCTGATGACCATAGCGAGTTGGTCCCACCCCTTCCCATCCCGAACAGGACCGTGAAACAACTCAGCGCCGATGATAGTGCGGATCGCCCGTGTGAAAGTAGGACATCGTCAGGCTATTAACACCCAAAACCCCCTCCAGCGAAGCTGGTGGGGGTTTTGCTATTTATGCAAGGGTCCACTTTTATGCTCGTTAACACTGAGGTGTTTGGGAGTTGAAGTGATGACCAAGCCCGCAAGGATCGGCCAAAGCCGACCCTGAGGGCGGCGGGGAGTCGGCATTGCCGGGCGGCTTGAAGAAAGTTTCTCGAAGGTGTTGACAGGCGGATCGAAACGCTGCAATAATCTCGCTTCTGCGCTGACAATAACGAGTCGGCGACGCAAGAAAGTTCAGGAAACTGGGTTGATTGCGAAAGTTCTTTAACAAGTTGCAGCCAATAAGCGTGGGCACTTGAAGTTGAGTTGCTCTGTAGCAATACGGAGTCTTGCTTGAAGTGCTCGCGGATAGAGAAGTGAAGTTCACTTCGATTCCGTTGAGTGAAAAACAGATCGAACTGTAGAGTTTGATCCTGGCTCAGATTGAACGCTGGCGGCATGCCTTACACATGCAAGTCGAACGGTAACGCGGGGCAACCTGGCGACGAGTGGCGAACGGGTGAGTAATGCATCGGAACGTGCCTGGTAGTGGGGGATAACTGCTCGAAAGAGCAGCTAATACCGCATACGACCTGAGGGTGAAAGGGGGGGATCGCAAGACCTCTCGCTATCAGAGCGGCCGATGTCGGATTAGCTAGTTGGTGGGGTAAAGGCCCACCAAGGCGACGATCCGTAGCTGGTCTGAGAGGACGACCAGCCACACTGGGACTGAGACACGGCCCAGACTCCTACGGGAGGCAGCAGTGGGGAATTTTGGACAATGGACGCAAGTCTGATCCAGCCATGCCGCGTGCGGGAAGAAGGCCTTCGGGTTGTAAACCGCTTTTGTCAGGGAAGAAATCTTCTGGACTAATACTCTGGGAGGATGACGGTACCTGAAGAATAAGCACCGGCTAACTACGTGCCAGCAGCCGCGGTAATACGTAGGGTGCAAGCGTTAATCGGAATTACTGGGCGTAAAGCGTGCGCAGGCGGTTATGCAAGACAGGTGTGAAATCCCCGAGCTCAACTTGGGAACTGCACTTGTGACTGCATAGCTAGAGTACGGTAGAGGGGAGTGGAATTCCGCGTGTAGCAGTGAAATGCGTAGATATGCGGAGGAACACCGATGGCGAAGGCAGCTCCCTGGACCTGTACTGACGCTCATGCACGAAAGCGTGGGGAGCAAACAGGATTAGATACCCTGGTAGTCCACGCCCTAAACGATGTCAACTGGTTGTTGGGAGGGTTTCTTCTCAGTAACGTAGCTAACGCGTGAAGTTGACCGCCTGGGGAGTACGGCCGCAAGGTTGAAACTCAAAGGAATTGACGGGGACCCGCACAAGCGGTGGATGATGTGGTTTAATTCGATGCAACGCGAAAAACCTTACCTACCCTTGACATGGCAGGAATCCTGAAGAGATTTGGGAGTGCTCGCAAGAGAACCTGCACACAGGTGCTGCATGGCCGTCGTCAGCTCGTGTCGTGAGATGTTGGGTTAAGTCCCGCAACGAGCGCAACCCTTGTCATTAGTTGCTACGAAAGGGCACTCTAATGAGACTGCCGGTGACAAACCGGAGGAAGGTGGGGATGACGTCAGGTCCTCATGGCCCTTATGGGTAGGGCTACACACGTCATACAATGGCCGGGACAGAGGGCTGCCAACCCGCGAGGGGGAGCCAATCCCAGAAACCCGGTCGTAGTCCGGATCGTAGTCTGCAACTCGACTGCGTGAAGTCGGAATCGCTAGTAATCGCGGATCAGCTTGCCGCGGTGAATACGTTCCCGGGTCTTGTACACACCGCCCGTCACACCATGGGAGCGGGTTCCGCCAGAAGTAGTTAGCCTAACCGCAAGGAGGGCGATTACCACGGCGGGGTTCGTGACTGGGGTGAAGTCGTAACAAGGTAGCCGTATCGGAAGGTGCGGCTGGATCACCTCCTTTCTAGAAAATGACGAAGCCGGTTGTTCAGTTCGCTGAGCAACGAGAGCGGAGTCGAATCAAAGACTCAACTTTGATGTGCCCACACTTATTGGCTGCAGCGGTAACAGCAGTGACTAGCATTGGTCAGAAGATGATCGATGGAGATTGGGCCGGCTGAAGAGAAGGCACGGCTCATGCAGCAAGAATGCGTGGGTCTGTAGCTCAGTCGGTTAGAGCACCGTCTTGATAAGGCGGGGGTCGTTGGTTCGAATCCAACCAGACCCACCACGATCGCGACGCGAATCGGGAATCGGGGGATTAGCTCAGCTGGGAGAGCACCTGCTTTGCAAGCAGGGGGTCGTCGGTTCGATCCCGTCATCCTCCACCAACACTAGTTACAACGCTGGCAAACATGAGTGACGCACGGAAAGCGCGCGTTATTGATGTTTGCCAGAGAGGGCCGATGGCCCGTCTGCTGTTCTTTAACAATTTGTAGAGTCGAAATCAGCGCTGTGAAGCGAAAGCTTCATAGCATTGGATTGCGTCAACAAACATTCGACGGTCTGCGAAAGCAGATTGAAGATGTACATTGAAGAACGGCGAACGCAAACGATCGAGCTCTAAATCGATCGAGTCCTTGACGACATCGCGAGATGTCAAAGTTATAGGGTCAAGTGACTAAGTGCATGTGGTGGATGCCTTGGCAATTACAGGCGACGAAGGACGTGATAGCCTGCGATAAGCTTCGGGGAGCTGGCAAATTAGCTTTGATCCGGAGATTTCCGAATGGGGAAACCCACCGCGCGAGCGGTATTGCATGCTGAATACATAGGCATGCAAGGCGAACCGGGTGAACTGAAACATCTCAGTAGCTCGAGGAACAGACATCAACCGAGATTCCGAAAGTAGTGGCGAGCGAAATCGGAGGAGCCTGCGTAATTTAGCAGCACGCATATCAAAACGGGATGGAAAGCCCGGCCATAGAAGGTGATAGCCCTGTATGAGAAATGCCTGCTGTGGAACTGAGTACGCGACAAGTAGGGCGGGACACGTGTAATCCTGTCTGAAGATGGGGGGACCATCCTCCAAGGCTAAATACTCGTAATTGACCGATAGTGAACAAGTACCGTGAGGGAAAGGCGAAAAGAACCCCGGGAGGGGAGTGAAATAGATCCTGAAACCGCATGCATACAAAAAGTAGGAGCCCGCAAGGGTGACTGCGTACCTTTTGTATAATGGGTCAGCGACTTACATTCAGTGGCGAGCTTAACCGAGTAGGGAAGGCGTAGGGAAACCGAGTCCGAACAGGGCGAATTAGTCGCTGGGTGTAGACCCGAAACCAGGTGATCTATCCATGGCCAGGATGAAGGTGCGGTAACACGCACTGGAGGTCCGAACCGACTAGTGTTGCAAAACTAGCGGATGAGCTGTGGATAGGGGTGAAAGGCTAAACAAACCTGGAGATAGCTGGTTCTCTCCGAAAACTATTTAGGTAGTGCCTCAAGTATTACCGTCGGGGGTAGAGCACTGTTTAGGCTAGGGGGTCATGGCGACTTACCAAACCTATGCAAACTCCGAATACCGATGAGTACAGCTTGGGAGACAGTGCACCGGGTGCTAACGTCCGGACACAAGAGGGAAACAACCCAGACCGCCAGCTAAGGTCCCCAAAATTGGCTAAGTGGGAAACGAAGTGGGAAGGCTAAAACAGTCAGGATGTTGGCTTAGAAGCAGCCATCATTTAAAGAAAGCGTAATAGCTCACTGATCGAGTCGTCCTGCGCGGAAGATGTAACGGGGCTAAGCCAGTTACCGAAGCTGCGGATGCACAGCAATGTGCGTGGTAGGAGAGCGTTCTGTAAGCCTGTGAAGGTGGGTTGTGAAGCCTGCTGGAGGTATCAGAAGTGCGAATGCTGACATGAGTAGCGTTAAAGGGGGTGAAAAGCCCCCTCGCCGTAAGCGCAAGGTTTCCTACGCAACGTTCATCGGCGTAGGGTGAGTCGGCCCCTAAGGCGAGGCAGAGATGCGTAGCTGATGGGAAACAGGTCAATATTCCTGTACCGATCAATAGTGCGATGTGGGGACGGAGAAGGTTAGCTCAGCCGGGTGTTGGATGTCCCGGTTCAAGCATGTAGGCGTGCTCTTTAGGCAAATCCGGAGAGCTTAGCTGAGGTGTGATAACGAGTCTGCTTGCAGACGAAGTGAGTGATACCCTGCTTCCAGGAAAAGCCACTAAGCTTCAGCTATTGACGACCGTACCGCAAACCGACACTGGTGCGCGAGATGAGTATTCTAAGGCGCTTGAGAGAACTCTGGAGAAGGAACTCGGCAAATTGACACCGTAACTTCGGAAGAAGGTGTGCCTTGAGTAGGTGAAGTTGTACAGATGGAGCCGAAAGAGGTCGCAGAGAATCGGTGGCTGCGACTGTTTACTAAAAACACAGCACTCTGCAAAGACGAAAGTCGACGTATAGGGTGTGACGCCTGCCCGGTGCTGGAAGATTAAATGATGGGGTGCAAGCTCTTGATTGAAGTCCCAGTAAACGGCGGCCGTAACTATAACGGTCCTAAGGTAGCGAAATTCCTTGTCGGGTAAGTTCCGACCTGCACGAATGGCGTAACGATGGCCACACTGTCTCCTCCAGAGACTCAGCGAAGTTGAAATGTTTGTGATGATGCAATCTCCCCGCGGAAAGACGGAAAGACCCCATGAACCTTTACTGTAGCTTTACATTGGACTTTGAACAGATCTGTGTAGGATAGGTGGGAGGCTTTGAAGTAAGGTCGCTAGATCTTATGGAGCCGACGTTGAAATACCACCCTGGTGTGTTTGAGGTTCTAACCTTGGCCCGTGATCCGGGTTGGGGACAGTGTATGGTGGGCAGTTTGACTGGGGCGGTCTCCTCCCAAAGCGTAACGGAGGAGTTCGAAGGTACGCTAGGTACGGTCGGAAATCGTGCTGATAGTGCATAGGCATAAGCGTGCTTGACTGCGAGACTGACAAGTCGAGCAGGTAGGAAACTAGGACTAAGTGATCCGGTGGTTCTGTATGGAAGGGCCATCGCTCAACGGATAAAAGGTACTCTGGGGATAACAGGCTGATACCGCCCAAGAGTTCATATCGACGGCGGTGTTTGGCACCTCGATGTCGGCTCATCTCATCCTGGGGCTGTAGCCGGTCCCAAGGGTATGGCTGTTCGCCATTTAAAGAGGTACGTGAGCTGGGTTTAAAACGTCGTGAGACAGTTTGGTCCCTATCTTCCGTGGGCGCTGCAGAATTGAGAGAGCCTGCTCCTAGTACGAGAGGACCGGAGTGGACGCACCGCTGGTGTATCGGTTGTCATGCCAATGGCATTGCCGAGTAGCTAAGTGCGGAAGAGATAACCGCTGAAAGCATCTAAGCGGGAAACTCGTCTCAAGATGAGTTCTGCCGGGGCCTTGAGCCCCCTAAAGAGTCGTTCGAGACCAGGACGTTGATAGGCTGGGTGTGGAAGCGCAGTAATGCGTTAAGCTAACCAGTACTAATTGCTCGTGAGGCTTGACCCTATAACCTTGACATTCCTGTCAGGGTTGCGAAAACCGTTCTTCAATAGAACACGCAATCCAAAGCTGATTTCTTCGCATACAATGCGGACTCTACAAATTGGGTTGGCAGACCTTCTTCAGTGAAGTCAGCTGCCAGCCAACAAGTCAAGCCTGATGACCATAGCGAGTTGGTCCCACCCCTTCCCATCCCGAACAGGACCGTGAAACAACTCAGCGCCGATGATAGTGCGGATCGCCCGTGTGAAAGTAGGACATCGTCAGGCTATTAACACCCAAAACCCCCTCCAGCGAAGCTGGTGGGGGTTTTGTTCTTTGCGGCCTGATACCATCGAAAGAATTAAGGGCAAACTAAGTTGCCCTTTGTGCTTTAGCGAGCTGGACGGTGCCCCAATGCCTGCGAGATGGTGTTGGCGGTGTCGCGCAGACGGGGTTCCCAAGCCTCTTCCAGCCGGTCTGCAGGCGCCGAAATCGAGAGGCCCGCAACCAACTTGCCCTGGTCATCGTAGATGCCGGCAGCCATGCAGCGGACGCCAAGTTCCAACTCTTCTTCATCACGCGAAACGCCCCGGAGTCGGATTTGCCCCAGCTCTCGCTCAAGGCGACTGAGTTCCGTGATGCTGTTACGGGTGTGGCCCGCCAATCCGGTGCGGGTGGCGTAGGCCCTCACTCGGGACGCTTCCTCATGAGCCAGAAAAAGCTTTCCCACTGACGTGAGGTGTAGAGGCGCTCGACCGCCAACCGCACGGACCACTTGCATGCCGCTTCGCTCGCTATAGGTGCGTTCGATGTAGACGATTTCATCGCCCTGACGGACTGACAAATTGACCGGTTGATGGGTGAGTTTGTGCAGTTCCCGCATGGAATCGAGGGCGGCGTCGCGCACATCGAGTCGGGCCTTGACCAAATTACCCAGTTCCAACAGGCGCATCCCCAGCCGATAGCTGCCAGGTGCGGGGCGGTCCACAAAGCGCCCTAGGGTCAGGTCGTTCAGGATTCGGTGCGTGGTCGAAGGGTGCAGGCCAGTGGCTTCGCTGAGCAACTTCAGTGGGACTGGGTCGGTATGGCGGGCCAACACGTCTAGCAGGGTGAAGGCGCGTTCCAAGACCTGGATCGCAGGGGTTTGCGTGTCGCTCATTTCCGCATTGTGCAATCAATGTGTCTTTCAGCCCGCGATGGTGGACTGGGCTGCAATCAGCCCCGAGCGCACCGCACCTTCCAGCGTGGCAGGGTAGGGGCCGTCCACGTAGTCGCCGGCGGCGAAGACGCCGGCGGCGATCTGTGGATTGGGGCGGATAAGTCCTGCGCTGCAAGCGAAGGTGGCTCGTCTATCGGCGTGGCTGCTCACGACCGTTGCCAAAGCCAGGTCAGGCAGTTGGGAGGCGATTTGTGCGCGGACGCCTTTGATCAAGGAGGCTCGGCCATGGCCGAGGGCCGCCGCAACCGCGCTGCCCACGGCCGCAAATCGGCCTGCCCGGCCTCCAATTGCCCCCAAATCAAAAATGAACTGAGCCGGGCTGCCTTTCAATGCAACCATGGGGGCGGCCAGCTTCACGCCGGGAGCGTCAAGGTAGACGGTGGCAATGGCTTCTGGCTGTAGGGCGCGGGCCGTTTCCGCCCAGGCTGGGTTGAGATCGTTGCAAAGGCGGGCCGCTTCGGTTGCGCTGCACGCGATTACCACGGCCTGGGCAGGTTCGCCGTCCACCAGCCAGATCCCTTCAGCGTGCTGAAGGGACTGGACTCGATGGCTTAGGCGGACTTCTGCCCCATGGGTCGCCAGCCATGCCTCGGCAGGACTGGGCAAAAGCTGCGATAGAGGGCGGCGCGGCAGCAGGAGGTCGGCTGCGCCGCGCCCACCGAGAAGGGCATCGCGCAAGACGCGCAAGAACACCGATGCGCTGGCTGTTTCTATGGGTGTGTTGAGCGCGGCGATGCAAAGGGGATCGAAGAGCTCCGTCCTGACCGTGAGAGGAAGGCTGGCGCATAGCTGCTTGACGGTCCAGTTGTCGGGGCAGCGCAGACCCCTCAGCGCAAGGCCCAGGCCCCAGCGGCCCAACGCCAATTTGTCCCGGAGCTGCCAACGAGGGTGCCGCAGGGCCGCTTGCATCAAGGCCGGCAAGGCTGCGGCCCCGGCCGGCCAGCGTAAGCCGACTCCCTGGCCGTCCACCAGCGCCAAGGGGCCGCGCCAAAGTAGGGTGTCGGGGTCCGCGCCCACTGTGCGCATCAGGTTCAAAGTGGCGCTATAGGCGCCGATCAAGATGTGGTGGCCGCTGTCCAGGCCGTCTTGTGCGGCGCTCAGGCTGCGGGCGCGCCCTCCGAGCTGAGGGGCCATTTCCAACAGGCGCACTTGGGCCCCTAGACGAACGCCCTCCACGGCCGCGGCCAGCCCGGCCCAGCCGCCGCCGATGACACAGAGCTGAGGTTTCACCGCCCGCGCCAATTGGTGCGCATGGCGATCCAAAGTTTGCGCACGGGTGTCAGCGCGATGCGCTGATGCAGCACCTGAAAGTTCTCGGCCTCTAACTCGCGCAGCAGCGCGCGATAGATATTCGCCATCATCAGCCCTGGTTTTTGGGCCTGGCGATCGGCTTCGGGCAGCAGGGCGAGGGCCTCGTCGTAGAGACCATGCGCGCGCTCGGCTTGGAACTTCATGAGTGCGGTGAAGCGCTCGCTGTAGCCCCATGGCGCCTCGCGACGCAGGACTTCATGGGCCTTGACGTCAAAGCGCTGTAGTTCGTCCACCGGCAGGTAAATGCGCCCGCGTCGAGCGTCTTCACCGACATCCCGCAGGATATTGGTGAGTTGGAGGGCCAAGCCGAGTTTGTGGGCATATTGCAGCGTCTGCGTCTGACTGCGCCCAAATATCGCGCTGGCCACCTCGCCCACCACGCCTGCCACCAAATGGCAGTAGCGTGACAGGCCCGCAAAATCCAAATACCGGGTCTGCTGCAGATCCATTTGGCAGCCCTCGATCACATCGAGCAAATGGTGGGCCTCGATGCCGAAGCGCTCAACATGAGGCTGCAGGGCCAGCAGAGCCGGATGGCTGGCTTGGCCTGAATACAGTCGCTGCACTTCCTGGCGCCACCAATTCAGCTTTGTGGCTGCCACGCTGGGGTCGTGAACCTCATCGACCACATCGTCCACCTCGCGGCAGAAGGCGTAGAAGGCGGTGATGGCTGCGCGTCGATCAGGGGGCAGGAACTTGAATGCGTAGTAGAAGCTGGAGCCGCTGCTTGCGGCTCGTTCCTGCGCGTATTGCTCGGGAGTCATTCGGGTCGTTGTCGTAGTGCGCGAATCAGCATCTGTGGGGCATCCCAGGCGCGCAGGCGAGGGCGACGGTTCAGGCTGTCGTGGTCCAGGTGGTGGATTTTCTCTGCGATGCGCAGACCGCCTTCAATCACCAATCGCAGTTCCCAAGCCAGGCGGCCGGGCACCAGCGGGGGCAGGGCCCGGCCTTGGCGCAGCAGGGCCTCGGCCCATCGGGTTTGCTCGCCCACGCAGGCGCGCAGCGCCGGGCTGTCCTGTCCAGCCAGAATGGCCTCTGGCTGCAGCCCGCGGGCGGCCAGCGCATCGGCTGGCAGATAGACCCGCCCTTTGAGCCGGTCAACGCCGATGTCTTGCCAGAAGTTCACCAATTGCAGCCCGGTACAGATGGCGTCTG
Source organism: Inhella inkyongensis (assembly GCF_005952805.1). GTDB lineage: Bacteria > Pseudomonadota > Gammaproteobacteria > Burkholderiales > Burkholderiaceae_C > Inhella > Inhella inkyongensis. The sequence continues at coordinate 1,486,931 of NZ_CP040709.1, forward strand.
AGGCCGCCCACGCGGTCGGTCCCTGGACACCCACCAAGTGCAGCAAGAGCCGCCCAACCGGATTGGCCGAGCGGCGGCAGTAGTCCAACAGGGCGGCGCGGTTCTCATAGCGAAGCACCTCGGTGTCTTGCACAAAGGCGTCGAGCAAAGCGTGCAGCGGGGCGAGGGGGAGGGCGTGCTCTTCAATGGCCTCGGCCAGCGGCGCCATCAACTGGGCATGCGCGGGGGATGGTGGGAGGCCTTGAGCAATGGCATCAAGGCTAGCGCGCAACTCGGTGAGTTCGGCCTGACGTTGCGCGGGGCTGGCGTCGCCTTCGTCCGCCACATCATCGGCATAGCGCGCGAATCGATAGATGGCCAAGATGGGCGGGCGCAGCCGGGCCGGGCAAAGCCAGGAAGCGACCGGGAAGTTCTCGTCGTGATGTCGGAGTGGGGCGGTAGGCACGGCGCGCATTGTGGCTGCGAGGCCCGGGCATCTTGAAGGCCCTCCAGTACATTAGCGCGCATTGAATCAAGCCGGACGCTCAGCTTGTGCGGAGCCGTCTGCAGACGCCAAAGAGGTTGCAATGACAGCTGCATCAGGTGCGCAAGGCTCGCGCCCGCCCCAGAGTTCCATTCGGCATGCGCCAGCGCTAGGCCTGTTGCTGTTGGGCTTGGTCGGGTGCGGGGCCAAGGCCCCCGAGGCGAATCCCGAGCGGGCAGTGCGGACGCAGGTCTTGCAGGTTTCAGAAGCCGGGCAGGTGCTGGAGTTCGCCGCAGAGGTTCGTTCCCGTAGCGAATCGCGTTTGGCCTTCCGGGTCGGCGGCAAAGTCCTGAGCCGCCATGCGAACTTGGGTGACAGCGTAAAGGCGGGTCAGGTCCTGATGCGTCTGGATCCGCAGGACCTGAAGTTGGGTGCCGACGCCGCGCAGGCTGCGTTGATTGCGGCCAAAGCGAATCGGGATCAGCAAGCGGCCGATCTCAAGCGGTTCAAAGCCTTGAAGGACCAGGGCTTCATCAGCGGCGCTGAATTGGAGCGACGCGAGTCCGCACTTCAAGCAGCGCAGTCGCAGTTTGAGCAAGCGCGGGCGCAGGCTCAAGCACAGCGAAATCAGACTGAGTACGCGGCCCTGCAGGCCGATGTGGCCGGCGTGATCACAGCCGTGGATGCCGAGCCTGGCACGGTGGTGGGAACCGGTACACCCGTGTTGCGGCTGGCGCAAAAAGGCGCGCGCGATGTGGTGTTCCATGTCCCCGAGCACCAGGTACAGGCTTTCCGCGCCCTGTCCGCCACGCCGGGGGCCTTAATGGTGCGTGTGTGGGGCCGTGATGAGTTGGTTCCCGCCAAGCTGCGTGAGTTGGCCGAGGCGGCGGACCCCGCCACGCGAACCTTTGTGGCCAAGGCGGACATTGGTGAGCCCGAGGGCCTAAAGCTTGGGCAAACCGCAACTGTGGTGTTCAGCTCACCCAAACGCAGCGGAGTGGTCAAGCTGCCCATGGCGGCACTGTTCGAGTCCAAAGGTCAGCCCCATGTCTGGGTGCTGGAACCAGCCAGCATGGCGGTGCGTCAGCAGGCTGTGACGGTGGGCGGTGCCGATGGCAATGCGGTCGTGGTGACGGCTGGTTTGAGCCCCGCCCAAGAAGTTGTGGTGGCCGGCGTGCATACCCTCAGCCCCGGGCAAAAGGTGCGCCGATACGGCGCGGCTCCGGTCGCCGCGGCCGCGTCCGCTGGCACTTCAACGCGCTAAGCCCTCCAGACAGCCGCCAAGGTCACTCAATGAGCAGCAGCCAAGCGTCCGGCAGCGGACGATTCAATATCTCGCGTTGGGCCCTGGAGCACCCGGCGCTGACCCGCTACCTGATGGCGGTTCTCCTGCTGGTGGGTGTCGCAGCCTATTTCCAGCTGGGTCAGGATGAGGATCCGCCCTTCACCTTCCGCGCCATGGTGGTGCAGTCCTTCTGGCCCGGCGCTACCGCGCAGCAGATGGCCGAGCAGGTCACCGACAAGGTGGAGCGCACCCTGCAAGAGGTGCCCTATGCGGACAAGATTCGATCCTTCACCAAGCCGGGCGAGTCACTGACCATCTTCCAGCTCAAGGACAGTGTGTCCGGCAAGGACGTGGCCGGCACCTGGTATCAGGTGCGTAAGAAGATCGCCGACATGCGTCACACCCTGCCGCAAGGGGTGATCGGGCCGGTCTTCAACGACGACTTCGGCGATGTCTTCGGCACCATCTACGCACTCTCAGGTGATGGCTATAGCGCAGAGGAATTGCGTCAGTACGCCGAGATCGTGCGCAGCAAACTGCTGCGGGTCCCCGATGTGGCAAAGGTCGAGCTGTTTGGGGTGCAGCCCGAAAAGGTTTTCGTCGAGATTTCGCACAAGACTCTCGCCCAGATGGGGGTCGACGTCAGCCAGTTGATTGGCCAACTCAACGCGCAGAACGCGGTCGAAGGGGCGGGCCTGCTGAATTCCGCCGAGGGCAATGTCGGGATCCGGGTTCAGGGCCAGTTTGAGTCGCTGGACACGCTCAAGAACCTACCCATTCGGGTACTCAACCCGCAAACCGGCCAGGTCGGTAACTTGCGCCTGGGTGACATTGCCAGCGTGACGCGAGGCTATGCCGAACCCCGGGGCGTGACCGTGCGTCATCAGGGGCGGGAGGTGGTGGCGCTGGGCGTGGCCATGGCCAAGGGTGGCGACATCATTCGGCTGGGCAAGGCGCTGCGTGTCGTTGCTGACCAAGCTGCTGCGGATCTGCCGGCGGGTGTGGAATTGGGGCAGATCCAGGATCAACCCCGCGCTGTGAGCCGCTCGGTGGGCGAGTTCGTGCAGGTGCTGATCGAGGCGGTGGTGGTGGTGCTGGCGGTGAGCTTCATCTCACTCGGCCTGCACACCAAGCCCTTGCGTATCGACATCTGGCCGGGGCTGGTGGTGGGCATCACCATTCCCCTGGTGCTGGCCATCACTTTTGTGACCATGTTTTATTGGGGCGTGGGCCTGCACAAGATTTCGCTGGGCGCCCTCATCATCGCGCTGGGCTTGTTGGTGGACGACGCCATCATTGCCGTCGAAATGATGGTTCGCAAGCTGGAGGAAGGGCATGACAAGCTGCATGCCGCGACCTATGCCTATGAGGTCACCTCCATGCCCATGCTGACCGGCACATTGATCACTGCAGTGGGCTTCTTGCCGATTGCGCTGGCCCGGTCCTCCGTGGGCGAGTACACGTTTGCCATCTTTGCAGTGACGGCCGCCGCCTTGGTGATCTCCTGGTTCGTCTCGGTCTACTTCGTGCCCTACCTTGGTGCGCTACTGCTGCGCACTCGCCCGGCGTTGCCGGGAGAGGCCCACGAGCTGTTTGACTCCCCCTTTTACTCTCGCTTTCGCATCCTGGTGCGTTGGTGTGTCGTGCACCGCTGGATCACCATCGGAGCGACTATCGGAGTCTTTGCCGTAGGCATCGTCGGCATGGGCAAGGTGCAGCAGCAGTTTTTTCCAGACTCCAACCGCCCCGAGATCCTGGTGGATCTGTGGTTGCCTGAGGGTTCCCCCATCCAACTTACCGAAGCGGTTGCTCAGCGCTTTGAAAAGCGCTTGTTGAAGGAACCCGAACTGGAGTCGGTGTCCATTTGGGTGGGCAGTGGTGTTCCCCGCTTTTACTTGCCGCTGGATAACGTCTTTCCGCAGAGCAATGTGGCGCAGGCCATCTTGTTGCCGAAGTCCTTGAAAGAGCGGGAAGCATTGCGCAAGCGCCTGCCGGAGTTGATGGCTTCCGAGTTTCCTGAGGCGCGGGCGCGCGTCAAGCTTTTGCCCAATGGGCCGCCGGTGCCCTATCCGGTGCAGTTCCGCGTGGTGGGGCCTGATCCTGCGCAGCTTCGCCATTGGGCCGATGAGGTCAAGACCCAGGTGCGCGCCAATCCGCATATGCGCGGTGTGAACGACAACTGGAATGAGTCCATCAAGGTGTTGCGCCTGCATGTGGATCAGGACAAGGCGCGTGCGCTGGGCGTTAGCAGTCAGAGCCTTGCGCAAGCCTCGCGAACCATTCTTTCGGGCGTGCCGGTGGGCCAGTTCCGTGAAGGCGACCGCCTGATCGACATCGTTCTGCGCCAGCCCTTGGAGGAGCGCCGAGTCATCACGGACTTGGCCAGTGCCTATGTGCCGACGGCCAGTGGGCGATCCATTCCGCTTTCGCAGGTCGCTCGACATGAGTTCAGCTTCGAGCCTGGGGTGATGTGGCGCGAGGGGCGTCAGTTCGCCATCACGGTCCAGGGCGATGTGGTGGACGGCATGCAAGGGGCCACGGTGTCCGGCCAAATTTGGCCGCAGCTAAAAGCCATTCAGGCACGCATGCCCGTGGGCTATGAGATTCAGATCGCCGGCGCAGTGGAAGAAAGCAGCAAGGGTCAGGGTTCTATCGTGGCGGGTGTGCCGCTGATGCTCTTCATCACTTTTACCTTGCTGATGCTGCAGTTGCAGAGCTTCTCGCGCGCCATGCTGGTGTTCCTGACGGGTCCGTTGGGGATCGCGGGTGTGGCCATGGCTTTGATCCTGCTGGGGCGCCCCTTCGGTTTTGTGGCCATGCTGGGTGTGATTGCGCTGATGGGCATGATCATTCGCAACTCCGTGATCCTGATCGATCAGATCGAACAGGATCGTGAGCGGGGCGTGCCAGCCTGGTCGGCCATCGTCGAATCGGCAGTGCGGCGCTTCCGTCCGATCGTATTGACGGCGGCAGCGGCGGTGTTGGCCATGATTCCGCTGTCGCGCTCGGTGTTCTGGGGGCCGATGGCGGTGGCCATCATGGGCGGCCTGATCGTGGCTACGGCCTTGACTTTGCTGGCGCTTCCGGCCATGTATGCGGCCTGGTTCCGTGTCCGTGTGCCTGCCAACCCGAGCTGAGGGTCTGGAGAGATTCAAAACCCACAGTAGAATCGCCGGTTCGCCGAATCCAGGTTGTTTGCGCATCGTTGTGCAAGCAACCGACCCACCGCGCGGGTGGCGAAATTGGTAGACGCACCAGGTTTAGGTCCTGACGCCTTCACCGGCGTGCCGGTTCGAGTCCGGCCCCGCGCACCACCCAGTTACTTTGAGACTTTGGCTATGGCTGTCACCGTTGAAACCCTTGAGAAGCTTGAGCGCCGCATCACCCTGACCCTGCCGGCAGCGGCGGTCAGCAGCGAGGTCGAGCAGCGTTTGAAGAAACTGTCGCGCACTGTGAAGGCCGACGGTTTCCGCCCCGGCAAGGTGCCCCTGAGCTTTGTGGCTCAGCGCTATGGCTCGTCGGTTCAGTACGAAGTGGTCACCGACCAACTCGGCCAGGCCTTTGCCAAGGCAGCCAGCGAGGCGCAATTGCGCGTGGCCGGCATGCCCAAGCTGGCCCAGAAGGACGGCGCCGCTGAAGGTGAAATCGCCTTCGATGCGACCTTTGAGGTCTACCCCGAGATCAAGATGGGCGACCTGAGCGCTGTCGAAGTCGAGCGCGTCAGCAGCGAAGTGACCGAAGAGGCCGTGGACCGCACGGTCGAGATCCTGCGCAAGCAGCGCCGTACCTTTGCCCAGCGCGCTGCGGCCGAAGGCGCGATGGACGATGACCGCGTCACCATCGACTTCGAGGGCAAGATCGACGGCGAGCCCTTCGCCGGCGGCAAGGCCGAGGCCTTCCAGTTCATCATCGGCGAAGGCCAGATGCTGGAAGCCTTTGAGAAGGCCGTGCGTGGCATGAAGTCGGGCGAGAGCAAGACCTTCCCGCTGGCATTCCCCGAGGACTATCACGGCAAGGACGTGGCCGGCAAGGAAGCCGACTTCCTGGTGACCGTGAAGAAGATCGAGCAGCAAAACCTGCCCGAGGTGAACGAGGCCTTTGCCAAGGCCCTGGGCATCAAGGAAGGCACGGTCGAGGGTCTGCGCGCCGATGTGCGCAAGAACCTTGAGCGTGAGGTCAAGTTCCGCGTGCTGGCCAAGAACAAGGCCGCCGCCATGGACGCCCTGGTGCAAGTGGCGGAACTGGATCTGCCTAAGGCGCTGATCGAGGAAGAGTCGCAGCGTCTGGCCGAGCAGTTCCGTGAGCGCCTGAAGGCCCAAGGCCTGAAGGACACCGACAAGGTGCCGCTGCAGAGCGAAATGTTCGCGCCGCAAGCGGAGCGCCGCGTGCGCCTGGGCCTAGTGGTGGGCGAGTTGGTTCGCACCGAAAAGCTGCAGGCCCAGCCGGAGCAACTGCAGGCTCATATCGAAGAGCTGAGCCAGAGCTACGAGAAGCCCGCCGACGTGATGCGTTGGTATCTGGGCGACCGTCAGCGCATGCAGGAAGTCGAGGCCGTTGTGGTCGAGAACAACGTCACCGGCTATGTGCTGAACAAGGCCAAGGTGGTCGACAAGGCACTGCCTTTCGACGAGCTGATGGCCCAGGCGCAGGGCTGATCCCTCGCCAGTGCCCAGCGCAGGGCGCCGCGCCTTTCAGGGGCCGGCGCCCTGCGCGTTTCTGAGCCCCCATAATCATTCGCTTCGAACAGCAGGAAATCGCATGAGCGCGTTGGAAACGAGCAATCTGGGCATGGTGCCCATCGTCATCGAGCAGTCGGGCCGTGGTGAGCGCGCCTATGACATTTACAGCCGCTTGCTGCGCGAGCGCATCGTCTTCTTGGTTGGGCCGGTGAACGATGCGACGGCCAATCTGGTGGTGGCGCAGTTGCTGTTCCTGGAGAGCGAGAACCCCGACAAGGACATCTCGCTCTACATCAACAGCCCGGGCGGTTCTGTGAGCGCGGGTCTGTCCATCTTTGACACCATGCAGTTCATCAAGCCCCAGGTCAGTACCCTGTGCCTGGGCATGGCGGCCAGCATGGGGGCTTTTCTGCTGACCGCGGGCGAGAAGGGCAAGCGTTTTGCGTTGCCGAACTCCAAGATCATGATTCATCAGCCGCTGGGTGGTGCGCAGGGCCAGGCGACGGATATTGAGATCCACGCCCGCGAGATCTTGAAGACCCGCGAGCAGCTCAATCGTCTGATGGCCGAGCGCACCGGTCAGCCGCTGGAGCGCATCCAGAACGACACCGAGCGCGATTACTTCATGTCCGCCGCCGAGGCCACCGAGTACGGACTGATCGACAAAGTGGTTGATCGCCGCGCCTGATTTCCCTTGATAACGGCAGCGGGGCGCTGGTCTATCATGGCCCGCACCCCAGCCGCCGAGAGACGACCCCATGCCAGACAAAAAAGGCGGCTCCAGCGAGAAGGTGCTTTATTGCTCCTTCTGCGGCAAGAGCCAGCACGAAGTCAAGAAACTCATCGCCGGACCCTCGGTCTTCATCTGCGATGAGTGCATTGAGCTGTGCAACGACATCATTCGCGACGAGATTGCCGCGCCGGCTCCGGCCTTGCGCAGCGCCAAGTCCGATCTGCCCACTCCCAGCGAGATCAAGACCACGCTGGACAGCTATGTGATTGACCAGGACGCTGCCAAGCGCACCCTGGCCGTGGCGGTCTACAACCACTACAAGCGCCTGCGCCACCTGGCTCAAAGCGGTGAAGCGCGCAGTGAAGTCGAGCTGAGCAAGAGCAATATCTTGCTGATTGGCCCGACGGGCTCTGGCAAGACCTTGTTGGCGCAGACCCTGGCGCGCTTGCTCAACGTCCCCTTTGTGATCGCGGACGCGACCACCTTGACCGAAGCGGGCTACGTCGGCGAGGACGTCGAGAACATCATTCAGAAGCTGCTGCAGAACTGCAATTACGACGTCGAGAAGGCGCAGCGCGGCATCGTTTACATCGATGAGATCGACAAGATCAGCCGCAAGGCCGACAACCCGTCGATCACCCGTGATGTATCGGGTGAGGGCGTGCAACAAGCCTTGCTCAAGCTCATCGAGGGCACGATGGCCTCGGTGCCGCCGCAGGGTGGGCGCAAGCATCCGAACCAGGACTTCCTGCAGATTGACACCACGAACATCCTGTTCATTTGCGGTGGTGCTTTTGATGGGCTGGAGAAGGTGATCCAGAACCGTTCGGAAAAGTCCGGCATCGGCTTTGGTGCCAGCGTCAAGAGCAAGAGTGACAAGCGCGTGGGCGAGCTCTTCAAGGAGATTGAGCCCGAGGACCTGATGAAGTTCGGCATCATTCCCGAACTGGTGGGTCGACTGCCTGTCGTGGCGACGCTGAGCGAACTCAGCGAGGATGCGCTCGTCAAGATCCTGGTCGAGCCCAAGAACGCGCTGATCAAGCAATACCAGCAGCTGCTGGGCATGGAAGGCGTGGAGCTCGAAGTGCGTCCTTCGGCCTTGCAAGCGATTGCTCGCAAGGCCCTTAAGCGCAAGACGGGCGCCCGCGGCTTGCGCTCCATCCTCGAGCATGCGCTGATCGACACCATGTTTGATTTGCCCAGCCTCGATGGCGTGGCCCAAGTGGTGCTGGACGAGAGCAATATCGACGAAGGCAGCAAGCCTTTGCTGGTCTACCGCGAGGCCAAAGCCTCGGCCTGAGTCCAATCCTCACACCGGCCCTTGTGCTTGCAAGGGCCATCCCCACATGGGTAAGACCGAGGCCCGGCGTTGCCGGGTCTCACTTCCACAAGGAATTGCCCCCAATGTCTGGTCAAACCCCATTGCCGCCCGAGTTGCTGACGCTGCCGCTATTGCCGCTGCGTGATGTGGTGGTCTTCCCGCACATGGTGATCCCGCTGTTCGTGGGTCGCCCCAAGTCCATCAAGGCGCTGGAAGCCGCGATGGAGTCTGGCCGGCAGATCATGTTGGTGGCTCAGAAGACGGCCGCCAAAGATGAGCCCAAGGCCGAGGACCTGTTTGAGATCGGCTGCGTTTCCAGCATCCTGCAAATGCTCAAGCTGCCCGACGGCACGGTTAAGGTGCTGGTCGAGGGCCTGCAGCGCGCTACTACCCAGTCGGTCAGCGAAGCCGGCGAGCACTTCACCGCCGAAGTGATGCCGGTGGCGCCCGATGTGGCGCAGGCGCCGGAGATTGAGGCCCTGCGGCGCGCCGTGGTTCAGCATTTCGACCAGTACGTCAAGCTGAACCGCAAGATTCCGCCTGAGATCCTGACCTCGATCGCCGGCATCGACGATCCCGGTCGCCTGGCCGACACCATGGCCGCGCACCTGCAGCTCAAGCTGGAGGCCAAGCAAGCCGTGCTGGACTTGGCCGATGTGGCTAAGCGTCTGGAAAAGTTGCTCGAGCTGCTGGAGCACGAGGTCGACATCCTGCAGGTGGAAAAGCGCATCCGTGGCCGTGTCAAACGCCAGATGGAAAAGAGCCAGCGCGAGTACTACCTGAACGAGCAGGTCAAGGCCATCCAGAAGGAACTCGGCGACGGCGAAGAGGGTGCCGACATCGAGGAACTGGAAAAGCGCATCCTGGCGGCCAAGATGCCCAAGGAGGCGCGCCAGAAGGCCGAGGCCGAGCTCAAGAAGCTCAAGCTGATGTCGCCCATGAGCGCCGAGGCGACCGTGGTACGCAACTACCTTGACACCTTGATCGGCCTGCCCTGGAGCAAGAAGACCAAGATCAAGCACGACCTACCTTTGGCGGAAGAGGTGTTGAACGAGGACCACTTTGGCCTGGACAAGGTCAAGGAACGCATCCTGGAGTACCTCGCGGTGCAGCAGCGCGTTGACAAAGTCAAGGCGCCCATCCTGTGCCTGGTGGGCCCACCGGGCGTGGGCAAGACCTCGCTGGGTCAAAGCATTGCGCGCGCCACCGGGCGCAAGTTCGTTCGCATGGCCTTAGGGGGCGTACGCGACGAGGCCGAGATTCGCGGTCATCGCCGCACCTATATCGGCGCAATGCCGGGCAAGGTGCTGCAGTCGCTGACCAAGGTGGGCACACGCAACCCGCTGTTCCTGCTCGATGAGATCGACAAGCTGGGCCAGGATTTCCGCGGCGACCCCAGCAGCGCCTTGCTGGAAGTGCTGGACCCCGAGCAGAACCATACCTTCAGCGATCATTACGTCGAGGTGGATTACGACCTCAGCGACGTGATGTTCGTGGCCACGGCCAACTCGCTGAATATCCCGCCGGCCCTGCTGGACCGTTTGGAAGTCATTCGTCTCTCGGGCTATACCGAAGATGAAAAGGTCCATATCGCGCAGAACTATCTGACGCCTAAGCAGCGCAAGAACAACGGCGTGAAGGATGAAGAGTTGGTGATTGAGGAGTCCGCCATTCGGGGTGTGATCCGCTACTACACCCGTGAGGCCGGCGTGCGCTCTCTGGAGCGCGAAATCGGCAAGATCAACCGCAAGGTCGTCAAGGGCTTGCAGTTGAAGAAGATGACGGCGCCCGTGGTGGTGAACGAGGACAACCTCAACGAGTTTCTCGGTGTCCGCAAGTACGACTTCGGGCGTGCTGAGAAGAAGAACCAAGTGGGTCAAGTGGTGGGTCTGGCCTGGACCGAAGTGGGCGGGGACTTGCTGACCATCGAGGCGGCCGTCATGCCCGGCAAGGGCAACACCATTCGTACTGGCTCGCTGGGCGATGTGATGAAGGAATCGGTCGAAGCCGCTCGCTCGGTGGTCCGCTCGCGCTCGGCAGGCCTCGGCATCAAGGACGAGCTCTTTGAGAAGCGCGATATCCACATCCATGTGCCCGACGGGGCGACGCCCAAAGACGGTCCGAGCGCCGGCGCGGCGATGACCACCGCCATCGTGTCGGCCCTCACGGGCATTCCTGTGCGGGCTGACGTGGCCATGACGGGCGAGATCACCTTGCGCGGTGAGGTCACCGCCATTGGGGGCCTGAAAGAAAAACTGTTGGCGGCGCACCGGGGCGGCATCAAGACCGTGCTGATCCCGGAGGAGAACGTCAAAGACCTTCAAGATATTCCGGATAACGTCAAGGCTCAGCTTGAGATCTTGCCGGTGCGCTGGGTGGAGAAAGTTTTGGAACTGGCCCTGGAACGTCAGCCGGTGGCCCTGACCGAAGAGGAGTTGGCCGCCAAGCCGGCCGAAGCCAAGCCGGTTTCCGAAGAGACCATTAAGCACTGATTGCGAATTTGCGTTCTGGCACTTGCCAGGGCGTAAATTCTTCGCATAGAATGTGCGACTTCGCTGATCACAGCAATGCGGTCGACGAAGCCCTGAAAAGGGTCGGTGCGGGAATAGCTCAGTTGGTAGAGCGCAACCTTGCCAAGGTTGAGGTCGCGAGTTCGAGCCTCGTTTCCCGCTCCAAGTAATTTCGAAAGAGAGCTTCGGCTCTCTTTTTCATCCCGGCACCAACCGGGAGCTGGTCACAGCGGCGCGGTAGCAAAGCGGTTATGCCCCGGATTGCAAATCCGGTCAGTCCGGTTCGACTCCGGACCGCGCCTCCAGGAACAGTTTTGCGGGAATAGCTCAGTTGGTAGAGCGCAACCTTGCCAAGGTTGAGGTCGCGAGTTCGAGCCTCGTTTCCCGCTCCAACACGCTGTGCCGTGCGCAATGCGCGGTGCAACAGCAAAACGCCCCGACCAGGGCGTTATGCGGGAATAGCTCAGTTGGTAGAGCGCAACCTTGCCAAGGTTGAGGTCGCGAGTTCGAGCCTCGTTTCCCGCTCCAGCACAATGCCCGCTACCCAGCCGCCCGGGTGGCGAAATGGTAGACGCAGCGGACTTAAACTCCGCCGGTTCCTGAAAAGGGCCGTACGGGTTCGAGTCCCGTCCCGGGCACCATGCAAGACGTTAGCGGTGCGGTCTCAGACCGTGCAGCGTTGCAGGGTGAAGCCCTCCCAACCCAGGCCCTTGCGGGCAAGCATGGCCAGCACCTCCGGGTCGCCGGTCGTTGCCAGCGTGATCGCCCCTTTGGGCGTGCCCGTTATCTGCGATTCCAGCGGCCACAGTCGTACCGCCTGCTGGGCCACCGCACCCTCCACTTGCAAGAGCTGTACGCCAGGCCCCAACTCCGCCTGCCAAAGCGGGCGGATGAGCGGGTAATGGGTGCAGCCAAGCAAAGCAGTGTCCACCCCTGCCGCCTTGAGAGGCGCGCAATAACGAGCCACCAATTCGCGCAGGGCAGGGCTGTCCAGATCGCCCTCTTCGATGTGTTTGACCACACCTGAACAGGCCACTGCGGTGACTTGTGCGCCGGCCGCGTGGCGTTCGATCAAGGCTGCAAAGCGCGGACTGTTCACCGTGGCAGTGGTGGCTAAAACGCCGACACGGCCATTGCGGCTCGCGCTGGCGGCGGGCTTCACCCCAGGTTCTATGCCCACGATGGGCAGCCCGGGAAAGGCCTCGCGCACCCTTTGCGCGGCCACGGCGGTCGCCGTGTTGCAGGCGATAACAACCAATCGAGCGCCTTTGTCCACCAGATGCTGGGTCAGGGCAAGGCTGCGCTCGATGATGAAGTCATGGCTACGTTCGCCAATGGGCGCGTGGGCGCTGTCGGCCACATAGTTCAGGCCCACCCATGGCAGGGCCTCACGCAAAGCGGCCAACACGGTCAACCCGCCCACGCCGGAATCCCAGACCCCCACTGATGCTTGCACCTTGAGCCTTCGCAAAAAAATAGAACGATCGTTCTATTTTGACTGCTGGTTTGCCCCGAAACCGTCCGTACCACCTGGGGGCGACCCCTAGAATGCCGCGAGTTTCAGTTAGGAGACCGGGATGAAAGTACTGGTGCCCGTCAAGCGGGTGGTGGACTACAACGTCAAAGTGCGCGTCAAGGCCGATGGCTCGGGCGTGGACATTGCCAACGTCAAGATGTCGATGAACCCCTTCGACGAAATTGCCGTCGAAGAGGCCGTGCGCCTGAAGGAAAAGGGCGTCGTGACCGAGATCGTCGCGGTGTCCTGCGGCGTCACGCAGTGCCAGGAAACCCTGCGCACCGCGATGGCCATTGGGGCTGATCGCGCCATCCTGGTCGAGACCGATGCCGAATTGCAGCCCCTGGCCGTGGCCAAGCTGCTCAAGGCTTTGGTGGACAAGGAAGCACCGCAGCTCGTTATCCTGGGCAAGCAAGCCATCGACGACGATTGCAACCAGACCGGCCAGATGCTGGCCGCGCTGACCGGCATGCCGCAGGGCACCTTCGCCTCCAAGGTCGAAGCGGTGGACGGCGGCGTGAACGTGACCCGCGAAGTGGACGGTGGACTGGAGACGGTGAAGCTGGCCCTGCCGGCCGTGATCACCACCGACCTGCGCCTGAATGAGCCGCGCTATGTGACGCTGCCCAACATCATGAAGGCCAAGAAGAAGCCGCTGGACATCGTCAAGCCGGCCGATCTGGGCGTGGATGTGACGCCGCGCATCAAGACCCTCAAGGTGGCCGAGCCCGCCAAGCGCAGCGCTGGCATCAAGGTGCCCGATGTGGCCACGCTGGTGAGCAAGCTCAAGAACGAAGCCAAGGTGATCTGAAGATGTCTGTCCTCGTCATTGCCGAACACGACCATGGCAGCCTGAAGGGTGCCACCCTCAACACCGTGACCGCCGCCGCAGCCTGCGGCGGTGATGTGCATGTGCTGGTGGCCGGCCACAACGCCGCCGCCGCCGCCCAGGCCGCTGCCAGCATTGCTGGTGTGGCCAAGGTGCTGCACGCCGATGGTGCTTCGCTGGCCGAAGGCCTGGCGGAGAACCTGGCGGCCCAGGTGTTGGCCATTGCCCAGGGCTACAGCCACATCCTGTTCCCGGCCACCGCCAGCGGCAAGAACGTCGCCCCGCGCGTCGCCGCCCTGCTGGATGTGGCTCAGATCACCGACATCACCAAGGTGATCGCCGCCGACACCTTCGAGCGCCCGATCTACGCGGGTAACGCGATTGCCACCGTGCAGTCGGCCGATGCCGTCAAGGTCATCACCGTGCGCACCACCGGCTTTGATGCCGCCGCAACCGGTGGCAACGCAGCGGTCGAGTCGATCGCCGCTGTGGCCGATTCGGGCAAGAGCAGCTTTGTCGGTCGCGAACAGACCAAGAGCGACCGCCCCGAGCTGACCGCCGCCAAGATCATCGTCTCCGGTGGCCGCGCCATGGGCTCGAGCGACCAGTTCAATGCCGTGCTGACCCCGCTGGCCGACAAACTGAACGCCGCCCTGGGTGCCAGCCGCGCCGCAGTGGACGCCGGCTATGCGCCGAACGACTGGCAGGTGGGCCAGACCGGAAAGATCGTCGCGCCCCAGCTCTATATCGCCTGCGGCATCAGCGGCGCGATCCAGCACCTGGCCGGCATGAAGGACTCCAAGGTGATCGTGGCGATCAACAAGGATCCTGAGGCGCCGATCTTCAGCGTGGCGGATTACGGTCTGGAGGCCGATCTGTTCGCGGCCGTGCCCGAGCTGGTCAACAGCCTGTAAGCACACCGTTTCGCTTTATCGGGCGCCGCCACCCCTGGGTGCCGGCGCCTTTTTCTTTTCCGAGTTCCCCTCGAGAGGCCCTCATGAGCTACACCGCCCCCGTCAAGGACATGCTGTTCAACATGGCCCACCTGGCCGAGTTCGATCGCCTGCGCCAGCTCCCCCCCTTTGCCGATTTGGATCTGGACACGGCCCAGGCCGTGTTGGAGGAGTGCGCCAAGCTGTGCGAAAACGTCATCGCGCCGCTGAACCATGAGGGCGACAAAAACCCCAGCACTTGGGCGGACGGCAAGGTCACGACCACGCCGGGCTTCAAGGAGGCCTTCCGTCAGTATGTGGAAGGCGGCTGGCAGGGCCTGGTGCACCCCACCGACTTCGGCGGCCAGGGCCTGCCCAAGACCATTGCCGCAGCGTGCCAAGAGCTGGTGAATAGCGCCAACTTGAGCTTCGCGCTGTGCCCGCTGCTCACCGACGGCGCCATCGAGGCCCTGCTCACGGCCGGCAGCGAGGAGCTGAAGACCCGCTACATCCCGAAGATGATCGACGGCAGCTGGACGGGTTCCATGAACCTGACCGAACCCCAGGCGGGCTCTGACCTCAGCCTGGTGCGCACCCGCGCCGAGCCGCAGGGCGATGGGACCTACAAGGTCTTCGGCACCAAGATCTTCATCACCTATGGCGAGCACGACATGGCCGAGAACATCGTCCATCTGGTGCTGGCCCGCGTGCCGGGCGCACCGGCCGGGGTGAAGGGCATCAGCCTTTTCGTCGTGCCCAAGTTCCTGGTGAATGCCGATGGAAGCTTGGGCGCGCGCAACGACGCGCACTGCGTGTCCATCGAGCACAAGCTGGGCATCAAGGCCAGTCCCACGGCGGTGCTGCAGTTCGGTGACCATGGCGGTGCCGTGGGCTATCTGGTGGGCGAGGAAAACCGCGGCCTCGAATACATGTTCATCATGATGAACGCGGCCCGCTACGGCGTGGGCGTGCAGGGCCTGGCCCTGAGTGAGCGTGCCTACCAGCAGGCGGTGGGCTATGCGCGCGACCGCGTGCAAAGCCGCCCCGTGGACGGTTCGCTGCCGGCCGCCGCCCCCATCATTCACCACCCCGATGTGCGCCGCATGCTGATGACCATGCGTGCGCTCACCGAGGCCTGCCGCGCCATGGCCACCACGGCCGCAGCCGCCTACGACCACGCCCACCACAGCGCCGACAAGGGCGCCCAGGCCTTCTACGAGTTCCTGGTGCCCCTGGTGAAGGGCTACAGCACCGAGATCAGCCACGAGGTCACGTCCCTGGGCGTGCAGATCCACGGGGGCATGGGCTTCATCGAAGAAACTGGCGCGGCCCAGCATTACCGCGACGCCAAGATCCTGACCATTTACGAGGGCACCACGGCCATCCAGGCCAATGATCTCGTGGGCCGCAAGACCCTGCGCGATGGCGGCGCCTATGCCCGCTCGATCGCGGCGCTGGTCGAGGCCACCGAGCAGCAGTTGGCGGGCGGTGGCGAGGCCGCGCACGCCATGCGCGCCAATCTGAGCCATGCGCGCCAGGCCTATCTGGCCGTGGTGGACTTCATGGCCGAGCAAGGCAAGGCCAATCCGAACGCGGTGTTCGCCGGCTCCGTGCCCTACCTGATGCTGGCCGGCAATTTGGTGGCCGGCTGGCAGATGGCGCGTGGTCTGCTGGTGGCCGAACGTGAACTGGCCGCCGGCAAGGACGCCGCCTTCATGCAGGCCAAGATCACCACGGCGCGCTTCTATGCCGAGCACATCCTGCCGCGCACCGCCGCGCTGCGTGATGCGGTGCTGAACGGCGCCGGTTCGGCGCTGGCTCTGCCCTTGGAGGCTTTCTGAGCATGGCTTTGCCGAAGATTTTGCAAGGCCTGCGCCTGCCGGTGGTGGCCTCGCCGATGTTCATCGTCTCGGTGCCGGCTCTGGTGATCGCCCAGTGCAAGGCCGGCATCGTCGGCTCCATGCCGGCGCTCAATGCCCGCCCGGCCGAACTGCTGGACGACTGGCTGGCCGAGATCACCGAGGCCTTGGCGGCGCATGACCGGGCGCACCCGGAATCGCCCGCCGCACCCTTTGCCATCAACCAGATCGTGCACAAGAGCAATGACCGGCTTGAGCACGATATGGCGGTGTGCGCCAAGTACAAGGTGCCCATCGTCATCACCTCCTTGGGCGCGCGCGAGGACGTGAATGCGGCGGTGCATGCCTGGGGCGGCATCGTGCTGCACGACGTCATCAACAACAAGTTCGCCAAGAAGGCCATCGAGAAGGGCGCCGACGGCCTGATCGCCGTGGCCACTGGGGCGGGCGGGCATGCCGGGGTGAAGAACCCCATCCCGCTGATCCAGGAGATCCGTGAGTGGTTCGACGGCCCGCTGCTGCTCAGCGGTGCCATCGCCACCGGCGACGGCATCCTGGCCGCCCAGGCCATGGGGGCAGACCTGGCTTACATCGGCTCGGCCTTCATCGCCACCGAAGAGGCGCGCGCCACGGCCGAGTACAAGTCCGAGATCGTTGGCGGCAACAGCGACGACATCGTCTACACCAACCTCTTCACCGGCGTGCACGGTAACTACCTGCGCGGCTCCATCGAGCGCGCCGGCCTGGACCCCGAGAACCTGCCCGAGAGCGACCCCAGCAAGATGAATTTCGGGGGCGGCGCGGCGGCCAAGGCCTGGAAGGACATCTGGGGCTGCGGGCAGGGCATCAACCCGGTGAAGGACGTGCTGCCCACAGCGGCCCTGGTGGATCGCCTGGGGCGCGAATACCGGGCGGCGCGTCAGCGACTGGCGCTCTGAGTCTGCGGCGCCGGATCCGAATCCAGCATGCCGCGTCGATTCTGTTGACGATAGCGCTGGCTCAGTGCCTTCAGCTCTTGCGGCTCAGTCGGCATTCGTGCCTGGGCGGCTGCAATCTCTCCTTGATGGAAGACTGCAGCCACCCAGTCCCGTAGCTCGCTGTTTTGGGCGCACGAGATTTCCGCGAGCTCGGGTTGAGGGCCGACGGGAGGGTGCTCCTGCAACCATTGCCTGCGCGCTTCGCTGGCTTGGACGCGATCAGTCCAGTGCGAGGGCAAGGGCTGCGAATGCTTTGCCAGGCCAAAGATCAGCACTTCGTCGACGATGTGCCGGTTGCCGACTTGCCAATACTTCTCCGCAACCGCCAGGCAGAGCTCCGTGCTGTGGCCGGTTGCCAACAGCTCCTTGCAGTGCCGCCGAAGCTGGCTGGGAAAACGAAACAGAGAGGCTGCCCAGGTTCCCATCAGCATCGTTGGGATGACCGCGCGCCGCAGCCCAGGGCGGTCGAGTGGCTCCATCCGCCAAAGACGGCGCATCAACTCCTCCGTGGGGTCGGCGTGATGCCGCGCAGCCAGGAGGCGGCGCATATAGGTCGCCAATGCTTCGGGGCTGCTGTCTCCGCGTGGCAGAGGTAGCAACAGCGCCGCCAAGTTGTGCGGTTCCGCCTCAGCCCACAGTCGCGCCAGCGTAAGACAACTCGAGTCTCCACGGTCGCAACTCGCCTGCGTGGCCAAGCCCAGGATCCAGGGTGAACGGCTGACCTCGGCCAATCGGCGCAGGCGCTCCAGCCCCGCCAGTGCGGCCTGTACGTCTTGTGTCTTGCGTTCCTGCAGCCACATCATTTCGGCCATCGCTTGGGACTCCGGGTCAGGCCGGGCACGCAGACGCAATTCCCATGATCGCCACAACTCGGGCCAGACCGCTTCGTACTCCGCTGCCAGGTGCTGGGCCGGCGCGTGGGTTTCCAATGCCTCGATGCCCTTGGTTTGGATCAGCGGGAGCAGCGCTCGGGTTTTTTCACACCAGGCGGCATCGCGGGCTTGCCAGCGGCGCTCGGTGGCGTCTATCGCGCGCTCGGGGAGCGAGGCTGAGGATGCCGTGGGGGCCGGGTTTGTGGTCCCGCTGAGATTGGGAGGCTGTAGCTCGCTTTGAGGGGGCGCTTCTGCCTCGGCGACGCGCTTGGACGCGTCACCTGATCTCCACCAAAAACCTGTGCCCAGCCCTAGCCCCAGCGCAAGCGCCAGGGTTGGCAGCGCCAGTCGCCACCGTCTCGTTCTCATTGCTCGCTCCCTTTTGGGGCGCGAGTATCTCTGTCCCTGAGGGCACCATTGGGGGCGCCGCAGCAGGCACAAACTCCGCTGACCGGCCCGCCTTGGAAAGGGCGCCGAGTATCCCGAGATTCACTCGGCAACATCCCCGGGCAAGCCCTGACCCTTTTGCAGGGCCTTGGTAACACCTGGCCGGGGATTGAACTTCTAGACTGGCCCCGCCGCCCCTGACCGAGCCGTACAGGGCCGCGGTGGCCCGGCGCCTGACGCAACTGTTGTCAGCTCCACCGGGGCCTCGGCGCCGCAGTCTGCGCCTGGGCTGTGCACGCAGTTGCTTAACGATTCCACGCAGTAGCGCGCTCCCCGCCTTGGGAGCTGACCGACTGAAATGGAGAGTTGCATGGCAGTGTTCTCAAGGGTCCCACGTCGGACCTTGTTGGCCACCCTGGTGGCCTTGGCCGGCCCCGCGCTGGCCGGTGGCGGGTCCCCGCCTTCCATGGCACCAGGGCTGACCGATCGGCTCATCATCAAGTACCGCGAGGGGGCTCCCGTGAGCGGCGCGGCCTTGCTGACCCGTGCGGCTCAGGCCCAGGGCCTGAGCATGGCGGCACTCAAGTCCAATGCGCTGGGGGCTCAGATCTTCCGGCTCAATCAGCCCGCCGACGAGGCGGCGCTGCGCCGCATGGCCGCCGAGCTGATGGCCGATGACCCCAATATCGAGTACGCGGAGCCTGACCGCATCCTCTACCCGCTGCTGACGCCCAACGACACCAGCTACTCCAGCCTCTGGGGCATGCAGGGTGGGGCCGGCGGTATCCGGGCCAACACGGCCTGGGACACGCACAACGGGGCGGGTGTGGTGGTGGCGGTGATCGACACCGGCATCCGCCCGCATGCCGACCTGGCCGCCAACATCGTGCCCGGCTACGACATGATCGTCGACACCACGGTCTCCAACGACGGCAATGGGCGCGACAGCGACCCCTCGGACCCCGGCGACTGGAGCACGGGCACGGGCTGCAGCGCCAGCAACTCCAGCTGGCACGGCACCCATGTCGCCGGTACGGTGGCTGCGGTGGGCAACAACAGCCTGGGCGTGATCGGCGTGGCCTGGGGCGCCAAGGTGCAGGCCATCCGGGTGCTGGGCCGCTGCGGTGGTTACACCTCGGACATCGCCGACGGCATGATCTGGGCCTCCGGCGGATCGGTCGCGGGGCTGCCGGCCAACCCCACGCCGGCCAAGGTGCTCAACCTCAGCTTGGGCGGCAGCGGCAGCTGCGACAGCACCAGTCTGGCGGCCATCAACAGCGCCCGCTCGCGCGGCACCACGGTGGTGGTGGCGGCCGGCAATTCGAATGCCAATGCGGCCAACTTCTCACCGGCCAGTTGCGCCGGCGTGATCAGCGTGGCGGCCGTCGGCCCCACCGGCGGCAAGGCCTCCTACTCCAACTACGGCGCCGTGGTGGATGTGGCAGCGCCTGGGGGCAACGGCGGTGGCACCAGCGGCATCTACTCGACGCTGAACTCGGGAACCACCAGCCCGGGGTCTGACAACTACGCCTACTACCAGGGCACGTCGATGGCCTCGCCGCACGTGGCGGGCGTGGCGGCCTTGCTTTACCAGGCCAAGCCCACGGCCACGCCGGATCAGATCGAGGCGGCCATCAAGGGCAGCGCGCGCGCCTTCCCGGCCACCTGCAGCCAGTGCGGCACCGGCATCGTCGATGCGCCGGCGGCCATCGCGGCCATTACGGGCACACCCCCGCCGCCGCCTCCCCCTCCGCCGCCCCCACCCCCGCCTCCGGGGTTCACCGAGACCGAGCCCAATGACGCGCGCACTTCGGCCAATTTGGTCAGCACCTCGGGCACCCAGGTGGCCGGTGCGCTCTCGTCCACCACCGACACCGACTACTTCCGTGTGGAGCTGCCGGCAGGCAAGACCCTGACCGCCACGCTGAACCCGGGCACCCGCGATTTCGATCTGTACATCTACAACGCCAGTGGCACGCAGCTCGCGTCCAGCATCAAGGGCGCGGGGCAGATCGACACCGCATCGGTGACCAACACGGGCACGACGTCGGTCACCCGCTATGTGCGGGTGCGCTACTACAGCGGCGGCTCCGGCCCCTATACCTTGGGCTTGAGCTGGTAAGACCAGTCCGCTGACCCCCCGCCCAGACCCTGGGCGGGCTTCCTGAACTTCCACGGCAGTCTGCGCCCGCCTGGGGCGGGCTGCCGCTTGCCTGCTCCTGCGAGGACACCATGAAAAAGCTCCCCCTCAGCCCTCTGATGGCCGCCCTGGCGGCGGTCTTTCTCAGCCCCACCGCCTGGTCCGGCCCCGGCCATCAGCACGCCAGCAGCCCCGAGATGACCCAATTGCGTGCCCAGGAACTGGCGCGCAAGCCGCAGATCTTCGAGCTGCATCACCCAGACGCCTCCATGCGCCGCAAGGCCGCCATCACCTACCACCACGCGGTGCTGGAGAACCCCGGCCCCTATCTGGTGCTGGAGTTGGACGCGGCGGAACAGGCCGATCTGCGCCGCTTCGGCTTCACGCTCAAGCCAGCCCAGGATTTCATAGCCCGGCGTGACGGCTTGCTGCAAGACCTGCAGCGTCGCGCCGCTTCGGGCGGTCGGGCAACGGTTCAGTCCATTCCCAGCTACAGCTGCTACGAGACGGTGGAAGAAACCTTTGCCGCCGCGGAAGGCTTTGTCAGCGCCAAGCCCGGGCTGGCCAGCTGGATCGACATCGGCGACTCCTGGGAGAAGACCACCGGCTCGGGCGGCTACGACCTCAAGGTGCTCAAGCTCACCAACAGCGCCGTGCCCGCGCCCGTGGGCGGCAAGCCCAAGCTCTTCATCAACAGCGCCATCCACGCGCGGGAATACACCACCGCGCCTCTGGTGCTGGAGTTCGCTCGCTGGCTGGTCAACGGCCATGGCGTTGACGCCGATGCCAGCTGGATCCTCGACCACCACGAGGTCCACCTGCTGCTGCACACCAACCCCGACGGGCGCAAGCGCGCGGAAGGGGGGCTGTCCTGGCGCAAGAACACCAACAACAACTACTGCGCCAATACCAATACCCGGGGCGCCGATCTGAACCGGAATTTCAGCTTCGGCTGGAACAGCACCGGCGGCACCGGCTCCAGTGGCACGGCCTGCAATGAGACCTACCGCGGCCCCAGTGCCGGCAGCGAGCCCGAGATCCAATCGCTGCAGGCCTATGTGCGCTCCATCTTCCCGGACCGCCGCGGCCCCAACAAGACCGATGCCGCGCCGGCCGACACCAGCGGCATCCACCTCGACATCCACAGCTACAGCCGCCTGGTGCTCTGGCCCTGGGGCGACACCAGCACCCCGGCGCCCAATGGCACGGCGCTGCAGACCCTGGGCCGCAAATTCGCTTTCCACAACGGCTACACGCCACAGCAGTCCATTGGCCTCTACGCCACCGATGGCACCAGCGACGGCATCAGCTATGGCGAGCTGGGCGTGGCGGCCTACACGTTTGAACTGGGCACCAGCTTCTTCGAGAGTTGCACCAACTACAACAACACCATCAAGCCCGGCAACATGCCCGCGCTCATTTATGCCGCCAAGGTGGTGCGCACGCCCTACATCACACCGGCCGGGCCGGACATCACCAGCCTGGCCCTGGGGCAGGGGGCCTCAGGTGGCGGCGTCACGGCCGGCACGGCGGTGAGCCTGACGGCCGCCGCCAGCGATGCCCGGTTCAGCAGCGCCAACGGCACCGAGGCCACCCAGGCCATCGCGGCGGCTGAGTACTACATCGACACGCCGCCCTGGCTGCCCGGCGCGGTGGCCGTGCCCGTGGCGGCGGCCGACGGCAGCTTCAATGCGGTGACGGAGAACCTCACGGCCACCATTCCCACGGCGGGGCTGGCGGTGGGCAAGCACACGGTGTACCTGCGGGCGCGCGATGCCGGCGGGGCCTGGGGGGCCTTCAGCGCGGCCTTCCTCAACATCACCAATGGCACGCCGGTGCTGGACGCCAACTTCACGGCCAGCTGCAATGGGCTGAGCTGCAGTTTCAACGGCAGTGCTTCGGGTGGCAGCCCCAGCAGCTATGCCTGGAACTTTGGCGACGGCGGCACGGCCAGCGGCGTCACCGCCGCCCGCACCTATGCGGCGGCGGGCAGCTACAACGTCTCGCTCACCGTGGGCAACGGCAGTGCCACCAACACCGAAACCCAAACCGTGGTGATCACGGACGCCAGCACCATCGTGAACGAGGTGGAGAGCAACAACACCCGCGCCAGCGCCACACCGGTGACGCCGCCCAAGGCCATCGTGCCGGGTAGCTTGTCCACCACGACCGACACCGACTACTTCTCGGTGCAACTGCCCGCCGGAGCCACGCTGACCGCGACGCTGAGCGCCGCGGCCGGTGTGGACTATGACCTCTACATCTACAACAGCAGCGGCAGCACCCTGGCCAGCAGCACCCTGGGTGCAGGCCAGGTCGACACGGCCAGCAGCACCAACACGGGCAGCAGCACGGCGCTGCGCTATGTGCGGGTGCGCTATTACAGCGGGGGGGCGGGGAGTTATTCGCTGAAGCTGGAGCGCTGAAGTTCCGGCCCCTTTAGCGCGGGACTTCCTGGTTGGGCGCTGAGGGGGCTAGTTTTGCGGCTTGGGCGCGGGCATTTCGTCCAGAAAGCCGCGCCCTTTTCTTGACCGATATTCCTGGCTCAGCGCCAAGATCCCGTCTCGATTCGATGGCATATGGGGTTTGACCCAGCTGATATCGCCCTCTGAGATTCGTTTGCGGATCCGCTCCAGAGAGGGACCTTTGGCTTCGCAAGTTGCTGCCCATAGATTGAAGGCGACCTTCAAATCAAAGTTGCTCTCGATCATTTCGGCGCGCGCCTGCGCTTCGTGCGCTCGGTCCTTCCAAACCGGAGCCCGTGTCGGATTCGAGCTGACCATGCGCAGCAGCAGTCGTTCCGTGACATGCGCCTCCCTGCCATGCCGCCAAAGGTGTTCGGCCAAGGCCTCACAGCGGGCGCCCGTCGGTCCATGCTGCGAACTGCGCTGGCAGCGCTTGAGGAGTCCCCTCCATGCGGGCATCGGTTGCACCAGGAAGAGCTCGTCCACCGTGCTATAGGCCAAGGTGCGGCGCAGCCCCGGGCCTGATTCGGCTTCGAACGCCAAGAGTTGCTGTAAGAACCAAGGCTCGGGTGCGAAACCCCCTAGGCTGGCGAGAAGTCGCCGCGCAAAGTCTTCAAATTCAGCTTCGGGTGCGTCTTCGCTCGGAAGTCGGACCAAGTGGGCGTTCAGATTGGTGGGCTCCAGGCGTTGCCACAGCGCAGCCGCTTGGGCGCAATCGCCGCGCAGGCGCGAGCAGCTCCAACTGGCCCACAGGCCGGCGATGCGCGGGTCTTCGCTGCGTTCCGCCAGCGACTGCAAGCGCTGTCGCCCAGCGCCGTCGTCTCCCTCGCCCTGGCGATGAAGCCAAACTCGTTCCGCCAGGGCCTGGTGGAGGGCATCGGGCCGGGCGCGCAGCCGGCGCTCCCAGTCGGCCAGCAGCTCCTCGCGAATCGGGCTGCGCTGTAAGGGCAGCAGACCGATGTGCAGCGCCACGACTTTTTCCTCGCGCACAGACTCGTTGGGCTCGGCATGGGCTTGGTCGATTTGCCCGCACCAGACCCGATCCCGTTGAGCCCAGGGTCCCTTGAACTCGCTGGCTGAGGACGGTAGACGCTCAGCGGTCGGCGGCGGGCTGGAGGCGGTAGCGGCCTGCGTCGGAGCGGCCGTGGACGCAGAGCGATGGATTTGCGCCTCGGCGCTGCGCGAGGCGGCGGCCGGCTCGAAAGTCTGTGCGGGTGGCCAGAGCCAGGTGGCCAAACCAACGGCCAAAAAAATGACCAACCCGATCCGCAGGATTGACCTGAGGCGCCACCGGGCAGCAGCGCGGTTGGATGGGCGAGGCGGCGACGGGATCAAGGGCAATGCGGTGGATAAACGGGGCGCGCAGTATGCGAGATGCGCGACGCGCCATTCGGGGAAGCCGTAGCTTTGCGCCCGGCAGGCCCAGCGATCATGGTCCGATGGCCTTCACCCCCGCCCAAATCATCGTCCTCGCCACCCCGGTTTTCCTGGGCCTGATCGCCCTGGAGGCCTGGGTGGCTTGGCGGCGCCAGCGCCATCTCTACGACTGGTCGGATGCCATGAGCAGCATCGGCCTGGGCATGCTGAGCCAGGTCGTTGGGCTGTTCACGCGCTTCTTCAATATCGGGATCTATGCCTGGGTGGCGGACCGCTGGGCGCTGGGGTCATGGGATGCTGGCTCGCCCTGGGTCTGGCTGCTGGGCTTGATCGCCTACGACTTCTGTTACTACTGGCTGCACCGGGCCGGGCACCGGGTGGCGCTGCTCTGGGCCGCGCATGGGGTGCATCACCAAAGCGAACACTACAACCTCAGCACGGCCCTGCGCCAAACCGGCAGCAACTTCTTGCTCGGCTGGTTGTTTTATCTGCCCTTGGCAGTGGCGGGGCTGCCGGTCGAGGTGTTCGCGGGCGTGGCCCTGATCGACCTGCTCTACCAGTTCTGGGTGCACACCGAGCAGATCGGCAAGCTGGGATGGTTCGACCGCTGGTTCTGTTCCCCCAGCAATCACCGCGTCCATCACGCGGTGAACCCGCGCTACCTGGACAAGAACTACGGCGGCATCCTGGTCGTCTGGGACCGCCTGTTCGGCAGCTTCCAGGAAGAGGACGAACCTTGTGTCTATGGCACGGTCAAGCCGCTGCGCAGTTGGGATCCCCTGTGGGCCAATGTCGTGGGCTATGGCGAGTGCCTGCGATCGCTGCGGCGGATCGGCCTGTGGCGCGCGCTGCTGGCGCCGCCGGGGTGGGAACCGGGTGGTGGCTTGCCCCAGGTCGATTTGTCGCGACCGCGCTTTGCACCGCTCCTCTCGACGAGCCGGCAACTGGCGGCGGGAACACTGTTTTTCCTTGCCCTGTTTGCCACCCTGGGCTTGCTGTGGTGGGCGGGGGCGATGCCCTTCGCGATGCTCTCAGGGGCCGGCGCGGGCGTGGTGGGTTTGCTGTGGCTCAGCGGCCGGTTGGCTCAGTAGGGAGCGCGTGGGCACATGAATGAATCGGCACGTCGCCTGGAAGTCTTGATCAGCAACGACTCCCGAGGCGGCCTGCCGCTTGGGATGGGCGTCCTTTGACTCGGGGCAAACCCGATGCGGGGCATCGGTATCGAAAGGTGTCCGCCCCACATAATTCCGGCCCTTCTGCACTCATGGCTGGCGTGTTTTGATGAACCCGACCCTGCTGGATGACGCTGCGCACTGGGATGCCATGCGCTTGCGCGCCGACCCCTTGGCTGATGCCTGCGTGGCGGCCATTCTGGGTGAGTGGGATCCGGACCCAGACGATGCGGATGCCGAGGCCCTGGGTACCTTGCACGCCAGTCAGTGGCAGCGCCTCAAGGCCTTCAACGAGGCGCTGACGCAGTGGCAGCGCAACGCCGATTTGTCGAGTTGGCAGGGCGAAGGCCTGCCGGCCGAGGTGGTGGCGCCGCTGCGTGCCTATTTGGATCAGGCGGCGCGCCTGCCGGGCTGGGCCGATGGCGAGAAGCTGCGCCGGGCGGAGCAAATATTTTTTGAGCAGGGCCCGTTGTCTTGCTTGTTGCTGTTCTGCGCCAGCCTGCCCGAGTGCTATGTGGTGCCCGATCTGGCCGAGGTGCTGCATAGCACTGGCCAACTGGAAAAGCGCACGGAGCATCGCATCCGCTCCACGGCCGCGATGATTTTCCCGGTGATGCAGCGCGGCGGCCTGACGGATCCGCAGTGCAGCGGCTTGGCCCAGGTGCTCAAGGTGCGGTTGATCCACGCCGTGGTGCGCAATCTCTTGTTGCGCGGTGTGCCCATCGACGGCGGCCCCGAGGCGGCGCGCCAGGGTTGCGCGCCCATTGGTGCCCCGGGTGCTTGCACGCAGATGCACCAGGCGCTCTATGCCCATGGTTGGCCGGTGGAGCGGGCCGGCCAACCTTGCAATCAGGAAGAGCTGGCTTACACCCTTCTGACCTTTGGCTACGTCTATGTGCGTGGCATGCGCCGCCTGGGCTTGGGGCTGCCCGCCGAGGATGAAGTGGCCATGATGCATGCCTGGAACATCGTGGCTCACGCAGTGGGCGTGCGCGACGAGTTGATGACAGAAACCTACTCCGAGGCCGAACGCCTGTTTGCGTTCTTGCAGGCACGGGGGCGGGCACGACCGGTGGATGTCGACCCACGCGCCGATCTGGGCCAAACCTTGATGGCGGCGATGGCCACTCGCATTCCCTGGGCTGGCGCGCGCCAGTTTCCGGTGCTGCTGACGCGCCGCCTGTGCGGGACGCGGTCCGCCACCGACATCGGTCTGGGCCCGGACTATGCGGTCCGCTGGGTGGTGCGGGCGCGCTTTGTGCTGCTCAGCGGCCTGGTGTTGGGCCTGGATCATTTGGTGCGTCTGGTGGCGCCGCGCTTCACGCTCTCGCGTTTTTTCAGCCGCCTGCTCGGTGTGCAGCTGGTGACTCAGTTCCTGCTCGATCAAAGCCGGCCGCTGCGCCTGCCCGAGCCCGTGCAGGCTGATCTGGCGCAGCAAGTTCAGCAGTGGGCCCCCAAACGGGCACTGCCGGCCTGGCTGCAGGGCCTTGGGGTGAGTGTGCTGGGGCGTCGGGGGCCGCGTGCTGAGGGTGCTTAAGCGCCTGCTGCTGGCCTGGGTTCTAGGCCTGCTGCTGCCGCAGGGGGCGGCGGCCTTGGTGTTGCACGATGGGCAGGGCACGGTGCCGGCCTGGCCGTCCATCACCGTGTTGAGCGACCCGAGCCGCAGCTTGGATCTGGCGGGCGCGCGTGCCCAGAAGGCGCAGATGACGCGCCCCACCACGGCCAGCGCCACCCTGGGGCATCGGCGTGACGCCGTGTGGCTGCACATCCCCTTTGAACTGGCGGCCGGATCTACCGCACGCTGGGTGCTGGAGGTCGATTACGCGGTGCTCAACCGGCTGGATGTGCATCTGCTGGACGCGCAAGGGCAGCTGATCCAGCAGGCCAGCCTGGGCAATCTGCAGCCGGCTGCCTGGCAGGAACTGCCCGGTCGCGCCCCGGCGCTTTTGCTGCAGCTGCAGCCCGGACAGCGGCACGAGCTGTGGGTGCGGGTGGAGACCTTGGGCGCCATGATCCTGCCGGTCTTCCTGCACCAGGAGGCGGCCTATCTGGACCGCGCGCTGGACGAGCAGATGCTGCAGGGCGTGTTGGTGGGGCTGGGCCTGTGCCTGCTGGTCTATGCCTTGACGCAATGGCTGACCTTGCGGGAGTCCTTGCTGATCAAGTACGCCTTGCTCATCGGCGGCGGCATTTTGTTTTCGGTCGTCCAGTGGGGCATCGGCCGCCAATACCTCTGGGGCGATCTGCAGTGGTTTGAGTTGCATCTGGCGGGCATCGGGGCCCTGATGGCCTCGGCCGGCACCTTCTTGTTCGTGGAAGAGGTGCTGGCCCCGCATGCGCAGAGCCGGTTCTTCAGCCCGGTGATGAAGGCCGGCGCTGTGGTGCTCGGGGCCGTGGCCTGGGCCTATGCGCTCGATTTGATCGATGTGCACACCGTCAGTGCCGTCATCGGCACCCTGGGGCTGGCGCCGGCGCTCATGGGCCTCCCCGGCGCGCTGCGTCTGGGGCGCCGCGGTGACTCGGTGGGGTGGTACTTCATCGCGGCCTGGCTGGGCTACTTCGTCACCACCGCCATCATGGTGCTGGTCATTCGCGGGGTGATGCCGGCCAATTTCTGGACCCTGCACGCCTTCCAGTTCGGCGCCACGCTGGACATGATCCTGTTCCTGCGCGTGCTGGCGCTGCGCCTGCATGCGGTGCACGCCGAGGCCCTGCGCGTGACCAGCGAGCGCGACCGGGCTTTATCCATGGCGGCCACCGATGCCTTGACCGGCCTGCCCAACCGCCGCGGGCTGCAGTTGGCGTTGGAGCAAGCCATCCCTCGGGCCAGCCCGAGCCGCCTGCTGGCGGTCTACATGATGGATCTGGATGGCTTCAAGGAGGTCAATGACCAGCACGGGCACAAGGTGGGGGACCAGCTGCTGGTGGCGGTCGCGGAGCGCATGCGCCATAGCCTGCGCGCCGTCAATCTGGTGGTGCGCTTGGGTGGCGATGAGTTCGTGGTGCTGGCCGAAGGCCTGTCGCAACCCGAGCAGGCCGTGCGGCTGGGCGACGAGCTGCTGGCCATATTTTCCCAGCCCTTCCGCCTGGAGGGCCTGACCCTGCAGTTGGGCACCTCGGTGGGCTACACCTTGGCGCCGGCGGATGGCGAGGACGCCATGAGCCTGCTGCAGCGCGCCGATGCAGCCATGTACAAGGCCAAGCGCTCCGGCAAGGGCAGGATGCAGCGCGCCAGCGACTGATCAGAGTGGCAAAGGGCTGTTTTTCAGCCCGCGCAGCACAAAACTGCTCTTGCTGTGGCGGATGCCCGGGATCTTGTAGAGCCGCTCGCGCAGCAGGCGTTCGTAGTCGCGCGTGTCGGCCACCGCGATGCGGATGATGTAGTCGTAGTCGCCTGAAACGAGATAGGCGTCCAGCACCTCGGGAATGTCGGCCAAGGCGCGGCCAAAGGCGAACAGGGCCTCGTCCGAATGGCTGTCCAGGGTCAGTTGCACGATCACCGTGTCGCCCAGGCCCAGCGCAGCGGCATTCAGGCGCACCGTATAGCCCTCGATGACGCCGGCCTCCTCCATGCGCTTGATGCGCGCCCAGCAGGGCGAGCTGCTCAGGCCCACGGCCTTGCCCAGCTCGGCCAGGCTGATGCGGGCGTCGCGCTGCAGCTGGGCCAGGATGGCCCGGTCCAGTCGATCCAAGGTGTGCTTTTCGCCGGATTTCATATTTGCAGGAGGATTTGCTGTGTAGCGCTGGATTCTGCGCAAATACGGCAGCCTTTTCCGCGAAGGCCTGGGCACAGTGCCGCCATGCGCAGCGAATTTGAAAGCCTTCTTCCTTCCCAATCCTTGGCACGAAGCTGGAGCGGTGCCGACCAGCTGATCCGCGGTCTGATCGAGGCCGGGGTGGATACCGTGTTCGGCTATCCCGGCGGCGCCGTGCTGCCGCTCTATGACGCCTTGCATGCCGAGCCGCGTCTGCGCCATGTGCTGGTCCGCCACGAACAGGCGGCGGTGCATGCGGCCGAAGGCTATGCGCGCAGCACCGGGCGCCTGGGTGTAGTGCTGGTCACCTCGGGGCCGGGGGTGGCCAACACCATCTCGGGTCTGCTCGATGCCCAATCGGACTCGGTGCCCTTGCTTTGCATCAGCGGCCAGGTGGCGCGGTCGGCCATCGGCACCCAGGCCTTTCAGGAGTGCGATGCGCTGGGCATCGCCGCGCCAGTCACCAAGTGGCGGGCCCAGGTGCGCGAGGCCGCGCAGATCGACGCCTTGTTGCGCGAAGCGGTGCGCCAGGCTCGCCGCGGACGGCCGGGGCCGGTGCTGCTGGACATCCCCAAGGACGTGCAGGCCGAGCCCTGCGAGCCGGTGGCGGGGTGCGGCGAACCTACAGTCGTCGCCGCGCTCACCGAGGCCGAGCGCGCCCGCGTTCAGCTGGCGGCCCTGGCCCTGGTGGCGGCCCAGCGCCCGGTGCTTTACGGCGGCGGGGGGCTGGCGGCTTCCGGGACAGCGGCCTGTGAGGCCTTCACGGCCCTGGTGCGCGAGCTCGACGCCCCCTGCACCCTGACCCTGATGGGCCTGGGCGCCTGCCCGGCCAGCGCGCCGCAGTGGCTGGGCATGTTGGGCATGCACGGCACTTGGGAGGCCAACCAGGCCATGCATGCGGCCGATCTGGTGTTTGCCGTGGGCAGCCGCTTCGATGACCGGGTGACCGGCCGGCTGGCGGACTTTTGCCCCGAGGCCAGTTTCATCCACCTGAACATCGACGCGGCGGCGATCGGCAAGGTGGTGCCCACCCGCCTGGCCCTGGTGGGGGACGCCGCACGCCTGCTGCGCGAACTCTTGCACGCGGTGCGCGCGCAGCGCCCTGTGGCCGAGCGCTTGCGCCCATGGTGGCGGCGCATCGAAGCCTGGCGAGCCCAGCGCTGCCTGGGTTACCAGGAGGAAGCGGGGCAACTGCTGCCTCAAGCCTTGTTGAGCGCGCTCAATCAGGCCCTGCGGGGTCGAGACGCCATCGTCACCACCGATGTCGGCCAGCATCAGATGTGGGCAGCGCAGTATCTGGACTTCGAGGCGCCGCGCCGCTTCATCAGTTCGGGTGGGGCCGGCACCATGGGCTTTGGCCTGCCCGCGGCCATCGGGGCACAGATCGCTTGGCCCGAGCGCCTGGTGGTCTGCGTGAGCGGCGACGCCTCGCTCTTGATGAATGTGCAGGAGCTGTCCACGGCGCGGCAGCACGGCTGCCCCATCAAGCTGCTGGTGGTGAACAACGGTCGCATGGGCATGGTGCGCCAGTGGCAGCAACTGCACCATGGGGCGCGCTACAGCCACAGCTATACCGAGGCCCTGCCGGATTTCGTGGCCCTGGCGCGCTCCTTCGGCTGGCAGGGCGAATGCGTGCAAGATCCGGCCGACTTGGAGGCGGCATTGCGGCGCTGGCTGCAGGCCCCGGGGCCGGCCCTGTTGGACGCCCAGGTGCAGGCCGAGGAGAACTGCTACCCCATGATCCCGGCTGGCGCCGGCCACCATCAGATGTTGTTGGGCCTCGGATCCAGTCCCAACTGACGATCCTGCCAGCGGCCCAGTATGCCCACCGTGCACAGGGCGCCCAGCAGGGCCATGGCCATATCGGACTGGGTGTCCCAGCTGTCCCCCTGGGTGCCCAGAAATTCGTCGGCCCCTTGGCCCAGGGCCAGCGCTGCGGCCCATTCGATCAACTCGTAGCAAGCACTGATGGCCAGGGCGATGCAGACCACGACAAAGGCCAGCATGCGGCGACCGCGCACATAGGTGCCGCGCTGCAACAGTTCGCGGGCCAGCAGGGCCGGCACCAGGCCTTGAAAAAAGTGACCGATGCGGTCATAGGGGTTGCGCGCCAAATCCAGCCAATCCTGCAGCGCAAAGCCCAGGGGCACGCGGGCATAGCTATAGGCCCCACCCAGGATCAGAACCGCCATATGCAGGGCCAACAGCGCATAGAGCAGGCTGCTCAGCGGGTAGCGCGACCAAGTGGCGATCAGCAGCGGCAGGCCGATCAGGACCGGGATCACCTCCAACCACCAGGTGGTGCGGTCGAAGGGCTGCCAGGCCGACCAGGCCAGCAGGGACAGGATCAGGCCCAGGCCGGCGGCGAGGGCGGGGCGAGTGGGGGTGTGGAGGGGAGGCCGATGCATGGCCGAAGTGTCCCTGCCCGCATGGCTTGCATTCCTCGCCACCAACCCCAAGTGAGGGAGCCCTGAACTGCGGCTGCTCGCCATGGCCTTCTTCTTAGTCCTGCTGTTGGCCCTGGCATTTTTGCTTTGGCAGATCGCCCATCCTCTGTTGCGCTCGATGCGCCGAGCCCGGCTGCGGCGTCAGCCCTTTCCGCAGGCCTGGCGGCGCATCCTGCGGCGCCGGGTGCCGCTGGTGGCGCGGCTGCCGGCCGATCAGCAGCTCCGGCTCAAGGGCCTGATCCAGGTCTTTCTGGCCGAAAAGCCCATCATTGGCTGCGGCGGCCTGCGGGTCACGGACGAGATGCGCGTCAGCATCGCGGCCCAGGCCTGCCTGCCTTTGCTGGGCGCCACGCGCGATTACTACCCGGGCCTGCGCCAGGTCTTGCTCTATCCCGGCGCCTTTGTGGTGGATCGCCCCTTCAATGCCGCCGGGGGCGTGGTGCAGGAGCAGCGCCGCGCGCTGGCGGGCGAGAGCTGGGCCCAGGGCCAGGTGATCCTCTCTTGGAACGATGTGCTCCAGGGCGGTGCCGTGGCCGACGACGGCCGCAATGTGGTGGTGCATGAGTTCGCACACCAGCTGGATCAGGTCAAGGGCCAGGCCAATGGGGCGCCGCCCCAGCCCAGTCGGCAGGATCAGGCGCGCTGGACGACGGTGCTGCAGGCGGCGTTTGAACGCCTGCAAGCGCAATTGGCGGCCGGACAGCCGACCCTGTTGGACCCCTACGGGGCCACCGACCCCGCCGAGTTCTTTGCCGTGGCCAGCGAGCATTTCTTCGAGCAGGGTGCTGCCTTGCAGGATGCCGAGCCCGCTCTGTACGCCGAGCTGGCGCGCTACTACCGCGTGGACACCGCGGCCTGGAGCAGTTCGGCCAAGCGCTGACCTGCGCGTCCCAGCGGTCGATCCAGGCGCTGCACCAACCAGGGCGTGAAGCGAAAGCGCGAGCCACCCTCGAAGTCCAGCTCACGCAGCTCGCCGCTGGCCAGTGGCTCTTCCACCAGATAGCGCGGCATCCAGCCAAAGCCCATGCCCATCTGCAGGGCCTGGCGTTTGGCCACGAAGCCGGACAAAAAGAACACCCGCTCGCCGCCAAACAGATGGCTCTCGTTGGGGCGCTGTTGACGCGTGTCGCCCGAGTCGCGCACGGCCAGCTCCACATGGGCGTGCAGATCCGCCAGCCGGGCCGCCCGCCCCAAATGGGCCAGCGGATGGCCTGCGGCCACGCACAGCAGGCACTCCAGCTCGGGCAGGGCCAGCGCGCGGTCCCCGGCCTGGGGCTGGTAGTCCTTCACCAGCATCAGATCGGCCTCGTCGCGTTCAAAACGCTGCTGCACCCCGCTGAGGAATTCAATGGTGAGTTGAACCCGGGTGGGCACACCCTCGTCGGCCAGGGTTTTGAGCGCCTTGAGGCTGTCCTCCAAGGGCAGGATGCCGTCCACCACCAGCAGCAGGCGGGCTTCCCAGCCGCTGGCCAGCTGCTGGGCCAGGCTTTCCAGCTGATGGGCTTGCTGCAGCAGGCGCCGCCCTTCGTTCAGCACGGCCTCGCCCTCGGGGGTCAGGCGCAGGCGATAGCCGCTACGGTCCAGCAGGGGCAGGCGCAATTGATCTTCCAGCTTCTTCACCTGGTAGCTCACCGCCGAACCGACCTTGTGCAGGGCCTGGGCGGCGCCGGCCACACTGCCGGTGCGCACCAGCGCGTCCAGTGCTGCCAGGGCCTCGAGATCGAATTTCATGCGAAATATCTGAATATGTTCAGCGAAGAAATTCGCTTTTCATGAATTTAAGCCCTGAGAAGAATCCGGGCCATTCGCGGCTTCCCTCTCTTTCTACGGCGATGAGCATCTCCAACCCCTGCGGCCTGCGCGGCATCGAGTTCACCGAGTTCTGTGGCCCCGACCAGGACTACCTGGAGTCCCTGTTCTGGGCCTTCGGCTTCTCCAAGCTGCGTCGTCACCCGGAAAAGGCGATTCACTATTTCCGCCAGAACGACATCCATTTCCTGCTGAACCACGAGCGGGGCGGCCACTCGGCCGAGTTCGCCAAGCGACACGGCCCGTCGATCAGCGCCATGGGCTGGCGAGTGGACGATGCACAGGCCGCCCTGGCTGCGGCCGTGGCGCGCGGTGCGGTGGAGGTGCCGGCGTCGATGAAGGACCACCCCTATCCCGCGATCTGGGGTATTGGCGAGAGCCTGATCTACTTCATCGATGTGCCGCGGGCTGGGCAGCCCTCGCTCTACGAGCGCGACTTTGTGGCCCTGGAGCAGCCGTTGATCCAGGCTCACAAGGGCTTCACCGTGGTGGACCACCTGACCAACAACGTGCCCCCGGGCGAGCAGGACAAGTGGGCGCGCTTCTACAAGCACATCTTCGGTTTCACCGAAGTGCGCTACTTCGACATCCAGGGCGTCAAGACCGGGCTGACCAGCTTTGCACTGCGCTCGCCCGATGGCAGCTTCTGCATCCCTATCAATCAGCCCAAGGATGACAAGGACCAGATCGCCGAGTACTTGCGCGAGTACAAGGGGCCGGGCGTTCAGCACCTGGCCTTCCTGACGGATGACATCCTGGCCTCGCTCGATGCGCTCAAGGGCCCGACCGCCAGTCCGATCGAAACCTTGGACATCGATGCCGACTACTACCGCGAGGTGTTCGAGCGCGTGCCCGGCGTGCGCGAGGACCACGCACGCATTGAGCAGCACCAGGTGCTGGTGGACGGCGACGAGAGCGGCTATCTGCTGCAGATCTTCACCAAGAACCTGATCGGGCCGATCTTCATCGAGATCATCCAGCGCCAAAACAACCTGGGCTTTGGCGAAGGCAACTTCGGCGCCTTGTTCCGCTCGCTGGAAAAGGATCAAGAGAAGCGAGGGGTTCTGTGATGTTGCAAGGCATTCACCACGCGGCCTACCGCTGCCGCGACGCGCAGGAAACTGTGGCTTTCTACAAGCAGGCCCTGGACATGGATCTGCTGCTGGCCATCTCCGAAGACCGGGTGCCCAGCACCAAGGAGCCGGACCCCTATATGCACATCTTCCTGGACGCCGGTCGGGGCAATGTGCTGGCTTTCTTCGAGCTACCCAACAGCCCCGCCATGGGGCGCGATGAGGCCACGCCGGCCTGGGTGCAGCACATCGCCTTCCAGGTGGCGGACCTGGACACCTTGGCCCAGGCCAAGGCGAAGCTGGAGGCGCTGGGCCTGGACGTGGTGGGCCCGACCAATCACGCGATCTTCCAGTCGATTTACTTTCACGACCCCAACGGCCACCGCATTGAACTGGCGGCCAATACCGTCAAGCCCGGTGACCTGGAGCGTCTGCGCGAGGTGGCGCCGGCCATGATGGAGGAGTGGGGCCAAACCCGCCGTACCGTGAAGCAGGCGGCCTGGTTGCACGAGGCGGAGTTCTCGGCCTCCTAGAGCCGCTCCAGTGCGGCCCGGTAGGCGCGCGAGGCGCGCAGCTCCGTGCCGCTGCGCATGCGCAGCAGCGCGTCACCGCTGGGCAGGGATTGCCACGCCAGCACGTGGCGGGGGTTCACGGCATGACAGCGGTGCACGCGCAGAAACAGGGCCTGGAAGCTCGGCTGGGCCAACAGCTGGGTGAGGGTGCTCCGCTCCAGATAGCTTTCCGGCGGGTGGTGCAGGCTGACGTAGTTGTCGGCCGCGGCCAGCCACTCGAGTTCGTCCAGCAAGATGCGGAGCCGCCCCCTGCGTGTCTCCACCCACCAGTGCGGTGGAGCCGCCGCTTGTGCAGGCCGGGCCAGCCGCTCCCGCACCCGGGCGAGGCAGAGATTCAGTCGCTCGGCTGAGAAAGGCTTGTGTAGATAGTCCAGCGCGCCCAGTTCAAAGGCTTGCAGTGCGTGTGCGTCATAGGCGGTGGTGAAGACGTGCAAGGTGCCTGCAGGGAGCTGTGCCGCCAGCTGCAGCCCGCTGCCGCCGGGCATTTCAATGTCGAGCAGGGCCAGATCGACACCAGGGTCCTGACTCAACAGGGCAAGTGCCTGCGGCGCATCTCCCGCCTCCAGCACTTGCTGCACATCGGCATGCGCACTCAGCAGCCGGCGCAAGCGAGCGCGCGCCGCCGGTTCATCGTCAACGATCAAGACCTTCATGCGAGGTCTCGGCTGGCAGGCAGCTCAAGCCTCAGGCGCATGCCGCGATCGGCCGGACCGAAGTCCACGCGCGCCAGATCGCCATAGTGGGCCGCGAGGCGTTCGCGCAGATTGCGCAAGCCCAGGCCGCCGTCCACCGGAGGGGGCTGATCCACGCCGTCGTTGTCCAGTTGGATGTGCAGACGGTCGAGCACCCGGCGAGCGCTGAGCTGCACCTGGACGCGCCCCTGATGCCGGGCTACATCGTGCTTGATGACGTTTTCCACCGGCGCAAGCAGCAGCAACGCCGGCAGCATGCAGGCGCGCGCCTCCGGGCTGACGTCAATCTGCACCTGCAGGCGCTCGGCTCCAAAGCGCGTCTGCATCAAATGCAGAAAGGGCGTGACAAGCGCCAACTCATCCTCTAGGCGGTGCAGGCCGCGTTCCTGCGCCGCCAGGCTCTGGCGCAACAGCTGCGCGAGGTCGCACAGCAGCCGGTCAGCGCGCTCCACATCCTGGTGCATCACCTCCGCAATCAGGTTCAGGCTGTTGAACAGGAAGTGCGGTTGCACCTGCTCGCTCAAGCGCGCCAGCTTGGCTTCGGCCAACTCGCGACGGGTGCGCTCCAGTTCCTGGGCCTGCAGATTGGCCTGCTGCACCGCCCAGATCCCGCGCGAGATGCCCACGATCAAGCCAAAGCTGACCAAGTCTTTGGCGCCCTCATACAGCAAGAGGTCGGGCAGGGGATCGGGCTGGTAGGGTTGGTCCAGCAGGCTGTAGACCGCAAAGCGCAGGGCAAACATGCCGCTCACATGGAGCAGGTTGAAGCCGAGCGCCCCCAGCAATAGCCAGGGCCAGGCGAGGTCGCGCATGCGCCCGATGGTCAAGTGAATCAGCAACGCCAACGGGCCGACCCAGGCGACCGAGCTGAACTCCCACAGAAAGGGCTCCCAGTGCTGCTGGCCACCGGCCTGGCGGTAGTCCTGCCAGGCCGCAAGGCTGAGCAGCAGGCCCAGGCCAAGCAGCAAACCCAGGTAGTGGGGCAGCCAGCGGCGCAGAGGGGGCAGGGTGGGGCGATGCATGGGCCGGGAAGGTAGCACCGCCGCCTAAGCCCAGAACCACCATCCGCCCCGGCCCGTGCACCGTTCGCCCCTTCGGGCCCTGAAGGTTTGGCCTGGGCCTGCAAGCTGGCGCCATGACCTCATCATTCCCTCCACCGGCCGCAAGGCTGGCGTACTTGGACGGCTTGCGCGTGGTCGCGCTGCTGCTCTTGATCCCCTATCACGTGGGCATGTACTACGTGAGCTGGGACTGGCATGTGAAGAGCCCGCTGAGCGCCGTTGTGGCGCCCCTGGTGGAGCCCTTCATGTTGCTGTCCAGTCCCTGGCGACTGGGCCTGCTGTTTCTGGTGGCGGGCGCTGCCAGCCAGATCCTGCATGCACGGCGCGGCGGCTGGGGGCTGGTGCGCGAGCGCAGCCAGCGCCTGTTGCTGCCGTTGGTGTTCGGCATGCTGGTGATCGTGCCGCCGCAGGCCTACTTCGAGCTGCGTACCCAGGCCCCTCAGTTGCTACCCAGTGGCGGCGATTACTTCGCCTTCTGGGCCGCCTACCTCAGGGGCGGGCCGTTCTGCCAGGCGCAAGAGTGCCTGACGGTGCCGACCTGGAACCATCTTTGGTTCTTGCCCTATCTGTGGCTCTATGCGGTGCTGGCCGCCGCGTTCAGTGCTGTGGCGGCCTGTCGTGCGGCCGGTTCTGAGGGGCCTCAGCGCGGGGCGCGCTTGCCGGCTTGGGCCTGGCTGCTGTTGCCCGCACTGCCGCTGATGCTGTTTCGCTGGGTGCTGCTACCCAGCTTCCCCAGTACGCACGATCTGGTGAGCGATTTCTACAACCATGCGCAATACGGGTATTTGTTTGCACTCGGGTGGTTGAGCCGGGGTGTCGCTGCGGGGCTTTGGGAGGCAGCCCTGCGTTGGCGCTGGCAATGCCTGGGCTTGGCGGTGCTGGCCTGGGGCTTGCTGGTGCACTACTTCCAGGCTTATGAGGCGCTGGAGCCCCCTGCTGCATTGCGCCAGCTGATGCGAGGGGTTTGGTGCCTTATGGCGTGGTGGGCCATCCTGGCCGCCTGCGGTTGGGCCCAGCGATTCTTTTGGCGCGACGGCCCCGTAATGCGTGCCCTCGCAGGGGCGGTTTTCTGCGTCTATGTGTTTCACCAAACGGTGATCGTGGGGCTGACCCAGGTGTTGGCGCCGGCGCAGCTGGGTGCAGCCCAGGAAGCCCTGCTGTTGATCGCCTTGACCTTTGTGGTCAGTGGGCTGGCCTACCTGCTGCTGCGCGGCATTCCTGGCCTGCGTGCCTGCGTGGGCATTCAGCCAAAGGCTCCGGGCCGGATGAAGTCTTCTGTCCCGGAGGGCGTGCTGCGCAAATGACTTGCTAGCAAAAGGGGGAAGACAACCGGCAAGCCCCTTAGCGCGTTGGCCTAGCATCGCGCTTTTATAGAAGGAGCCTTGCCGTGCCCCATCCAGCTACATCCCGCCGTTTTTTGTTGATGGGCCTGGGTTTGGCCTGTGCGCCCGCACTGTGGGCGCGCCGGCGCGACGATGGGGACCTGCAAATCGTGCAGGCGCTGTATGGCACGCAGGATCGCCATGCGGACGTCACAGACCGACTGCGCGAGCTGGCGCGCCAGGACTACCGCTTCCGTTTGAGTAACGAGGCGCTGGGCGTGGACCCCGATCCTGGGCGGCTCAAGACCCTGCGCATATATGCACGTGGCCGTGACGGCCAGGAGCGTGTGCTGGAGTACCGCGAGGGCAGCACCCTGGATGGTTCGCTCTTCACCGGCTGGGGACGCGGCAATTGGGGCGAGGGTGATGGACGCGGACGGGGTGGTTGGGACCGCGGCGATGATGGGCAGTACCTGATCCTCGAAGCCCGCTACGGCACGGCGGATCGCAACGTCGATGTGACGGCACGCTTGCGCGATCTGGCCGCCCAGGACTACCGCTTCCGCATGGGCAATGACAGCTTTGGTGTGGACCCCCACCCCGGGCGGCGCAAGACCTTGCGCATTTACGCCGAGGACCGCCAAGGCCAGCAGCGGGTGCTCGAATTCGCCGAAGGGTCGGTGGTTGATGGCACGCAGTTCCGCGGTTGGAATTCGGGACATTGGGGCCAGGGTGGCTGGCGCGGTGGCTGGTCCGGGGACCAGGGCTCGATGGGGCCGCGCCGGCCCGATGGCCGGGGTGGTCTGCAGATTCTGGAAGCCCGCTATGGTCAGGGGCGGCGCGAGGTCAACATCACGGCACGTTTGCAGTCGCGCGTTTATGGTGGGCGGCTCGATGTGGAGGTCAACAACGAGCTGGCGGGGGTGGACCCGGCACGCGGGCGACCCAAGGCCCTGAGCCTGCGCTATCGCCTGGGCAATGGCCAGGTCGAGCAGATTGAGGTGCGCGAGGGCGAGCGGCTGGTGTTGCCCTGAAGGGGGCGCTCAGTGCCGCAGCGCCGCCAGCACGTCGCTGTGGAATTCGCGCCGGTAGAGCACCCAGACCACCAGGGCCGAGGCGGCCATGAAGGCCCAGGGTGAAAAGAACCAGGCGACGGCGGCAAACGAGAGGTAGTAAGCGCGCAAGCCGTCGTTAAAGGTCTCGGCCGCCAAACCCATCACCTGGCCTGCGCGGTCGGCAAAGGCGGCACGCGCGGCCTCGTCGTACTGGTCGGCTTCCGGTGCGGCGCCCACCAGGATGGCGCCAAAGCTGTACTGGCGAATGCTCCAGGTAAAGCGGAAGAAGGCAAACACAAAGATGGCCGACAGCAAGGCCAGCTTGAGGTCGAAGACCAGCAGGCTGGTGCGCGCTGCAAAAGGGATTTCGCGCACCAATTCGCTGGCCTGTTCCGACGAGGCCAGAGCCGCCAGCAAGCCGCCGATGATCAGGATGCTGGTGGAGGCGAAGAAGGACGGGCTGGCGGCCAGGGTTTGCGCAATCGCCGCGTCCACGATCCGGTTATCGCGCCGCGTGGCTTGCAGCATCCATTGCCGGCGCCAGCGGTTGGTGGTGGCCAGGATGGAGGGCTGGGTCAAGGCCCTGCGCTTGGCCCACAGGGCATAGCCGATCCAACTGGCGAAGAACAGGGCCAGAGCCAGCCAATCGGGCGTGGGCAGGGTGGTCCAGAGGGCTTGGAGGGCGGGAGGCATGGGGGGAATGTAGCGGCGGGACTGGTGCCTCTGGTGCGGGGCTCGTGTTCGCTTGGGGCGAACACATTGCCTTTGCAATTGAGCTTCACTTCCGCCGCTGTAGATGGGAATGCTCGGAATCGCTTGGGGCGATTCCTCGGCCTTCGCTGGCGCTCAGGCCCGGCGCTGCGCGCCGTCCAAGGACAGGCCACCGGCCTGTCCTTGAGCGAACCGGTGGATCTCATCCCAAATACCCCATCCAAATGCGAAAGGGCCCCAGCGGGGCCCCTTTGCATTTGGAGCGGGCGATGGGAATCGAACCCACGTCTTGAGCTTGGGAAGCTCAGGTCCTGCCATTGAACGACGCCCGCAGGAACGGCCGCGATTATGGCTGCAGTTTTGGGGACTCTTGGCAGACCGTGTTTGAGGCCCGCAGGGTCTGGCCAACAATGGCGGCATGAACCCTTCGCCTGCTTCGTCCTCGGTCTCTTTGTCGCGCCTGGCTGCCCAGCGCCTGTGGCGCGACGCGCGCGCCGGAGAGTTGCGCCTGTTGGTGATCGGCATGAGCCTGGCCGTCGCGGCGGTCTGTGCGGTGGCGCTGCTGGTGAATCGGCTGGAGCAGGGCCTGGCGCGCGACGCGGCGCAGTTGATCGGCGGCGATGTGGTGTT
The DNA here is from genome assembly GCF_005952805.1 of Inhella inkyongensis. Taxonomy (GTDB): domain Bacteria; phylum Pseudomonadota; class Gammaproteobacteria; order Burkholderiales; family Burkholderiaceae_C; genus Inhella; species Inhella inkyongensis. The sequence continues at coordinate 1,527,575 of NZ_CP040709.1, forward strand.
GGCCAGTGATCAGCCGGCCTCGGCTCCCTGGCGCGCCGAGGTGGATGAAGCCGGCTGGAAGAGTGCCGAGTCCAGCAGCTTTGCCAGCATGGCGCGCGCGGACGATGCGCAGGGCGGGGCCAGTCGCTTGGTGGCGGTGAAGGCGGTGCCGCCCAATTACCCGCTGCGCGGGCGCGTGATGCTGAGCGATGGCCGGGCGGTGGGGGCGCCGGCCGCGGGTCAGGTGTGGGTCGATCAGGCGGTGCTCGACGCGCTGGAACTGGCGGTGGGCGACCGCCTGTGGCTGGGCGAGGCGCAACTCCGGGTGGGCGGTGTCATTGCCACTGAGCCGGATCGGGGTGCGGGCTTTCTGGCCTTTGCGCCGCGTTTGATGCTGGCCAGCGCCGATCTGCCGGCAACGGGGCTGGTGCAGCCGGGCAGCCGCATCGGCTACCGCTTGGCAGTCGTGGCCGAAGCCCATCAACAGCCCGCATTGCGGGAATGGCGGGAGCGCATGCGCGAACGCCTGGCCAGGGGGGAATGGCGCGGGGCACGCATCGAGTCACTGGAGAGCGGGCGCCCGGAGCTGCGGCAGACCTTGGATCGTGGCTTGATCTTCCTGCGTCTGGTGGCCTTGCTGGCGGCCTTGCTGGCGGCCGTGGGGGTGGCCTTGGCCGCGCGCGACTTTGCGCAGCGTCATCTGGACGAGAGCGCCATGCTCCGGGTGCTGGGGCTGGCCAGTTGGCGCATTGCCTGCATCTACGGGCTTGAGTTGCTGGCGGTCGGTGTGTTGGCCGGCTTGTTGGGCCTGGCCTTGGGTGGAGGCGTGCAGGCCTTGCTGATTGGTTTGTTGCAGGGGCTGCTACCGGTTGATCTGCCCTTGCCCAACTGGCAGCCCTGGGCGCTGGCATTTGGGTTGGGAATGAGCTTGCTGCTGGCCTTTGGGCTGCCGCCGGTGCTGAACCTGGCGCGCATCGCGCCCTTGCGCGTGTTGCGGCGCGACCTGGGCGCCCGGCAGTCGGCCTTGGCCTTGGGGGTGGGGGTGTTGGGCTTGGCGCTGTGGTTGGGCTTGTTGGCCCTGTCGGCCGGGGATGCGCAACTGGCCGGCGTTACCTTGGGGGGATTTGTCGCGGCGGCCTTCTTGTTGGCGGCGTTGGCCTGGGCCTTGTTATGGGGCTTACGGCGCGCGATCCGCGCTCCGGGCTTGCCGGCCTGGCTGCGGCTGGCCACGCGCCAGGTGGCGGCTCGGCCGGGGCTGGCGGTGGTGCAGGTGGTGGCGCTGGGTCTGGGGCTGTTGGCGTTGGCGGTGCTCATCTTGCTGCGCACTGATCTGCTGGAGAGCTGGCGCCTGGCGACACCGACCCGGGGCCCGGATCGCTTCGTCATCAACATCCAACCCGAGCAAGCCCCTGACTTGCTGGCGGCGCTGGCCGAGGCAGGCGTCAAGCCCCTGGACTGGTATCCGATGTTCCGGGGCCGGCTGGTGGCCATCAATGAGCAGCCGATTCCTCAGCGCAAGTTCGACAACGAGCGCGCGCAGCGTTTGGTCGAGCGCGAGTTCAACCTCAGCCAGGCGGTGCAGATGCCATCACACAACCGCAGCGTCTCCGGTCAGTGGGGCGGGGGCCTGAGTGTGGAGGCGGGCCTGGCGCGCGACTTGGGCCTGGCGCTGGGGGATCGCCTGGCGTTTGAGGTGGCCGGCGAGCGCCACGTGGCGCCCATCACGCAGGTGCGCTCCGTGGAGTGGTCCTCCATGCGGGTGAACTTCTTCGTGATGTTCGCGCGCGAGTCGGTCGATGGGCTGCCGCATACCTGGATTGCGACCTTGCGTGCGCCAGTCGATCCGGCCGCGGCGCGGCGGCTGGACAAGCGCTTGGCGGCTCAGTTTCCCAACATCACGGTGGTGGATGTCTCGGCCCAATTGGCCCAGGTGCAGAGGGTGCTGGAACAGGTGGCCGATGCAGTGCAACTGCTCTTCGGCCTGACCTTGGCCGTTGGCGTGGTGGTGCTCTTGGGGGCTCTCACGGCATCGCGCGAGGCGCGGCTGCGCGATGTTGCCTTGATGCGCGCGTTGGGGGCCTCGGCCCGGCTGCTGGCGCGCGTTCAGCGGGCGGAGTTGCTCGGCCTGGGGGCGCTGGCCGGCGTCTTGGCGGCGGGTCTGGCCCTCGGCCTGGGGGCGCTATTGGCCCTGAAAGTATTCGGCTTTGCCTGGCAGCCGCGCCCCTGGGTCCCCTTGGGCGTGGTGCTGGGGGGCGCCGCGCTGGCTTGGGGCGCTGGTTACTGGGGGCTGCGCGGTGTGCTGCTGCGGGCCCCCTTGCTCAGCCTGCGCAACGCCAGCGGGGACTAGCTCAAAAAGTCTCCCAGGCGTCGTCACTGGCCGGCGCAGGGCTTGGCGAGGGCGCCGGTGCGCGCGCCTTGAGCGGGGCAGGGGTCTGCTGCGCGGGCCGAGCCGAGGCCGGCGCCGCCGAGGAGGGTGCCGGGCGGGGGGCAGGGCGGGCTGACTTCGGCGCTGGCGGCGTGGCGACCTGCCCCACCTGGAACACCGAGATGATTTGCGACAGCCGGGCCGCCTGTTCTTTCAGGCTCTCGGCCGCCGCAGCGGACTCCTCGACCAGTGCGGCGTTCTGTTGCGTGGCTTGGTCCAGCTGACCCATGGTGACGTTGACGCCGCCGATGCCCTGGCTTTGTTCGGCGGCAGCGGCAGAGATCTCGCCAATGATGTCGGACACACGCTGCACCCCGCCGACGATTTCACCCATGGCCGTGCCGGCCTCCTGGACCAGGCGGGAACCGGCCTCTACGCGCTCCACACTGGCACCGATCAGGGTTTTGATCTCCTTGGCGGCTTCCGCCGAGCGGCCGGCCAACAATCGCACCTCGCCGGCCACCACGGCAAAGCCACGGCCTTGCTCGCCGGCACGGGCGGCTTCCACTGCCGCGTTGAGCGCCAAGATATTGGTCTGAAAGGCGATGCCGTCGATCACGCTGATGATGTCGGCGATCTTGCGCGAACTGGTGTGGATGTCGTCCATGGTGGCCACCACCTGGCCGACCACCGCGCCGCCCTTTTGCGCCGCGCCAGAGGCTGCAGCGGCCAGTTGATTCGCCGTGGTCGCCGCATCGGCGGTTTGCCGCACGGCAGCGGTCAGACTGTCCATCGAGGACGTGGCTTGCTGCAGATTGGAAGCCGTCTGCTCGGTGCGGTGCGAGAGGTCTTGGGCACCGACGGCGATCTCGCTGGACGCGATGCCCATGGATCCGGTGGCTGAGTGCACGTCCTTCAGGATGCCTTGCAGCTTTTCCGCGAAGTTGTTGAAGGCGCGCGCGATGGCGGCCACTTCGTCCTGCCCCTGGGCGGGAAGGCGGCGGGTCAGGTCGCCGCCCCCTTCGCCGATTTCGCTCATCGCATCGGCCACTTGGCGCAGGCCGCCCAGCAAGGCGGTCACCATGCCCGTCATCAGCGCAGCGGCCAGGGCCAACATGATGATGGTCACGCCGACGGCCTTGATCAGCAACGACCGCAAGCCGGCCAGGGCCTCACCAGCATCACTGGCGACCACCAGGGTCCAATCACTGCCCGCCACGGCTGCACCGCGCAGCAGCAGTGCCTGCTCGCCGGCCTGGGCCTGTAGCCATTCGCCCCCCGGCTGGGCCAAGGCGGTCAGGGCCGCCACCGTCAGTTCCGGGGCCAGCGCGGTGGCGGGTTTGAGGATGAGCTTGGGGTCGGCGTGGGCCATCACCCTGCCATCCTTGGCCACCAAGAAAGCAAAACCCGAGGGCGTGGGCTTGATGGCCTTGAGGATGCCGACGATGCCCGTCATGAAGACGTCGCTGGCGACCACCGCCTTGGTTTGGCCCCCCTCCTTGACCGCCAATGCAAAGGTCACCACCGGTTGCTGGGTGGCGGTGTCCAGATAGGGCTCGGTCAGCACCACGTCATTGGCTGCCGCAGCTTGCCGGTACCAGGGGCGTGCGGTGGGATCGAAGTCGGGCGGCAGGTTCTCGTCTTTGTGCATCAGCATGCGCTTATCCGCATGGCCGATGTAGGCGAAGTCCAGTCCGCCGGAGATCGCCGCCTGGATCAGCGGGGGGCGGGGCTGCTCCAGTTGAACCGCTGGTACCAGCGATTTGAGGATGCTGGCCTGAAAACTTGTCCAGTTGCCGATGGCTTGAGCTTGCCCGCGTGCCACCTCATTGAGCTGAGCCAGGGTCTGGGCCCGCAAGTGTCCGCGCGCATCCAGATAACTGGCCATGGTGGCCAGCAACAAGGCGATCAGCAGCACACCGACAGACAGACCGACCAATCGGGCCTTCAGGCTCTTGAACATCGCAGACTCCGCTTAGAAAAGGGGATGGCCGGCACTCAAACAGCGCAGACCCTCAGTGCGTCAGAACGATTCCCAGTCGTCGCTGGCCGCCGAGCTGGGGGCGGGGCGTGCAGGGGGTTGGGGCGGCGCTGGTTTGGGCGTTGCCGCGGCTTTGGGGGGAGTGACCGGCGAGCGCTGGACCGGCCTCTGGGCTTGGGGGGCCTTGGGGATCTGCGCAGTCGGTGGGGTGTCCGCGGTGCGGAACACCGCCACAGCTTCTACCAGGCGCTGAGCTTGATCGCGCAGACTCTCGGCGGCCGCAGCGGATTGCTCCACCAGCGCGGCGTTTTGCTGGGTCATCTGGTCGAGTTGGACGACCGAATCATTGACTTGCGAGATGCCATCGCTCTGCTCTGCCGCAGCCGCAGCGATCTCGGCCATGATGTCGGCCACACGCTGCACGCCGGAGACGATCTCGGTCATCGAGCTGCCAGCCTCCTGCACCAGACGCGATCCGACTTCGACGCGTTCGACACTGGCACCGATCAGGGTCTTGATCTCTTTCGCCGCTTCGGCCGAGCGACCGGCCAGGGAGCGCACTTCAGAGGCTACGACCGCAAATCCGCGTCCCTGTTCGCCTGCGCGGGCGGCCTCCACGGCCGCATTCAGGGCCAGGATATTGGTCTGGAAGGCGATGCCGTCGATGACGCCGATGATGTCGGCGATCTTGCGTGAGCTCTGGCTGATGTCCTCCATGGTGCTCACCACCTGGGCTACCACTTGCCCGCCCTTGGCGGCGGCGCTGGCGGTGGAGGCGACCAGCTGATTGGCGGTGCGCGCCGAGTCGGCCGTCTGACGCACCGTGCCGGTGAACTCCTCCATCGAGGAGGCGGCGATCTGCAGATTGGAGGCGGTCTGCTCGGTGCGTTGGCTCAGATCCTGATTGCCGGTGGCGATCTCGCGGCTGGCGGTGCCAATGGAGTCCACCGAGTGCCGCACCGTCGAGATGGTGTCGGACAAGCGTGCGCGCATGGTCTCGGTGTCGCGGATCAGCTGGCCGATCTCATCCTGGCGGGCGCTGGTGACCGATTGGGACAGGTCGCCGCTGGCCACCGCTTGCACGGCGGTTGACAGCTTGGCCATGGGACGGGCCACCCACTGGCGCATCAGATAGAAAAGTCCGAATCCCAGGGCCACGGTCGCCGCCGCCAGCAATGCCCAGAAGGGCAGCAGCGTGGCCCATTGCTGGGCGCGCGCCTCGCTGGTCTTGACCTGACCGAGCACCATCAAGCCTGACGCCGGGTTGCCATGGGCGATGCCGAAGAAGCCCGTGCCACCGCGGCCCAGCACATCGGGCATGTCCTCAAGTCGTTCCCCATGTGCGTCGGCCGGCAGTTGGGCCAGGGTCTTGGCCAGCTCCGGTGCCACCTCGGACAGCTTCTTGCCCTTGGCGCTGGGATGGGCGGTGAAGCTGGCTTCGTCAGGGTTGCTGAAGTTGTTGATGACGACAACGCCGCCGCTATCGAAAAAGTGGATGTCCTTGACCATGCGGTCCAGGGCGGCGGTGAACACATCCAGGTCATAGCCCACGAACAAGATGCCGATGATCTTGCCGTCCTCGGACTTCACCGGCTCGTAATGCGCCATGTAGGCACGGCCAAACAGGTTGGCGCGCCCGGTGAAGCTCTTGCCTGCGCTTAAGTCCGCGTAGCCAGGGTGGGTTTTGCCGAGGGGGGTGCCCAGGGCCCGGCTGCCGTCCGGCTTCTTGACGGAGGTGGTGATGCGGATGAAGTCATCGCCCTGACGGGCAAACACCGTGGCCACACCGCCCGTGGAGGCCGCGAATTTGTCGACGGCGGTGTAGTTCTCGTTCAGTTTTGGGCCCCAGTCGCGTAGCTCGCCCGTCGCCTCGTCGAGACTGAACTGAGGTCCAAATTCCTGCCGAAAGGCGCCGAAGCTGCGCCGCACCAGGGTGCGGGCGGTGTCGTCCATGGCCGTGATGGAGTCTTCGACGGCCTGGGTCCGGTCCGAGGCCCAGGTCTCAATGGACTGACTGGCGCTGCGCAGCAACATCACGCTGAGCAGCAAACTGGTCAGGAATAGCACGGCGGCGATGGCGCCGACGCCAATCAAAGAAACCCGCCGCGCCAGCGAGGCTTGCCCTGTGCTCATGCGCTCTCCCTGGAGCATTTCACCGTGGCAGAAATCAAGGTCGCCCAGGCGACCTTGCTGGGTTCAGACCAGGGACTCCATCAGGCCCATGTCGGAACTGCTCATCAGGCCTTCGATGTCCATCAGGATCAGCATGCGCTCCGCCACGGTGGCAATGCCGGTGATGTAGCTGGTGTTCACGGCCGCCGCCGTCATCTCCGGGGCGGGTCGGATCTGGTCGCGGCTGAGTTCGAGCACATCCGAAACCGAATCCACCACGGCCCCTACCACCCGATTGCGCACATTGAGCACGATCACCACGGTGAAGGTATTGACCTCGGCGCTGGGGCAGCCGAGCTTCACGCGCAGATCGACGATGGGCACGATCACGCCGCGCAAATTGACGACGCCCTTGATGAACTCCGGAGCGTTGGCGATGCGCGTCGGTGCCTCGTAGGAGCGGATCTCCTGCACCTTGAGGATGTCGATGCCGTATTCCTCGCTGCCCAGGCGAAAGGTCAGGTACTCGCCAGTGGCGGCGAGGCGGGCGGCCGCCGAAGGGGCCAGGGCATTGGACGAGGCTTGAACGAGTTCCATGTTTCCTCCTAAATCTGGGTAGCCGATAAGCAGAAATGCGACGCGGAACACCGACCCATCAAGCGGTCACCGTGGAACCGGCTTTGCCGGTCCACTGGTGACGCCCCCTTGAGGGGGAGGCGCGAAGCGCTTCGGGGGAGGGCCATCAGTGGCGAGACTTGCGAACGAGGCTGCCGATGTCCAGGATCAGTGCGACTCGGCCGTCGCCCATGATGGTGGCGCCGGACACATCGTGCACCTTGCGATAGTTGGCTTCCAGGTTCTTGACCACGACCTGCTGCTGCCCCAGGAGCTCATCGACCAGCAGGGCCACACGCCCGCCCTCGGCTTCGACCACCACCATGATGGTGGAGACATGCTCGAAATCGAAGCGAGGCACCTCGAAGACTTTTTCCAGTTCGATCACGGGCATGAACTCGTCCCGGACCTCGACCACCCGTCCGGAGCCGGCCACCGTCTTGACGGTGTCTTCCTTGACCTGGAAGCTCTCCACCACCGAGGACAGCGGCAAGATGTAGACCTCCTCGCCCACGCCCACGCTCATTCCGTCCATGATGGCCAGGGTGAGCGGCAGGCGCACCGAGACTTTCATGCCATAGCCCTCGGCGGAGTCGATTTCGACATGACCGCCCAGGGAGGTGATGTTCTTCTTCACCACGTCCATGCCCACGCCGCGCCCTGATACGTCGGTGACTTGGTCGGCGGTGGAGAAGCCGGGCGCAAAGATCAGGTTCCAGACCTCGGAATCGCTCATGCCCTCATGGGCCTCGATGCCTTTCTCCTGGGCCTTGCTGATGAGCTTCTGGCGATTCAGGCCGCGCCCGTCGTCGCGCACTTCAATGACGATGCTGCCGCCCTGATGGCTGGCCACCAAGGTGATGGTGCCTTGCTCGGGCTTGCCCTTGGCCAGTCGGTCGGCCGGCATTTCGATGCCGTGGTCACAGCTGTTGCGAACCAAGTGCGTCAGCGGGTCGGTGATCTTCTCCACCAGGCTCTTGTCGAGTTCGGTGGCCTCACCTTGTGTGACCAGCTCAACCTTCTTGCCCAGCTTGGCAGCCAGGTCGCGCAGCATGCGCGGGAAGCGGTTGAACACCACCGACATCGGAATCATGCGGATCGACATCACCGCTTCCTGCAGGTCGCGGGTGTTGCGTTCCAGATCCGCCAGGCCACTGGTCAGTTGCTGATAAAGCCCCGGGTCCACATTGCGGCTGTTTTGCGCCAGCATGGCCTGGGTGATCACCAATTCGCCCACCAAATTGATGAGCTGATCGACTTTCTCGATCGACACGCGCAGCGTGCTCTGGTCGGCCGCAGCCGCCGCCGGCTTGGGCGCGGCAGCGCTGGGTTTGGCCGTCGGCACCACGGCAGTGGTGGGCTGTGCGGGCGCGGCGGCGGCAGGGGTCGGCGCTGCAGCCTGCGGAGCGCCGGGGGCGTCGTCGAAGAAGCCATAGCCGGCCTCGGCCTTGGGCTCTTCTTTGGGCGCCCCGGGTGATCCTTCGTAGAAACCGTAGCCGGCGCCCAGGGGGTTGAGCTTGACCTGTTCACGCGCGACATGGAAGGTGAACAGATCCAGCAGGTCGTTGTCGCTGCTGGCCGTGGTGATCTTGAAGCGCCGCATCCCATCGGCGGCCTGGCCGCCGTCCAGGCTTTCGATGGTGCCCAGGTCGGTGATTTCCTTGAACAGATCGACCAGGTTGTCGGCTTGGCCAGGATCGCTCAGTGGACCGACGATCAGCTCCAGTTGCCGGGTGCCACTGGGCAGGGGCGCAGGGGCCGAGGCGGCCGGGGCTGGTGCGGCCGCCTTCGGGGCAGGGGCTGGGGCCGCGCCGGCCAGCGTGCCGCCATCGACCAGGGTCTTGATGCTGGCCACCAGGCCTTCGCTCTCCACCTGATCGGTGCTGGTGCCGGCGTGGCGTGCGAGCAAACCGCGTAGCGCGTCACCCGACTGCAGCAGGATGTCCACCATCTGCGTGGTGGGTTGCAACTCATGGCGGCGCAGCTTGTCGAGCAGCGTCTCCATGATGTGGGTGAGCTCCGCCACATCGGCAAAGCCAAAAGTGGCGGCGCCGCCTTTGATGGAGTGGGCGCAGCGGAAGATGGCGTTGAGCTCTTCGTCGTCTGCCGCTTCGACATTGACGTTCAGGAGCAACTGCTCCATGTTGTCCAGGTTCTCGCCCGCTTCTTCAAAGAAGACTTGGTAGAACTGACTGAGGTCAATGCCGGCGCCGAGGTTGGCGCCTTCGTTGGTCATCTCACCCATGGAATGCGCTCCTTAGCGAATGACTTTGCCGATGACCTCGATCAGCTTGGCAGGGTCAAAAGGCTTGACCAGCCAGCCCGTGGCCCCCGCCGCGCGTCCGGCCTGCTTCATCGCATCGCTGGACTCGGTGGTCAGGATCAGGATGGGCGTGGCCTTGAATTTAGGGTTCTCGCGCAGCTTCTTGGTCAGGCTGATGCCATCCATGCGCGGCATGTTCTGGTCGGTGAGCACCAGGTCGAAGTCGCGCTGAGTCGCCTTCTCCCAGGCGTCCTGTCCGTCGACCGCCTCCACCACATTGAAGCCAGCGTTTTTGAGGGTGAAGGCCACCATCTGGCGCATCGAGGCGGAATCGTCCACTGCGAGGATCGAATGCATCGTCGTCTCTCCGAGTCGCGAAGTTCTGAATCGTTAAAAAAGTTCGACGGAGCCGGCATCGACTTCGTCTTGCGTAACGGGATTGGGGCGCTGCGGCGCTTCGATGACAGCGGCTTCGCCATCCTCGTCGTCGCTGCCGAAGGCCTCGCGGGCCAGTTTGTCGGCGCAGGCGCGCAAGCGTTGGCTGGTGTGGGCGATCAGCTGGGTCGACATGTCCTGAAACTGCAGCGCCGTGATGGCGCCGGCAATGTCTTGCAGCACATCGACGAAGGCGCCGGGTTGCAGGACCTGGCCGCCGTTGACCTGTTGCGCCAAGTCTTGCAACTTGCCGGAGGCGCCGTAGAAGTGCGTCGAGAGGGCCTCGCCGGCATCGTCCAGCAAGCGCTGCAAACGCTCCAGGTCGTTGGTGACCGACATCAAGTGATCCTGGATTTCGGCCGCAGCGAGCAGGGTGAAGCGGGGCTCGAAATCGGCAGGTTCCTGCACATCCAGATTGGATGCTTCGTCGGGCGGTGCTTGTCCCTGCATGGATCCTCCAAGGGCTCGTCCGAATGAGTCGGGCGGGCATTGCGGCGATGACGATTAGCCTAATCGAAGCCGGGCTCTTGATTGGGGCTGCGCGCCTAGGGTAATCCCTTTTGCAGCGTGCAAAGCACAACAGGCTTTCCCGGCTTGGCGGGCCAAGGCTGCGCGGCATACTCAGCCGCATGTTTGCCATCGATCCGACGCGTCCCTTGCGCGTATTGCATGTCGAGGATTCCGAGCTCGATCACGAACTGATGCAGGCGCTGGTGCGCCAGGCGGGTCTGCAGGTCGAGTGGTTGCGCGTCGAGTCGCTTGAAGAGTTTCAGAAGGCGCTGGCCCAGGACTGGGATGCCGTGGTGTGCGACTACCAGTTGCCTGCGCACTCCGGCCTGGACATGCTGCGCCATCTGCGCACGACCGATCGGGTGCTGCCCTTCATCCTGGTGTCCGGAGAGATTGGCGAGGATGTGGCCGTGGCGGCCATGCGCGAAGGGGCTGCGGACTACCTGCTGAAAGGGCGCCTGGCCCGTTTGGCGCCGGCCTTGCAGCAGGCCATCAAAGGGGCTGAGGCGGAGCGGGCGCAGCGCGCAGCGGATCAGGCCTTGCTGGAGAGTCAGCAGCGCCTGCGCGAGCTCACGGCCCATCTGCAACAGCACATCGAGGCGGAGCGTGCGGCGCTGGCGCGTGAACTGCATGACGATGTGGGCAGTTCGCTCACGGCGCTGAAATACGAGCTGGGTTGGTTGCAACGCCATCTGGCCGATGGGCCAGCGGCGGCGCGGGTGGTGCAGGCCACGCAGACCCTGGATTTGGCCATGGCCGCCAGCCGCCGGCTGATGCAGAACCTGCGCCCGCCCATCTTGCAAGAGGGCTTGGCCGCTGCGCTCACCTGGCAAGCGCAGGGCTTCGAGCGGCACCAGGGCCTCAAGGTGCATCGGCATGGATTGGATGAGGAGCTTGATTTGCCCGAGGGCCTGGCGCTGGCCGCTTATCGATTTGTGCAAGAAGCCTTGAACAACGTGGCCAAGCACGCGCAGGCCAGCCAGGTATGGGTTGAGTTGCATTGCGCCAGCGGCGTGCTGGGGGTCGAGGTGGCGGACGATGGATGTGGCATGGACCCAATGGCCCAGCACCGGCCCGGCAGCTTTGGTCTGCAGGGTCTGCAGGAGCGCGCCGCGGCCCTGGGCGGGTGGATCGATGTGGGCTCGCGGCCCGGTCAGGGCACGCGCCTGACCCTGTCCATTCCCTTGGCCCACGCAGAACCGGCCTGGTCGGCCCAGGAGTGCGCATGATTCGCGTGCTGCTTTGCGACGATCACGCGCTGATCCGGCGCGGTGTGCGCGACACCCTCGTCGACGCCGGCGACATCGAAGTGGTGGGTGAGGTGGGCGACTACGGCGGCCTGCGCGAGTGGCAGCGCGGCGGGCAGGCCGTCGATGTGCTGTTGCTCGACATCAATCTGCCGGGCCGCAGCGGCCTGGATGTGTTGCATGTTCTCAAGGAGCAAGGCGGCGGGCCGCGCTGCTTGGTGGTCTCCATGTATCCCGAGGAGCAGTACGCAATTCGCTGCCTGCGCGCTGGTGCCTTCGGCTATGTGAACAAGGGCGGCGATCCGCAGGAGTTGGTGACGGCTGTGCGCATGGTGGCGCAGGGCCGCAAATACGTGACGCCGCAGATCGCCCAGATGCTGGTCGAGAACCTCAGTACCCCAGAGCCCGAGCAGGCCCATCAAAAGCTCAGTGACCGGGAGCTGCAGACCCTGGTGTTGATTGCCTCAGGGCGGCGACTCTCTGACATTGCCGAGGAGCTGCTGCTCAGTCCCAAGACGGTCAGCGTCTATCGGGCGCGCGTGCTGGAAAAGTTGGGTCTGAGCAATAACTCGGAACTGACCGTGTATGCCATTCGGCAGGGCCTGGTGGACGGATGAGAGGCCCGTCGCGCCCGATGTCGCTGGTTCGGCGGCTTACGCACCTGAATGTGCTGGTGCTGGCCGTGGCCATGTTGCTGAGTTTTGCCATGATTTTGGGCATGGCGTATTGGACGGCGCGGCAGCTTCAGCGGCAGGCGGCAGAGGCGGCTGCTGCCGTGTTGGCGCAGAACGTGGCACCGATGGTGGCGTTCCAGGACCGCGCCAGCGCCAAGTCCATGTTGACCGATGTGGCACGGCGTACCGATCTGCTGGAAGTGAACATCGTCGATGCCCAGGGGCGCTTGTTCGCTGCGTGGACCAGCAAGATTCCTCAGCAGGGTTGGCTGCCTTGGGTACAGCGCGAATTCACGGTGGAGCTGGCCCTGCAATTGCCGGAGGAAAAGGTCGGTCGCATGCGCTGGCGCGAGTCGCATGCAACGCTGGAGAACACTTTGCTGCGCATCGGCCTGATCGCCTTTGCCATGTTGCTCGGCATCCTGATCGTGGCTGCGAACGTGTTGAGCTGGGTGCAGCGCCGGGCCTTGGCGCCCCTGGTGGCACTGTCCGACCTGACCGAGCGGGTGGCGCAGCAGCAGGACTACACCCTGCGGGCGCGCGCACTTCGCAATGACGAGGTAGGACGGCTGGCCGAGCGTGTCAATGAAATGCTGCGCCGCATCCAGGTTTGGCATGAGGATCTGCATGCGCAGTTGCGCGATCAGCGCGATGTGGGCCAGCGCATGAAGGCGCTGGCGCACCGGGATCACCTCACGGGTCTTCCCAACCGCCTGTCCTTTGACCTGGAGTTGGAGCGCCAGCTGGTGGAAGCCCAGCGACAGCGCCACGGCGTGGGCCTGCTGTTTGTCGACCTTGACCAGTTCAAGCCCGTCAACGATCGGCTGGGCCATGAGGCCGGCGATGCCGTGCTGATTGAAGTGGGGCGGCGCATGTCGGGTGCGCTGCGTGCGGGCCAAGACAATTTGTTCCGACTTGGTGGCGATGAATTCGCGCTGCTGGTGGCACCCTTGGCCGACGCCCACGCGCTGGAGCACCTGGCGCAGCGCCTGTTGCAGGCCTTGCTGCCGCCGATGAATCTGTTGGGTGAATCGATTCAGCTGGGAGCCAGTATTGGCGCGGCCATCAGCCCAGAGCATGGGCGGGACGCCGCGCTGTTGTTGCGGCGCGCCGATGCCGCCATGTATGCGGCCAAGTCGGCCGGGAAAAATTGCTATCGTCTGGCCGATGCCGCGTCCGCCTAAACGATGTTGGATTGGCCTGAGCGCCCTGCTGTGTGCAGCTTGGGGCGCGCCGGCACAGGCCAGCACGGCGGCGGATGAACCGGGAGATCTGGCCGATCTGCTGCGCCAGTCGTTGAGCCAACCCAGTGCGGAGCTCGCCGTCAGCACGGCCTCGCGCATGGCGCAATCGGCGGCCCAAGCGCCTGGCGTCACCCATGTGGTGACCCAGCTGGACATCCAACGGCTGGGCCTGCGCAGCCTGGCCGACATCCTGCAACTCTTCCCAGGCGTCTATTTGCGGGAGGACAGCCTGTTCACCAAGCTGGGCGTGCGCGGCGTCGGGCGCCCGGGCGACCTCAACAGCCGGGTGTTGTTCCTGCTGGATGGCATGCGCCTGAACGAGAACATCTTCGAGGCCGGGCAGATCGATCAGGACTTCTTGGTCGATGTCAGCCTGATCGAGCGGGTCGAGTTCAGTCCGGGTCCGGGCTCTTCGCTGTATGGCACCAATGCCCTGCTGGGGGTGGTGCAGGTGGTCACCAAGCGGGCGGATCAGCTGCATGGTGCCCAGATCGGCTCCAGTTGGAGTGGCCGTGGCAGCTGGCGCAGCCACGCGGCCTATGGCTTGCGGCACGAGTCCGGCGCCGAGTGGTGGTTGGCGGCCAGCGCGCTGGAGTTTCCCGAGCAGCGCTATCCCGCTGACTTGTCCGAGCGCCTGCAAACACTGTTGCGGCGCTTCAACTGGGACCGCAGCAAACGTTTGAATGGGCACTGGCAGCAGGGCGGACTGTCGCTGGCCGCCGGCGTGGTGGATCGGACCCATGGCTTGCCGGAACCGGTGGAGAACGCTGCGGGCAATTTCGTGCTGATGCAGAAGTTCGATCGCACCACCATCCGTTACGGGCAGTTGCGCTGGGAGCAGGCGCTGAACGCCGATTGGCAGATGGAGCTGGGCTGGTCGACGCAGAGCTTGCGCTACCGCCTGGATGAGCCCTTCCTGACCTCGCGCGATCAGCCACGCATGTACCGCTTCGAAACGCTGGGCCATTGGTCCAACGGCGAAGCGCGGCTGTTGGGCAATTGGGCGCAGGACCATGAGCTGATGCTGGGCCTGGAAACCCAGCGCGACCACCGGCAGCGCATTCGCTTTGAGGTGCTGGGTTTGCCCCCCGATGACCTCGAGCGGCGTTCGGAACGCTGGGGCTTGTTTGCCCAGGACAGTTGGCGGATCAGTGCCGGGCATCGCCTCACGCTCGGTTTGCGGCATGACCGCGCGGCGGGGGATGTGGCCGCGCGCACCAGCCCGCGCGTCGCCTATGTCTGGCACGACGAACAGGGCCGCAGCCTCAAGCTCAGTGTCGGCAATGCCTTTCGTGCTGCCAATTTCAATGAAAGCCTGAACAACGAGATCCAGGACGTGGCGGCGCCGCCCCCCGAGCGCCTGCGCAGCCATGAGCTGCTGTGGGAGGCCCGACTCACGCAGGGCTGGCGTTACCGCGCCGGCCTGTTTGACACCCGCATCCGCAATCTGATCGATCAGGATCCGGACTCCGGTCTGTACCAGGCCAGCGCGCCGGTGCGCAGCCGTGGCGCCGAGCTGGAGCTGGATGGCCGCTGGGGCCAAGGCGGCTCGGCCTTGCTGAGCCTGGCCTGGCAGCAAAGCCGCTATGCCGATGGGCAGGCGCTGTCCAACAGCCCCGCGCGCATGCTCAAGCTGCGTCTGACCCATCCGGTGGCCGAGTCCTTGCGCGTGTCGCTGCACGGCCGGGCGCTCAGCCGCCGTGTGGTGGCGGGCCGCGAGTTGGCGGGCTATGGCCTGCTCAATCTGCAACTGCTCTACCAGCCAACGCGCCAGCTCGACATCAGCCTGGGCGTTAACAACCTGCTCAATCGGCGCTATTTCGACGCCCCAGGCAGTAGCGGCGGCAACCCGGTTCCGCATGAAGGCGGACAGGCCCATCTGGGCTTTCAATGGCGCCTCGACCCATGAAGGCCCGCGCCGCGCTCTGTCTGGCAGCCGCCCTGGCCACCAGCCCGCTGTGTCAGGCGCAACTCGGTGTGGATGCCGATGCCCAGCTGCGTGCGGCCTTTATCTATCGCTTCGCCCAGTTCACTCAGTGGCCGGCTGATTCGTCCGGCATGAACCTGTGCATGGCCGGGCCGGGGGGCATGGAGGAGGCGCTGCGCCAGCTCGGCGGCCGCTTGGTGGCCGGGCAGCCACTAAACTTCCGCGTGGTGGACTCGCCGCGGGAAGCGGCCAGCTGTCAGGTGCTGGTGCTGGGGCAGAGCGACCCCGCCACGCTGCGGCGCTGGTTGCAGGGCCTGGGCGATGCGCCGGTGCTGGTGGTGGGTCTGGTGCCCGAGGCGCTGCGTGCTGGGGTCAGCATCGCGCTGCTGGCCGAGCCTCAGGGCCTGGCCTTCAGCATCAACCACAGCGAGGCCAAGCGGCGCGGATTGGCCCTGTCTGGACAGATGCTGAAGTTGGCGCGCGAAGTCAGGTGATCAACTAAAGGCCCCCAGCAGGCGCGCCAATGTCTGCTCCAGCGGCACCTGCATCAAGGGCAGGGTGGCCACCAGGCCTAGAAGGCCCAGGCTCACCGTGATCGGAAAGCCGACCGCAAACACATGAATCTGCGGCGCCACCCGCGACACCACGCCCAGCGCCAGGTTGACGAACAGCAACAAGGCCACCACCGGCATCGCAATCCATAGCCCCGCGCGGAAGATCTCGGCGCCCCAGGTCTGCGCCTGGGCTGTGCGCAAGAAGGCGAAGGGCTCGGGCCCCACCGGGAATGCATGAAAGCTCTGGGCCAGGGCCTGGATGAGCATCAGATGACCATTGCCCACCACGAACAGGAAGGCCACCAGGGTGCCGAAGAAGCGCGCCGTCGCAGTGCCTTGCATGCCGGTGCCGGGATCAAAGAAGCCGGCGAAGTTCAGGCCCATCTGCAAGCCCACCAATTCGCCGGCGAACTCCAGCGCGGCGAAGACCACGCGCACCGCAAAGCCCATCGTCAGGCCGATCACCAGTTGTTGGCCGATCAGCAAAAGCAGCAGCGGCAGGCTGTCCAGTGGCAGCACCGGCATCGGCGGCAGGCTGGGCTGGGCCGCCACGGCGAAGAACAGGGCCAGCCCGATGCGCACCCGCATCGGCACATTGCGCTGACTGAACAGCGGCATGCCGGTCAGCAGGGCCAGACAGCGCAGAAAGGGCCAGAGCAACGGCGCGAGCCAGGCCAGGATCTGTGCTTCAGTAAAGCCGATCATGGTGGGGGTGCGGGCGCCGGGCCGCTCCCAAGCCCGCACGTGCCAAGGCCCCCAAGATGGGCCTTGGCCCTCGCTGCGGGTCGAAGCTGCCTCAGGCAGCTTCTCGCTCGCAGCTCAGCCGCCTTGGAGGGGGCGACCGCAGGGAGACTGGGGGCCATAGGCTCAGCCCACCGCGCTCGGAATGGCCTGCAGCATGCGCTGGATGTACTCCACCAGGGTGGTGATCATCCAAGGCCCGGCAATGGCCAGGGTGGCCATGGCGGCCAGCATCTTGGGCACGAAGGACAGCGTCGCCTCGTTGATCTGGGTGGCGGCCTGCAACACGGAGATCGCCACCCCCACCACCAGCACCACGATCAGAATCGGCGCGGCCACGATCATCAGCATCCACAGCGCCTGTTGACCGAAAGTGAAGACCTGTTGAGCATCCATCGGGGGCCTTAAACAGAGAAGGACGCGGCGAGTGAGCCGATCAGCAAATTCCAGCCATCGGCTAACACGAACAGCATCAGCTTGAAGGGCAGGGCCACCAGCACGGGCGAGAGCATCATCATGCCCAGGCTCATCAGCACGCTGGCCACGATCATGTCGATCACCAGGAAGGGGATGAAGATCAGGAAGCCGATCTGAAACGCCGTCTTCAGCTCGCTGGTGACAAAGGCCGGCACCAGCACCTTGAAGGGCACCTGCTCGGGCTTGAGCGCGGGGTCCACCTTGCCCAGGCGGGCGAAGAGCGCCAGATCGCTCTGGCGCGTCTGTTTGAGCATGAAGGCGCGCATCGGCACCTGGGCCTTGTCCAGCGCCTGCTCGAAGGACATCTGACCGGTGGTGTAGGGCTGCCAGGCCTCGGCATACACGCGATCCAAGGTCGGGCTCATGACAAAGAAGGTCAGGAACAGAGAGAGCCCGATGATGACTTGATTGGGTGGCGCGGCCTGGGTGCCCAAGGCCTGGCGCATCAGCGAGAGCACGATCACGATGCGGGTAAAGCCCGTCATCATCAGCACTACAGCAGGCAAGAAGCCCAGCGCGGTGAAGAACAGCAGGGTCTGGATGGGCACCGAGTAGCTGTTGCCACTGGCGCCCTGGCCGATCAGCAGCGGCAGATTGCCGCCGCTCTGGGCCCAGGCGGAGCCGCTCAGCAGCAGAGCGACAACACAAGCGATTGGCCGAGCTCTCATGGCGTTTTCTTGGCCTTGGCCAGCAGAGCCGAAAAGCTGGGCGCGGCCAAGGGGGTCGGGCTGGGGCAGTGCGCCGGGTCCAGCTCGGTCAGCAACTGGATTTGCTGGCCGCTGACGCCAATCAGCAGGCAGCGGCGCTCTTCACCTTGCCCGGTCTCCACCGTCAGCAGCTTCTGGCCTGGGCCGATGAAGGTGCTGCCAATCACCCGCACCCCGGACTGCAGTCCGGCCACTGGCGTGCGCTTGAGCAGCCACAGCGCCAGGGGAATCAGTGCCAGGATGGCCAGGAACCAAAGGGCGGGTGCCAGAGAAGGGCTCATGTCGGCCATTCTCGAAACTGCTTGAGCCCCCCGATCCGCAAGTAAGCCAGGCTAAAGCAGCGCAATTCCGGGCAGTCAAAGAAGATACGGGGCCACCGTGGAACTGGCTTCGCCAGGCCACTGGTGGCGCCCCCTGGGGGGAGGCGGCCTCTTGGGCCGCTTCGGGGGGTCAACCTTTGGACAGTCTGCGCATGCGTTCTGACGGCGTCACGATGTCGGTCAGGCGGATGCCGAATTTGTCGTTCACCACCACCACCTCGCCCTGGGCGATCAGGTAGCCGTTGACCAGCACATCCATTGGCTCACCGGCCAGCGCGTCGAGTTCCACCACCGAGCCCTGCGCCAACTGCAGGATGTTCTTGATCGGGATGCGGGTGCGGCCCAATTCAACTGTCAGCTGGACGGGGATGTCCAGGATCATGTTGATGTCGTTGCCGCCGCTGGGCAGGGTGGTCGGGGCAAAGCTGGCGAAGCTGGCCGGCGCGACCTGCTCGGGCTTGACCTCGGTGGCTGCCGAGTCAAAGACATCGTCGGCCGCGTTGCCAGACGGGCTGCTCTCCGCCAGCGCGGCGGCCCATTCGGCCGCCAGGGCGTCTTGGTCGTCGCCGCCCGTGTTGGGTTCGTCAGGCGTCATGGCGCGCTCCCAGCCAGGTATCGGTGGCCCCGGTCAGCATCTCGTTGATCTTGATGGCGTATTTGTTGTTGCTGGTGCCGTAGTGGCAATCGAACACCGGCACGCCGTCCACCTTGGCCTTGATCATGGGATCGAGGTCCAGCTCGATGAAATCGCCGGGTTTGAAGGCCAGCAACTGCTCGATGGTGGCGGGCGCGGTGCCCAATTCGGCCACCAGCTCCACCTCGGCGGCTTGGATCTGCGTCTTGAGCAGATTGATCCAGCGTCGGTCGGGCTCGGTGCTGTCGCCCTGCGTGGTGCTGTAGAGCACGTCGCGGATGGGTTCGAGCGTGGAGTAGGGGATGCAGAAGTAGATCGTGCCGCTGGTCTCACCCACTTCCAGTGTGAAGCTGGTGGAGACCACGATTTCGCTGGGTGTGGCGATGGTGGCGAACTGCGGCTGCATCTCGCTGCGCTGGTAGTCCAGCTCCAGCGGATAGATGCCGCGCCAGGCCTTTTGGTACTCGGCGCAGATCACTTCGACCAGGCGCAGGATCACCCGCTGTTCGGTGGGCGAGAAGTCGCGGCCTTCGATGCGCGCGTGGAACTTGCCGACGCCACCGAACAGCGAATCAATGACGGCAAACACCAGGGTGGGGTCACAGACGATCAGCCCGCTGCCGCGCAGTGGCTTGACCGACATCACATTGAAGTTCGTGGGCACCACGATTTCGCGCAGAAAGTGGCTGTATTTCTGCACCTTGATGCCGCCGATGGCCACTTCAGGGCTCTTGCGGATGAAATTGAACAGGCCGACGCGGATGTTGCGGGCGAAGCGCTCGTTGATGATTTCCATCGTGGGCATGCGCCCACGCACGATGCGTTCCTGGCTCGCAAGGTTGTACTCGCGTATGCCACCTTCAGGAACCTCTTCCTCTTCGAGCTTCTGACTCTCACCGGTGATGCCCTGCAGCAGCGCATCAACTTCGTCTTGCGACAGGATTTGCTGGTTCATGCGGAGTCTCCGGCAGCGCGCCTTTCCATCAAGCGGCCACGAGGGAACCGGCTTTGCCGGGCCCTAGGTGGCGCCCCCTTGAGGGGGGGGCGCGAAGCGCAACGGGGGTGGGTCACTGGACGATGAATTGAGAGAAAAGGACGTTGGAAACCGGCAAGACAGGCGGCGCGGCCTTCTTCTTTTTCTTCTTCTTTTTCTTCGGCGGCGGGTCTTCTTCTTCGGGTTCTTCTTCGTCGATCTCGATTTCAAAGCCCAAGGGGCGCACGGCCTCGCGCAGGATTTCCTTTTGCAGCCGCTCCTTGCCTTCCTTGGTCAGCAGCTCGGTGGCGCTCTTGTGCGAGAGCACCATCAACACGCCCGAGCGAATCGAGGGCATGTAGTTCTTCAGCATGTCGGCCGTCTTCTGATCGACCACCTCCAGGGTGATGCCGATCTGGGCGTAGCGATCAACCTCCTTATCCGTCAGGTTGACGGTGAAGGGGTCGACCGGCAGGAAGACCGGGGGCGTGCCCGGCTTGGGTTTGGCCACCTCCACATGGGCGGCGGGCGCCTCGGCCTCCTCGCCCTCTTCGTCGGCAGGCGGCTTTTTCTTCATCAGCAACAGGGCCGCGGCGCCGCCGGCAACGACCAGCACCAGCACGATCACGATGATCATGATGAGCTTCTTCTTGCCGCCTCCGGCGGCAGCGGCGTCAGCTTCTGGGGCGGTGGCCATGCAAACTCCTGGAATAGGGGGCGCACACAGAGCGCGCCACCTTCATTATTGGCAGCTCGCCGGCCCGGCAATCGTTGGATCTGGACGGGTTTTCAAGCATAGAGATCGAGCAGCCCGCGCCGCTGGCTGGCGCGGGGCGTTTCGCCGCTCAGTAAGTGACCCTCGCCGGCACCCTGTAGGGCCGTGCGGCGGCCTGTTCCAGGGCTGGCTCGCTCATCGGAGCGGGGGCCGTCGCGACCGTTCGCGTGATCCTGGATGTCGCTACGCCCCAGGCTCAGGCCTTCTTGCTGCAGGGCGGCCACCAGGTCCGAGAGGCTGTTCTGCAAGGCCTCGCGGGTTTGCGGGTGCTCGGCCACGAACTGCAGCTGCGCTTCCTGCCCTTGCATCTGGATATGAACCTGGATGGGGCCGAGCTCGGAGGGGTGAAGTTGCAATTGGGCCTGTTGCAGGCCCTCGCGGGCCCAAACCGACACCTGGGCGCCCAGTTCGCGACCGAACTCGGCTTGACCCGGGCGGCTGGCCATCAGGGCGCTCGCGGTCGGCGCGGAGGGGATCGGGGTCTGGCCTAGAGCGTTGATGGAAGGCGATGGGGCGGCAAGCGGGACCGCGCTCCCTGGGCTCGGTGTCGCCAAGTTCGAAGGCGACGGCCCGAGGGTTTCGGTCTTCGCGGATGCTGTGTCGGGCAGGGGCTGCGCCTTCGCTGTCGGCAGGGGCGTGAGGGTTGCCGTGGGCTCTGACTGCGTCTCTAGCGTTGTCGCTAGGGTGGGTTTGGCCTCGCGAGTCTGGCCCTCCAGGTTGGCGCCGCGATTCTTGATGGCGGGCGCCCCTTCGTTGGGGTCGACTGTCTCGGCCAATGCGGCTGACGAAGTCGAAGCGAGCCGGGCCGGCGTCGACTGAGTTGTTGTCGGGCTCGCTGGCGAAGGTGTTCCGGCTACCGGGCCACGCCCCACTGAAAGGGCGGCCTGCAGGCGCTGAGCGCTTGGGGAAAGCTCAGCGGCGGTGGACTGATCCTGCGCGTGGGCGCTGGCCTTCGCCAGGAGCTGGGTGCTCTGTGCCGCGACTTGTTCAGTGTGGGAGCCATCCGCAGCGGTCTCAGTGGCTGGCACCGGGACCAGCGCAACGGCCATATCGGGCTGCTCTGGGATGGAGTCGGTCTCCTTCGAAGCCTTGGCTTTGATCTTGCCTTCAGATTCAGCCACCTCTGCTGTGTTCAGCGCGGTCGGGCTTTGATCCTTCCCGTCCTTCACCGGACCCCGTTCATCCGCGGTCTGCGCCTTGGGCGCGGCGGGTGGCTGGGGGTTCGGGCGTCGCTGCGCCACAAGGGGGCGCTGCGGCGTCGGGGCAGCAGAGGGCTCTTGCCTGGTCGACTCGGGCGACGCCGCGGGTTCGGGTCGTGCCGGGGCGATCTCGCGGGCCAAGAGGGCGGCAAAACCTGCGCCGGGCTCGGCTGATGCGCGCTCGCTGCGCGGCGGCATGATTGGGGTGGGCGCAGCGGTGGTACGCGCCGGACCGTTGGCGTGGGTGGCGTTGGGCGTCATGGATGTCCTGCACTGTGCGGACCGCGTGCGCCCAAGGCGCTGCGGGCGGCCCATTCGTCGGTGATCTTCTGGTCTTGGCGCTCCTGCTTTTGCAGCAGCTCTTGCTGGCGCCGCTCGATGAGCTTGCGCAGGGAGGCCAGGCGCAGTTCGCGCGCCTGCAGTTCCGCGCGGCAGGTTTGCAGGCGTTGATCCAAGTGCTGGATCAGCTGGCCTTGCTGACCGATGGCTTCCAACAGACGCTGGCCATAGCTCTGGTAGCAGCGCAGGGTCTCGATGCCCAGGCCGCTTTGCCCCTCGTTGTGCCAGCGCTGGTGGTACTGCCCGTCGAAGCGGCGCAGGTCGTCGATTTGCGCCTGTGCCCGGCCCAGCCGGGTCTGGGCCTCAGTGCACTGTGCCAGCGCGGCGTCGCGCTCGCGTTCGGCCTGCTCCAGCAGCAACATCAGGGTGCGCAGCTCGGCCACTTCAAGTCCCTTGGTTCAGCACCGCGCTGAGCTGGGCCACGGCCTGGCTCAGCGTGGCCGGGCTGTGCATGTCTTGTTGCAGCAGGCGGTTCATGTCGCCGTGCAGGCGCACGGCGGCGTCCAGGTCGGGGTCATGGCCCGGGGCGTAGGCGCCCAGCTGGATCAGGTCGCGCGCCTTGTTGTACTTGGCCAGCAGCTGGCGGAAGCGCCGTGCCTGGTCGATGTGCTGGCTGGGAGCCACGGCCGGCATCACGCGGCTGATGGAGCGCTCCACATCGATGGCCGGATAGTGACCGGCCTCGGCCAGCTCGCGACTGAGCACGATGTGGCCGTCCAGGATGCCGCGGGCGGCATCGGCAATCGGGTCCTGCTGGTCGTCGCCCTCGCTCAGCACGGTGTAGAAGGCCGTGATGGAGCCGCCGCCTGCCAGCCCGTTGCCACTGCGCTCCACCAGCATCGGCAGCTTGGCAAAGCAGGAGGGCGGGTAGCCCTTGGTGGCCGGGGGCTCGCCAATCGCCAGTGCGATCTCGCGTTGTGCCTGGGCATAGCGGGTCAGGCTGTCCATTAGCAGCAACACATGCTGGCCCTGATCGCGGAAGTGTTCGGCAATGGCGGTGGCGTAAGCCGCGCCCTGCATCCGCACCAGGGGAGGGGCGTCGGCCGGCGCGGCCACCACCACCGAGCGGGCCAGGCCCTCTTCCTCCAGGATGTCCTCAATGAATTCCTTGACCTCCCGGCCGCGCTCGCCGATCAGGCCGACGACGATGACATCGGCGGCGGTGTAGCGCGCCATCATGCCCAGCAGCACCGACTTGCCCACGCCGGTGCCGGCAAACAAGCCGATGCGCTGGCCACGCCCGACGGTCAGCAGGGCATTGATGGCGCGCACGCCGGTGTCCAGCGGTTTGCGCACCGGGTCGCGATCCATGGCGTTGATGGGCCGTCGCAGCATCGGGCCCCGGCCGACATCCTGCAGCGGGCCCTGCCGATCCAAGGGGTGGCCGTGGGCGTCGACCACGCGGCCCAGCAGGCCAGCGCCCATGGGCAAATGCAGGCCGCGGTCGGCGTCGCGGCGCCAGGGATGGCGGGCCTCGCCCAGACGCGGCGGGCGCGGCGGCGTGTTGCGCGGCTTGACGCGGGCGCCGCTGGCCAGGCCGTGCAGCTCGTCGGTGGGCATCAAGAAGGCGCGGTCGCCCGAGAAGCCCACCACTTCGGCGCGTGCCGGTCGGTCGCCCGGCCGGGCATCGGGCATCTGGATCTCGCACATCGAACCCACCGGCACCTGAATGCCGCTGGCCTCCAGCACCAGACCGGCCACGCGGGTGAGCTTGCCGGCCGGCTCGAAGGGCAGGGGCTCGCGGGCGTGGCTGTGCAGGTCGGCCAGAAACTGGCCCCAGCGCGCGGTGCGGGCCTTGGGGTCCATCTGTCCGTCCATCAGTTTTCTTCCACCAGCCCGTCGCCGGCTTCGGGTTCATGCCAGGCGGAGTGGGTGCCCAGTTGCTGGGCGGCCAGCTGCCAGCGCTTGGCAATCAGGGCGTCGACACTGGCAATGTCGGACTCAATCTGGCAGCCGCCGCGTTCAATGCTGGGTTCGCCCACCAATTGCGCGCCGCGGCTGCGCAGCGCGTCGGCGGCGCCGGCCTCGACCAGAGGCAGATCGGCAGGATTGACATAGACCCGCACATGACGGGCACTGAGCATCAGGGCCTCGACGGCGTCGTGGGCGATGCGGGCTATGTGCTCCGGGTGAATTCGCAACTCTTCGCGCACCACTTGCTTGGCCAGCTCGACGGCGCTGTGCGTCAGCGCTTCGGCCATGCGCGCTTCGAGCTCGCCAAACGCGGCATCAAAGCTCTGCACCAGGGCGCCGAGCTGAACGGCGACCTGGCGCGCGTGCTGGGCCTTGAAGGCCTCGGCAGCCGCATTGCCATCTCGATAGCCGTCCTGGTAGCCGGCCTGGCGGGCGGCGGCCAAGAGCTCGCGCGGATGTGGAGGCGGGGGGGGCGGGGGCTTGGGTTCGGCCTTGGGGGCTGGCGCGCTGATGGGGGGCCGGGCGGTTTGCTGGTCGCCCAGGCTGTCGGGCTGCCAAGCCTGGGCGCCCTCCAGTTCCTCTCTGGGAATGAAGCGCCCATAGCTGGGCCGGTTCTCGGCCCCGAGCGGCGGCGGCACATTGCGCACGGTCTTGGCGTTCATGGCGCGGGGTTCCCACATGGCTACACGCAGTCAACCTTACAGGAATTGGTCGTCGCCGCCGGTGGCCAGCACGATTTGCCCTTCGTCCACCAGGCGGCGCACGATCTTGAGCATTTCCTTCTGCTCGGCCTCGACCTCGGACAGGCGCACCGGACCGCGCGACTCGAGGTCCTCGCGCAAGGTCTCGGCGGCACGCGTCGACATGTTGCGGAAGATCTTTTCGCGCAGATCGGGGTTGGCGCCCTTGAGGGCCAGCACCAGCGACTCGGACTGCACTTCCTTGAGCAGGGACTGGATGCCCTTGTCGTCGATCTTTTCCAGATCGTCGAAGGTGAACATGTTGTCCATCACCTTCTGGGCCAGTTCCGAATCGAGCTCGCGGATGTAGTCCAGGGCCGAGGCCTCGGTGGCACTGCCCATCATGTTGATGATCTCGGCCGCGGCCTTCACGCCGCCCAGCGAGCTCTTCTTCATGCGGTCGCCGCCGGCCAGGATCTGGCTCATCACCTCGTTCAAATCTTTCAGCGCGGTGGGCTGCACGCCGTCCAGAGTGGCGATGCGGATCAACACCTCATTGCGCTGGCGCTCGGTCCAGAGCTTGAGCACCGAGCTGACCTGGTCGAAGTCCAGGTGCGCGAGGATGGCGGCCACGATCTGCGGGTGTTCATTGCGCAGCAGTTCGGCCACCGAAGCCGGGTCCATCCACTTCAGGCTTTCGATGGAGGACACATCACTGCCTTGCAGGATGCGGTCCAGCAGCAGATTCGCCTTGTCGTCACCCAGGGCCTTGCGCAGCACCTGGCGCACGTACTCATCGGTGTCGCTTACCAGCATGCTTTGCGAGCCTGCCACCTTGTCAAAGCGCTCCAACACCTCGTCCACGCGGGTGCGGGGCACCACCTTGAGCTTGGCAATCGTTTCGCCCAGCTTCTGCACTTCCTTGGGTTGCAGGTGCTTGAAGACCTCGGAGGCTTCTTCCTCGCCCAAGGTCATCAGCAAGATCGCTGCGTCCTCAACGCCTTTGTCATCCATGGTCAGAACTCCGGTTCTTCGCCGTTGATCCAGGCGCGGACGATGTTGGCCATGGCCAGGGGGTTTTCACGCGCCAACTGGCGGGCGCGTTCGAGCTTGGTCTGGTCCAGCGGCGCCTCCAATTGCGGCAGGGCCACGGGTTCGGGCAGGGCGGCCTGTTCGCCCACCACTTCGGACAGGGTGGCGCCCGGCGCGCCGGTCGGGCCTTCCACTTCTGGCGGCGGTGGGTAGGCCGCGCGGATGGCCGGGCGAACCATGCCAAACACCACGATCAGGGCCACCAACACCAGAGCCAGCGGCACCGCGCCGTTGCCCAGTACCTCGCGCACCATGGGCTGCTGCCAGATGGGGACATCGGGTGTCTCAACCTTGTGTTCGACAAAGGGCGCGCTGACGACCTGCAGAGAGTCGCCGCGCTCCTGCGAGAAGCCGATGGCCTCGCGCACCAGAGCGGTGATGCGTTCCACCTCGGCCTGCGGCAGGGCCTCGGTGGTGGTCTTGCCCTTGGCGTCGGTCTTGCTGCGATGGTTCAGGACCACCGCAGCGGTCAGGCGCTTGACGGTGCCGGTGGCATTGCGCACCACGCGCACGGTCTTGTCGACCTCGTAGTTCCGAACTTCATCGCGCCGACTGCTGGCGCTGCTGCTGCCTGCCCCTTGCTGGGTGGCCTGCAGTGGGGCGCTGGCGCCATTGATGGGTGCCTGGGCCGGCACGGGCGGTTGATTGCTCACTGCGCCTGGCACGCCGGTGGGCAGCTGGTTGGCGCCATTGCTGCTCTCGTTGACCGTGTGGCTGCGCAGGGTCTGCTGGGCGTTGCCGCCCTGGTTGGGGGCGTAGGCCTCGCTGGTCTGTTCGCTCTGCGAGAAGTCGATGTCGGCGGTGACCGTGGTGCGCAGGTTCTCGCGCCCCACCACCGGCTCCAGCAGGGCCTGGATTCGGGTGGCCAGATTGGCCTCCAGGCCTTGTTTGTATTGCAACTGCTGCGCGTCCATGCCGAGCTGGCCCTGGCCGTCTTCGTTGTTGGAGAGCAGCTTGCCGGTCTGGTCCAGCACGCTCACCGCGCGCGGGTTGAGCTCGGGCACCGAGGCCGAGACCAGGTGCACGATGCCGGCAATCTGCGCCCGGTCCAGGAGGCGGCCGCCGCGCAAATGCAGCAGCACCGAGGCGCTGGGCTTTTGCTGCTCGCGGAAGAAGCCGGTCTGCTGCGGAATGGCCAGGTGCACGCGCGCGTCGGCCACATCGGCCAGGGCGGTGATGGTGCGGGTCAGTTCGCCCTCCAGGGCGCGCTGGAAGTTCAAGCGCTCATTGAATTGGGTCTGGCCGATCGAGGGCTTGTCCAGCAGCTCGAAGCCCACCAGGCTGCCTTTGGGCAGGCCGGCGCTGGCCAGCTTCATTCGCACGTCGTAGACCTGGTTGGCCGGAACCAGGATGGTGCCGCCGGGCTCGTTGCGGTAGGGCACTTGCATCTGTGCCAATTGCGCGATGACGGCGCCACCGTCCTTGTCGGACAGGCCGGTGAAGACGGGGCGGAATTCGCCCTGCGCGCTGCGGCCGCCGAGCAACCACAGCACGGCCAGCAGGGCCAGCACCCCGAGGCCCAGGCCGAGTTGGTTGCGACGCGGCAGGGACTGCAGGCGCTGACCCAGGCTGGGCGTGCCAGCAGGGACGACTTCGGCAGGCGCAGTGGGGGCAAGGGCGGTATCCATGGCGGCTGATTATTTGGAATGCCACCCTCAAGAAGGCTTGAATCAAGTCGATAAAGGCGCCGCTCTTTCGCGTCTAGGAACTTGGCTTGGGGTCTTAGGCTGTCGCCCATCATGAATCCGGTCCAGCTCAAGCCCTTTGACTTTGCCGCCGCGGTGGCGCGGGCCGGCCTGAGTGCGCCGGCCAGCCAGCCCAAGGCGGTTGAGGCGGGCAACTTTGGCGATGCCATGAAGGTGGCGCTGCAGTCCGTCAGCCAGCAGCAAAGCAAGGCACAGGCCTTGCAGCGCGAGCTGCAGCTGGACAACCCCACCGTCAGCCTGGAAGAGACGATGGTGGCGATGCAGAAATCGCAGATTGGTTTTCAGGCGGTGCTGCAGGTGCGCAACCGGCTGGTGTCGGCTTACTCCGACATCATGAACATGCAGGTGTAAGGCAGTTCAGCACGGGCCGTCGCAAACCCGCGCGCGGCCGTCCGCTTGGATCTGCACCTGACGCCGTTGGCCGCCCACGCTTTCCAACTCAACTTGCACGGCGCCCGTGGTTTCGCCGCGTTGCGGCTGCCACTCGACTTGCGCGTCGCCGTTCAGGCGCATCGGTGGATGTTGGCCCGCCTGGCTGTGTGCAACTCGGCACGCACTCGCCGCGTTGCGGCAATCGCAGGGAGCGGCCACGCTCACGCCCCAGCACCAGTTGGACGGACCACCCTGCACCCGCAAGAACGCCGGTCGTTGGTGGGCCAGGGCGGCTTCGCGGCCGGCTTGGGCGTCGCGCACCAGGGCCTCGGCCACCAACTGCAATTGACGCCGCTGCTGGTAGCCGTTGTAGGCGCCGCTGCCCAGGGTCAGCAGCAGGGCCAGCACGGCTAGGGTGATGGCCAGCTCCAAGAGATTGAAGCCGCGCCGGTGCATGTTCAACGTTCCAGATTGCGCTGGCGGCGCTGCATCTGGTTGAGGTGCAGGGAGAGCTGGCGCTCCGCCATGGGGCTGAGCTCGACAAAGGCGCAACCTACCAAGGGCGGCTGATCGGCCTGTGCTGCGCGCACATGCTGGACCTGCAGGCGCACCTGAATGCGCAGGTCGCGCGCCAGCTCGATGTCGACCTGGGGCAGCAAATCACCAGGCTGGGGCAGGGGCAGTGCATCGG
The DNA here is from genome assembly GCF_005952805.1 of Inhella inkyongensis. Lineage (GTDB taxonomy): Bacteria > Pseudomonadota > Gammaproteobacteria > Burkholderiales > Burkholderiaceae_C > Inhella > Inhella inkyongensis. Next base: position 1,556,101 of record NZ_CP040709.1, read on the forward strand.
CCCACAGGATGCCCACGCCGCCGGCGCTCAGATCGGCGGTGCGCAGGCGCAGGGGCAAGGAGCTGCCGCGCGGCAGCAGGGCGCGCGGGTGGTGCACGCTGGCGGGCTGCACGCGAAAGGCCTGACGGCGCTGGTGGCGCCGCAGCCGCGCGGGCAGATCCAGCCGCAGCACAGGCAGGCCCTCATGCTCGGCCAGGGCGCGCCGGCCGAGATCGAAGTCGAGCCGGATGCGGTCAAGCAGGGCGTGGGCGTGGACAGGGCCGTCGAGCAGCCAGTCCGGCAACTGGGCCACTACGCCGGGCAGTTTGAGTTCCAGCACAGCGGGTGTGCGCACAAAGCGCAAGGGCTGCAGGGTCAGATGGCGGCCGCCGGGTTCTTCCAGGTGCAGCGGCGCTTGGTCATCGACCATTTCCTCCAACCAGGCGCACACCTCGCTGGGGTGTTCAATCAGTAAATCGCTGTCGTCTTGGGGCATGGCGGCGGGCCGCCCCAGTTCGGGAGGAGGGCGGTTCGGAGTCAGTGTACGGTGGCCCGCGAGGCGCTGACCTTCATGCCCAGTTCGTCCATCCAGGGCTCGGCCAGCTGGCGGATCTCGGCGTCATTGAGCAGGATGCGCTGCATGATGCGGGCCTTCAGCGGAGCCTCATCGCTGGTCAGGCTTTGGTCGTTGGCGGCTTCCTTGAGCTGGCCGATCAGCACCGCGCAGGCGCCCTCCAGCTTGACCACTTCGTCCCAATCGCCATGCCGGGCGGCCGAGAGCATCTGGGCGCTGGCCTGTTCAATGGCCTCGTAGTAGCTGAGCAGTTGAGCGTTCATGATGGATGGACTCGGGCGAATGGGATCGATGGGAGGGGGCGGGTCTCAGGCTGCGGCGGCCGGTGCGTTGTCCACCTGCGGTGCAATCGCTCCCCAGGCTTCGCGAACCGGCAGCAGCAGGCCTCGCACTTCCAGCAACAGGCTGACGTCATCGCGCAAATTGGCCTGGGTCAGGCGCAGGCAGCAATAGCTATAGAGCTCGGTCAGTTGAACCGCCAGCTCACCGCCATGTTCTTTGTTGAGGCTGGCCTTGAGGCCTTCGTCGATGATGCGCACCGCCCGTGAGAGGGCTCGGGCCTTGAGCTCGCGGTTGCCGCTCGCCAGCGCCCCCTGGGCCTGGGCCATGGCGTCAAAGAGGCCATCGAACAGCATGCCGATAAGGCGATGCGCGCTGGCGCCGTGCACCTCGGTTTCCAACCCGACCCGGCTGTACATATTGCTGGGGCGGTAGTTGCGGGGGGCGAAGGGGGAGGCTTGACCGTACATGGTGAATTCCTGGCTGTGACAGGTTTTCGGCGGTCCGGGGTCCTACTTGAGCGCGCCAGGAGGGGAAATTGGCGGGCTTTTCCGGGTCTGCCGCCGCTGATTTCACGGCAGCCCGGAGGATCTTGCAAGGTCAGAGCTTTTGCAGCTGCTGGCTGAGGTACGTGGAGAGGCCCTGGGCCTTGCTCATCGTGCCGTCCAGTGCTGTGTACTGGGCCCGCAAGCGCTTTTCCACCAATTGAATGCGCTGTTCCAACTGCGCTTCGCGGTCGGCATTGGCCTCGATGCGCTCTTGAATGCCTTTCTGGCGCAATTCCAGCCGGCCCTGTGAGCCCAGGAAGTTGTCCGCCAGCGTGCGCAGGCGCTGGGCCAGGCCGTTGTTGCCGGCGTCACTGCTGTCCAAGCCCGACAGCAAGCCCTTGAGGTCCGAGGGCTTGTCGATGGCGGCGTCCAGCTTGGTGTTGTCGATCTTGAGCTGACCGTCGCTGCCCGGATCCAGGCCGATTTGTGCCAGACGCGAAAGGCTGCCACCCAGGCTGGTGCTGGAGGACACCAGGGTGCGCAGCTGGTTTTGCATGCTGGTGACCGCGCTGTCGCCCTGCAAGGGGCCGGCCGTCTTGCTGCCGGGGTCGTACTTGCTTTGGTCGCGCAGCAGCGAAATGGCGCTGTTGTAGGCGCTTACAAAGTCGGTGATGTTTTTCTTGAGCGCCGCCTTGTCCTGCCCCACGGTGACGGTGGCGCTGTCGGCGCTCACCTTGTTCAGCGTCAGGGTCAGGCCCTCCACGGCACCGGTGATCACATTGCTGGCCGACTCGATCTCGATCCCGTCGACGGTGGCCTTGGCGTTCTGGGCGGCCTGCTTCAGGTTGCTGGTGTTGACGCCGGTGCTGGCGTCGAAGGCCAGGGCGGACAGGCCGGTGTTGTCGTCCGGGATGCCATCGTCGTCGGCCACGGTGACGCGAAACGCGTTGGCCGCGCCGGGGTCGATGCCGCGCATCACCAGGCGCGAGCCGTTGGCATCGCTGACCACGCTGGCGACGATGCCCGCCTTCATGGCGTTGATCTTGTCGCGGACCTTTTCGAGCTGCTCTTCGCCGCTGACGATAGGGATGATCAGGGAGGTGCGTGACGGATCGGCATCGAAGTTGACATTGCCTTGATCGTCCGTGAGGTATTTGCCGAAATCGATCTGGATCGTGCCGCTACCCAGGGCCGAGCCGGACGGGATGGCCGGGGTGGCAATTGACTGCGCGGCAGCCAGGCGGTCCACCTTGACGCTGTAGTTACCCGCCGGCGCCCCATTGCTGGCGCTGACGCTGACCAGGGTGGGGTCGCTGGAGGCGGCGGTGACGGCGCCGAAGGTGTCGGTGCGGCTGAGTTTGGCGGCGGCATCGCGCAGGCTGGCCATGCTGGCCTGCAGCTTGCCGTAGGCCGACAACTGGGTCTTGAGCCCTGTGGTGCGTTGCTGCAACTGGCTGATGGGCGCACGCTCGGCGGCCACCAGGCGGGAAATCAGGGTCTCGACGTCCAGGCCGCTGCCGATGCCGGCGGAAGTGATGGTGGCCATGGTCTGTCTCCTGCGCTGCGTTCAAACGGGTACGGGCGAACACCCGGGATGGGGGTTCGCCCATGTGCTTTCGGCTGCCTGCGGCGGAACTTTAGGCCGCTGTGGAGAAAATTTATCCGCGCAGCAGTTGCAGCACTTGCTGTGGCAGTTGGTTGGCCTGCGCCACCATGGCGGTGCCGGCCTGTTGCAGGATGTTGGCGCGGCTCAGGTTGGAGGTCTCGGCGGCGTAGTCCGCATCCATGATGCGGCTGCGGGCCGCCATCTGGTTCTCGTGCGAGATCTGCAGATTGGTGATCACCGCCTCAAAGCGGTTTTGCTGCGCACCCAAGGTGGCGCGCTCGCTGTTGATCAGGTCGAAGGCCAGATCGATGGCATCGATGGTCAGACCCAGGGCGGCGAAATCCTGGGTGTTGTCGATGGTGCGTCGACCGGCACCAGTGGCGTCCGTGCCCACCACATCGGTCACCACATTGGCACCAGAGAGGCCCGAGAGATCCACCGTGGTGAACTCGATCACGTCGTTGGTGGTGGTGTTGGCGCCCACTTGGAAGAACTGGGTGCCGGCGGCCTGAGCCAGGATGGCTTTGCCGTTGAAGGTGGTGCCCTGGATGATGCGCTGCACCTCTTTGGCCAACTCGCCGAATTCCTTGTCCAGCGAGTCTTTGTCGCTGTTGGAGTTGGTGGCGTTGCGCGCCTGGACGGTCAACTCCCGCATGCGCTGCAGGTTGTCGGTGACCTTGGCCAACGCGCCTTCGGCCACTTGCGCCAGGGAGATGCCGTCGTTGGCATTGCGGATGGCTACGGCCATGCCGCGTGCCTGGGCATACATGCGCTCGGCAATCGCCATGCCCGCCGCATCGTCCTTGGCTGAATTCACCCGCAAGCCCGAAGACAGGCGCTGAGTCGCGGTGAACAGCGAGCTCTGCGACATATTCAGGTTGCGCTGCGCATTCAGCGAAGCGATGTTGGTATTGATGATCTGAGGCATGGCCGCACTCCTTGCTGCGTTGCCGCCGCCAGAAACAGCGGTCGGCCCGAGTGGCCCAAAGGCCGGACTCGATGGGGCAGATTTTTGGAGTGCGGATGGCGACCCGATCCACGGAAAAAGGCCTCAAACCACGGGCTTTCCGTGGCTGAGGCCGGGTGGCGCTTGCTTCGCTAGATCATCCGCGCAACAGGGCCAGCACGCCCTGGGGCAGCGAGTTGGCCTGGGCGATCATGGCCGTGCCCGCCTGCTGCAGGATCTGGCCGCGGCTCAGGTTGGCGGTCTCGACCGCGAAGTCGGCATCGACGATGCGGCTGCGGGCGGCCATCTGGTTCTCATGCGAAACCATCAGGTTGCTGATGACCGCCTCGAAGCGATTCTGGGTGGCACCGTAGGTCGCCCGCTCTGCGTTCACTGTGTTGATGGCCGTGTCGATGTTGTCGATGACGGTGTCGATGTCGGCCTCGGAGCCGTCGGCCACGGCAATGGTCCCGCCGGTCACCGTGGTGATGTCCGCATTGCCAGCCATGTCGGTGGTCGTCAAGGTGATGCGGTCATTGGCGCTGGTGTTGGCGCCCACCTGGAAGTCCAGGGTGCCGGCGCCCGCGCCGACGATGGCTTTGCCGTTGAAGGTGGTGCCAGCCAGCACGCGGCCGATCTCGTTGGCCAACTCGGTGAACTCTTGATTCAGGGACACACGGTCGCTGGCAGTGTTGGTGGCGTTGCGGGCCTGCACCGAGAGTTCCCGCATGCGTTGCAGCGCGTCGCCCACCTTGGAGAGGGCGCCTTCGGCCACCTGGGCCAGCGAGATGCCGTCGTTGGCGTTGCGGATGGCCACGTACATGCCGCGGGCCTGAGCATTCATGCGCTCGGCAATCGCCAAACCGGCCGCGTCGTCCTTGGCCGAGTTGACGCGCAGGCCTGAGGACAGGCGCTGCGTGCTCACCAGCAGCGAGGCCTGGCTGGTGGCGGTGTTGCGCTGCGCGTTGAGCGAAGCGATGTTGGTGTTGATGATGGCAGGCATGTCGCACTCCTATCAGGTGAAACGGTTGGGAGACACAACGGCATGCAGCTGTTGCGACCTGCACTCCAAGGGTTTGGAGGCTGGTGCCGCTGAGCGGCTGCGATCCCGATGGATCCGTTTTCGACCCGAGGCAGGGCGACTTGAGGCCCAGGCAGAACAAGACCGCTTTTCCCTGCCTTTTCTCACGAATGAGAGTTTGGGGCAAAGGGCCACCACCCGGCGCGAGAGGGGTGGTGGCTAAGGAGGTGCTTGTGCTGGTGGGCTCAGGTTGTCCGCTTCTTGGATGAGCTCCGCCTGTTGCGAGGCAGAGAGGCCGGCGGCCTGACCAGAGGTCAGCGATGCCGGCCAGGCGTCATCGAAGCAAGGACAGCACTTGCTGCGGCAAGGCGTTGGCCTGAGCAATCATCGAGGTGCCGGCCTGTTGCAGGATCTGCGCCCGCGAAAGGTTGGCGGTCTCGATGGCGAAGTCGGCGTCCACGATGCGGCTGCGCGATGCAGTTTGGTTTTCGGCCGAGATCATCAGGTTGCTGACCACGGCGTCAAAGCGGTTCTGCGTGGCGCCGTACAGGGCCCGTTCGCTGTTGACCGTATCGATGGCCGTGTCGATGTTGTCGATCACGGTGTCGATGTCGGCCTCGGAGCCATCGGCCACGGCAATGGTGGCACCGGTCACTGTGGTGATGTCGGCATTGCCGGCCATGTTGGTGGTCGTGACCGAGATGCGGTCATTGGCCGTGGTGTTGGCGCCCACCTGGAACTGCAGGGTACCCGCATCGGCGCCGACGATGGCCTTGCCGTTGAAGGTCGTGCCCGAGAGCACACGGCCGATTTCTGCGGCCAGCTCCTGGAATTCCTGGTTCAGCGAGGTGCGGTCGCTGGCGGTGTTGGTGGCGTTGCGGGCCTGGACCGACAGTTCACGCATGCGCTGCAGGGCGTCGCCGGTCTTGGTCAGCGCGCCGTCGGCGGTTTGGGCCAGCGAGATGCCGTCGTTGGCATTGCGGATGGCCACATTCATGCCGCGGACCTGGGCATTCATGCGTTCCGAAATGGCCAAGCCGGCGGCGTCGTCCTTGGCGGAGTTGACGCGCAGACCAGAGGAAAGGCGCTGCACTGCAACAGTGAGCGCTTGCTGGCTGCCAGCGACGTTGCGCTGCGCGTTCAGCGAGGTGAGGTTGGTATTGATGATGGCGGGCATGGTGCGTTCCTTTCAGCGATGAACAAGGCCCGGCTCGGGCGCCGGATGGGGAAATCCCCCGTTCGGCGCCCCCTATGCCACAAGTCCTCCCGCCGCCCTCGGATGAGCGCGGCCCTCGGGCCCCCGACACAGTCTGCCGAACAACGAGATCCGTCACCAGATCCGTTGGAATGGCTATCGGACACCGCGCAAGAAAACTTGAGCGACATCTGTCAAGGGGGTTGATCTTTTGAAAAGAGGGGCTTGTATCCGCCTAGTTCATGTGATCGCTGTCACGCACGCTGGGTCTGGGTTGCTCGCGCTGCTCCGCTGGTTTCGCTGAGAAAGGAAAAGACCGCTAGGGGGCTGGCGGTCACGCACCCTTTGCATTTCGGCATCTCGACCGCCCGGCATGGTGCGAGCAGAGCCGCCAATGCCCCGCATTTCCAGCGCTTGCGCAGGGGGCGAAGTTTCTAAAGTCCCAACCCTTGCTGCCGATACGCGCGCCCGCGCTCACTTGAACAATTGATCGGTGGCGCAACCGGAGAGATCCATGTCGATGCTTGCTGCCACCCCCAACAACGACCTGGCCCGCCGCATGGCGGCCGCCGGTGTGATGCCCGCGCCGGGTCAGACCATGAACGAGGCCATGGCCTTGCTGGCGGCGGCGCGCAATGCCGCTTACGCTGAAGCGGCCCGTGGGCGTCTGGGGCACGGGGTCTCCGTGCTGCTGCGCGCCCTGAACACCCAGCCGACGAGCTTTGATCTGCAAAGCGATATGGCGGCTCTGCTGTTGTCCGCGGGCGAGTTGGCGCACGCGGTGTCCTATGCCCGCGGCGCGTTGAAGACCCAGGGCCACCATGGCCCCAGTCTTTACACCTTGGGCTTTGCGCTGTCCGGTCTGGGCGAGGCCGATGAGGCGGCCCAAGTGCTGCGTCGTCTGCTGCGCGGCAAGGCCCGCGCCAGCTTGATGGCTGAGGCGCCCGAGCTGCTGCCCCTGGTGAAAGCCGAACTGACGCGGATGAGCCGGTTGCGCAGCTCGGCGCGCTGACCCGGCTGTAGGAATTTGCCCGACACGCCAGCGCCGCCACCACCGACGGCGGCGCTGGAAAAGGGCCGATTTCCAGGCTTTCTCGGGCTCTTCAGAATTCGCTCCATCGTGTCGCAACCCGCTGACGCAATTCAAGGAGCAAGCCGTGAATCCCGAACAAATCCTGGCTGAGATCCGTGAGACCAATCTGTCTTACCTGATGCTGGCGCAGAGCCTGATTCGCGCAGACCGTGAACAAGCGCTCTACCGTCTGGGTTTGTCCGAAGAGACCGCCACCCTGCTGGCCCAGCTCTCTCCGGCGCAGATCATGAAGCTTGCCGGCGGCAGCACCCTGCTGTGCCGCTTCCGCATGGAAGATGACCTGGTGTGGAACTTGCTGACCAGCAGCCACAAGCCCAGCGTCAACGAGCAGACCGCGCGTCTGCACGCGCAGATCCTGATGGCCGGCCGCCACAGCGAAACGGCTTAAACCTACCCCCAGTCTCCGGGCCTGCGGCCCATCGCCACCTCCCCAGGGGGTGCGCACGGCTCGGGAGCGGCCCTTCGCCGTGCCAGCCGCATTTGCAAAGGAAGATCCATGCCACGCGTCAAGAGCATCCTCTCCGAAGCCCGCCAGATCGAGCGTGCGGTCACCCTGATCAACCTTGGCGCCCGGCTGCAAGTGCTGGAGTCCGAGACCGAGATGAGCTATGAGCGCTTGCTCAAGCTGTACAAAGAGGTCTCGGGCCGCTCACCTTCCAAGGGTCAGTTGCCGTTCTCGACCGACTGGTTCATGACCTGGCAACCCAATATCCACGCCTCGTTGTTCCTCAACATCCACGAGTACCTGAACAAGGCGGCGGCGCTGGATGAGATCGACACCGTGATCAAGGCCTACCAGCTCTACTTGGAGCACACGCAGGCCCAGGGCATCGAGGCTCTGTTGTCGGTCACGCGTGCTTGGCGGTTGGTGAAGTTCATTGACAACGGCATGCTGACCCTGACCGCCTGCAAGAAGTGCGGCGGCCACTTCGTGACGCATCCGCACGAGATCTCGCGCCACTATGTGTGTGGCCTGTGCAATCCGCCGGCGCGTGCGGGCAAGGGGCGCAGCATGGACGCGGGACAGGATGCTGAGGTGTTGGCCCATTGATTTCCCGGCCTGAGCGTCTGGCCCTGGTTCTGGGGCGGCTGTGGCCCAGCAGTGCGTTGCTGGCCTGGGCGGCAGCCTGGGCTTTGTGGCGTGGCTTGGGCAGTACCGGCGGAGCCTTGGCGGCAGCCTGTGCCCTGACCCTGGTGGCGGCGCTCTTGCATCAACGGCCTTGGCGGCGCCTTTGTGTCCTGCTGGGTTTCCCGCTGCTGCTGAGCCTGCAGGGCTTGGCCTTGCCAGCTTGGATCTGGCTGCTGGCGGGCGTGGGACTGTGGCTGCTGTACCCGATTCGTCATTGGCGTGATGCACCGCTGTTCCTGACGCCGCCCTCGGCCTTTGACGCGCTGGCGCCCGAGCCCGGCTTGCAACGCGCCGTGCGGGTGCTGGATGCGGGCTGTGGCAGCGGGGCCGGCCTGCGCGCATGGCGGCGGGCCTTCCCGGCAGCTCAGCTGCATGGCACCGAAGCCAGTTGGGCACTGGCGCTGTGGGCGCGCTGGCGCACTCCGGGGGCGCAGATCCGTTGCGCCGATCTGTGGACTGACGATTGGTCGACGTTTGATCTGGTCTATCTGTTCCAGCGGCCTGAGTCCATGCACCAGGCACTGGCCAAGGCGAGGGCGGAGCTGCGCCCGGGCAGCTTCCTGCTGAGCCTGGACTTTCCCTTGCCTGGCGTGCCGGCTCAACGTGAATGGCCGGTCGCGCCACGCCATCGTCTCTATCTCTATGCCGCCGAAAGCCTGAATTGACCGTGGCAGGCGGCCCGTTTGTGATCTGAGGCGCTTTCGAATCCCTGCACAATGGTCGCTCGCCTACCCCTCTGACACCCCATGTTCGTCATCATCGGTTGGGTTCTCATGCTGGCCTGTGTGTTCGGTGTTTTCATCGTGCACGGCGGCAACATCGGCGTGATCTTGCGCGCCTTGCCCTTTGAGATGACCACCATCTTTGGCGCCGCCATGGGGGCCTTTCTGGCCAACAACCAGATGCCGGTGATCAAGTCGGCCATGGCGGGCTTGGGCATGTGCTTCAAGGGCAGCAAGTACACCAAGGATCGCTACATGGAGCTGCTGGCGCTGCTCTATGACATCTTGCAAAAGGCGCGCAAGGAAGGCCTGATGTCCATCGAAAAGGACGTCGAGGATCCGCACAGCTCGCCGCTGTTTCAGAAGTACCCCAATGTCGGGCATGACCACCATGTCACGGAGTTCATCACCGACTACCTGCGCATGATGGTCAGTGGCAACCTCAATGCACACGAGATCGAGTCGCTGATGGATGCCGAAATCGATACCCACCACGCCGAGGCCCATGCGCCGGTAGCGGCCTTGCAGCGTCTGGCCGGTGGCCTGCCGGCCTTCGGCATCGTGGCGGCCGTGCTGGGTGTGGTGAACACCATGGGCTCGGTGGGCCAGCCCCCGGCGGTGCTGGGTGGCATGATCGGCTCGGCCCTGGTGGGGACCTTCCTGGGCATCTTTTTGGCTTATGGCATGGCCGAGCCCTTGGCCGGTTTGCTGGAGCAAAAGCTGGACGAGGCCGGCAAGGAATTGGTCTGCATCAAGACGGCGCTGCTGGCCTCTATGCAGGGCTATGCCCCGCAGGTGGCCATCGAGTTCGGCCGCAAGGTGCTGTACAGCCATGTGCGGCCGACCTTTGCCGAGCTCGAGGGTCACGTCAAGAAGAAGTGATGCAACTTCAATCCTTTTCGAACTAAGCCATGGCGGGCGACACCAAGAAGCTCCAACCGATCATCGTCAAGAAGGTCAAGAAGGGTGGCCATGCGGCGCATGGCGGTGCCTGGAAGATCGCCTACGCCGATTTCGTGACGGCCATGATGGCTTTCTTCTTGCTGATGTGGCTGCTGGGATCGACCACTGAGGGGGACAAGAAGGGCATCGCCGACTACTTTCAGTCGCCTCTCAAGGTGGCCATGCTGGGCGGCTCCGGGGCGGGCGATGCCAGCTCGCTCATCAAGGGCGGCGGCACTGACCTGACCCGCCAGGGCGGGCAGGTCAAGCAGGGTGAGGTCGAGTCCGAGAAGCGAACCTACAACCTGCATGCGCTCAAAGAGGATCAGCGCCGCGCGGAGCGCACGCGGCTGCAGGAGCTGAAGCAAAAGGTTGAGGAAAAAATTTCAGTCAGCCCCGCACTGGCAGCGCTGGGCGGCCAGATCAAGCTGGACATGACGGCCGAAGGCCTGCGCATCCAGATCGTGGACGAAGGCAATCGGCCGATGTTTGACAGCGGCTCTCCGGTGGTGAAGCCCTATATGCGTGCGCTGCTGCAGGAACTTGGTGCGGTGCTCGCGGAAGTGCCCAACCGATTGACGGTGGAGGGCCACACCGACGCCAAGCCTTTCGGCGCGGGAGAGCGCGGATACAGCAACTGGGAGCTGAGCGCGGACCGCGCCAATGCCTCGCGGCGCGAGATGGTGGCAGGGGGTTTGCCCGAGGCCCGGATGCTGCGCGTACAGGGCCTTGCTTCGAGTAAGCTTCTGGACACCCAGGCGCCCGAGAGCCCCGCGAATCGCCGCATCAGCATCATTGTGATGAATCGCGACGCCGAGGACGCTGTGCTGAAGAACCTGCCCGATGTGGAAGAGCCGCAAGCTCCAGCCGCATCGGCATCCGCTGGATGAAGACCAAAGGAATGCGCCCATGAGCACCGACATGCGGTTTTTGATCGTTGACGACTTCTCGACCATGCGCCGCATCGTGCGCGGCCTGCTCAAGGAGGCGGGCTATACCAATGCCGAGGAGGCTGAAGACGGCGCCGAGGCCCTGAACATGTTGCGAGCCTCGAAGTTCGACTTCGTGGTCAGCGACATCAACATGCCCAATATGACGGGCTTTGAGTTGCTCAAGGCCATCAAGGAAGACGCCAACCTCAAGCACCTGCCGGTGCTGATGGTGACGGCCGAGGCGCGCAAGGAAGACATCGTGCTGGCGGCGCAGTCAGGCGCGGCGGGCTACATCGTCAAGCCCTTCACCAAGGCGACCCTCGAAGAGAAAGTCCAGAAGATCATCCAGAAGATGGCTGCGGCCTGATTCCCAGAACTCCAGGAGGTCGGCAACATGCAGATGGAAGAACTGGCAAAACTGGCCCAGGGTCAGGCCCTCACGGTGGACCCGGCCGTGTTTCAGCAGCTCGGCACCATCACCCGGGTGCTGCACGACACCATGGAGCAGCTCGGGGTGATGCCCAAGCTGCAGACTGCGACTGACGGTCTGCCGGATGCGCGCAGCCGCCTGACCTATATCGCCGACAAGACGGCGGCGGCTGCCAACAAGGTGCTGAACTCTGTCGATCAGGCCAAGGCCGATCACGAGGCCATCGCCCAGGCCACGCGGGATATTGCAGCCAAGATCGTGGCCGATCCGGTGCGGGCGGTGGCCAGTGGCGCGATCCTGAATTTCGTGTCGGAAGTCGAGGGCAAGACGGCCCGCATCGACCAGCACCTCACCGACATCATGATGGCGCAGGACTTTCACGACCTGACCGGACAGGTGGTCAAGAAAGTGGTTCAGCTGACCAGCGAGCTGGAAGAAAGCTTGGTGAAGTTGCTGGTGCAGGTGGTCCCGCCAGAGCAGCGTGAAAAGGTCAGTCAGGAAGTGCTGCAGGGCCCGGTCGTCAACCCTGAAGGGCGGGCCGATGTGGTCACCAACCAGGGCGAGGTGGACGACCTGCTCGCATCGCTGGGCTTCTAAGTCCAGCTCAAGCTCTGATGCGGGAGGCGGTGGCCTCCCGTTTTTCATTTTGAGCCCCCATGAGGGCCGAGATCAGGGCCAATAAGACCGGCCACTTCCGCCTCAAGTTTCGGCCCCGAGTTTGAAGAATGGTGACCTGGATGCGCAGGGTGCGCGTCCTTGATCGCCATGGCCGAAAAAGACGCACAAGACCACAACTTACCGGCCTCGCAGCGCAAGATCAAAAAGGCGCGCGAGGAGGGCCAGCTGCCGCGCTCGCGCGATCTGGTGCATGCGCTGATGGTGGCTGCCCTGATCCTGCTGGCATGGACTTGGCTGCCCCAAGCGGTGGGCGAATGGAAGCTGCTGCTGGCCGATGGGTTGCGCTTCAATGCCCAAAGCCTTCAGACCCCCGGCATCCTTCAAACCACCTTGGCCGACTTTGGCGGGCGTTTGGCACGCGCGCTGCTCATGATGTTCGTGGTCTTGGGGGGTGCGGCTGTCGCGGCTCAACTCGCCAGTGGGGGGTGGAACTTCAGCACCAAGGCCATCAGTCTGCGCTGGAATTTGCTGAACCCCTTGACCGGGATCGGCCGCATGTTCTCGGGCCAGAACGCTGGCCAGGCGCTCAAAGCTGTGCTGCTGGCTTTGGTACTCGGTGCAGTGGCTGCGGCGGCGCTGTGGCAGCGCATGGACCACTACATCGGCCTGATGTCCGCACCGCTGGAAGAGGCCCTGAGCCAGGCCGGGCAGTTGATGCTGGCGGGCTTGATGTCGCTGGCGGTCGCGCTGGCGATCTTTGCTGCTATTGACGTGCCGCTGCAGCGCCAGCTCTATTTGCGCCGTCTGCGCATGAGCCGGGTCGAGGTCAAGCAGGAGCATAAAGAAACCGAGGGCTCGCCGGAAGTCAAGGCACGCCAGCGCGCCCGCATGCGCGAGCTGACCCGTCAACGCATGATGGCCGCCGTGCCCAAGGCCACCTTGGTGGTGATGAACCCCAGCCACTATGCGGTCGCCCTGCGCTACGAGGAGGGCAAGGATGCCGCGCCCATCGTAGTGGCCAAGGGAGTCGATCTGCTGGCCCTGCGCATCCGCGATGTGGCCAAGGAGCATCGCGTGCCGGTGCTGCAGGCTCCGCCGCTGGCGCGCGCGCTCTATGCCCATGCCAAGCTGGACCGCGAGGTGCCGCTGAGCCTGTTTGCCGCCGTGGCCCAGGTGCTGGCCTATCTGTACCAGTTGCGCGCTGCCATGCCCGGGCGCGAGCCCCCAGCGCCCAACCCCGAAGTGCCCAAGGGCATGGATCCGCAGGAAGAGAGCGCCGCGCGCGAGGAGCCTGACGCATGAATGCTGCACCCGCCTTGATGCAAAGACTGCAGGCCTTGCTGGGTCCGCATGCCGCCATGGCCCAGGCCCTTGGGGCGCCCGTGGCGGTCCTGCTGGTGCTCAGCATGATGGTGCTGCCGCTGCCACCTTTGGTGTTGGACCTGCTGTTCACGCTCAACATCGCGTTGGCGCTGATGGTGATGATGGTGGCCGCACAGATGCTGCGGCCCTTGGACTTCGCGGCCTTCCCCACCGTGCTGCTGCTGACTACGCTGATGCGTCTGTCGCTCAACGTGGCCTCGACCCGTGTGGTGCTGCTCGAAGGTCACACCGGGCCGGGCGCGGCGGGCCAGGTGATCGAAAGCTTTGGCCACTTCCTGATCGGTGGCAACTTTGCCGTCGGTCTGATCGTGTTTGCCATCCTGGTGGTCATCAACTTCATCGTCGTCACCAAGGGCAGCGAGCGCATCGCCGAAGTCTCGGCGCGCTTCACCCTGGATGCCTTGCCGGGCAAGCAGATGGCGGTGGACGCGGATCTCTCCGCCGGACTGATCGATGACAAAGAGGCCAAGCGCCGCCGCGCCGAGTTGGGCGATGAGGCCGACTTCTTCGGTTCGATGGACGGTGCCAGCAAGTTCGTGCGCGGCGATGCTGTCGCCGGCATCCTGATTCTGGTGATCAACATCGTCGGCGGCTTTGCCATCGGCATGGCGCAGCACGGCCTGTCCGCCGGCCAAGCGGCGGACGCCTACATCCTGTTGGCGGTGGGCGACGCGCTGGTGGCGCAGATTCCCGGCCTGCTGATCTCGGTGGCAGCCGCGATGGTGGTATCGCGAGTGGGCAAGGACCGCGACATCGGCTCGATGATCGGCACGCAGATGTTTGGCAGCTGGCGCGCGCTGGCCATCACGGCCGGTGTGGTGGGCGTGCTGGGTCTGATTCCGGGCATGCCGCATGGGGTGTTCCTGCTGATGGGGGGGGCCATCGGCGCCCTGGCCTGGTGGCTGCGTGAACGCGAGCGCCAGGCCAAGCAGGCGCCGCCGCCCGCACCGGTGTCGACGACCAATCCGGATGGCGAGGCCAGTTGGGATGACCTGCAACCGGTCGACACCCTGGGCCTGGAGGTGGGATACCGCCTGATTACCCTGGTGGACAAGAGCCGCGAAGGCGATTTGCTGGCCCGCATCAAGGGGGTGCGCAAGAAGTTTGCGCAGGACGTGGGCTTTCTGCCGCCGGCTGTGCACATTCGCGACAACTTGGAATTGCGCCCCAGCCAGTACCGCCTGCTGCTGCGTGGCGCCGTAGTGGGCGAGGCCGAGGCCTACCCGGGCTTGTGGCTGGCCATCAACCCGGGCCATGCCACCGCCAAGCTTCCCGGTACACAGACCACCGATCCGGCCTTCGGTCTGCCTGCGGTGTGGATCGAAGAACGTCAGCGGGAAGCCGCGCAAATGGCCGGCTACACGGTGGTTGATTGTTCGACCGTCATTGCCACCCATCTCTCACACTTGATGCAGGTGAACGCGGCGAAGTTGTTGGGCCGCGTCGAGACCCAGCACTTGGTTGAGCACCTCACCAAGCTGGCACCCAAGTTGATGGAAGACGTGGTACCCAAGATGATCGCTTTGCCGATGCTGCAACGTGTGCTCCAGGCCTTGCTGGAGGAGGGCGTGCACATCCGCGACATGCGCTCCATCGTCGAGGCCCTGGCCGAATTGGGCGCCACGGTGACGGACCCGGCCGAACTGGCCCGCCGCGTGCGCATGCAGCTCGCCCCGGCCATCGTGCAGCAGATCTATGGGCCGGTGAAGGAGCTGGACGTCATCGCGCTCGACCCCGAGTTGGAGCGTCTGATCGTGCAGGCCCTGACCAGTCCGCATGGCCAGGCCCTGGATCCCGGTGTGGCCGATCAGCTGGCGCGCCGGGCCGCCGAGACCAGCGACAAGCAAGAGGAACGCGGCGTGCCGGCCTGCCTGCTCGTCCCCGACCTGATCCGCGCCCCGTTGGCTCGACTGCTGCGCCGCGCTGCGCCCCGTTTGAAGGTGATTTCGCACAGCGAAGTGCCTGAGTCCCATTCGATCCGCATCGGCTCCGTCATTGGAGGTGCTGTATGAACATGAAGCGCTTTACCGCCCCCACCACCCGCGAGGCCATGAACCTGGTGCGGGCCGCCTATGGCGACGACGCCGTGGTGCTGGCCACCAAACCCTGCGCCGAGGGCATCGAGGTGCTGGCCATGGAGCCCGAGGGCCTGGCCAAGGTGCAGGAGATTGCCGCGCGCGGCGCCGGCCCGGGCACCACGGTCAAGCAGGACGTGGGCACGCTGGGCATGAGCACCCTGTCGTTCCAGGACTATGTGCGTGAACGCATGCTGCGTCGTCGTCAGGCCGAACTGCAGGGCAAGCCCGATCCGGTGATGGCCGTCCCCGCTGCCAACCCCAAACCGGCGCGTCAGGACAGCGAGGCCGAGCGCCAGCGCCGCGCCCAGGCCCAGATCGCAGCCATGCGCGCCCAGCGCGTGGACAGCGCCACGGTGCGCGCGCCGGCACCGGCCGCTGCGCCGCGTAGCGGCTCGGCGGCCCAGCGCTGGCAGGCGGCCGGCGCGGCAACCCGCATCGAACCGCAGATGGACCCTTCGCCGCGTGCCGTCGCGGGTGCGCCGATCCTTTCGCAGGCTGCCCCCCAGCCGGCCCCCCGCCAGGGCCCAGTTGCCGCCGCCGGAAATGCCCGTGATGAAGCCCGCTTGCGTCTGCGCCAGCCGGCCGAAGCGCCTCTGCGACGCAATCCCCCGGTGCTGCGCGACGAGGTGCCCAGCGTGCCGGGCATCGAGCCGGGCGACTTCGGCGCCAAGGCCTCGCGCACCGAGCGCGAGCGGGCCGATCTGATGCGCGAACTCAAGGACATGAAGGGCCTGATCGAGCAGCGCTTTGGCGCCCTGGCCTTCATGGAAAAGCTGCAACGCCAACCCCTGCAGGCCCGGCTGGCACAGCGCCTGCTGGAGGCCGGCTTCTCGCCGGCGCTGACGCGCAAGTTGGTGGATGCCTGCCCCAGCGCCTTCGCCGCCGGCGCCGATGAGCAGCAATGGGCGCAGGCCGTGCTGGCGCGTAATCTGCAACTGGGCGCCACGCCGCTGGAGGATCGCCAGGGCGTCTTCGCCCTGATCGGCTCGACCGGGGTGGGCAAGACCACCAGCACGGCCAAGCTGGCGGCGCACTTCGCGGCCAAGCACGGCGCCGCCAATTTGGGTCTGATCACGCTGGACGCTTACCGCGTGGGTGCCCATGAGCAGTTGCGCGCTTATGGTCGGATTCTGGGTGTGCCGGTGCATACGGCGCATGACCGGGCCTCGCTCGACGACCTGCTGGATTTGTTGGCCAACAAGCAGATGGTGTTGATTGACACCGCCGGCATGGCGCAGCGCGACAGCCGCACCCAGGAGCTGCTGCAGATGTTGGCCCATCCCTCCATCCGGCGCCTGCTGGTGGTGAATGCGAGTGCGCAGGGCGAGACCCTGGACGATGTGGTGAGCGCCTGGCGCGCCGCTGATTGCGAGGGGGTGGTGCTGAGCAAGGTGGACGAGGCGGTGCGCTTGGGCCCTGCGCTCGATACCCTGATCCGGCATCGCCTGTGCCTGCAAGCCGTCGCCAATGGGCAGCGGGTGCCCGAGGACTGGTTGCGTCTGAGCGCCGACGAGCTGCTGCAACACGCCTTCAAGCCGCGCGCTGAGTCGGCCTGGAGCAAGGACGGCCAGGATCTGCAACTGGTGTTTGCCGGCTCCTCGGCCGTGTTGGCTGCTGCGCACTGAGGACTTCCATGACGATGCGCTTCGGGGATCAGGCCGATGGCTTGCGGCGGCTCTTTCGGGCGCCGCAGGCTCAGTTGGTCCCGGTGGCGGCCCCTGGCCTGGCCACTCCGGGCGACTTCCTGCTCGACGCCTTGGTGGGCGCTTATCTGGAGCGCGGCCTGCAGGTGCTTGTGGTGGATGGCGGCCGCGCGGCCAAGCCCGCTTCGGAGCTGGCCCGCGTTAATCTGGCCGCCTGCATCGAGCGGCTGTCCGCCGATGTCGGCTTCCTGAGCGCCCGCGGGCTGGTCGGGCACTATCTGGATGCCCAAGGGCAGGCCACTGGCCTGCTGCCGGCCCTGCGCCAAGCGGCGCCGGCCGTGGATGTGATCTTGCTGCACCTGCCCGCCACCGAGCTGGCGCGGGTGCTGTCGCCCGCGCTGCCCTGTCGGCCCGTGCTGTTGTGCGGGGCCACGCAGGCCGAAGTCACCGAGGCCTATCTGGCCATGAAGTGGTTGCATCAGCGCGCGCACTGCCGGGTCTTTGGCCTGCTCTTGGCCGCGCCGCCGCGCAGTGCGGTGGCGCAGCGCATCGGGGCGCAACTGGCCGATTGCGCCGAGCGCTTCCTAGGGGCGGCACTGCCCTGCGTGGCCAGCCTGGACCCGCGTGTCGGTCTGCATGCTGCGCCCAGCGCGGAGCTGCGTCGCCTGGCTCGGGATAGCCTTGTGGGCAGGGACTCCGAGAGCGGGCATCATGGGGGCTTGAACAGCCCGGAGCCGTCGCGTGCCTGGGCCTGAGGGAGCCAAGTTCTCGATGTACACCGCCAAAGGCAAGTTAGACACCAACATCCTGCTCAAGCAGTACAGCCCGCTGGTGCGGCGCTTGGCGCATCAGATGATTGCTCGCCTGCCGGCCAATGTGGAGCTGGACGATCTGGTGCAGGTCGGCATGATCGGCCTGACCGACGCCCTGAGCCGCTTTGACGCCGCGCATGGGGTGCAGTTCGAGACCTTTGCGACCCAGCGCATTCGTGGCGCCATGCTGGATGAACTGCGGGGCGGGGACTGGCTGAGTCGCGGCACGCGGCGCCAGCAGCGCGAGATCGAAGAGGCGATGCACAAGGCCGAGCAGAAGCTGGGACGCTCGGCCAGCGAGAGCGAAATCGCCGCGGCGATGGGCGTTTCTTTGAGCGAATACCAGGATGCGCTGACCAAGGTGCGCGGCACCCAGTTGGTCTATCTGGAGGACATTGGCGGGGGCGAGGATGGTGATGACTACCTCGATCGCCATGTGGCCGATCACGCCAACAACCCCACCGCGTTGTTGCAGGATGCGCGCATGCGCTCCGCCTTGGTCGAAGCCATCAAGGCTTTGCCCGAGCGCGAGGCCTATGTGATGAGCATGTATTACGAGCACGACATGAACCTCAAGGAGATTGCGGCGGTGCTCAAGGTCACCGAGAGCCGGGTCTGCCAGCTGCACAGCCAAGCCATTGCGCGATTGCGCGTCAAGCTGCGCGAACACTGAGGTCTGTGCTCTGCAGGCTCTGTCTGCAGTACCCTTGGGGCTTGGCGCGGACATAAAAAAATAGAACGCCTGAATCCGCGCTGCCCTCCAGGGAGGACTGCATGGATTTGCAATGGGGTGGCCAGCCGCCGCGTCGACGCGCGCTCGGCCTGATGGCCTTGGCGACGACGGCTTGCACGGAGAGCGCAACCGAAACGACGCCGCTGCGTCTGCGTGTGGGGGTTGAGCGCGACTACGGCCCTTTCGTCTTTGTGGATGAGCGCGGCGAGCTGCGCGGGCTGTCGGTGGACATCCTGCGAGCCATTGCCCCGCGTGTGGGGTTGCAGCTGGAGTGGCAGCCGGCCGCGCCCCTGAACCAATTGCTGCGGCGCGCCGAGCGCGGTGAGCTGGATTTGCTGACCTCACTGCGTGCCACGCCGGAGCGGGCGCGCTATCTTGGTTTCGGGCCGCCCTATGTGGAGGTACCGGCGGCGCTGCTGCTGCGGCCGGGTTCGAGCGCGGCCCTCGCCGGGCTCTCGGCGCTGGCCGGGCGCAAAGTGGGGGTCGGCAAAGGCTATGCCGTGGAGGCCTATGTGCGCACCCATTTCCCTGCGGTGCAGTGGGAAGCTTGTAACGATGATGCCGAGGCCGTGCGGCGCTGGGTGGCCGGTGAATTGGAAGGGGTGGTGGCTGACATCGCCAGCATCGAGCATGTGCGACGGTCCTTGGGGTTGACCTCGGATCGTCTGCAGTTGCGAGCCGATCTGGGCTTCGGCTATGCCCTCAGCTTCGCTTACCCGAAGGATCGTGTCGAGATCGGTGCGCGCCTGGCTCAGGGGCAAAGCCTGCTGGAGACCGAGGCGCAGCGCGCCATCCTGCAGCGTTGGCTGCCGCCCGGCGAAGTCGAAGCGGCGGTGCGTCAGCCCACACGGGATAGCTTGCGCGTATGGGGCCTTGGTGCGTTGGGCCTGGCCGGGTTGGCGGGCCTGGCTCTGCTGGGACGACGGCGCCGCGCGGACGGAGCGGCACGATGAGCCCACTTCACCCCCTCAAGTCGCTCAGTCTTCTGAACGAACCGGATCGGCACCCCGCACAGGCCGGGTGGCGGCGCACTGCAGCCGCGCTGTTGGCCTACGCGCTGGGGCTGTTGCTGTCGATGGCGCTGGCGCGACTCCCACACGCCACGGCGCCGCTCTGGTACGCCAATGCCTTGGGGGCGATGGTGCTGCTGTCCCAGCCAGCGCGCCATTGGCCGCTGTTGCTGGGGGTCTTGATGGGACTGCTGGCGGTGTTCAACAGTTTGGTGGGATCGCCTTGGGATGCCGGCTTGCGCTATTTGCCGGGCAATGGCTTGGAGATGCTGGTGGGAGCCGCCTTGCTGCGCCCCCATTTGGGGCGGCTGGCGCAGCGGCTGCGACCGCAGGATTGGTGCCTGGCTTTGGTCTTGGGCGCTTTGTTGCCAGGCCTGTGCGGTGCCCTCATAGGGGCTTTGTTGCTGCCCGCGCAGACCCTGCGCTCGCCCTCGACCACGGCCTTGGCCTGGTGGACCGGCAGTGTGGCGGGGGCGATGGCCATCCTGCCGCTGGGGCTCCTGGCCTTGTTGCGACGCGACCTGCTGCGTGAACGTCTGCGCCAGCCCGAGGCCTGGGTGGCCGTGTTGGCCTGTCTGGGCGCGGCCCTTTTGGTGTGCTCTGTCAGCAGCCAGCCCCATGTCTATCTGATGTTGCTGCTGGTACTGGTGGGCCTGACTCAGGGTTTGTTGGCCACCGCGTTGGCCACCTGGGGGGTGTCAATGGCGCTGTCCTATGTGCAGGGCAGCGGCTTGATGCCCCTGCCGGTCAGCATCTCGGAGTGGGGCGCGTGGATGACTTTCCTGCCGTTGGCGGCGCTCTTGGTGCCGGCACAGCTGATCGCAGTGGCGGTGGAGCGTTTGCAGGAGCAGGAACGCCGGGTCAAGGAAGACTTTGCGCGAATGCCCTTGATGGCCGCTTCGCTCGATGCCCAGTTGCGTCTGTTGGCGGTCAGTGAACGCCTGCAGCGCTGGCTACCCGCGGCGCGGCCCGGCGTGGCCCTGGTGGAGTGCTTGGCTCTGCCCAGTGGCGAGCGGGGGCGCGTACAGACCTTTTTGCAGGGCGTTGGCGCCGAACCCGAGGAGCTGAGACTTGGGGATCAGGGCTCCCCGACCGCACCGGCCTTGCGCCTGCGCGCTCGCCTCAGTCAGGGCGAGTTCGGGGCGCAACTGCATGTGGTGCTGGAAGACCTGAGCGAGCAGCAGCGCATGCAAGAGGCCCTGAGCCAATCCCGCAATGCGCTGGAAAGCTCGCACTTTGATCCCCTCACAGGCCTGCTTCAACGCGGGCCATTCTTCGAGCGGGCCCAGCAGCTTTTGGCGCGCCAGTCCGGGCAATCCTGGGCCCTGGCCTTTGTGGATGTCGACCGACTCAAGCAGGTCAATGACCATCACGGACACGCGGCCGGGGACTGCCTGTTGGCGCAGCTGGGGCACGGTCTTCAAAACGTGGTGCGGCCGGGCGATCTGGCCGGCCGGATCGGCGGCGATGAATTCGCGCTCTTGTTGGCGGGGGTGGATTCGGCTCTGAAGCCCGAGGGCTTGAGTGAACGCCTGGAGCAGTCCTTGGCCGCACACATCGATTTTCAGGGCCAGGCGCTCAGTCTGAGTGTGAGCGTCGGGGTCCTGGTGGGTTGCGAGCCGGCGCCTTTGATCGAGCTGCTGGCTGCAGCAGATGCAGCCATGTTCATGCGCAAGCGGGCACAGGCACGGCCCGGCCCGGCTGCGTCAGGTGCGGGCTCCGCCGCAGCGGAGCCCGCAGCCTGATCAGGCCTTGCGGCGGCGCACCGCGCCCAGACCCAGCAGGGCCAGGCCGGTCAGGGCCAAGCCGGTGGGTTCCGGCACGTTGTTCGGGGGCGTCACCACGGGGCCGGAGCCGACGTTGATCAGCTCGTTGGCGATGCCGCGCTTGAAGTCGTAGTAGTTGTCGAAGGCATCGACGTCATTGACTTCAAACTTCAGGCTGTCATTGGTGTCGATGGTGCTGAACAGCGTGCCCAGGGCGGCCGCATTGGTCAGTTGGAACCAGCCGGTGTCCAGCACGTTGTCGCGGAAGCCCATGCTGGTACCCAGGGCGCCAGCGGCGCCATTGGCGTCCGTGTTCTGGGTGGTGACGCTCGACCAGTTGCCGATCTGCACACCGTTGACCAGCAGGGTGTTGTCGTTGAAATCGAAATTGCCGGCAGCGCTGTCACCGTCCCACAGCGTGAAACGGAATGAGGCCGAAGCCAGGCCACCGCCCAGGGCGCCGGTCACGGCATTGCCGAAGCCGGCCTGGGTGCCCACGGTGAAGGGGTTGGCATTGGCAAAGCCCTCGTACAGCGACACCGCCGACAACTGGCTCACCACGCGGGCGCCGTTCAGGCCCAGCAGTTCCACCACGATGCCACCCACGGTGCTGGCGCCGACCGAGGTCACATTGAAGCCGGTGGGGCTCACATCGGTGATCGGGGTGGCCAGGCTGGCTGCAGTGGCCAGCGACAGGGACAGGGCGGCAAGACTCTTCGCAATCATCATCAATTCCCTAGGGAGGTTAAAAGGACGATGCGAATGTCAGCAGAACCCGTGCCAAGACTACAAAGTATCCATGCGACAAAGGTTTAGGCTACTTGCAACAAAGCCTTTAGGAAGTCTTTACATTCAAATGTAAAAAGACTCGACTAATCCACCGTGAATAGTTCACGGAGATTGGTTCGGTCTGAAACCTCAAGGGCTGGTGCAGGTCCGGTTCTTGCCGGTGCGCTTGGCCTCGTAGAGTGCTTCGTCGGCGCGCTGCAGGGCGGACTCCAGTCCTTCGCCTTCGCGGTAGAGCGTGGCCCCTGCCGAGAAGGTCACGAAGACATCCTTGCCTTCGTGCATGAAGAGACTGGCCGAGAGCGCACGCTGCAGGCGGCCGAGCACCTGTTTGGCTTCGTCCAGCGGAGTGCGGGGCAACAGCAGCACAAACTCCTCACCACCCCAGCGCGCCACCAGATCCCCTGGACGCACCGTGGCCTGGGCTCGGGCGGCCAAGCCTTTGAGGGCCTCGTCGCCGGCGTTGTGTCCCAGGCTGTCGTTGAGCTTCTTGAAGTTGTCGATGTCGAGCAGGGCCACGGCCAATGGCCCGCCTTCGCGTTGCAGCCGGCTTTGCTCACTGGCAAAGACGGCTTGCAAGCCGCGCCGGTTGGCGACCTTGGTGAGTTGGTCGGTCTGCACCTCTTCGGAGAGGCGGCGCAACTCGTCTTCCAATTGGTCCACGCGCTCGGCCAGGGCCATGGTGCGCTGGTGCTCGGAACTCAAACGGGCCTGCGTCTGCTGCACCAAACCCTGCACGGTGCGGCTTTCCTGCACCATTTCGCGCACCACGCCGGTCAGCGACTCCAGCGAGTCGGCCTTCTCAATCACCTCGGCATAGCGGCCGATGTGTTCATTGAAGCGGTCGGTGTGGGCGCCCAGGCTCCCTACTTCAGACAACAGGGTCTGGATCAAGCCTTTCAAGGCATCGCGGGCAGCGCTGCGTTCGGCGCGCAACGTCCGTTGGCGCTCACGGGTGGCGGTAAGCCGCTCGGACACGCTGCGCACGGTCAATGCGGAGAGCCCTTGCTCCAGGGTGTCGCTCATGGCCGCCGCTTGCCCCTGGGCCCAGGAGTCGTCTTCGCTCAAATCCACCAGGCTGGCGCTGAGTAGCTTGCAAAGGCCGCCCAACTGCTCGGCCAGATGGCGCCGATGGTCGAGCAGCCGGCGGGCCTGCGCGCACAAGCGAGAAAAGGCTTCGGCCCGTTGCGGGCCGGCATCACCGGCCTGGGCGGCCTGATGCTCGCGCTGCAAGTCGGCCAGCAGGCCCTCGATGCGTTGCACCAACTCCGGCGCCTCATGACCGGGCTGCAGCGCCACCGCCAACGAGGCATGCAGTTCGCTTTCGATGTCCGCCCAGCGCTGGGGTGTTTCCAGATTGAGCGCGATGCGCTCCAATTCGGGTTCATCTTGCGGTGTGCTGACGGCCTCGTCGTCGCTGAAGAACTGGCTCGGCGTGCCCTCATCAGGCTCACTGCTGCGCGCTTCGACCCCCACTTCGGCTTCACTGTCCCAGCTCAGAACCAATTGGCGCAGGCGTTTGATCAGCCGTCCGGCATCGCTGCGGTTGGCGCCCAGCACGCGCTGCAGTCCGTCTTTTTTGCGGGCCAGGGTCCATTGCCGGCCGCCTCGCTCCAGCCCGCGCACCAAGCGATCCACGGTCTGCGCCAGTTGCTCGCCTTGGGCGGCCGGGCCTTCGTTGACCAGCACTTGGTCTGCACGCCGAAGGGCCTCGTCGAACTGGGCCGTGCGCAAGAGCTTGAGCAGTTCCTGGCGTTCGCCCAAATCGCTGACACCCAGTTGCAGCAGGCGCTGTAGCACCGCTTGGGCGCGCTCGGGGAGGCCGGCCTCGGCCGTCGCTGCGGGCGACTGCGCCGGCTGGCCGGACTCCATCGCGTAGGCCCGCGCGTAGTTCTCGGGCGTGGGCTCCAGCTTGGCCTGGGCCAGGCGGCGCAGTGCCTGCTTGGCCCATTGGGTCGGATTTGGCGTGGCGGGCAGGGTCATCGCGGGGGGCGTCGGCTCTGGGCCTGGGCGTTGAGCAGGGCGCTCACGCACCAGGCCGCTCGGTTCTCATGCAGGTTCTCGCGATACCAGGCGTCCAGTGCCTCGCCGGGCAGGGGTTTGGCAAACAAATAGCCCTGCATGTAGTGACAGCCCTGGTCTTGCAGCACCGCCATCTGCCGTTCCGTCTCCACGCCCTCGGCGATCACGCGCAGGCCCAGCGAGCGGGCCAGCGCAATGATGGCCGAGACCACCGCCGTGCTCTGAGGGGAGATGCCCAGATCGCGCACAAAGCTGCGGTCGATCTTCAGCTCGGCCAACGGCAGGCTGGTGAGGTAGGACAGCGAGGAGTAGCCGGTGCCGAAGTCATCGATGGAGATCTGCACGCCGATGGCGGTGAGTCGGTGCAGGATGGGGATGACGGCATGCAGGTCCTTCATCAACCCGGTTTCGGTGATCTCCAGCTGCAGGCCGCCGTGCACGATGCCGGCCGCACTCACGGCCTGGTGAATCTGTTCGACCAGGTCCTCGCGCTCGAACAGGCGATTGGGCAAATTGACCGCAATCGACTGATCGAAGCCGAACTGCTGCTGCCAGCGCTTGGCCTGTCGGGCTGACTCGGCCAGGGCCCATTCCGAGAAGGGTACGATCAGACCGGTCTCTTCCGCCAGTGGGATGAAGTCGGCCGGGGAGACCAATTTGTCGCCACGGCGCCAACGCATCAGGGCCTCCACACCGACCAGGCGCGCGGCCTGCACATCGACCTTGGGCTGGTAGTGCAGCACCAATTCTTCGCGTTCCAGCGCTTTGTGCAGCGCAGATTCCAACTCCAGCCGCTCGCGCCCCTTGCCGCCCAGTTGGGGCGCGAACT
The DNA here is from genome assembly GCF_005952805.1 of Inhella inkyongensis. Taxonomy (GTDB): domain Bacteria; phylum Pseudomonadota; class Gammaproteobacteria; order Burkholderiales; family Burkholderiaceae_C; genus Inhella; species Inhella inkyongensis. Next base: position 1,581,117 of record NZ_CP040709.1, read on the forward strand.
GGGCCGCCGCATTGCGGCCTTGGTCCTTGACCGCGTACATCGCCACATCGGCATTGCGCAGCAGATCTGCCACATTCTGACCATCGCGCGGGAACACGGCGATGCCGACGCTGCCGGTCACAAAACAGTCCTGGCCGGAGACCGAAACCGGCACCCGCAGGGCCTGCAGCACCCGCTGTGCCACGCGCTCGGCGTCGGGCTCGGTGCCGATTTCGGGCAGCAGGGCCACGAATTCATCCCCGCCCAGCCGCCCCACGGCCTCCAGGCTGCGGTAGCTGCGCGCGCCGCTGGCCTCGAGCACGCCTTCCATCAGCTGATCGGTGTGACGTACACAGGCACGCAGCCGACGCGAGACCTCCACCAGCAGTTCGTCACCGGCCGCATGGCCCAGGGTGTCATTGACGTTTTTGAATCGGTCCAGGTCGATCAGCAGCAGGGCCACTTGATGGCCCTGGCGCCGCGCCGCATCGATGGCGCGTTCGGCGCGCCAGATCAGTTGACGGCGATTGGGCAATCCGGTCAGCGCGTCGAAATGCGCCAACTGGCGAATCCGGTCCTCGGCCTGGCGGCGGTCGGTCACATCTTGCAGCACGCCGCTGTAGGCCGGCCGGGGCCCCAGGTCCTCGGGCTCGGCCTCCAGATGCAAGATGCGCACCCGGCCATCCGGCGTGCAAAAACTCAGGTCCGCCAGCAGGGGGCCGGGTTGAACGCTGAGCTCCTTGAGCAAGCCCACCAGGGCCTGGCGCTCGCTGCGCGGGATTCGCTGCAGCAGCCAGTCCAGGCGCGGGCAGGGCTCAGATTCCAAGCCCAGCACCCTGAGGGACTCGGCCGAAAGGCTCAAACCTTGGCCTGGCTTCCACTCAAGACTGCCCATGCGGGCCAGATCCTGCGCCCGCGCCAGGCGGGCCTTGGAGCGCTCCAGCTCTTCACGGGTGCGGGCTGCCCGCAGCAGATAGCGCAAGCGCCCTGCCAGCAGGCCCCATTGACGGGTCTTGACGAAGAAATCGGTGGCGCCGACCTCGTAGGCTCGCTCGATCGAGGCATCGTCGTCCAGACCGGTCAGCATCAAGATCGGCAGGCTGGCCGTCTTGGCCTGGGCCCGCAGCCGGCGGCAGGTCTCGAAACCATCGGGCTCCGGCATCAGCGCATCCAGCACCAGCACATCGACGTTGTGCTCGGCCAGCCAAGCCAGGGCGGCCTCGCCACTGTTCAATTCCACGGTTTGAAAGCCACGCGCGCGCAGCGCGGCAGCGGTCGCCAGCAGGCTGACCTCATCGTCGTCAACCAGCAGTACCCGGGCCGACTCGGCGGGGGGGATTTGCGCGGGTTCTTTCATGCCCGACTGCGCAGCGTGTCCTGTAGTGCCTTCAAGGCCAGGCGCGCCTGCGCCACTTGTGCCTCGACGCCCTCACGCCGACCCTCCTTGCATTGTTGTTCGATAGCTTGCCATTGTGCGGCCAGCTGCAGCGCTGCCAGATTGGCGCAGGCGGATTTCAGCGTGTGGGCGCAGCGCCGCAAGGGGTCTGTATCGGCTCCCAGACCCGTCAGGGCGGCCTCCAGCTCGGGCTCCAAGCGCTGCAGGGTGCGCTCGAAGGCCTCGCCCAGGCGCTGCATCAGGCCTTGTGAGCCATCGGGGTCCAGGGCCTGCAATTCCGCCCAGGCCTGCGGGTCGAGCATCGCGCCCTCGCTCATTCGAGTTGCGCCCCCTTGTTCAAGGCGCTGAGGATGGCGTGGTTGAGTTCGCTCGGTCCGATCATCAGGGCTTCAGCGGCATCGCGGTAATCGAAGGCGGACTCCGACTCGACCGCTCGGGCCAGTTGCAGATAGGGCTGATAAGGGCCGCCGTCCTCCACCAAAGCCTGGCGCACGCGCTCGGGGCAGGGGATGGATTCCAGCAGCTTGGCAAACGGCGTCTTCAGCAGATGGTCGAGCAGCGAGAACAGGCCGCAGATGAACATTTCGTCCTTGGCGTCGCTGTCCTGCAGGCTCTTGCTCAGTTCTTCCATCAGCAGGCCGCGACGCAGCGCGGCCCACATCACTGGTCGCATGGCGTTGTCCTTGCTGGCGGTGGCCAGCAGCAGGGCCAGCCAGCGCTTCAGGCGGGTGAGGCCCAGCAGCATCATGGCGTGGCGGAAGGAGGTCACTTCGACCGGCAGCCCGAACGCCGCGCTGTTCATGTAGCGCAGCAGCTTGAAGGCCAGGCTGGGGTCGCGCTTGAGCGTGGCCTCCATCTTTTCAGCGCTCTCGCCTTGGTCGACCTGGCCCATCAGCGTGATGATGACCTGCAGGTCGGCACTGACCTCGGCCTTCGCGGGGCTACCGGGTGCGGGTTCGTACACCCCGTCCACCGGCAGGCCAAAGACGGCCAGTGCGCCGCGCTGAAAGGCTTCGGCGGCTTCCTCGCCCGAGCGCACCACATTGCACCAAAGCGGCAGTTTGTTGGGGTCTGATGCGCCGCGCCGCAAATCGTCCAGATCGAGTTCGGTGGCCTTGAAGGCGGATCGCTCCGCACCCAGGGCCGCGCCACTGGCGCCCTTGAGCAGGAGACCCTTGTGGCGACCCAGGGATTCGCTCAGGCCGGCGGCCAGGAAAGCTGGGATCTCGACCGACCAATTGCCGGGCAGGGGTTGGGCCAACAGGGCCTGCAACGCAGCCTCTTGCGGCAGGCAGAGCACCGCAGGTTTGTCGGGCACCGCCTCGGCCAACGCGGCCCAGAGTGCCGCGACATCGATCTCGGCTTCGGGCTTGAGCGGGATGCAGCTGACGCGGGTCGCCAGGACTTGGCGCTGCTTGTCGTAGAGCGGAGAAAAACCCAGCGCCAACTGCGCCAGAACAGGGTGCTTGAGGCTCATCGCGATGCGGCTCCCGAGGCGACTTCTGACCGCCCGGAAGACCTGCTGCGCGTCAGAAGTTCAGGTACTGGAACAGGGTCAAACGCTGCACAGCAGCATAGGACCGGAGCGCTGCATCGTAGCTGGACTTCTGCACCTCAAAGCGCGAGATCGCCTCGGTCATGTCGAGGTCTTCGGCGGCGCTGCGCTCACTCTGGTTGTAGAGCTTCAGGCCCGACAGCCGGGTCTCTGAACCATCCAGCAGATTGAGCCGTTCGCCCACCAGGCTGCGCACGTTCTGGATGGTGGTGAAGACCTGGTCCAGATCGCGCAGGGATTCGATGTTGGATTGCTGGATCTCCGCGTTCCCGCGCAGCGGGGTTCGTAGCGCCGCCGTGGCCCGGTCCAGCACATCGAAGAGACGCAAGTCAGCCGTGGATGGGGTGATGCGGAAGCTGTCGCCATCCACCGCGGGGCCGCTGATCTGGGCCGTCAGTCCATCAAAGCTGACCGACTGGCCGGCGCTGAAAGGCCCGCCCACCACCACGCCGCCGGTGGTGACATCGGTCACCGAATAGGTCTGGGCCGGCGCGGTCCCGGAAATTTCGATGCGGTACTCGTGCCCGGTCAGCGCCTGGGGATCGGTGACGCGCCCGGCATCGATCCAGGCGCGCGCCGGGTTGCCCGTGATCGCGTTGGGCAGGTCATCGGTGACAAAGGCGCCATTGCCGCTGCGCGACTGTTCCCAGGCCTGGCGACCGTCGATGGTGAGTGCGAAGTTCTCCAGATTGCCCGTCAGCACCGTGCCGGGCACACCGTTGAAGCGCACGCCGCCGGGCTCGTCCAGGAAGGGGGGCTGGCTCGCCCCCTGACCGCTGAAGACATAACCGCCGCTGCCATCGGGGCGGTTGGCAATCGACAGCAATTGAGCGCGCAGGCCCGCCACCCGAGACGCCAGGCCGACGCGCTCGGCGTCGCTGTAGCTGGCGTTGCCGGCCGACATCAGGGCCTCGCGGATCTGCTGCAGGATCTCGCCCGCGTCGCCCAGGGCGGACTCGGCCAAGGTCATGCTGTTGCGGCTGGCCTCCAGCGCACGCTGGTTGGCGTCCACCCGGCCGATGGCGGCCAGTGAGCGCTCCACCCGCGAGGCGCCGGTGGGGTCGTCGCTGGCCTCGGCCACTTTCTTGCCCGAGGTCAGCTGCACCTGCGTCTGCTGCATTTCGATCTGGCGCCGCTGCAACTGGGCAATCGTGGCGTCATAGAGATTGGCGGTGGAGACTCGCATGCTTACCTCACCACATTGATCAGTTCGTCGAACACGGTCTGGGCCACCTGCAGCACCTTGGCGGCGGCCTGGTAGGCCTGCTGGAACTGCATCAGCCGTGCGGCCTCTTCGTCCAAATTCACGCCCACCTCGGCGGCCCGCGAGGCCTCGGCCTGCTCGGCCACCTGGGTCGAGACCTGGGACAGGTACTCGGCGCCCTGGACGCGGGCACCGATCTCGCCCATGGCCGCGGCATAGGCGTCGTTGAGCGTGGCGCCCGACGAGATGACGCCACCGCCCAGATCGCGCTGACCGACGAAATTGGCCCCTTGCAGCGCCAGGAAAGCCTTGACGTTGCCGTTGTTCTGGGCCGGGAACTGGGTGGCGATGAGTTGAATCTGGTCGCCCGTGCGCGGCACGCCGGACAGATGCAGCTCAAAGCCCAAGGCGACGCCGAGCTCATTGCCCAGCGGTTGGCCGGGGCGCCAGACGCCGTTGACGCTGCCGAAGGGGCCGCTCAGGGTGTAGTCCACCGTGCCGTCTGGGTTGGCGGTGCCGAACAGCAGATCGGCCGGCAGGTTGGCCAGATTGAAGGTGGTGGCGTCGACGCTGTAGATGGCATCCACACTGGCGCTGCCGGTGTTGGTGACCAGGGTCACGGCGCTGATGGGGCTGGCCGCCGCAATGCCTTGGGCCTGGTCCAGCATGCGCCGCATGTCCAGGGCTGCGGCGGCCACCGGTTCCAAGCGGAATGTGTCCAGCGGCCCCGGTGCGGCCGGCGTGAAGTCGATGCGAAAACCGTCCACCACATCGCCATCGGCCACCGTGCGTACCAGGCCGTCGCTCTCACGGGTCAGCAAATAGGTGCCGGGTGCGGCCGGGTCGCTCTTCAGGGTGTAGGAGCTGGCTTGCAGGAAGGCGGCATCCACCCGGGTGATCTGCACACCCGAAATGAACGCCCCGCTGGGGTCGCGCGCATTGGTGCTGGCCGGCAGGGCCAGGGCCTTGCCGACCGAGAAGATGGGCACGCCAGAGCCAGGTGGGCTCGAGAGGTCCAGGCCGAGCGCTTGCTGCTCGTTGACTCGCATGCTGAGCGCGGTAGCCAACTGGCCAATGAAATTGCGTGCGTCCTGCAGATCCTCGTCCTGGAAGGTCACCAGGGTTGAGAGTGAGCCGCCGCTCAGGACATTGCCATCCAGCGGACGGGTGCCACCGGCCTCGACCAGCCCCAAGCGGGCCCGCAGGGGGTCGTAGGGATCGGCATGAACGGCCAACTGCTGGGCTTGGGCGCCTAGCACCAGACGCTGGCCGCCGCCGATGAATACGCTGGTGGAGCCGTCATCGGCCTCCAAGGTGGTGATGGCCAGGTACTTGGACAGCTGGGTGATGAGCTGGTCGCGCTGGTCTTGCAGATCGTTGGCGCTGTGCCCGCTGCCCTGCAGTCGGGCCACCTCGTTGTTGGCGCTGGCGATCTGATTGGCCAACTGGTTGACGATGCTGACCGAGGTCTGCAGCTCCGTGACCACACCGGCTTGCAGATCGGCCAGTTGTCGACCGGCGCTGGCAAAGCGCGTGGCCATCTCCTGCGCCCGGCCCAGCACCACTTGGCGTGCGGAGGGGTCGGCGGGGCGGCTGGCCACATCCACCATGGCGTTCAAGAAGCCGCTCATGGCCGCCCCCAGCCCCGACTCCCCGGGCGGGAAAATTTTCTCCAGGCGCCGCATATTGATGACGCGCGTCTCGTCGCCAGCGGCCTGGGCCTGTGAGTTTTGCACCTCGCGCTGCAGGAAGCGGTTGAAGGCGCGGTTGACGGTGTCGAGCTGTACGCCCTTGCCGATAAAGCCCGCGCCGGTGAACTGGGGCAGGGCGGTCTTGAGGACGGCGGTCTGGCGCGAGTAGCCGGGCGTATTGGCATTGGCGATGTTGTGGCCAATGACATTGATGGCGCCCTGGGTGGCGTTCATGGCCCGGGCGCCGAGGTTGAGCAGCAGGGAGGCGGCCATACTTAGGCTCCGGATTCAGGCCAGCGCACGTTGCACGCGCACGGTGGTGTTGATCACCTTGGCCAGCTTGCTTGCGTACTCGGGGTCGGTGGCGTAGCCGGCCTTTTGCAGATGCTTGGCAAAGGCCTGGGCGCTGTCTCCTTGGCGCGCCACGTCCACAGCCTGGGCGTAGCGGCGGTTGCCGGTCAGGAGCTTGGCGTAGTCGCGGAAGCTGTCCTCCGGGCTGTCATAGGCGCGGAACTTGGCCACCACCTTGCGCGGCTCGCCGTTGACAAACTCGGTGGTCGTCACCTCGGCCACCTTCCCGGTCCAGCCCGGGCCGGCCTTGATGCCGAAAAGGTTGTTGGCGTCCTGGCCGTCGCGGGTCTTCATCTTGGCGCGGCCCCAGCCGGTCTCATGCGCGGCCTGGGCCAGCATGAAGTCGGCCGGCAGGCCGCTCTCTTGCTGAACGGCGCGGGCCGCATCGCCGTGGCGCTGGATGAACTGCGCCACATGGGCGGGCACATTCTTCTTGGCCAGCTCAGGCAGGGGGGCCGCGGCCTTTGTAAGGCCGCCGTCCTCCAACTGCGGGCCAGCCGCCGTGGTTGGCATGCCTGGGGACATTCCTTTCGCCAGTTGGCGCTCGATGGCCGCCGACAGTCCTCCGGGCAGTCCGGTCAGGCTGGTGGCGAACTGCTGGTCCAGCATTTCGGTGCCCATCTGGCTGAGGCGGTTTTCCATCAGCCCGGACTCCAAGGTGGCAGCGCGCATGCGCTTCATCACCTCGTTCATGAAGAGCGACTCGAATTGCTTGGCGGCTTCTTTGGTGGCGGCGGCGGGGTCGCGCGCCGCGCGGGCGCGCAGGGACTGGGTGGCTTGGCTGTCAAAGGCCAGGCTGCTGGCTTGGGTGTTCATCAAATCACCTCCAACTCCGCCTGCAGGGCGCCGGCCGTCTTCATGGCCTGCAGGATGGCCAGCAGATCACCCGGCGTGGCGCCCAGGGCGGAGAGCGCCTTCACCACATCGGCCAGCTTGGCGGCGGCCGGCAGTTGGATCAGCGGCCCCGGTTCCTGGCGCACCGAGATGTCGACCTTTTCGGTCACGGTGGTCTGGCCGCTGGAGAGCGGACCCGGCTGGCTGACCTGGGGCGTGCTGGAAATGGTGACGCTGAGCGCGCCATGCGCCACCGCACAGGGGCCGATGGTGACGGCCTGGTTCATCACCACCGAGCCGGTGCGGGCATTGATGACCACCCGGGCGGCCGGGGTGGCCAGGTCAAAGGGCAGGTTTTCGATGTCGGCCAGAAAGCCGACGCGCTCGTCGGGGTCTTGCGGGGCCTTGACGCGGATCACCCGGCCATCGAGGGCCTGGGCGGTGCCGGCGCCCTTGGCGCGGTTGATGGCGCCGGCCACGGCACGGGCAGTGTTGAAGTCGGCGCTGCTCAGGTCCAGTTGCAGCGTGGCACCCTGGTGCAGCGGGGTGGGCACGGCGCGCTCCACCGTGGCGCCGTTTGGCACGCGGCCGGCTGCCAGATGGTTGATCTGCACCTTGGAGCCACCGGCCGAGGCGCCGGCGCCGCCGACGATCAGATGGCCCTGGGCCAGCGCATAGATCTGGCCATCGGCACCGCGCAGCGGAGTGGTCACCAGCGTGCCACCGCGCAGGGATTTGGCGTTGCCGATCGAGGCCACCGTCACGTCGAGCTGCTGACCGGGCTGGGCAAAGGGCGGCAGCTGGGCCGTAACGACCACCGCCGCGATATTGCGCGGACTGGCGGTGACGCCCGGCGGCAGCGTGATGCCGAATTGCTGCAGCATCGCCGTCAGACTCTGGCCGGTGAAGGGCGACTGGGTGGTTTGGTCGCCGCTGCCGTCCAGGCCGACGATCAGGCCGTAGCCGGTCAGCGGGTTGGAGCGCACGCCGGCCACGCTGGCCACTTCCTTGATGCGCAGGGCCTGGGCCTGCGGCAGGCAGATCAGGGACAGCAGTGCGGCAAGAAAGTACTTCACGGTCGACACCCTTTGGGGTTGCGGCCCGCGGCGCCACGGGCAGTGGCGCCTTTTCGGGGCTTCGACCGATTGTTGGTTTTCTTTAGGTCGGCGAAAGGCTCAAGAAGAAGCGGGAAAGCCAGCCGATTCCATGCAAGCCCTCGGCCGGACCGCGCCCCCGCTGCTCGATGCGCACATTGGCCACGGCGGTGGAGGCCACCGTGTTGCCGGCGCCGATGTTGCGCGGGTCCACCTGGCCCGAAAAGCGCAGCACGTCGACGTTGTTGTTCACGCCGATCTGCTTTTCGGCGCTGATCAGCAGGTGACCGTTGGGCAGCACCGCCTGCACCACGGCCGTCACCGTGCCACTGAACTCGTTGCTGTTCTGGTTGCTGCCCTTGCCGGTGGTCTTGTTGGCGCTGCTGGCGCCGGCGGTGGCACGCGCCAGGGTCTTGGTGGGGTTCAGTCCCGGGATGGCGCTGACCTCGCCCGAGAGCGTGCCGCTGCGGTCGGCCTCGCTGGTGGAGCTTTGCGTCGCGCTGATTTTCTCGATGATGCTGACGGTCAGGGTGTCGCCCACCAAGCGGGCGCGGTGTTGCTCGAACAGCGGGCGGTAGCTGGCCGCGTGGAAGATTGCGCCGTTGCTCGGCACCGCTTGAGGGATGTCGGGCAGTTGAACCACCGGAGGCGGGTCGAGCTCGACGCGCGGGTCGAGCATCGAAGCGCAGCCACTCAAGAGCACCAGGGGGAGCAGGAGAAGGCGTTTCATGGCAGTCGCTCAGAGCTGGGAGAGTCTTTGCAGCATCTGGTCCGAGGTCTGCACCGCCTTGGAGTTGAGCTCATAGGCGCGCTGGGTTTGGATCATCTGCACCAGCTCCTCCACCACATTGACGTTGGAGCCTTCGGTGAAGCCCTGCTTGAGCGTGCCGATGTTGTTGGTGCCTGGCGCCCCCACCTGCGGGGCGCCGCTGGAAGCGGTTTCCAGGAACAGGTTCTGCCCCTGCGGGTCCAGGCCGTTGGGATTGATGAAGTTGGCGAGTTGAATTTGCCCCAGCCCCTGCGGCGTCTCGTTGCCGGGCAGCAGGGCCGACACATTGCCATCTGCGCCAATGCTCACCGAGCGGGCATTGGCCGGCACGGTGATGCCAGGTAGCAAGGTGTCGCCGTTGTTGGTGACGATCTGGCCGTTGGCATCCACTTTGAAGCTGCCGTCACGGGTATAGGCCGTGGTGCCGTCGGGGCGCTGAATCTGGAAGAAGCCCTTGCCGGTGATGGCCATGTCCAGGGGGTTCTCGCTCTGGGTCAGGCTGCCCTGCGTGAAGACGCGGCTGGTGGCCACCGGGCGCACGCCCAGGCCCACCTGCAGTCCGGTGGGCAGGGTGGTCTGCTCGGTCTCGGGGGCACCGCTCTGGCGCAGGTTTTGGTAGATCAAATCCTCGAAGATGGCCTGCGAGCGCTTGTAGCCATAGGTCGAGACATTGGCCAGGTTGTGCGAGATGTGGTCCAACTGGGTCTGCTGGGCCTCCATGCCGGTCTTGGCGATCCACAGGCTGCGCATCATGCTCGGTACTCCTTAGCGGGAACGGCGCCCGTCGTATCAGGTTGGGGACAGGAGCTTGGCGGAGACCTGGCCCTGGGTCTGGGCCAGGCTCAGGAGCTTCATCTGCTGCTCGAACTGGCGGGCGGCCGAGATCATGGAAACCATGGTCTCCACCGCGCTGACATTGGAGCCTTCCAGCACGCCGGACTCCAGCCGTGCATTGGGGTCGGCATTCAGGTCGCCGTCCACGCCGCGGAATAGACCGTCCTCCCCGCGGTTCATGCGCGCCTCGGGGGTCACCAGTTTCAAGCGGCCCACATTGGTGGGGCGGCCCGTCTGGCCCTTGGCCGAGACGGTGCCGTCGGCGCCGATCTGCACCTCGGTGTTGGGCGGAATGGTGATGGGGCCGCCGTCGCCCAGCACGGGCAGGCCGCTGCGCGTGACCAGCAGACCCTCGGCATTCACGTCCAAAGCGCCGGCGCGGGTGTAAGCCTCGGTGCCGTCCAGGGCCTGGACGGAGAGCCAGCCCTTGCCCACCATGGCCACGTCCAGGTTGCGGCCGGTGGTCTGCCAGGGGCCGGCCTTGTCGTCGTAGCCCACCGTGGTTTCCAGGGCGTAGACGCGGGTGCTGGCGCCGTCGCCGCGCACCGGCACGGCGCGGAAGGCCTGCAACTCGGCGCGAAAGCCGGTGGTGCTGACATTGGCCAGGTTGTGCGCCAGCACCTCCTGGCGCTGCATCGCCGCCTTGGCCCCCGCCATCGAGTTGTAGATCATCCGGTCCATTTAGATCACCGCAGGTTTGTGATGGTCTGGAGCACCTGGTCCTGGGTGCGGATGGTCTGCGCATTGGCCTGATAGACCCGCTGCGCGGTGATCATGTTGACCAGTTCGATGGTCAGGTCGGTGTTGCTGTCCTCCAGCGCGCCGGACTGCAGTTGGCCAAAGTTGCCGACCGCAGGCACGCCCAGGACGGGGTCACCGGATGCAAAGGTGCTGGCCCAGACGTTGCCGCCCAGGGGTTGAAGACCCTGGGGGTTGCGGAAGTTGGCCAATTCGATCTGGCCGGCCGGCTTGGTCTGGCCATTGCTATAGCGCGCGGTCACGATGCCGTTGCCTTCGATCAGGATGCCGCTGAGCTGGCCTGGGGCATAGCCGTCTTGCAAGACGTCCGTGACGGCAAAGGGCGAGCCGTTCTCACTGGCGCCCAGCAAATTCACTTGGATGCCGACGATGTCCAGGGCCTGGGCACCCACCGCATTGGTGGAGACCGGGATGTCCATGTTCAAGAGGCCATTGGGCGGGTTGGTCAGCCCCGAGGGCTGAAGCGGTGCGCCGCCGGTGCGCGGGAAGATCAGCGTGGTCCAGGGGGTCTGGGGGTTGTTGTTGGCGTCCACACCGATGCCATTGCCTGCGCTGTCCACGGCCAGGGGCGTGCCGTTGGCGGTGGCGTAGACATGCCAGGGCGTCTCGCCCGTGGCAGGGTTGACCTCGCCTTTTTGGTAGTACAGGGTCAACGCAATTTCTTGGCCCTTGGCGTCATAGACCGACAGCGAGGTCGCGTTGTTATAGGTCGACGGGTCATTCAGGATGATGCCCGTGGTGCCCAGGGGTGAGGTGGTCTTGACGCGCGAGTCCACATTGAACTCGAGCTTGATGTTCTTGGTCGTGGCCGGCTCAATGCCGGCCGTTGGCAATTGCAGAACTTGGGAAATGCCGGGCTGGATCACCCCGGTGCCGTCGGCCGGGTAGCCCAGGAGCTTGAGCCCATCGTTGTTGACGATGAAGCCCTCGCGGTCCACTTTGAACTGGCCGTTGCGCGAGTACAGGCGCGGGTTCACCCCGTCGCTGACCTGGAAGAAGCCCTGGCCGTTGATGGCCAGGTCCATGGGGTTTTCGGTGGTGGTGATGTTGCCCTGGGTGAACTGTTGCGCCACTGCGGCGAGTCCGACGCCGATACCGATGTTGTTGACCCCGGCGCCGTTCAGCGCGGCGGCGTACACATCGCCAAACTCGGCGCGTGAAGCCTTGAAGCCGGCGGTGCTGGCGTTGGCGATGTTGTTGCCGATCACGTCCAGGTTCTTGCTGGATGCGTTCAGACCCGAGAGACCTTGTTGAAAGCCCATGATGGTTCCTTCGGAGAGACTTAATCGACGGAAAGAATGTCTTGCACCTGGGCCGTGCCGCCACTGGCCAGTTGCACGCTCAAGGTCCCGCCCTTGGTGGAGATGGCGGTGACGAGGTCGCGGGTGAAGGTGGTGCTGGGCACGGGCTTGGCGCCCCGTGTGGCGTTGACACGGAAGTGCAACTCGGCGGCGCCATCCTCGAAGCCGGGTTTGCTCCAGTTGAAGGTGTGGGTGCCGGCCCCCGCGCTGCCCAGATTGAATTTGTCGATCACCGTGCCGGCTGCCGTGGTGACCTCGACTTCGATGTGGTCGGCGGCGCCACTGAGTTCGAACTGCCCCTCCGAGTGGTCGCCGCGGAAGCTCAGGCGGTTGCCCGCCAGGGTGACGTCGCGTCCCATCAAGGCCACACCCTGCAAAGCCTGGCTCTGGTTGAACTGGCTGCCGAGCTTCTCGATATTGGTGTTGAGCTGGTCCACGCCGGTGACGGTCTGGATCTGCGCGAGCTGGGTGGTGAGCTCGGCGTTCTCCATCGGACTCATCGGGTCCTGGTTCTTCATCTGAGCCACCAGCAGGGTCAGGAAGCGGTCCTGGGTCTCCTGCGCCTTTTGGGCCGCTTTGCTGCCGCTGGCGCTGCTGGCACTGCCAAGTAAGGATCCGATGTCCATGGCGCTTCTCCTGAGCCGTCGGTTACTGACCCATCTGCAGGGTCTTCTGCAGCAGGTTCTTCGCGGTGTTCATCACCTCGACGTTGTTTTGATAGGAGCGTGAGGCCGAGATCATGTTGACCATCTCCTCGACGCTGTTGACGTTGGAGTAGGTGACATAGCCGGTGCCGTCCGCCTTGGGGTGCTTGGGGTCGAAGACGCGGCGCCCCGGGGTCTGGTCTTCCGTGATCTGGGTGACCTTGACGCCGGCACTGGCCTCGTCGAGCTGCCCGTTGGCGCCCATCAGGTGGGTCTGGAACATGACCTGACGTGCCTTGTAGGCCGCGCCATCGGGCCCGGCCACGGTGTCCACATTGGCCAGATTGCTGGCCACCACATTCAGGCGCTGGCTCTGCGCCGAAACCGCCGAGCCGCTGATGTTGAAGATCTGGAACATCGACATGGTGTTTCCCCTTCAGGATCAGACTGCCGCGTTGTGCGAGCGCATGGCGTCCAGCGTCGTGCGTACGCTGCCGTTGATGAAGCGCAGCGTGGCCTCGTAGCGCAGGGTGTTGTCGGCAAAGGCGGCGCGTTCACGGTCCATGTCCACGCCGTTGGTGTCCAGATTGGTCTGCGCCTGGATTGCGAATTGGCGGGTGCTGGTGGCCAGGCCGTTGGGGCTTTGACTGAGGTGGGCTGCGTGGGTGACGCTGGCCTGGCCTGGGGCCTGGCCCACGGCTTCGCGCAGCGCACGGGCGAAGTCCATGTCCTTGGCCTGGTAGCCCGGGGTGTCGGCGTTGGCGATATTGCTGGCCAACAGACGCTGGCGCTCGGCGCGCAGCGCCAAGGCCTGGGTCTGGAATTCAAGTCCGGTGGTGAGCCGATCCAACATGGCGCCTCCGGCGTCCGCAGCAAGCCCTATTGGGCGATGGCAGCGATTCTGTTGGGGGCCCTGGCAAACATGAGCCGGAAAAGCGGCCTCGCAGTCGGTCTATTCCCGCGCTGGGCCGCCAAGCGGCTGCCTAGAGTGCGGCGCCATGAAATACCTTGCCCACTGCTTCGCGCTGGTGCTGGCCCTGGTCATGGGGCCGGCGGCCGCCAGTCTGCCGGAGCCCTGGCGCCAAGCGCTGCAGAGCATGACCCAGAGTGCGGCTCAGGCAGCGCTGGCCGGTCAAGGGGAGGTGGTGGTGGAGTTGGGCGAGCTTGACGCACGCCTGCGCCTGGCGCCCTGCGAGCAGGTACAGCCCTTTGTCCCTGCGGGCCAGAACCTTTGGGGGCGCAGCCGCGTGGGGCTGCGCTGCCTGCAGGGCGCCAAGCGCTGGTCGATCACGGTGCCGGTGCAGGTGCGGGTGTTCGCGCCAGCCTGGACCCTGCGCCAGAGCTTGCCGGCTGGCACCACCTTGAGCGAGGAGATGATGGAGCGGCGGCGGGCCGAAATCAGCGCTGAGACATCCCCTGCGCTGGCGCAAGCCGAGCCGCCGGTGGGGCGGGTTCTGGCCCAGGCCGCCGAGGGCGGTGCCGTGCTGCGCCAACAGCACTTGCGCGTCCGCCAGTGGTTTGAAGCCGGTGCGCCGGTGCAGCTGAGTCTGGCCGGTGAGGGTTTTTCGCTGCGTTCCGAGGGCCAGGCCCTGGGGCCGGGCCTGGAGGGTGCGACGGTGCGGGTGCGGCTGGAAAGTGGTCGTATCGTGCTGGGGCAGGCCAGTGGGCCAAACCGGGTGACGCTGCCATGGTGAGGTGGAATTCCGGCTGGCCTGGAAAAAACCCTAAAGTTGCCGCCCGGTGGGCCGAAGAAGCCCCCAGGAACCCGGCAAGCGGGCTGGGTTCCGGAACGAGGAGCCCATGATGGAAGTCGGCAACAACCCCAATCGCCCGGTGCAATCCCCTGCACAGGACCGTGCAGCTCGACCCGAGCTGTCGCCCCAGGCCGGCCGAGTGGCCGCGCCGGCCGTCCAGCCCAATCAGACCGGCGCGCGCGCCGAACCGGTCAACGCCAATCCGCCCGCCAGCGCCCAGGTGGCGCTGTCCAACAGCGCGGTTCAGCTGCTTTCCGGTGGTGATGAGCAGGAGAGTTTCGATACCCAGAAGGTCGAGCGTCTGTCGCGCGAGATCGAAGAAGGGCGCTTTGAAGTCAATGCCGAGGCGGTGGCTGACCGCCTGATCGCCAGTACGCGCGAACTGCAGCCGCGCGGCCCGTCTGAATCCTGAGTCGGCGCGCCCGCTAAGAGGCGCCACGACTCAAGCCCTGTGAGAGCGTGACGCCATGATTGCCCCTCGTTCCCCTTCGTTCCCGGCGGCCACCGCAAAAATCGCCGCCGATCCGCTGATTTCAGAGCTGGAAGCCGCCCTGGCTGGGGTCCATCAGGCCTTGCTTGAGCGCGACACCCTGGCGCTGGAGCTCCACAGCGGCGCCGTCCAGCAGCGCATGCTCCATCTGCAGACCCTGGCCCGCCAAGGCCAGCTCAATGCCAGTGCGCGGCAACGGCTGGGTCAGGCCAGTGCCTTGCTGGCGGCGCAGCGCGTCAGCCTGTCGCGCGCCAGCTCGGCCCTGGACCGGGCACTGGACACCCTGATGCCGGCCGAGCCGATCGGCCTTTATGGCCAGGCCGGCAAGCCCTTGAAGCGCCGCAGCAGCGGCGACAGCATCAGCGCCTGAATGTGTGCCCCTCGCCCGAACCCGCCGCGCTGAACGCGGGCGGGTTCGGTCGGTCCCCCGAGGGGACGCGGTGGGTTGCGGCATCGAGCCGCACCCTGCCGCAGGCGGGCCGGCTTGGGGCGGCCCGGCGCTCGGCCCGGAAATCCGCTCCGAACTCAGCGTGTAGCGCGCTGGCGCACCGCTTCCAGATAGGCCAAGCCGTCGGGCGGCAATCCGCTGCGCTGGCTGGCCCAAATCATTTCTCCGAGTGCTTCCATGGCCTGATGGTGGGCCTCGTGCATCGAGCCCAACCGGGCGGCCAGCAGCTCGACCGCTTGGCGGATGCCACTGGGCTGATCAATCGACATCTGCTCGCTGATCGACAGGTGCATGGACAGGTGCAGGAAGGGGTTGGTGCGCCCATCCTCGACACGGTAGTCCAGCGCCAGGGCGCTGGCCTCGTCGGTCAGCTCGGCAAAGTACTCGGGGTGCGCAGCGACCCAGGGCTGGGCCAGCTTTTGCATCGGATCCAGCGCCTCGCCGGCCTGCCAGCTGCGGTAGGTGGCGCAAAAAAAGCGCCGCACATCAAGTTGGGACGGGGTGTACATGGATCGGATTGTCGACTGGCAATTGGCGCGCCGCGTGCCCAGGCTGCCTGCCGGCCGGACCCTTTCGCGAGGCTTCGCTGGGTCTGAACAGGCCCTAGGATTCGCCCTCCAAGCTGGAAAGAGGAGCAGCGATGAGCGTGATCGTCGTGGCCAATGCCAAAGGTGGTGTCGGCAAGAGCACATTGGCCAGCAATCTGGCCGGTTATTTAGCCCGCCAGGGACGGCGGGTGATGCTGGGCGACACCGATGCGCAGCAGTCGGCCCGCCAGTGGCTGAACCAGCGACCTGAGGGTCTGCCTCTGATCGAGAGCTGGGAGGTGGACGGAGAGCGTCTGCGCAGCCCCAAGGGTGTGGATCACCTGGTGCTGGACACCCCGGCGGGCCTGGGCGGCAAGGCGCTGGAGCAGGCCGTGGCGGTGGCCACCCATGTGATCGTGCCGCTGCAACCCAGCCCCTTTGACGCCCAGGCCAGCCTGCCCTTTGTGCGACAGCTTCAGAAGGTGGCGGCCCGGCGCAGCAAGGCGCCTGCCCTGGGCGTGGTGGTGATGCGCAACAAGGAAGGCACACAATCCAGCCAGCAAGTGCAAATGTTCCTCGCGGGCGCCGGTTTGTCGCCGGTTGCAGCTTTGCGCGACACGCAAAATTACGTCCAGCTCGCTGCCCGGGGGCTGACCTTGTGGGATGTCGGCCTCAGCCGCGTGGAACGCGACCTGGAGCAGTGGCAGCCCTTGTTGGCCTGGCTGGCTGCGCCCTGAATTCAAAAGACATGCGACTGCTGCTGATTGACGACCACCCGCTGATTCATCTGGCGATGCGGGCTTTGCTGAGCGATTTCGAGCCGGCGGTGAGCCTGACACCGGCGGCCGATGCCGCCACCGCCCATCGCTTGCTGGCCAGCGAACCGGTCTTCGATCTGGTGCTGCTGAGTCTGCAGTTGGGTGACGAGGACGGCTTTGCCCTGCTGGAGACGCTGCGCCAGGGGCACCCGGCCTTGCCGATCGCGGTGATGTCGGCCGGCAATTCCATGGCCGAGGTGATCCGTGCCATCGATCAAGGCGCCATGGCCTTCATTCCCAAGACCAGCGACCCGGCGCAGATGAAGGAAGCGCTGGAGTTGGTGGTCGCCGGCGGCATCTACATCCCGGCCATGCGCATGGGGGGCGAGTCCCCGCCGCCGCCGCCGGGTGTGCAGTCGCCCACCGCCCTCCCGGCCGTGGCACCGCCGCCGGCACCGCGCGACTTGGAAAGCTTGCCGATCACGGCGCGTCAACACGAGGTGCTGCGCGGTCTTTTGATGGGCAAGCCCAACAAGGTGATCGCCTCCGAGCTGAAGATTTCGGCCGACACGGTCAAGGACCACGTCCAGGCCATCTTCCGCGCGCTGGGCGTGAACAGCCGCACCCAGGCGGTGCTGGCGGTCAGTCAGATGGGGCGTTGACTGGGGCGCTGACTTCGCGCTGGAACAGCCGCACGTAGATGGGCGCGAAGGCCTCGGCCTGGGTCAGCTGCAACAGGCCCTCGCGGGTCAGCTCCAGCATGGCAATGAAGGTCACCACCAGCACCTGGGGGCCGCGCTCGATCTCAAACAGATCTTCAAATCCCAGGTAGCGCTGCCCTTGCAAGCGGCGCAGCACGATGCTCATGTGCTCGCGCACCGAAAGCTGCTCGCGCGTGATGCGATGGTGCTGGTGCAGCTTGGCCCGCGCGAGCAGTTCGCGCCAGGCCTGAGCCAGATCCTCGGGGCGCACTGCCTCGAAGGTGGGGGCGGCGCTGAAATCGGCTTCGACGCTGGGGCACCAGAAGTCCCGGCCCAAGAGCGGCAACTCATCGAGTTTGAGCGCACCGATCTTGATGCGCTCGTAGTCCAGCAGGCGCCGCACCAGTTCAGCGCGTGGGTCCTCGGCTTCGCCCCCGTCGTCGCTCTGCCGCACCGGCAGCAGCATGCGCGACTTGATCTCGATCAGCATCGCCGCCATCAGCAGGTACTCGGCGGCCAACTCCAGGTTGTGCTTGCGAATCTGCTCGACATAGCCCAGGTACTGGACGGTCACGTCCGCCAGCGGGATGTCAAAGATGTTGAAGTTCTGCTTGCGGATCAGGTAGAGAAGCAGGTCCAGAGGGCCTTGAAAGGCCTCCAGGAAAACTTCCAGCGCATCGGGTGGGATGTAGAGATCCTGCGGCAGCTGGAACAGCGGCTCGCCATAAAGGGTGGCCAAGGCCACCTGGTCGACGATCTGCGGCTCGTCTAGCGGCGCAGCTACGTCGGCGGTATTTGGGTCAAAGGTGGTGGCAGGCATGCAAACGATCAAGCGACCGCCGTGGAACTGGCTTTGCCAGGCCACTGGCGGTGCCCCCTTGAGGGGGCTGAGGCTGGACCCAGAGGGCCCTGCGGGCCTTTGGTGCCTGCCGAAGAGCAGGGCCTCTGGCCCGGCGCGGCCTGCAAGGTGGCGGCCTATTGGGCCGCTTCGGGGGTGGACCCGTACACGTAGGCCTGCTGCGGCACGCGTGCCGTTCCGAACTCGGCCTGCTGGTTGCGATCGAGCTGTTTGTCCCAGAGCAAGGCGCGGCCGGCGCGCTGCTCGGCCTCCAGCGTCGGCTTCTTGGCCTTGAGCTCCTGGATCATTTGCGTGACGTCGGAAGTGTAGGGCTTCCAGAAGAAGGGCATGGCGCGCTCAAGAGGGGGGAGGGGCGTCGATTTTAAGCCGCGGCAGGATGTGATCCGGGCCGAGCTCGGCCGCCAGACCGCTGCGTTCGATCAAAGACAGGGGTTGGGCATTCACATCGGCCAGTAGCAGGGCCACGCCCCGGCGCCGGAGTGCGGCATGGAGCTGCTGCAGCGCGTCCACGCCCGAGCTGTCGAGCTGCACCAGCTTGTGCAGGTCCAACACCACTGAGCGGGTGCCCGCATGAATCTGTTCGCCCAGGGCTTCCACCTTGGCCACGGCCCCAAAGAACAGGGATCCGTACAGCTCAAAGGCTTGCACGCCGGCGGGCAGCGCCTCTGCGGCCACCGGGCTGGCGCGAAACAGGCTGCCCATGCGGTAGATGAAGAACGCACAGGCCAGCAGCAGGCCGATTTCCACCGCCACCGTGAGATCGAACACCACTGTCAGGCCAAAGGTGCCCAGCAGCACCGTGCGATAGGGCAGATTGAAGTGGCGCAGGCGGGCGAACTCATGCCATTCGCCCATGTTCCAGGCCACGAATAGCAGGATGCCTGCCAGCACGGCCAGTGGAATCTTCAGGGCCAGCGGGGCCGCCAGGGCCATGACGGCCGCGACCGTGAGCGCGTGCACCATGCCAGCCACGGGCGTGCGGGCGCCGGCCCGCACATTGGTGACGCTGCGGGCGATGGTGCCGGTGGCCGGCATGCCACCTAGCAAGGGGCTGGCCAGATTGGCCAAGCCTTGCGCCATCAGTTCCTGGTTGGGGTCGTGGCGGGTGATCGGGGTGCCGATCTTTTCCGCCATCTGATCAGCCACCCGGGCACAGAGCAGTGACTCAATGGCGCCCAGCAGGGCCAGGGTCAGGGTGGGTGTGACCAGCAGCTTGGCCTGCGACCAGCTGAGCTCAGGCCAGCGCAAATCGGGCAGGCCCTGGGGGATGCTGCCAAAGCGACTGCCGATGGTCTCGACCGGCCACTGCAACAGGGCGGCGGCGGCGCTCAGCCCGACCAGCGCCACGATAGGGGCCGGCAGGCGCACCAAAGCTCGCAGTGAGGGGGCACGGGCCAACTGCGGCCATACGGCCATCAGGCTGACGCCCAACAGCCCCAGCGTCAGGGCGTGAGGGTTCCAGCTGCTGGCGTGCCGGGCCAGGGTCTCGATCTGCGCAAAGAAATCGGCGGGCATCTTGGTCGGGATGCGCAGCCCGAACAGATCGCGCAACTGCGACAGTCCGATCAACACCGCAATGCCATTGGTGAAGCCAATGATGATGGCCACGGGCACATAGCGCACCAGGGCGCCTAGACGCAGCAGCCCCATCAGGAACAGCAGAACACCCGCCATGCCGGTCGAAAGCAGCAAGCCGCCCAGGCCGTGGCGCTCCACGATGCCATAGACCACCACGATGAAGGCCCCGGCCGGCCCACCGATCTGCACATTGGAGCCGCCCAGCATCGAGATCAGGAAGCCGGCCACGATGGCCGTGGTCAAACCCGCCTCGGGCGGCAGCCCGCTGGCAATGGCAAAGGCCATGGCCAAGGGTAGAGCAACCACGCCCACCGTCAGGCCCGCCCCCAGGTCGGACCAGCTGATTTGGTGCCAGCAATCCAGCAAGCGGGGATGAAAGCGCTGCACCTTCATTCGGTCTCGGCGTAGCGTCGTTCAATGCCACGGATTTGTTTGCGCAGGCGCGGCAAGGCCAACTGCGCGTCGATGGCGGCGAGCCATTCCTGTGCCTGCGGCAGCGAGCGCCGAATGCCCAGATGAAAGGGCACGGCGGGTGCCACATAGGGCGCGGGCACCGAAATGATGCCGGCCTGCAGGCCCAGCTTGCGCAGCCGCCACTGCGTCACCAGCGGGGAGAGAGCCACATGCACGTCGCCGCGTTTGGCCAGCACCATGCGGTAGATGGCGTCGTGCCCGCCCACCCACTCAACCTGGGGAAAGTCAGCAAACTGGGTCTCGGCCCACTGGTTACCGCGCTGGTCCACCAGATGAAAGGCCTTCAGCTGGGTGCGCTCACGCAGACTGCTTAACTCATCGCGGCGCGGATGGTCGGCGCGAAAAAACAGATGGGGTTCGAGGGTGACCAGGGGCTGCTGGCCGAACTCGGCATAGCTGCGGCGTTCGTCGGACGCAAAGGTACACAGTGCATCGGCTTCGCCGTTTTGCACCACGGCCTGCGCGCGGCGCCAGGGCAGGCCGAGGGGCGCTAGCTTCAAATTGGGCAGAGCCTGAGCCAGCACCAGGGCCAGTGCGTCCGGAATGACGCCCAAGACCCGGCCTTGATCGACATAGGAATAGGGCGCGTAGTCCTCATTCACGCTGAGACGCAGCACCCCAGACTGCGCCCGCCCGGATAGGGGCAGGGCGGCCAGGACGAAGGCACGGCGCAGCATGGGCTCATCCTAGCGGCCGCCCGCCGCAGGCGCTGACGCGGAACTTACCGAATGCGCATGCCCGGTTGCGCGCCGGCATGGGGCTCCAGCACGAAGACGCCGGGCACCGCCTTCTCGTCGGCGTGGCTGGCCGCCAGCACCATGCCCTCGCTGACGCCGAACTTCATCTTGCGCGGTGCCAGATTGGCCACCAGCACGGTGAGTTTGCCTTCCAGGTCTTCCGGCTTGTAGGCCCCGGCAATGCCGCTGAAGACGTTGCGGGTGCGGCCCTCGCCGGCGTCCAGGGTCAGGCGCAGCAGCTTGGTCGAGCCCTCGACGCGCTCGGCCTTGACGATCTTGGCGATGCGCAGATCGGGTTTGACGAAGTCATCGATGGTGATCTCGGCAGCGATCGGCTCACCGCCCGGGATCGGTGCGGGCGGCTCGGGTTTGACGAAGAGTTGTTCGACCTGCTCGGGCGTGACGCGCTGCATCAGGTGCTGGAAGGCGCCAATCTGCGCGGCACCGAGGCGCTGGGCGGCGTCGGCCCATACCATGGGCTGGATTTGCAAGAAGGCTTCGACCTTGGCCGCCAGCGCCGGCAGCACGGGCTTCAGGTAAAGCGTGAGCAGGCGGAAGGCTTCGATGCAGGTCGAGCAGGCCTGGTGCAACTCCAACTGTTTGTCGGCCTGTTTGGCCAGCTCCCAGGGCTTGTGGGCGTCCACGTACTCGTTGACGCGGTCGGCCAGGGCCATGATCTCGCGCAGGGCCTTGCCGAACTCGCGGCCATCGAATTGCTCGGCCAAGCCGGCGGCGGCGGCCTGCAGTTGATTGACCACCGCCTCGCCATCGGCACCCAGGTCGGCAGTCAGTCGGCCCTCAAAGCGCTTGGCCACAAAGCCGGCGGCGCGGCTGGCGATGTTGATGTACTTGCCGACCAGATCGGAATTGACACGGGCGATGAAGTCCTCGGGGTTGAAGTCCAGGTCTTCGACGCGCGGGTTGAGCTTGGCGGCCAGGTAGTAGCGCAGCCACTCGGCATCCAGCCCCACTTCCAGGTAGCGCAGCGGGTCGATGCCGGTGCCGCGGCTCTTGCTCATCTTCTCGGCGTTCACCGTCAGGAAACCATGCACATGCACGGCGTCCGGCGTCTTGCGGCCGCTGAAGTGCAGCATGGCCGGCCAGAACAGGGTGTGGAAGTAGGTGATGTCCTTGCCGATGAAGTGCACCTGCTCGGTGGTCGGGTCGGCCAGGAAGGCATCGACGTCCCGTCCGATCTTGGCGAAGTGGGCTTGCAGCGAGGCCAGATAGCCCACCGGTGCGTCCAGCCACACATAGAAGTATTTGCCCGGCGCGTCGGGGATCTCGATGCCGAAATAGGGGGCGTCGCGGCTGATGTCCCAGTCGCCCAGGCCGCCCGAGAGTTGCCCGTTCTCATCCTCCTTGGGCGTGAACCATTCCTTGATCTTGTTCAGCACCTCGGGCTGAAGGCGACCGGCTTCGTGTGTCCAGGCCTGCAGAAACTCCTTGCAGCGCGGGTCACTTAAGCGGAAGAAGTGGTGGTCGCTGTGCTTGAGCACCGGCGTGGCGCCGCTGAGCACCGAATAGGGGTTCTTCACCTCGGTCGGCGCATAGACCGCGCCGCAGCTCTCGCAGCTGTCGCCGTACTGGTCCTTGGCCCCGCACTTCGGGCATTCGCCCTTGATGAAGCGGTCGGGCAGAAACATGCCTTTGGCGGGGTCGAAGAACTGCTCAATGGAGCGCACTTCGATCAGGCCGGCGTCGCGCAGCTTGCGGTAGACGTCTTGGCTGAGCGCGTGGTTTTCTGGTGCGTCGGTGCTGTGCCAGTGGTCAAAGGCGATGTGAAAACCGTCCAGATACGGCTTGCGGCCGGCCGCGATATTGGCCACGAAGGCCTGCGGCGTCAGTCCGGCCTTTTCGGCCGCAATCATGATCGGGGCACCGTGGGCGTCGTCGGCACAGACGAAATGAACTTCGTGGCCCGACAGCCGTTGAAAGCGCACCCAGATATCGGCCTGGGTGTACTCCATGATGTGCCCGATGTGGAAGTTCGCGTTCGCGTAGGGCAGGGCGGTGGTGACGAAGAGCTGGCGGCGGCGCGTCATGGGGCGGCTCGATCAAAAAACTGGCAAGGGGCGGGATTCTAGGGACCGCCCCGTTGCTGCGAAGCTTCAGCCGCGCAGGGCTACCCCGCCCGCACTGCGGGTGCGGCCCACCGCGCTGCCGCCCACGGGCTTGACCCAGCGGGCCTGCAAGGCTGCGATGCGGGGCTCCAACTCGCCCGCGCTTTCGATCTTCTCGGCATGGCGCTTGAGCACTGACATGGCCATGTCGATGAGCTTGGCATTGCGCGAGTCTTCGCCGCGCTGGATCAGCATCTCGACCGACACCCGGGCATTGCCGCGCATCGCATGTTTCATCGCGGTTTCGGCAATCTCAAAGACTTGGGCGTGGCTGTTGCGCAGCAAGTCTTCCAGGTCCTGACGCCCTTCAATCATGCCCACCAGCAGTTCGGTGCTGGCCTTGCTGACGCAATAGCGCATGCCCACGCGCTCGACCAGGCTGGGCAACTCTGGCTTGGGTTCTGCGGCGTCCAGCCGCACCCAGAGCGCCAGCGCGAGGCTGGCCACCTCGTGGTCGGCATCCTCCAACTCCAGGGTGCTGGCGAGTTCTTGGGCGGGCTTGAGGGCGTCGCCCGGTTTGCGGTCCTGCAGCGCCATCAGACCCAGCACCATCAGCTCGATGCGGCGCAGGCGCTGCGCTTCGGGGTTTCGCTCCATCATGCGCAGCAGCGCCTCGTGCACATGTTTGACGCCCTTGTGGTCGCGTTTGTCAAAGCGCATCAGGGCTACCAGCACCAGCGAAAAGGCGTCAAAGAGCTTGGACTTCAGCCCTGAGGCAATCGAGCGTTCCAGTAGGCGCAAGGCCTCTTCGCGCTCGCCGCCATAAAAGCTCAGGGTGCCCGCGCGCTGCAGGCGCAGCAGGCAGCCGGGGGTCAGTTCGGTGGCCTGGCGGTAAGTGGCCAAGGCGGCGGCCAGATCGCCCTGTTCCATGTGCACCCGGCCCAGCACGTCGTAGCTGTCGGCGTGGCTGGGGGATTCACCGATCAGGCTTTCGAGCGTGCGGCGTGCCGAGGAGAGGTTGCCGGCGGCGAACTCCGAGCGTGCCACGCCCAGTTTGGCCCAAGGCACGGTCTTGGCGGCCATGATGGCCTCGTACATTTTCTTCGCCTCTTCGTGGCGGTGGATGCGTAGCAGCAACTCGGCGCCAATGCGCGCGGCAAAGAGCCAGAACTCCTTGCGCTTCTCGAAGCGCTCCAGGCAGAGCTCGGCAGCCTTCTCGAACTCCTGTGCCTCGATGGCCTCAAAGATGTCCTTGAGCACCCGCTTGCGGTAGCGCGCGGACTGCACGCGCTCGGCCAGCGCGGCCAGTGTGTAGGGTTTGACCAGATAGCCATCAAGCGCGGCTTCGGCCGCCTCAGACACCTTGGCATAAGTGGCCTCGGCGGTCACCATCATGAAGACGGTGGAGTAGGGCAGCAGCTGCTCGCGTCGCAATTCGTCCAGCAGATCCTGCCCCGACTCGTCGCTGCCATCGAAGTGGTAGTCGCAGATGACCAGGTCGTAGGGCGCGTTTTCCAGCACCAGCCGGGCATCGCGCACCCGCAGCACCGAGCGCACTGCCCCAACGCCAATTTCACGCAGCTGCGACGTGATCAGGCTGCGCGCATTGGCATTGCTGTCGATCACCAAGGCATTGGCCTTGTGAATCGTGCTGTCGATTTGCATCAGCAAAAAGAAGGAAGGGCTTGCACCCTCCAATCTTCGTCCTGTTGCGACTCCGAATTGAGGGGGCAAGCCCTTCTTTGTTGCCTGTCAGCAGCAAATTCAGTGACTTAGGCCACTTATTTGAACAAGTCCTTGACCCGATCCGCCCAGCTCTTGCTGCCAGGCGAGTGCTTCTCGCCCCCTTTGCGCAGGCTCTCATCCAACTCCTTGAGCAATTTGCGCTGGTGCTCGGTGAGCTTGACCGGGGTTTCCACGCTGACATGGCAGTAGAGGTCGCCGGGGTAGCTGGAGCGCAGGCCCTTGATGCCCTTGCCCTTGAGGCGGAAGGTCTTGCCATGCTGGGTGCCCTCAGGCAACTCGATGGTGGCCTTGCCGCCCAGGGTCGGCACCTCAATCTCACCACCCAGCGCTGCGGTCGTCAGCGGCACCGGGGCAGTGCAGTGCAGGTCGTCGCCATCGCGCTCGAAGATCTCGTGCTGCTTCTGGTGGATCTCGATGTAGAGATCACCGGCCGGACCGCCATTCACACCCGGTTCGCCATTGCCAGCCGAGCGAATGCGCATGCCCTCACTGATGCCGGCAGGGATCTTGACCTCCAGCGTCTTGGTCTTTTTGAGTTTGCCGGCGCCGTGGCAGGCGCCGCAGGGGTCGGGGATGACCTTGCCGCTGCCGTGGCAATGCGGGCAGGTTTGCTGGATCGAGAAAAAGCCCTGGCGCATATGCACCGTGCCGCTGCCATTGCAGTGGCCACAGGTTTTGGCGCTGGTGCCCGGCTTGGCGCCAGATCCGTTGCAGGTGCCGCAGGACTCCCAGGTGGGAATGCGGATCTGCGTGTCATGGCCGCGTGCGGCTTCTTCCAGCGTGATTTCCAGCGAATAGGACAGGTCGGCACCGCGGTAAACGCGCTGCCCACCGCCGCCGCCACCCCGGCGCTGGCCGCCAAAGATGTCGTTGAACATGTCGCCGAAAGCGTCGGCGAAGCCGCCGCCGGCGCCAAAACCGCCCCCCGCGCCGCCGCCCATATTGGGGTCCACGCCGGCGTGGCCGTACTGGTCGTAGGCGGCCCGCTTTTGCGGGTCGCTGAGCATCTCGTAGGCCTCTTTGGCCTCCTTGAACTTCTCTTCGGCTTTCTTGGCGTCGGCGTCCTCACCCTGGTTGCGGTCAGGGTGGTACTTCATGGCCAGCTTGCGGTAGGCCTTCTTGATGGCGTCGTCGTCGGCGTTCTTGGCAACGCCCAGTACTTCGTAGAAATCGCGCTTGGTGGCCATGGTGCTTCTCAGAAGACAAAAGCCCGGGCAGAGGCGCCCGGGCTAGGTTGGCGCCCGGCAGGGCTTACTTGCTGTCCTTGACTTCCTTGAACTCGGCGTCGACCACGTTGTCGTCGGCGGGCTTGGCCTGCGCTTGTGCGCCGGCCTGCTGGAAGTCGGCACCGGGGGCCGCGCCCGCCGCACCCTGGGCGGCCTGAGCCTGCTCGTAGACCTTTTCGCCCAGCTTCTGGCTGGCCGTCATCAGGGCTTCGGTCTTGGCCTCGATGGCGGCCTTGTCCTCGCTGTCCTTCAGGGTCTCTTCCAGGGCCTTGATGGCGTCCTCGATCTTGGTCTTCTCGTCGGCGTCCAGCTTGTCGCCGAACTCGGTGAGCGACTTCTTGACCGAGTGGATCATGGCCTCGCCCTGGTTGCGGGCCTGCACCAGTTCGACCTTCTTCTTGTCGTCGGCGGCGTTGGCCTCGGCGTCCTTCACCATCTTCTCGATTTCGGCTTCGGACAGACCCGAGTTCGCCTTGATGGTGATCTTGTTTTCCTTGCCCGTGCCCTTGTCCTTGGCGCTGACGTGCAGGATGCCGTTGGCGTCGATGTCGAAGGTCACCTCGATCTGCGGCACGCCGCGCGGTGCGGCGGGGATGCCTTCCAGATTGAACTCACCCAGGCTCTTGTTGGCCTGGGCCAACTCGCGCTCGCCCTGGTAGACCTTGATGGTCACGGCCGGCTGGTTGTCGTCGGCAGTCGAGAAGGTCTGCGAGAACTTGGTCGGGATGGTGGTGTTCTTCTTGATCATCTTGGTCATCACGCCGCCCAGGGTCTCGATACCCAGGGAGAGTGGGGTGACGTCCAAGAGCAGCACGTCCTTGCGGTCCCCGCTCAGCACGGAACCCTGGATGGCGGCGCCGACTGCCACGGCCTCGTCGGGGTTCACATCCTTGCGCGGGTCCTTGCCGAAGAAGGCCTTGACGGCGTCCTGCACCTTGGGCATGCGGGTCATGCCGCCGACCAGGATCACGTCGTCGATCTCGCCGACCGACACGCCGGCATCCTTGATGGCGGTGCGGCAGGGGGCGATGGTGCGTTCGATCAGCTCATCCACCAGGGCTTCGAGCTTGGCGCGGGTGAGCTTGACGTTCAGGTGCTTGGGGCCCGAGGCGTCAGCGGTGATGTAGGGCAGGTTGACGTCGGTGGCGGCGCTGCTGGAGAGCTCGATCTTGGCCTTCTCGGCGGCTTCCTTCAGGCGCTGCAGGGCCAGCACGTCCTTGGTCAGGTCGACGCCCTGTTCCTTTTTGAACTCGGTGACGATGTAGTCAATGATGCGCTGGTCGAAGTCTTCGCCACCCAGGAAGGTGTCGCCGTTGGTGGACAGCACTTCGAACTGCATCTCGCCGTCGACGTCGGCGATCTCGATGATGGAGATGTCGAAGGTGCCGCCGCCCAGGTCATAGACGGCGATCTTGCGATCCCCCTTGCCATGCTTGTCCAGGCCGAAGGCCAGGGCCGCTGCGGTGGGCTCGTTGATGATGCGCTTGACGTCCAGGCCGGCAATGCGGCCGGCGTCCTTGGTGGCCTGGCGCTGGGCGTCGTTGAAGTAGGCCGGCACCGTGATCACGGCCTCGGTCACCTCCTCACCGAGGAAGTCCTCGGCGGTCTTCTTCATCTTGCGCAGCACTTCGGCACTGACCTGGGGCGGGGCCATCTTCTTGCCGCGCACTTCCACCCAGGCGTCGCCGTTGTCGGCGGCCGCGATGGTGTAGGGCATCAGGTCGATGTCCTTCTGCACTTCCTTCTCGGCGAACTTGCGGCCGATCAGGCGCTTGACGGCGTAGAGGGTGTTGCGCGGGTTGGTGACGGCCTGGCGCTTGGCGGGCGCACCCACCAGGATCTCGCCATCTTCCATGTAGGCAATGATGGACGGGGTGGTGCGCGCGCCTTCGGCGTTTTCGATCACGCGGGTCGAGCTGCCGTCGAGGATGGCCACACAGCTGTTGGTGGTGCCGAGGTCAATGCCAATGATCTTGCCCATGGGGTGCTCCTGAGTCTGAATTCGGGGAATGCGGGGTATCTGGGTGCGCTGTGGGGGCTTTCAAGCCCCGCTGCGCATGACTTTTGATTTATTTGGGCGCGGCCACGGTCACAAGGGCCGGGCGCAGCACGCGATCGGCAATCAGGAAGCCCTTTTGCAGCACCGCGACGATGGTGTTGGCTTCCTGTTCGGCCGGCACCATGGAGATCGCCTGGTGCTGGTGGGGGTCGAACTTGACGCTGGGGCCGGGGTTGATTTCGACCACCTTGTTGCGCTCCAGCGCCTGCAAGAGCTGGCGGCGGGTGGCATGCACGCCCTCGAGCAGTTGCTCAAGCGTTGCATTGGGCAGGCCGATGGCGCCCTCCAGGCTGTCCACCACCGGCAGCATGGCCTCGGCAAAGCCTTCGACCGCGAATTTGCGCGCCTTGGCCATGTCTTCTTCAGCGCGGCGGCGGGCATTTTCGGCCTCGGCTTTGGCGCGCAGATAGGCGTCACTCATCTCGGCCAGGCGGCGATTCAGATCGGCCAGGGCCGCGGCCGGGTCCTGGGGTTCGATCGCCTGCTCGGGCGCTGCGTTGTCCTGCTCGGGGGTGGAATTCTCGGGATTCATGGCTGCCGTCGATCAAAACAAAGGCCCGCCGTCACGCGAGGGGCGTCGGGCCTGTGGATGGGAGTGCCGGCCTAGTTGGAGGCGGCCTTGCCGTTTTCAAGGGGCGGCATTGTCGCCGCTGCGGCGGGTTATTCGTCCAGGTGGGCCGACCAGCGATCCCACTCCTGCAGCGCGCGGCGGTCGCGTTTGGTGGGGCGGCCCTGTTCGATGGTGGCGGCCGGCTCGGGGGCCAGGCGGCGGCGTTCGGCGTACTCAGCGGCGGCGCGCAGGCTGGCTTCGCTGTCGCGGTAGAGCGCCTGCGCCACCGGAGCGGGCCCGCGCGCCAGCGACAAGCCCAGGATTTCGACTTCGCGCACCCAGCCGGTCTGGGTCAGCGCGATGCGGTCGCCCACCCGCACGTCGCGGCCCGGTTTGGCGCCTTGGCCATTGACCTGAACGCGTTGGCGCTCGACGGCCTCGACGGCCAGGGCCCGGGTCTTGAAGAAGCGCGCCGCCCAGAGCCATTTGTCCAGACGCATCTCGCCGGGCGGCGGAGCCATCAGTGGGTGGCCCCTAGTTTTTGGGCGCGGTCGCGCTGATCGCGCAAGGCCTGTGGGTCCGCCGCGGCCTGGGTGGGCCAGCCTTGTAGGTGCTGCTCGGCAATCGCGACCAGCGCGGCCATGCCGGGGGCGCTGGCGTTCAGGCAGGGGATATAGCGCAACGCCGCCCCACCGGCTTGGGTATAGGTGTGGGCGCCCTCAATGGCGATTTCCTCCAGCGTTTCCAGGCAGTCGGCCGCAAATCCGGGGCACAGGACATCGATGCGTCCCCGCTTGGCGGCGCCCAGCTCTTTCAATACGGTCTCGGTGCTGGGGCCCAACCACTTGGCGCGGCCGAAGCGGCTTTGGAAGGCGATCCGCCACTCATCAGGCTGCAGCTTGAGCTTGTGGGCCAGCAGGCGGGCGGTCTTGTGGCAGTGGCAGTGGTAGGGGTCGCCCAGGTGCAGAGTGCGCTCGGGCATGCCGTGAAAGCTCATCAGCAGCAGTTCACCGCGCCCCTCGCGTTGCCAGTGCTGCTGCACCGACTGCGCCAGGGCCTCGATATAGGACGGATGATCGGGGTAGCTGTGGATGACCCGCAATTCGGGCTGCCAGCGCTGGCGCTGCAGCCATTGGCCCACGGCGTCCATCACCGACGCGCTGGTGGCCGCGCAGTACTGTGGGTAGGCATTGAAGACCAGGATGCGCTCGCAACCGGCGGCGCGCAGCGCGTCCAACTCGGTGGCGATGGCGGGCTGCTGGTAGCGCATGGCCCAGCGCACTTGCACCGAGTGACCTCGTTGGCCCAGCATGCCTTGGAGAATCTTGGCCTGCGCGGCGGTGTGTACCTTGAGCGGCGAACCGTCTGGAGTCCAGATGCTGGCGTATTTGGCCGCACTCTTGGCCGGCCGCGTGCGCAGGATGATGCCGTGCAGGATGGGCCACCACAGCAGGCGGGGGATCTCGACCACCCGGGGGTCGGATAGAAATTCCGCAAGGTAGCGGCGCACGGCGCCGGGTTCGGGGGCATCCGGACTGCCCAGATTGCACAACAAGACGCCGACGCGCGGTGCGCGCCCATGCTCAAAACGAGGCTCAGACATCAGGGGGAGTGGGGAAGGGTGTCGGCAAAGTGAAGCACTTCGAAGCGCACGACCGGGGCATCGATTTCGGCCGGAGAGCTGCCCAGACCGATGGCGCCTTGTCCGTGCAAGGTGCAGGCGCTGCGGCGCAGGGCCAGCAACTCGCCACTACCGGCGAAGCGCACATAGCTGCCGTTGAAGCTCAGGTCCGTGAGGGTGAAGCTGCCGGCGTGCCAATCGATGCGGGCGTGGGAGCGGCTGACGCGGGCGTCGGTGATGCAAAACGCCGCTTCGGTGCTGCGCCCCAGCACGATGGGGAGTTGGTCGGTGTCGAACACCTTCTCAATGTCCAGCCAGACCAGGCGGATGCCGTCGGGCACGTGGTGAGAGAAAGGGGTATCGCCGAACTGGGTGGCTGCGGGATCGGCGCCGTGTGGCATGTCCAGTGCGTACACATGCACCGGCTCCAGTCGGCCACGCACCTTGATGCCTTCCAGGCTGCGAAAGCGCCGCTGCTCGGCGGGGCTGAGGTCAGCGTGCAGTTCGGCGGTCACCAGGGTTTCGTTGTCCCCGGCGTGATCGATCAGTCGGGCGGCCACATTGACGGCGTCGCCAAAGCAGTCGCCGCCCATCTCCACCACCTCGCCGTACGACATGGCCACTTGCAAACGAAGGGCGCGTAGACCCGGCGACGCGCCACGCTGACGCCCTTGGGCCACCAGGCGCTCCAGGGCCTCATGCATGGCGACTGCGGCGGTCAATGCATCGCTGGGCAGATCAAACACGGCCATCAGCCCATCGCCCAAGGTCTTGACGGTGCGCCCCCCCAGATCCGCGATGGCTTGGCGCATCAGGCCAATGGTGTGCGTGACCACCGAGGTGGCCTCGGCATTCCCCAGGTTCTCGAAGAGCGCCGTGCTGCCACGCAGATCGGCAAAAACCACGGTGCGTTGCCGAATCTGGGTCATCGATCGCTACGGGCCAGGGTTGGAGGGGGGCTCCAGTGTATCGGCGGGAATTAGTCACGCCCGGGCGTAAAAAAGCCGGGCGGGGCCCGGCTTCATGCAACGCGGTTGAGGCGAACGCTTAGAGATTTTCCAAGTAGGTCCGCAGCTTGTCCGACCGGCTTGGGTGCTTGAGCTTGCGGATCGCCTTGGCTTCAATCTGGCGGATGCGCTCGCGGGTGACGTCGAACTGCTTGCCCACCTCTTCCAGCGTGTGGTCACTCTGCATTTCGATGCCGAAGCGCATGCGCAGCACCTTGGCTTCACGCGGCGTCAGGCTGTCCAGGATGTCTTTCACCACATCGCGCAGACCCGACTGCATGGCCGCTTCCACCGGCGCCACGTTGTTGGTGTCTTCGATGAAGTCGCCCAGGTGCGAGTCGTCGTCGTCGCCGATCGGCGTCTCCATGGAGATCGGCTCCTTGGCGATCTTCATGATCTTGCGGATCTTGTCCTCGGGGATCTCCATCTTCTCGGCCAACGTGGGGGCGTCGGGCTCGAAGCCGAACTCCTGCAGATGCTGGCGCGACAGGCGGTTCATCTTGTTGATCGTCTCGATCATGTGCACCGGGATGCGGATGGTGCGAGCCTGATCGGCGATCGAACGGGTGATGGCCTGACGGATCCACCAGGTCGCGTAGGTCGAGAACTTGTAGCCGCGGCGGTATTCGAACTTGTCCACCGCCTTCATCAGGCCGATGTTGCCTTCCTGGATCAGGTCGAGGAACTGCAGGCCGCGGTTGGTGTACTTCTTGGCGATGGAGATCACGAGGCGCAGGTTGGCCTCGATCATTTCCTTCTTGGCGTCGCGACTGGCGCGTTCGCCGGCATTCATGTGCTTGTTGATCTCTTTCAGGTCTTCCAGCGGCACCACGGCCTTGGCCTGGATGTCGATCAACTTCTGCTGCAGTTCCTGAATGGCCGGCAGGTTGCGGCCCATCACGGCGCCGTAGGGCTTGCCGCTCTGGCTTTCCTTCACCGACCACTGCAAATTCAGCACATTGGGCGGGAAAACCTTGATGAAGTGTTCTTGCGGCATGCCGCACTTGTCCACCACGATGCGGCGGATCTCGCGTTCGAAGCGGCGCACGTCATCGACCTGCGAGCGCAGGATGTCGCACAGGCGCTCGATGGTCTTGACCGTGAAGCGCAGGGTCATCATCTCGGCGCTGATGGCCTGCTGGGCCTTGTTGTAGGAGGCCGACTTGTAGCCGTCCTTCTCGAAGGCCTTGCGCATCTTGTCGAAGTTGCTCGACAGGCTGTCGAACTTGACCAGGGCGGCGTTCTTCAGTTCTTCGAGCTTCTTGGTCAGGGCCTTGCTGCCGCCCTGGCCGTCGTCGTCGTCCTCTTCGTCGAACTCGTCGAAGTCTTCTTCGGCCACGTAGTCGTCGGCCTCGTCGGAGCTGACAAAGCCGTCCACCACCTCGGAGATCTGCGACTCGCCGGCGCGGATCTTGGCCGCCATGTCCAGGATCTCGGCGATCGTGGTGGGCGAGGCCGAGATGGCCAGCATCATGTCCTGCAGACCGCCTTCGATGCGCTTGGCGATTTCAATCTCGCCCTCGCGCGTCAGCAGTTCCACCGAGCCCATCTCGCGCATGTACATGCGCACCGGGTCGGTGGTGCGGCCGAATTCCGAGTCCACCGTCGAGAGTGCGGCTTCGGCGGCTTCTTCGGCTTCCTCTTCCGAGGCCGCCGCCGTGCTCTGACCAGAGATCAGCAGCGTGGCGGCGTCGGGGGCCTGCTCGTAGACCGCGATGCCCATGTCGTTGAGCATCGAGATGATGGCCTCGAGGATTTCCTCGTTGATCAGTTTCTCGGGCAGGTGATCGTTGATTTCCTGGTGCGTCAGGAAACCACGGGTCTTGCCCATCTTGATCAGGGTCTTCAGCTCGTTGCGGCGCTTGGCCACTTCCTCTTCGGTGAGCTGGGTGTCGTCCAGGCCAAATTCGCGCATCAGGGCGCGCTCTTTGGCGCGGCTGACCTTCATGCGCAGCGGCTTGGCCTTTTCGCTTTCGACCGCCTCACCGCTATCGACCGCCTCGATCTCGCCTTCTTCCTCGACCTCTGCGTCGATGTCGGCCAGATCCACATCATCATCCGCTTCGGCCTTGGCTTTGGCCTTGGGCGCCTCGGCGGCGGCCTTGGGTTTGCGACCGCGCTTGGGCTTGTCAGCTGCCGCATCGGCGGTCGCTGCCGCCTTGGGGGCCTTTTTCACCGTCTCTTCAGCGGCAGCGGCCTTGGTGGTCTTCTTGGCGTCGGGGGCGGCAGCGGGCTTTTTGGCGGTCATGCAAATCCTTGATGGGGCCGGTGAATGGGCCTGTTCAGGCCGTGGCTGGCCTGTCCGGCACGTAGGCCGTTCAGCAAACCTTCAATTTTACCCTTGACGAATGGCAGTATGCCGCCATGAGGGGCCAAATCTGACCGATTCAGGGCTGCCAGCGGGCCGCTGGGCGGCCCAGCAAGGCGCTCAGGTCCTGTCCGGCTTGCGTCATGCGCTCGATCAAGGCTTGCAGGTCGCTGAGGCTGGCCTGTTCCAGTCCGGCGGCGTCCAGTTCGGCCAGCCGCAGTCCTGCCAATTGCCCCAGGCTGTGGCTCAGGCTGGGCTCACCGAGCATCTGCTCGCGCAACTGCGCCCAGGGAGGCGGGCCTTGGTCGGTCACGATGCGGTCCAGCCAGGCCAAGATCTTCGCGTGCGGACTGCGCCGCTGCAGCAGCAGGTCGTGGGCGCTATGGCTGATCTGCTCCCACCAGGCGGCGTTCAGCAAGAGCAGACGGAGAACCTGATCCTCGGGACTGGCGACCCGGGGCGGCGGGGGAGGAGGCCCAGCGGGGCGGCGGTTACCGCGTTGCCAACGCTCCCCGCGCTCCCCACGCATCGGCCGCCGCGCGGGTGCTGGCTCGTAATGGGCCTCTTGGGCGGCTGGGTGGTAGGCCGGGTCGTATCCGGGGTCGGCCTCATTGAATGGGGGCCAGTGTGGCGGCTCGTCGGCGCCATGGCTGGAAGCCTGAGGCGCGCGCGCACTTCGGGGTGCTGGGCTTTCGCTCCAGCTTTGATCCAACTCGGCGTCACTCAACCGGGCCAGATGGGCAAACTCCCCCAGCATCTGGCGCTTGAGCAGGCCATCGGGCAGGGCGGTCCAAAGCGGCCGGGCTTGCGCCAGCAGCTTGGCGCGCCCTTCGGGGATGTCGAGCCGGCAACCCTCGCCGGCCACCTCCAGTAAGTACTGCGATAAGGGCTTGGCGGCCTCGATCTGCGCCTCGAAGGCTGCCATGCCGTGCTCGCGCACGTAAGAGTCCGGATCGTGCTCGGTGGGCAGGAATAGGAAGCGCACGCTGCGACGCTCGGTCAGGTGCGGCAGTGCTGCCTGCAAAGCCCGACTGGCGGCCCGCCGCCCTGCAGCGTCGCCGTCGAAGCTGAAGACGATCTGCTCGGTGAAGCGAAACAGCTTGGCCACATGCTCGGCGGTGCAGGCCGTGCCCAGGGTGGCAACGCCCTGGGCCAGGCCGTGCTGCGCCAGTGCCACCACATCCATATAGCCCTCCACGACCAGGGCATGGCCGGCGCGGCGAATGGCGGTGCGTGCCTCATAGAGGCCATATAACTCCTGCCCCTTGCTGAAAACCGGTGTCTCGGGCGAATTCAGGTACTTGGGCTCGCCTTGATCCAGGACCCGGCCGCCAAATCCGATGACCGCACCGGCGACATTTCGGATCGGGAACATGATGCGATCGCGAAAACGGTCGTAACGCCGCGGCGCACCTTGTTCGTCGAGCTTTTCTTCGGACTGAATCAACAGGCCGCAGGTGACCAAATCGGGTTCGTCGTATTCGGGGAAACAGCGTGCCAGCGCGCGCCAGCCGGCCGGCGCATAGCCCAGCCCGAAATGTGCGGCGATGCGCCCTGTCAGTCCGCGCTGTTTCAAATAGGCAATCGCCCGCTCGGAATGCCGCAGTTGGCCGCGGTAATGCTCCATGGCCTGCGCCAGCAATTCCGACAGGCCTTTTTGCTCGACCTTGGCCTGCGCCGCCTGGGCGCGCTCGGCGGCGCTGCGCCGATCATCGGGCACGTCCAGCCCAACGCGCCGGGCGAGGTCTTGTACCGCTTCGATAAACCCCAGGCCCAGGTGCTCCATCAAAAAGCGCACGGCATCGCCATGGGCGCCGCAGCCAAAGCAGTGGTAGGTTTGTCGGGCTGGGTTGACGTTGAAACTCGGGGTTTTCTCGCCATGAAAGGGACATAAGCCCTTTAGATTGCCGCCGGCTTTTTTCAGTTGCACATGGGCACCCACCACCTCGGCGATGTCGAGGCGGCCCAGCAGTTGTTGCAGGAACTCGGGTGGGATCACGTCGTCAGTCTAGAGCCTGGGCATCCGGTGCCCGCCCCAAAAGCACAACACCCGGCTGGGGCAGGGCCCAGCCGGGTGTTGTAGGGGGCTCTGGCGGAGAGCTTAGAGCGCGAAATCGCTCAGCTTGGCGCCGCCGGCCAGGGCAGCCTTGAGCCACTTGGGCTGCAGACCACGGCCACTCCAGGTCTCGCCGGTGGCTTGGTTGCGGTACTTGGCGGCCACTTTCGAGGCGGGCTTGGGGCCGCGCGGCGTGCGCATGCTCAGATCGGCCGGGGTCAGGCCATATTCGCTCATCAGGGCGCGAACCTTGGCGACGGCATCACCGCGCTCGCGGTCCTTGGTCTCGGCGATTTGTTGATCGAGCGCGGCGCGTTGCGCCATCAATTCCTGCAGAGTTGCCATGATTGTCACCTAGATTTGAGTCAAGAAACCGGCCGCCCAGAGGCGACAACTGGGGCAATGATAAACAAATCTACGGCCAAGTGAATATCCGTGATTACTTGTAGGCCGCCCGATCGAGCATTTGTTGCACCGCTGCAATATGCGGCGCGATGGTGCCCAGGTGAATCGGCTCGCGTTTGAAATCGCCCAAAGCCTGCAATGCCGGGTTGCTGGGGCGCACATTCGTCACCACCGGCCATTCGTTATTGCCATCTGCGAAATAGGCTTGTGCCGCATCCTCGCTCAGGTATTCGAGAAAGCGCTGCGCCGCCGCCCGATTCTTTGAGTTCTTGGCCATCGCCCCGCCGGCAATGTTCAGATGGGTGCCTTGATCTGCTTGGTTCGGCATCACCCAGCCCACCTTCTCCATCAGTTCGCGATCCTCGGGTTTGTTGGAGCGCATCAGCCGGGCCAGGTAATAGCTGTTGGTGAGTGCAATCTGGCATTCACCGCTGGCCACTGCTTTGATTTGATCGGTATCGCCGCCCTTGGGTGCGCGCGCCATATTCCCGACCACTCCCTTGAGCCAGGTTTCCAGGCGCGCTGCGCCCAGGCGCTCGTGCAGCGACGCGAACAAGGACAGGTTGTAGGGGTGGGAGCCCGAGCGGGTGCAGACCTTGCCTTTGTGGCGCGGGTCGGCCAGGTCTTCATAGCGGCTGACCGTGGCCTTGTCGACGCTGAGCTTGTTGTAGACCACCATGCGGGCGCGGGTGGACAGACCCCACCAGGCCACACCGTCAGGCCCTGCTGCTGCGCGGTACTGGGCCGGGATGCGTTGTTCCAGCACGCTGGACTTGAAGGGTTGAAACAGCCCTTCACGCTCGGCCATCGTCAGGCGGGCGGCGTCCACCAACAGGATGACATCGGCAGGGCTGGCGGCGCCCTCGGTCTTCAGGCGTTGCAGGATGCCGGCGTCATCCGCCTCGATGCGGTTGATCTTGATGCCCGTGGCCTTGGTGAAGTTGGCGTAGAGCGCTTCATCGGTCTGATAGTGGCGGGCCGAGTACAGGTTGAGGACCTGCTCCTGGGCGCGCAGGCCCGGGGTGGTAAACAGGGCGGTGGCCAGCAGGCTGGCAAGGACGGCGTGACGCATGAGAACTCCCGCAGAGGGTCAATTCGATGCGGAAGTGTAGCAAACGCGAATTATTCGCGTTTGCGTTTTGTCAAGGTCTAGGGCTGGAGCCATTGGCTCCGGCTTGGCCCGCCGGTTTTTCGACGGCTGCGCTGTCGCCAAAGAAGAATTGTTGCCGCGCTCCGCGCGTCCAATTTTTCTGGCCTGAACCCCGTTCAGGCCGCCGGCGGGACATAGCCCGCCGGCTTGTCGACGGCTGCGCCGTCGCCAAAGAAAAATTGATCCATCTGCCTCGCCAGGTACTGCCGGGCGCGCTGATCCGCCAGATTCAGCCGGTTCTCATTCACCAGCATGGTCTGGTGCTTGATCCAGGCGGCCCAGGCTTCTTTGCTGACCTCGTTCCAGATGCGCTGGCCCAGCGGGGTGTGGGCCGGGTAGGGGGGGAAGTCCAGGCCTTCGGCCTCTTTCTTCAGGTAAGCGCATTGAACGGTGCGGGCCATGGGGCAACTCCAGAAAACGAAATCGAAACGGGGCGGGACTGTAGCGGCGCGGGGCTTACAGCGTTTTCACAAGGACTTGTGAGCGGCGGTCCCAGTTGTACTTGCGCTTGCGCTCCTCGGGCAGCCACTCCGGCGGCACAGGCTGGAAGCCGCGCTTGATGAACCAGTGCATCGTGCGGGTGGTCAGCACGAAGATGGACTTCAGGCCTTGCGCCTTGGCGCGTTGCTCGATGCGCTTGAGCAGGCGTTCGCCATCACCCTGGGACTGGGTTTGCGGACTCACCGTCAGGGCGGCCATCTCCGCAGTGCCGGCTTCCACATAGGGATAGAGCGCGGCACAACCAAAGATCACACCGTCGTGTTCGATGACCGAATAGAGCTCCACATCGCGCTCGATCTCGGTGCGGTCGCGCTTGACCAGGACGCCCTCGCGCTCAAATGGCTCGATCAGGGCAATGATGGACGACACATCGTCGCTGGTCGCTTCGCGCAGGCTCTCCAGCTTTTCGTCCACCAGCATGGTGCCGATGCCGTCGTGGGTGTAGACCTCCTGCAGCAGGGCGCCGTCTTCGGCAAAGGGCAGGATGTGGGAGCGATCCACGCCAGCGCGGCAGGCCTTGACGCAGTGGCGCAGATAAAAGCCCGGATCGGTGGGCTGCACGGGCTCGGGCCAGCGCGCCAGCAGGCGCTCGGCGTCGGCCAGGGCCAATTCGGTGTCGATGGGGTTGTCGGCGCTGACGGGTTCATCCGGCCGCTCGGGCACGCCGGCGGTTTCGGTCATGAAGATCAGCTTGTCGGCCTGCAGCGCGATGGCCGTGGCTGTGGCCACTTCCTCCATCTGCAGATTGAAGGCCTCGCCGGTGGGTGAAAAGCCAAAGGGCGAGAGCAGCACGATGGCGCCCGAGTCCAGCGCCCGTTGGATCGCCATGCCCTCCACGCGCCGGACATAACCGCTGTGCTCGTGGTCGATGCCGTCGATGATGCCCACCGGCTTGGCGGTCAAAAAATTGCCGCTCACCACGCGCAAGGTGGCGTTGGCCATCGGCGTGTTGGGCAGGCCCTGGCTGAAGGCGGCTTCGATTTCGAAGCGCAGCTGGCCGGCGGCCTCTTGGGCGCAGTCCAGGGCCACGGCATCGGTCACCCGCATGCCGCGGTGGTAACGCCCTGGGTGGTTCTTCAAGCGCAGTTGCTCGTCCACCTGGGGGCGAAAGCCGTGCACCAGCACGATGCGGATGCCCATGGCATGCATCAGCGCCAAATCCTGGGCAAAGCTGTGCAGCTTGCCGGCGGCAATCATTTCCCCGGCCATGCCCACCACGAAGGTCTCGCCCCGGTAGGCGTGGATATAGGGCGCCACGGCGCGGAACCAGGGCACGAAGGTGTGGGGGAAAACGAGGCTCATCGGCCGGACTTTCAGAGGGAAACAGGGGTTTGCGCGGATAGGGCTGGGATTGTGCGGCAAGGGCGTTGCTGTCACTGGGGCGCTGGGATGCTAGAGAGTCCGCGCGGCGCGGTGCTGTGGCGGGAAGGGTGGCTCCCGACTCGCGGGACAATGCGCCTGCCATGAATGAAGCCCAACCGAACAGCCGGCGCAACCCGCCGGCTGTTTCCATTGAGCGCAAGCCGCTCCCGCCCATCACTTTCCCAGAGTCCCTGCCCGTCAGCGCACGGCGCGAGGAGATCGCCGCTGCGCTGTCCGCGCATCAGGTCGTCATCGTTTGCGGCGAGACGGGCTCGGGCAAGACCACCCAACTGCCCAAGATCGCGCTGGCCTTGGGCCGGGGCAAGGCCAATGGCGGCGGCCTGATCGGCCACACCCAGCCGCGCCGCCTGGCCGCCACCAGCGTGGCCAAACGCATCGCCGAGGAGCTGAACTCGCCGCTGGGCCAGGTGGTGGGCTACAAGATTCGCTTCAACGACCGGCTGGAGGCCGGCGCCTCGGTCAAGCTGATGACGGACGGCATCCTGCTGGCCGAGACCCAGACCGACCCGCTGCTCAAGCGCTACGACACCCTGATCATTGACGAGGCCCATGAGCGCAGCCTCAACATCGATTTCCTGCTCGGCTATCTGAAGCAGATCCTGCCGCGCCGCCCCGATCTGAAGATCGTCGTCACCTCGGCCACCATCGATGCCGAGCGCTTTGCGCGGCATTTCGAGTCGAAGAACGGCCCGGCGCCGGTGATCCAGGTGTCCGGGCGCCTGTTCCCGGTCGAGCAGCGCTGGCGCCCCTTCGAGGAAAAGAAGGACTACGGCCTGCCCGATGCGATTCGCGACGCCGTCGATGAGCTCTGGCGCAGCGGCGGCGGCGACTGCCTGGTCTTCCTGCCGGGCGAGCGCGAGATCCGCGAGGTGGCCGAGAGCCTGCGCGCGCATCACCCGCCCGGGGTGGAGGTGCTGCCGCTGTTCGCGCGCCTCTCGCAACAGGACCAGGACAAGATCTTCCAGCCCCATGGCGCGCCGCGCATCGTGTTGGCCACCAATGTGGCCGAGACCTCGCTCACCGTGCCCGGCATCCGCTATGTGGTGGACGCCGGCACCGCGCGCGTCAAGCGCTACAGCTACCGCAACAAGGTCGAGCAGCTGCAGATCGAGGCC
Organism: Inhella inkyongensis; assembly: GCF_005952805.1. Classification (GTDB taxonomy): domain Bacteria; phylum Pseudomonadota; class Gammaproteobacteria; order Burkholderiales; family Burkholderiaceae_C; genus Inhella; species Inhella inkyongensis. Next base: position 1,621,044 of record NZ_CP040709.1, read on the forward strand.
ATCAGCCAGGCCGCCGCCAACCAGCGCGCCGGCCGCTGCGGCCGGGTGAGCAATGGCATTTGCGTGCGCCTCTATGACGAGGCCGACTTCGCGCAGCGCAGCCGCTTCACCGACCCCGAAATCCTGCGTAGCTCGCTGGCCGGGGTGATCCTGCGCATGAAGAGCCTCAGGCTCGGCGCGGTGGAGGACTTTCCTTTTCTGGAAGCGCCCCCAGGCAAGGCGATTGCCGATGGCTACCAGCTGTTGGCGGAGCTGGGCGCGGTGGACGAGGCCAACGAGCTGACCGACATCGGCCGCCAGCTGGCCAAACTGCCGCTGGACCCGCGCGTGGGCCGCATGCTGCTGGCCGCGCGCGAGGGCGATTGCCTGAACGAGATGCTGGTGATCGCCGCCAGCCTCAGCAGCCAGGACGTGCGCGATCGTCCGCCCGAGCAGCAGCAGGCGGCCGACGCCAAGCACAAGCCCTTTGATGACGAGAAGAGCGAGTTCAGTGGCTTGCTCAAACTCTGGAAGTGGCTGGAGACCGCTCGGGGCGGTGAGGGGGAACACAAGCTCAGCCATCGCAAATACGAGGCGAAGTTGCGCGAGCACTTCATCAACCCGCGCCGCGTGCGCGAGTGGCGCGACATTCACCAGCAGCTGCACACCGTGGTGGCCGAGCAGGGCTGGCGCCTGAACGGCAGCGAACCCACCTATGAGCAGTTGCACCGCGCGCTGCTGGCCGGCCTGCTGGGCAATATCGGCCTGAAGAGCGAGCTGGAGGAGTCGTCCGGGGCTTACCTGGGCGCACGCAGCATCAAGTTCTGGCCCTGGCCCGGTGCGCACCTGAGCAAGAAGCCCGGGCGCTGGGTGCTGGCCGCCGAGTTGGTGGAGACCAGCCGACTCTGGGGACGGGGCCTGGCCAATATCGACCCGCAATGGGTGCTGGCGCAATGCGGCCATTTGCTCAAGACCCATTTGAGCGAGCCGCATTGGGAAAAGAAGGCCGGCGAGGTGGTGGCGCTGGAGCGCGGCCTGCTCTACGGCCTGACGCTCTACCAGGGCCGGCGCGTGAACTTCGGCCGCATCGACCCGGCCAAGGCGCGCGAGATCTTCATTCGCGAGGCGCTGGTCGGCGGCGAGATCGATTCGCAGCTGCCTTTCTTGGCCCACAACGCCAAGCGCATTGCTGAGGTCGAGAAGCTCGAGCACAAGAGCCGCCGCCAGGACGTGCTGGTGGACGACAGCCTGATCGAGGCCTTCTACGACGCCCAGATCCCGCCCGAGGTCTGCTCCACCGCCACGCTGGAGAAGTGGTGGCGTCAGGCCAGCAAGGGAAACCCCAGGCTGCTGCATTTCAGCCGCGAAGAGCTGATGCGCCACGAGGCCGCCGGCATCACCTCGGACGCCTTCCCCAAGATGCTGCGGCTGGGCGGCGTGGACTGCCGCTGCGACTACCTGCACGAGCCCGGCGACGCCCGCGACGGCCTGACCGTCACGGTGCCGGTGTTTGCGCTGAACCCCGTGGGTGAAGCGGCCTGCGAATGGCTGGTGCCCGGCCTGGTGGAGGCCAAGGTGCTGGCCCTGATCAAGAGCCTGCCGCAAAAGCCGCGCGCCCGCCTGGCGCCGGTGCCCAGCTTTGTGAGCGAATGGCTGGCCGCCACGCCCTTTGGCGAAGGCTCGCTGATCGACACCCTGCTGGCGGCGGTCAAGACCAAGACCGGCCTGCCGCTGACGCGTGCGGACTTCAAGTTGGAACTGCTGAGCCCGCATTTGTTCATGAACCTGCGCGTGGTGGACGAACATGGTCGCCAGCTCGGCATGGGGCGCAATCTGGCCGCGCTTAAGGCCGAGTTCGGCGGCCTGGCGCGCTCCAGCTTCCAGGCTTTGGCGGCGCTGAAGCTCGCCCCCGCTGCCTCTGACGCCCGCAAAGCCGCCGAGAACGCCAAGGCCGCGCCCAAACCCGCGGCCGCAGCCCCTGCGCTGGAGGCCGCCAAGACCTACACCGACTGGAGCTTTGGCGAGCTGCCCGAGTTGCTGGAGGTGAGCAAGGGAGGGCAGAGCCTGATCGGTTTCCCGGCCTTGATCGACAAGGGGGCGCATGTCGAGATCGAGGTCTTTGACGAGCCCGAGGCCGCGCAGGCCCAGCATCGTCAGGGCCTGCTGCGCCTCTTTGCGCTGCAGCTCAAGGAGCCGCTCAAGGGCCTGGAGAAAAACCTCGGCCCCGACCTGCAGCGCCTGGGCGTGGCCTATATGGCCCTGGGCACACTCGAAGAATTGCGCGCCCAGGTGCTGCACACGGCCCTGGAGCGGGCCTTCGGCGGCGAGCCCCTGCCCAGCACGGCGGCGGCCTTTCAGGCCCGCATGGCCGAGGGCCGCCCGCGCCTGGTGCTGATCGCCCAGGAGGTGCTGCGCCAGGCCGGCCTGGTGCTGACCGAGCACCAGGCCGCCGCCCGCAAGCTCAAGGACGCCCGTGCACCCAAAGAGCTGGCCGAGGACATCCAAGCCCAGCTTGACCGCCTGCTGCCCAAACACTTCCTGCGTCAGACCCCCTGGGCCCAGCTGCAGCACCTGCCGCGCTACCTGAAGGGCATCCAGCTGCGGCTGGACAAGTGGCGTCAGGACGCGGCACGCGACGCCAAGCTCTTGGCCGAGCTGCGGCCGCTGGAGCAGCGCTGGCAGCGCCGCGTGGCCGAGCGCCGGGGCAGCCCGGATCCCCGCCTGGACGAGTTCCGCTGGCAGCTCGAGGAGCTGCGCGTGGGCCTGTTTGCCCAGGAGCTGCGCACGCCGCAGCCGGTGTCGATCAAGCGTCTGGAAAAGGTCTGGCAGCAGATGCAGGGTTGACCCACCCCCGAAGCGTCTTCGACGCCTCCCCCTCAAGGGGACGCCACCAGCAGCCCGGCAAAGCCGGTTCTGCGGTGGCACTTGATCGACACCGTCGGGCCGACGAACTGACCGATTCTTGTCTGCGACTGTGACTGCAGCAGTGGATAGGCGCTTCTCCGGAGAAGCTTCGCCTTGGCGACCGGGTTTAATGGCGCTTGATGTCGACGGAAAACCGCCCCAGTCCGCCCCCCAAGATGCTGGGGCCCTTCGAGCTCAAGGCCTTGCTGGGCAAGAGCGAGCGCAGCATGCTTTGGCAGGTGGTGGACAGCCGCAACCGGCAGGATTTGCTGTTGGCCATTCCGCGCCAGCGCCCCGCCGATCCGCAGGCCTGGCTGCAGGCGGCGCGGCAGGCCTCGCGCATTGAACATCCCGGTTTGGCGGCGCCGGTCGAGATCGGCCTCACCGACCCCTGGCCCTATATCGCCTACCCACGCCGCCTGGGGATGACGCTGGGCGAGTGGTTGGCCCGCCATCGCCAGCCCGCACCGCCGGATTGCGCGCAGTGGATGGCGCGCGCGCTCGAGGGCCTGGCGGCGGCCCATGACGCCGGTCTGTCGCATGGCGACGTGCAGCCCTTCTTGCTGCTCTTGGCGGAGGGCGGACAGGCGCATCTGTTGGGCATTGGCCTGCATGGGGCGGCCTGGCAGGCGGATGCCAAGGCGCGCCAGTTGCGCCAGAACGAGTGCCTGGAGGATGTGCTCTGTCTGGGCCTGCTGCTCAACCGCCTGCTGGGCGGGCGGGCGCCGCTGGAATGCACCGATACCCGCGAGGTGCTGCAACGCTTGGCCCCTTACGCACCCCATGGACGCGACATCGTGCGCCTGGGCTGGGAGCAGGCGCATCCGGTGGACGACGCGCTGCGGGCCATCGTCAACCGCGCCACCGCCAGCCAGCCGGCGCAGCGCTATTTGCAGGCGCGTGCTTTTGCGCGGGCGCTGGAGGGTTGGCGCGAGCACATCCAGAACCCCGAAGGCGGCATGGTGGCCCAGCTGCTGGACAAGCTGAAGCGCTTTGGCGGCCTGCCGATCACCCGCCCCGAGGCGGTCAAGACCGTGGTGGCCGGCGGGCTGGAGCGCCGCCATGGCGACGAGTTGGCGGGCTTGGTGCTTCAAGATCTAGCACTCAGCCTGGAGTTGCTGCGCCGGGTGAACCTGGCGCGCCGCCGCGAGGGTGGGGCGCAGCAGCCGGCGGTGCTGAATGTGGCTCGTGCCATCGCCATGGTCGGTCTGGACGAGTTGGCGCAGGCTGCACAGGCGCTCAAGCCTTGGCCCGGCGTGTTGGCGGCCGAGCGGGTGGTCAATCTGCGCCTGGCATTGGCGCGAGCGCACAAAGCGGCCGAGGTGGCGCGTGCCCTGGCGCCGGCCGGCTACGACGGTGAGATCCTGCGCTTGGCCGCGCTGGCGCAAAACCTTGGGCGCCTGCTGCTGCAGTACCACCTGCCCGATGAGGCCGAGCAGATCGAGCGCTTGCAGCAGCCACCAGAGCCCAGCGAGGACAACCCCCATCCACAGCCCATGAGCGAGCGCTTGGCGGCCTTTGCGGTGCTGGGCTGCGAGCTCGACGACCTGGGTGCAGCCGCCCTGCGCCACTGGGGCCTGGGCGATGAGTTGCAGAAGATGGCGCGGCGCCCCGAGGTCGACCAGCCCGTCCACCATGCGCAGGGCGATATCGAGACCCTGCGTCTGACCTGCGCCTTGGCCAATGAGTTGGTGGATTGCCTGGCCGAGACCGATTTGCGGCGGCGCCGCCAACGCATCGAGGGCGTGACGCGCCGCTATGGCCGGGCGCTTGGGATTGGCGCACGTGAAGTTCAATTGGCGTTGTTCCCCGAGTCCGCGCAGGCGGCCGTGCAGCACACTCTGGCTTGAAGATGCCCTCCCCAGTCGCCCTTCGCTCGCCAACCCACAAGGGGGTGCTCATGGGCATGGGGCGGCCTGGCGCCCACGACTTCCCTGCCGCCCACTGGTACGCCAATGGCCACTGAACTCGGTCGCTTCAAGCTGATTCGCCGCCTGGGCACGGGGGCGCAGGCCACGGTGTGGCTGGCGCACGATCCGCGCCTTGACCGCGAGGTGGCGCTCAAGGTGCTGAACCCCGATGCCACGCCCGACGCGGTGGACGAATGGTTGCGCGAGGGGCGGGCGGTCAGCCGGCTCAACCACCCTGGCATCGTGCCGGTGTTCGAGGCCGACCGCATTGATGGCCAACCGGCCCTGGTGTTCGAGTTGGTGCGCGGCGGCACCCTGGCGCAGTTCTACGGCCAAGGCGCCATGCCGCCGCGGGCGGCGGTGGAGTTGATGGTGCAGGTGCTGGATGCCCTGGCCTATGCGCATGCGGCCGGCGTGGTGCATCGCGATCTCAAGCCCGGCAATGTATTGATTGACGCGCAGCAGCGCCCGCGCGTCACCGACTTCGGCATCGCCGGTCGCGCCACCGACCGCAGTGAGGCCCGCATCGTCGGCACGCCGGGCTATATCTCGCCCGAGGCCGCGCGCGGCGAGGCGCCGCAGCCGCGCATGGATGTCTTTGCGGCCGCCGTGATGCTGACCGAGTTGCTCAGCGGCAGCCGCTTGATCCAGGAGCGCGACCCGATGCGGGCCTTGCAGCGCGTGCTCCACGAAGACTTGGAGCCGCCGCCGATGTCCAGCCCCGACATCGACGATGCGCTCTTGGGGGTGCTGCAACGCGGCCTGAGCCGCGACCCGGTCAAGCGCTGGGAGAGTGCCGCCGCTCTGCGCGACGCGCTGACGCAGTGGTTGCACGGCCCCCAGGGCCAGGAGGCGGACGGGCCTGTCGAAGGTGGGGCGGCGGCGCTGGAATTTTTGCTGCGCCGCATGCGCGCCAAGGCCGACTTCCCCGGTCTGTCGGCCTCCATCGAGCGCATCCAAAAGCTCACCCAGTCCGAGAACGAGAGCCTGGCGGCCCTGTCCAGCGAAATCCTCAAGGACGTGGCGCTGACCAAGAAGCTGCTGCGCCTGGTCAATACCGTGCAATTTCGCCATGCCGGGGGCGGCAGCATCAGCACGGTGTCGCGTGCGGTGGCGCTGATCGGTTTTGGGGGCGTGCGCAATCTGGCGCTTTCGCTGGTGCTGCTGGAGCGCATGCAGGACCGGGCTCACGCGGCCCAGCTCAAGACCGAGTTCCTGCGCGGCCTGTTGGCCGGCAGTCTGGCGCGTGAGCTCAGCGGCAACAGTCGCGAGGGCGAGGAGCTGTTTCTGGCCGCGCTGTTCCAGAACCTGGGTCGGCTGCTCACCGAGTTCTACTTCCCGGAAGAAGCCAGCCAGGTGCGGCGCCAGGTGCGCGAGGCCCAGGGCACGCAGGCTCCGGTCAGCGAGGCCACCGCTTCGGCCCGCGCGCTGGGCATCAGCTACGAGGAGTTGGGCGTGGCCGTGGCCAAGCGCTGGGGCCTGCCCGAGGGACTGACCAGCGTGATGCGTCGCCCCAGTGGCGAGGCACCGGCGCGCGCTGTCGAGCAGCCAGTGGACCGTCAGCGCTGGGTGGCGCGTGCCGCCAATGACGCCGCCGATGTGGTGCTGGCCAGTGAGCCCGAGCTCAGCGCAGCGCGCCTGCGGCAATTGGGCGACCGCTATGCCAAGGCCTTGCGTGTGGGCGGCGAGGCCTTTGCCAACGCCTGCGAAACCGCCAAGAGCAAGCTCGCCCACTTGGCCGAGGCCATGGAGTTGCGGGTGGATCGGCAGTCGCCCGCGCAGCGCCTGATCACGGTGGCCAGCGAGCCCGCGGGCGATGAGCTCGATACCCTGGTGATGCAGGCCACCGTGCTGGATAGCGAACTGCCCACCCGCGCCCGCGAGCAGGCCGCCCAGCAACTCGCCGCCGGCATCCAGGACATCACCGACGCCATGGTCGAGGCCAACGACCTGGGGGCGGTGCTGCGCATGATCCTGGAGACCATCTACCGCTCGCTGGGCCTGCGCCGCGTGTTGTTTGCGCTGCGCGAGGCGCGCAGCGAGTGCCTGGTGGGGCGCTTCGGCATGGGCGAGGGCGCCGAGACCCTGGCGCCGCAGTTCAAGGTGGCGCTCAAGCCCGCGCCTGGGCAGGCCCCCGATCTCTTCGCGGCGGTGTGCCTGAAGGGGGTGGACACCCTGATCAGCGACGCCACCCAGCCCAATATCGCGCAGCGCCTGCCGGCTTGGTGGCGCAGCGGATTCCAGTCGGGCAGCTTCCTGATCCTGCCGCTGTCGCTCAAAGGGGCACCCTTTGCACTGATCTATGCCGATGCCGCCAAGCCAGGCGCTATCCAGCTCGACGAGAAAGAACTCTCGCTGCTGCGCACCCTGCGCAACCAGGCGGTGATGGCCTTTCGGCAGTCCGGCGGCTGATTTCGTCGGGCGGCTTAGGCCCTTTCCCTTCGGGTTGCCACCCGACAAGGGCGCCCACTTTGTTGCGAAGCTCGCAGGGGCTTTGTGTGGACAGCTTGGGCCCTGAGGGCCCGAGCTGCCTCACAAAGAGCAGGGTCTTCGGCCCTGCGCGGCCTGCCAGGCGTGAGCCTCAGCTTCACTTCGCGCCGCGTTGGCGCCCTTTCTGGATGGCCACGTGCTGGCCTTCATTAGTGTGAACAGGCCCTAGTTCGGCGATCAGATAGTCCATCAGCACCCGCACGCGCAGCGGCAGGTGCCGATTGGCCGGGTAGAGCAGCGAAAAGGGGCGGCTGCAGCCACCAAAGGGTTTGAGCAACTCCACCAACTCACCGCTCTCCAGCTGGCGCTGCACCAGGAAGCGATAGGTCTGGGCGAGGCCCGCGCCGGACAAGGCCAAGGTGATGGGGGCCAGGATGTCATCGCTGACGCGCAGCGCGCCCTGGGTTGGCCACTCCAAGGTGCTGCCGGCTTCGGAATGAAAGGCCCAGGCCACCGTCTGGCCGCTGCGGGGCAGGCGGAACTGAATGCATTCGTGCTCGCCCAGGTCCTCGGGACGCACAGGGACTGATCGCCCCCTCAGGTACTGCGGCGCCGCCACCACCACCAGCTCGGCGTCTTCCAGGCGGCGCGCCACCAGGCCGGAGTCGGGGGGTGTGCGCCCGCGCACGGCCAGATCGAAGCCTTCGTCGATCAGGTCCACATTGCGGTTGCTCAGATGCAGCTCCAGTTCAATCTGCGGGAATCGGCGCCGGAACTCCGGCAACGTCGGCAGTACGCGGAAATGACCGTAGGAGGTCGGAAGGCTCAGCCGCACCAGGCCCCGGGCCTCGGTCTGCGCGCCGCTGAGTTCGGCCTCGGCCTCGGCCAGCAGGCCCAGGGCCTGACTGACCTGCTCGAAATAGCCTTGCCCCGCCGGCGTCAGGCGCACTGAGCGGGTGGTGCGCTGCAGCAGGCGAACGCCCAGGCGTTCTTCCAGACGGGCCACGGCCCGGCTCACTGCGGCCGGGGTCAAACCCGCGCTGCGCGCCGCGCCGGAAAAGCTCTGCTGCTGCGCGGTGAGGCAGAACAGCTCGATGGCACCCAGGCGGGGATCGTCGTAGTCACGGCTCATTGATGAAATTACGGAATAAATGATTCAATGGCTGGCTAGTTTATTGATTTAAAAGCAGTCAATAGCATGAAGGCCTTCTGTCATCGCTCAAGGAGGAGCCTCATGAAGTTGTATTACTCACCCGCCGCCTGTTCCCTGGCCTCGCACATCGTGTTGCGCGAAACCGGGCAGGACTTTGAACTGATCAAGGTGGACACCCAGACCCACCGCACCGCCAGTGGCGCCGACTACTTCGGCATCAATCCCAAGGGCCAGGTGCCCTTGTTGGAGCTGGAGGACGGCCAGCGCCTGAGCGAGGGGCCGGTGATTGCGCAGTACATCGCGGATCGCAAGGGCGCGAGGGACTTGATGCCCGAACCCGGCAGCCTGGCGCGTTACCGCGTGCAGGAATGGCAGAACTACATCAGCACCGAGCTGCACAAGTCCTTCACGCCGCTGTTCAACCCCGAGCTCGACGCCAAGGCCAAGACCACCCTGCGTGCTGTGTTGAACAAGAAGCTGGCCTGGCTGGATGGCCAGATGCAAGGGCGGCGCTTCCTCACCGGCGAGGCCTTCACCGCAGCGGATGCCTATCTCTTCGTGGTCTTGGGCTGGGCTCAGTATGTGGATGTGGACCTGCAGCCCTTTGCCGGCCTGTTGAACTTCCGCACCCGGGTGGCGCAGCGTCCTGCCGTGCGCGCCGCCCTGCAGGCCGAAGGCCTGCTGCAGTAAGGGGGTCTGGCCATGCCCTATGTGTTGATCCAGGTGACGCGCGAAGGGGTGAGCGCGGCGCAGAAGCGAGCCCTCATCGAGGGCACCACCCGCCTGCTGGTGGAGGTGCTGGACAAGGACCCGGCCACCACCTTTGTCGTCATCGACGAAGTGGATACCGACAACTGGGGCGTGGCCGGCGAGACGGTGACGGCGCGGCGCGCCCGCGCCGCCAGCCAGCGGGAGGCGACATGAACGAGGCCGGCCCCGCTGAGCAGGAGATCCGCGCGCTGCTGCGGCGCTATCTCGATGGCCTCTACCACTGCGATGTGGGCCTGCTGAGTGAGGTGTTGCACCCGCGGGCGCTGTACGCCACGGCGGTGCCCGAGCCGGCCCTGATCTGGGACATGCCGAGCTATTTCGCGGTGGTGGCGCAGCGCGATCCCCCTGCCCGGCGCGGTGAGCCTCGCGATGATGAGTTGCTGCGCCTGAGCCTGATCGGGCCTGGCACGGCCCTGGCCGAACTGCGCTGCCGCATGGGCGGCAAGCATTACCACGATCTGCTCAGCCTGTGCCGCTTGGACGGGCGCTGGTGGATTCTTTCCAAGGTGTTTCACTATGAACTCGACGATGCAGGCCGGGCTTGAGCGCCTGATCCTGGTGGCCGACCCGATGTGCAGCTGGTGCTATGGGTTTGCACCGTCCCTGCAGGCCTTCCTGGCGCAAGCGCCCGAAATCGAACTGGACTTGGTGCTGGGGGGCCTGCGCCCTGACCCCGGCGAGCTCCTGACGGCCGAGGGCATCGCCTTTCGCCTCGGCCATTGGCGGCGTGTGCAGGCCCTGAGCGGGTTGCCCTTCAACCCGAAGGCGCTGCGCGAGGGCATGCGTTACAGCACCGAGCCCATCAGCCGGGCGGTGGTGCTGGCGCGCGAGCAACTGCCAGGCCAGGGCGCGCGCCAGCTGGCGGTTTTTCACGCGCTGCAGCGCGGTTTCTACGAGCAGGGCCTGGACACCACTGCACCGGAGGTCTTGGCCGAATTGCTGTCCCAGGCCCTGGCCGAGCAGGGTGTGAACTTGGACGCGGCGAGCGCGCTGCAGGCCCTGCAGAGCCCCCCCTTGGCCCGACGCACGCGGGAGGACTTTGAGCGGGCTCGATCTCTGCACGTGAACAGCTTCCCGACCCTGCTGCGCCAGCATGGGGTGCATGCGGCGCAGCCCCTGCATGCGGGCTATGCCAGCGCAGCGCAGTTGCGCGAGTTGTGGCTTGCAGGGGTAGCGCACCCGTCCTGATGGGCGGGGCCCGAGGCCCGGCCTGACGCTTCAGCGCGGTGTTGCTGCGGCGGACGAGGCCTCAGCCCAGGCCCGCTCCAGCATGCGGGCGTCGGCTGCTTGCGGGGCTGCCGCCACGGCCTGGGCCAGCCAGGCCTGGGCAGCGGCCACTCGCCCGGCCCGCAGATGGGCGCGGGCGCAGGCGGCCAGGCCATGGGCACGCAGTGCCGCGGGCAGCTGCGGCAGCAGGCTTTGCAGTTCTTGTAGGGCTTGTTCCGGATTGCCGGCTTCGGCCAGGGCGATGGCGTGTCCCAGTTGCGGCGCGGCGCTCGGGTCCAGGGTGCGCAGCAGGCTGTAGTAGCGCACGATGGCGGGCCAATCGGTGCGTGCGTAGTTGGGCGCCCGGGCGTGCTCGGCGGCAATGCCCGCCAGCAGATGCCAACGGCTCAGGCGCTCACCGCGCTGCGAGGCTTGCAGATGGGCCATGCCGCGCGCGATCAGGCCGGCGTCCCAGCGCTCGCGCGCTTGGCCGGCCAGGGGCACGAAGTCGCCGTTCGCGTCCACACGCCCGCTCAGGCGGGCCCCATGCAGCAACAACAGGGCTGCCAGGGCATCGCTCTCGGGCGCCGCCGTGGCCGCATGGGCGCACAGCGCGCGGGCCAGGCGGATGGCCTCCCAACAGGGCTGCAGGGCCAGCTCACGCGGAGGTAGATCGTCCGCCAGTCCGCTGCGCCCTGCTGCCTGCTGGCCTTGATGAAACATCAGCGCCAGCACATGAAGGACGGCCTCAATTCGTTCCGGCAGTTCGGCGCCGGCGGGAATGCGAAGCGGGGCTTGCGCTGCCAGCGTCTCGCGGGCCCGTGCAAGCCGTTGGGCCAGGGCGGCCGGGGTGCTGAAGAACAGCGGCGCCAGCTGCTCCAGTGTCAGCCCAGCCAGGGCCCGCAGGGCCAGCAGGACCTGGGTGGCCAAGGGCAATGCAGGGTGGCAGGCGCCAAACAGCAGGGCCAGCTCCTCGTCCAGTAGTTCGCCCTGCAGGCGCTCGGTGCTGAGGACGGGGGGGCCGAGGGTGTCGAGGACGGATGCCTCCTCCACCGGCTGCAGCCGGCGGGTGAGTCGCAGTTCGTCGATCAAATGCCGTTGCGCCACCCGGTAGAGCCAGGCCGCCGGTTGAGCGGGCAGGCCATCGCGGGCCCAGTGCTCTAGGGCCTTGAGACAGGCGGCCTGGAGGGCCTCCTCGGCCAACTCCAGGCGGTCCAGCCCCAGGCCGCGCAGCAGCAGGGCCAGCAAGCGCCGGCGCTGCAGCAGCAGATCGCTCAGAGCACGTCGATGCGGCGCATCTCGATCCACTGCCGGCCTTCCAGATGCGGGCACTCGCGCGCCAGGGTCTCGGCCTGGGCGTCGTTCTCGGCCTTGATCAGGTAGAAGCCGCCGATCACGTCATGGGCCTCGGCGTAGGGGCCATCGCTGACCAGCACCTGCGTGCCCTGGCGCCGCAACTGGCGGCCACCGTCGTCGCTGAGTTTTTCACCGCCGGCCAGCAGGCCGCGTTCGGCCAGAGACTGGGCCCAGGCCTGATGGCGCCGCACGATGTCTTGCATCTGGGCCGGGCTGAGTTCGGCGTAGTCCGCCGGGGTTTCGTGCAAGAGCAGCAGATAGGTGTGCATGGTCCGTCTCGGTTGGCGGCGGCCACGGGATTGTGGGTTCGCCTGGGACCATGACGGATGGGGTGCCTGCCGCATGACGGCTCCCCATCTCAGGAGAAACACGGAGCCCCCGCCGCTTACCGGCTCGCCAGACGAATCAGGCCATCGTTCAGCGCCCGGGTGACCCAGTCGGGCGTCGCCGCATCGGTGCCGAAGGTATTGGTCAGCGCGAAGTGGGCGCGCTGGCCATCCTGGCGCAGGATGACCGCCCCCATGAAGCCGCTCGCGGCGCCGGCATGGACCAGATAGGGCCGGCCGTTCAAGGCGCCGCCCTGCCAGCCCAGCGCGTAGTCGCTGAAGCGCAGCGTGCGCAAGGTCTGCACATAGAAGGCGGGCAGGGCGTGGGCCTTGCCCTGCAGGGCGCGTTGGTGTTCGGCCAGCCACAGGCCGTACTCGGCGGGCGTGAGCCAGACATCGCCGGAGGGCTTGATCGCGTCCACCCAGGGTTGCATCTCGGCCCCAAAGCCGCTGAAGGGTTGCAGGCGGCTGGGGTGCTCCCCTTCATGCCCCTGAACGGTGCTAGAGGCCGGCTGCCACAGCGGATGCAGGTTCATGGGCGCCAGAAATTGGCGCATCAGGGTCTCGAAGTCTTGCCCGGTGGCGGCTTCCAGCATCGCGCCGACCAGGGTGTAGCCGGCGTTCGAATAGACGAAGTCCTGGCCGGGTTGGCCGGCCGGCGGCAGGCTCAGGGTCCAGCGCGCCAGAACGCGGCGGCGGCCCGCTTCAGTCTGCGGCAAGGGCTCAGTTTGCGTCGCCAGGAATTGGGCAAATGCCGCGATATCGGCCGCACCGTCCAGCGCCACCAGGCCGGCGCGGTGGTTCAGCAACTGGGCCAGGGTGATCTGGGCATAGGCGGGATGCATGCCGGTGGCCAGCTCGGGCAGCAGTTCGGCGGGCTTGCTGTCCCAGCGCAGGCGGCCCTTTTCCACCCAATGGGCGGCCAGCGCAGCGGTCATCGATTTGCTCATCGAGGCCAGGTGGAAGGCCTCGTCACCTTGCATCGCAGCGCCCTGGGGCTTGCGCAGGCCGGCGGTGCCCAGATAGAGCTTGGCGGCGGACTCGGCCTGCGTGGCGAACACCGCGCCCACCAGCCCGGTGCGCACCGCTGTTTCGGCCTCGGTGCGGGCGGCCTGGGTTTCGGTCAGTAGCTGCGGGTCGCGAATCTCATCGCGCTGGGTGTCCACGCCGCCGCCGCAGGCGCTTAGCAAAGCCAGCAAGGAGAGGGTGAACAGGGCGCGGCGGGGCAGGGAGAGGTCGGCAGGCATGGATGGAAGTCAAGACGGGTCAGGAAGGCCCGCATTCTTGAAATCCGACCCTTAAGAATCTCTAAAGGAGGGTCTGCAAAACCCCCTGCGCCCGCGCCAAGACTTTTCGGGATGAGGGCCAAGGCGCGAGCCGCCGCTCAGGCTGGTGGCCTGAGCAAGGCTTGCAACGCCGGCCATCGCCCGAAAAGTCTTTGGCCCGCAAGGGCTTGCGAGATAACCGGCCGTCTCGGTCGTTGGCGCGCTCGGCAGTCGGTCAGAGAGTCCGACCTTCGCGCGCCGCCGGCGCGCAAAAGCGCCGGCGCTCGGGTAGGCACAAACAGTCCGCTGGACTGTTTGTGTCCGACCTCGCTCTACGATCCGGCCGGTTCTCTCGCAAACGCGGGCTGCACGGGGTTTTGCAGACCCTCCTCAAAGATCGATCTGGAAGCGGAGGCCTCGCCCCGCCAGTCCGGTCCCCAGCTGTAGCTGCGCCCCCAGGCGCTGCAGGGCCTGACGCACGATGGACAGGCCCAGGCCGCTGCCCGAGGCTTCGGTCTGCTGGGCCTGCGGACCGCGCCAGAAGCGCTCGAACATGGCCTCGCGATGCTCGGGCGCGACGCCGGGGCCGTCGTCGGCCACCGCCAGCCAGGGGCGGCCTTTGAGGTGCCCGTCATGGTGCAGACCGATTTGCAGCTCGACCTGGCGGGCGCCATAGCGAATCGCGTTGTCCAGCAGGTTGTGCAGCAGGCTTTGCAGGGCCTGGCGCTCGCCGTGCCAGGGCAGGTTCTTCAGCTCTGGCGGGCCCTGAAGGGCCAGCTCGACGCCGCGTGCGCGCGCCTCGCGGTGCGCTTGCCGCAGGGCTTGAGCCGCCAATTCGGCCAGGTCCAGGGCTTCGGGCTGCGCCGGCCGCTCCTGATCCAGACGGGCCATGTCCAACAGCTGTTGAGAGAGGTGGGCGGTGCGCGCCAGGCCACTTTGCAGGGCCTGGGCAGCCTGGGCGCGACCGGCCTCATCGCCGCTGTGCAGCAGCACATGGGCCTGCGCACCCAGGGCCGCCAGCGGCGTGCGCAACTCGTGCGCGGCGTCGTGCACAAAAGCGCGCTCGCGCGCCAGCTGTTCGCGCAGCCGCGCCAGCAGGGCGTCAAAGGCCGCGCCCAAGGGTTGCAGCTCCGCGTAGCGCAGGTCCAGGTTCAATGCTGCCAGCTCGCGGCGGGTATCCAGCGCCGCAATGCGCGCCGTGAAGCGGCGCAGCGGGCCCAGGCCCGTGCGCACCGCCAGCCAGAGTGTGAGCAGCAACACCGGCAGGGCAATCAGCAGCGAGACCAGGATCTGCTCCAGGACCCACTGCAGCAAGACGGCATCGGGCACCTGTTGATCCAGCACCAGCACCTGCCAGCGGCCCGCGGTCGCATTCAGCGCGGTGTAGCGGTGCGGGCCAATCTCCACACGACTCAGGCCCAGGGCGGGCTGGACGGCAAGCGGCGTCAGGTTGGACAGGTTGGACCAGAGCGGGCGCCCCTGCGCATCGGACAGGCGGATGCCCGCCGTGCCGAAGGCATAGCCACTTTCCTCGCGCAGGCGCCGGAGCTCGCGGGCAAAGCCCTGCACCACGGCGCGGGCGCTGTTTTCATCCTGGACCCCTTCCAGGCTCGCCACCATCAGCCGGCCCAAGTGGTGGGCCACCGACTGCTCGGTCAATTGCGCCCGCGCGGTCCAGAAATTCCAGGCCACCAAGAGCACCGCAACCAGGGCATAGGCCACCAGCAGCGCGCCGATCAGGCGGCGGCCAAGGCTGGGTTTCATATCGACTCCAACCAGTAACCCACGCCACGCAAGGTGCCCACCCGCTCGGGCCCGATCTTGCGGCGCAGATTGCTCAGGTGCACCTGCAGCGCCCCGGTGTCCAGCGCCTCGCCCAGGGGTTCTAGGCGCTGCGCCAACGTGGCCTTGTCCACCACCTCGCCACCGCCTTCGGCCAGGGCCAGCAGCAGTTGGAATTCGCGCGGTGTCAGGTCGAGAAGCTGGCCGCTCAACTGCGCCTGCATGCGGCGCGGCAACACCGTCAAAGCGCCGAACTGCCAGGCCTCCCCAGCTTGGGCCGCCGTGCGCCGCAGCACCGCGCGCAGGCGGGCCAGCAGTTCGGGGATCTCGAAGGGTTTGACCAGGTAGTCATCGGCCCCGGCATCCAGCCCGTCGAGCCGCTCGTCCAGCGCGCCGCGCGCGGTGATCAAAAGGATGGGGGTGCGGCTCTGCGCGGCGCGCCAACGGCGCAGCAGGTCCAGCCCGCTGCCGTCGGGCAGGCCCAGATCCAGCAGCATCGCGCTGCAGGCCGGATCATCCAGAAGCGGCGGTGCATCGGCCGCGCGGCGCAGCCATTGCACGCTGAAGGACTCCAGGCGCAACGCGCTCAAAAGGGCCTGACCCAGGTCGAGGTCGTCTTCGATCAGCAGGATGTGCATGGGCCGGCAGTCTAGGGAGGGTCTGCAAAACCCCGTGCAGCCCGCGTTTGCGAGAGAACCGGCCGGATCGTAGACGGCGCGCGAAGGTCGGACTGGCTGTCCGACAGCCGAGCGCGCCAACGACCGAGACGGCCGGTTATCTCGCAAACCCTTCGGGCCAAAGACTTTTCGGGCGATGGCCGGTGTTGCGATCCTTGCTCAGGCCACCAGCCTGAGCGGCGGCTCGCGCCTTGGCCCTCATCCCGAAAAGTCTTGGCGAGGGCGCAGGGGGTTTTGCAGACCCCCCCTGGCACCAAAGAAAAACGGCTGCCACTGGCAGCCGCTTCTTGAATGGGTGACGAGCCTTACCTCGGCACTGGTTGCAACGCTAAGGGCTGCTTGGTTCCCCACCTGACCCGATTGGGCGCGCTCCCATGCGAGGGGGCCCGTCGACGCGCATTCTATGCGCAGACCGCATAGGCCCCTTGGAGGCTCACTGCGGCTTGAAGCGCCAGACCTGCTTGGACTCGGTGCCCACGGCGTCCGAGGCGCCGGTGAAGCCGCCCATCACATAGATGGAATCGCCACTGGCCACGGCCGCCAGCCCGTGGGCGGCAAAGGGCATGGCGGGCAGGCTCTGCCAGCTGCGGGTGCTGGGGTCCCAGCGCTCCACCGCGTTGCTGACCGTGCGCGCGGCCGTTTCGCCGCCGAAGGTGTAGAGCTGGCCGCCCAGGGTGGCGGCGGCCAGACTGCCGCGGGCGGTGGGCATGGGGCTCTCGGCGCTCCAGCTGTTGCTGGCCGGGCTGTAGCAGTCCAGCAGGTTGAGGGGCTGCTGGTCGGTGGCACGGATGCCGGGCGAACGCCCGCCAGCCACGCACAGACGGCCATCGACCGCCGCAGCGGCTGCCGCGTTGCGGGCGCTGGGCAGGGGCGCCAGGCTGGTCCAGGTCTGGGACGTCAGGTCGTAGGCTGCGTGCGTGGCCACCGAGGCGCTGGCGCTGTTGTTCAGGTTCCAGCCGCCCATCAGGTGCAGGCGGCCGCCGAGTTCGGCCGCTGCGGCCGCGAAACGACGCTCCGGCAAGGCCGTGCCACTGCTCCAACTGTTGCTGGTGGCGTCATAGATCTGGAAGGCGTTGCTGGCCTCGCCGCCCAGGGCATAGGCTTTGCCGGCCACGCCGAGCACCGCCAGGTTGTCGCTGCCGCGCGGCATGGCCGGCCCGGCGCGCCAGGTGTTGGTGGCCAGGTCGTAGAGGAAGCTGGTGTTGCGGGTGTCGTAGCCACCAGCGGCGACCAACTGGGTGCCCGTGCCCGTGCTCACCGCGGCCACGCCGAACTTGGCCAGGCCCTCGGGCAGATCGGCCAGACGGGTCCAGCCGGCGGGGGCTGGTGTTGGGGTGGGGGTTGGCGTGGGTGCCGGGGTTTCCGCGACGGAGTCACCGCCACCGCCACAAGCGGCCAACAGGGTGAGAGAAGCCAGCAACATCGCGCCAGATTGGTTTTTCATGAGGGGCTGAGGAAGGGGCTTCAGCCCCTCCGGAATGGCGCACCCGATTGGTGCGCCACCATTGGCGGACTTTGCCGCCAGATCGCCCATCAAGACGGCCTACAGTTCTGATCCAAAAAATATTTCTGCTTATGAATCAAGGGCTTGGGCTGACCATCAGGTCGCCATGGGCGGCGTCGTTTTGCTCCACCCAAGCCCCCTGTGGGCTCAGGCTGAAGCTGGCGAACTCGGGGAAACTGCCCAGGGGGTGATGGCTCTTGAGCTGTGGCGGAGCGCCAGGGCGGGTCCAGAGATCGAAGCGCTCATCGGTTCCGCGTGTCAGGGTCAAAACGCCCTGCGGGTGCAGTTCCCAGTGGAGCAGGGTTTGCCCGGACTGGGTCAGTGGCCAGACGGTCGGTGTGCCGGCTTGTTGGCCGCTTGGTAGGGGCCAGACCTGCAGGTTTTGACCCCGTGCGTCCAGGTAGTGCAGCCCGCGCGCATTCCAGGCCAGGCGGCCGCCGGGCAGGCCGGCGGGCGCTGCGTCGACCGGGCGCATGTCAGCGGGCTGCAGATCGGCGTTCAGTTGCAGGCGCCAGGGCTGCCAGGGCCCGCCGCCGCGAGACCTCAGAAAAGCCAGGCTGCGCCCATCGGGGGACCAGCCCGGCGTGCCCAGTTGCGCCTCGCCCTGCCACAGCGTGCGCAAGGCCTTGGCCTGGGTGTCCATCAGGCACAACGCCAGCGCACGCTGGCTGCCGCAACTGCCCACAAAGGCCAGATGCCGGCCCTCGGGCGACCAGACTGGCCGGCCGATTTGGCCTTCCAGCCGCAGGGCCTCGCGCAGAGCGCCGTCCGCCGAGCGCAGCCACAGCTGGGCATGGTCGCCGTCACGCGCCACAAAGGCCAGCAACTGGCGCCCGACATGAAAGGCTGGCAAACGCCGGGAGGCCAGCGCCTGCTCCAGGCGCAGCGGGGCACGGCCTTCTCGGTCCAGGGGCAATTCGCCCAGGCTCACATGGGCGCGCATCAGTGCATGCACCAGCCGCCCGTCGCGGCTGCGCTGCGGCGCACTCCCGTCCAGACCCAGGGGCCGCAGGCTGCCGTCCGCACGCTGCCAGCGCAGCAGGGTGCGCTGGCCCTGGCGGGTGGTGGAGAGGATCAGGTCCTGGCCATTGGCGGCAAAGCTCAGGCCATGAAGGCTGTCCATTTGCAGTCGGGTCAGGCGCCTGGGTTCACCCACGGCCCGACCGTCGCGCCAACTCAGTTCATACAGATCTCGGCTGCCGTCCTGCGGGTCTTGGCGCACAAAGGCCAGGCGCTGCCCGTCGGGAGACCAAGCCGGTTGATGGTCCCCCTGTGCGCTGTTGGGGGCCTGGGTCAGGCGCTGCGGTGGGCCGCCTTCGGCCGGCATGGCGTACAGCCCGGGCTCAGACGCGCCCGCAAAGACCAGCCAACGGCCATCGTCCGACCAAGCCAGGGCCGGGGTGAAGAGCGGGGCGCATGCCGCCAAGTCTTGGCGCTGTCCGCTGTGCAAGTCCACCACCCAGAGCCGGCAGGATTGGCGGCCGCGCCGGGCCAGGTAGGCGATGCGCCGCCCATCGGCCGACCAGGCCAGTGCCGTCACATCGCCTTGCGCGCCGCCCACGGCGCGCGGAGTGGCGCTGCGGTCTGCAGCGTCACGCACATAGAGCTCGGCGTCGCCTTGGCCTTGCCACCAGGCAAAGGCCAGTTGCCGGCCATCGGGCGAGAGCGCGCCCAGAAATTCCACACCCGGGTACTGCGTCAGACTCTGGGCGGCGGGCAGGGCCGGCGGGGCGGGCGGTGGCGCGGCGGGTTTTCGCTGCGCCATCCACACGAACAAGGCGACCAGCGTGATCAGACCCAAGCCCAGTCCCAGGCTCAGCACCCAGCCCAACACAACGCGGCGGGGCCGACCGGCGGCCTTTGAAGCAGGGGCCACCGATTCGGCGTCCCGGGCCGGCGCCGCAGCCGGCGCCTCAAGCACCTGCACCGGCGCGATCAGCCGGTAGCCCTTCTTCGGGATGGTTTCGAGGTAGCGCGGCTGCTCGGGGTCGTCGCCCAGCGCCTGGCGGATGGCCCAGATGGCGTTGTTGATGGCTTGCGGGGCGACGAACTCATTGCCATCCCACAGCCGCGCCTCCAGGGTCTCGCGCGTGACCACCTGGCCTGGAGTCTCGGCCAGCAGCGCCAGCAGGGCCATGGCCTTGTGGCGCAGGGCCTGAGGGGGCTGGCCCTCACGCCAGAGGCGGTTGGCGCTGACGTCGACCGTCCACTCGCCGATGCGCAGCAAGGGCGGGTGAGCGGCGGAGGCGTTCAACGCAGTTGCAGATCGGCGTCCGAGAACTCGATGCCCAGCGGCTCGATCAGCAGGCGTTTGGCCCCGGCTTCGACCTGACCGGCATGCCAGGCCTGCACGCCGCAGCCCTGGGCCACGCGCACCACCTCGGCGGCCTGCTCGGGCGGCACGAAGAGCGCGAAGCCCGCGCCCATGTTCAGCGTGGAATAGGCCTCGCGGTCGTCCAGATGGCAGTGCTTCTGCATGAAGCGCAGCACCTCGGGCACCGGCGGCACGGTGTGGATGCGGTAGGTCAGCTCGCCGGGATGGCGCAGCAGCTTGCGCCAGCCGTGGCCGGTGATGTTGGCGCTGTAGTGCACCGTCAGGCCGCTCTTGTAGAGCGCCTCGGTAACGGGCGAGTACAGCGGCGTGGGCGCCAGCAGCGCCGCGCCATAGCTCAGCCCATCGGCAATCTCGGTCAGATAGCCGTTCTCCAGCCGCTCGGCCAGCTTGCGTGCCAGGCTCAGGCCGTTGGCGTGGATGCCGCTGGCGGCCAGCAGCACGATGGCGTCGCCCGGGGCCAGCTGATCACCCACCGACAGGCGACTCTTGGGGTTGACGATGCCGGTGCACGACGCCGCCAGATCGATGCGGTCGTTCTCGACGATACCGGCCAGGGCCGGGGTTTCGCCGCCGCCCCAGGCCACGCCGCAGGTCTCGCAGGCGGCCTTCCAGCCGGCCACCAGGGCCTGGGCGCGCTGGGCATTGCCGAACCAGTCGGAGCCGCCGGCCGCCCAATAGGCCTGAACCACCAGGGGCGTGGCGCCCACGGTGATCAGGTCGTTCACCGCCATGGCGATGGTGTCCTGGGCGATGGCGCCATAGAAGCTCTGGCCCGTCAGGCGTGCCATTTCATCGGCCACCAGGGTCTTGGTGCCCAGGCATTCGACGATCGAGGCCAGATAGAACGGCCCCACATCCACCACATAGGCCGACTCGCCGCGCGAGGCCTTAACCTCGCTGAAACCGTGGCCGGTGAGCTGGCTGGCGGTGCTGGCGGCGGCGCGCTGGGCGCTGACCTTGAGGGGGTCGATCAGGTCGTAATTGACGCCGGCCTGATCGTAGGTGAGAGGGGTGCTGGGGTGGGTGGGCGTGCTCATGGGCGCGCATTCTCTCAGGGTGCCGCAATCCATCGGTCAGCCCCGCGGGCGAAACCCAGGGTTCAGCGACCGAAGGGGAAGGTCGAGCGCACCGTGGGACGCTTGGTTTTCTTGTCGCGGGCCTGCCAAAGCTTGAAGGCGGAGGGGGTCAGTTCGCGCCGCATCAGTTGCTGCAGCGCTCCTGGGCCGACGCCGTAGTCGAGGCGGATACGGTCATAGGGAGGCGGGTCGACCCAGGCGGCGGCGACCACGCGCTGGATGTCTTCGGGGCTGAGACGGGGAACAGGTTTTGCCATGCGCGAATTCTCCGCTGCCCCGCTGCGCGGCGGAGCGAGGCGGGAGAGACCGTTCTCTATTCAGCGCGCAGCAGCCGCAGTCGGCTCACCAATCCGCCACTTTCAGCGTTCAGGATCTCTAGCGTGGCGCCCATGCGCGCCAGGGATTTTTCGACGATCGCCAGGCCCAGTCCCGAGCCGCTGGCCGCCGTGCGCGCGGTGTTGCCGCGGAAGAAGGGTTTGGTCAGCTCGCTCAGGATGGCGGGTGAGACGCCCGGGCCATGGTCGCGCACGGTCAGGATGACCTCGTCGCCCTTGGCCGTGGCCATCACGTCCACGCGTGCCGGTTGATCCTTTTGGTGGCCGTAGCGGCGCGCGTTCTCAAACAGGTTTTGCAGCACGCGCGAGAGCTCGGTGGGGTCGCCTTTGACCTTGAGGCTGGGCAAAACGCGGATGCGAAAGCGAATCTGCGAGGGGTCGCGAAAGCTGGCGGCCTCGCGCTCCACTGCCTCGATCAGGCTCAGGCTCTGCGTCTGCAGTTCGCCCGGGCGGGCGTAGTCCATGAATTTGCCGATCACGGCATCGAGCTGGTCGATGTCCTGCGCCATGGCGTTGCGGGCTTCTTCGTCGTGTACGCTCATCTCGGCCTCGAGGCGCAGGCGGGCCAGGGGGGTGCGCAAGTCGTGCGAGATGCCGGCCATCATCACGGCACGGTCCTGTTCCAGCTTGGCCAGCACCCGCGCCATGCGGTTGAAGCCGCGGTTGACCTCGCGGATCTCGTTGGTCAGGGTGTGCTCGTCCAGGCGCGAGTCGTACTCGCCCTCTTTGATGCGGTGGGTGGCGATGGACAGCGCGCGCAGGGGGCGGTTGATCAGGCCGGCGATCAGGGCCGAGCCCAGCAGGGTGCCGGCCAGAACGATCAGCAACCACCAGGCTTTTGAGATCCCCAGATGCGCTTGAGGCTCTTCGGCGCGCAGCCAGAAGGCGTCGCGGCCGGCCATAAAGCGCACCCACAGGCCGCCCTGACCGTTGACGCTGCGGGCCACGAAGGTGTCTTGCCCCAGGCGTTGCTGCAGGGCCAGGGCCACCTGGCGGGCGAAGGGGTCTTGGTCATAGGTGCGCCAGTCGTCGCGCAGTTCGGCCACTTGCACGCGGATGCTGGCGTCGCGGCCCAAGGACTTGATCAGAACCAGTCGCTGGATGGGCTCGACCTGGCTGAGCGCGGTGCGCGCCAGCACCACCATGTCCCCCAATTGCTGGGCGGCCTGCAGCGCGCGTGGTTCCGACTCCAGGGCGCGAAACGCCACCTGCCAAGCCACGCCTGTGCCGGCCAGCAACAGGGCCAACCAGGCAAAGGTGCGCCAAAAGAGGTTGAACCCGAGCAGGCGACGCAGCATTCAGTCAGCCGTGTAGGTCTTCAGGCCGCTGGCGCGTCATCGGGCACAAACACATAGCCCAGACCCCAGACGGTCTGGATGTAGCGCGGCTTGGCCGGATCGGGCTCGATCATCTTGCGCAGACGCGAGATCTGCACATCCAGGCTGCGGTCAAAGGGTTCGAAATCGCGGCCACGGGTCAGCTGGGCCAGCTTGTCGCGGCTGAGGGGCTGGCGCGGGTGGCGCACCAGGGCCTTGAGCATGGCGAACTCGCCGGTGGTGAGCGGCTGCTCCACCCCTTCCTTGCTCAGGCGGCGCAGACCGAGGTCGAACTCATAGGGGCCGAACATCACGCGTTCGGCGGTGCCCGAGGGCGCGCCGGGCATCTCCGGCGCCGGGGCACGGCGTAGCACGGCATTGATGCGGGCCAGCAGTTCGCGTGGGTTGAAGGGCTTGCCCAAGTAGTCGTCGGCGCCGACCTCCAGGCCGACGATGCGATCCACGTCCTCGCCCTTGGCAGTCAGCATCACGATCGGCGTGCGATTGCCCTGGGCGCGCAGGCGACGACAGATGGAGAGGCCGTCTTCGCCGGGCATCATCAGGTCCAGCACGATCAGATCCAGGTTCTCGCGCGACATCAGGCGCGCCAGCGCCTGGCCGTCTTCGGCGGGCAGCACCTCAAAGCCTTCCTGGCTCAGGTAGCGGCGCAGCAGGTCGCGGATTCGAGCATCGTCGTCGACGACGGCAATCCGTTGGGGGCGGGTGTTCGGGGCGTGGGACATCGGTTCACTCCAGCTGCCCCTGAAAGTCCGGGGCCGGTAACGATTGTCCTGCCCTTGGCAGGGCGTTGTTACAAATTCGGCCGCTCCAGGGCTCTGAGCTCAGGGCTCGGTTACCAATGCACACAAGCCCGGTGCCGTATCACTGGGCGGTCCAGCCGCCGTCCATGCCCCAGGCCTGGCCACGCACATTGCCGGCCGCCGGGCTGCACAGAAACTGCGCCAGGGCTCCCAGTTCCTCTGGGGTGGTGAAGGCGAGTGAGGGTTGCTTCTCGGCCAACAGGCGGCGGCTGGCTTCGGCGTTGTCCACCCCGTCGGCGAGTGCGCGGGCATCGACCTGGCGCTGCACCAGGGGGGTCAGCACCCAGCCCGGGCAGATGGCGTTGCAGGTCACGCCGGTGGTGGCGGTTTCCAGGGCCACGGCCTTGGTCAGCCCGATCAGGCCGTGCTTGGCGGCCACGTAGGCACTCTTGTTGACCGAGGCCACCTGCCCATGCACCGAGGCCACATTGATGATGCGGCCCCAGCCTTGGGCCAGCATGCCGGGCAAGGCGGCGCGGATGCTGTGAAAGGCGCTGGACAGATTGATGGCCAGGATGGCGTCCCAACGTTCGGGCGGAAAGTCTTGAATCGGCGCGACGTGCTGAATGCCGGCGTTGTTGACCAGGATGTCGCAAGCGCCAAACCGGGCCTCGGTGGCCTGCACCAGGTCCGCCACCTCGTCCGGACGGGACATGTCGGCGCCGTGGTAATCCACCTCGATCTCCAAACCCTCGAACTGGGCGCGGGCGGCCTCAACATCGCCAAAGCCATTGAGCATCACATTGGCGCCTTGGCGAGCCAGGCTCAGGGCCAGGCCCAGGCCGATGCCACTGGTGGAGCCCGTGATCAGGGCGGTTTTGCCGTTCAACATCGCGCGGTGTCCCTTAGGATCTTTGAAAGAACCCGAGGATAGCCAATGACATCACCGCGCCTGCACCACCTCCAGGCCCTGAGCCCCGGTGGGCTGCACCGCATCGCCTACCGGGAGTGGGGGGCGGCGGACAACCCCAGGGTCGTGGTCTGTGTGCACGGTCTCACCCGCCAATCCTGCGATTTCGATGCACTGGCGCGCCGGCTGGCACCCGAGTTTCGCGTGATTTGCCCGGATGTCGTGGGGCGTGGCGATTCCGGCTGGCTGGCCAACCCGCTGCACTACGGCATCCCGCAGTACGTGGCGGACATGGTGAGCCTGGTGGCACGCCTGGATGTGGAGCAGGTGGATTGGGTGGGTACCTCAATGGGCGGCCTGATCGGCCTGGGGCTGGCCGCCTTGCCCGGCAGCCCGGTGCGGCGCCTGGTGCTCAACGACGTCGGCCCGAGCCTGGAGTGGCAGGCCTTGCAGCGCATTGGCGCCTATCTGGGCCAGGCGATGGTTTTTGACTCGGTGGAAGAGGGCGCCGCGCAATTGCGCAGCATCTCTCAGGGCTTTGGGACTTTCAGTGAAGCCGAATGGCTGGCGTTGTCGCGACCGATGTTCCGGGCTAGCGAGCAAGGGGTGCGTCTGCACTACGACCCGGCCATCGGTCAGGCTTTTCGCGCGCTGACGCCCGAGTTGGCGGCAGCCGGCGAAGCGCAGCTGTGGGCGGCATGGGCGGCGCTGAGCCAGCCGGTGTTGGTGCTGCGCGGTGCGCAGAGTGATTTGCTCAGTGCCGAAACAGCGGCCCGCATGATCCAGACCGGGGCCCAGGCCCAGTTGCTCACACTCCCCGAGGTGGGCCACGCCCCGATGTTGGATCGAGCCGAACAACAAGACCCCGTGATCGAGTTTCTGCGTCAACCGTGAAGACTGCCCCTGCCGACCCGCAACGCGCCGCCATCGTCGCGCTGCTGCACGACGAACCCGCCGCGCAGGACCTGCCCAAGCGTTTGCCCGGGGCTGAACCCCAACGCGCCGCCCCTGTCCTGGATGTCCTGAACCGAGCGCGCGCCTTTGCCGAACCTCTGCTGGCGGGGCGCTTGTTGGATACGGGCGAGGACCAACTCAGCCATGCCGATGGGGTGGCCGCCATCCTGGCCGGCATCGGGGCCTCGCCGGGCATCCAGGCTGCGGCCTATCTGGTGTACGCCAGCGAACACCTGAGTGATCCCATCGAGGTGACCGCCAAGGCCTTTGGGGCTGGCTATGCCGAGTTGGTGGAGCACACCCGCAAGCTGGTGCGCATCCAGCGCGCTGCGCGTGCTGCGCAACTGGAGGCCGAGGCCGCACAGCAGCAGCTGGAGCGGGTGCGCAAGATGCTGTTGGCCTTCAGCAAAGACTTGCGCGTGGTGCTGCTGCGCCTGGCCTCGCGCTTACAGACCCTGCGTTGGTACGCCTTGGTCAAGCAACCCTGCCGCGTGGATGTGGCCCTGGAGGCGCGCCAGGTCTTTGCGCCCCTGGCCAACCGGCTGGGCATTTGGCAGATCAAGTGGGAATTGGAAGACCTGGCCTTCCGCTTTCTGGAGCCCGAGCGCTATCACGCCTTGGCGCGCGCGCTGCACGAAAAGCGCCTGGAGCGCGAACTGCGCGTGCACCAGGCGCGTTCGCAGTTGATGGCCGAACTGCAGCGCCTGGGCGTGACCGGCGAGGTGCAGGGTCGGCCCAAACACCTCTACAGCATCTGGAAAAAGATGCAGGGCAAGGGCCTCACGCTGGACCGGGTGTTCGACCTGCGCGCTTTGCGTGTCATCGTGGACAGCGCGGACGAGTGTTACGCGGTGCTGGCGCGCCTGCACGAGGTGTACCTGCCGGTCGAGGGTGAGTTCGATGACTACATCGCGCGCCCCAAGGCCAATGGGTATCAAAGCCTGCACACCGTGCTGCGCGGTAGTGATGGCCAGACCATGGAGGTCCAGATTCGTACCCGTGCCATGCACGAGCACGCAGAGCATGGGGTGGCTGCGCACTGGGCCTACAAGGAGGCGGGCGCCAAAGGCTACGGTGGCCAGGCGGTGGCCGGCGAGCAGGAGGCCAGCGTGCGCGAGGCACGCAAGGCCGTGCTGCGCCAGCTGCTGGCATGGGAACGCGACCTGGTTGAGAGTCAGGGCTCGGCCGAGCAAGCAGGTGAGGAAGCGCGCATCTTCGTCTTCACGCCGCAGGCGGCGGTGGTGGAGCTGTGCGCCGGTGCCACGCCCATCGACTTTGCCTACCAGCTCCACACCGAGTTGGGTCACCGAATCCGTGGCGCCAAGGTCGATGGCCAACTGGTGCCCCTCAATACGCCTTTGCAGAGCGGTCAGACCGTGGAGGTCATGGGCGGTAAGGAGCGCGGCCCATCGTTGGATTGGCTCAACGCCGAGCTGGGCTTTTTGGCCTCGGCGCGATCGCGTGCCAAGGTGCGCGCCTGGTTCAACGCCCTGGCCTCGGAAGAGACCGTGGCGCGCGGCCGCGAGTTGGTGGAAAAGCTGCTGGCGCGCGAGGGGCGTACGGCCATCAAACATGATGAGTTGGCCGCGCGCTTGGGCTTCAAGAGCGCTGAGCAATTGTTCGAGGTGGTGGGCAAGGATGAGTTTTCGCTCAAGCCCATCGAACAACTGCTGCGCCCAGCCGAAGCGGAGCAGCAGCCCAGCGACGACGAGATGGCAGCGCGCCAACATGTGCGGCCCGCCAGCCCCGAGACCAAGCGGGGTGGCGTGCTGGTGGTGGGGGTGGACTCCCTGCTCACCAGTTTGGCGCGCTGCTGCCGCCCGGCGCCGCCCGATGCCATTCGCGGCTTCGTCACGCGCGGCAAGGGCGTGGCCATTCACCGCGCCGATTGCAGCAATCTGCGCGACAGCCTGAGCCGCGCGCCCGAGCGCGAGATCGACGTGACCTGGGGCAACACCCAGGGGCGGCAGTACCCGGTGGACCTGAGCGTCGAGGCAGAGGATCGCCCCGGGGTGCTGCGCGATGTGCTCGAAGTGTTTTCCAAGCTGAAGCTGCGCGTCAGTGAGGCCAAGACCCAAAGCCAGCGCGGCAGCCGCCCAGACACGCAGTGGATGGCCTTCACCATCGAAGTGGGCAGTGCTGAGGCATTGCGCGAGGCGCTGCGCAGCGTGGCGCAGGTGCCTGGCGTGCGCGCCGCGCGTAGGCGTTGACGAAATCAAAAAATCTCGTGTATAGTCGCGGGCTCTTGTGGTGAGGGGCTGAAGAAATTCAGTTCGCGACGCAAGAGAGACCCCAGGCGCGTAGCTCAGCTGGTTAGAGCACCACCTTGACATGGTGGGGGTCGTTGGTTCGAGTCCAATCGCGCCTACCAATTCGCAAAGCCCGTGAATCGCAAGATTCACGGGCTTTTTGCTTGGGGTTTGCACGCTGATCGTGGTCGGAGGGCAACGGCGTTCTCCCAAAGTCTGGGTCACCAAGGCAGGATCGGGCTGGAGCCGCAATGCAGGCCGTATTGCGGTGATTCCCTCACTGAAATGGAGATTCGCCGTGACAAAGCGCCATTTGATTGCATTGGCTGCCAGCTTGGCAGCGGCTGGGCCCGCCTTGGCGGAGTCGAGCATGTTCAGCTTTTCCGGGTTCGGCACAGCCGGATTGGCCAAAACCAATAATGACCGGGCCGAATATGCGATGCCGGGTCAGTTGAGTGGCGCTGACGATTCGGTGGAGGGAAGTGTCGACACCAAACTTGGCCTCCAACTGACGGCCAAGTTCAATCCGATGTTCTCTGCCACGGCCCAGTTGCTGACCAAATACAACGGCAAGGGCAATTGGGAGCCCAATGCGGAGTGGGCTTACTTCAAGGCGCAGTTCTCACCGAACTGGGCGTTGCGGGTGGGGCGCATGGGCCTGCCGGCCTTTGCGGTGTCGGACTTCCGCGATGTGGGCTATTCCAACCTCTGGGTGCGCCCGCCGCTGGATGTTTACGGCCAAGTTTCACTGAGTAACTTTGAGGGCGCCGATATCACCTATCGCACTCAGATGCTCGGCGCCAATGTGACCGCTCAGGCCTTTGCGGGCCGTATGCGCACGACCTTTCGCCAGATCAAGCTGGATGGTGATGACAGCTTTGGTTTCAATCTGACGGCGGAGTACGACAACGGGCTCACGATCCGATTGGGTCATCTGGAATCGGACCTGACGGTGCATTTCGGCAGCCTCGATGCGTTGGTTGCAGGGCTTCGTACCGCCAGCGCGCAAGTGCCGCAGGCCGCCTCGGTCGCTGACCAAATCAGTGCCAAAGGCAAACTGGGAACATTTTCAGGCGTGGGACTGAGCTACGACCAGGACAACTGGATCTTGAGCGCTGAATACACATGGCGCCGCACAGAAACCTATATCTCCAACACCACGGGTTGGTATGCCTCGGCGGGATATCGGGTGGGCAACTTCACCCCTTATGTGGTCGCCTCAGAGCTCAAGCTGGACAGCCCCCATGTGAAGAACACGTTGCCCGTCACCAATGTGCCGAGCTTGGAGGCGCTGCGCCTCGGGGTCAACGGGGTCCTGGCCGGTCAGAATGTCGCCCAAAAGACCAGTGCCGTGGGCGTGCGCTGGGATGCCTATCGAAACACGGCGGTGAAGGCTCAGTTGGAACGCATTCGCCCACAGGGTGGCAATGGCCTTTTCGTGAACGTCAAGCCCGGCTTCAGCGGCGCCACGGTGCTCAGCCTGACCGTTGATTTCGTCTTCTAAGGAGGCACTCATGAACGCAACAAAATTGGTGCGCATCCTGGCCTCGCTTGGATTGGCCCTTTCGGCCTTTGCGGTCCAGGCCCAGGTGGTCGTGGTGGTCGGGGCCAAGAGTCCGACAGGGAATATGACGGCGGACCAGGTCAGTGCGCTCTTCCTGGGCAAGAGCAATGCCTTGCCTTCAGGAGCCGCGGCGGCGCTGGTGGATCAGCCCGAGGCCAGTCCGGTCTATGAGCAGTTTTATTCCAAAGTGGCCGGCAAGACCACGGCCCAGGTGAAGGCGGCCTGGTCGCGCTTGACGTTTTCCGGCAAGGCCACGCCGCCCAATCGCTTGGCGTCCAGCGCCGATGTGAAGAAGTTCGTGGCGGGCAATCCGGATGCGATTGGCTATATCGAGAAGTCTGCGGTGGATGCCAGCGTCAAGGTGATCTTGAGCGCCGACTGAGGCCCTCCTGGGTGCGCCGCTCCTTGGCCAGGGCGAAGGAGCGGCGCAGCTGCTTACAGCGGCTTGCGCACCACGGCGTTCACCAGCGTTTCTTCGCGTTGACCGGGTTCGGGAACTTTGCGGCCAAAAAATTCGAAGGCCCCAAGGTCGCTGCGGCTCCACCACAGATAGGGCGTGCTCACGCGCTCCGGGCGCACCTCAAAGCCGGCGGCTCGCAGCATCTGCAGGTATTCGGGGGCTGTGCGCTGCACGTCCATGGGGTGGGCGAATAAATAGCGGATCACCCAACTGTGGATATAGGCCCGGCAGCTCTCGGCCAACATCAGATGGCCACCCGGCTTGAGCACGCGCATCATCTCGGCCAGCGCGGCCTCCTGATCCACGATGTGATGCAGGGTTTGGTGACACAGGATCAGGTCCACCGAGGCGTCCGGCAAGGGCAGGCGTTCGGCGTGCGCGTTGTGCAGCTGCAGGGGTACCGGGCAGGCGCGCGCATTGGCCGCGCTGCGCTTTTCGAAGTCGGGGTCGGGGTCGGCCGCATGAATCAACGTGGGTTTGAAGCGGGCCGCCAATTCCAGCAGCGAATGCCCCCGTCCGGTTCCCAGGTCAAGGACCACGCCCCCTTGGGGCAAATCGGGTGCCAGCCCTTGCAGGTCATTGAGCGCGCGCGCCAACACATGGACCCGCCAAGTGGCGGTGGAGAGGAACCACAAACCGAAGCGTGTCTCGGGAACAAAGGCCAGGCGCGAGCGCTCTAGGTTCAGGGGCGTGGGGGATTTCATGAGGTCGAAGCGGCAGGGCCTCAGGGCCGAGCGGAAAAAATGGCTGGCATCCTACGTGCTGCCCACGGCCCTCCCCGGGGGGGCGCCCTCAGGCAGTCCCTAAAATCGCGCCCTATTCATCTGCTAGGAAATCCCATGGTCACTCGGCGCCGCGCTGCCGCATCTGACGAGGCTGCGCCGCGGGGCGACGGCCCGGCCGGTCCGCGCATCCTCAAGAAATACCCGAATCGCCGGCTCTATGACACGCAGACCAGCGCTTATGTGACCTTGCACGACGTCAAGGCCATGGTGCTGGCCGGTCAGAGTTTTGAGGTGCGTGACAACAAGACCGGCGAGGACCTGACCCGCGCCATCCTGTTGCAGATCATCCTGGAGGAGGAGACGGCCGGGGTGCCGATGTTCTCCACGCCCATGCTGGAGCAGATCATTCGCTTTTACGGTCAGGCTATGCAGGGGGTGCTGCAGGACTACTTGGCCAAGAACCTGCAGACCTTTACCGAGATGCAGGCGCGTTTCACCGAACACAGCGGTGGCGTCGGCCTGACGCCGGAGCTCTGGGGCCAGTTCATGCAGGGCCAGGCGCCCATGATGCAAGGCCTGGTGGGTTCCTACATGGAGCAAAGCAAGAACCTGTTCGTGCAGATGCAGGAACAGATGGCCAAGGGAGCCTTGTTCCCTGGCATGCCTGGATTTGGAAAGAACAAGTGATGACTGACGTTGTGAATGCCGCGACCACGCCCAAGGTGGGCTTCGTTTCGCTCGGCTGCCCGAAGGCCTTGACCGATAGCGAACTGATCCTGACGCAGCTGAGTGCTGAAGGGTATGAAACCAGCAAGACCTTCGCCGGCGCGGACCTGGTGATCGTCAACACCTGCGGCTTTATCGACGATGCGGTCAAGGAAAGCCTGGACACCATTGGAGAAGCCCTGGCTGAGAACGGCAAGGTCATCGTCACCGGCTGTCTGGGGGCCAAGCAGGCGGCTGACGGGGCCAATCTGGTGCAGCAGATCCACCCCAAGGTGCTGGCCGTGACCGGTCCGCACGCCACCCAGGAGGTGATGGATGCGGTGCACCTCCATCTGCCCAAGCCGCACGATCCCTTCATGGATCTGGTGCCGGCCGCCGGCATCAAGCTCACGCCCAAGCACTACGCCTATCTGAAGATCAGCGAGGGCTGCAACCATCGCTGCAGCTTTTGCATCATCCCGAGCATGCGTGGCGACCTGGTCAGCCGCCCGGTGGGCGATGTACTGAAGGAGGCCAAGGCCTTGTTCGAAGGGGGCTTGAAGGAGTTGTTGGTCGTCAGCCAGGACACTTCGGCCTATGGCGTGGACGTCAAGTATCGGACCGGTTTCTTCGACGGCCGCCCGGTCAAGACCCGCATGCTCGACCTGGTGCGCGAGCTGGGCGAATTGGCCAAGCCCTATGGCGCTTGGGTGCGTCTGCACTACGTCTATCCCTACCCGCATGTGGATGAGTTGCTGCCCCTGATGAACGAAGGCCTGGTGCTGCCGTATCTGGACGTGCCGTTCCAGCACTCGCACCCGGACATGCTCAAGCGCATGAAGCGCCCGGCCAGTGGCGAGAAGAATCTGGAGCGTCTGCTGCGCTGGCGCGAAGCTTGCCCCGATCTGGTGGTGCGCTCGACCTTCATTGCCGGCTTCCCCGGCGAGACGGAAGAGGAGTTCGAGCACCTTTTGAACTTCGTGCGCGAGGCCGGCATCGACCGCGCGGGCTGTTTTGCTTATTCGCCCGTAGAGGGCGCCAGTGCCAATCAGTTGCCGGATCAATTGCCCGACGCGCTGCGTGAGGAGCGCCGTGCGCGCTTCATGGCGGTGGCTGAAGGCGTGTCGGTTGAGCGTCTGCAGCGCCGCGTCGGCCAGACCTTGCAAGTGCTGGTGGATAGCGCTCCGGCCTTGGGCCGCAAGGGTGGGGTGGGGCGCTCGTATGCCGATGCGCCCGAGATCGATGGCACCGTGCGACTGCTGCCGCCCGAGAAGGCCAGCAAGACCCTGAAGGTGGGCGAATTCACCCGCGCGCGGGTGGTGGCGGCCGAGGGCCACGACTTGATCGCCCAACCGATCTGAGGCCATGAGCGATCGCAAGACTGCGGCTGAACTGATCCATCACCCTTATCAGCCGCCGGCGGGCTTTGCCGCACCGGTGCAAGCGGTACACAAGGCCAGCTCGATCTTCTTCAAGGATGTGGCCGAGTTGCAGCGCGTGCGCTGGGCCGATCGCGATGCCTATACCTATGGGCTGCATGGCACGCCCACCACCTTCGCGCTGGAGGCCCGGCTGGCCAGCCTTGAAGGGGCGAATCATGTGCTGTTGGCTCCCAGCGGGCTGGCGGCGCTGAATCTGGTCAATCAGGCCTTCCTGAAGTGCGGCGATCAGCTGCTGCTGCCCGACAACGTTTACGGCCCCAGCCGCAATGCGGCGCGCCACGAATTGGCGAACTGGGGCATCACGCACGCAATCTACGACCCGCTCGATCCGGCCGATCTGGCCGCCAAGCTCAGCCCTGCCACGCGCCTGGTCTGGCTGGAGGCTGCGGGATCGGTGACGCTGGAGTTCCCGGACCTCACTGGTCTCATCGCCGCCGTGCGTGCCAACGCACCGCAGGCCTTGATCGCGCTGGACCACACCTGGGGTGCAGGCCTTGCCTTTGCCCCTTTTGAGCTGGGGGTGGACCTGACGATCCATGCGCTGACCAAATACCCCAGCGGCGGCGGCGATGTGTTGATGGGCTCGGTGGGCGTGCGAGATCGTGGCCTGTACGAGCAGCTCGCCGCCGCTCATGGCCGCAGTGGCCTGGGTGTGGGGGCCAATGATGT
This sequence comes from Inhella inkyongensis, assembly GCF_005952805.1. GTDB lineage: Bacteria > Pseudomonadota > Gammaproteobacteria > Burkholderiales > Burkholderiaceae_C > Inhella > Inhella inkyongensis. The sequence continues at coordinate 1,653,808 of NZ_CP040709.1, forward strand.
GGAGTTGGTGTTGCGCGGTCTGGCCACGCTGCCGCTGCGCTACGCCGCTCAAGATGCCGCCGCGCGACGTGTGGCCGCATGGGCGCAAACGCAGACTGCCGTGGCTCAAGTGCTCCATCCGGCCCTGCCGGGCTCGCCCGGTCATGAATACTGGGCCCGCCACTGCACGGCGGCGGCCGGCTTGCTGACCTTGCGTTTTCAGCCCGAATGGAACCGGGCGCGTGTCGAAGCCATGGCTGACGCGCTCAAAGTTTTCAAGCTGGCTTGGAGCTGGGGTGGTCCGGTCTCATTGGCCGTGCCCTATGAACTAGCGCACATTCGCAGCCTGCACCGAAATAGTGGCACGGTGTTGCGATTGGCCATTGGCCTGGAAGAGCCGGAGGTCTTGATCGCCGACCTGGAGCAGGCGCTGGAGTCGGTGTGAGAGGGTAAAGGGCAGGGCAGGGCAGGGCAGGCCTGCTCACTCAGCTCTTTGATGAGACCTTGTGCCTCATCAGCTGGCCCTTTTGCCTGCGGCGAAAAGCGCAACTCGCTCCGCTCGTGCCTTCGTTAGCAGGCTAACTCAGCCCTTTGATGAGACTTTGTGTCTCATCAATTGCCCTTTTTGCCTGCGGCGAAAAGGGCAACTCGCTCCGCTCGTGTCTTCGTTGGCAGGCTAACTCAGCCCTTTGATGAGACTTTGTGTCTCATCAATTGCCCTTTTTCCCGCTCCCAATCCCGCTTCTTCTCGGTCTCGCGCTTGTCGTGCAGGGCCTTGCCCTTGCCCAGGGCGAACTGGCATTTCACCCGGCCGCCCTTGAAGTGCAGGTCCAAGGGTACCAAGGTGTAGCCCTTCTGCTCGGTCTTGCCGATCAGTCGACGGATCTCCTGCTTGGCGAGCAGCAGCTTCTTGGTGCGCTGAGCCTCCGGGCGCACATGGGTGCTGGCGCTGCCCAGCGGGTTGATCTGGCAGCCGATCAGGAACAGTTCGCCGTCTTTCACCACCACATAGGAGCCGGTCAGTTGGACCTGGCCCGCGCGGATGGCTTTGACCTCCCAGCCTTCGAGCACCATGCCGGCCTCGTACTCCTCTTCGAGGTGGTATTCAAATCGGGCGCGGCGGTTTTCAACGATGCTCATTGGACAGACTCAAAAGCAAAACGCCCCGGGCTCAGGGCGTTTCTAGAATGGCGCCCATTCTATGAAACCCGTCAAAAAGTCCGTTCTGCTTTGGTACAGCCCGCGCGAGATGTACGAGCTCGTCACCGGCATTGAGCGCTACCCCGAGTTCCTGCCCTGGTGCGAACGCGCCGAGGTCTTGGAGCGCCGCGAGGATGGCGTGACCGCCCGCCTGGAGTTGGCCTTCGCCGGCGTGCGCTCCAGCTTCACGACGCGCAATGTCCATCATGACGGTCAGCGCGTGCGGGTGGAGTTGGTGGATGGCCCCTTCACGCATCTGGATGGTGACTGGGTGTTCAAGCCTTTGGCCCGCCCGGGTGCGGCGCCCGGCGAGGTAAATGCCTGCAAGGTGGAGTTCGAACTCAGCTATGCCTTTGCGCGTGGCGGGTTGGAGACTGTGCTGAGCCCTGTTTTTGACAAGGTGGCCGGCACCCTGGTGGATCGCTTTGTCGAGCGCGCCGAGGCGGTCTATGGCCGGCGCTGAGATGCTGCAGATTGAACTCTGCTGGAGCCCTGCCGCGCAGCGGCTGGAGTTGCAGGTACTCAGCCTGCCGCCTGGCAGTTTGGTGCGGGACGCACTGGCCGCGCTGCCGGCCGACTTGCTGTGGGAGCGGGTCGGCGTCTGGGGACACAAAGTGGAACTCGAGGATGCTCTGACCCATGGCGATCGGGTGGAGGTCTATCGCGGCCTGACCGTGGACCCGATGGAGGCCAGGCGGCGGCGCCTGGCCGTTCAGGGGCGGCCGCGCGCCTCGCGGCATCGCCCTCAGCGCAAACCTTGAACTAGGGCCTGTTCACACTAAGCGAGGCCACGCGAAAGGGTCTGGCCGGCTGGCAACCTAGGCGCGCGGCGCTGCCCAGGCTGGCCGCCTGGGCGAGCCGGGCAACGACGGATGGCGGCCGGCCAGACCCTTTCCCTCCGGGTTGCCACCAGAAAAGGGCGCCCACTTTGTTGCGAAGCTCGCTGGGGCAATGAGCCCCAGCATCCCTTCGCGCCGCGTTGGCGCCCTTTCTGGGTGGCAACGCGCTGGCCTCCATTAGTGTGAACAGGCCCTAGCGGCACTCGCTGGCAATGACCGTTTTGGCGCGAGCGATGGCCGCTGCACGGGCGGCATCGTCCATGACACCGCGCTCGCCCTTCTCATCCACATGGGCCAAGCGCACGCCGGACTCCAAGGTCGCCAGCTGTTGGCGCGCCTGCTTGCAGTTTTCGGCGCGCGTGGCGGCGTTCTGGGCCTCGATGGCCTTGTTCTTCTCGTCCACTTCCTTGGTGCGGCGTGCGGCTTCCTCGGCCTGGCGCCTGGCTGCGGCCGCGCTGGCGGCGTTGGCCGGGGCACTGGCGGCCGGGGCCGAGGCCTGGGGCTGACCGAAGGGCACCAACTGAACGGGTTTGCGGGCATTGGCCGGGCGCGCCAGGATGTCCTTCTCGGGCGTGCCCTGCGGCGGCGGCCGGTCGCTGTACTGCACATTGCCCTGGGCGTCGCGCCACTTCCACTGGCCCTGGGCCTGGGCCGTGGTGGCCAGCAACAGGGTCAGACCCAGCAGACAGAAGATGCGATGTACAGCCATGATGGTCGGAAGCGGGGATTCAGTGCGATCAGTGTAGGCCGCAGAACCCGGAAGTCCCTGCGTGAATGGGACTCCATTAGGGCTTTCTATAATCCCGCTTTGCGTCTGGAGCCTTCCCCATGCGCCTTCTCGGCAAAGCACTGACCTTCGACGATGTGTTGTTGGTCCCCGCGTTCTCTCAGGTGTTGCCGCGCGACACCGATCTTTCGACCCAGCTGACCCGGCGGATCCGTATCAACCTGCCGATTGTTTCGGCGGCGATGGATACCGTCACCGAGGCCAGGCTGGCCATTGCCATCGCCCAGGAGGGCGGCATCGGCATCGTGCACAAGAACCTGCCGGCAGCGGCTCAGGCGGCCGAGGTGGCGCGGGTCAAGCGCTACGAGAGCGGTGTGCTGCGCGACCCCATCACCATCGGCCCCGATCTGAAGGTGCACGAGGTGCTGGCTCTGAGCCAGCAGCATGGTGTCAGCGGTTTCCCGGTTGTCGAGGGCAAGAAGGTGGTCGGTATCGTCACCGGCCGCGACCTGCGCTTCGAGACCCGCATGGACGTGGCGGTGCGCGAGATCATGACCCCGGCCGAGCGCCTGGTCACCGTGCCCGAGGGGGTGTCGCTGGCCGACGCCAAGGCGCTGCTGCAAAAGCACCGCCTGGAGCGCCTGGTGGTCGTGAACGACAGCTTTGATCTGCGCGGCCTGATCACGGTGAAAGACATCACCAAGCAGACCAGCTTCCCCAACGCCGCCCGCGATGCCATGGGCAAGCTGCGCGTTGGCGCGGCCGTGGGCTTTGGCGATGACACCGAAGAGCGCGTCGAACGCCTGGTCAAGGCCGGTGTGGATGTGCTGATCGTGGACACCGCGCACGGCCACAGCGCCGGCGTGCTGGACAAGGTGCGCTGGGTCAAGAACCAGTACCCGCAGGTGGATGTAATCGGCGGCAACATCGCCACCGCCGCGGCAGCTAAGGCTTTGGCGGATGCCGGCGCTGATGGCGTGAAGGTCGGCATCGGCCCGGGTTCCATCTGCACCACCCGCATCGTGGCCGGCGTGGGCGTGCCGCAGATCACCGCGATTGATAACGTCGCCAGCGCGCTGCGCGGTTCCGGCGTGCCGGTGATCGCCGATGGCGGCGTGCGCTTCTCGGGCGACCTGGCCAAAGCCATCGCAGCGGGCGCCGACTGCGTGATGATGGGCGGCGCCTTCGCGGGCACCGAGGAAGCCCCGGGCGACCTGATCCTCTACCAGGGCCGCTCGTACAAGAGCTACCGTGGCATGGGCTCCCTGGGTGCGATGGCGAAGGGCAGCGCCGACCGCTACTTCCAAGAGGGCGGCAACAACCCGAACACCTCCAAGCTGGTGCCCGAGGGTATCGAGGGTCAGGTGCCCTACAAGGGCTCGGTGGTGCAGGTGATCTTCCAGATGGCCGGTGGCTTGCGGGCCTCGATGCACTACTGCGGCTGCGCCTCGATCAAGGACATGCAGGACAAGGCGGAGTTCGTCGAGATCACCTCGGCGGGCATGCGCGAGTCCCATGTGCACGATGTGCAGATCACCAAAGAGGCCCCGAACTACCGGGCCGAATAAGACCGAAGTGAGCGAATGAGGCGGGGTGCTGGCCCCGCCTCGTTGTTTCTGACTCTCTCCAGCCCGGGCGGATCGATGCGTGACTCCAAGGCCAGCATGGCCTTCATCTTTGCCACGGTGCTGATCGACATGATCAGCATCGGCCTGATCATTCCGGTGCTTCCGGTGATTGCGGGCAGCTTCAGCCAGACGCAGGCCGAGCATGCCCAGGCCTACCTCTGGGTGGCCGGCGCCTTTGGGCTGGCCAACTTCTTGGCTTCGCCGGTGCTCGGGGCCTTGTCGGATCAGCATGGTCGGCGCCCGGTGCTGCTCTTGGGCTTCACCGGCTTGGCGCTGAGCTTTTTCGTCACCGCCAGCGCCACCGCGCTGTGGATGTTGGTGGCGGTGCGCCTGGTCAGCGGGGCCATGCAGGCCAATATCTCGGTGGCCAATGCCTATGTGGCCGACATCACGCCGCCAGCCGACCGGGCCAAGCGTTTTGGCCTGCTGGGCGCGGCCTTTGGCATCGGCTTTGTGCTGGGCCCGGCCACGGGCGGGGTGCTGGGTGCCATCGATTTGCGGCTGCCGTTCTGGGTGGCCGGTGGCATGGCGCTTTTGAATCTGGCCTATGGCTATTTCGTGTTGCCGGAGTCCTTGCCGCTGGACAAGCGGCGCCGCTTTGACTGGCGCAGCGCCAATCCGGTCAGCAGCCTCAAGAAGCTCACCGAGCTCAAGGGCGTGGGTGTGCTGGTGGCGGTGATCGCGTTGTCCTCGCTGGCGCAGTTCATCCTGCATTCCAGCTGGGTGCTGTTCACCTCCTTCAAGTTCGGCTGGGGGCCGCGTGAGAACGGCTGGTCGCTGTTCGCGGTCGGTCTGATGTCGGTAATCGTGCAGGGCGGTCTGCTGCCGCGCATGCTCAAGCGCTTTGCCACGCCGCGTCTGGTGGTGCTGGCGCTGGCATCCAGCGCGCTGACCTATCTGGGTTGGGCCCTGGTGCCCGAAGGTTGGATGCTGGTGGCCTTGATCGTGATGAACGTCTTTGGTTACGCCGCCACGGCCTCGATCCAGAGCATCATTTCCAACAGCGTGGATGCCACCCGGCAAGGCAGCACCATGGGGGCCGTGGCCTCACTGAACAGCCTGATGGTGGTGCTGGGCACCTTGATCGGCCCCTCCATCCTGACCCTCGTGGCCCATCTGCCGCGTGGCGACTGGCGCATTGGCGCGCCCTTCCTGCTGTGCGCCGCGCTGCAGGCCCTGGCTCTCTTTTTTGCGCTGGCTTACCAGCGCCAACACCATTCCCAAGCTGCTCCTCAGGTGAACTCCCATGCATGACAAGGTCCTGATCCTCGATTTCGGCTCCCAAGTCACCCAGTTGATCGCGCGCCGCGTGCGCGAGGCCCAGGTGTATTCCGAGATCCACCCGAACGACGTCAGCGACGAGTTCATTCGCGAGTTCAACCCCAAGGCCATCATCCTCAGCGGCAGCCATGCCAGCACCTACGAGGATCATGAGCTGCGCGCGCCGGCCCAGGTCTGGGCCCAGGGCGTGCCCGTGCTGGGCATCTGCTACGGCATGCAGACCATGGCGGTGCAGCTCGGTGGCACGGTGAGCTGGAGTGATACACGCGAATTTGGCTACGCCGAGGTACGCGCGCACGGCCACACCCAGCTGCTCTCTGGGATTGAGGACTTCGCCACGGCTGAGGGCCACGGCATGCTCAAGGTGTGGATGAGCCATGGCGACAAGGTCACCGCGCTGCCGCCGGGCTTCAAGCTGATGGCCAGCACCCCGAGCTGCCCGATTGCCGGCATGGCCGACGAGGTGCGGCGCTTCTACGCCGTGCAGTTCCACCCGGAGGTCACCCACACCGTGCAGGGCGAGGCCCTGCTGCGTCGCTTTGTGCGCGACATCGCGGGTTGCAAGGGCGATTGGCAGATGGGCGGCTACATCGACGAGGCCGTGGCCAAGATCCGCGAGCAGGTGGGCGACGAGGAAGTGATCCTGGGCCTGTCTGGCGGTGTTGATTCTTCGGTGGCCGCCGCGTTGATTCACCGCGCCATTGGCGACCAGCTGACCTGCGTCTTTGTCGATCACGGTTTGCTGCGCCTGAACGAGGGCGATGCGGTGATGGAGATGTTCGCCGGCAAGCTGCACGCCCGCGTGATCCGCGTGGACGCCAGCGAACTTTTCCTGGGCGAACTGGCCGGCGTGACCGATCCCGAGCAGAAGCGCAAGATCATCGGCCGCTTGTTCGTGGACGTCTTCAAGGCCGAGGCTGCCAAGCTCAAGGCGGGCACTGAGGGGCACAAAGGCGAGAACGGGAGTCGCGCCGTCAAAGGCGCGACGTTCCTGGCCCAGGGCACCATCTACCCCGATGTGGTGGAGAGCGGCGGGACCAAGACCAAGAAGGCCACCACCATCAAGAGCCACCACAACGTGGGCGGCCTGCCCGAGCAGCTGGGATTGAAGCTCCTGGAGCCGCTGCGCGAGCTGTTCAAGGACGAAGTGCGCGCCCTGGGCGTGGCCCTGGGCCTGCCGCACGACATGGTCTATCGCCACCCCTTCCCGGGTCCGGGCCTGGGTGTGCGCATCCTGGGCGAGGTGAAAAAGGAATATGCCGACCTGCTGCGCCGCGCCGACGCGATCTTCATCGAAGAGCTGCGCAACACCATCGACCCGGCGACGGGCAAGAGCTGGTACGAGCTGACCAGCCAGGCCTTCACGGTCTTCCTGCCGGTCAAGAGCGTGGGCGTGATGGGCGATGGCCGCACCTATGACTACGTGGTGGCCCTGCGCGCCGTGCAGACCAGCGACTTCATGACGGCCGACTGGGCGGAGTTGCCCTACGCCATGCTCAAGCGCACCTCGGGCCGCATCATCAACGAGGTGCGCGGCATCAACCGCGTGACCTACGACGTCAGCAGCAAGCCGCCCGCGACGATCGAATGGGAGTGATGTGGACGATCAAGGGCCCTGTGGGCCCTTGATCGCCTCATCACTCGGAGGCGCCTGCAAGCGCCGACGTGGGGCAGATGTGGACAGCTGACCGTCCTGAGGACGGTCAGCTGCCTCATCACTCCGAGTGGCCTGCAAGCCGGGAGGTGGGGCAGATGTGGACGATCAAGGGCCCTGAGGGCCTTGATCGCCTCATCACTCGGAGGCGCCTGCAAGGGCCGCGTCGAACACCCGCTGAATCTCAATCTTGGCCAGGCCCTGATTGAACAGTGCGCGCCAGCGTTGACCCTGGGCGTTGCGCTGGAAGTAGACGTAGAGCGGCTTCTCTTCCAGCAGCCGGGCTTCATCGAAGACCAGCTCGTGGCGGTGTGCCGCCAATTCCTTGTGCATCAGGGCGTTGAACACCGCCTGATCCACCACGGCGGCCTGCACACGTCCAAACACCAGTTTGCGCAGATTGACCTCGTCGCTGACGGCCGCCTCGGTCTTCAGCCGCCCGTCCTTCATGCGTTGATCGAATTCGGCGGTGTTCACAAAGCCGCGCACTACGCCCAGTCGTAGCTCGCGCAAATCATCGAGCCGGCGCCAGCGCAGCGCCTGGTCCGGACGCCTCGCGAAGCCGACCCGGCTGGCCCCGATTGGGGCTGAGCGCAGGCCCTTGGCATCGCGCTCGGCGCTCTGGTAAGCCGGGAAGTAGCCGGCCAAGCCGCTCCTGTGGCTGCCGTCTTCCACGGCCCGGGCCCAGGGCAGGTACTCGAAGCGGACCTCCCTGCCCACGGCCTTGAAGGCGGCGCGCACCACGGCCGCGCTCCCCCCCTCTTGCGGCAGGGTGGCGCCGATGTAAGGTGGCCACTCCAAGGTGGCGATGACGGCGGTCTCGGCGCGGCTCGGGCTGTGCCAGCACAGCAGCGCGAACAGCAGGGCAAGGCGCAGCAGCATGAATGCAGGAATGGGGCGGGTGCAGGGGCGCTAGTTTGTCAGCACACCCGGCGCGATGCCGTCATTCACCCCGGATTCGTGGGCTCAAACAGGGGGGCGGTCACGGGTTTGGGGGCCGCGCCGCGCAGTTCAGGGCTGGGTCCAGTGGCCCTAGAGCTCACCGGGGCCAGCCCGGCTGCGCGCACGCCCATCAGCCGAAGGCGCAGGCTGAGGTCGACCCGTTTGAGGCATAGGCCTGCGGCATGGCGGATCTCGGCCAGCTCTTGCACGCCGCGCGCCAGCGTTTGGTCCCGTGTCACGGTCTTGAAGCCCTCGAAGCGCAGCTTGATGCCGATGGTCCGCGCCACCAGGCCCTTGCGTGCGAGGTCACGGGCCAGCGCCTCACACAGGGCGGTGAGGATGCGGCCCAGTTCGGCCTTGTCCCGCACCGCGTGCAGATCGCGCTCGAAGGTGGTCTCGTGGCTGATCGATACCGCCTCGCTATGCGTCTGTACCGGGCGTTCATCCAGGCCGTGGGCCGATTGGTGCAGCCACAGGCCATAGGCCTTGCCAAAGCGCTGCACCAGCCAGGCGGGGTCGCAGGCGGCCAACTCGCCGATGGTCTGCACGCCCAGGTCCTCCAGGCGCTGCGCGGCCTTGGGGCCCACGCCATTGATGGCGCGGGCGGGCAGGGGCCAGATGCGCAGCGTGAGGTCTTCAGGGCGGATCAGGGTCAGGCCGTCGGGCTTGTCCAGATCGCTGGCGATCTTGGCCAACAGCTTGTTGGGAGCCAGGCCGATCGAGCAGCTCAAGCGCGTGGCGGCGCGCACGTTGTTCTTGATGTCTTGTGCGAGCTGTTTGAGACCGCCCAGTGGGTCGTGCGCCACCCCTTCACGCTGCGCGGCCAGCTCGCTCAGGTCGATGTAGATCTCGTCGATGCCGCGGTCTTCGATCACCGGTGCGATCTCGCGCACAGCGGCCTTGAAGGCGCGGGAAGCCGCGCGGTAGGCCTCGAAGTCCACCGGCAACAGCACACAGTCGGGCGCCAGGGCGGCGGCCTTCATCAGACCCAGGCCCGAGCGCACGCCGTAAGCCCGTGCCGCATAGGTGGCGGTGGTGATCACGCCACGACCGGTGTAGTCACGCAGGCGGGCGAACTGCAGCCGGCCATCGGCGCCCGGGCGGGGCTGGTGTTCGCGGCGTCCGCCTATCACCACCGGCTGGCCCTTGAGCTCCGGATAGCGCAGCAGCTCGACAGATGCGTAGAACGCATCCATGTCGAGGTGGGCAATCCAGCGCGGGGCGCTCAATCCGGTTTGTCGTCCTGAAGCCGGGCGCGATGGCGCGCGATCTGGGCGCGCACCTGTTCAGGTGCGGTGCCGCCCAAGCCCCTGCGGCTGGCCACCGAACCTTCGAGCGAGAGTGGTCCAAAGACATCAGAGCCAATGCGCGCATCGATGCCCTGCAGTTGTTCGAGGCTCAACCCCGCCAGCTCCAGCCCCTGTTCGCTGGCCACCCGCACCGCATGGGCCACGATCTCGTGCGCATCGCGGAACGGGATGCCCTTCTCGCGCACCAGGTAGTCGGCCAGATCGGTGGCGGTGGCGTGGCCCTTAAGCGCAGCCGCGCGCAGGCTCTGCGGCTTGGCCTGCAGCCCGGCCAGCATCTCGACAAAGATGCGCAGGGTGTCGCGCAGGGTGTCCACGGTGTCGAACAGCGGCTCTTTGTCTTCCTGGTTGTCCTTGTTGTAGGCCAGGGGCTGGCCCTTCATCAGGGTCAGCAAGGCCATCAGATGGCCATAGACGCGGCCCGTCTTGCCGCGCGCCAGCTCGGGCACATCGGGGTTTTTCTTCTGCGGCATGATCGATGAGCCGGTGCAGAAGCGGTCGGGCAGGGTGATGAAGGCGAAGCTCTGGCTCATCCACAGCACCAGCTCTTCCGACAGGCGCGAGATGTGCATCATGGCCAGCGCCGCCGCGTGGGTGAACTCGATGGCGAAGTCGCGGTCGCTCACGGCGTCCAGGCTGTTTTGGCACACGCCCTCCATGCCCAGGGTGCGCGCCACGCGCTCGCGGTCCAGCGGGTAGGGCGTTCCCGCCAGTGCGGCCGCGCCCAGGGGCAGGCGGTTAGCGCGGCGGCGGCAATCCACCAGACGTTCGGCGTCGCGCGCAAACATCTCCACATAAGCCAGCAGGTGGTGACCAAAGCTCACCGGCTGGGCCACTTGCAGATGGGTGAAGCCCGGGCCGATCACATCGACATGGGCTTCGGCGCGTTCCACCAGCACCCGCTGCAGCTGCGACAGCAGCTGCAGCAGGCCGTCGATCTCGCCGCGCAGCCACAGGCGCACATCCGTCGCCACTTGGTCATTGCGGCTGCGGCCGGTGTGCAGGCGCTTGCCCGCCAGCCCAACCAGTTCGGTGAGGCGGGCCTCGATATTGAGGTGCACGTCTTCCAACTCCAGCTTCCAGACGAACTGGCCGGACTCGATTTCGTGACGAATGGTTTCCATGCCGCGCTGGATCGCAGCCCAGTCCTCGGCGCTGATCAGGCCCTGCGCCTGCAGCATCTCGGCGTGCGCCAAGCTGCCTTGCAAGTCGGCCTGCCATAGGCGTTGATCGAATCCCACGCTGGCGGTGTAGCGCTGAACCAGTTCGCTCATGGGCTCGGCAAACAGCGCCGACCACGCTTGGGCCTTGTTGGCCAGGGGGTTGGAAGACATCGGGCAGGGGACTCAGAGTGAACTAGGATTTTAGGGACGCCCTCCATGACCGCTCCCGAATCCAGCCTTCCCAATTCGCACAGCGCCGCGCCGCCTTTGCCCGCGGTGTTTGAGCTTTGCCATGCCGGCGTGGTGCTGCGGGCCTTGTTGGGCGTGCAGGGCGTGCTGGCCCTGATGCTGGCGCTGCAATATGACCGTCCGGAGCGCTGGTGGCAGCAGCTCTTGGAAGCCAGCGCCGTCAGCGTGCCGGCCTTGCTGGGCTGGTTGTTGGTGGTCTGTGGGCTGAAGCTGCAACTGGCCGTCTGGCCCATGCTGCGGGTGCGGCTGGCGTTGCTCAGCCTGGGTGCCTTTTGTGCCTGGATGCCGTGGTGGCTGGGAGCGCAAATGCAAGCCATGCTGGATCAGCAGCCCGCCAGCCCCTGGCGCGGGGTGGTGATCGCAGTGGCCGGTGCCACGGCAGCCGCCTTCTTGCTGCAGTGGATCCTGCTGCGTGCCCGGGCGCAGACGCCGCAGGGCATGCAGGCGCGCTGGGTGGAGTTGCAGTCGCGCATCCGCCCGCACTTTCTTTTCAACACCCTGAACACGGCGGTGGCCTTGGTACGGGTGGAACCCCGCCAGGCCGAGCGCGTGCTCGAAGATCTGGGCGAGCTTTTCCAGGCCGCGCTCAGTGCGCCCGATTGGGTTAGCACGGTGGGCGAAGAGATTGGCCTGGCGCGTCGCTATCTGGACATTGAACAATTGCGCTTTGGTGAGCGCTTGCGGCTCCAGTGGCAGCTGGACCCGGCCTGCGACCATGCCCGCCTGCCGCCCCTGCTGCTGCAGCCCCTGGTGGAAAACGCCGTGCGCTATGGCGTTGAGCCCAATGAGGGCGGGGGCGAAGTGCTGGTGCGCACTCGCCGGCAGGGCGGCATGGTGGAACTGGTGGTGCGCAACAGCCTGGGTGCCGCTGCAGCCGGTGGGCACGGGCTGGCACTGAACAATGTGCGCGAACGATTGAATCTGCTGCACGACCTGGATTGCCGCTTCGAGCTGGAGCCTGAGCCTGAGCGCTTTACCGTGCGCATCACCTTGCCCCTTTGAACTTGCTTGCCCCATGCTGACCCAAGCCCCGATGAAGGTATTGATCGTCGATGACGAGCCGCTAGCCCGTGCACGGCTCAAGGCCCTGTTGCAGGAGTGCCGCGACCCGCATGCCGAGGTGATGGCGGATGTGGGCACCGCCTCGGCCGCCCAGGCCTGGCTGCGTGAACATGCCTGTGACCTGGTGCTGCTGGATGTCCAGATGCCCGGCCCAGACGGCTTGATGCTGGCCGACAGTTTGCGCAACCGATCCGGCGGCGTGCCTGCACCCCTGGTGGTGTTTGTGACCGCCCATGCTCGGCATGCGCTGGAGGCCTTCGAGTTGGACGCCGTGGACTATCTGACGAAGCCCTTGCGGCTGGAGCGCCTGCAGGCCACCCTGCAGCGTGTGGCCCAGCGCCTGCGCGAACGCGAAGCGGCACAGAGTGCCGAGCCGGCGCAGGAAGGCGAGGTGCTGAGCATCTTCGAGCGTGGCCGTGTGGTGCGGGTGCCCTTGAGCGAGGTGCTCTATATGAAGGCCGAGCTCAAGTATCTGACCGTGCGCACCGCCCAGCAGCGCTATGTGATGGACGGTACTCTGGGCGATTGGGAGCAGCGCCTGGCGGGCCGCTTTTTGCGCGTGCACCGCAATGCGCTGGTGGCCAAGGCCGCCGTACGCGAGCTGGATCGCCATGGGCTGGAGAGCGAAGCCCAGGGCACCGACTTCGCGGCCCTGGATGCCGAAGGCAACGAGAGCTGGGCCGTGCGGATTGCCGTCGTCAACGAGTGGTTGACGGTGTCGCGCCGTCAGTTGGGCGCGGTGCGCGAGGCCCTGAAGGCGCAGGCCGGCTGAGCTCCTATGCAAAACCCTGGCAGCGGCGCCAGGTGATTGGAGTAGGCTAGCCCCGCGCCCAGGGCTGGCCCTGCGCGGCGCGCCGTTGCGAGGGGTGGACATGGCGGTCGATCAGGAGCTTGATCAGGCGGTTGAGGACACGGCCACTTGGCAGTCGCAGGGCGCCGTGCTGGTGTTGGAGGCCGACATCCGCCACGCTGCGCCGCCCCTGAAGGTGCAGCTGCAGATGCAGCGCGCGGCCGAGCTGTTGCAGCAGCTGCTTGACTCGCCCCCCAAGGTCCTGGAGCTTCCGGCCAACGAGTATCAGCTTGGACTCACCGCGCAGCCTGGCCAGGCCTTGATTGAGGCCGCGCAGCGTTTGGGTCAGGCCTTGCACCCCGATTCCGACCTGCGATTTCGCATCGGTGTGGCGGGCGTGCACGATGCCCGCTCGCCCAAACCCGAGGAGCTGCGGCGTGCCCATATGGCCGCTGATGCCGCAGGGGTCGGGCGGATCGGTCTTGAGGCCGAGGTATTGGATGGACACCCGCGCGATTGGAGCCTGGGCAGTGTCGATTTGGGTCGCCTGGCCGAGGGGCTCAATTTGCGTGTGTTTGCGCTGCCGCTGCAGGCGCCTGCCCCTGCACCCAGCTGCGCGCCATCCTTGCAGGGCGTATTGGCGGTGTTGCCGCCACAGATCGGCGGGCTGGATTCGCGGCGCGCCTTGGTGGGCGCGTTGGTGGCCGATCTGCTCTATGTGGCGCTGTCGCGTTCGGCCCTGCTGCGGGTGTTGTCGCCCGACAGCACGCAGCGTCTGCGCGACGGCCGCAGCGCCGTGCAGGATGCCTTTGACGCCCTGGGTGCCAGTCATGTACTGAGCGGGCGCGGCAGCCTGGGCGTGGGAGGAGCCTTGAACGTCGACTTGCAGCTGAGTGCGCGCGGCTCGGCCCAGCCCTGCTGGAGCGAGCGCCTGCAGTTGCATGTGGAAGACCTGCTGCTGGGTGAATGCGAGCCCCTGAGCCGCGCTGCGGCCCATGTGCATGCGGTGTTGGCCAATGCCTCGTTAGAACCCAGTCGCGGCGCCCAATGGGGCGAGCTGGCGCATTTCCAACTGTTGAGTGCGGCCTCGCAGTGGATGCATCGACTGTCGCCGGATGCCTTGGACCGTTCACGGATGTTGCTGGATGCCCTGCTGCAACGGCAGATTGACGCCGCCATGGTCTGGGCTTGGTCGGCGAAGTGGCACGTCATGGCTTGTGTTCAGGGGTATCAGCCCGTAGCCCACGCAGCGCTGCGAGCGCAGCAGGACTGCGAACGGGCGCTGGCCCTGGATCCGCATTGCGCCTTGGCTCTGACCCTGCGAGGTTATGTGGCCAATATGGTGGGCGAAGACTTGGCAGCGGCAGCACGATGGCAGGCACTGGCGCTGGCCGCCAACCCTAGTGAGGCACTGGGGTGGTTGTTTGGTGCTTTGCAGTCAGTTTTTGAAGGTGAACTGGCGCTGGCGCGCGAACGCGTCACTGTGGCATTGGCCCTGTCGCCTTTGGATCCCTGGCGCTACCTATTCCTGGACATCGCTGCCCATGTGCGCCTGGCCTCGGGACATGTCGATGAGGCGCTGGATTTGGTGCAGCAGGCGTTGCAGTTGCGCGCCCAGCATGCACCCTCACTGGCCAATCTGGTGCTGGCTTTGGGCCTGCTGGGGCGTTTGGATGAAGCCGGCGATGCCGCGCGTCGTCTGTTGCGCCTGTGGCCGCAATACAGCGTGGCACGATTTCAAGCGGCCTATCCGGGCCGTGATTGCGGGCATATGCAGGCTTTCGTGGGCGCCTTGCGTGCCGCAGGGTTGCCGGAGTGAAGGGCAGCGGTCGCTGACCGCACGAAGAGGAGGCATCGATGTCTGAATCTGGAGCTTTGCAAAGCCTGGCCAGCCTTTGGCCCAGGGCCAGTTTGTGGCCCAGGGCCAGCTTATGGCCGCGCGCCAGCCTTTGGCCGCGCGCTAGCCTTTGGCCTCGTGATGCCGAAGGCTCGGGCGCGAGCATCGACCTCGCCGCGTTGCGCGGCAGTCTGGTGCAGGATCTGGGGCAGGGGCCACGCAGCGTCGAGGTGCCCCTGGTTGGCACTGCCAATCTGATGCAGTGGGCGGGTTCGGCGCGCGCCCAGTCCTTGCTGCTCGAATCCCTGGGCGGGCTGCGCGTGCGCAGCGACGAGAAGCTGGGTTGTGCCTGGGTCGAGCGCCTGGTCGAAGTTGCTGGTCGATTGGAGTGGCGGTCGCTGTGCAAACTCTATCGCCCACCGCAGGCCTATTTCCGCGCCCAGATCGCGCTGGTCGATGCCCAGCTGCCATTGCGCGAGAGCCGGGCCTATGAACTGCAGGCCCAGGCCGACGCCGCCATCGAGTATTTCTTTGCCCTGCTGCAGTGGGGCCCCGGGCAGCGCCCGCATTCTCAGGAATTCCTGGCCCTGGCCCTGGCGCAACTGCAGTCTGTTCAGATGCGTCTGAAGCAAATGCTGGCCTGCCCGCGCCCGCATCGCTTGCAGCCGCGGCTGATCCCGTTTCTCGATGTGCCCGGGCATGGCAGCCTGCCCAGTGGCCATGGGGGGGAATCACATCTGGTGGCGGCCCTGCTGGGGCATTGGTTGGGCCTGTCCGGTGCTCGGCCCGAAGAACAAGCCATGCTGGAGCGATTGGCATTGCGCATTGCCGAGAACCGGGTGGTGGCGGGCCTGCATTACCCGATCGACAACGTGGCTGGGCGCCTGCTGGGCGAGACCCTGTTTCGCCATTGGCTGGCGGTGTTGGAGCGCCAGCCTGTGCAGCAAACCCGCTTCGGCAGCGAAGGGGATTGGCAGGCTGAGCTGGCGCAGCCCGAGCAAGGGGCACCGCAGGAGGGCCAGTCGCCCCTGGCCCATAGGCTCTGTGCGGTCGAGTCCGATTCCGTGCCAGCCAACCCCATGCCCGACCATGCCGAGCTCTGGCGTCTGGCCTGCGCTGAATGGCGATGAGTCGCCCTCAATGGCTGGCGCCCCAAGAAGCGCGCCCCGGCGACCCCTATCTGCAGTGGGCTCAGGCCTGTGAGTGGACAGGGCTGAGTTTGGGGCCGGGAACGCATTTGAGCTTCCTGGTGCGCCGGCGCTCGGGCGACAACTGGGCGCAGCTGCAAAAAAGCCTGCCCAGTGCTGCGCGCCTGCGCCCACCCGCGAAGCAGGGCGCCCTGCACGCGAGCCTGGATTGCCCGGTGGGGGACCTGCCCGCCGTGATGGCGCAGTTCGAGTGGGTGGAGCTGGCGCAGCCCCTGCAGCCCTATGCGCCGCAGGCCTTGCCTGCTTTCAATGAGGCGGCTCCAGACCTGGTGATCGGCGTGATCGACCAAGGCGGCGCGCCGCTGCAGCGCTGTTTTGGCGATCCGGATCGGCCCGGCCAGACACGGTTGCGATCCTTCTGGGATCAGTCCGAGGCACCGACCGGCGCTGACTGGCGTGCGGCGCCTGCAGGCTATGGCCGGGTGCTGGATGGTGAAACCCTGAATCGCCTTTATGCGCAGAGCCCCGACGCGCGTAGCGAGTTGAATTGCTACCGAGAACTCGGGCTGATGGATCTGGTCGAGGCCGCCACGGCCGGCCGCCCCGACCATGCCACCCATGTGCTCGATACCCTGGCCGGGCTGCCGGCGCCAATGCCGGCTGCGGCGGCGGCCAAGCCCGCCCGGTTGGATCACGCCGCCCGGGCTGCCCTGGTGCTGGTTTCGGTGCCGGCCACGCCGGCGCGACAGAGCACCGGCACGGCGTCGCTGGCGCAGCTGTTGGACGCGATGGAATTCGTGTTGCAGCAGGCCCAGGCCCTGGCGCCCAGAGCCCCGGTGCTGATCAATCTGAGCCTGGGGGTGCAGGCCGGTCCGCATGACGGGACGATGGCCATTGAGCGGGCCATCGACGACATGATGCGCATGCATCCCCAACTGCTGGTGCTGATGGCGGCCGGCAATCGCAGCGCGCAGGCCATGAATGCCAGCGGCCGCCTGAGCTCGCAGCACAGCGTTGAGGCGCCGGCCCGGCTGGCTTGGCGGCTGCAGCCCCAGGATCCCAGCGACAGCTTTCTGGAGCTGTGGTGGCGCGCCCCCAGCCGAGAGGCCGCCCAGGCCCTGCGCTGGCGCGTCTGCCCGCCGGGGTCCGAGCCTTCGGCCTGGTTGGCGCCGGGCCAGGTGCAGACCTGGGCCGCTGGCAGCCGACCCCTGGCGTGCGCCTGGGCCGAGCCCGGCTTGGGCCTGCGCGGCCGGGCGCTGCTGGCCTTGGCGCCGGTGCTGGGTGCGCGCGGCGGCGTACCGGCGGGCCCGTGGTGGATCGAACTGGCGCTGGCTGGCTCCAGCGCTGAGTTGCGACTTGATGCCTGGGTGCAGGGCGACCAGCCGCGGCTGCATCTTGGGGCGCCGGTGCAGTCCTATCTGGAGGCCGCCATCGGCCTGGGCCTGGAGGCCGGCGGCAGCCTGAATGCTCTGGCCACTGGCGGACTGCCGCTGGTGGTGGGTGCGGCCACGGCCGATGAGGGACGGCCCAGCGTTTACGCGGCGCGCAGCCCACACGCGGCCGAAGTTCAGGCCCTGGGTGCGGCTGATGAATCGGTCTTCGCGCCAGGTCTGCTGGCCGCTGGGCCGCTGTCAGGCCAATGGATGCGCATGGCGGGCTCCAGCGTGGCCACCCCGGTGGTGGCGCGGCATTGGGCCAATGCCTTGGCCGAAGGGTTGCGTTTGCCGGTGCGCAATGCGGCGGCTTGGCGCCACGGCCAGCGCGCGCATGGAAACTCCGGGGTTTGGCGCCCGGGTCGGCCCAGCGGACTTGAAGGGCTGCTTGGCGCCTCGGCTTCCTGAGGTCTTGAGTCCATGCGCATTGGTGAATTGGCGGCCGCGGCCGCCACCGGGGCTGACACCATCCGGTTCTACGAACGCGAGGGTCTGATGGCGGCCCCTCCACGCAGCGCCGCCAATTACCGCCGCTACGGCCCGGAGCATCTGCAGCGCCTGCGCTTGATTCGCCATGCCCGCTCGCTCGGGCTGTCGTTGGACGAGGTGCGTGCGCTGCTGAGGGCTTTGGACCAGCCCGCCAGCCATCATGTAGATGCCTTGGTGGACCAGCACCTGGCCCATGTGCGCGCGCGCATCCAGGAGCTGCAGGCGCTGGAGCAAAGTCTGCTGGCGCTACGCACCCAGTGCGAGGGTGGCAGGGATGCCTGCGGCATCCTGGCCGGCCTGCAGCGTGCCGCCACCGAATCCGGCGGAGTGCCGGGGCCGGTGGTGGATGGCTTGCATCCTTAGGGTGTGATGCGGCGGGGCGTCAATTCGATGCGCACCAGGCGGGGATCCTCGGGGCTGTTGAACTCCAGGGTGGCGCGTTGTCCGTTCTTGGCGATCAGGCGCGGCTTCATGCTGCGGCCGTTGATGCTCCCTTCAAACGCCAGGCCGACGCCATCGCCCGAATAGGCCTGGGCCTTCAGTTGGCCGAGCAGGTCAAATTGCGGCCCGCCCAGCGTGAGCGTCTGCGCCTCGCCAAGCTGCAGCTTGATCTCAGCCTGAGCGGCCTGTTTGTCGTCCACAAATGCGACCAGGCTCAGCGCCACGCTGCCGCGTTGGTCGGGGTCCAGGATCGGTGCCGGTGCGGCGCGATGGATGGCCAGGACGAGCTTTCGGCTGCGTTCATTGGGGTTGTCAATGGCCAGTTGAAGCGGCTGACCCAGCTGCACGATTCCTTCGCCTTCTGACGATGTGTTGGTGGGGAAGCCCAGATTCAGATGCGCCTGGACGCGGTGGCTGTCCTTGGCCTGCGCCTGGGCCTTCAGCGTGACGAGCAGAGGCTGGCTGTCGTCGAAGGCCTTGAGGCGGACCGATGCGCCGGTCTTGGGGTCAATGGACAGCACTTGCTGGTCCAGCCGGCGGTCACCGGCCCAGGTTTCCAGCACGAACTGCGGCGCGGCGGCGGACTGCGTCTTGGCGGGCTCCGCCGGAGCACCCCGTTGCGGGCTCATGGCCCAAGCCGCGCCGCCCAGGAGCAGGGCGCTGAGCAGGGCGATCCAGGGGCGGGCGACACGGGCTTGCTGGGACTTGAGCATGCGAATCCTTTCGATCAGGGGATGGGGGGCGAAGGCGCTGAAGGGCAGGGCATCCAGACCGGGCTGGGCCTTGGCCAGCGCTCGCAGATAGCGGCCGGTTTGGTCGGGATGCCGTCGCAAGACCTGGGCATCGGCGGCCAGCTCTTGGTCGCCGCGAAGGCGGTGCAGTGCCCACCAGGCCAAGGGGTTGAACCATTGGCTCAGCCACCACAGGGTTGCCAGCAGGTTCCAGAGGTTGTCGGCCCGCTGGGCATGCACGCGTTCGTGGGCCAGGATCAAGCGACGCTCTGCCGGTTCAAAGCGATGGCGAAAGTCGGCCGGCAGCCAGAGCCGGGCACGCCACAAACCCACCCAGGCGGGGCTATGGCCGGCCGGCAGGCGACGCTGGCGCAGTTGGCGCGCGAAGCGTGCATGGCGCGTCAACAGCAGCAGCGCGAACGCCGCAACACCGGTGGCCCATAGTGGCAGCCAGGGCATACCTGCTGCCGGGGTGGCGGTCAGCCACGCGCGCGGCGCCGCGCTCAGCTCATCCACACGCAGCACCAGCAGGGGCTCGGCAGGTGCCTGCGGCATGTCGGGGAGTAGAGGGGCCAGTGCCACGACGGCCAAGACCAGCGGCAGCGAACCCCATGCGCCATAAAGCGCCGCCGGACCACCGAGGCGCAGCAGGAGGGGGCGCATCAGCGCCAGGGCCAGCACCGTGGCACTCGAGGCCAACGTCAACAGGGTGAGCGTGTCACTCATGGTCTTGCTGATCCAAGAGTTTGCGCAAGGCCGCGCGATCGGCCGCGCTGAGCTTGCGCTGGCTGCTGAACTGCGCCACCAGGGGTGCGAGCTGGCCGCCAAACAGGCGATCGAGCAAGCTGATGCTCTGGCTGCCTACCCAGTCCTCGCGCGCCAGCAAAGGGCGGTAAAGGTAGCGTCGGCCGTCCTTGTCGGCGGCGATGGCACCCTTGTTGAGCAGGCGGTTGAGCAGGGTTTTGATGGTGGCGAGCTGCCAATCCTGCTGGCCCGCCAGGGCGGCGGCGATGTCGTCGGCCGACTGCGGTGCGCGCTGCCACAGCAGCTCCATCACCTGGGCTTCGGCCTCACTGATGCTGGGTTTCATAGTTCGATTACTTGTGTAAACGATTGAAGTTTACGTATGTAATCGATGGGGCGCTTACGGGATTACCCCTGCTGCAGTGCGCGGGCGATGGCGCCGCGCTTGACCGTGGGTTTCGGGACCCGGATCTCCTCGAACCAGCGCCGCGTGTCCCAGTCCAGCCCCACGCCGTGCATGAAGTTGTAGAGCGCGCGCTTCAGGCCCAGGCCCAGGCGGTCGTGGTCCGTCCCCGTGGGGTCGATGAAACCGATGTCGTTCTTGGAGAAATTCCCGGCCGGCAGCGGGATGAGTTGCACGCCGAACTGCTCGGGGTTTTGGCCCACGGGCGAGTGCACGGTGCAGGCAAAGCGGTGGAAGAAGCCGCTGTGGATGCAGCCTTCCTCGAAGAGCTGGCGCACGTATTCAAGCGCGTCCACCGTGTCCTGTGCGGTCTGGGTGGGAAAGCCATACATCAGGTAGGCGTGGACCAGCACGCCCTGGTCGGCGAAGGCCTTGGTCACGCGCGCCACCTGCTCGACGCTGACACCCTTGTTCATGAGCTTGAGCAGCCGGTCCGAGGCCACCTCCAGCCCGCCGCTGATGGCGATGCAGCCACTCTCGGCCAGGCGCTCCGCCAGGGCGGGGGTGAAGGTCTTCTCGAAGCGCACATTGCCCCACCAGCTGATGGAAAGCCGGCGGCGCACGATCTCGTCGGCCAGGGCCTTCAGCACCTTCGGAGGCGCCGCTTCGTCCACGAAGTGAAAGCCGGTCTGGCCGGTCTCGGCCACGATGGCCTCGATGCGATCCGCCAGCACCTCGGCGGTGGTGGCCTCGTAGCGGCCGATGTAGTCCAGGCCCACGTCGCAAAAGCTGCACTTCTTCCAGTAGCAGCCCAGGGCCACGGTCAGCTTGTTCCAGCGCCCGTCGCTCCACAGCCGGTGCATGGGGTTGAGCATGTCCAAGAGGCTCAGGTACTGGTTCAGCGGCAGGCCTTCCCAGGTGGGGGTTCCCACCTCGTCGAAGGGCACCTCGGCTTCGCCCAAGCCCGCGATGTAGCGCACCGCGCCCTCTTCGCGCAGGAAGCTGCGCACCAGCCGGCTCTTGCTCCGCTTTCCCTGCAGATGCTCGATCAAGGCCAGCAGCACGCGCTCGCCGGCATCCAGGGTCACGAAGTCAAAGAAGTCGAACACGCGCGGCTCGGCCAGCTCGCGCAGCTCGGTGTTCACATAACCGCCGCCCAGCGCGATGGGCAGCTTTGGGTGGGCGCGCTTGAGTGCCTGGGCCATGCGAAAGGCACCGTACACCGAACCTGGGAAGGGGCAGGAGATCAGCACCAGCTGCGGGTCCTTATCGGCCACGGCCGCCAAGGCCAGCTGTTCCAGCATCTGGTCGACGACCGTGGCGGGCGCGGCCAGGGCCTGCGCCAGGGGCTCGAAGCTGGGCTGGCTCATGGCCAGGCTCTCGGCGTAGCGCACGAACTCGAAGCGCGGGTCCAAGGCCTCGCGCACCGCGTCGGCCAAATCGTTCAGGAAGAGGGTGGCCAGATGGCGGGCGCGGTCCTGCGCGCCCAGCGTGCCAAAGGCCCAGGACAGCGGATCGGGCTCGTCCTCCTGGCCTGGGATGCCCACATCCACCGGCGCGAAGCGCGGCCCCTCGGGCAGGTAGGCGCGGCCGTTGATGCGGTGCGCCAGCGTGGGGTCGCGGCCCTGCAAAAAGGCCAGCACCCGGGGCGTGACCTGGGCGATGCGATCGGCTTCAACCAAATGGAACTGCAGCGCCGGGCCGGGATTGGGAACCCGGGCCGCCGCCTCACGCAGTGCGGTCAGGCCTTCGGTGCTGAAGAGGCGCAGCACCAGGCCCAGGGCCAGATCGGCTTGGCTGGCGTCCACCCCCTGGCGGCGCAGAAAGCCGGTCAGGTAGGCGGTGGCGGGGTAGGGGGTGTTGAGCTGCGTCATCGGCGGGATGAGCGACAGCACGCGGAATCCGGGCGTCATGCCCGGCATTGTCCCGTCAGAGATCCTTGCGCATCAGCCATTGGTGCAGGGGCGTGCGCTCAAAGCCGCAGCGCAGCAGGGCCTCGCCGCCCAAATCGGGGCGCTGCAACTCGCCGACCTGGATGGGCTGCGCACCTTGCCGCGGCAGCCAGGCCCGCAGCAGGGCCTCGGCGTCTTGCTGGCCCGGCGAGCGGTCGACCAGCGAGCGGATCTGCCAGGGCTTGTCGCCGCCGCCGCTGACGATCATTTGGGCCTGACCCAGGCGCCAGGGGGTCCAGGGCTCCAGCAGGGCGGCGACGGTGGTGGGGCCGACCTGCAGGGGCAGATCGGCGATGTCGATCTCGGCCTGGACCAGCCAGTCCAAGGCGGCCTGCGGCGGAACGGCACTTGCGCCATCCGCCGCCACTGGGCACGCGGCGGGCCGAGCATCCGGTTCGCGCCGATAGCCCATCAGCGGGCAGCGAGGCCTGAAACCGTGACGCTCGTAGAGGGTCTTGGCGCACGGGTTTTGTTCGAACACCTCCAGCTCGACCGAGCTCATGCCGGCGGCCCGGGCCCGTTCGGCAAAGTCCGTCAGCAAGGCGCCGGCCAGGCCGGTACCGCGCGCTTCGGGCCGCAGGCCCATCGCGGCCAGTCGCCAACTGCGCTGCGGGGGGCGGGGCGCGACCAGCGCAAAGCCCAGTACCTGGCCCTGTTCGTCCAGCGCCGCCCGACCGAGGCTCAGGTCCACGCCTCCGCGCAACACCAATGCGGGCCAATGCGCCAGCTCGACCTGCACGGGCCCCGCCACATAGTTTTCGAAGGCCCGCAGGAATCCGGCGTGCAGGACGGGGGCGGGGATGTGATGGGTGGGCTGCAGGGATGACATGGTGGGGCCGTCAAGAGATGGCGGAATGTGGGCCGCAGTGTCGCGTGCCGATGCGGCTGCTGCACCGCAGCAATCCGTTACGCTATCGCCCCTCTGAACCGAGGTTCCCCATGAACAAGATCTACCCAAGCGCCCAGGCGGCGCTGGCCGGCTTGGTGCACGACGATCAGCTGATCGCCGTGGGCGGCTTTGGCCTGTGCGGCATCCCCGAGGCGCTGATCGAGGCGCTGAAGGATTCCGGCGTCAAGAACATCACCGCGATTTCGAACAATGCCGGCGTCGATGGCTTCGGCCTGGGCAAGCTGCTGGAGACGCGCCAGATCAAGAAGATGATTTCCAGCTATGTGGGCGAGAACAAGGAGTTCGAGCGCCAGTACCTGGCCGGCGAGCTGGAGCTGGAGTTCACGCCCCAGGGCACCCTGGCCGAGAAGCTGCGCGCCGGCGGCGCGGGCATCCCGGCCTTCTTCACCCGCACCGGCGTGGGCACCCTGGTGGCCGAGGGCAAGGAGCTGCGCGAGTTCGACGGCCAGACCTATGTGATGGAGCGCGCGCTCCAGCCTGAGCTGAGCCTCATCAAGGCCGATGTGGCCGACAAGAGCGGCAATCTGCGCTTCAACCTGACGGCACGCAACTTCAACCCGGCCGCCGCCATGGCCGGCAAGGTCTGCGTGGTGGAGGTGGAGCGCATCGTCGAGGTGGGCGAGATCGCCCCCGACGATGTGCACCTGCCCGGCATCTATGTGCACCGCATCGTGCACAACCCCAACCCCGAAAAGCGCATCGAAAAGCGCACCGTGAGGAGCTGATATGAAGCCCCCACGCTCACTTTGTTCACTGCCCCCCAAGGGGGCTTCAGCCGCCTCGGGGCGGCCCTTCGGAGGCTGACATGGCTTGGACGCAAGATCAAATGGCGCAGCGCGCCGCCCAGGAGCTGCAGGACGGCTTCTATGTGAACCTGGGCATCGGCATCCCCACCCTGGTGGCCAACCACGTGCCGGCCGACAAAGAGGTGTGGCTGCAGAGCGAGAACGGCATGCTCGGCATCGGCCCCTTCCCGACCGAGGATCAGGTCGACCCCGACCTGATCAATGCTGGCAAGCAGACCGTGACGACCCTGCCCGGCAGCTCCATCTTCGGCAGCCACGAGAGCTTCGCGATGATTCGCGGCGGCAAGATCAACCTCAGCATCCTGGGTGCCATGCAGGTCACCGGCACGGGTGATCTGGCCAACTGGATGATCCCCGGCAAGATGGTCAAGGGCATGGGCGGCGCCATGGACCTGGTGGCCGGCGTCAAGCGCGTCATCGTGCTGATGGAACACGTGGCCAAGAAGAAGGACGGCAGCGAGGACCTGAAGATCATCCCCAAGTGCACTTTGCCGCTGACGGGGCAGGGGGTGGTCAACCGCATCATCACCGACCTGGCCGTGATGGACGTGACGCCCGAGGGCCTGAAGCTCGTCGAGCTGGCGCCCGAGGTGACGCGTGAATTCGTGCAAAGTAAGACCGGAGTTCCCTTGCTGTGATGTAACGGTTTGCATGCCTTTACAAGCCCGAAGCGGCCGCTGGATGCGGCCGCTTTTACATTGGGGGCATGGACGCCGAAACCACGCTGATCGCTCCGCCCCTTCCGCCACAAGCGCTGCTGGACAGCGCACCGCGCGAGGGATCGCCCCTGCTGGTTTTGGGCGCGAGCGCCCTACTCAGCGCCTGTGGCGGCGGAGGAGGAGACAGCCCCGCTCCCACGCCAGCGCCGCCTCCCCCTCCACCCCCGCCGCCCGCTCCGCCGACCGCCGCGCAGGCCGCCCGCTTTTTGGCTCAGGCGAGCTTTTCGGCTTCCGCCGCCGAGATTGCGGCCGTGCAGAGCAAGGGCTATGCGGGCTGGCTCGACGAGCAACTCGCGCTGGCACCGGTGGCGCCCACCCGCTACGACTGGATGGTGGCCAATGGCTATGCCGTGGAGGCCAATCGCGACAGCTTCGCCGGCTCGGACAACGCGATCTGGGCCAAGCTGATCGGCAGCCCCGATCCGGTGCGGCAGCGCATGACCTTGGCCCTGTCCGAGATCCTGGTGGTGTCGATGCTGGGTCTGCCCATCACCTGGCGCGGCCTGGCCATTGCGCACTACACCGACATCTTGGAGCGGCATGCTTTTGGCAGCTTTCGCAGCCTGTTGCAGGACGTCAGCGTCAGCGTGGCCATGGGCAGCTACCTGAACATGCTGGGCAATAAAAAGGAAGACACGCGCACAGGCCGGGTCCCTGACGAGAACTACGCCCGCGAGGTGATGCAGCTCTTCACCATCGGGCTCTATCAGTTGAATGCGGATGGCACGATTCGCACCGGCAGCGACGGCAAGCCGCTGGAGAGCTACACGCAGGCCGACATCACGCAACTGGCCCGCGTGTTCACGGGTTGGGACCGCGATCGTGTGGATGCCGCTGACTTTGGCTATGCGGCCAAGCCGATGAAGCATGTGGCCAGCAACTTCTCGACCGGCGACAAGACGGTGTTGGGCACCACCATCTCGGCCAGCCTGGGGGGCCCTGAGGCCCTCAGCCAGGCCTTGGACCTGCTCTTCAACCATGCCAATGTCGGCCCCTTCATCGGCCGGCAGCTGATTCAACGCTTTACCCAGAGCCATCCCAGCGCTGCCTATGTGGCCCGGGTGGCGGCGGTGTTCAACAACAACGGCCAGGGCCAACGCGGCGACCTGAAGGCGGTGCTGCGTGCGGTCCTGCTCGACCCCGAGGCCCGCCCCGCGGCGCCAGGGCCCAGCGCCGGCCGGCTGCGCGAACCCGTGCAGCGCTTTGTGCAATGGGCGCGTAGCTTTGGCGTCACCAGCAAGGCCGGACGCTGGCCGGTGGGTGACCTGAGCAGCCCCAGCACGCGCCTGGGTCAGAGCCCGATGCGCAGCCCCTCGGTGTTCAATTTTTTCCGCCCGGGCTATGTGCCGCCGGGCAACGAGCTCGCCAGCAATGCCATCACCGCGCCAGAGTTTCAGCTGGTGAATGAAAGCACCGTCGCGGGCTATCTGAACTACATGCAAGGCGTTATCAGCAGCGGCATCAGCAGTGGCGATGTGGCGGCCGATTACACGACTGAGCTGGCCCTGGCTGGCGACGCGCAAGCCTTGCTGGATTCGCTCAATTTGCGACTGGCCGCCGGGGCGCTGGACAGCAACACGGTGACGACCCTGAAGACTGCGCTGGAATCCATCAGCGCCACCACCGATACCGGCAAACTCAACCGCGTGCGCGCCGCCATCCTGCTGGTGATGGCCGCGCCCGCCTATTTGGTGCAGCAATGAAACTGAATCGACTCCCCGAGCTGCGCCGTCGTGAGTTCCTGCGCCGCAGTGCGCAATTGGGTCTGGCGGGTGCCGCCGCCCCCTGGGCCTTGAACCTGGCCGCCATTGGCGAGGCCGCAGCGGCCGATGCCAGCGGCGGCTACAAGGCCCTGGTGTGCGTCTTTCTCTTTGGGGGCAACGACTACGGCTCGACCCTGCTGCCCTATGACAGCGCGGGTCATGCCAGCCTTGCCACGCTGCGCGGCGGCCTGGCCGGCAGCGGCGGGTTGGTGGCGCCGCGCGACACCCTGGCCGCCACGGCCCTGACGCCGCGGGTGGCGCTGAGTGGCAGCGGGGCGGCCGGCACCCAGCTGGCCATGGCGGCCGAGATGAGCGCGCTCAAGCCCCTGTTTGAGAGTGGCCGCTTGGGCTGGCTGCTCAACGTGGGCACCTTGATCCAGCCCACCACCAAGACGCAGTACCAGAACCGCTCGGTGCCGCTGCCGCCCAAGCTCTTCAGCCACAACGACCAGCAGTCGGTCTGGCAAAGCAGTGGCGCCGAAGGTTCGACCAAGGGCTGGGGCGGTGCCATCGGCGATCTGTTCCTGGGCTCCAACGCCACCAGCACCTTCACCTGCATCAACGCCAGCGGCAATGCGGTCTTCATGACCGGCCAGCAGGCGGTGCAGTACCAGGTCAGCACGAGTGGGGCGGTGCCGGTGAATGGCATTCAGACCTCGCTCTACGGCTCCAGCGCCTGCGCCCAGGCCTTGCGGGGTTTGATCACCGCCCCGCGCACCCACTGGATGGAGGCGGAGCTGAGCCGCGTCACCAACCGTTCCATCACGGCGGAGTCGGCCGTGAAGGCGGCTCTGGGCACCAGCGCGCCCTTCAGCACGGTGTTTGACAGCACCAGCAGCCTGGCCAACCAGTTGCAGATCGTGGCGCGCCTGATTGCCGGGCGTAGCAGCCTGGGCGCGCAGCGTCAGGTGTTTTTCGTGTCACTGGGGGGCTTTGACAACCACGACTTCCTGCTGGCCCAGCACCCGGGCCTGTTGGCCCAAGTGGGCAACGGACTGGCCTCCTTCCAGGCGGCGCTGACGGAGCTGGGGGTGGCCGATCGCGTCACCACCTTCACCGCCAGCGACTTCGGTCGCACCCTCACCAGCAACGGCGATGGCAGCGACCATGGCTGGGGCAGCCACCATCTGGTGATGGGTGGGGCGGTGCAAGGCCAACGCTTCTGGGGGCAGATGCCAGTGCTGGCCAACAACGGCCCCGACGATGTGGGCCAGGGCCGATTGCTGCCCAGCACCAGCGTGGATCAACTGGCCGCGACCTTGGCACGCTGGATGGGCGTGGCCGACAGCGAGTTGGCCTCGGTGGTGCCCAATATCGCGAACTTCAGCCAGCGCGATCTGGGCTTCTTTACGCCCTAAGGAAGCGCTGAACAAGTCCCTGCGGGCGCGCCGCGACTTTTCGGGATGCTTGGCCAAGGCGTAAGCCTTGCTCAGGCTGGCGGCCTGAGCAAGGCTTGCAACGCCGGCCAGCGCCCGAAAAGTCGATGGCCCGCAAGGGTTTGCGCGATAACCGGCCGGCTCGGTCGTTGGCGCGCTCGGTTGTCGGGCCACCAGCCCGACCTTTGCGCGCCGCCTACGATCCGGCCGGTTCTCGCGCAAACGCGCCCCGCAGGAACTTATTCAGCGCTTCCCTAACCTGTGTTGCGAAGTCCCGCCGCGATGCCGTTGATGGAGAGGTGGATGCCGCGCTGCACGCGCTCCATCACTTCCGGGTCCACATTGCGCTCGGTCGAAAGGGCGCGATAGCGCCGCATCAACTCGACCTGCAAGTGGTTGAGCGGGTCGATGTAGGGGAAGCGATGGGCGATGGAGCGCGCCAGGGCCGGGTTGCCGGCCAGGCGCTGGGCCTCGCCAGTGATGAGGCGCAGCGCCTCCTCGGTGTGCGCAAATTCGGCCCGGATGGCGGCAAAGACACGCCGGCCCAGCTTCTTGTTCTCGACCAGTTCGACATAGCGTGCGGCCAGATCGAGGTCGCTCTTGGCCAGCACCATGTCCAAATTGGAGAGCAGGGTGCGGAAGAAGGGCCACTGCTTGTGCATGCGCCGCAGCAGGGCCAGGCGCTTGGCATGGCCGGGCGAGTCAGCGGCGCCCAGATAGCTCATCACGCCCGAGCCGAAGCCGCACCAGCCCGGCAGCGCCACGCGCGACTGGCCCCAGCTGAAGCCCCAGGGGATGGCGCGCAGGCCCTCGATGGCCTTGGGACCGCCGCCGCTGCCAGGCCGTTTGGCAGGGCGGGAGCCGATATTGAGCTCGGCGATCTCGCGGATCGGGGTGGCGGCAAAAAAGTAGTCGGCAAAGCACGGGTTCTCGTACACCAGCTGACGATAGGCGGCGAAGCTGGCGTCACTTAAGTCCTCGGCCGCTTCCAGAAAGCTCTTGGGCGCGCTCTGGGTCGGGTGCAGAAGACTGGCCTCCAGCGTGGCGGCCACCAGGGTCTCCAGATTGCGTCGACCAATCTCGGCGTTGGCGTATTTGGACGCGATGACCTCGCCCTGCTCGGTGAGCCGGATCTGGCCATTCACGGTGCCCGGGGGCTGGGCCAGGATGGCCTGGTAGCTGGGGCCGCCGCCGCGACCGACCGTGCCACCCCGACCGTGAAAGAGGCGCAGCACCGGCCCGCCATGGCGCTGGCGCAGTCGCTCAAAGAGCTCAACCAGCGCGATCTCGGCCCGATAGAGTGACCAGTTGCTGGTGAAGACGCCGCCGTCCTTGTTGGAGTCTGAGTAGCCCAGCATCACGTCCTGCTCGCCCCCGCTGGCCATCACCATCTCCGGGATGCCGGGCAGGGCGTAGAAGGCCTCCATGATGGCGGGCGCCTCGCGAAGGTCGGCAATGGTCTCGAACAAGGGCGAGACGATGAGGGCGCAGACCGCATCCCTTCCCAGGCTGCCGCGCAGCAGGCCCACCTCCTTGCACAGCAGGAGCACTTCCAGCAGATCGCTCACCGACTCGGTGTGCGAAATGATGGCGTGGCGGATGGCATCGCGGCCGTAGCGCTGCAGGGCCTCGTGTGCGGCCTCGAAGACGGCCAACTCGCCCAGGCTGCGTTCGCTGTAGGCATGGCCCAGCACACGCAAGGGGCGGGCCTCGCCCAGCAGGCGCAGCAACAGGGCGCGCTTGGCCGTCTCACTGAGGGCGCTGTAGTCGCTTTCGATGCGCGCCGCTGCCAGCAGCTCGGCCACCACGGCCTCGTGCTGGTCGCTGGACTGGCGCAGATCGAGGGTCGCAAGATGAAAGCCGAACACATGGAGGGCGCGCATCAGCGGCTGCAGGCGTGGGGCAATCAGGGCCTGGGCGTGGTGGTGCCGCAGCGAAGCCTCGATGACGCGCAAGTCTTCCAGCAAATCGGCCGGGCTGAGGTAGGGGCTTTGCGGCGCCACGGCGTGGCGCAGGGCTTCGGTGCCGGTCAGCGCCTGCAGGGTCGCGGCCAGGCGGGCGTACATGCCGGTGAGGGCGCGCCGATAGGGCTCATCCAGGCGGTGCTCATTGCGATCCGGGCTGCGCTCCGCCAAGGCCTGCATGGCGGGGGTGACCTGGGCCAAGCGGGCCGAGATGGAGAGCTCGGCACCCAGCTCATGCAGCTCGGTCAGGTAGTGCCTCAGGGCGACCTCGCTTTGCCGGCTGAGGGCGTGGCGCAGAGTGGCCGCGCCGACATTGGGGTTGCCGTCGCGGTCGCCACCGATCCAGTGACCCATGCGCAGGAAAGGCGGCAGCGGCTGGCCCGGTAGCGCAGCCTCCAACTCGGCGTAGAGGCGCGGAATCTCGGACAGGAAGGTGGCCGGGTAATAGGACAGTGCGTTCTCGATCTCGTCACCCACCGTCAACTTGGAGTAGCGCAGCATGCGGGTCTGCCACAGCTGGGTGATGCGAGCGCGCAATTGATCTTCGTTCCGGGCTCGCTCGCGTTCGCTGTGCAGGCTGTCGCGTTGCTGGATCAGTTGGGCGACGCTGCGTTCGGCGTCCAGGATGGACTTGCGCTGCACCTCGGTTGGATGCGCCGTCAGCACGGGGGCGATGTGCGCGCGCGCCAGCAGCGCGCCAATCTCGCTGGGCCGCACCCCGGCGGCATGCAGGGTCTCCAGGCTGTAAGCCAGCGAGCCGGCCTGCAGATGCCCTTCGCGCTCATGGTGCTCGCGTCGGCGCACATGGTGGCGGTCCTCGGCGATATTGGCCAAGTGACTGAAGTAGCTGAAGGCGCGGATGACCATTACCGCCTGGTCGGCCGACAGTCCCTTGAGCAGGCGATCGAATTGCCGCGCTGCCGTGGCGTCCTGCCC
Organism: Inhella inkyongensis; assembly: GCF_005952805.1. Classification (GTDB taxonomy): domain Bacteria; phylum Pseudomonadota; class Gammaproteobacteria; order Burkholderiales; family Burkholderiaceae_C; genus Inhella; species Inhella inkyongensis. The sequence goes on from NZ_CP040709.1 coordinate 1,684,281, forward strand.
GCGCCGCCAAGCCACCGACAGCTGGCGAATGCGCTCCACCAGCTCAAAGGCCTCGCGGCCCTCCAGATCACGAATCACTTCGCCCAACAAGCGGCCCAGCAGGCGGATGTCGTCGCGCAAGGGCTGGTCTTTGTCCGGGGCGTTCGAGGGGCGGGCAGGGCGGGGCATGGTGTGTAACTCGCGTTGTTGATTCAATGTAATTCAGTTACTCGGCCAAACGGTCTTGATTTGGAGCAGGCAATCCTTCGTCAGGACGCAAGCCAGCCCGGCTGACGGCTAGCATGCCGCCATGAGCGAGATTTTGAGAATTGCCACGCGCAAAAGCCGCCTGGCCCTGTGGCAGGCCGAGCATGTCAAAGCGCTGATCGAGCGCGAGTGGGGGGTGGCCGTGGAGCTGGTGCCCCTGAGCACCCGGGGCGATGAGATCTTGGATCGCAGTCTGTCCAAGGTGGGCGGCAAGGGACTGTTCGTCAAGGAGTTGGAATGGGCGCTGGAGCGCGGCGAAGCCGATCTGGCCGTGCATTCCCTCAAGGACGTGCCGATGGCCCTACCCGAGGGCTTCACCCTGGCCTGTGTGATGGAACGCGAGGACCCGCGTGACGCTTGGGTCAGTCCGCAGTACGAGAGTCTCGACGCTCTGCCGCTGGGCGCGCGAGTGGGCACTTCCAGCCTGCGTCGCACGGTGCAGCTCAAGGCCTTGCGGCCCGATCTGGAAATCCTGCCCCTGCGCGGCAATTTGGACACTCGGCTGCGCAAGCTCGACGAGGGCGGGTTCGAGGCCATCGTGCTGGCCGCTGCCGGCTTGATGCGCCTGGGGCTGAGCGAACGCATTCGCAGTCGCTTTGAGCTGCAGACCTTGATTCCGTGCGCCGGCCAAGGGGCTCTGGGCATCGAGGTGCGCTCTGATCGCGCCGAGTTGGTGGAGCGCCTGGCTGGATTCAACCATCGCCCCACTTTGCTGGCCTGTCTGGCTGAACGCGAAGTGTCGCGGCAACTGGGGGGCAGCTGCTCCATGCCGTTGGCTGCGCATGCCGTGTGGCAGGGCGATCAGCTGGTTCTGGACACGGCATTGGGCGATGAGGCGTTGGCGCACCCGCTACTGCGGGCGCGCTTGCAGGGTGCGGTGCAGTCGCCTGAGGCGGCCGAGGCCCTGGGGGCGGCGGCGGCACAGCGGCTGCGCGATCTAGGCTCCAGGCCTGCCGAGTGAGCGGCGCCGCGGGTCTGCAGCGCCCGGTCCTGGTGTTGACCATGCCGGCCGGCCAGCAGGCCCGCTGGCGCGCAGCGCTGGAGGCACAGGGGGTGGTTTGCGCCAGCCTGCCGCTGTTGGAAATTCAGCCCTTGCCTGAAGCCGTCGGCCCGGCCTGGGCGGCCTTGACGGAGGCGGCCTTGGCCATTTTTGTCAGCCCCAGTGCGGTCGCGGCGCTGGACGGCTCGGATTGGGCTCAGTGGCCGGCGCAAACCGTGGCTGCCTGCGTCGGACCCGGCACAGCGCTGGCTCTAAGCCAGCGGGGGGTGCCGCAGGTGCTGTGTCCGCCGCCAGATAGTGCTCAATTTGATTCCGAGGCCCTGTGGCCTCTGATCCAAGAGCTTGGCCCCTGGGTGGGACGCACGGTCCTGATCTTCAAAGGCGAGGGGGGCCGGGATTGGCTGGCGGAACGTTTGCTTCAAGAAGGGGCCAAGCTGCAGGCCTTCAATTTGTATCTGCGCGTGCCGCCCTCTCACTCTGAAGAGCAACTCGCGACGCTGGGCGTAGCACCGCTGTGGCTGCTCACCAGCAGCCAGGGCCTGGATGTGGCGCTGGCGTGTGGCTGGATCCGCTCAGGGGCCCAGGCCCTGGCCACGCATCCGCGTATTGCCGAGCACGCACGCCGAGCCGGCCTGCGAGTGGAGTTGGTGCGCAGCGAGCCCGAGGCGGTGGCGCAAGCCTGGGCGCGGATGGCGGCTGCCTAGAATCTCGGCCATGGCCGATGACCCTCTCTTGCAATCCTCCGCGGCCGCAGCGTCGCATCCCCTTGAAGCCGCTGGTTCAGCCCCCCCCTCCGCGCCCCGAGTTGCGCGCCTGAGCACGCCCCTGGCGTTGGGCGCGGCTGCCGTGGCGGCGCTGGGCCTGGCCGGCGTGGGTTTGGGCTGGCAGGCGCTGTCGCGCGTGCAGGAACTGGAACAAGAACTGGTGCGGCGCCAGGCCAACAGCCAGTCGCTGGCGCAAGATGCCAAGCAATCCGCTCAGCAGACGCAGGAGCAAGTGCGCGACCTGGCCGCCAAACTGGCGCTAGCTGAGGCACGCCTGGCCGAGGTGACGGTGCAGCGGGGGCAACTTGAGGAGCTCATTGCTTCCCTGAGTCGTTCGCGTGATGAGAACATCGTTGGCGATTTGGAAGCCAGCCTGCGTCTGGCCAGTCAGCAGGCCCAGTTGTTCGGAAGTGCGGAGCCCTTGGTGGTGGCTTTGCGCCAGGGCGATGAGCGGCTGCAGCGACACAAGCAGCCGCGTCTGGAGGGTGTGCGGCGCGCCATGTTGCGGGATCTGGACCGGGTGCGCGCGGTGGGCGCAGTGGACAACGCCACCTTGGCGCTCCGTCTGGATGAAGTGACGCGGCTGGTGGATGAAATTCCGCTGCTGTCCGAACCCCATCGCAGTCCGCAGCGGGTTGAGGCGGCGCCGAAGTCCAGTGCCCCTGCGGCCTCGGCCAGCGGGTTTGAGCACTGGCGTCAATGGCTCGGCGTTCGGGCTCAGGAGGCCTGGGCCGAAGCCAAGGGCTTGTTGCGCGTGACCCGAATCGACAAGCCCGAAGCGGCTTTGCTACTGCCTGAGCAGAACTTCTTTCTGCGTGAAAACCTCAAGCTGCGTCTGCTGAACGCGCGGCTGGCCCTGATGTCGCGCCAGTTTGATGCGGCCCAGGCCGATTTGCGCGCCGCGTTGGTCACGCTGGAACGCTACGCCGATGGGCGCCAGCGCCGCACCGAGCTGGCTGTGGAGTTGTTGCGTCAAGTCGCCGCACAGGCCAAGCCCTTGCAGTTGCCGCGCCCCGAAGACAGCCTGGCTGCACTGGCCGCCGTGGCGGGGGTGCGTTGATGCGCGGCATCGTTTGGCTGGTGCTGCTGTTTGCGGTTGCGGTGGTGGCGGCGCTGACCCTGGGTCGCAACGACGGCTTGGTGAGCGTGTTCTGGGCCGGGTGGCGCGTTGACTTGTCGCTCAATCTCTTCCTGCTCCTGGTGTTGGGTGGGGCGGGCTTGGTGTTTGTGTTGTTGCAGAGCTTGGGGGCTTTGCTTGCCATGCCGGAACGTGCCCGCGCCTGGCGCCTGAGCCAGCGTGATCGCGGGGCCCAGCAGTTCTTGCGTGAAGCCCTGGTCAGCCTCTGGAGTGCGCGCTATGGGCGGGCTCAGAAGACTGTGCTCAAACTGCTGGCACTGAACGCCAAGACGCCAGAGTTGCGCAGTGATGGCGGGGCGCTAGCCCTGGCTCACTTGCTGGCGGCCGAGTCCGCTCATCGACTGCAGGACCGAACGCGGCGGCAGGCGCAGTGGGAGTTGGCGCTGGAACTTTGCCGCACGCATTCCGAGGCTCGTGCCCATGAAGAGGCGGCACGATTGATGGCGGTGGCCTGGGCTTTGGAGGATCGGGATGCGGAGGCTGCGTTGCAGCATCTCGCCGCCCTGCCACCCGGAGCCGCGCGGCGCACACAGGCCCTGCGCCTGCGCCTGCAGGCCGCTCGCATGGCCAAGAGGCCGTTGGAGGCCATGCGCACCGCGCGCCTGTTGGCCAAGCACCAGGGCTTCGCACCGGGTGTGGCGCAGAGTCTGCTGCGCTCATTGGCCATTGACCTGCTGGGCGAAGCCCGTGACCCAGATCAGTTGCGCGCCGCATGGCAGCAGCTGGAAGCGGCGGATCGGCGCGATGCCTATGTCGTGGCGCGGGCTGCACAGCAGATGGCGCTGTGGGGTGCCGCCCAGGAGGCGCGCGCCTGGATTCGTCCGCTGTGGGAGCAAATGAAGGACTTTTCCGGCGAGGAGCGCGCAGAGCTTGGGCGTGCGCTGGGGGCGGCCATGGCGGGCATTGGCCCGGACTGGCTGCCGCGACTGGAAGCGGCTCGAACGCAGTTTGGACGCGAGCCCACGCTGGCGTGGGTGCTGGGCTTGGCGTTGGCAGAGATGCAGCTCTGGGGCAAGGCCAATCAGGTGTTGCGCAGTGCCGCAGCAGACGATCAGTTGCCCACGGCTCAGCGGCGTCAGGCCTGGGTGCGCCTGGCCGAATTGGCCGCTTTGGGTGAGGACAGCGAACAGCGGCTTGAGTGCCTTGAACAAGCCGCGCGATTGAATTAACTAGACAACACCTGAATTTTCGTTCTATACTCTTTGTCTTTCGGCGGCTGTAGCTCAGTTGGATAGAGTACTTGGCTACGAACCAAGGGGTCGTGGGTTCGAATCCTGCCAGCCGCGCCAGAAATTGAAGTAGAAGAAGAAACGAAGTATTGACAGGCAACACAGGGCGCAAGCTCTTTTGCTTGAGCGGCTGTAGCTCAGTTGGATAGAGTACTTGGCTACGAACCAAGGGGTCGTGGGTTCGAATCCTGCCAGCCGCGCCAACATCTGAAGGGCCTGCGAGAAATCGCAGGCCCTTTTTCATTTCTTCCCCTCTCCCTCTCGTTCCGCGACTGAAGACAATGCCGCCATGAGCAAGGCTTTCACCAAAGAGCAGGATGGCGACGACGAGGACGAACTGGCACTGCCAGCGCTGCCGGCTGGCACGCGCAACTACCTCACCCCTGAGGGCTATGCCAAGCTCAGAGCGGAGTTCATGGAACTGCTGGATGTAGAGCGGCCGAAGATCGTTGAGGTGGTCTCCTGGGCGGCTAAAAACGGCGACCGCTCTGAGAACGGTGACTATCTCTATGGCAAGAAGCGGCTGCGCGAGATCGATCGGCGTTTGCGTTTCCTGACCAAAAGACTCGATATCGCCGAGGTCGCCGACCCCAGCATCCATTACGGTGCCGATCAGATCTTCTTTGGTGCCACCGTCAGCTACTGCACGGCGGATGGCCAAGAGCGCCGCATCACCATCAAAGGCATCGACGAGGCGGACAGCCTGCGCGGTGAGGTGAGTTGGGTGGCCCCCATCGCACGGGTGCTGCTGAAGGCAAGGGTGGGTGATGAGCTGCAACTACTGACCCCGGGTGGGGTCGAGACGATCGAGGTGCTGGCCGTTAGCTATCCCGCGCCGGGGACAGGCAAGTCTTAAGGGCGTACGCGCCAGACCCGCATCACTGGGTTGACGCGTTTGAGCAGGCGCAGGACATCGGCCAGGTGGTGGCGATCGCGCACCGCCACCAGCATGCGCATTTCAGCCGTTTCGCGTGCCACATCAGAGTCCTTGTTCATCTCGACATGCGTGATGTCGGCTTCCGCCTGGCTGACGCCGGCCGCCACCTGAGCTAGCGCACCTTTAACGTTGTTCATCAACACGCCGACTTCGGCCTCGAAGCTCTGGCTTAGTTCCTCGGCCCAGGCAACGGCAATCCAGTGCTCGCTATCGCGCTGGAATAGGCGACGGCCCGTCTGGCACTCGACGGTGTGGACCAAGAGGCCCTCGCCGCGACCCAGATAGCCGCGGATGTCATCGCCCGGAATGGGGTGGCAGCAGCCGGCGTAGCGCACCGAGGCGCCTTCGCTGCCATCCAGCAGCACCAGCCCTTGTTGTGGTGTGTCCTCGGCGCCAAAGCGGCCCATGGATAGCAGCACCGCATCGGGGCGCTGGCCGGCTTCGACCAACATGCGCGAGAGTTGCTTGGCCATCATGCTGGCGATCTTGCGGCCGACGCCAATTTCAATCAGCAACTCATCGGCGTTGCGGTGTCCGGCCCAGCGGGCCAAGGCTTGCCACAGCGCCGCTGCCTCACCTTCCAGGGGCGGCAGGGTCTGGCCTTCGGCCCGCAGGGCCTGCGCCAGCAGCTTCAGGCCAAGCTCTCGAGACTCGTCGTGCGCCAAGGTTTTCAGATGGTGACGGATCTTGCTGCGTGCGCGTCCTGTGCGCACAAAGCCGAGCCAGGCCGGATTTGGCCTTGCACTGGGCGCGGTCACGATCTCCACCACATCGCCGCTGCGCAGTTCGGTCCGCAAAGGCACCATCTCTCCATTCACCTGGGCTGCGACACAGCGGTCGCCAATGTCGGAGTGGATGGCGTAGGCGAAGTCCACCGGCGTGGCGCCCTTGGGCAAGGCGAGGATGCGCGAGCGGGGTGTGAAGACATAGACCGAGTCCGGGAACAGATCGATGCGGACATGCTCCAGAAACTCCCGGGCATCTCGGGTTTCGTTTTGAATATCCAGCAGCGACTGCAGCAGCCGCGAACCCAGTTGTTGGGCATCGGTCTTGCCCCGTGACTTGTACAACCAGTGGGCCGCCACGCCTTGCTCCGCCACCTGATGCTGGCTTTCCGTGCGGATCTGGAATTCGACCGCGGTTCCCAGGGGGGACACCAGGGTGGTGTGCAATGACTGGTAGCCGTTCGGCTTGGGAATGGCGATGTAGTCCTTGAACCGTCCCGGCTGGGGCTTGTAGAGCTGGTGCAAGACCCCGAGAGCCAGGTAGCACTGGGGCAGCGAGTCCACCACGATGCGGAAGCCGAAGATGTCGCTGACCTGGGCAAAGCTCAGGTGCTTGTCGCGCATCTTGCGGTAGATCGAATACAGCGTCTTTTCTCGACCGTGCACCTCAACGCCCAGGCTGGCCTGGGCGAAGGCCTGCTTGACGTCCTGCTCGATGCGCTTGACGAGGTCACGCCGGTGCCCGCGGGCCTTGGTGACCGCCTTGTCCAGCAGGGCGTGGCGCCAGGGGTGCTCATAGCGAAAGCTCAGATCTTGCAGTTCGCGGTAGGTCTGGTTCAGGCCCAGGCGGTGCGCGATCGGGGCATAAATTTCGAGCGTTTCGCGGGCAATGCGACGCTGCTTGGGCGCCGCCATGGATTCCATGGTGCGCATGTTGTGCAGGCGATCGGCCAGCTTGATCAGGATGACGCGCACATCGCGAGCCATCGCCAACAGCATCTTGCGAAAGGACTCGGCCTGCGATTCCTCTTTGGTGGAGAACTGCAGCTTGTCCAGCTTGGTCAGTCCGTCCACCAACTCGGCCGTCGGTGCCTCGAAGCGTTCGATCAGCTCTGCCTTGGTGACGCCGCAATCTTCCATGGCGTCGTGCATCAGGGCGGCCATCAGGGCCTGTGCGTCGAGGCGCCACTCAGCGCAAATGGCGGTCACCGCCAGTGGGTGGGTGATATAGGGTTCGCCGCTGGCGCGCATCTGGCCCAAATGGGCGTTGTCCGCAAACCGGAAGGCATCGCGTACCCGCTTGAGATCCGCCTTGCTGAGGTAGTGCAGGTGCGGGATCAGCGCGTCGAAGGACGCCGCATGCGCTTGCGGCGTATCGGTCGAGGGGCGGGCGGAACGGGGCCAGCGGACAGCGGCAAGGGTGCGGAGCATGCCCCGAATTTACTCGAAGCCCCGGCCCCCAAGGGCTTGTATCGACCATGAAAAAAGCGCCCGCAGGCGCCTTGATGCGATGGGCGTTGCTGCCTTAGACCGGCACGCGGCGCAGCATCTCCAAGCCCACCTCACCGGCGGCGATTTCGCGCAGGGCGGTCACGCTGGGCTTGTTCTTGCTTTCGATCTTAGGGGTGTGGCCTTGGCTCAGCATGCGAGCGCGATAGGTTGCAGCCAGCACCAGCTGAAAGCGGTTGGGAATCTTTTCCAGGCAGTCTTCGACGGTGATGCGGGCCATGGTTCTCGCTTTTCGGCAGGGGTCAACACAGGTTCAGCGCTTGAAACACCGCGGAGCGATGGCGCAACTGAGCCGCGTATTTTAGACGTTGCGCGTGCACGATCGCCTTCAGATCGAAGAGAGCGGTCTCAAAGAGTGCATTCACCACCACAAAATCGAAGTGCCTGGCTTGCGCCACTTCGGTGCGCGCGTTGGCCATGCGGGTCTCGATCACATCGGCCTGGGTGTCGCCGCGGCGCTGCAAGCGCAGGCGCAACTCATCCCAGCTGGGCGGCAAGATGAAGATCAGTGTGGCGGCGGGAAACAGCTTTTTGACCTGCAGGGCGCCCTGGTAGTCGATCTCCAGCACCACATCCTCGCCGTGGGCGAGGCGGGCCTCAATGGCGGCTTTGGAAGTGCCGTACAGATTGCCGTGCACCTGGGCCCACTCCAGAAAATCGTCGTGCGCGATCTTGGCGCGGAAGTCGGCTTCGCTGACAAACCAGTACTCCCGGCCGTCTTGCTCTTGCCCGCGCGGCGCGCGCGTGGTGTGCGAGACCGAGACGGCCAGCTTGGCATCCAGTTCCAACAAGGCCTTGACCAAGCTGCTCTTGCCCGCACCGCTGGGGGCGGCCACCACAAAGAGGTTGCCGGGGCTATCGTGGGTGATCGAGGTGTTCATTCGATGTTTTGAACCTGTTCGCGCATTTGTTCAATCAGGACCTTCATCTCCACCGAGATGTTGCTCAGTTCCAGCGCCGTGGATTTGGAGCCCAAGGTGTTGGCTTCGCGATGAAGCTCTTGGATGAGGAAGTCCAATCGCTTGCCCAACTCGCCACCCTTGTTCAGCTGTGCCGTGATTTCGTCCAGATGGGCACGCAGGCGGGCCAACTCCTCTGCCACGTCTATGCGAATGGCCTGAGCGGCGGCTTCGGACAGGGCGCGATCCCGTGCAGCTTCTGACAGCTCGGCGTGTGCCAGCGCGCCGGCTTGGCCCAGGGCCTCCTGCCAACGGTCCAAAAAGCGTTGCTGATGCCGGGCCACCACAGCGGGCACCAGGGGCTCGGCACGGTCGGCCAGTTGCTTCAGCGCTTCAATTTTTTCCAGCAGGATGGCAACCAAGCGAGCACCTTCGCGGGCCCGGGCTTCGCGCAGGCCGTCCAAAGCGTCCTCCACCAACTTAAGCACCCAGGCCTCGTCCCAGCTTGGGCTGGCGCCACCTTGGCGACTCCAGTGCAGCACCTCCTGCACGCTCAGCGGGCGGGCCTGCGGAAAGTGCTCAATCAGCCGGGACTGCAGGCTTTGCAGGCGCTCCAGAACGGAGTCTTGTGGGCAGGGGAAGGCTTCCTCTTCTTCGCGGGCGCTACCGAGGCGCAGCTCCAGCTTGCCGCGACGGATGGCTTGCGCCACGCGCTCGCGCAATTGCGGCTCCAGATGTCGGAATTCTTCGCCGAGTTTGAGTGTGAGATCCAGAAAGCGGCCGTTGACCGAGCGGAGCTCGACGCCGAGCTGCGGCAGGGGCGGGGAATCAGGGTTTTGTAGGGGCCGGCGCAGGGCGCTGGCATACCCGGTCATGCTGTAGACTGGCATGAATCTGGCTGGCGAACAGGCTAAGAGGCGATCACCGATTATGTCAAAGCCGAAACCGGCTCCGCTCCCTGCAGGTACCGTGGTGGGGGGCTACCAGATCATCAAGAAACTGGCCGCAGGCGGTTTTGGCGTGGTGTATCTGGCGGAAGACCCCGAACACCATCTGGTGGCCATCAAGGAATATTTGCCCTCCTCGCTGGCCGAGCGCTCGCCGGGGGAGTTGGTGCCGCGCATCAAGCCCGACAAGCTGCCCTTGTACCGTCTCGGTCTGCGCAGCTTCTTCGAGGAAGGGCGGTCGCTGGCGCAAATTTCCCATGCCTCGGTGGTTTCGGTGCTGAATTTCCTGCGGGAAAACGAAACCGTCTACATGGTGATGAATTACTTGCAGGGAGACACCTTGCAAGATTTCATTGTCACGGCGCGAGATTTGAAGCGCGACAAGGTATTTCGCGAGTCGACGATTCGCTCCTTGTTTGACGAGATTCTCAAAGGCCTGCGCATCGTGCATCAGCACAAGATGCTGCACTTGGACATCAAGCCAGCCAATATTTTCATCACCAATGACAACCGGGCGGTGCTGCTGGACTTTGGCGCTGCGCGCGAGGTGCTGAGCAAGGAAGGCAACTTCATCCGGCCGATGTACACGCCGGGTTTTGCGGCTCCGGAGATGTACCGCCGCGATGGCTCGCTGGGCCCTTGGACCGACATCTACGCCATTGGCGCTTGCATCTACGCATGTATGCAGGGTTACCCGCCCAATGATGCGCCGCAGCGCCAGGAGAAGGACAGGCTGGGCTTGAGTCTGTCTCGCCTGCGAAACGTCTATTCGGACAACCTCATCGAGGTGACCGAATGGTGCATGGCCCTGGACCCCTTGGCACGCCCGCAGTCGGTGTTTGCGCTGCAAAAAGAATTGGCTCGCGAGACCGAACGTCGCTACACCAAACTCAGCTTCAGTGAGCGCTTGAAGATGCAGCTGGAAAATCTGAAGACTGGGGCCAAGGCGTGAAGTTCGGCGTCTTTCAAGTCAGCCGACGCGGGGGCCGCGAAAAGAACGAGGACCGGATGGGCTATGCCTACACCCGGGACTCCGCCTTGTTTGCATTGGCCGATGGAATGGGCGGACACCCTGAAGGGGAGATGGCGGCCCAAATTGCGCTGCAGACCTTGGCCTCGATGTTTCAGGCGCAGGCCCGGCCTCGCATTGCGGATCCGATGGTCTTTTTGCGCGAAGCGGTCATGGCGGCCCATCAGCAACTTTTGGCCTACGCCAAAGAGCGTGGGCTTGAGGACACGCCGCGTACCACGGTGGTGGCCTGCATTGCTCAAGGCGGCCAGGCTTTTTGGGCTCATTGCGGGGATTCACGCCTGTACTGGATGCGCCGTGGCGAATTGGTGGCACGCACCCGCGATCATTCCTATAGCGAACTGCAGGAGGCGCTGGGTCGCAGCAATGCCGACAAGGTCAACCGCAATGTGCTTTTCACTTGTCTGGGAAGCCCGGGGCGGCCGATGGTGGACATCCAGGGGCCTCTGCAACTGAGCGTAGGCGACCGGCTGCTTTTGTGTTCGGACGGACTTTGGGGACAGGTCAGCGATCACGCCATCGTTGAGCAGGTGAGTGAGCGAGATTTGCATGACGCGGTGCCCGATCTGGTCGAGATGGCATTGCGCAAGGGCGGCACCAAGTCCGACAACGTGACGGTGTTGGCCTTTGAGTGGGAAGGCGAGGACCCCGAAGAAGTGGCCGAGACCGAGCGGCTCTCCACCCGTAGCCTGGGGGAGTCGGCCTTCGCCACCACCATCCAGGCTGCCATGCTCGAACAGTGGGACCGCAAGGTCGAACTGGACGATGCCGAGATCGACCGCCAGGTCGATGAAATCAACGCGACCATTCGTCGCGCACAACAAAGAGGTTGATATGGCCGAACAGCCAATGGCGCGCGCCGATGGGCGCCGTGCCGATGCATTGCGTCCGCTGCGTTTGCAGCGCCACTTCACCAAGCATGCCGAAGGAGCGGTGTTGGTCTGCTTTGGTGACACCCAGGTGCTCTGCACCGCCTCGGTGGAAGAAAAGGTGCCGCCCTTCAAGCGTGGCTCCGGTCAGGGTTGGGTGACGGCGGAGTACGGCATGCTGCCGCGAGCGACCCACACGCGCTCGGACCGCGAGGCGGCCAAAGGCAAGCAAAGTGGCCGGACGCAGGAGATCCAGCGCTTGATCGGGCGCTCCTTGCGCGCCGTGTTCGAGTTGGACAAGTTGGGGGAACGCACCATCCAGATCGACTGCGACGTGCTGCAGGCCGACGGCGGCACGCGCACCGCCGCCATTACCGGCGCTTATGTCGCAGCGGTCGATGCCTGCCGCCATCTGCAGCGCCAGGGTCTGCTCAAGGAATGGCCGTTGAAGGACGCCGTGGCCGCCATTTCGGTGGGCATCGTGGAGGGTGTGCCGATGTTGGACCTGGCCTATGTTGAAGACTCCGCCTGCGATACCGACATGAATGTGGTGATGACGGGCAAGGGCGGCTTGATCGAAGTCCAAGGCACGGCCGAAGGCGCGCCGTTCAGCCGGGAGGAGATGGAGCGACTGCTTGATTTGGCCCAGGCTGGCATTCAGCAATTGGTGCAGGCGCAGCAAGAGGCACTGGCCCATGAATGAGCTGGTCCTGGCGTCCAACAACGCCAAGAAGCTCAAGGAGTTGCAGGCCTTATTGCCCGGCGTGCAAGTGCGCACCCAAGGCGAACTGGGTGTCTCAGAGGCGGAAGAGCCCTTCGGCACCTTCATCGAGAACGCCCTGGCCAAGGCGCGGCATGCGGCGCAGCTCACCGGTTTGCCCGCGCTCGCGGATGACTCCGGACTGTGCGTGGACGCGCTGGGTGGCCTGCCCGGTGTGACTTCGGCCCGCTTTGCGCAGTTGGAGGTGGGGGGCGAACGCAGCGATGCGGCCAACAACGCCTTGTTGCTGCAGCGCATGCAAGGCCGCACCGACCGGCGGGGTCACTTTGTGTGTGCCCTGGTGGCCCTGCGGCATGCACAAGATCCACAGCCTTTGATCGCACTGGGCCGCTGGCCGCTGGTGGTGCTGGAGGGGGTGCAGGGTGAGGGCGGTTTTGGGTACGACCCCATCGTCGCAGCGGTGGACTTTGGCCAGTCCGTGGCCAGTCTGAGCGCCGAGATCAAGAATCAGCACAGCCACCGCGCCCGCGCGATGGTGTTGCTGCGTCAGCAATTGCGCGACGTGTGGGGCTGGGCTTGAGCCTGCATCCTGCCGACCCGGCGCGCTTGAACGCCTTGATGCGCCCGGGCACCCTGCAGTTGGCAGCGTTGCCGCCGCTGTCAATCTACGTCCATCTGCCCTGGTGCCTGCGCAAATGCCCGTACTGCGATTTCAACTCGCACGAGGCGGCCCAAGGGGTGGAGCTGACACGGGCCGAGGCCTATCTGGCGGCGCTGCGAGCGGACCTGGATGCAGCCCTGCCACTGATCTGGGGCCGGCCCATCGTCTCGGTCTTTATTGGGGGCGGGACCCCCAGCCTGTTCAGCCCGGCGCAGATCGATCAGCTGCTGTCGGACTTGCGGGCGCGCCTGCCGCTGGAACCCGGCGCGGAGATCACGCTGGAGGCCAATCCAGGCACCTTTGAGAAGGATCGGTTTCGAGGCTATCGCGAGGCTGGGGTCACGCGCCTTTCGGTGGGTGTACAGAGCTTTGATGACAGCCGGCTGCAGGCACTGGGACGGGTCCATAGCGCTGAGCAAGCCAAGGCCGCTCTGCGCGAGGCGGCGGACTGCTTTGAGCGCTTCAACTTGGACCTGATGTATGCGCTTCCGGGCCAGTCCCTGAGCGACTTGTCCGCCGAGTTGGACCAGGCCTTGTCGTTCAATCCGCCGCATCTGTCGGTCTACCACCTGACGATCGAGCCCAATACGCGCTTCGCCCTGAACCCGCCCGTCCTGCCTGATGCCGACTTGGCCAGCGAGATGCTGGATCTGATCACGGCGCGCACGGCCGGGCAGGGCCTGGAGCGCTACGAAGTCTCGGCCTACGCTCAGGACGGGCAGCGCTGCGTGCACAACCTGAACTACTGGGCCTTTGGTGATTATCTGGGCATCGGCGCGGGAGCGCACAGCAAGCTGAGTTTTCCGCACCGTGTGCTGCGCCAGGTGCGCTGGCGGGAACCCAAGACCTATATGGAACAGGCCGCCCAAGGCGCGGCGGTCTCGAACGAGCACGAGGTCGCGCGCAATGAACTTCCGTTCGAATTCGCGCTCAATGCGCTGCGTCTGAAAGACGGTGTGGAGACCCAGCTGTTCCTGGAGCGCACGGGACTGCCGCTCTCCAGCATTGCTCAAGCTCGGGAGCAAGGGGTCAGCAGGGGGCTGCTAGTCGACGATCCCGCTCGCCTGCAGGCCAGCCCGCGCGGCTTTGATTTCTTGAGCGACCTGCAGGAGCTGTTCCTGGCCTGATTGGACTCGGTTCAGATCCGGTTCAGACCCGGATCAGACCCGATTCATGGAGAAGCCGGCGGTGCTGCGAAGTCGCTCGATCAGGCGCGGAGCGATCTGGCCTAGGGGCAGCACCTCGTCGGCTGCGCCGGCCGCAATGGCCTCGCGCGGCATGCCAAAGACCACGCAGGTGGCCTCATCCTGCACCAGGTTGTAAGCGCCGGCGTCTTTCATGGTCCGCATGGCCTTGGCGCCGTCGGCGCCCATGCCAGTCAACATGATGCCCAAGGCGTTCTGGCCCACCACGCGGGCGGCTGAATTGAACAGGACCTCGACCGACGGCTTGTGCCGGTTCACCGGTTCGCCATCCTGCACGCGGGCGATGTAGTTGGCGCCGGAGCGCTCCACGCTGAAGTGCTTGCCGCCAGGGGCGATGTAGCAGTGGCCGGGCAAGATGCGCTCGCCGTCACGCGCCTCGCTGACGCGGATCTTGCACAGGCCATCCAGGCGCTGTGCATAGCTGGCCGTAAATCCCGGGGGCATGTGCTGGGTGATGCAGACCGCCGGACAGTCGGCCGGCAAGTTCACCAACACATCTTTGGTGGCCTCGGTGCCGCCGGTGGAGGCGCCGATGAAGATGATCTTCTCGGTGGAGAGCCGGCCGATGTTGGTGGGCGGCGGCGGGGGGGCCGTCGCAGGGGCGCCCGGCGCCGGGGCGGCAGCGGCACGCTTGATGTGCGCGCGCGCCGCGATGCGAATCTTGTCCGTGATGTCGGCCGCCAGTTGTCGGATGCCGTCGGCCACGCCGATCTTGGGCTTGGCCACGAAGTCCACGGCGCCCAACTCCAGCGCCTTGAGCGTGACCTCGGCGCCGCGCTCGGTCAGGGTGGACACCATCACCACCGGCATGGGTCGCAGGCGCATCAGGCGCGAGAGGAAATCGATGCCGTCCATCTTCGGCATCTCCACATCCAGCGTGATCACATCGGGGTTCAGATTGCGGATCATCTCCCGGGCAATCAGCGGGTCGGCGGCCGCGCCCACGCACTCCATATCGGCCTGCTTGTTGATGATCTCGGAAAGGATGGAGCGCACCAGCGCCGAGTCGTCCACCACCACCACGCGAGTCTTGGGCATGCTCTGAATCGGTTAGAAAAGATCGATGGAGCCGCCGCCAGCGGCCACAGGTTGAACCTTGGTGACCGCGCCGCGGTCCTGCTGCAGCAGCGCTTCATTGGCCGCCGCCAGCCGCTTCACCATGGCCTTGCCGCTCTTTGGCAGAAAGCAGACCTTGCGTGGATAGACATCCATGACGTCTTTGGAGACCACGGGGATGCGCTCGGTCTTGAGGAAGTCCAGCACGAAGTTGGTGTTGCGCTCGCCCACATTCAGGCTGTTCATGCCAGTGATGACGGCGCCGCCGCCAAACACCTTGGCCTCCATGCGGCCCTTGCTGGCGCCGCGCTTCATCATCTCGTTGATCAAAAGTTCCATGGCGTAGGTGCCATAGCGCCCCGACTCCCCGTTGCCCTCGGGCAGCATGAAGTGGTTCATGCCGCCGACCATGGCGGTGCGGTCCCACAGACAGGCGGCAATGCACGAGCCTAGGGTGGTCATGATCAGCAAGTCCTCGCCTTCGACGAAATACTCGCCCGGCAGCACCTTGACGGCGGCATTGCGAAAGTGCGAGTCGTAGAAGAAGAATGAGGCCTCGCCGTTCTTGCGCGGCTGGCCTTTCAGCTTCGTGACCCAAGCCGCTGCCGCACCGCCCCCATTGACGAGGGAACTGGAGCTCGAAGGACTGGTACTGGCCAGGCTGCTCATGGGGCACCTACACGCGTTCGTAGATGGTCTTGCCGCGCAGGCGGAACAAGTCCTTGGACTCGGTGAAGTTCTCCGAGTGACCGACAAAGAGCAGGCCGCGCGGCTGCATTACCTTGTGGATGCGCTCCAGCACCTTGCGCTGGGTGGGGCCATCAAAGTAGATCATCACGTTGCGGCAAAACACCATTTGGAAGGGTTCGCCCAGCTGCCACTGGGGGTGCATCAAGTTGACCACGCGGAAGTCGATGTTGCGCGCCAGGTCGGGCTTGAAGCGGATGCGACCGGCATTCGCGCCGGTTCCCTTCATGAAGTAGTTCCGCAATCGCTGCGGCGACAGGCCCCGGGCGTCTTCGTTGTAGACACCCCGGCGGGCCGTGGCCAGCACATTGGTGTCGATGTCGGAGCAGACCAGTTGCAATTGGTTGAGGCTGCCCAAAGCCTCGTGGCAGGTGATGGCAATGGAATAGGGCTCTTCGCCGGTGGAGGCGGCGCAGCACCAGATGCGCAGCGGCTTGCCTGCAAAGTGCTTGAGCTCGTCGGCCAGGGCCTGGAAGTGATGTTCTTCGCGGAAGAAACTGGTGAGATTGGTGGTCAGGCAGTTCACGAACTCCTGCCACTCGGCCTCGGCGGCGGCGCCGCTGCTTCGTTCCAGCGAGTCCAGGTATTCGGAGAAGCTGCGTCGGCCGGTGTCACGCAGGCGCCTTGAGAGGCGGCTGTAGACCATGGCGTGTTTGCCCTCGTGCAGGCTGATCCCGGCATGGCTGTAAATCATTCGCCGCACCCGATCAAAGTCGGCTTTGCTGAAGCTGAACTCGTGGTCCTGACCTTCTGTGCGCGGGCTGTCAAGGGTTGCCATGGGTTGACGGTGGCGAAGGCTCACCGGGGCTGCAATGCGTTGATTGTGGGAGTCATGAGCAGATTCCCACCCTAGTATCGACACGGGGGGGCCAAGCCTGAGAGTTGGTAAAACCCGCTGCTAGACTGGCCCGATCACCAGCCCTGCGCTCCTCGATGGCTCCATCTGCCTCCAGCCCGTCCACCGACCTGCGATCGCTGCAGCTCGACAGTGCGCTGCAATTGCTGGACCAAGCCGGAGCCTTGTTGCCGGACGCCGAGCCCTACAGCTTGGAGTGGCTGCAGGGCCTGATCGATGCCCTGGCGGACTTGTCGAATCGGGATCCGCTCACTGGCCTGTCCAATCGACGCAACTTCGAGATGCAGCTGTCTCGCGAGATCGACCGGGCCGCGCGCTCGGGGGAGTCCGCGTTGCTCCTGATGCTGGATATCGATCACTTCAAGAAGGTCAACGACACCCACGGGCATGCCGCAGGGGATCTGGTGATTCGGGCGGTGGCCGATGCCGTGGCCTCGGCGGTGCGCCCCATGGATACGGTGGCGCGGGTTGGTGGTGAAGAATTTGCCGTGGTGCTGCCCAATTGCTCCAGCAGCTTTGGCCCGACGGTGGCCGAGCGCATCCGCGAGGCCGTGGCCGAGCAAGTGGTGGCGGTGGCGCCTGGGCTGTCCTTGCAAGTGACGGTGAGTCTCGGGGGCGCTTACGCGCCGCAGTGGGTGCGATCCTCCCCTTTGCTGTGGATGGAACGCGCTGATCGCCAGCTCTACCGCGCCAAGGCTGAGGGGCGCAACCGCGCTTGCCTGGAGCCGCAAATTGAATCGATCGTGAGTGCCGATGAGAAGAGCATGCTGTTTGCCGTCCTGCCCGAGGAGTCGCTATGACTGAGGGCGCACGCACGCTGGCCGTCACCAGTGGCAAGGGCGGGGTGGGCAAGACCTTTGTCACGGCCAATCTGGCCTGTGCCTTGGCCGCACGCGGTGAGCGCGTGTTGGTGCTGGATGCCGACCTGGGCCTGGCCAACCTGGATGTGGTGCTCAATTTGCATCCCAAGCTGACCTTGCACGATGTGTTCACCGAGAAATGCACCTTGGAGCAAGCCATCCTGCCTGCGCCGGGCGGGTTCTCGGTGTTGCTGGCGGGCTCCGGCATGGTGGAGTACTCGCGCCTGACGCCAGAAGTGCGTGACAAGCTCTTGAAGATCGTCGATCAGGTCAAGCCGCGCTACGACTGGGTGCTGATCGATACCGGGGCGGGTATCTCGGATGTGGTGCTCTATGCCGTTTCTCTGGCAACCGAGGTCCTGGTGGTGGCCACGCCTGAGCCCACCTCTCTGACCGATGCCTACGCCACCATCAAGGTGCTGGCCACGCAGCAGCAGCGCCGCCGCCTGGGCCTTGTGCTGAACCAGGCCAACCGTCCGGGCGAAGGCAAGGCGGTGTGTGGTCAGTTGCAGGCCGTGCTGGCACGCTTCATTGGCACGGCGCCAGGGGGGCATAGCTTTAACCTGGACCTGATGGGCGAGGTGCGCAACGACCCGGCCGTGCGCCAGGCCGTCTTGCGCCGCGAACTGCTGCTGGAAAAGAGTCCGGGAAGCGATGCGGCCCAGGGCCTTAAGGCTTTGGCCAACCGGCTGCTGAGCTGATGAGTGATGCGGCGGGTGAGAGCGCTTTTGAGGCGCTCGGGGGCGAGGGCGCCGTGCGCCATTTGGTGGATCGCTTCTACGACTTGATGGACCTGGAGCCGCGCTATGCGGACCTCAGGGCCCTACATCCCAGCGCCCTGGACGGCTCGCGCGACAAGCTGTTCTGGTTTCTCTGCGGCTGGTTGGGTGGGCCCGGGCACTATGAGGAACGCTTTGGTCATCCCAGGCTGCGCGCCCGGCATTTGCCTTTTCCCATCGGGGTGAAGGAACGCGACGATTGGCTGGCCTGCATGGCGCAGGCCATGGGCGAAGAGGGCGTGCCCGCCGCCCTGCGCGAGCGTCTGCACCAGGCCTTTTTCAATACGGCGGACTGGATGCGCAACCGCTCGATCTAGGGCCTTTTCACACTAATGGAAGCCAGCGCGTTGCCATCCAGAAAGGGCGCCAACGCGGCGCGAAGTAAAGCTGGGACTGGATGTCCCAGCGAGCTTCGCAACAAAGTGGGCGCCCTTGCTTGGTGGCAACCCGGAGGGAAAGGGACTGACCGGCCGCCATTCGTCGTTGCCCGGCTCGCCCAGGCGGCCAGCCTGGGCCGCGCCGCGCGCCTAGGCTGACAGCCGGTCAGTCCCTTTCGCGCGGCTTCGCTTAGTGTGAACAGGCCCTAACTCAATCAAGCAGCACGATCAGTGCACCGGCCCCACCTTCGGCGGCGCGGGCCTGTACGAAGGCCAGCACGGCGTCATGTTGGACCAGCCAGCGCCTGACCTTGAGCCGCAGGATGCCCTCGCCACCGGGCGAGCCGTGTCCCTTGCCATGCACCACGCGCACGCAGCGCCGGCCCCGCAGGCGGCACTGCTGCAAGAACTGCCCCAGCGCTTCGCGCGCCTCATCGCGACGCAGGCCATGCAGATCCAGTTGGGCCTGCAGTGACCACTCCCCGCGTCGCAGGCGGTTCAGAACTTCAGGCCCGATGCCCGGGCGGCGATAGGACAGTTCGGCGTCGGTCTCCAGCAGGCTGTCGACATCGAAGTGATCCGAGAGCGCTTGCGCCAGCACCTGGGCGTCATCGGCCTGGCGTTGGCGCGGTTCTGGGGGCGGGCGCGGCGGCGCGCGGTGAACTTGCTGGTGCGGGGCCAGTTGCTGGACCGGACCCACGCTGAGTTCAAACAGCCGACGCTCGCGCTCTAGCGCGGCGGCGCGTTCGCGCTGCATCCGCGCTTCTTGTTCTGCCGCTTCGCGCCGGCTCCTCAGTTCCTTCTGGATGAGGGCCAGATCGGCCCAGCCGTGCCTCATAGGCAGCCCCGGGCCGCCAGTGATATACAGGCCGTGCGCGTGACCACAAAGTGATCCAACAGCCGCACATCCACCAGGGTGAGGGCTTGGCGCAACTGGACGGTGAGGGCGTGGTCGGCCGCCGAGGGCTCCGCCACACCGCTGGGGTGGTTGTGGGCCAGGATCAAGGCGGCCGCACCGAGTTGCAGGGCCCGTTGCACCAGCTCACGCGGGTAGACCGCCGTCTGACTCAGGCTTCCTCGGAACAATTCTTCAAACGCAATCAGGCGCAGTTGGCTGTCCAGAAACAAGGCGGCAAAAACCTCATGGGGCAGGGCGCCCAGGCGCAGGCGCAGCAATTGTTCAACGGCATCGGGGTTGCTCATCACCGCGCGCTCCTGCAGAGGTTGCTGCAGGGCGCGGCGCGCCAACTCCAGCACCGCCAGGAGCTCGGCGCGCTTGGCAGGCCCCAAGCCGCGGATCTGTGTGAGTGCGCTGTCAGGTGCATTCAGAAGTCCGGCCAGCCCCCCGAACTGCTGCAACAAGTCTGCTGCCCAAGTCAGAACCGGCTGGCCTTTGAGACCGGTGCGCAGCAGCAAGGCCAGCAGTTCGGCGTCACTGAGGGCCGAGGCGCCGCGCTCCAGCAATTTCTCGCGAGGGCGGCTGCTGGGGGGCAGATCGACCATGGGCATGGGGACATTCTAGAAAGCCCCTCCCAGGGCTGCCGGCGAGGGTGCTTGCTGCCTCTCCCTAAAATCGCCGCTTTTCCTCTTCGTGCTGCCGGCCTACTGCCGGCCCGATCATGCTCCCAGCCACCGTGGCGCCTGGCGCCTTTCTGACCCTGAATTACCGCCTGAGCGGGCCTGACGGCCATGTGCTGGTGGACACCTTTGGGCAGCAGCCCGCCACGCTGACCTTGGGCAGCGGCGAGTTGGCGCCTGGCCTGGAGGGGCGTTTGCTGGGAATGCAAGAAGGCACACGGGCGAGTTTTGATTTGTCCGCCGACGAAGCCTTTGGGCCGCGTAAGCCCGAACTGCTTCGGCCCGTGAGTCGCCGCTTGTTGGCCGAACAAGGGGATCCTGACCAGAGCTATCAGGTGGGCGATGTGGTGCAGTTCCCCACGCCGCAAGGCGGTGGACGCTTTGCCGGCACCGTGGCGGCGCTGGAGCAAGACCATTTGCTGTTCGATTTCAACCACCCGCTGGCCGGCGTTGCGCTGCGCTTCGAGGTTGAAGTGATCGGGGTGTTGTGATGACGCAGGATGTGTTGCTGGCCGAGCCGCGTGGCTTTTGCGCCGGGGTGGATCGTGCGATCGAGATCGTCGAGCGGGCGTTGACCAAGTTTGGCGCGCCGATCTATGTGCGTCACGAAATCGTGCACAACACCTATGTGGTGAACGATCTGAAAAGCAAGGGTGCGATCTTCATTGAGGATTTGGCCGATGTGCCGCCCGGCGCCACCCTGGTGTTCTCAGCCCACGGAGTGAGCCAGGCCGTGCGTCGCGAGGCGACGGAGCGGGGCTTTCAGATTTTTGATGCGACCTGCCCACTGGTGACCAAGGTCCATGTTGAAGTGGCCAAGCTGGCTCGCGAAGGCTTTGAATTCATCATGATCGGCCACAAGGGGCACCCCGAGGTCGAGGGCACGATGGGGCAGCTGAACGAGGGCATCCACTTGGTCGAGGATGTGGCAGATGTGGCCCGGGTGGTGCTGCGCCAGCATGAGAAATTGGCCGTGGTGACGCAGACGACGCTCAGCGTGGACGACGCGGCTGAAATTCTGCAGGCGGTGCGCGAACGCTTTCCCCAGGTGCGTGAGCCCAAGAAACAGGACATCTGTTACGCCACGCAGAACCGCCAGGATGCCGTCAAGCTGTTGGCGCCGCAGGTCGACATCGTCATCGTGGTGGGCAGCCCGACCAGTTCCAACAGCAATCGCCTGCGCGAGTTGGCCGAGCGCTTGGGGACGCCGGCTTATATGGTGGATGGCGCTGAAGACCTGCAGGCCGCATGGTTCGAGGGGCGTGCTCGCGTGGGCCTGACCGCCGGGGCCTCGGCGCCGGAAGTGTTGGTCAAGGCCGTGATCGACCAGTTGCGTGCCTTTGGCGCGACCAGTGTGCGCAAGCTCGACGGCGTGCAAGAGCAGGTCCGTTTCCCGCTACCCCTGGGTCTGGGCGACAAGTCCATGGCTGAAGTGTCGGCGGCCCGATCCTGAACCTGACTGCCCTTGAACTGAATCCGAGGCCGCTTCGGCCGCCTCTACGCAGCACCCTCATCGCAGCACCCTCATTTGGCCGAAGGCCCCACGCCTTCGCCGCCCCTGATAAAGCCAAGGACTCTCAAGATGCTCGACATCAACCTGCTGCGCCGCGACTTCGATGCTGTCGTGGCCCGACTCGAAACCCGTCATAAGCCGCAGTTCGTTCAGGAGCTTGCGGCCTTCCCTGCCTATGAAGGCGAGCGCAAGCAGCTGCAGACGCGCACCGAGGAGCTGCAAGCTCGTCGCAACAGCTTGTCCAAGGCCATCGGCATGGCCAAGGGCAAGGGCGAGGATGCCTCCAGCCTGATGGCCGAGGTCGCCGGTATCGCGGATGAACTCAAGGCCTCGGCGGATCGACTTGATGTCTTGCAGGCACAGATGAATGCGCTGTTGATGCAGTTGCCGAATCTGCCCCAAGCCGGGGTGCCTGTGGGTGCCGATGAGGCGGCCAATGTGGAAGTGCGCCGCTGGGGCACGCCGCGCGCCTTTTCGTTTGCGCCGAAAGACCATGCAGACTTGGGTGAACCCCTGGGCCTGGATTTCGACACCGGCGCCAAGCTCAGCGGTTCGCGCTTCACCTTCCTGCGCGGCCCGGTGGCGCGTCTGCACCGCGCGCTCGCCGCCTTCATGCTCGACGTGCAGACCCAAGAGCACGGTTACACCGAGTGCTACACGCCCTACATCGTCAATCGCGAGGTGCTGGAGGGCACCGGTCAGCTACCCAAGTTCAAGGAAGACATGTTCTGGGTGCTGCGGGGCGGCGATGAAGAGAGTGTGGAGCAGTACCTGATCTCGACCTCGGAGATCTCGCTGACCAATAGCGTGCGCGAGCAGGTGTTGAAGGAAAGCGAGCTGCCCGTCAAGCTGACCGCACACAGTCCCTGTTTCCGTTCCGAGGCCGGTTCGGCGGGACGTGACACGCGCGGCCTGATTCGCCAACATCAGTTCGACAAAGTTGAAATGGTGCAAATCGTGCATCCCGAGCAGAGTGAGGCAGCCCTGCAGGAGATGGTGGGCCATGCCGAGACCATCCTGCAGCGCCTGGGCCTGCCTTATCGCGTGGTGCAGCTGTGTAGCGGCGACATGGGCTTCACCGCCGCCAAGACCTATGACTTGGAAGTCTGGCTGCCGGCGCAGAACACGTTCCGGGAGATCAGCTCGTGCTCGAACTGCGAGGCTTTCCAGGCGCGCCGCATGCAGACCCGTTTCAAGACCGCGCAAGGCAAGAATGAGCTGGTGCACACCCTCAATGGCTCCGGCCTGGCGGTGGGGCGCACCTTGGTGGCCGTGCTGGAAAACTATCAGCAGGAAGACGGCTCGATCCAGGTGCCCGAAGCCCTGCGTCCCTATCTTGGTGGCACCGAAGTCTTGAAGGCCTGAAAACTTCAGCTATACTGCGCGGCTTTCCTGCAGCGACCACTGCAAGACACCGAATTCGGAGAGGTGGCAGAGTGGTCGAATGTACCTGACTCGAAATCAGGCGTACGGTATCCCCGTACCGAGGGTTCGAATCCCTCCCTCTCCGCCAAATGCAACGCCCTTGGGTTCGCCCAGGGGCGTTTTGCTTTTTGGCCTTTCTCAGGGCGCAAAACGGTCGTGCCTCCCCCATTCGGGGGCCCCCTTTTGTCGGATGGTGTTGATCTCGCCAGACCGTCAGCATGGCGCCCTCATCAGAATGGGTTGAGCCATGCAATTCGAAGAACTCGACGCGGGGGATTACCGCATCTATGCCGGCGCCATTGAGCGCGCCCCAGGCCCCGGCTTTTGCGCGGCCTTGGTGGTGGTGCGCAAGGCCGCGAAGGGCCAGCGCGATGAAGTGTTTCGTGATGAGGACGTGGGGGCGGGCTATCCCTGGCCGAGTGCACAGGAGGCGCTGCGCTTTGCCCTGCAGCGCGGCCGTGACGTGGTGATGTGCCGTACCGGCTTGCAGCGCTCGAAGGCCACGCAGCCAATCAACGCCTGAGCGCCTAGCGGCGCGCTGCGCCGTGCTTCACAGCACCTTTTCCGTCGCCCATCGCATGGGCGCAGCGGTGAACGGGCGGCCCGGCTATCGTGCGGGCCATGTCAACCTCCCAGCCATCTGCCACCGCCACTTGGCGCGCCTTTCTTTTGGGTCTGAGCCCGCAGCGCCTGAGCTTGTCCTTGGGCATTTCGGGTTTGATGGCCCTCGTGTTGAGCCCCATCTTCGTGACGCCGACCCCAGTGGTGGTGGGGCGGACCATGGTGGTGGGCCTGCTGGCCCTCCTGACCTTCGTGTTGTTGGAGCACTGGCCGCGGCGCCTGCCGGCCTGGTTGGCGCGTTGGCCGCTGCAGGTGATCGGCGTGGCGCTTGCGGTCCCGCTGGGTACCTTGGCGGTTTATCTGGTCGCCACCGGCGGCAATTTCGCGGCCTTTTGGAACAGCGAGGGCCGGATGGTGGGCTATATGACCACGGCGGGTTCTGGCTTGGTGTTGGGGCCGCTGGCGGCCATGACGGCGCTGTACCGGCAACGCGATGCCGAGGCTCGCAGCCAGGCCCTGGCCTTTGAGCTCGAACGCTCCGAACTGGAGCGGCGCGCACTGGATGCGCGGCTGCGCCTGCTGCATGCGCAAATTGAGCCGCACTTCCTCTTCAACACCCTGGCCAATGTGCGGGCCCTGGTGGACGGTGGCTCCCCGAAGGCTTCTGCCGTGCTCTCCAGCCTGATTGCCTACTTGCGCGCTGCAGTGCCGCAGTTGCACGATGAGTCCAGCACCCTGGGGCAGGAGCTGAGTCTGGCCAAGGCCTATCTGGAACTGATGCATCTGCGCATGCCCGACCGCCTGAGTTTCCGCTTTGATGTGACGCCTGATGCGCAGGCGGTGCGCTGCCCATCGATGACGGTGCTGACCCTGGTCGAGAACGCCATTCGCCATGGCATCGATCCGAGCGAAGAGGGGGGGCAGATCGAGATCCGGGGGGCGATCCAAGGCTCGGGTACCGCACGGCGTTGTCATGTGTGGGTGGATGATTCCGGTGTGGGCCTGCGCCAGGGCGGTGCGCCGGGTTTGGGCCTGGCCAATTTGCGGGAGCGCCTGCAGCTGAGCCTGGGGGCACAAGCCCAGCTGCATTTGAGTGAACGCCAGCCTCGGGGCGTCCAGGCCGAACTGATCCTGCCGCTGTCATGAAGCCGACCGCCCTGATTGCCGACGATGAACCCCTGCTGCGCGAGGCGCTGCGCGGCATGTTGGCGCGTGCTTGGCCTGAGCTGATGGTGGTGGCCGAGGCGCGCAACGGTCGCGAAGCGGTGGAGCTGTTTGAGCAGCACGAACCCGATGTCTGCTTTCTGGATGTGCACATGCCGGGGCTGTCCGGCGTCGAGGCCGCACGGGCCATCGGTCGGCGTGCTGCCCTGGTTTTTGTGACGGCCTACGACCAATATGCGGTTCAGGCTTTCGACCAAGGCGCACTGGACTATCTGGTCAAGCCGGTGGAAATGGAGCGCTTGGCCGACACCGTTTCCCGCCTGCAGACACGGCTGCAGACCCCAACGGCGGCCGAGCCGCAGGCCGAAGAAGCGACTCAGCAACTGCTGGAGCGACTGGCCGCTCAGCTTGGTCGCGGTTCAAGCTATCTGCAATGGATCCGTGCCAGCGTGGGGCAGATGCTGAAGTTGATTCCGGTTGACGAGGTGATCTACCTGCGCAGCGACGAGAAATACACCTTGGTGGCTTGGCGCGAGGGCGAGGCGTTGATCCGCACCCCACTCAAGGAATTGATTGAGCAGTTGGACCCGGACCAGTTTGTTCAGGTGCACCGGTCGGTGGTGGTGAATCTGCGCGCCGTGGCCCATGTCACACGCGGTGTCAACGAAACCGCTGACATTCACCTCAAAGGGCGCGACGAAGTCTTGCCGGTCAGCCGCAGCTACCTGCATCTGTTCAAGCAGATGTGAATCGGGCCTGCAGTACAGGCCCGAATCCGAAACGACAGCCTGCGGTGCAGGCCTGGGCCTCAGAGGGCCTGGGTGCGCTTGAGCAGCCAATCCAGCGCGGCACCGCTCAAGCGCGGCGCCAAGCGCTCACGCACCATGGCGTGGTATTGGTTCAGCCAGGCAATCTCATCGCTGCGCATCAGGCTTGGCTCGATGGGCGTGGTGTCGATCGGGCACAGCGTCAGGGTTTCAAAGGCCAGCATGCTGCCGAAGGCCCCTTGTTCTGGCGTGGGCTGTTCCACATTGAGCACCAGGTTCTCGATCCGCACTCCCCATTGGCCGGGACGGTAGAGGCCGGGCTCGATCGAGGTGATCATGCCCGGCTCCATGGCCATGCTGGGATCAGGGATGGCCTTGGAGATGTTTTGCGGCCCCTCGTGTACGCAAAGGCCATAGCCCACACCGTGGCCGGTGCCGTGGCCGAAGTCCAGACCAGCCTCCCACAGCGGAGCGCGGGCGATGGCATCCAACATCGGGCCCAGGGTGCCGCGCGGGAATACGGTGCGCGATAGCGCAATCGTGCCGCGCAGCACGCGGGTGTAGTCGGCTTTTTGCTGCGCGCTGACGGCGCCTAAGGCCCAGACCCGCGTGATGTCCGTGGTACCGCCGGGGTATTGGCCGCCGGAGTCAATCAGCAGCAGGCCATCGGTGCCCAGTGCACTGTGGTGCTCGGGCGTGGCGCGGTAGTGGGGCAGGGCGCCATTGGCCTGCCAGCCGGCGATGGTGGAAAAGGACAGGCCCGCGAAGCCGGGCTGGCGCGCGCGCGCCGCGCTCAGGCGCTCATCCACGGTCAGCTCGGTCCAGGGCTCGCCGGCTGCTCGCGCGGCTTCGAACTCGGCGTAGAACTCGCACATCGCCACGCCGTCGCGGATCATGGCCTCGCGCACATGGGCGGCTTCCAGCGCGGTCTTGGCGGCCTTGGCCACGGTGCTGGGATTGAGGGCTTCCTTGACGCCCACTCCGGCGGGCAAGGCGCTGCGTAGGCCATAAGTCACCCGCTTGGGGTCCAGCAGCACGGTGCTGCCGGCAGGCAGGCGGGCCAGGGCGTCCAGGGTTTGGTCGTAGGGCCGCAGTTGCACGCCATCCTGTGCCAAGGCTTGCTGCAGCGCGGCGTCCACCTTGCCGGGTTTGATGAAGAGTTCGGCCGCGTTCACGCTGATCAGCAAATGACCGACGAACACGGGGTTGAAACCCACGTCGCTGCCGCGCAGGTTCAGGGCCCAGGCCAGGTCGTCGAGCGTGGAAATGAGGTGGTGGCTGCAACCGGCTTTTGCCATCGCGGCCCGCAGGTCGGCCAGTTTGTCGGCGCGGCTGCGGGCCACCAATTCAGGCGCCAGCGCACGCACGGCTTGGGCCGGGAGATCGGGTCGGTCGGGCCAGACTTGGTTGAGCAAGTCGATGTCTCCCACCAGGGCCACGCCACGGGCCTGCAGGGCGCTGCTCAGCGCCTGCGCAAAGCCCAGGCCCAGCACTTGGGCGTCCACGGCCAGGCGTTGGTCTTGTTGCAGGGTCTGGCCGAGCCAGTCGATGACATGACTGGGCGCCGAGGTGGCGCAACGCACCAACTCGATGCCGCTGCCTTTGAGCTCGGCCTCGGCCTGCACCCAGTAGCGGCTGTCCACGAACAAGGCGGCACCGTCCAGGGTCACCACCAGCGTGCCCACCGAGCCCGTGAAGCCACTGAGCCACTCGCGGGCGGCCCAGCGCTCGGGCAGGTACTCGGACAGGTGGGGGTCGCTGGAGGGCACCAGCAGCGCGTGGCATTGGGCGCCCTGAAGGGCTTGTCGAACCAGATCCAGGCGCAGGGTGCGGGGGTGGGTGCGGGTGTCCATGACGATGGGCGAGAGGGCGGGCCGAAAGAGCGGCGATTGTCGGTGCTTCACAAGGAATCGCAGGGCCGCCCCAAGATTCCTTGCTCCCTCGGGGGGCGGGCCGGGCGCAGCCCGGACCTGGGGGCCCTCACAGTTCGGTGCGCAGTGCCCAAAGTTCAGGGAAGAGCACCACGTCCAGCATCTTGCGCAGATAGCCCACGCCTGACGTACCGCCGGTGCCGCGCTTGAAGCCGATCACGCGCTCGACCGTTGTCACATGGCGGAATCGCCACAGGCGGAAGGCGTCTTCCAGGTCCACCAGCTCCTCGCCCATCTGATAAAGATCCCAGTGCGCCTCGGGCGCGCGGTAGACCTGCAGCCAGGCTTGCTTGACGGCCTCGCTGGCGGCATAGGCTTGGGTCCAGTCGCGTTCCAGCGCCGCCGCCGGAAGGCTCAGGCCACGCCGCGCCATCAACCGCAAGGTCTGGTCGTAGAGCGAGGGCGCCTCGAAGGCCGCCTGCACCGCAGCCAGGCGCTCGGCGTGGTGGGCATGGGGCTTGAGCATGGCCGGGTTTTTGTTGCCCAGCATGAACTCGATCTGGCGGTACTGGTGGCTTTGGAAACCGCTGCTCGGGCCCAGGTAAGGCCGCACCTTGCTGTAGTCGGTGGGCGTCATGGTGGACAGCACGTCCCAGGCATGCACCAGCTGTTCAAAGATCCGGCTCACACGGGCCAGCATCTTGAAGGCCTCGGGCAGGCGGTCCTCGGCCACGCAACTGGCAGCGGCCGAGAGCTCGTGAAGCGCCAGCTTCATCCAGAGCTCGCTGGTCTGGTGCTGGACGATGAAGAGCATCTCGTCATGCGCGGGCGAGAGCGGCTTTTGCGCGTTCAGCACCTGGTCCAGCCCCAGGTAGTCGCCGTAGCTCATGTCCTTCGAAAAGTCGAGCTGGGCGCCCTCCTGCTGAACGATGTCCTCGGGCTTGGGATGGATGGGGCAGCTCATCAGGTGACCTTGTTTTGCGTTTGAAACTGCGGCGCCTTCCAGGCCTGGGTGGCCAGCACGTCGACGAGGTGCTGCACGGCGTCGAAGGCGTCGACATGGCGGGTGTAGAGCGGCGTGAAGCCAAAGCGCAGCAAATGGGGCTCGGCGTCCAGGCGCTTGGGGTCGCCCGCCCGGTAGTCACCCACCACGCCGCGCCCGATCAGGGCCTGAACCACCGCGTAGGCGGCGCCGCTGAGTTCGCCCGACAAGCTGAAAG
Source organism: Inhella inkyongensis (assembly GCF_005952805.1). Lineage (GTDB taxonomy): Bacteria > Pseudomonadota > Gammaproteobacteria > Burkholderiales > Burkholderiaceae_C > Inhella > Inhella inkyongensis. Next base: position 1,712,935 of record NZ_CP040709.1, read on the forward strand.
AGACCTGGCTGCCGCGCTGCGCGGCCTCGCGCGGCGTGACGATGCGCGCCTCCGGCACCCGGGCTTCCAACTCTTCCATGAACAAATTGGTCAAGGCTAGGGACTTGGCTCGCAAGGCCGCCATGCCGCCCAAGGCTTGCGCCCCCTCGAACACGGCCAGACCGCACTCCAGCGCCGCCATGCCCAGTACCACCGGGGTGCCGCATTGGTACTGCTGGATGCCGGCCGCTGGCTGGTAGAAAGGGTTGAAGGCGAAAGGTTGGGCATGCCCCAGCCAGCCCGAAAGGGGCTGGTAACTCAAGCCCAGATGGCGCGGATGCACCCACACAAAGGCCGGCGCACCCGGGCCTCCGTTCAGGTATTTGTAGCCGCAGCCCACGGCGAAGTCGGCGGCGCTGCCCAGCAGGTCCACAGGTACGGCGCCGGCGCTGTGGGCCAGATCCCAAATCGTGAGGGCACCGGCCTGGTGGGCCCAGCGGGTCAGTAGCGCCATGTCGTGCATGCGGCCGGTGCGGTAGTGCACATGGGTCAGCATCAGCACCGCGCAGCGTTCGTCCAGCAGGGCGGGGATCTCGTCGGGCGAGTCCACCAGCACCAGCTCGCCGCCATGCGCGCGCACCACCGAGTCAGCGATGTAGAGATCGGTGGGGAAGTTGCTGCGCTCGCTCACCACTTTTTTGCGCTGGCCCTGCTGTAGCGAGAGAGCCGCATGCAGCACCTTGTAGAGGTTGATCGAGGTCGAGTCGGCCACCAGCACCTCGCCGGGCCTGGCGCCGATCAAGGGCGCCAGGCGATCGCCCAGGCGGCGCGGGGCGTCGATCCAGCCGGCCTTGTTCCAACTCTCGATGAGGTCTGTGCCCCACTCCTGCTCGATGGCGAGGCGCACGCGCTCGGGCGTGGCCTTCGGGAGTGCGCCCAAGGAATTGCCATCCAGATAGATCTTGCCCTCGGGCAGCGCGAACTGTTCGCGCAGCGGGGCCAGTGGGTCTTGCGCATCCAGGCGCAGGGCATCGTCACGGGTCATGGTTTCACTCCAGGGAACGCAAGACTGCCCGCACCGGCGAGGCACAGGCCCCGACCCAGCGCAGCGGCAGGGCAATCAGCTCGTAGTCGCCTTCCGGCACCTCGTCGAGCACCAGGTTTTCCAGCACCCGCAGATCATGCGCGAGGAGCTGTTGGTGAGCATCCAGGGTTTTGCTGGTCGCTGGGTCCACGGAAGCGGTGTCGATACCGACCAATCGCACCCCGCGCTCGGCCAGCCAGGCTAGCGTCGCCGGGGCGTAGGCGCTGAAGTCCTCGCGCCAAACGCGGTCGGCTTGCTGTGCGGTGCGCACCAGCACGCGCGGCGGAAGGTCCTGCGCCGCATGGGCCAGATGCTCGGGCTGGATCAAGGGGCCGCAGCCGATGGCGTGAATGACGCGGCAGCGCCCCAGATAGGGGGCCAGATCCACAGCATCGATGCTGCGCTCACCGTTGGCGTAATGCAGCGGCGCATCGGCATGTGCACCCACATGCGGGCTGGTGGTCACGGCACTCAGATTCACCGGGCAGCCCGGCGAGAGGCGCGCCGTCCACTGCAGGCGGTAAGGCTCATCGCCCGGGAAAATGGGGCTGCTGAAGCTGACTGGCGGAGAAATGTCCCAGATCTGGCGGCTGTCTTTTTGCATGGGCGCGCACCTTAGCGAGGCTTGGGGGGCTGTGGTGTCGGTATTTCCAGACAGGTTCAGGCAAAAAGGCGGCGCCAGAAACCGAGGCGCGGCGGCGCCGGGGCCCAGCGGCCTTCGGGGTCCAGTCGCTGAGCCAGTTCGTGGTGTCCACCTCGCCAAGCCGCTTGTGCGGGGTTGAGCCCGTCGGCCTCCGAAGGCAAGTGCGGCTGGGCACCGAACTCCAGCAGCAACTCGGCCGCCGCAATCTGGCCCTTGAGGATGGCGGCCACCAGGGCCGTGGCCAGGTACTCCGGGTGCGCGAAGTTGGGGTCCACGCCGCGCTCGAGGTGGTAGCGCAGCAAGTCCAGATCGCCGTCCTCGGCCGCGCCGAACATTTCTTTCCAATTTCCGCCGTCGGGCATGGCTTCACTCCGTTGCTTCATCGATGCGGCCGCGCCGCCAGGAATTGTTCTCTCAGCACCGCGTCTCCCTCACGCCGCCAGGCCGCGAAGACGGCCGAGGGCTCCAGGGTCTCGGCCAGGGGTTTGAACACCGCACCTTGGATGCCGGCGCGCTGAAAGGCGGCTGGCACGATGGAAACCCCCAGGCCCTGAGCCACCAGCGAGACCACCGACAGCCAGTGTCGCCCTTCGTGCTGCAGTCGGGGGTAGAAGCCATGCTGGCGGCAAATCTCGACGATGCGGGCGTGATAGTCCGGTGAGCCCTTGCGCGAGAACAGGATGAAGGGCTGGTCAGCAAGGGAGGCCAAGGGCACCTCCTTCTTGCGTGCCTGGGGGTGGCTGGCGGGCAGACAGGCCAGGAAGGGTTCGGCGTAGAGCGGCTGGCAGTCCAGGCCAGGCGGCAGGCGGTCGGTGTGCAGCAGGGCCAGATCCAACTCTTCGCGCAGGAGGGCTTCAATCTGGTCCTGCGAATTGAGTTCCACCACCACCACTTCCACACGGGGGTGGCTCGCCGCGAAGGCCTGTAGCCAGGTGGCCAGGCCCTGCTGCAGGGCCGACCCGACGAAGCCCAGGCGCAGCCGGCCGATCTCCCCGGCCTGCACCTCGCGGGCGCGGGCGCAGGCCTGCTCGGCTCCTTCCAGCAGCGTCAGGGCGCTCTGCCGGAAGGCCAGCCCGGCCGGGCTCAGCCGCACGCCCTTGCTGTCGCGCTCAAACAGGCGGGCGCCCACGCGGGCTTCCAATTGCTGAATCGCCACGGAGAGCGGCGGCTGGGTCATGCCCAACCGTTCGGCGGCGCGGCCGAAGTGCAGTTCATCGGCCAGTGCCACAAAGCAGCGCAGGTGGCGGAACTCGAGCGCCCGGTCCGGGTTGTTCATATGTTTTGCGAATCGTCGCAGTGGTTTGCTGAATTGGACACGAATTGGTGACGCCGCCATACTGCCGGCTTTTCGCGCGCCCGATTCGCGCAGCCCTCATACGGAGAACACCATGGCCACCAAAGCAAGCTTTCACTGGGACGACCCCCTGTTGCTGGACCAGCAGCTGACGGACGACGAGCGCATGGTGCGCGATGCCGCGGCGGCCTATTGCCAGGAACGCCTGATGCCGCGTGTGCTGGAGGCCTTCCGCCACGAGCGCACCGATGCCGCCATCTTTCGTGAGATGGGTGAACTGGGCCTGCTCGGCCCAACCATCCCGACCCAGTACGGCGGTGCCGGCCTGAACTATGTGTGCTATGGGCTGGTCGCGCGCGAGGTGGAGCGCGTGGATTCAGGCTACCGCTCGATGATGAGCGTGCAGTCTTCGCTGGTGATGGTGCCGATCAATGAGTTCGGCAACGAAGCCACCAAGCAGAAGTACCTGCCCAAGCTGGCCACCGGCGAATGGATCGGCTGCTTCGGTCTGACCGAACCCAACCATGGCTCGGACCCCGGCTCCATGGTCACCCGGGCGCGCAAGGTGGACGGTGGCTATGAGTTGACCGGTTCCAAGATGTGGATCACGAATTCGCCCATCGCCGATGTGTTCGTGGTTTGGGCCAAGGATGACGGTGGCCAGATCCGCGGTTTCGTGCTGGAGAAGGGCTGGAAGGGCCTCTCCGCGCCGGCCATCCACGGCAAGGTGGGCCTGCGCGCCAGCATCACCGGCGAGATCGTGATGGACGCGGTGTTCTGCCCGGAAGAGAACGCCTTCCCCGAGGTGCGCGGCCTGAAGGGCCCGTTCACCTGCCTGAACAGCGCGCGTTACGGCATTGCCTGGGGTGCGTTGGGCGCGGCCGAGGCCTGCTGGCACACCGCACGCCAGTACACGTTGGACCGCAAGCAGTTCGGTAAGCCCCTGGCGGCCAATCAGCTGATCCAGAAAAAGCTGGCCGATATGCAGACTGAGATCACCCTGGGCCTACAAGGCTGCCTGCGCCTGGGTCGGATGAAGGACGAGGGCACGGCTGCCGTCGAGATCACCTCCATCATGAAGCGCAACAGCTGCGGCAAGGCCCTGGACATCGCCCGCATGGCGCGCGACATGCTGGGCGGCAATGGCATCAGCGACGAGTTCGGCATCGCCCGCCATTTGGTCAATCTGGAAGTGGTGAACACCTATGAGGGCACGCATGACATTCATGCGCTGATCCTGGGCCGCGCCCAAACCGGTATCGCAGCGTTCTGATGACGCTCCCCCGCATCGCCCTGATCGGTGCTGGGCGCACGGCCGCGCATCTGGGCCAGGCCCTGATCGGCGTGCGGCGGCCTGCGGTGGCTTTGGGCGCCCGCAGTGCGGAGCGCGCCGGCCCGCTGGCTCAGGCTCTGGGGTTGGCTGTGCTCAGCCCGGCCGCAGCCGCCCAGGCAGCCGATTGGGTGTTCTTGTGCGTGCGCGATGCAGACATCGCGCCCCTGTGCGCGAGCATCCCTTGGCGTGCCGACCAACTGGTGCTGCATTGCAGCGGGGCCACCGAGCTTGATGCGCTGGCGGCCGCGCAGGCGGCGGGGGCCCAGGTGGCGGGCTTTCATCCTTTGCAGCTGATGGCCAATCCTTTGCCCACGGCAGCGGAAGCCGCGCAGGCCTTTATGGGCATTCGCATCGGCATCGAGGCCGGGCCGGATGCGCGCCTCGAGCTCGAAGCCCTGGTGCTGGCCCTGGGCGCGCAGCCGCTGCATCTGCAGGCTGGGCAGCGCGCGCGCTATCACGCGGCAGCCAATGCGGCGGCCAGCGCCTTGCTTGCGCCCCTGGATCTGGCCAGCCGTCAGGCCGCACAGGCGCTGGGTTGCACGCCCGATCAGGCCTGGGCCGCCCTGGCGCCGCTGGCTGAAGGCACGCTGCGTGCGGCTCGGGCTCGCGGACTCGCGGGCGCCTTGTCAGGCCCGATGGCCCGGGCCGAGGTCGCGGTGCTGTCCGCCCACCTGCAGGCGCTGGCGGGGCCGGACGAGGGGCTCTATCGTGCCTTGATGCAGGCCTTGCTGCCGCTGGCGACCCAGCGCGTGGGCGCGGCTCAGGCGCAGGGCCTGGTGGCTGTGCTCAAGGCTTGATGTCGCGGCGCAGGCCAGCGCTCATGGTGAGCGAAAACTGGCGCACGAACTCGGGTTGCTGGCGCGCCTTGGCGATGGCCGCCCAGATGGCTCGGACACGATCGGGCTCGCGCTGTGCAAAGGCCCGCGAGAAGGGCAGGTAATAGGCCTTGGCCGCCAGCTGCGGGCCGCCCAGTTCAAAGCCCTGTGCCCAGGCGGTTTCTGAGAGCAGTTGGGCGGCATATTCCTGGTTGATCAGGACCCCGGCCAGACGGCCCAGCTTCAAGCTGTCGAGCAGGCTGCTGACCTGCGGGTAGCGATCCTCCACATGAGCGCCATGCTCACGCGCGAACTGCACGATGGAGTAGCCGCGTTCGGCGCCCAGCGATTGACCGGCTTGCGGGCCGGTGCCAAGAAAGCGCTGACCATCCCAGGAGGCCGCGCTGCCCTTGCGGCGCAGCAGGGCGTAGCCCACCATGAACATGCGCTGCTGAGGATCTGCTTCGGCGCCACCGGGGTAGACCAGGCTGCGGGCGCGCTCCGGGGTGTGGCTGGCTGAAAGCACGGCGTCGTACTGCCCCTCGGCGGCCAATTGCAGGCAGCGCGACCAGGGCAGGGCGGTGTACTCCAGGCGCAGATCCGGCAGCAGGCGTTGCACGCTGCGCATCAAGACATAGGGCGAGGCATCGCCCTCGGGCGCACCAATCGAGTGATTGGCGCAGACCTTGAGAGGCGCCGGCGCCTCCGAAGCCGGGGATGCTGCTGGTGCCGGCGCTGGTGCTGCTGATGACGATGTTGCACCAGCAATTGGCCCCGTCAGAGACCAGACCCCCAGGGCCCAGGCCACCCAGGCCCTGCTCGCCCTGGCCCAAGTCCGCATCCCGGCGCGGGCCATCAGCGGCTGTGCGAGGTCAGCGAAGCCAGCGGCGCGGCCAGGCTGATGCCTGGCGCCGTGGAGCGCGCACTGCGCAGGGCTTGCCCATCGGACTCCTCCAGCGCGGCGATCACCTCGGGGGCGCTGCCGCGGCGCATCGCCAGGCCCACGGCCAGGATGTCGATCACCAGCAGGTGCAGGATGCGGCCGACCATGGGCAAGTGCGTGCTTGGGTCCTCCACGGGGTCCAGCAGCAGGGCCACATCGGCCTTGCGCACCAAGGGCGAATGGTTGGCGGTGATGGCGATCACCTGGGCGCCTCGACTGCGGGCCTGATCGGCCACGTCCAGCAGTTCGGGCAGGCGGCCGGCGGCGCTGATGATGAGGGCCACATCCCCCGGGCCCAGCACGCGTGCGGCCAGATGCTGCAGGCGGGGCTCGGTGTGGCAGCTGGCGGGTACGCCAAAGCGCAGGAATTTGAACTGCGCGTCCTGCGCCACCACGCTGTAGTGGCCGCTGGCAAAGCACTCGATGCGGCGGGCCTGCAGCAGCAATTCGGTGGCGCGGGCGATGGCGTCGCGGTTCAGCTGGTTGCGCACCTGCAGGATGGCGGAGGCGGTGTTGCCCAAGACTTTGGCGCCAAGCTCGACCATGCTGTCGTCTTCGGTCACCTTGGTGTGACTGACCGGCACCGTGCCGGTCAGGCCCGAGGCCAGGCGCAGCTTGAAGTCGCTCAGGCCCTCGCAGCCCAGCGAGCGGCAGAAGCGGATCACGGTGGGTTGACTGACGGCCGCTGCCTTGGCGATTTCGACGATGGGGTCGGAGAGCAGGGCGCGGGGCCGCGCCAGCACCACCTCGGCCACGCGCTGCTCGGCCGGGGTGAGTTGGGCGCGCGCGCGGCGGATTTGCGCCAGGATGTTGTCGCTGCCGCCGTGCAGCTTCTTGAGTTGCGCCTCAAGGATGGCGGAAGCGCCTTTAAAGGTGGCCTGCTCGGCCGTGATGACAAAGGTCGGGATGGCGGCCACATAGTCGCTGAACCGGCCACGCTCTTCGAAGCGGCGCCGAAACGGCGAACGCGCGAAGTACTCGCCCAGGCGCGGCACGATGCCGCCGCCCACATAGATGCCGCCTTGAGCGCCCAGCGTCACCGCCAAATTGCCCGCTGCCGTGCCCAGCAGCGCGCAAAACACTTCCAGGGTTTCCAGCGCCAGGGCGTCGCCTTGTTCCAGTGCGGCCTGGGTGATCTCCGGGGCCTGCAAACCCTGGCCATTCACGCCGTGCAGCTCGGCCAGCGCGCGATGGATCAAGGCCATGCCAGGCCCCGAGCACAGGCGCTCGAAAGACACATGGGCAAATTCGCGCCAGGCGTGGCGCAGGATGGCAATCTCGCGCTCGTCGCGCGGGCTGAAGCTGGTGTGACCGCCTTCGGTGCCCAGCGCGATCCAGCCGTCGCCGGAGGGGATCAGCCCGGAAACACCCAGGCCCGAGCCCGAACCCAGCAGGCCCACCACGCTATTGGATTGGGCCTGGCCCGCACCCACCTGCAATTTGTCCTCGCGCTGCAGCCGGGGCAGGGCCATCGCCAGGGCGGTGAAGTCGTTCACCACCACCAGGGTGTCCAAGCCGAGGCGCTGGCGCATCTCCTCGATGGAGAACTGCCAGTGGTAGTTCGTCATCCGCACGCGGTCGCCGTCCACGGGGTTGGCAATCGCCACTGCCGCATGTTCCAGCCCGCTGGCCTGGGGCAGGCGCTCCATGTAGGCGCGCACGGCGGCGTGGAAGTCGGCGTGGTCGGCGCAGCGCAGCGAGACGGCCTGTTCAAAGACGCCAGGCTGGGTCTCCAGCGCAAAGCGGGCATAGGTGCCGCCGATGTCGGCCAGCAGGCGGGGGCTGTCGAAGCTCATGCAGCTCGTAGAAAAGTTACAGCGCCGATTATCAAAGCGCGGGCGATCGTTTCAGGCGCGGGTAAGAACCGGGTCGGTGTAGCCAAACTACATGCGTTGAATCGGTGGGCCTGCCGGTAATCGACCACTATTGATCGGGGTTTTCCATTGAAATTCATGGAAATTTCAGGATCCTGGCGGAATGGCATTGTGGAGTGAATGTAGTTTTGCTACCGTTCTGACTTGTTGACTGTGAGAACCGCCTGCCCATGCCCGCAAGCCTGAATCCTGCTGCTCCCCTGCCCTGGCTGCTGGCCGACGTGGGCGGCAGCCATGCGCGCTTTGCCTGGGTGGAGGCTGCCGGCCAGGCGCCGCAACATGTGCGCACCCTGGCGGTGTCGGAATTTCCCAGCCTGCAGGCTGCCGCCCAGGCCTATCTGGAGGGTTTGCGCTTGCAACGCCCAGGTGAACCCGCGCGCCCGGCCAGCGCCGCCCTGGCCTTGGCCACCCCCCTGGGGGGAGACGCGGTGCGTTTCACCAACAGCGCCTGGTCGTTTTCACGCCAGGCCCTGCAAGCCGAGCTGGGTCTGCAGCGCCTGCTTCTGCTGAACGATTTCGAGGCCCTGGCCCTGTCGTTGCCACGCCTGCGCCCGCAGCAGCAGCGGGCGCTGGGGCAGCAGGCCGTGGATTGGCAGCAGCCGCTGGCGGTGGTCGGTCCTGGGACGGGTTTGGGCGTGGCGGCCCTGCTGCCGCAGCCGGGCGGCTGGCGCGCGCTGGCGGGTGAGGGTGGGCATGCCACCTTGGCGCCCTTCAATGACGAGGAGTCGGCTCTGCTGGCTCTGGCGCGGCGCCAGCATCCGCATGTGTCCGCCGAACGCCTGTTGTCGGGTCTGGGCCTGCCCTTGCTCTATGCCTGCGTGGCCGAACTGCAAGGGGCGCGGGCGGTGGCTGATGTGGATGCCCGCTGGTTGCTGGAGCGCGCGCTGGCCGACGATGACGCGCTGGCCAGCCGGACCCTGAATCATTTTTGCGCCCTGCTGGGGGGCTTTGCGGGCTCGGTGGCGCTGACCCTGGGCGCGCGTGGCGGGGTGTTCTTGGGTGGCGGTCTGTTGCCGCGCCTGGGTGAGCGCTTTGTGCAGTCCGCCTTCCGTGAGCGTTTCGAGGCCAAGGGCCGCTATCGCGACTACTTGGCCGCCATCCCCACCGTGCTGATCAGCGACAGCCTGGCCGCCCTGGATGGGGCCGCGCAGGCGCTCTCTCAGCGGGCATGACCCGGGCTGTTTACCAGTTGCCCGAACGCACGCTCAGCTCCCACTGGCCCTTGCTCAGGGTGTAGATGCCAACGGCGCCGCTGCGCTGTTCGCCGTCCTCGCCCATGCGCATCAGGCTGGTCACGGGCGCATGCCCTTCAAAGGTCTTCAGCCGCTCGAGCAGCTTGGTTCGGTCCAAGCTGCCATTGCGACTCAGGGCCTCGGCCACCAAGTGGATGGCATCGAAGGCGTAGTGCGCAGCGTAATAGGGCTCGCCCCCAAAGCGCTCGCGAAACTGCAGCAGGAAGTCCTTGCCGCCCAGAAATTCCTGCGCGCTGACGATGGGCGTGCTGGCGTAGAGCGCGCGGCTGCCCACCTCGGCCTTGCCCAGGCGCGGGGTCTTGAGCGTGTCGCTGCCCAACACGGGCAATTCAGGCAACCCGGCGGCATTGAGCTGGGGCAGCAGCGCCTCGACCTGAAAGTCGGCCACGGTGGTGATCAGCAGGTCGGGCTTGGCTTGAGCGAGTTCGCGCACCGCAGCACCAAACTCGGTGCCTTTGTCGTCCACCACCTGCTGGGCCACCGGCCCGCTGCCTGAGCGGATCAGCGAGCGCGACACGGCCTCGATCAGACCCTTGCCGTAAGGGGTGCCGTCATGCAAGGTGGCAATCCGCTTGGCCCCCAGCTTTTGGCGCGCAAACTGCGCCAGGGCCAGGGCCTGCATGTCGTCATTGGCCACCAGGCGCAGGGTGGTGGGCAAACCCAGCTGGGTGTACTCGGGCTTGGTGGAGATGGCCAGTTGCACCACGCCGGCCTGGGCATAGACGGGGGCGGCGGCCATGCTGACGCCCGAGTTCAGATGGGCGATGGCCGCCAGCACCTGTTGACCTACCAGGGACTGGGCGGCGGCCACGCCGGCCTGGGGTTCGGCGCGGTCGTCGGCGCTCAAAATTTCAATCGGCAGGCGCTGTGTGCCGATGCGCACCCCGCCGTCGCGGTTGATGTGTTCCGCCGCGAGCTGAGCGCCCTGCAGCATGTCCTTGCCCAGTGCCGCAAGCGGACCGCTCAGGGGCTGGCCGACGCCGATTCGCACGCTGACGGGCTTTTGTGGCCATAGCGCGAAGGCGCCCGCGCCGCTCAGGCCCAGGAGGCCGGCACCGATCAGCCAGTGGCGGCGCTGGGGGAAGGTGGTGGTGGGGGTTCGTTCCATGCTGTCTTGATCTTTCATTTGCCCAACTACTCGCCCAAGTACGCCGCGCGCACCTTGGGGTCGGCCAGCAGCTCCTTGCCGGGGCCGGTCATGGTGACCAGGCCGCTCTCCATCACATAGCCGCGGCTGGCGATCTGCAGCGCGCGGCTGGCGTTTTGTTCCACCAGCAGGACCGTCACTCCTTGGCCGTGGATCTCGTTCACGACCTCGAAGATCTTGTCCACCATGATGGGCGACAGGCCCATGCTGGGCTCGTCCAGCAGCAAGAGCTTGGGCCGCGCCATCAGCGCGCGACCCATGGCCAGCATCTGCTGCTCGCCCCCGCTCATGGTGCCGGCCAGTTGATCCCGGCGCTCTTTGAGACGCGGGAAGAAGGTGAACACGCGCTCCATGTCGGACTCGATGCCCGCCTTGTCGCTCCTCGTGTAGGCGCCCATCTGCAGGTTCTCGACGATGGTCATGCGGGTGAAGGTGCCGCGCCCTTCGGGCACCATCACCAGGCCTTGTTTGGCCAGGTCCCAGGCGCCTTGGCCACGGATGCTGCGGCCCAGGTATTTGATGTCGCCATCGGCCACGGGTTGCAGCCCGGTGACGGCCTTGAGCGTGGTGCTCTTGCCCGCGCCGTTGGCGCCAATCAGGCTGACCAGTTCGCCCTCGCGCACCTCAAAGCCCACGCCCTTGACGGCCTGGATGCCGCCGTAGGCGACCTTGAGGTTCTCGACTTGCAGCAAGATGTCTTTCATTTCGATCCTTTCATTTCGGCTCCGGCCGCGGAGGTGCTCGACCTATCAAGCGGCCGCCGTGGAACCGGCTTGGCCGGGCCACTGGCGGCGCCCCCTTGAGGGGGAGGCGGCGCAGCCGCTTCGGGGGTGGGTCAATGTCCTGCGCCGAGGTAGGCCTCGATGACTTTTGCGTTGCTTTGCACCTCGGCCGGGGTGCCTTCGGCGATCTGTTTGCCGTAGTCCAGCACGGTGACGCGGTCGCACAGGCCCATCACGAGCTTGACGTCGTGCTCGATCAAGAGAATCGTGCGGCCGTCCTTGCGGATGCGGTCGATGAGCTCGCGCAGCACCACCTTCTCGGTGGCGTTCATGCCGGCAGCGGGTTCGTCCAGCGCGATCAGCTGCGGGTCGGTGGCCAGGGCGCGGGCGATCTCCAGCCGGCGTTGGTCGCCGTAGCTCAAGGTGCGGGCGCGGAAGTCGGCGTACTTGCCAATGCCCACGTAGTCCAGCAACTCGCGGGCGCGCGCCTCGATGGCCTTTTCTTCGGCCTTGAAGGCGGGCGTGCGCAGGATGGCGCCCAAGAGGCCCGAGTGCGTGCGCACGTGGCGCCCCACCATGACGTTCTCGGCGGCGGTCATTTCGGGGAAGAGGCGGATGTTTTGGAAGGTGCGTGCAATGCCGGCCTTGGCCACCAGGTGCACGGCCGCGGGCTTGTAGGCACTGCCGCCGAGCTCGAAGTGGCCGCCATCGGGCACATACAGGCCCGTGATGACGTTGAAGAAGGTGGTCTTGCCCGCGCCATTGGGGCCAATCAGGCCGTAGACCTGGCCGCGCTCGATGGTGATGCCCACCTCCGAGAGGGCCTGCACGCCGCCGAAGCGTTTGCTGGCGCCCTGGACTTTGAGAACGATGTCTTGACTCATGTTGTGCGGCCTCAGGCTTGGGGCTTGGGTGCAGGTTTGCCATGCTCGGGGGCGGGCCACAGGCCGCGCGGGCGCATCAGCATGATGACGATCATGGCCAGGGCCACGAGCATCTGGCGCAGGATGGCGGCGTCGATGCGCCCATCGGTCAGGCTTTGAATGTCACCGGCCACATAGCGCAGCACCTCGGGCAGGGCCGCGAGCAGCAGCGCGCCCAGGATGACGCCGGGCAAGTGCCCCATGCCGCCCAGCACCACCATGGCCACGATGAGCACCGACTCCTGCAGGCTGAAGGACTCCGGGCTCACAAAGCCCTGGAAGCCGGCAAACATGGCCCCGGCCACGCCGCCAAAGGTGGCGCCCATGCCGAAGGCCAAGAGCTTCAAATTGCGGGTGTTGATGCCCATGGCCTTGGCGGCGATCTCGTCCTCGCGGATGGCCATCCAGGCGCGGCCGATGCGCGAGTTCTCCAGCCGCCAGCAGATCAGCACCGAGACCACCACCAGCACGAGGAAGAGGTAGTAGTGCAGGGTCACGCCGGGCAGCTCAATGCCAAAGAGCTCGGTCTTTTTCGACAGCGAGGCGCCGAACACCGAGATCGAGTCGATCTGGCCGATGCCGCGCGGGCCGTTGGTGAGGTTGACCGGGTGCTCCAGGTTGTTCATGAACACGCGGATGATTTCTCCAAAGCCCAGGGTCACGATGGCCAGGTAGTCGCCGCGCAGCTTCAAGGTCGGTGCGCCCAGGAGCACACCAAACATCGCCGCCAGCCCCGCGCCCAGCGGGATCACGACCCACAGCGGCATGTGCAGGCCATTGGGGAAGGCCGCCGCGATGGCCGGGAAGTTCTCCAGCAAGTGCGGACTGGCCAAGAGCGCAAACATGTAGGCGCCCACCGCATAGAAGGCCACATAGCCCAGGTCCAGCAGACCGGCATAGCCCACCACGATGTTCAGCCCCAAGGCCAGCAGCACGTAGAGCAAGGCGGTGTCCAGGATGCGCACCGGCCCGTTGCCGAACTGCTGCGCAAAGAGCGGCAGGCCCAAGAGCAGCACGGCGCAGCCCAGGAAGGTGATGAGTTTCTTGTTCATTGAGTTGCCTCAGTGAGTGAACGAATGGCTGAAGGGTCTCGACTCCCATTGGGGGACGCCGTGGAACTGGCTTTGCCAGGCCACTGGCGTCGCCCCCTTGAGGGGGAGGCGGCGCAGCCGCTTCGGGGGTGGGTCATGCTCTGTCCGCCACGCGCTCGCCGAGCAGACCCGAGGGCCGCAGCGTGAGCACCAGGATCAGCGCCACAAAGGCAAAGATGTCGGCGTAGTGGCTGCCCAGCACGCCGCCGGTCAGGTCGCCCAGATAGCCCGCGCCGATGGCCTCAATGAGCCCCAGCAAGAGCCCGCCCACCACCGCGCCGGCCAGGTTGCCAATGCCCCCCAGCACCGCGGCCGTGAATGCTTTGAGGCCCGGCATGAAGCCCATGCTGTGCTGCGCCACGCCGTAATTGGCCGCCCACATCAGGCCGGCCACGGCCGCAAGCGTGGCCCCGATCACGAAGGTGGCCGAGATCACGAAGTCGGGCTTGACGCCCATCAGCGCCGCCACCTTGGGGTTCTCGGCGGTGGCGCGCATGGCGCGGCCCAGCTTGGTCTTGTTGACCAGCCACATCAGCGCGGCCAAGAGCACCGCCGTCGTGCCCAGGATCAGCACTTGGGTGACCGAGATCACCGGCCCGCCCAGATCAAAGGGCTCGGTGGGCAGGAGCAGCGGGAAGGGCTTGGGATTGGGCTTCCAGATCACCATGGCCAGGGTCTGCAGCAGCAGGCTCATGCCCATGGCCGTGATCAGGGGCGCCAGGCGCGGCGCGTTGCGCAGCGGCCGGTAGGCGATCTTTTCGATGGAGAAATTGACCACCGAACACACGACGATGGCGCACAAGAGCGCCACGAGCATCAAGGCCCAGCCCGGCAGGCCCGAGCCGGCGAGCGCACCGATCACGGTCCAGCTGACCAGGGCCCCGATCATCAAGATCTCGCCGTGCGCGAAATTGATCAGGTTGATGATGCCGTACACCATCGTGTAGCCCAGCGCCACCAGGGCGTACATCGCCCCCAGCACCAGGCCATTGATGAGTTGTTGAACAAAGACTTCCATGCGAATGTCAGCCGGTTGAAGGGCCGCGGGTATGGGATGTGCTTAGTCATTGCAGATTGCGTGCCATGTTCAAAACCCGGTCTTGCGGCGCCGCCGCTCTGGGAGAGTCGGGCCGCAGTTGTCGGAAGCGGTGTGGCCGGCCACACTGCACCCCCTTGGAAGGTGTGAAATCTCGCCTGCGTAGAAACCCGTAAATTTGTGCGACCCTTTTCCCGATTGCTCCTGGCCAACGTCGTGGCCCTGGCCAGCGCTGCCACCCTGGCGCTGGCGGGCCTTGGCTTCAGCCTGAGCTGGCGCTGGAGCGAGCGCGATGGCATGGACCGGCTGGCCGAGTTGGCCGTGGAGCGCCTGGAGCTCTACGCCGGCACCCTGGAGGGCGAGCTGGCGCGCCTGGCCCACCTGCCACAGCTGGTGGCGCTGAGTGACGACGCGGCCGCAGCGCTGGCGCCACAAGTCAGTGCGGCGCGGCTGCAGGCGGTGCAGCGCCGTTTGGCGCAGTTGGATGCGCGGGCCGGTTCGCTGGGCATCTTGCTTTTTGACGCGCAGGGCCGTTGGGTGACGAGCAGCGCGGCCCTGCCGCTGGAGGTGCTGGCGCGCGAGCGTCTGGAGCGCATCGCGGCGGCCTTGCGCGAAGGGCAGCCGGCCTTCTTCGCCGCCGCCGACGGCAGTGGCACGACCGATTACTTTCACAGCGCGCCCGTGCGCCGCGGTGGCCAGACCCTGGGTCAGGTGCTGGTGCGCATCAATCTGGCCCCGCTGGAGGCCACCTGGGTCGACTTGGGCGTGCGCTCACGCAGCGAGAAGCTGCTGGTCTTGGATTCTCATGAGGTACTGATCCTGAGCTCGGTGCCGGCCTGGAAGTACGCGCGCTTGGTGGAAGGGCTGGACACCCAGAACTGGGCGCGACTGCCGGTGGATCAAACCCTGCACTATCCGCCTCAAGCCCTGCAGGCTCTGCGCTGGGCCGAGCGCGCCGGTGCCTTGCGTGGTGCGCAGTTGCTGCGCCTGCTGCCACCTGGGGCCGAGCAGGCCGAGCAGCCCTGGCTGGCGCAGGAGCGCCCGATTCGTGCGCTGGGCCTGAAACTGATGACGCTCTCCGACCCCTCAGAAGTCTGGCGCGAGGCGCGCCGGGCGGCCTGGGGCGGCGCAGCCCTGGGCGGCCTGGTGGGCTTGCTGGCCACTTACTACCTGTATCGGCGCCGGGCGGTGGCGCAGCTGCTGCGCGCCCGCAATGAGCTACAGCGCGCGCGCGATGAGTTGGAGCAGCAAGTCTGGGAGCGTACGGCCGAGCTGCGCGCCGCCAATGCCGAACTCAAGCGTGAGTTCGAGCAACGCGTGCGTGCGGAGGATGAGTTGGTGCAGGCCGGCAAGATGGCGGTGCTCGGGCAGCTTTCCACTGGCATCGCCCACGAGGTCAATCAGCCGCTGACGGCCTTGCGAGCGCTTTCGGGCAATGCACAGCGCCTGCTCACGGCCGGCCGTGTCGACGAGGTGCGGCGCAATTTGGGCAAGATCGAAGCGGCTGTGGAGCGCATGGCGCGCATCACCAGCCAGCTCAAGAGCTTTGCGCGCCGGGCTGACGGTGCGCTGGAGACGGTGAGCCTGGCGCATGCGGTGGCCAATGCGCAGTTCCTGCTGGAGCACCGGCTGCGCGAGGCCGAGGTGGACTTGGCGCTGGACCTGCCCGAGTCCTTGAGTCTGCGCTGCGATGGCACCCGCCTGGAGCAGGTGCTGGTGAACTTGATGGGCAATGCCATCGATGCCCTGCAGGGTGGCACGGAGCGCCGCCTGCAGTTGCGCGCCTGGCGTGACGGCCCGCGCATTTGGGTGGCGGTGCGCGACTGGGGCCCGGGCTTGAGTGCCGAGGCGCAGGCGAATTTGTTTGAACCCTTTTTCACCACCAAACCCGCCGGGCAGGGCCTGGGTCTGGGCTTGGTGATTTCGGCGCAGATCGTGCGCGAGTTTGGCGGCAATTTGCAGCTCGCGCCCTTGGCGGCGGGCGAGGGATGCGAGTTCCGTTTTGATGTGGCCGCAGCCAGCGAGGAATGACCGCGATGTTTGAAGGTTTTGAGGTGCTCTATGTCGAAGATGACCCCCAGGTGCGCGAGAGCCTGGTGCAGACCTTGGAGCTGGCCGGCCTGAACGTGCGCGCCTTTGAGTCGGCTGAGAGTCTGCTGGCTGGCTTTGTGCCCGGGAGGCCGGTGGTGGCGGTGAGCGATGTGCGCTTGCCCGGCATGGATGGTCTGGCCCTGCTGGAGCGCCTGCAGCTGTTGGACCCCAGCCTTCCGGTCGTGCTGGTCACCGGCCATGGGGATGTGGCCATGGCGGTGCGGGCCATGCGCATCGGCGCCTATGACTTCATCGAAAAGCCCTTCACTCCCGAGCGCTTTGTGGACACGGTGCAGCGCGCGATCGAAAAGCGGCTGCTGCGCGCCAAGGTGGACGAGTTGCGCGAGCAGCTGCAGGCCAAGAGCGGCATCGAGGCCGCCCTGCTGGGCCGCAGCCCCGGCATGGAGCAGGTGAGGGCGCGCATCCTGCGCCTGGCCGGCACCAATGCCGATGTGATGATCCTGGGCGAGACCGGCACCGGCAAGGAGCTGGTGGCGCGCTGCCTGCACGATCACAGCCCGCGGCGCGACCGCCACTTCGTCGCCATCAACTGCGGCGGCCTGCCGGAGACCCTGTTCGAGAGCGAGCTGCTGGGCCACGAGAGCGGCGCCTTCACCTCGGCGGCCAAGCGCCGCATCGGCAAGCTGGAGCACGCCAATGGCGGCACCCTGCTGCTGGACGAGATTGAGACCATGCCGATCGCGCTGCAGATCAAGCTGCTGCGTGTGCTGCAGGAACGCAAACTGGAGCGCCTGGGCTCGAACGAGGAAGTAAAGCTCGATGTGCGCGTGGTGGCGGCCACCAAATCCGATTTGCTGGCCCTGAGCGACGAGGGCAAGTTCCGCGCCGATCTCTATTACCGCCTGAACGTGGCGGTGCTGGAATTGCCCCCCCTGCGTCAGCGCCGCGAGGACATTCCACTGCTGTTCCAGCACTTTTGCGCCCAGGCCGCCGAGCGCTATGCCTGCCCCTTGCCCGAGTTGCACCCGGCCAAGTTGCGCGAACTGATGGGCCATGACTGGCCCGGCAATGTGCGCGAGATCCGCAACGCCGCCGACCGCTATGTGCTGGAGGGCGGCAGCGATCTGGTGATCCCCGGCGCCGACGCCGCGCTGACGCTGGCCCAGCAAGTGGAGCTGGTGGAGAAGGCCCTGATCGAGCAGGCCCTGATGCGTCAGGGCGGCAATGTGCAGCGCGTCATCGAATCCCTGAGCGTTCCGAAGAAGACGCTCTACGACAAGCTGCACCGCCATGGCATTCAGCTGGAGCGCTTTCGCAGCGGAGGCTGATGCGGAAGCCCCCGCCACTTTCAGCGGTAGCGAGCTGGGTCCGGGCTGTCGGTGGGTTCCTTGACCGCGCGGGCCAGGGCCTTGGGCATGCTCAGGTTCAGGTTCACGCCCTGGGGCGGCACGGGGCTTTGGAACCAGCGCTTGTAGAGCTGGGCGAACTCGCCGCTGGCAAAAAGCTCACGCAGGGCCTGGTCCACCAGTTTCTTGAACTGCGGGTCGCCCGGTGGCAGGGGCAGGCCATAGGGCTCGACCGAGAGCGGTTGCTCGGACACCAGGTAGTCGGTGGCATTGGGCTTGGTGGCCAGCAGGCCGCGCAGCAGCACATCGTCCATGGCAAATGCCAGGGCTTGGTCGGAATCGAGCAGGCGCACGCTGTCCACATCGTCCAGGCCGGCCAGGATGCGCAGATTCAGGCCTTGGCTGCGGTTGAGCTCTTGCAGCAGCTGGATGCTGGTGGTGCCCAGCGTGGAGGCCACGGCTTGTCCGCGCAGCGCTTCAATCTGCGCGATGGGGCGGCTGCGCTTGGAGAGCAGTCGGCTTTCGGCGACGAAATAAGTGAGCGAGAACCCCACGTTCTTTTGTCGCTCGGCGGTGTTGGTGGTGATGCCGCACTCAATGTCCACGCTGCGGTTGGCCACAAGCGGCAGGCGGGTGCCGCTGCTGACCGGCAGCAGCCGCACCTCCAGGTCTGCCAAGCCGGGCTGGCGCCGCAGGGCCTTGACCACCTGGTGGCAGATGTCCATCGTGAAGCCGATGGGCTGCAGTTGTGCGTCCAGATAGGAGAAGGGCAGGGAGGCGCTGCGATAGCCCAGCGTGATGACGCCGGACTGGCGCAGCTTGGCCAGGGTCGGCGAGGGGCTCTCCTGCGCCAGACAGGCCAAGGGGAGCAGCAGCAAGGCGAGCCAAAGCGCGGGCAATGAACGAGGTGTCATGGGGTGGGCAGAGCGACCCCGGCCGGGGCCGGGGTGATTCTCTGCGAGGGCCGAGGCGCCGAGCTTGGGATCTGCGGTCAGCGCACCACGGTCAGCGCATCGCGCTTGCCGCCGGTGTAGGTGTAGAGGGTCAGGGCACCGTTCTTGATGTCGCCCTTGGCATCGAAGCTGATGGTGCCGGTCACACCCTTGAAGCCCTCGGTCTTGGCCAGCACGGGCAGGTATTTCGCCGGGTCGCTGCTGCCGGCTTTGACCATGGCGGCGACCATCACGTTCACCGCGTCATACACATACGGTGCGTAGACCTGCACCTCGGCATTGAACTTGGCCGCGAAGCGCTTGCCAAAGTCGACCATCGCGCTCTTGGCCTCGCCCTCGACGCCGCCGGCCTCGGCGCAATAGACCTCGCCATCGCCCATGGCGCCGGCGGCCAGCTTGGGCAATTGGGCCGAGCAGATGCCGTCGCCGCCAATCAGCTTGGCCTGAATGCCCAATCCCTTCATCTGGCGCAGCAGCGGGCCGGCCACGGCATCCATGCCGCCGAAGAACACCACATCGGGCTTCTTGGCCTTCAACGACGTCAGGATGGCGCTGAAGTCGGTCGCCTTGTCATTGGTGAATTCGCGCCCAACCACCTTCCCACCGCTGGCCTTGACGCCCTTCTCGAACTCATCGGCCACACCCTGGCCATAGGCGGTGCGGTCGTCGATGACGGCGACGGCCTTGCCCTTGAGTTGTTGCACCGCATAGCGGCCCAGGGTGCCGCCCAGATGCACATCGTCAGCCACCACGCGGAAGGTGGTCTTGAAGCCCTGGCGCGTGAACTTCGGGTTGGTGGCCGAGGGGCTGATCTGCGGAATGCCGGCGTCGCTATAGACCTTGGCGGCCGGGATCGAGGTGCCTGAGTTCAGGTGGCCGATTACGCCTTGGACTTTGCTGTCCACCAGTTTTTGCGCCGCCGCCGTGCCTTGCTTGGGGTCGCTGGCGTCGTCTTCGGCCACCAGCACGAACTTGACCGCCTTGCCGCCGATCTGCACGCCCTTGGCATTTAGCTCGTCGATGGCCATGCGGGCGCCCAGTTCGTTGTCTTTGCCCAGATGGGCCGCGGTGCCGCTGGTGGGGCCGACATGGCCGATGCGCACGATCTCTTGCGCCTGAGCGCCGGCGCTCAGGCACAGGAAGGCGCTGGCCAGCGCCACGGGATGAAGCAGGGATTTCATGGGGTTCTCCGGTTGTGTGAGGTCGGGGGCCATTGCTGCCGCCACGGCGCACATCAGCAGGCTTCGTGCCAGGCCATGCCGGAGTTGGGGTTGGGTTGGGGTGGGAAAACACGCGCCCCAGGAGCGGGGCGCCGCAGCATGTTTGGGTTGGGTTGGACAGCGCTGGTTTGCCCTGTCAGGGCTTACCGCAGCCTCCGTGTGGCGTGACGCCCCCTTCACTTCAGCGCGGGGTGCCGGTTTTCGCACCGGGCCATGCGGCGACGCAGGCCAGGTCCAGATCGTCCTGGTTTCCTTGTGCTGAATGTAGTTTCACTACTCGACATGGACCATCGCCGTCGGTGTCGGCGCGATTTTTGCCGGTGATTACCCTATGCATGTGGCTAAAACCTCAGAAAACCTCGGGTGAGTACCGAGTCGGTGCTGCATTCAGTGCTTGGTCGTGAATCTAGTTTTAGTACAGAATTTATGCATCCCTTCCGATTTCCATGCGCGAACTCAAGGTGGGCTTGAGCGGTGCGCGTTTTTTCCAGCGAGGAGTGCGAGGCATGAAGAGTTCGAACGGCGAGCGCCAGTCATTCAAGATCAGCGCCATCACGGCGGGTTGCCTGTTGGCTCTGGCGGCTCAGGGCGCCCAGGCCCAACAGGCACAGGCCCAGCAGCTCGACACCGTGGTGGTCACCGGCATCCGCAAGGGCATCGAGGACGCGATCTCGGTCAAGAAGACCAAGGACAACATCGTCGAATCGATCTCGGCCGAGGACATTGGCAAGCTGCCGGATCACAGCATCGGCGAGTCCATCGCCCGCTTGCCGGGTCTGTCGGCGCAGCGCATTGGTGGCCGGGCTCAGGTCATCAGTGTGCGGGGTCTCTCGCCCGATTTCGCAACCACCCTGCTCAACGGCCGGGAACTGGTGAGCACGGGCGACAACCGCAGCGTGGAGTTCGACCAGTACCCCTCGGAACTGCTCAGCGGTGTGGTGGTCTACAAGACCCCGGATGCCGCACTGGTGGGTCAGGGCCTGTCCGGCACCTTGGACATGCAAACGGTGCGTCCGCTGAATTTCAAAGGTCGCTCGGTGGCCCTGAATGCTCGCCTGCAGCGCAATGCGCTGGGCGCCGCCGCCAACGCGGATGCCGACGGCAACCGCTTCAGCGTGAGCTACATCGACCAGACCGCAGACCGCAAGCTGGGCTTTGCCATCGGCTACGCGCACCTTGAGACGCCGGTCCAGGAAAACCAAGTCGGCATCTACGAGCCCTGGGAAATTCGTGAAGACCGTGTCACCGTGGGATTGCCCGCCAACACCATGACGACGGCCGGCCTCAAGGCCCTGCGCCGCACCGGGTACAGCGAGCGGGATGGGGTGATGGCCACGTTGGAATACCGTCCGTCGCGGGAGTGGACCAGCGTGGTGGATCTGTTCCACACCAAGGCCAAGCAAGAGGACACGGCCAATCAGTTGGAGATCCACATCGGCGGCTACAACGGCAGCTACCCCTGCACGCCGAACTGTGCGTTCACCAACGTGAGCGTCGCCAACAACACGCTGCAAAGCTTCTCGCTCTCCAACGTCTACCCCTTGGTGCGCGGCATGTACAACCGCCGCGAGGACAAGATCTCGGCCTTTGGCTGGAACAACAAGGTTCAGGTGGGCGACGCCACGGTGACGGCCGACCTGAGTTACTCGAAAGCCAACCGGGATGAGCTCAGCCTGGAGAACAACACCCAGCGCGTGCCGGCGCCTTCACTGGACAACGTGACGATCCAGTTCCGCAACAACGACTTCTCGCGCATTGCGCTGGGCGGTGATTACTCCAATCCGGCCAATCTGTTCTTGCGCGGCACCATCTATGGTTCGGGCTACGGCAAGGTGCCGCAGGTCGAAGACGAGCTCACGGGCTTCCGGCTCAACGGCGAGTTGCCCACCCCGGGTCTGGGCTTGATCAGTGAGCTGGAGTTCGGTCTGTCCTATGTGGACCGCTCCAAGGTCAAGAAGCAGCCCGAGGGCAACATCAATGTGGGCGCTCAGGGCGACACGGCGATAGGCTCGGAGTACCAGTACGGCTTGGTCAACCTGGGCTTTGCCGGCCTGGGTCAGATTCCGTCCTGGAACGTGCCGGGGGCCGTGGCCCGCTACATGGTGTTCAACCCCAGCAGCACCGATGCGGCCTACAAGATCGCCAAGTCCTGGGCAGTGGATGAGGCCACCACCACGCTCTATCTGCGCGGCAACATCGACGGCAACTTGGGCGGCCTAGATGTGCGTGGCAACGCGGGCGTCCAACTGCAGCGCACCAAGCAATCATCCGATGCGATTCGCCTGACCAACGGCGGTAACCCGCAGCCGGTCACCGACAGCAAGACGGTCACCGACTTCCTGCCCAGCTTGAACTTGGCTTTTGGCCTGGGCAATGACCAGACCCTGCGTCTGGGTCTGGCCCGTCAAGTGGCACGTCCGCGTGTCGACCAACTGCGTTCGGCCATCGAGTTCGGCGTGGCCGACAACCCCAACGCCCAGGGTGTGCGCACCGTGGGCGGCGACGGCGGCAATACTCAGCTCGACCCCTGGCGTGCCAATGCCTTTGACCTGTCCTATGAGAAGTACTTCGGCACCAAGGCCTATGTGGCGGCGGCCTACTTCTACAAGGATCTGAAGAGCTACATCTACAAGCAGATCAACCCGAATTACGACTTCTCGAAGTTCGTTGTCGGCGTCCCGCAGATTCCGGGCAGCACCATCGCCACCACGGGCAACTATTCGGCGCCCGCCAATGGTGAAGGCGGCCGTCTGTCGGGCTTCGAGTTGTCGGCTTCGATGCCCTTGGAGTTGGTGACGCCCGCACTCAAGGGCTTCGGTGTGGTGGCAAGTGCCAGCTTCAACAGCAGTGGCATCGAGATCAAGGATCCCGAGAGTGGCTCCAGCGTGGGCAACGGCAATATCGAGCTGCCGGGTCTGTCCAAGCGGGTTTACAACCTGACGGCCTACTATGAGAACGCCGGCTTCGAGCTGCGTGTGAGCCAGCGCAAGCGCTCCGATTTCATCGGTGAGATCGGCAACTTCAATGGCAACCGCACGCTGCGCTATGTGGTGGGCGAGGACATCCTGGACGCTCAGATTGGCTACAACTTCGGCGAGGGCATGTTCAAGGGTCTGGGCTTGCTGCTCCAGGTCAACAACTTGAACGATGCGTCCTATCGCACCTACTTCGCTGGCCAGAAGGACAAGCCGCTGGAGTTCATCAAGTGGGGCCGCAGCTATATGCTGGGCATGACCTACAAGTTCTGATCGCGCCTGGTCTTGTGTGCAAGGGCGGCCTGTGGGCCGCCCTTTTTCATTTTTGGAGAGCTTGATGGTGAGTCGCTTTGCCTGGGCGGGCCTGCTGGCCTGCTTGCTGACCCCAGCGGTGCGGGCCACCACTGTGCCTCTGCAATGGGGCGAGCAACGCCGCTTCGAGATGGAGCGGACCTTGCCGGCCGGCGGTCGGCTGGAGGTCTGCGGACCCGTGACGCCGGCCGAGCCGGTGGATTGGACTTTCCATGCCGACGGGGTGCTGGCCTTCAGCATCCTGCACCGGCTGGGGCATCGCAGTCTGGTGTCTGAGCGGCGCCAGCGCGTCAAGGCCCTGCAGGGCAAGTTCAAGGCGGAGCAGGCCTACCCGCACTGCTGGGTCTGGATCAATCGCGGCCAGCAGCCGGTTCGTTTGGCGCTGATGTTGCGCTACTGAGGGTGATCCATCAGTGGAAAGAGGGCGGGAACGCGCTCCAATGCGATCAGGACTTCGCAGAGAGTCCGCGCTCAGGAGAGGCAGGTCGATTTGGAGATCCTGTCTATGAAAATTTGGCAAGTCACGGGCTGGATCGCATGGGGTCTGTTGGGTGCCTGTGGAGCTGCGTGGGTGCAGGCGCAACCGGGGCCGACCGGCGCGACTGCAAGCTGTAAAACCCTCAAGGCCTCTGGCAATCCGCAGTACCCACCCTATCTGTGGCCGGATCCCGTCCAGGAGGGGCAGTTGGTGGGTGCCAATGCCGACTTGATGGCCTGGTTGGGCAAGGAGCTGGGTGTGACCATCGAGGTCCGTCATGTCGGCTCCTGGGGGCGGGTGCAGGAAGAGATGCGTGCTGGCCGCCTGGATCTGATTGCTGGCGCCTTCTTCACGCTACCGCGCACCGAGTACATGGACTATGTGCATCCACCCTTCCGCGAAACGCGCTCGGTGGTGCTGGTGCGCGAGGCCAAGCCGTTTGACTATCAGCGCTGGACCGATCTGGTCCCACGTGCTGGCCTGACGGTGATCAACAACAGCTTTGGCGAAGCTTTTGATCGTTTTGCGGCGGACAAGCTGCGCATCAGCAAGACCCCGACGCTGGAGCAGGCCATGGGCATGCTGGCGCTGGGGCGGGCGGACTATCTGCTCTACGAGGACAGCCCAGCCGAGGCTTATATGGCGCGCATGAATGTGCGCGGCGTCAAGTTGCTCTCGCCCCCGGTGGCGCAGGAGCAGCTCTATGTGACCCTCTCGCACCGCAGCGAGTGCAACACGCCCGAGCTACGCGGCGCGCTGGCGCGGGCGATGTTCAAGCTGCAGCGGGAGAAGCTGATGCCTGACTTTGTGCGGGCGGGCGTGCTGCGCTGGCAAAAGGAAGGGGCGGCTGTGAGCGCCGCACCGAACAAGCCTTAAGGAAGCGCTGAATAAGTCCCTGCGGGACGCGTTTGCGCGAGAACCGGCCGGATCGTAGGCGGCGGGCGAAGGTCGGGCTGGCGGCCCGACAGCCGAGCCCGCCAACGACCGAGACGGCCGGTTATCGAGCAAACCCTTGCGGGCCATCGACTTCTCGGGCGCTGGCCAGCGTTGCAAGCCTTACTCAGGCCACCAGCCTGAGCTGCGGCTCGCGCCTTGGCCAAGCATCCCGAAAAGTCGCGGCGCGCCCACAGGGACTTATTCAGCGCTTCCCTATATCAAGCCGGGCCAGCGGCAGCCCAGGGGCTGCCAAGCGGCATCCAGGGCCTCGCGCAGATCGGTCGGCAGCGGACCTTTGGCCAATGCGGCCTGGGCTTGGGCCAAATGGCCGAGGCTGCGACTGCCCAGCAGCAGCGCATCGACGCCCGGCTGCTCTGCCACCCAGCGCAGCGCCAGCTCGTCCCAATCTAGCTGATCAAGCGCTTCGGGCGGCAGGGCCAACGCTTGCCAGCGGTCCCAGTACTGGCCTTCGCAGAAGTCATCCGGTCGCCTGGCCCGGGCCCAAGGGCGGCCGCCCAGCGCCCGCTTGATGATCACACCCTTGTGGGTGTCGCCGATCAGGCTGGCATTGGCGCGGTCCACCAGGCCCAGGCTGCATTGCACGCTGCCCATGCCAGGGTCTGCCAAGGCATGGGCCAGCTCGGCGTTTTCGCCCGAGTAGGCCGCCACGCGCAGCTTGCCGGCGCGCACGCAGTCCTGCAGCGCGCGGCTGACTTCGCCGCGCTCCAGCACCTCCAGCGGGCAGCTGTGCAGATGACCGATGTCGATCACCTCGGTGCGCATCAGGCGCAGCGTGCGCTCCACCCCGTGGACGATGCAGTCATAGGTCCAGTCCGGGATGCCGTCGACGCCATAGCCGAACTTGGTCGAGAGCACGAACTCGTGCCGCCGATGCGCCAGATGGCGGCCGATGCGTTCTTCGCTGCGGCCATAGCCGCGTGCGGTGTCGATCAAACTCAGTCCGAGGTCGAGCACGCCGCCCAGCAGGCGGCCGACCTCGGCCTCGTCCTCCAGGCTGTCGAAGTGCATGGCGCCAAAACCCAGCGGGCTGACGCGCAAGCCCGTCTGACCGAGCGTGTGCGTCACCCCTTGACCCCGCCGGCGGTCAGGCCAGAGACGATCCAGCGTTGTGCCGCCAGAAAGACCAGGGTGATGGGCAGGCCCGACAGCACTGCGGCGGCGGCGAAATCGCCCCACAGAAAGCGCTGGTCGTTGAGGTAGTACTTGGAGCCCACCGCCAGGGTCAGATTGCTCTCTTCACGCAGCAGTACCGAGGCCACGGGGTAGTCAATGATGGTGCCGATGAAGGCCAGCACGAAGACCACCACCAGGATGGGCACCGCCATCGGCAGCAGCACATGGCGAAAGGCCTGCCAGTGCGTGGCGCCATCGACCTTGGCGTTCTCTTCGATCTCGACGGGGATGGTTTCGAAATAGCCCTTGATGGTCCAGATGTGGGTGGCCACGCCGCCCAGATAGGCCACGATCAGGCCGGCATGCGTCTCCACACCCAGCCAGGGGATGTAGGCGCCGATGGTTTCGAAGATGGCAAAGATCGCGACCAGCGCCAGCACCACCGGGAACATCTGCAGCAGCAGCATGCTGGAGAGCAGCCCGCCCTTGAACGGGAACTTCAGGCGCGCAAAGGCGTAGGCGGCGGTGGTGGAGATCATCACGATCAGCGCGGCCGAAATGGTGGCCACCTTGATCGAGTTCCACAGCCAGCGCAGCACGGGGAAGGGCGGTTGCACCAGCGCCCCGTCCGGCCCCTGGAAGGAAATACCCAGCGCCAGCTTCCAGTGCTCCAGGCTGATCTCGGTGGGGATCAGGCTGCCGGTGGCGAAGTTGCCCGGCCGCAGCGAAATGCTGACCACCGCCAGCAGCGGGAACAGCGTGAGGGCGATCAGCACCCACAAAAAGGCGTGGGCGGCGATCGTGCGCCATTTCTGGTTCCTGCTTTGAACAATCGCCATCACTTCGCTCCCTGGTTGGCGCGGGTGAGCCGCAAGTTGATGATCGAAAGCACCGCCACCAGCACAAAGATCAGCGTCGAGATCGCCGCGGCGAGGCCGAAGTCCTGGCCCGAATCGCGGAAGGCGATGCGGTAGGTGTAGGAGACCAGGATGTCGGTCTGCCCGGCTGGCAGCTTGGTGTTGAGGAAGTCGGGCCGGCCGTCGGTCAGCAGTGCGATCAGTACGAAGTTGTTGAAGTTGAACGCGAAGGCACTCACCAGCAGGGGCATCAGCGGCTTGACGATCTGCGGTGCGGTGATCTTGAAGAAGTTCGTCAGCGGCCCGGCGCCGGCCAGCGCACTGGCCTCATACAGGTCCGCCGGGATGGCTTTCAGCAACCCGGTGCAGATCAGCATGATGTAGGGGTAGCCCAGCCAGGTGTTGACGATCAGGATCATGGTCTTGGCCAGGAAGGGGTCGGCAAACCAAGCCGGCTTGATGCCGAACAGGGCATCCAGGATCGCGTTGATCTCGCCGAAGTTCTGGTTGAACAGGCCCTTGAAGACCAGGATGGAGATGAAGCCCGGCACGGCATAAGGCAGGAAGAGCAGGGTGCGGTAGGCGGTGCGAAAGCGCAGACCCTCCCAGTTCAGCAACACCGCCAGGCCCATGCCCACCGCGGTGGTGAAGACCACGGTCAGCAGCGCGAACACCACGGTCCAGATGAAGATGGACACAAAGGGGCCGCGGAAGTCGGCGTCGCCAAAGAGGCGCGCGTAGTTTTTCCAGCCCACCGTCACCTTGAACCCGGGCTGCAGGCGCTCGCCTGCGGCGTTCTCGAAAAAGCCGCTGTCGCGATTCGGGGCGTAGCGGGTGCCGGTGGCGGTTTCGGTGACGGAGCCGTCCGGGTTGGCCGTCCACACCGGCTGCTGCGGGGCAAAGGCGCGCACGCCGACGTAGTGCAGGGTGGGGCCGGGGCCATCCGGAAGCTGCAGGGCCAGCTGGCGCAGCACGCTGCGGTGCTCGAGCACCGCCCTCAGGTCCAGCGGCTGTTGCACTGCAAAGCTGGCCGCGGCCGGCGTCTTCATCGCAATGACGGGGGGCAACTTGGCGCTGCGCAAGGCGAGCGGGCCTGAGACATAGGCAGGTGCGCCGTCTGCCGAGCGCCGCAGGACCAGGCGGAACTCCTGGCCGTCAGCGTGCAGCTCGCTGATCAGCGCCTCGTCTTCGTTGTGGGCGGTCTGCTTGAGCAGGTAGTCGCGCGAGCGCTCCTCGGTCAGCAGGTTGCTGCTGGAGTAGTTGGTGAAGCCCAGCTGCGCCGTGTAGAGCAGCGGGAAGGCTACGAACAGCAGCATGCCGGCCACGCCGGGGAACAGGTAGCGGTAGGCGAAGCTGACGTTGGTGCCATAGACGACGAAGGCGCTGGCAAACAGCAGCAGCAGGCCCAGACCCAGCAGGACCTGGCCCGTGGCCACCACAGTGAAGACGAGGTAGAGCGCGGCCACGCCAGCCAACGCGGTCGTGGCCACGAGCAGCCAGCGGCCCCAGGCGGGCAGGCCGGATGGGGCAGGGCGGGGCAGGGTGGCGGCGTTCATCGGACGACTTTCATGCGCGCGGCGGCGCCGTCGAGCGCATCCTTGGGAGATTGCAGGCCGTTCGTGATCGCCTCCAGCGCCGCGTCCATCGCGGTCCAGAAGCGGCCCACTTCAGGGATGTTGGGCACGGCGCGGCCGGTGCGGGCGTTTTCCATGGTGGCGCGGATGTTGGGGTCGGCTGCCAGCTCGGCATAGAAGGTCTTGTTGGCGGGCACGCCCAGGGGCACGTCGGCGTTGATGACCTTGAGCTGCTCGGGACGAAGCAGGTGGTTCTCCAGGAACTCGCGCGCCACGTCTTCGAGCTTGGAGCTGGCGCTGACCATGCAGCCCAGCACGCCGACAAAGCTTTGGCTCGGTTGGCCGGGCACCACGGCGGGAATGGGGGCCACGCCGAAATTGATCTTGGCGCGCTTGGCGTTGTCCCAGGCCCAGGGGCCTGAGACCATCATGGCCACCTGGCCACGCGCAAAACCCGCTTCCATCTCCGCATAGCGCGCACCCTTGGGCATCACGCCGGTCTTAACGAGCTGGCCCAGCATTTCGGCGCCCTTGATGGCACCGGGGGTGTTGACGCCGACCTGGGTGGCGTCAAAGTCGCCTTTGGCGTTCTTGGCGAACACGAAGCCGCCGGCGCCGGCCAGCATGGGCCAGCTGAAGAAGCTCTTGTTGAAGTCCCACAGGATGGCCTTCTTGCCCATTGGGACGAGTTTGGCGTCGAGCGCGATGACCTCGTCAAAGCTGGCCGGCGGCGTGGCCACCAGGTGCTTGTTGTAGATCAGGCCATTGGCCTCGATGGCCAGGGGATAGCCCCAGAGCTTGCCGTTGTAGCGAAAGGCGTCCCAGGCGGTGGGCTCAATCTCGTCGCGGATCGCCTTGGGCGGGCGCAGCGGCACGATCAGGCCAGCCTTGGCCCATTCGCCCACGCGGTCATGCGGCCAGCAGAAAATGTCCGGTCCCTTGCCGGCGCCTACCGCCTGCTGGAACTTTTCCGGAGCGCCCTCGGGGTGCTGAACGTCGACCTTGACACCGCTGATCTTGGTGAAGGCGTCCCCCACGCGCTGCAGGCCGTTGTAGCCCTTGTCGCCGTTGATCCAGACCAGCAACTTGAGCGGCTCGGCTGCCAGCGGGGTAGCGCCAAGCAGCAAAGCAAGAACCAAAGTCATCGCCAAGCGGCTTAGGTCGTTGCGACGCGGGGTGATCAAGCGGTCACCGTGGATCCGGCTTTGCCGGGCCACCAGTGACGCCCCCTTGAGGGGGAGGCGCGAAGCGCTTCGGGGGTGGGTCATCATCATGCCCCCAGGCGCGGGAACGCCATGCCGGCGGCGTCGAACAAATAGCCCATGTCGGCCGGCAGGTGCAGCTTCAGGTCGTTGCCGGCGCGGATGCGCGAGCGGCCGTCGAATTCGCAGGTCAGGGCGTCTTCCACGCCGGGGAAGGCGCAGTAGGCAAAGGTGGCGCCGCCCAGCGATTCCACAAAGGTCACGGTGGCATGCAGCATGTTGCTTTCCGCTGCATGCAGGGTGAAGTGCTCGGGCCGCACACCCAGGGTCACCTTGTCGCCTGGCTTGGCGCGGCTGGCGTCTACGTGCAGCTCCAGGGTTGCGCCGCTGCCCAGACGCACCAGAGCCATCAACTCGGTGCCACTGAGCAGCTCACCTTCGATGAAGTTCATCTTGGGGCTGCCGATGAAGCCGGCCACAAACAGATTGCGCGGATGCTCGTAGAGCTCCAGCGGACTGCCTACCTGCTCGATGCGCCCGGCGTTCAACACCACGATGCGATCGGCCAAGGTCATGGCCTCGACCTGGTCGTGAGTCACATAGACCATGGTGGTCTTGAGTTCTTCGTGCAGCTTGGCGAACTCGTAGCGCATGCGCACGCGCAGGGCGGCATCGAGGTTGGAGAGCGGTTCATCAAACAGAAAGACCTGCGGCTTCCTCACGATGGCGCGGCCAATGGCCACGCGCTGGCGTTGCCCGCCGCTCAGGTCCTTGGGCTTGCGATCCAGCAGATGATCGATGTGCAGCACCTTGGCCGCTTGGCGCACCGAGCGCTCGATCTCGGCCTTGGGCACTTTGGCCAACTTCAGGCCGAAGGCCATGTTGTCGAACAGATTCATGTGCGGGTAGAGCGCGTAGCTCTGGAACACCATGGCGATGCCGCGCTCGGCTGGGGGGACGTCATTGACCCGGCGGCCGCCGATGCGCAGCTCGCCCCCACTGATGTCCTCCAAGCCGGCGATGGTGCGCAGCAGGGTGCTCTTGCCGCAGCCCGAGGGGCCGACAAACACCATGAACTCGCCATCGCGGATCTGCAGATCAATTCCGTGCAGGATGCGCACATCCCCATAAGACTTGTTCACTGCACTGAACTGCACATCGGCCATGCTGACTCTCCATCGGGTGCCCGGCCTGCAAACGGTCGGCGGGCCTTGGGCGGCAATATAGCGACACAGAATGTAGTTTCACAACATGGTGAACCCGAGGATGCCTTCTGTCTTTATTGGCGGGTGCTTGCAGGATGCGATGACATTTCGGGTAATCCAGATGTAGTGAAACTACACAAATGGGCGGAAGAAGGAGATACTCCGCCTCAGGCGCTGCCTGGATTCAAGGTTTTCCGGTGCGGCATTCTTGGCATCGCCCCGCCTCGGGGCCTATGGCGGTAGACCCTGTGAGCACCACGACCTCTCCTTCGAAGGCGTCCATGTCCTCCACTTCTTCTTCGATCCCGCGCTCGCAGGCGGCCCTGCAGAAGGCCTTTCAAGCGGCTTTGGCGCGCGAGATGGCGCAAGCGCAGGCCCAGCAGCTGCCATTGGATGCACAAGCCGTGCTGCGCGCGGCCGCCCTGGCTTGTCGGGATGTGCTGGCGGCTCGCTGGGCCCAGGTGCAGATGGCCGACGCGGCCCGCCGGCTCGGTCAGGGCGTGCGCCGAGTTCACTATTTGTCGATGGAGTTCTTGATGGGCCGGGCGCTGCACAACGCGCTCTCGGCCTTGGGGCTGCGCGACTGTCTTGAGCAAGCCTTGGCGCCGCTGGGGCTGGCGCTCGGCGACGTGCTGGAGCGCGAGCCCGACGCGGCGCTGGGCAATGGTGGCCTGGGTCGGCTGGCGGCTTGCTTCCTGGACTCATTTGCGGAACTCGGTCTGCCCAGTTTTGGCTATGGCCTGCGCTACGAATATGGCATGTTCGCCCAAGGGATTGCCGATGGGCGGCAGATCGAGCGTCCGGACGACTGGATGCGTGCCGGCAACCCATGGGAAGTGGTGCGGCCCGAGCTGCGCTACCTGGTTCGCTTCGGCGGCCGGGTGGTGGTGGAAGGGGGCCAGCGGCGCTGGGTGGGGGGGGAGGAAGTCGAGGCGCTGGCCTTTGATTTCATCGTGCCGGCCCACCACAGTGCGCGGGTCAGCACCTTGCGGCAGTGGCAGGCGCGCAGCGTCAACCCGATCGCGTTCGATGCCTTCTGCCGTGGCGAGCATGCCCAGGCCAACCAGCATCGGGTGGCCGCCGAGGCGCTGAATTGGGTGCTTTACCCCGACGACAGCACCGAGGCCGGTCAGATGCTGCGTCTGAAGCAGGAGGCGTTGTTGGTCAGTGCCTCCTTGCAGGACTTGATCGCCCGCCATCTGCGTGAGGCCGGTGGCCTGCAGGGCCTGGGCCGCGCCAACGCCATTCATCTGAATGACACCCATCCCGCTTTGGCACCTGCGGAGCTGATGCGCCTGCTGCTTGATGAGCACGGGCTGGGCTGGGAGGAAGCCTGGAACCTGACCCGCCAGGCGGTGAGCTACACCAACCACACCCTGATGCCCGAGGCGCTGGAGACCTGGCCGCTGCGCATGTTCGAGGCCCTGTTGCCCCGGCATCTCGAAATCATTTACGAGATCAACCATCGATTCCTGGAGGGCGTGCGTCGCCAGCATCCGGGTGACGATGCGCTGCTGCGCCGTGTTTCCCTGATTGACGAGGGGCCGGGTGACTTCCACTCGCGCGGCGGCGAGCGCCGCGTGCGCATGGCCGCGCTGGCCGTGGTGGCCTCGCACCGCGTCAACGGCGTGGCCCAGTTGCACTCGGACCTGTGCGTGCAGACCATCTTTGCCGACTACGCACGCCTGTTCCCGGATCGCTTTCACAACGTGACCAACGGCGTGACGCCGCGCCGTTGGCTGGCCCAGGCCAACCCGGCGCTCTCCAGCCTGCTGGACGAGACCCTGGGCGAGGGCTGGCGCACCGATCTGAGTGAGCTCAAAAAGCTGGCCAAGAAGGCCGGTCAGCTCAAGCTGCAAAAGGCTTTTCAGCAGGTCAAGCGCGCCAACAAGGAGAAGCTGGCCGCCCGCATCCGCATGGAAACCGGCCTGGTGGTCAGCCCGGACAGCCTGTTCGATGTGCAGATCAAGCGCATCCACGAATACAAGCGCCAGCTGCTGAACATCCTGCATGTGATCGCGCGCTACCAGGCCATCGTCGCCAACCCCGCTGCCGCACCGGACGGCATGCCGTGGGTGCCGCGCACCGTGGTGATCGCCGGCAAGGCCGCCTCGGCCTACCAGATGGCCAAGCTGATCATCCAGCTGGCGCACGATGTCGGCCGCGTCGTCAACAGCGATCCGCGCGTGGGCGACAAGCTCAAGCTCGTGTTCCTGCCGAACTACGGGGTGTCGCTCGCCGAGACCATCATCCCGGCCGCCGACCTTTCTGAGCAGATCTCCACCGCCGGCACCGAGGCCAGCGGCACCGGCAACATGAAGTTCGCCATGAATGGCGCGCTGACCATCGGCACCTGGGATGGCGCCAACATCGAGATGGCCGAGCACATGGGCGTGGACGAGATGTTCGTCTTCGGCCTGCGCACTGAAGGAGTGGCCAAGATCAAGGCCTTGGGCTATGACCCGCGCCTCTACATCGAAGAGAGCCGCGCGCTCAAGGCCGTGATGGATGCGATTGGCGATGGCAGCTTCAGCGGCGGTGACGCCAACCGCTATCGCGCCCTGCTGGACAACCTGCAGCAGCGCGACGGCTACCTGCTGATGGCCGACTTTGCCGACTACTGCGCCACCCAGGCGCGCGTGGATGAGCTGTTCCGTGACCCAGCTGGCTGGAGCCAGCGCGCGATCAAGAACGTCGCCGGCATGGGCTGGTTCTCGTCGGACCGCACCATCGCCGAGTACGTCGAACGCGTCTGGTCTGTTGAATCACTCGGCTGAGCCCGTGTTGGACGCCGCCCAGCTCCAGGCTCTGCAACAGGCCCGCCACGGCGACCCCTTCGCCGCGCTGGGCCTGCATGGGGACGGCCAAGGCGGCGCCTGGCTGCGCGCCTTCCTGCCGGGTGCGCGGGCGGTTGCGGCGGTGGTGGCGGGCCAGACCACCGAGCTGCCGCGCCGCCCGGGCACGGACCTGTTCGAGGCCCATCTGCCCAGCCGGCCCGCGAC
This sequence comes from Inhella inkyongensis, assembly GCF_005952805.1. Classification (GTDB taxonomy): domain Bacteria; phylum Pseudomonadota; class Gammaproteobacteria; order Burkholderiales; family Burkholderiaceae_C; genus Inhella; species Inhella inkyongensis. The sequence continues at coordinate 1,746,318 of NZ_CP040709.1, forward strand.
TTACCGCCTGCGCGTGGACTGGGCCGATGGCAGCCAGACCGAGCACGCCGATGCCTACGCCTTTGGCCCTTGCTTGAGCGACGCCGAGCTGGCGCGGCTGCGCGACGGCAACGAGGTGCGCGTCCACGAGATCCTGGGCGCGCATCCGATGCAGATGCAGGGTGTGGAGGGCGTGCGCTTTGCCGTCTGGGCACCCAATGCGCAGCGCGTCTCCGTCGTTGGCAGCTTCAACGCCTGGGACGGCCGCCGCCACCCGATGCGACTGCGCCATGACGCCGGGGTGTGGGAGCTTTTCATCCCCGCCGTCCAGCGTGGCGATCTGTACAAGTTCGAGCTGGTCAGCCGCGAGGGCGTGCTGCTGCCGCTCAAGGCCGACCCTTACGCCTTTGCCGCGGAGCTGCGGCCGGCTCAGGCCTCGGTGGTGGCTGGGCTGCCCCCCAAGCGCAGTTGCCCCAAGGCGCGCGAGGCCGCGAACCGGCGCGACGCACCGATCTCGGTCTATGAGGTCCATCCGGCCAGCTGGCGAAAGTTTGGAAATGCGCCCGAAGGCGGCTTCCCCACCTGGGATGAACTGGCGGCCACTCTGCCGGCCTACGCCGCGGGCCTCGGTTTCACCCATCTGGAGCTGCTGCCCATCAGCGAGCACCCCTTCGACGGCTCCTGGGGCTATCAGACCCTGGGCCTGTTCGCGCCCACGCGTCGATTCGGCTCGCCGGAGGGCTTCGCCCGCTTCGTGCAGGCCTGCCACGAGCAGGGCCTGGGGCTGCTGCTCGACTGGGTGCCGGCCCACTTCCCGACCGATGCCTTCGGCCTGGCGCGCTTCGACGGCACCGCGCTCTACGAGTACGCCGATCCGAAGGAGGGCTTCCACCGCGACTGGAACACCCTGATCTACAACTTCGGGCGCTCTGAGGTGCGCAGCTTCCTGGCCAGCAGCGCGCAGTACTGGGTGGAGCACTTCGGCGTCGACGGTTTGCGCGTGGATGCGGTGGCCTCGATGCTCTACCGCGACTACTCCCGCCCCTACGGCGAGTGGGTGCCCAACGTTGATGGCGGGCGCGAGAACCTCGAAGCGATTTCCTTGCTCAAGCACGTGAACGAGCAGGTCAGCGGCGCCGGTGCCATCACCGTGGCCGAAGAGTCGACCGCCTTCCCCGGCGTCAGCCGCCCCACCACCAGCGGCGGCCTGGGCTTCCACTTCAAGTGGAATATGGGCTGGATGAACGACACCCTACGCTATATGCACACCGACCCCGTGCACCGGCGCTGGAACCACAGCCAGATGAGCTTCGGCCTGGTCTACGCCTTTAGCGAAAACTTCCATCTGCCGCTCAGCCACGACGAGGTGGTGCACGGCAAGGGCTCGCTGCTGGACAAGATGCCGGGCGATGCTTGGCAAAGCTTCGCCAATTTGCGTGCCTACTACGGCTTCATGTGGGGTCACCCCGGCAAGAAGCTGCTCTTCATGGGCCAGGAATGGGGTCAGCGCGGCGAGTGGAATTTCGAAACCTGCTTGCCCTGGGAGCAGGCCGACGAGCCTGCGCATGCGGGTGTGCGGCGCCTGGTCAGTGATCTGAATGCGCTTTATCGCCGCGAGCCGGCCCTGCACCGGCTGGACTGCGAGGCCGAGGGTTTCGAGTGGCTGGTGAGTGACGACGCCGAGCAATCCGTGTTGGCCTGGCTGCGCCACGACGGCCAGGGCCGATTGGTGATGGTGATCTGCAACCTCACGCCGGTGCCGCGCCAGGGCTACCGCATCGGCTGCCGCGGCGCGGCCTGGCGCGAGGTGCTGAACACCGACAGCGAACATTACGGCGGCAGCAACCTCGGCAATGGCTCGGGGCCGCTGTCGGTCGAGCCCATTCCGGCGCACGGACGCAGCCACAGCCTGGCGCTGACCCTGCCTCCGCTCGCCACCCTGTTTCTGGTGCCCTGCTGATGAAGCTTCCAGATTCGATGCAAGCAGGTCGGGCGGCCCCGCTCGGCAGTACCGCTCGCGATGGCGGTGTGAACTTCGCGGTCTTTTCCGAGCACGCCACGGCCATCGAGGTCTGCCTGTTCGATTCCGGCGGCCAACGTGAGCTGCGCCGCTACGCACTGCATGGCCCTGAGGACGGCATCTGGCACGGCTTTCTGCCGGGCGTCGGCGCGGGACTGGTCTACGGACTGCGTGCGCATGGCCCGCACGCGCCCGAGCGTGGCCACCGCTTCAACCCGCACAAGCTGCTGCTCGACCCCTATGCGCGCGAGATCGAGGGTCGCTTCGGCTGGCGCGCCGAGCACCATGGCTATGTGCTCGGCGACCCCGAGGGCCCGCGCAGCCTGGACACGCGCGACAACGCACTGCATGCCCTGAAGGCCCGCGTCGCCGCGTCGTTGGATGGCCCGGATCCGCGCACCAACGCCCCCCGTCACCCCACCGAAGCCCTGGTGATCTACGAGGCCCATGTCAAGGGCTTCACCCAGCAACTGGCCGCGCTGCCCAAGGCGCTGCGCGGCACTTACGCCGGTTTGGCGCACCCGGCGGCCATCGCGCACCTGCAGCGTCTGGGCATCACCGCCATCGAGCTGCTGCCCATCCACTACACGATCGACGAGCCGCATCTGGCCGACAAAGGGCTGCCCAACTATTGGGGCTACAACTCGCTCGGCTTCTTCTGCCCCGACCCACGCTGGGCGCTTGCGAAGGACCCGACCGCCATCCGTGCCGAGTTTCGCGCCATGGTGCATGCGCTGCACGAGGCCGGCATCGAGGTGCTGCTGGACGTGGTCTACAACCACACCCCCGAGGGCAATGAGTTTGGCCCCACGCTGCACTTGCGCGGCCTGGACAACCGCAGCTACTACCACCTGCAGGCCGATGACCTGAGCCGCAACGAAAACCTGACCGGCTGCGGCAACACCCTGAACTGCGCCCACCCGCGCGTGGCCCAGCTGGTGCTCGATTCCTTGCGCTGCTGGGTGCAGGAAATGGGCGTGGACGGCTTCCGCTTTGACCTGGCCCCGGTGCTGGGCCGGGCCCCGCACAGCTACCACGCCAACGCCGCCTTCTTCACCGCGCTGCGCCAAGACCCCGTGCTGGCCGAGGTGCATCTGATCGCCGAGCCCTGGGACGCCGGCGCCAACGGCTACCAGCTCGGCCATTTCCCGGGCCGCTTCCTGGAGTGGAACGACAAGTACCGCGACGCCGTGCGCGGGTATTGGTTGGGAACGGGTGTGAGCCGTGGCGAGTTCGCACGCCGTCTGGCGGCCTCTAGTGACGTCTTCCACCATGGCGGCCGCCTGCCCACGGCCAGCGTCAACTTTGTCAGCTGCCACGACGGCTTCACGCTCAACGATGTGCTGAGCTACAGCCGCAAGCACAACCACGCCAATGGCGAGGACAACCGCGACGGGCGTGACAACGAGCTGTGCGCCAACCTGGGGGCCGAGGGGCCGAGCGAGGACCTGGGCATTCGCGACGCGCGCGAGCGCCTGCGCCGCGCCATGCTGGCCACGCTGGCGTTCTCGCAGGGCACGCCGATGCTCAATGCCGGTGACGAGCTGGCCAACAGCCAGGGCGGCAACAACAACGCCTACTGCCAGGACAACCCCACCACCTGGCTGGACTGGGCCCAGGCCCCGCAAGACCTGATCGACTTCGTCGGCCGCTGCTTTGCGCTGCGCGCCCAAGAACCCCTGCTGCGCCACCCGCTGTGGTTCAGCGGCCCCGGCGCGGGCCAGGCCCATCTGCACTGGCTGCGCCCCGACGGCCACGCCATGGAGGCCAGCGATTGGCAAGCCGGTGGCCAGCAGGCCTTTGCCTGCACCCTGTACGCCTTTGCCTGCACCCTGCACGCCCAGCCCGGCACCCAGCAGGGCCTGCTGTTGATCTTCAACCCCGAGCCCCAGGCCACGCGCTTTGTGCTGCCGGCGGGGCCCTGGACCCTGTTGCTCGATTCGAGCGGCAACCTCAAACACGCCGCGCCCGAATTCGACGCGCCGGCCCGCTCCCTGCTGCTTTTGAAGAAAGCCTGAAATGGATCTGAACCAACGCGCCAGCGGTGTGCTGCTGCACATCACCTGCTTGCCCGGCCCGCACGGCATCGGCGACCTCGGCCCCGCCGCCCTGCATTTCGTCGACTGGCTGGAGAGTGCCGGCCAGCGCATCTGGCAGCTGCTGCCCACCACCCCCATCGGTCCGGGCGATTCGCCCTATCAGTCGGTGTCGGCCTTTGCGGGCAGCCCGCTGATGGTGGCGCTGGAGCCACTGATCGAGGCCGGCTGGCTGGCCCAGCCGCAGTTGCCGCACTTTGATCCGCTCAAGGTCGACTTCGCCCAGGTGGTGCCCTGGCGCATGCAGCAGCTGCGCGCTGCGGCCGCCGGCTTCTTTGCCAAGGCCACCGTCGCCCAGAAGCAGGCCTACGCCGATTGGGCGCAGTCCCAGGCCAGCTGGCTGCTTGATTACAGCCTCTTCATGGCGCTGGAGTCCGCCCACGGCGGCAAGTGCTGGTGGGACTGGGCGCCCGAGCTGCGCGGCCGCAAGAGGGCCGCCCTCACGAAGGCGCGCAAGGAGCATGCCGACGAGATCGCCTTCTGGTGCTTTGTGCAGTGGCAGTTCGACGTGCAGCTCGCCGCCGTCAAGGCCTACGCCAATGGCAAGGGCATCTCGATCATGGGCGACCTGCCCATCTTCATCGCCCACCACAGCGCCGACTGCTGGGCCGCGCCCGAGTTCTATTACTTGGACGACCACTTCCAACCCACGGTGGTGGCCGGCGTGCCGCCGGACGCCCTGAGTGCCGAGGGTCAGCGCTGGGGCAACCCGCTCTACCGCTGGGACAAGATGCACCAGGATGGTTACCGCTGGTGGGCCGAGCGCGTGCGCCGGGCGCTGGCGCAGGCCGATGTGTTTCGCATCGATCACTTTCGCGGCTTTGCCGGCTATTACGAGATCCCCGCGAGCTGCCCCACGGCCAAAGAAGGCCAGTGGGTGCCTGGGCCAGGCAAGGCTCTGTTCGATGCCATTGAGAAGGCCCTGGGTCCGCTACCCATCGTGGCCGAGGACCTCGGGCTCATCACGCCCGATGTGGTCGCGCTGCGCCAGGGCTGCGGCTTCCCGGGTATGAAGATCCTGCAGTTCGGCTTTGGTGCCGACGGTCAGCATGAGTTTCTGCCGCAGATGTTTGAACGCGCGAGCGTGGTTTACACCGGCACCCATGACAACGACACCGTGCAGGGCTGGTGGGCGCAGGCACCGGCGCGTGAGCGCGAATTTGCGGCCTGTTATCTGGCCTGCGGGGGGCACGACGTGCATTGGGCCATGATCCGTGCAGCCGCCAACTCGGTGGCCAATCTGGCCATCTATCCCTTGCAGGATGTGCTGGGTTTGGGTTCGGCGCACCGCATGAACACGCCGGGCACGCTGGGGGCGCACAACTGGAGTTGGCGCTTCGATTGGACGATGGTGGGGCCGGAGCCGGGGCGGGTGCTGGGTCTGATCACGGCGGCCAGCGGCCGGGGCCCCCTCAATCTGCTGCGCCTGCCGGGCTGATCGGCCCCTCCAGCCTGCTCAGTTCGCCGGGCTGGCCGCCGCCGGTTGGCTGGCCCGCTGGGCCTCGAACTCGAAGCGGAAGCAGCTGCCCACGCCGGGTTCACTTTCCACCTGAATGCGGCCGCCGCCCATCAAACCCACCAGGCGCTGGGCAATGGACAGTCCCAGCCCCGTGCCGCCGAAGCGACGCGCAATCGTCACATCGGCCTGCACATAGGGGCGGAAGAGGCTGGCAATCTGATCGCGGCTCATGCCAGGGCCGGTGTCGGTGACAGACACCGCCAGCCGCAGCGGGGCGCCGGGCAGCACCATCAGCTCGGGCCATTCGGCGCGCTGGATGTCGATGCGCACCTCGCCCTTGCTGGTGAACTTGATCGCATTGCCGGCCAGGTTGACGATGATTTGTCGCAGCCGCAAAGCATCGCCCACCAACTGATTGGGCACGCCTGGCTGTACTCGCGCGGCCAGTTTGAGCCCCTTGGCGTGAGCCTGCGGCAGCAGTGGCTGCAGGGCTTCGCGCAGGCAGTCGTGCAGCGCGAAGGGCTCGCGCTCCAGCTCGATGGCGCCGGCTTCCAGGCGGGCCAGGTCCAAGCTGTGATTGAGTAGATCCAGCAGACCCCGGCCAGACTGAAGGGCCAGATCCAGCAAGCGGCGCTGGCGTTCGTCCAGCTCGCTGCCCAGCACCAGCTCGGTCAGGCTGATCACCCCGGCCAGCGGGGTGCGCATTTCGTGGCTGAGGTGGGAGGCCAGGTCGGCTTGCGCCTGGTTGCGCAACTGGGCCTGGGCCAGTTGCCGCTCCAATTCGGCGCGCGCTTCCACCAGCTCGTGCACATCGTGGCCGCTGAGCAGGGCGCGCTGGCTGCGCTCACCCGCGGGCTCCAAGGGGTGCAGGCGCAGCTGATGCCAGCGCGGGCCTTCTTCGCCGTGCAGCAAGGCGGTGTGGGTCCAATCTCGACCGCTTTGCACATAGGCCTGGGCCTCGGCACAGCGGGCGTGGTCGCCAATCAGCCGGGTGAGGGCGCTGGCACGGGTCCAGGCGCTTAAGCCCGCCACCAGCCGCTCAGCCGCCGCGTTGGCCTGCAGCAAAGCGCCGCTGCGGGCGTCCACCACAGCCAGCAGTCCTGGAGCCTGGGTCCAGGGCTGAAGGTCGATGGGCAGAGAGGAGTGGGGATCGCGCATGCGGGGCTGGGTTGCCTAGGGCAGGGCTTCGCAGCTTTGTAGCACGGGCCCGAGGGCTATTTTGTGGCCCGCACGCGGCGCAATTCGTCCAGGATCAACCCGATGGCGCCCAAGGTGATGGCGCTGTCTGCAATGTTGAATGAGGGGAAGGCCCAGCCGCCCCAGTGGAACTGCAGGAAGTCCACCACATAGCCATGCCACAGGCGGTCCACGCCGTTGCCGATGGCACCCCCCAGGATCAGTGCCAAAGCGCAGGCGAACAGGGTCTGGCTGCCATGCCGGCGCAGCATGACCGTGATGACCACCGTGGCCGTGGCCGCCAGCGCGGTGAAGAACCAGCGCTGCCAACCCCCGGCCCCCGCCAGGAAGCTGAAGGCGGCGCCGGTGTTGTGGGCCCGCACCAGGTTGAAGTAGCTGGTGACGCGCTTGCCCTCATGGAGCTGGAAGGCGTCCAGGATCAGGAGCTTGGTGTACTGGTCCAGCACCAGCACGATGGCCGCCAGCAAGAGCCAGCGCCACCAGTTCGGGGCTGCGGCCTTCATCAGGCGCAGGTCCGGGCTTCGCCGGCGCCGTGCAGGTTGTCGTCACAGCGACCGCAGATCGCCGGGTGCTCTGGGTTGCGGCCCACGTCCTCGCGATAGTGCCAGCAGCGCTCGCACTTGGGGGCGCTGCTGGGCAACACCTCGATGGCCAGCTCGGCGCCGGCCTGCAGCTCGACCTGGGAGACGATGAGCACGAACTTCAGGTCCTCGCCCAGCGAGGCCAGCGCAGCGTGGTCCTCGGCCCGCGCCGTCAGGCGGACCGTGGCCTGCAGCGAGGCGCCAATGCCTCCGGCACTGCGCACGGCCTCTAGCGCCTTGTTGACCTCGGCGCGCACTGCCAGGATGCGCTCCCACTTCGGCACCAGGCCGCCGTCGGCGCCGGTGAAGGTCCAGAACTGCTCCTCGAACAGGCTGCGCCCCGCGCCTTGGACGCCCGGCTGCCCCGCCTTGGCAAACAAGGGCCAGGCCTCTTCGGCGGTAAAGCTCAGGAAGGGGGCCATCCAGCGCAGCATGGCATGGGTGATCTGCCACAGCGCGGTCTGGGCCGAGCGTCGGGCCAGGGACTTGGGCGCGTTGGTGTAGAGCCGGTCCTTGAGCACATCCAGGTAGAAGGCGCCGAGGTCTTCGGAGCAATAGACCTGCAGCTTGGCCACCACCGGATGGAACTCATAGGCCTGGTAGTGGGCCAGGATCTCCTGTTGCAGCTGGGCGGCACGCGCCAGGGCATAGCGGTCGCACTCGAACAGGGCCTCGGGCGCCACGGCGTCCACGGCCGGGTCGAAGTCGCTGACGTTGGCCAGCAGGAAGCGCAGGGTGTTGCGGATGCGGCGGTAGCTGTCGACCACGCGGGCCAGGATCTTGTCGTCGATGGCCAGGTCGCCGCTGTAGTCGGTGGCGGCCACCCACAGGCGGATGATCTCGGCGCCCATCTTGTCGGCCACCAGCTGCGGCGCCAGGGTGTTGCCCAGCGACTTGCTCATCTTCTTGCCCTGGCCGTCGACGGTGAAACCGTGCGTCAGCAGCGCCTTATAGGGCGCGCGGCCGTGCAGCGCGCAGCCCAGCAGCAGGGCCGAGTGGAACCAGCCACGATGCTGATCGTGGCCTTCGAGGTAGATGTCGGCCTCGGGGCCGCTCTCATGGGCCAGACCGGCGTGGCTGCCCTTGAGCACATGCTCGAAGGTGGAGCCTGAGTCAAACCAGACCTCCAGGATGTCGCTGCTCTTGGCGTAGTTCACACCCTCGGGGCCCACCAGGTCCTCGGGGGTGGTGCGGCTCCAGGCTTCGACGCCGCCGGCCTCGACGATGGCGGCCGCGCGGTCCAGCAGGGCCATGGTGTCGGGGTGCAGATCGCCGCTGTCCTTGTGGATCAGGAAGGGCAGGGGCACGCCCCAGGCACGCTGGCGGCTGATGCACCAGTCCGGCCGGTTGGCGATCATGTCGCGCAGGCGGGCACGGCCGTTCTCGGGATAGAAGGCGGTTTCCTCGATGGCGACCAGCGCCAGCTCGCGCAGCGACTGCGTCGGTTGTTCCTTGGCAAAAACGCCTTGGGTGCCGGGCTGGGCCGCATCCATGCGGATGAACCACTGCGAAGCCGCGCGGTAGATCACCGGGGTCTTGTGGCGCCAGCAATGCGGGTAGCTGTGCGTGATGGTGCTGGTGGCCAGCAGGCGGTCGGCGGCCCGCAGGGTCTCGATGATGACCGGGCAGGCCTTCCAGATGTTTTGGCCGCCGAACAGCGGCAGGTCTTCGGCGTAGCGACCATCTCCCTGCACGGGGTTGAGGATCTGGTCATGGCGCATGCCATGGTTCATGCAGGAGAAGAAGTCGTCCAGACCATAGGCCGGGGCGCTGTGCACGATGCCGGTGCCGTCCTCGTCGGTGGCGTAGTCGGCCAGATAGACCGGCGACAGACGGGCATAGCCGGCGTCGGTGGCGGCCAGGGGATGGTGGAAGTTCAATCCGGCCAGGGCTTCACCAGCGGCGGTGGCCACGACTTCGCCTTCCAGGCCCCAGCGCTTCAAGCAATCCTCGACTCGCGCCTGCGCGACGATGAAGGTGCCGCGCGGGGTCTTCACCGCGGCGTAGCGCAGCTTGGGGTTGAGGTTGAGGGCCTGGTTGGCCGGCAGGGTCCAGGCGGTGGTCGTCCAGATGACCGCGCTGGCCTGCAGCTCGCCGCCCAAGCCGAAGGCGGCGGCAAGTTTCTGCGGCTCGGCCGTGGGGAAGGCCACGTCCAGGGTCTGGCTCTTCTTGTCGGCGTACTCGATCTCGAACTCGGCCAGCGAGGAGCCACAGTCAAAGCACCAGTACACGGGCTTCAAACCGCGATAGACAAAGCCGCGTTCGATGACCTTCTTGAACGCGCGGATCTGGCCGGCCTCGTTCTTCGGGTCCATGGTGGCGTAACGGTGCGACCAATCGCCCAGCACCCCCAGGCGCTCGAAGCCGGTGCGCTGCAGCGCGATCTGCTCGGTGGCGTAGGCGCGGCTCTTGGCCTGCATGTCGTCGCGGCTCAGGTGGCGGCCGTGCTGCTTCTCGATGGCGTTCTCGATCGGCAGGCCATGGCAGTCCCATCCCGGCACATAGGCGGCGTCAAAGCCCATCAGCTGGCGGCTTTTGACCACCATGTCCTTGAGCACCTTGTTGACGGCGTGGCCAATGTGGATCTGGCCATTGGCATAGGGCGGGCCGTCGTGCAGCACAAACTTGGGTGCGCCCGCGCGCGCGCTGCGCAGCGCGGGGTAGAGCGCGTCGTCCTGCCAGGCCTTGATCCAGCCGGGCTCTCGCTTGGGCAAATCGCCGCGCATGGGAAAGGGCGTGTCGGCCAGGTTCAGGGTGCTGCGGTAGTCGGGTTGGCTCATGGCGAGTCTCGGTGGGCAGCCTTCGGGCTGCAGGGTGTTCGGCGCTGAGGAGGGCGCTGAGATGGGCGCGTCTGGGATCGGCGGGCGCGGGCAAGGCGGCCGCCATTGGCCGCAAAAGGCCGCAGGCCGATCAAATTCGATCGCGAGTGGTTTGGCGCTGGACGGCGGCGTGCGTCGCGAACCAGGTTCGGGCAGCAGCCACATCGGCCTCAATCGCTGCCGTTAGCGCTGCCAGCCCGTCGAAACGGGCTTCATCGCGCAGTTTGTGCAGGAGTTCCACGCGCACGAGTTTACCGTAGCCCCCCTCCTGCCCCAGGCCGGCGGGCCAGCCCAGGCAATGGACCTCCAGCAGCATGCGGCCGCTGTCGTCCACGGTGGGGCGGCAACCCAGAGAGGCCACCCCCGGCAGGGCTTCAGGCCCGAGTCCATGGGTCTGCACCACAAAGATGCCGCGCGCCGCAGGCCGAGGGTGGGCGAAACGCAGGTTCAGGGTGCGAAAGCCCGCCCCCAGCGTGCGTCCGAGCTTCAAACCATGCTGCACATGCCCGCTGATGGAATAGGGGCGACCCAGCAGGCTCTGGGCCTGAGTCAGGTCGCCGGCGCGCAAGGCCTCACGCACCGCCGAACTGCTGACGCGCAGACCATGCACTTCGTAGCTCATCATGCGCGCCACATCGAAGCCCAACTGCTGGCCCATCGCATCCAGGCTGGCGTAGTCGCCCTGGCGCTTGGCGCCAAAGCGGAAGTCGTCCCCCACCAGCACATAGCGCGCCCCTAGACCCTCCACCAAGACCTGCTCGACAAAGTCTCGTGCGCTCAAGGCGGCCAGCCGGGCATCAAAGCGTTGGATCACGACCTGATCGATGCCGCAGCGCTCCAATTCGGCCAGCTTGTCACGCAATGGGGCGATGCGGTCGGGTGCCAGCTCGGGTTTTCCCGCTAGACGCGCAAAGTGGTCGCGCGGGTGGGGCTCGAAGCTCAAGACGCAGCTGGGCACGCCGCGATGCCGGGCTTCGGAGCGCAAGAGCGCCAGCATGGCTTGGTGGCCGCGATGCACGCCGTCGAAATTGCCGATGGTCAGTGCGCAGGCAGGCGCCAGCCGGTGATGAAAGCCACGAAAGACATGCATGGGCGGGATTATGGGAGCCGCTGCGGACCGTCTTACTGGGTGGCCCACATTGATCCATGGGCTGGAAGCCTTCGGTGCCCCAAGCGTCTAGAAACGAAAAAACCGCCCGAAGGCGGTCCTTTGAAGCAGGCAGGGGAGTTAGGCCTTGCGGCGGCGCACCCATCCGGCTCCGAACAGAGCCAAACCTGCCAGCGCCAAACCTGCCGGCTCGGGCACATTGCTGGAGGCCGGAACTTTGGACGTAAACGACAAGAACTTGAAGGAGTCATTGCCCATCTCAAGCCCCGCCCCGGTACCGAAGGCAGAGTTGTAGGCCATGATCAGCCAGAAGCTGGAGGAATCGCCCGCCGCGTTGATGCTCACGGTCTGATCGGTGCCTGTGGGGCCAGTGACCGTGCCGGCGTAGTTGCCGACCAATTGCCAGCCATTCCAGCCAGCTGCGGTGGTATCGCTGTCGGAGGCCACATTGGTCGAAGCATTCACGCGCCAGTTCATGGTGCCTGCCGTTGCGCCGGTGGGCAGGGTGCCATTGCCAACCCAACGCAGCACCGTGAAGTCATAGTCGCTACCAATCCAGCCCAAGGTCACGCTGCGCAGAATGGTGCTGTCCAGGAACTGCAGGCGAACGGCATCGGTGCGGCCATTGTTGTCCACAGCGTGCTCGTAGCCGGGGGCCGTGCCGCTTCCCTCATTGGGGTCTGCCGTGGTGTTGCCGTGGTTGACGCCGATGCCTGACGCGCCTTGGTCGGTGAGGTTGGCGGCCCGCCAGGTACCGGTGGTGCTCGTCGAGGTGCCCGTGGCGGCGTTGGACCAGCCGGTCACCGTGGCGGTTGTGCCAGCGCCGTTTGCGTCAGTTGCCGCATTGATGGTGCAGGAGGGGGTGGCGCTGAAGGACGAGCAGCTGCCACCGGTGGTGGTCTTGTTCCAGGTTGCGGCCTGGGCGGAGGCCGCCGCGACACCTAGCGAGATGACAGCGGTCGCCTTGACGAGGCTGCTGAGGCGCTGATGGGTGATCATGGTGTGCTCCGTGTTTGCTTTGAATGACTGAGGTTTGACTGGATCCAGCAAGTTTCAGGCCAGATGGAACTTTCCTGTTTGCCGGTCACGGAGATCATGGGAGTCCCACTCACTCGTCAAGGCCTCTTTGGGATCGAACTGTAAACTTTCGCGACAGGCAGGCTGCCCCCCTCACTTGAGGGCCTGCATCAGCGCCTGTGCTTCTTTCACGCTTTCCAGCCCTGCGGGGGCGGCCAAAGCGGCGCTGACCTCGGTCTTGGCCTCGGCCGAGCGTCCCAACTTATGCAGGACCGCCGCCAGATGAAAGCGGATTTCCGCGTGGTCCGGTGCTCGCAGTCGGGCGTCTCGCAGCAGGCCCAGCGCCTTTTCGTTCTCTCCTTTGTGATGCAGGATCCAGGCATAGGTGTCGAGCACCAGCGGCATTTGCGGAGCGGCTTTGACGGCCTTCTCCGCCAACTGCAGGGCCTCGCTCACTTCTGACTGGCGCAAGCGCACCTGTGCCAAGTTGTTGAGCAATTGGGCGTCATTGGGGCGGGCTTGAAGGAGTTGTTCGTAATGGCTGCGGGACGGAGCCAGTTGTCCCTGGGCCGCGAGGCTTTCCGCCAGGGCCAGACGGACGGTGTGATCTTTCGGCCTTGATCGCAACCAGGATTCGGCCAGCTGCCGGCTGCTGGCTTGCGCTGCGGCTCCAGGGTGCAGCATGAGGCGCATCACGGTGGCCGTCGAGGGCTGCAATTCATGGGCTTTGCGCAATGAGGCCAGCGCCTGCTCGGGCAGACGCTTGGCCATGGACAACTCGGCAGCCAGCAGATGGGTTCTGGCTTGCTTGGGCCGGACTTCCATCAGTGTGGACAGGTATTTGGCTGCTTCGGTGATCCCGCCGCGGTCGATCTCTGCCGAGGCCATCAGGGTCAGAGCGTCTGCGTGCTTGGGTTGCTGCTCGAGCACCTTGCTCAGCGTAAAGACTGCGCCAGCCAGGTCACCCACTTGAATCTGCAGTCCGGCAATCTCGGCGTAGGCATCTGCGTTGAAGGGTAGGTGACGGCCGGTTTGAACCAAGTAGGTTTTGGCGGCTGACATTTGGCCATTGGCCATCAACGTGCGGGCATAGGCCATCAAGGCCAATGGGTCATCTGGGCCTTTGGCCAAAAGGGCTTTGGCAGCCTCCATGGCCTTGGCTGCGTCATTGCGCTTGAGCCGCAAGTCGATCAACGCCAGGCCAGGGCGCAAGTCCTTGGGGGCCGCGACGGTGATGGCTCGCTCCAGCCAGCGTTCGGCCTGGTCAATGCGGTCCAGTCGCATCTGCAGGCTGGCGAGTTCCAACAAGGGTTCGACCAGCTTTTCCTCGGTGCGATGCAAGGCTTCCAGCCGGCTCAGGGCAGCAGCGGGATTGCCGGTGCGGGCTTCCAGGCGGGCCAAACTCATCGTGGCCTCGTGGAGCTTGGGGTCCAGCTTGAGCGCCCGCTCAAAGCTGCTGCGGGCGCCCGCGGCATCGGACTGCGCTGCCAGCACCATGCCCAGCAAGTGATGCAGGCTCGCCTGTTGGGGCTGAGCCTGCACCAAGCTCTTGGCAACGGGCAAGGCCTTGGTCAATTGCTTGCTGCGCAAGTACAGCATGGTGAGTGAAACGCCGGTTGCGGTGTGGCCCGGCTGGCTCTTCCAAGCGCGCTCTAACTCTTGCTGGGCGGTGTCAATCTTGCCCATTCGCAGCATGGAAAGGCCTAAGACGGAGTGGAGTTCGGCGCTGTCTTTGCTGCGCAGCGCCTGTTCCATCAATTGGACGGCTTTAGTGTGGCGGCCCTGGGTCGAATGGGCCGAGGCCAGCAACGCGGCGGCCTGGAAGTCCTGGGGAACCTGACGCAAATAGGTTTCCAGCATCTGCACACCGTTCTCGACCTCGCCCTCGCGCATCAAGATCTGGGCCAGCAACTTCGCAGACGGATTGCGGGGCTGCAGCTTGACCACAGATTCCAGATAGGGCCTGGCCTTGCCGGGTTCATTCAATGCGTAATGGGCCAGTCCGCCCAGCATCAACACCTGCGGTCGGAAGCGCAGGAATTCCGCAGGCGCACTTCCGAGCAATTCAGTAACGCGGCGCATGGCGGCCAGCGAAGCGGCGCGATTGCCCTCGGCTTCAGAGATCAGAGCACTCAGGTAGTCGGCGCGGGGGTCTTTAGGACTCTTCTTGCGGGCCAAGTCGATGTCCGCACGTGCGCGCCCCAGATTCTTTCGATCCAAGGCGATGCCGGCCCGGGCCACGAGTGCTTCCAAATGCTCTGGCGCTTGCGCCAGTGCGCGGTCGTAGTGCGACAGGGCGGCATCCAGTTGACCCTTGGCATGGAACACGCTGGCCAGGCTGTAAAGCGCGTCAGAGTCATTGGGTTTGAGCTGCAAGGCTCGTTCGCTGGCCCGCTGCGCCGCATCAAAGGCTTGGGCGCGCAAGTGCAGAGGCACTTCGGCCAGCCAGACCTGCGGGTCGCCGGGCGCCAGCCCTCGGGCTTGTTCGATCAGGGCGAGGGCTTTGCGCTCGTCACCGAGATCGATCCGAGCGGCCGCATGAATGAGGATGAGTTGGGCCAGTACATCATTGGGCAGGCCTTCCAGGCGCAGCGCAGGATCGTCGACCAGCTTGAGCTGCTGCCCGAGCGCCATCATGGCCTTGCCCAGCGGCAGAACCACCTCTGTGCGGCTGGCGCCCAGAGCCAGGGCTTCCTGCAAGGCCGCCTCGGCGGCGCCGGGGTTGCCGGACTCCAGCGACACCTTGCCGAGCAGCAGGTGGGCGGGCAGGAACTTTCGGTCCTCCTGCAGCGCATTGCGAACCTGCACGGCGGCGCCTTCAAGGTCCTTGGAGGCGTAGCGCTTGAGGGCGTCTTCGAAATAGCGGCTGGTCTTGGGAGACTGCGCCGATGCGTTCGAGCAGATGAGGCAAAGGGCAGCCAGCAGACTGAATAGAGGGCGATGGCTCATTGCGAGGCGCTCAAAAGCGCCGCTCCAAGGTCATGACGTCGTTCTCGCGCTTCATCTGAAAGCGCGACAGGAAGCTGTTGCCCAGCAAGGCATAGGGCATGGGGGCGCTGCTGACGGTGGCTTCGACGCCTCCGACCTCGACTTCGCCGATGCGCACCCTGTCCAGGGTCAGCAGATAGGCCGGTACCGTGCCATTGGCGGTGCCCACCATGATCTGGCGGGCGTTCTGCAGCTTCAGGCCCATGCGCCGGGCGTCGGCCATGCTCAGGGCCACCGTCGTGGCACCGGTGTCCACCATGAACTGGATGGCGTGGCCATTGACGCTGCCTTCGGCCATGAAGTGCCCCCCTGGACCCGCGTTCAACACAATGCGCCCCCCCCGTCCTCCGCCGCCGGCCTGGGCCACCGGAGCCGCCCCCAACTGCAGCAGCAATCGCTGCCCCTCGGCTTCGACCACGGCGCGACCCTCGCCGACTTCCAGCAGCTTGACGCCGCCCACGCTCTGGCCCACCCGCACGGTGCGCACCTGACCGTCGATCACCAACAGCGCGGCGGACTGCCCGAGGCTGCCGTTCAAACTGACCTGCGGCGCGGCCAAGCTGCCCGATGCAGCCAGCAAAAAGAGCAGGGCGCGAAGGGCGGTTTTCATGATGGCGGCCTGGGTTCAGTCGCGGTAATTGGTGAAGGTCAGCGGCGTGTCTTCGATTTCCTTGCGCAGCACCGCCTGAGTGGCTTGCAGGGCGTCGCGGTCCTTGCCGGTGACGCGCACGGCGTCGCCCTGGATGCTGGCTTGCACCTTGATCTTGCTGTCCTTGATCTTGGCCACGATCTTCTTGGCCAGGTCACTGGGAATGCCGTTGCGCACGGTGTAGACCTTGCGCACCTTGTCGCCGCCCAGCTTTTCGAGTTTGGCGCTGCGGTCGAAATAGGTGATCGAGACCTTGCGCTTGGTCATTTTGTCCAGCAGCACGGCCTCCAGCTGCTCGATCTGGAAGTCCGAGTCGCCGGTCATCTCGATGCTGGACTCCTTGTCCTTGCCCTTGAGTTCGACCTTGGCGCCGGTGCCCTTGAAGTCGAATCGGGTGCCCACTTCTTTGGCGGCGTTGTCCACGCCATTGCGGATTTCAACCAGATCGGGTTCGAGTACGGCGTCAAAAGAAGGCATGGGTCAGCTATCCATAGTTGTAGAGCAGGGACAATTCTCCGCGATGACGACCCCCAAGCCTGAGCCAAGCGTCGAGAGCGACGTCGACCTGCGACCCTACAACAGCTTCGGCCTGCCGGCGCGGGCGCGCCGCTTGGTGCGCATTCGTCAGGAGTCCGACCTGCGCTGGGTGGTCAACCACCCGGACTGGGGCCGGGCCAGCAAGTTCATCTTGGGCGGCGGCAGCAATCTGGTGCTCACCCGCGACCTGCAGCCCCTGGTGCTGAAGGTCGAGGTGCCGGGCCTGCGTCTGCTGGATGCCGGCGAGGACTGGGTCATCGAGGCGGGAGCGGGCGAGCGCTGGCACGATCTGGTGGCCTGGAGCCTGGCCCAGGGCGCGCCGGGGCTGGAAAACATGGCCCTGATTCCTGGCACGGTGGGCGCCTCGCCGGTGCAGAACATCGGCGCCTACGGCATGGAGCTCAAGGACCACTTCGAGAGCCTGGACACCCTGGATCTGATGACGGGACGTGTTGTGACCCTGGACCGTGCGGCCTGCCACTTTGGCTATCGGGATTCGGTGTTCAAGCAGCACTTGGCCGGGCGCAGCGTGATCCTGCGTGTGCGATTGCGCCTGCCCAAAGCCTGGCGGCCCAAGATGGACTATCTGGATCTGCAGCGCGCCGCCGAGGCCGCGGGCGTTTCAGAGCCCACACCGAGCCAGATCTTTGACTGGGTGTGCAGCATCCGCAGCGCCAAGCTGCCCGACCCGGCGGTGATTGGCAACGCGGGCAGTTTTTTCAAGAACCCGGTGGTCAGCGAGGCGGTCTGCCGCGAGGTCATTGCGCGCGACCCGCACATCGTGCATTACCCGCTCGAGGATGGTCGCTTCAAGTTGGCCGCCGGCTGGCTGATCGACGCCTGCGGCTGGAAGGGCAAGGGTGTGGGCGGCGCGGCCGTGTACGAGAAGCAGGCCCTGGTGCTGATCAACCGCGGCGAGGCGCGCGGCGCCGAGGTGCTGACCCTGGCCCAGGCCATCCAGGCTTCGGTGTTCGCCCGTTTTGGCATCCGGCTGGAGCCCGAGCCAGTGGTGATTTAGCGCCGCCAGTTCAGGGCTGGCCCGCAGTCCTGGGCCTGCGATTGATGCTGGCTGCGCGGGCGCGGCGGGCGTCCTTGGCTCATCACATCGTGCCAGGTCCAGGCTGCTTGCAAGCGGTAGCTTCCGGGTGCTGTCAGGTCGAACGCATCAGCCAGGCGCAACGCGGCCTGGGTGCTCTCGCCGGGACGCAGGCGCAGGTAGTCGTCGCGTTCGGGTTCACCGCGCTTGGCCTGTGCACCTTGGTAAGGCAGTTCCACGTCATCACGCCAGACGCGCACCATGGGCGCGAACCATGCGCCTTCCCAAGGGCTGCCCCAGCGCAGCAGGTAGAGGGTGCGCGCGCCCGTGTTGTGCAGACGGGCGCGCAGCCAGGGGTCTTGGGCGTCGATGGCGGCCAATTCACAGCGCAACATCGGGCTGGCACTCCAGGCAGTACTTGAAGAGAGCAGCAAGCCCCCGAAGGCTCGCCGGTTCATGAGTGAGTTCGGGGGCTGTTTCACGGTCAGGGGGCTTAAGGCAGGCTGGGCGTGTTCTCAGCGAAGTACTCGTGGTTGTCGCTGTTGTCCACGGCCTTGTTGGGGTCGCTGATGGCGAGATTGGCGGCGGCGGTCTGACCATAGGCCCAGTCGTCGGTGCCGGCGATGACGTTGAAATGCATCATCTCGTGCACCAGGGTGCCGGCCTTGCTGTCCGTGCCCGTCATCGGGGCGTTCCAGAAGGCGCCGCAGACGTAGATCTTGTAGGGCTGGTTGGGGTAGACGTAGGCAAAGGTGTTGCGCGTCTTGCAACTGCAGTCCAGCGTCAGCGCAGCGCCCTGGAAGGCGTCGCGAACCTCCGCGAAGTTGCTGGCCACGGTGTTCCAGCGGCTGCTGGTGTAGGTGCCGAACCACTTCACATAGCGCGCCGTGCCCGAGCCGGCGCCGCTCAGATAGCTGGCCGATTGGCTGGAATAGGTGGTGGCCGCCGCCACGGCATTGGCCAGGGTCTTTTGCTGGCTGGCCTTGCACGCGCCGGTGTAGCTGATGCTGGCGGCGGCCGGGGAGATCGGGGGCAGGGCGGCGGTTTGCACGCGTTCGCTGCGGCCTTCAAGCCACAAGTAAAGCGGCTCGGACTTCAGTGCCGGCAGCCCCATGCCGTGGCCGGCGCGGCTTTGGTACTCGACGCTGTAGCGGCCATTGCGACTCAGGTCATAGGCCTGGGTCAGCTCGACCGTGTAGTTCAGCGTGGCGCCAGCGGCCAGGCGCACGTGTTCGTCGGCCTGTGGCGCCATGCGCTTGGCCAGCGGGCCGGTGTAGGCCACGCGTTGGCCATCGCGGTAGATGGTGAAGAGCGCACCGGCCAATTCATCGCTGGGCAATTGGCGCTGCAGCAATTGCACCGGGTGGCGGTTGGTGTTGGTCACGCTGACCTGCAACACCACATCCACATCGCCCTGCAGTTGTTGTTGTGCCGCCGTGAGCCGCACCTGAACGCCTTGGCCAGGGTTGGCCTGAACGGCGCCTGCCAGCAGGCTGCTGGCGCAAACAATCCCGAGAACAGCGAATTTCATGCGGTCTCCTGTAGAGGGCTTGTGGCCCGGTTGGGGAGGCTTGATTCTGTGAACTTCATCACACTGCGGCGCCCGGGTTGACCCTCCCGCGAGGGTTTCCGATGGCCGGGCAGACCCTGAAATGAAAAACGCCGCCGGGCACCAGCCGGGCGGCGTTACGGGATCGATGGAAGATTAGTTCTGGAACGGGGTGTTCTCGGCGAAGTACTCGTGGTTGTCCGAGTTGTTCAGGGCCTTGATGGGGTCCGAGATCGCCAGGTTCTTGGCATTGGTCTGGCCATAGGCCCAGTCGTCGGTGCCGGCGATGACGGTGAAGTGCATCATCTCGTGCACCAGGGTGCCGGCCTTGCTGTCGGTGCCCGTCATCGGGCCGTTCCAGAACGCGCCGCACAGATAGATCTTGTAGGGCTGGTTGGGGTAGACGTAGGCGAAGGTGCCGCTCTTCTTGCAGCTGCAATCCAGGGTCAGGGCGGCCGTCTGGAAGGCGTTGCGGGCCTTGGTGAAGTGGTCGAGCGCGGTGGCGCGGTTGGCCGAGCTGTAGGCGCCAAACCAGGTGGTGTAGCGCGGGGTAGCGCCGCTCATCGCGGACAGGTAGTTGGTCGACTCCACCGTGTAGTTGGTGGCGGCGGTGACGGCCGAGGCCAGGGTGGTCTTTTGGGTGGCGCTGCAGCGGCCGGTGTAGCTGATGCTGCCGGCGGCCGGGGTCACGCCCGTGTCCGGGGCCTTGGCGGCGCTGCCCAGCTTGGCCGAGCGGCCTTCCAGCCACAGATACAGGGTGTCCGAGCTCAGGGTGGCGGACTTGCCATGGCCTTGGGCGGTGTAGCGCACGGCGTAGCGGCCGTTTTGGCTCAGGTCGTAGTCGCTGGTCAGTTCCAGCGTGTAGTTCAGCGTGGCACCCGCATCCAGCTTGATGTGGTCCTTGTCCTGGGCCGGGGCGCGCTTGACGATGGGGCCGTGGTAGGCCACGCGCTGGCCATCGCGCTCGATCTGGAACTTGGCGTTGTCGATGCCGTCGTCGCTGGGCAGTTGCCAGCTCAGCACTTGCACCGGGTGGCGGCAGGTGTTGGTGACGGCCACATTCACGGACACGTCGACATCACCACGCAGCACGGGCGAGGAGGCGCTCAGGCGCACATCGACGCAACCGTTGCCGGCCTGGGCACTCAGGGCCAGGGCGGTGCCTGCCAGCACGAAAAGGGTCTTCTTCATCGCAGTTCCTTTGCGCCGGGCCCCGGCGCGTGGTTTGTTGGAGCGCGAATTAAAGCTTCGTGACAAATTGAACAAACTTCGGGCCGACCCTAGCGGCGGGAAGGTCCCGAGCGGGCTGACCCGCTCGGTATTCACCCGGGGCTTACATGCCCACGTAGTTCGGGCCCCCGCTGCCTTCGGGGGTGATCCAGACGATGTTCTGCGTCGGGTCCTTGATGTCGCAGGTCTTGCAGTGCACGCAGTTCTGCGCGTTGATCTGCAGGCGGTCGCTGCCGTCTTCGTTCTTCATGAACTCGTAGACCCCAGCCGGGCAGTAACGCGCCTCGGGCCCGCCGTACTTGGCCAGATTGGTGGCCACGGGCACCGCAGCGTCCTTAAGCGTCAGGTGCGCGGGCTGGTCTTCGGCGTGGTTGGTGTTGCTGATGAAGACGGAGGACAGGCGGTCGAAGCTCAGCTTGCCATCGGGCTTGGGGTACTGGATGGGCGCGCACTCGGCCGCTGGGCGCAGGGCCTCGTGGTCGGCCTTGTGGTTGTGCAGGGTCCAGGGTGGCGAGCTCACGCCCAGCTTGGGCAGCAGCCACTGTTCGATACCGGTCATCAGCTGACCCACGGTCTTGCCCTTCTTGAACCAGAGCTTGAAGTTGCGGGTCTGCTGCAACTCTTCATTCAGCCAGCTGGTCTCAAAGGCGGCCGGGTACTCCACCAACTCGTCTTGCGCGCGGCCGGCAGCCAGCGCGGCGGCGGCGGCTTCGGCGGCCAGGATGCCGCTCTTGATGGCGGCATGGCTGCCCTTGATGCGGGCGGCATTCAGATAGCCGGCGTCGCAACCCAGCAGGGCGCCGCCCGGGAACACGGTCTTGGGCAGGGCCTGGGGCGTGCCGTTGTTGATGGCGCGCGCTCCGTAGCCGATGCGCTTGCCGCCCTCGATGTGCGCGGCAATGGCGGGGTGGGTCTTCCAGCGCTGCATTTCCTCGAAGGGGCTCATGTGCGGGTTCTGGTAGTCCAGTCCGATCACGAAGCCCAGGGTCACCTGGTTGTTGTCCAGGTGGTAGAGAAAGCCGCCGCCGAAGGTGTCGTCCGTCATCGGCCAGCCGGCGGTGTGCACCACCTTGCCCGGCTGAGCCTTGTCGGCGGGCACTTCCCACAGCTCCTTGATGCCGATGGCAAAGGTCTGCACGTCCTTGCCCTCGGTCAGCTTGTAGCGGGCCAGCAGCTGCTTGCCCAGGTGGCCGCGGGCGCCTTCGGCAAACAGGGTGTACTTGCCGTGCAGCTCCATGCCGAGCTGGAAGTCGTCGCCCGGCTCGCCATCCTTCTTGATGCCCATATTGCCGGTGGCCACGCCCTTGACGCGGCCTTGCTCGTCATAGACCAGCTCGGCGGCGGCAAAGCCGGCAAAGATTTCCACGCCCAGGCTTTCAGCCTGCTGGGCCAGCCACTTCACCACATTGGACAGGCTCACCACATAGCAGCCGTGGTTGTGGAAGTTGCCCGGCACCAGGAAGTCGGGCGTGCGGGTGTGGCCGGTCTCGCTCAGGAAGAGGATGTCGTCGCCATGCACCGCTTGATTCAGCGGTGCACCCAGCTCCTTCCAGTTGGGGAAGAGCTCGGTGATAGCGCGCGGGTCCATCACCGCGCCCGAGAGGATGTGGGCGCCGGCCTCGGAGCCCTTCTCCAGCACCACGACATTGATGTCGGGGTTGATCTGCTTCAGGCGAATCGCCGCCGACAGGCCGGCCGGACCGCCGCCCACGATGACGACGTCGTACTCCATGGATTCACGGGGGCCGAATTGGGCGAGGATTTCGTCGTTCGTCATGGTGGATGAAGTTGTTGGAGCGGATCTTGGATGGGCGCGGATTCTAGGGAGGATGGAATAAAACGAACGGTCGTGCTTTTTTGTTGGAGCCCAGGCTCTAGAACCGGTGCGGGTTTGCCCCGTGCTAACGTGAAAGTCTCCCCAAGGAACCGCCATGAGCTATTCGATTGATCTCTCCGGCCGAGTGGCCTTTGTGACCGGGGCCTCCAGCGGCCTGGGCGCGCAGTTCGCGCGCACCCTGGCCTCGGCCGGCGCGGCCGTGGTGCTGGCCAGTCGCCGGGTGGAAAAGCTCAAGTCCCTGCGTGCCGAGATCGAGGCCGCCGGCGGCGACGCCCACGTGGTGGCCTTGGATGTGACCGACATCACCAGCATCCGGGCCGCGGTGGCGCATGCCGAGACCGAGATGGGCACCATCGACATTCTGGTCAACAACAGCGGCGTCTCGACCAGTCAGCGCATCGTCGATGTGAGCGCCGAGGACTGGGATTACGTGATGAACACCAATCTGCGCGGCGCCTTTTTCGTCGCGCAGGAAGTGGCCAAACGCATGTTGGCGCGCGCCAAGGGCTCGGCACCCGGCAGCTTCACCGGCGGGCGCATCGTCAACATCGCGTCGATGGCGGGCCTGCGCGTGTTGAGCCAGATCGGCATTTACGCCATGAGCAAGGCGGCCGTGGTGCACATGACGCGTGCGATGGCCCTGGAGTTTGGCAAGTACGGCATCAATGTGAACGCCATCTGCCCGGGCTACATCGACACCGAGATGAACCACCACCATTGGCAGACGGCGCATGGCAAGCAACTCATTGAGATGCTGCCCAGGAAGCGCGTGGGCCAGCCGCAGGATCTGGACACGACGCTCTTGATGTTGTGCGCCAACGAGAGTCGCTTCATCAATGGCGCCATCGTGCAGGCGGACGACGGCTTCGGTGTTTGAGCCCACCCCCCGAAGCGGCCCAAGAAGCCGCCTCCCCCCTCAAGGGGGGCATCGCCAGTGGCCTGGCAAAGCCAGATCCACGGCGATCGCTTGATCAAGTGAGACCGAGCCTGTCCTGCGAGCCGGTCATTTGCCGAGGTGTTTGTGATTCGTGAATTGACTCCCGTCGAAGCCCGGGTGCTGGCCGTGCTGGTGGAAAAGCAGCACACCGTGCCCGACAGCTATCCGCTCTCGCTCAATGCCCTGACCCTGGGCTGCAATCAGAAGACCGCGCGTGAGCCGGTGATGAATTTGAGCGAGGCCGAGGTACTCGCCGCGCTCAATGCGCTCAAGGACTTGAGCCTGGTGTTCGAGGTCAGCGGCAGCCGGGTGACGCGCTTCGAGCACAACCTCAAGCGGGTTTACGGCATTCCCGGTCAGTCCGAGGCCTTGCTGACCACCCTGGTGCTGCGCGGGCCGCAGACCGTGGCCGAGCTGCGCCTGAACTGCGAGCGTCTGCATCGCTTTGCCGACCTGTCATCGGTCGAAGGCTTTCTGGACGAGCTGACCACGCGCGAGCCGCCGCTGGCGCGCCTGCTGCCCAAGGCGCCCTGCGCGCGCGAGCCGCGCTGGGTCAGTCTGCTGTGTGGTGCGCCCGACCCGGCGAGCTTGATCAGCGCCCCAGTCCAGAGCGGGCGCTCCGAGCTGGCCGAGGAGGTCGCCGCGCTGCGCGTCGAGCTCGACGCCCTGAAGGCCGAAGTGGCCCAATTGCGCCAGGCGCTGGGAGAGGGCGCATGAGTGCTGCCCCGGACCGCGCCTGGGTGGCCGAGTGCGTCCGCAAGATCGAGGCGGACTTTCAGCGCAGTGCCGACACCCACCTGATCCCGCTGGACTTGCCGGGCTACCCCGGCATCGACTTCTATTTGAAGGACGAGAGCAACCACCCCAGTGGCAGCCTGAAGCACCGGCTGGCGCGCTCGCTCTTTTTGTACGCCCTGTGCAATGGCTGGCTGCGCCCGGGTGCGCCGGTGGTGGAGAGTTCCAGCGGCAGCACGGCGGTCAGCGAGGCCTATTTCGCCCGGCTCCTGGGCTTGCCCTTCATCGCGGTGATGCCAGCCACGGTCAGCGAGGCCAAACGCCGCGCCATCGAGTTCCAGGGCGGCCGCTGCCACCTGGTGGCTGATCCGACCCAGGTCTACGCCGAGGCCGCGCGGCTGGCGCGCGAGGGGGGCGGTCACTATATGGACCAATTCACCTTTGCCGAGCGGGCCACCGACTGGCGGGGTAACAACAACATCGCCGAGTCCATCTTCAGCCAAATGGCGCGCGAGCGGCACCCCATTCCCACCTGGCTGGTCTGCAGCGCCGGCACTGGCGGCACCCTGGCCACCCTGGGGCGCTTTGTGCGCTACGGGCGCCATGCCACCCAGGTGTGCGGGGGCGACGCCGAACGGTCGGTGTTCTTTGACCACTATCTGCAGCGCGACCCCAGCCTGAGCCTGGATTGCGGCTCGCGCATTGAGGGCATTGGCCGGCCGCGTGTGGAGGCCAGCTTTCTGCCCGATGTGATCGATGCCATGGTCAAGCTGCCCGATGCCTGGAGCGTGGCGGCCATGCGCTCCTTGAGCGAGCGCCTGGGGCGCCCGGTGGGCCCGTCCACCGGCACCAATCTGCTGGCCGCGCTGGCCTGTGCGCGGCAGATGCAATCGCGTGGCCAGGGCGGCTCCATCGTCACCCTGCTGTGCGACAGCGGCGAGCGTTACCGCGATAGCTATTTCGACCCCGCTTGGTGTGCCCAGCAGGGCTTGGTCGATGAGCAGGCCACCCAGGGCGTTGCCGCGCTCTTCGAGGGCCAGGATGTGCCGGCGCTGCCCTGGAGGCTGGCCGGTCGCTTGGTGGCATGAGCCCGGGGCGGACGCTGAGCCTGCGGCGACGCCGGGGTCTGGTGGCCGGACTGGCGGGGCTTGCCGGACTGGGTGCGGCCGCAGCCGCGACCTCAGGTGCGGCCTTGCGCGTGATGGTCAACGAGGTGGCGCCCTATTCGATGCGACGGGGTGAGCAGATCGTCGGCATGCACCCCGAGATGGTGCGGGCGATCTTTGAGCAGGCCGAAGAACCCATCGTGCTCAACACTGCGCTGTATGCGCGGGTGTCGCGCGCACTGCGCGATGAGGTGGCCGATGTGGTGGTGGCGCTGGAGGGGCCGGACCTGGATGCGCAGGGGCTCCGCTTGGGGGCCCTGCACCCGGTGCGCATGCTGATCCTGCCGCGCAAGGGCCTGGTGTTAAACCAGGTGGCCCAGCTGCGCGGTCTGACCCTGGGTGTGGCGCGCGGGGCCTTCTATGGCGACTCGATCAACAACGACGCCGAGATCAAGAAATTCCCGCTGCCCGATCCCTTCACCGGCGTGCGCATGCTCGCTTTGGGCCGGCTGGATGCGGTGATTTCGACCGACTACCTGTTGACCCATGCGCTGCGTCAGGAGGCCGTGCAGCGCGAGGCCTTCGGCGCCGCGCTGGTCTATGGCGACGCGGCCTATGCCCTGTATGGACGCCGTGATCTGCCGCCCGAACGCGTGGCCCGGCTGCGCGCCGCCGTGGCGCGGCTGCAGCGCCAGGGCCGGCTGGAGGCCCTGGTGCGGCCCTACGAGTAAGGGGCGCCGACGGCCGGTGGTTATGCTCGCGCCCCAGCCGGAGGGGTTGCATGAAGAGACGCAGTTGGATGGCCCAGGCCGTCGGCTTGGGCATGGCCCTGAGCTCGCCGGCCTGGACGTTGGAGGCCCGGGCCCAGAGCACCGCGCCCAGTGGGGCACGCCAAGGTTTGGTGATGGCCCTGGGCGGATCAATCCGCTTTGACAACACCGCCATCTGGACCCGGCTCATACAGGAGGCCGGCGGCAAGGGCGCGCGCTTTGCCATCTTTGCCACCGCTGCCGGCAACCCCGACCGCACCGCCAAGCGCCTGCAGCGCACGCTGGAGCATTACGGCGCCAAGGCCGAGATCATCCCGGTGGCGCCCCGGCTCAAGGATGTGGACTGGCGCAGCGCCCGCGATGACCCGCGGCTGATCGAACGCGTGGCCGCCATGGATGCGGTGTTCTTCTCGGGCGGCTCGCAGGGCCTGATCGTCGACACCCTGCGCCCCGAAGGGCAGGACAGCGCCATGCTCAGCGCCATCCGCCGCGTGCACGCGCGCGGCGGCGTGCTGGCCGGCACCAGCGCGGGGGCGGCCATCATGAGCGCCTGGATGTTCCGCGACGCCCCCAGCAATCTGGCCGTGCTCAAGGGTCAACTGCGGGACGGTCAGGAGATCGATCGCGGTCTGGGCTTCATCGGCAACGATTTCTTCATCGACCAGCACTTCCTGCGGCGCGGCCGCATTGGCCGCCTGCTGCCGGCCATGCGCAGCAAGGGCTACCGCTGGGGCCTGGGCATCGAGGAGGACACTGCCGCCATCTTCTGGGGCAACCAGGTCGAGGTGGTGGGGGCGCGGGGCGCCTTGCTGGTGGACCTGGGCCAGGCCGAGCACGACGACCGCCTGGGCCCCTTCAATCTTCGCGGCGTGCGCCTGAGCTTTCTGGACCGTGGGGACCGCCACGATCTGGCCAGCGGCGTCAGCACGCCCTCGACCACCAAGCTCAGCGACCAGCGCATCGACCCCAACGCCCCCGACTTCAAACCCTATTTCGAGCGCGGCAGCTTCTATGCCGACATGCTGGGCGACAACGTCATCGTGCGCGCCATGGTGCAGCTGGTGGACGGGCCGCAGCGCGAGCTGCGCGGCCTGGCCTTCAATGGCGAGGGCTTGCAGAACGTGGTGCCGCCCGCGCCCGGCCGTCGCCCGCCCGCCAGGACTCCCAGCGAAGACGAAATGGGCTTCGAGTTCCGCCTCTACGTGCTGCCCGAGACCCTGGCCTATTACACCGGCGCCCTGGGCGGCGAGGACTACACCGTGCTGCGCGTGGGCCTGGACGTCACCCCGGTGCGCATGAATGCGCCGCTCTATCAACCTTGGCCGCAGCCCAAACCCGGCCTCAAAGCCCGGCCGGCGATTCGCAAGCCCTGAACCCCTTATGCAGATTCAAGAACATCGCCTCATTGGCAGCCCCAGCGGCACCCAGCGCACACTCACCACCCTGCATTTCGGCGCCGGTGCGCGCCGCGCTTATTTGCAAGCCAGCCTGCACGCCGATGAGGTACCGGCCATGCTGGTGGCCCAGCACCTGCGCCGCCGCCTTGCCGAACTGGAGGCCCAGGGCCGGCTGCGCGGCGAAATCGTGCTGGCCCCGGCCTGCAATCCGCTTGGCCTGTCGCAGCAGCTGTTTGGCCGCCATCAGGGCCGCTTCGAACACGACAGCGGGCACAACTTCAACCGCCATTACCCGGATCTGGTGGCGCAGGCCATTGCGCGCGTGCAGCTGGGCGATAACGCCGCGCAGAACACCGAGACCTTGCGCCAGGCCATGCTGCAGGCCCTGGCCGAGCACCCGGTGCAGACCGAGCTGCAGCACCTGCGCAAGATCCTGCTCGGCCACGCCCTGGCGGCCGAAGTGGTGCTGGACCTGCACTGCGACAACGAGGGCGTGATGCACCTCTACAGCGTGCCCGAGCAAGCCCAGTGCGTGCGCCAGCTCGGCGCCTGTCTGCAGGCCGAAGTGGCCCTGCTGGCCAATGAGAGCGGCGACTCACCCTTTGACGAGGCCTGTTCAGGCCCCTGGTTGAGGCTGCAGCAGCACTACCAGGGCCGTCACCCCGTTAACCTGGGCTGCTTTGCCGCCACCGTCGAGCATCGCGGTGTGTGCGATGTGCGGCACGACCTGGCGGCCCAGGACGCCGAGGGCCTGCTGCGCTTCTTGGGCCTGCAGGGCTTCATCAGCGGCATGGACGCGCCATCCGCGCATGACTGCGCGCTGGTCCCGTTGGCGGGCTCGCTGCCGGTGACGGCCCCGCATGCGGGTGTGGTGGTCTTCACCCGGCCGCTGGGTGGCCCTGTGCGCCAGGGCGAGGTGCTGGCCGAGCTGATCGACCCCGTCAGCGGCCACTGCAGCGAGCTGCGCGCGCCGGTGGACGGCATCTACTACCGCCGCGAGCAACAGCGCTGGGTGCAGGCCGGGGCCACGGTGGTCCAGGTGGCCGGCCGCGAAGCCCTGCGCTCGGGCAAATTGCTCTCCGCTTGAAGGTATAACCGCCCCCAGCCCCCCTGCGGTCGCCACCCCAAAAGGGGGCGCTCGCGGGCTCGGGAGCGGCCCGCCGCCTGCGAACCCTGGATCCAAAAATGCAAAGTCTGACCGTCGAAAACCTGCATAAAAAGTACGGCGAGCGCGAAGTGCTCAAAGGCGTGTCCCTGGCCGCCAAGCCCGGCGATGTGATCACCCTGATCGGCTCCAGCGGCTCGGGCAAGAGCACCTTTTTGCGCTGCCTGAACCTGCTGGAGCAGCCGCACCAAGGCCGGCTGAAGCTGGGCGACGAAGAATTGCGCCTGGTGCCGGACCGCGACGGCAGCCTCAAGGCCGCCGACGCGAACCAGCTGCAGCGCTGGCGCGCCCGCCTGGCCATGGTGTTCCAGAACTTCAACCTCTGGGGCCACCGCACGGTGCTGGAAAACGTCACCGAGGCGCCCATCCATGTGCTGGGTCAGCCCAAGGACCAGGCCGTGGCCAAGGCCGAAGCCCTGCTGGCGCGCGTGGGCGTGTCGCATCGCAAGGACGTCTACCCGGCCCAGCTCTCGGGCGGCGAGCAGCAGCGCGTGGCCATCGCCCGCGCACTGGCCGTGGATCCCGAGCTGATGCTGTTCGACGAACCGACCTCGGCCCTCGACCCCGAACTGGTGGGCGAGGTGCTCAAGGTGATGAAGGATCTGGCCGCCGAAGGCCGCACCATGATCGTCGTCACCCACGAGATGGGCTTTGCTCGCGAGGTGTCGAACTACACGATGTTTCTGCACCAGGGCAAGGTCATCGAAGAAGGCCATCCCAAGGACATCCTGATCAATCCCAAGAGCGAGCGCCTGACCGCGTTCCTGTCGGGGGGCTTGAAGTAGACCTCGCCAAGCGCATCCAGGCCGGACGCCTGGGCGAGGCCAGGCTCGCTGCGGCATTTGCCGGTTTGTTATCCGGGTTGCTGACTTGCAGATCAGCCGCCAAGTGCTGGACGGGAAAGGGTGTTTTCGGCTCCGACCGGGTCTGTGTTAACCGGCCACGCCCAGTGTTATCCGGCCGCGCTGCGGCTTAAAACCAAGTTAGCCCTCACGAGTGATGTCACAAGTCTCACTAGACGCGTTGGCCGCACTGCTTCGCTATTGCGAACAGTTTGCCAAGCAGATGCTTTCTGACGCAGGGGAGTTCCATCCGTTCGGTGCGTTCATCAACTCAAGCGGCGAACTCGAAGCCTTGGGTGGCTACCTCGGTACAGAGTTTCCTTCCGGAGGCGAGCTCTACACGCTCCTTGAAGGCGCGCTCGCTTCTATGGTTCACGAGCGCAAAGCTCGTGCGTATGCACTCGCGGCCAACGTAAACATGCCGGCACAGGTGTCCTCAATATTTACGGATGGTGTGCGCGTTCACATCGAAGCCCCTGGGTACTCGAGACTTGTCTACACGCCGTACCGCCTGCTCTCGTACCGAGCGATTCGTAAGTTTCTTGCCGTGGTGCCCACAGTTGAGTATGCAGAACCTATCGCTGTCGATGTCCCCAACAAAGTCTTTGCTGCGGCTGAGGGCTAACCTTTCGTTGCAGCCGACCCTGGCCGGCTGCGCCGTCCGGTCGGCTGAACTCCAACGTTAGACAACAAGGGAGCCACTGCGAACATATGAGCGATTACGTCGTCTATCACAAGGCAGAAAAGATGGGCTATCAAGCCCTAGACATTGAAAAGCTGGCGATCTACACAAAGAAGCCAACAGATGGCAAGGCAGGAAATCGAATCTGGCTAATTGCAGGCGAAGGCAGCCCTCGGCGCTACTACCTGAGGGCAACCTTTCTCATCGGTGGAGTCGAACCGTCGGAAAAGCCAGAGTTCAAGTCTCGGGTAACTGGGACCGACGGGCAATTGCTAGATCCAATGCCTCTTCTCAATAGTGAGGCATGGCTTCCTGGATTTGTGGAGGAGCAAGGTCGCTTCGCCTTTGGGTTCAATCGAATTCAGAATGCCGCTGCAGTTGCTGGCCTGCGGAAGTTGCTGCTTGCAAGCACTCTTCGGTAACCGGCTATGCACTTACTGGCGCACAGCTTGTTGTCTAACCAGTCGCTCAACCGGACCCGCAACGGCATGCCGCCTTCGGGCCTCATTTCATTCTGGCCCTGCGGCGTCATGCCGTCTCGGGCCGGTTAGCTCAAACGCTAGGACGTGCAGGATCCTTCGTGCTGGCGAAATGCTTGGCGGACTGTGGTCCAGTGCGCGAAGGCCGGTGACCACTGATGTTTAACCCCCCATGCTCAGTGCCAGCCAGCCTCGAATGCGCCGCGTCTTTACATTGATCGCCGCCTTGGCTGTGTTCCTGCCCCTGAGTGCCTGCGCGCCGTGGCCGCATATCGAGCATCACCGCCCCAGCATGACGGGGCGACTGATGGAGGCCGGCCAGCCGGTTGCTGGCGCAGAGCTGTTCCTGGGGGCTCAGCCGGGCTCGAACCAACCTTGCCGCGAGGTGGGTGAGCGCCTGGGCGTTTCTGGCCTCGATGGTCGCTTTGGCGTGGCGGCGCTTTCGAGGACCGTGCTGATGCATTCGTGGATTCAGTCACCCGAGCAGACGGGTCAACTCACCGCGCTGTGCATCCGGCGCCCGCCCCAGGACGTGCAGATCGGGGCGTTGGTGTGGATGTTCATCGACAAGCCGCTGAGCGTCACCCTGGAATGCGAGCTGTCCCGGGCCCGAGGCCGTCAGGACTTGGGTAATGCGCAGGTTTCCAGTCCCCTGGGCCAGCCGCAGTTCTGTCACGCCGCGCGGGTGCCTGCGCAGGCCAGCTGACTCGCAGTTGGCGCCGCCCCCTTTTGGTATTGTTTTTTCTACGGAGATTCAGTATGTCCAACGCTGTCTTTATCGCCCTGGGCGCCTCCGCCATCGGTTTGCTGGTGGTTTTCTTCAGCGTGTTTGTCGCCAGTTCTGCCCGCAAGAAGATGGCCGCGCAACAGGCGGTGCAACAGGCGGCACAACAGGCGGCACAACAGGCGGCACAACAGGCGGCACAACAGGCGGAAAAAGCCGGCTTGGCCGATGACCGGCCAGAGGCGCGCTGAGCGCTGACGGGCGGCGGGGCCGCAGGAGCGGTCCGCCGCCGTCTCAATGCGCGGTGTGTGAGGCCCGTCGGTCGCCGTGTCCGGCGACGAAGCCCAATCCCCGCACCGGGGCCTTGAGCTCCAGCACCTCGGGCTTGCCGTCGTTGCCCTTGAATTCCAGACGCACGCTGACTTGTTCGCCGGCCAGCAGCGGGGCCTTGAGGTCCATCAGCATCAGGTGCAGGCCGCCGGGTTTGAGCTGCACCGCTTGTCCGGCTGGCAGGTTCAGGCTGTCCACCGCGCGCATGCGCATGGTGTCGCCGTCCATCTTCATCTCATGGATCTCGACCCGCGCCGCGGCCGGGCTGCTGGCACCCATCAGACGCGCTCCATTGGGCGAGCGCAGCTCCACAAACAGGCCGGTGGCCTTTTGCGCCGGCACGGTGGCGCGCACCCAGGGCTCGGTGGCCTGGGTCTGGGCCAGGGCCGGCTGGGGAAGGAGCAGGGCAGCGCCCAGCAGGGCCGGGCTCAGGAGGCGGAGGGCGAGGTTCATGGGGCGGGATTGTGCAACTCTGCGTGGCTGGCCGGGGCGGCCAAGGCGAGGCGGGCTTCCAAAGCTGAAGTGAGCTTCAATTCGAACGCAGAATGCAGTTTGAAGGCAGCAAGCCTCAGCCCCCCCGGAGCGGCCCATGGAAGAGAGTTGGATGCCCATTGGCGAGTTGGCGCGGCGCGCCGGCCTGGCCAGTAGCGCGCTGCGCTATTACGAGAAGGAAGGCCTGATTGATGGCGGGCGGCGCCAGAGCAGCGGGCACCGCCACTACCCACGCCATGTGTTGCGGCGCCTGGCCTTCATTCGCGCGGCTCAGCAGGTGGGTTTGACCCTGCCCGAGATTCGCGGCCTGCTGGCCACCTTGCCCGAGGCCCGCACCCCCACCAAGGCCGACTGGGAGCGCCTGAGCCGCCAGTGGCTGCCGCTGCTGGAGGCACGCATTCGCGCGCTGCAGACCCTGCACGACAAGCTCACCGGTTGCATCGGTTGCGGCTGCCTGTCGCTCAAGGCCTGCGCGCTCTACAACCCGGCGGATCAGGCGGCGGGCAAGGGGGCAGGGGCGCGCTACTTGCTGGGCGATCGGCCCGAGTGAATCCTTCCCCCTAGGATGTCGGCTCTCGGCCCATCGGGCCGCTTCAACCGAAAGAGACGAGATGCACGCTGTGGACGTGGTGGCCATGCTGGCCCTGTTGCAGTACCTGGTGTTCGGCAGCCTGGTGGGCAAGGCGCGGGGGCGCTATGGCGTCAAGGCGCCGGCGGTGACCGGCGCAGAGGGTTTTGAGCGCGTCTACCGCGTGCAGATGAACACCTTGGAGTTGCTGGTGCCCCTGCTGCCGGCGCTCTATGGCGCGGCGCGCTACTGGCCGCAGGCCTATGTGG
Source organism: Inhella inkyongensis (assembly GCF_005952805.1). Classification (GTDB taxonomy): domain Bacteria; phylum Pseudomonadota; class Gammaproteobacteria; order Burkholderiales; family Burkholderiaceae_C; genus Inhella; species Inhella inkyongensis. Next base: position 1,778,916 of record NZ_CP040709.1, read on the forward strand.
CTGCGGCCGGTGGGGTCTATCTGGTGGGGCGGGTGCTGTACTACCGCGCCTATGTCAGCGAGCCCAGCTCGCGCGGGCTGGGCTTTGTGCTGAGCATTGCGCCGGTGATGACCCTGGTGATCGCCACCCTGGTGCCGGCTTTGCTGGGCAAGCCCCTGCTCGTCGCATGATCCTCGCCCATCGCCATGTGTTGGCCGTGCCGGATCTGGCCCGCAGCTGCGCCTTCTATCAACAGGCCTTGGGATTTGCCGTGCACGAGATGGGCGACCCCGGATGGCGCTGGCTGGAGCGCGATGGCTGCGTACTAATGCTGGGTGAATGCCCTGAGGCCCTGCCGGCCCAGGAGCTTGGAGACCACGGCTACTTCGCCTACTGGGAAGTGGACGATGTTCAATTGGCCTACGAGCGCGCGCTGGCCGCCGGGGCCGAAATCCTCAAGCCCCCCACGACTGAAGCTTGGGGCATGAAGGAAATGGCGCTACGAACCGTGGACGGCCACCGGCTGGTCCTGGGCCAGGATTTACAGCCGCGAGTGGAACTGGCTGTGCGCATGCGCGCTGCTTTCACCCGGGCGGCGCAGCAGCAGGCCTAAGCCGATGGCCAGGCACATCAGAAACATCAGCCCGCTCCAGATTTCATAGGGCAGGCCCAGCAAGCGGTACTTGCCGGCTTCATTGCAGTTGGCCGTGATCATGAAAACCTCGGGCCAGCGCGTTTCCAGGTCGAAGTAGGTCAGAACACGCTCGGGCATCGAGAGCGCACAACTGGCCGACTCGGCCGCCACCTCGTGTTGGTAGGTGGCGGCGACAAGGCCGGCCAGGGCCAACAGCACCAGCGGTGCGCTGAACACACGCACCATTTGCTGGCGCGCGCGGCCGGCCTTGACGCACAGTGCCACCACGCCGCCCGCCAGGCAGACGGCCGCGATGCCCATGAAAATCAGGCGTTGCAGCACGCACCAGGGGCAGGGCCGCACGTCATAGACATGCTGCGCCACCAGTGCGCTGCCCAGCGCGGCCAGGCAGGCCAGCGCAATCAGGAAGAGCAGGCGCGGGCTGTGATCCAGAAAACGTTCAATCACTCGGCCAGCTCCGCAATCATTTCAATCTCCACGCAGGCGCCCAGCGGGATCTGCGCCACCCCGAAGGCACTGCGCGCATGGGCGCCGACCTCGGGGCCGAACACCTGCACCATCAGCTCGGAGGCGCCATTGGTGACGAGGTGCTGCTCGGTGAACTGCGCGGTGGAGTTCACCAGGCTCATCAGCTTGACGATGCGCTTGACGCGCCCGAGGTTGCCGGTGGCGGCCTGCAGGGTGCCCAGCAGGTCGATGGCCACGGCGCGTGCGGCGGCCTGGCCGGTGGCGGTGTCGACGTCGGCGCCCAGCTGACCCACCCAGGGCTTGCCGTCCTTCTTGGCGATGTGGCCCGACAGAAAGACCAGATTGCCGCTGCGCACGAAGGGCACATAGGCGGCGGCGGGCACCGCCACCGGGGGCAGGGTGATGCCAAGGGCTTGGAGGCGTTCGGCGATGTCGGCTGCGGGCATGGTGGGGGTCGCTTCAGCGGAAAGAGTTAAGGGGGAAAGGGCGGAATCGTAGCGGCATGGGATTGCTCTGCACTTCCCTCCCAGGCCCCAAGCCGCGAGCATTCGGCCATGCTGCGAGGGCTCGCTCACCCCGGATCGCCCGCCGGCGCCCTGTGTCTGCTGGGCGGCGGCTGCCTGGGCCTGGCCGCGCTGCAGTGGGCGCCGCGCCTGCTCAAGCCCGCCGAGGTGGCCGGGCTGCTCGGTGCGCTGGGCCTGCTGGGTCTGGCCCTGATGGTGGCGCTGCGGTTGAGCCGCCCCGGTCTCGGCTGGCGCGCGGCAGGCGTGTTCTTGCTGGGCTTGGGCCTGGGCGTGGCCTGGGCCAACTGGCGCGCCAGCCTGCGCATGGCCGATGCCCTCGGGCCGGAGTGGGTGGGGATCGAGCGCTGGATCGAGGCCGAGGTGGTGGGGCTGCCGCAGGCGCTGGAGGGCTACGGGGGGGCCTCGGGCTGGCGCCTGCTGTTGGACACCCAGACCCAGAGCGGACTGCCCACGCGCCTGTCGCTGACCTGGTTTGCCGGGCCGGGCCGCGAGCAAGCCCCGCGGGCGGGCGAGCGCTGGCGGCTCTTGGTGCGGCTCAAGCCGGTGCATCTGTTGCAAAACCCCGGTCTGCCGGACGCTGAGTACTGGCTGCTGGAGCGCGGGGTGCGGGCGCTGGGTTCCGTGCGCGGGGGTGAGCGCCTGGCGGGGGCGCCGCTCTGGCATTTGCAGGCCTGGCGCGAGGGCTTGCGCGAGCGCATCCACCGCGCCGTGTCCGAGCCGCGCGAGCGCGCGCTGCTGGCGGGGCTGGCCTTGGGCGATCAAGGCAGTCTCTCCAGCCAGGACTGGGCCCTGCTGCGCAATAGCGGCGTGGTGCATCTGTTCTCGGTCAGCGGCCTGCACATCACCGGCCTGGCCTGGCTGGCGGCGGTGGCCTTGGCGGCCCTGTGGCGTCGCAGCGCCGCGCTGTGCCTGCGCTGGCCGGCCGACAGCGCGGCCCGCGGGCTGGGCTTGGCCGTAGCCCTGGCCTATGCGCTGCTGGCGGGCTGGGGCGTGCCGGCCCAGCGCACCGTGGCCCTGCTGGCGCTGGCCGCCCTGGCCCGCAGCAGCGGGCGCATCTGGCCCTGGCCGCTGGCGCTGTGTGTGGCCGCGGCCGTCATCGGGCTGTGGGACCCCTGGGCCCTGGTGACGCCGGGCTTCTGGATGAGCTTTGCCGCCGTGGCCCTGCTGCTTCATGCGGCGCCCGGGCGCGCAGAGGGTGCGGTGGATGATGCGCCACCGGCACCGAGCTTGCTGACCCGCTGGGGGCGCGGCTTGCGCCAGGCCTTGCAGGTGCAGGCCCTGGCCAGTCTGGGCCTGGCGCCCCTGGGCCTGCTGTTTTTCGGTCAGTTTTCCTGGGTGGGGCTGGTGGCCAATCTGGGAGCCGTGCCCCTGGTGACCTTTGTGCTGACGCCGCTGGCCTTGCTGGGCCTCTTGTGGCCGCCGATCTGGCGCGTGGCGGGCTGGGTGGCGCAGCATTTCTATGCCGCGCTGGAGGCCCTGGTGGCCTGGCCGCAGGCGGTGTGGTGGATGCCCGAGGCGCCGCCGTTGTGGCAGGGCCTGGCACTCGTCGGCTGCGTGTTGGCGGCGCTGCGCCTGCCGCGTTGGGGGCGGGCGGTTGGCGCGGCCATGGTCTTGCCCTGGTTGCTCTACAGCCCGGCGCGCCCGGCGTCGGGGCAGTTCGAGCTCATGGTGCTGGATGTGGGCCAGGGCAGCGCGGTGTGGCTGCGCACGGCCACGCGGGATCTGCTGTTTGATGCCGGCCCGCGCTGGGCCGGCGACAGCACGGCGGGCGAACGCGTGGTGCTGCCGGTGCTGCGGGCGCAGGGCCTGAGCCGCCTGGACGCGCTGGTGATCAGCCACTGGGATGCCGACCACAGCGGCGGCGCGGCGGCGCTGCAGGCGGCCTTTCCACACGCCAAGCGCTGGGGCGCGGGTGGGCAGGCCTGTCCCACCGGCCAGCTTTGGGATTGGGACGGTGTGCGCCTGCAGTGGCTGCATCCGCCGAAGGATCAGACCGAGCGACGCGGCAACGCCAGCTCCTGTGTGCTGCGGGTGCAGGCCTCCACGGGTGCGAGTCTGCTGCTGACGGCTGACATCGAAGCGGCCCAGGAACGCGAGCTCTTGGCCGCCGGCGTGCCGCTGGCCAGCACGGTACTCCTGCTGCCGCACCACGGCAGCAAGAGCTCGTCCTCGCCGGCCTTTGTGGCCGCCGTGGCGCCGCGCTTGGGGTTCGCGCAGGCGGGCTTCATGAACCGCCATGGCCATCCGGCCGAGGTGGTGCGCGGGCGCTATGCCGCCGCCGGCGTGCCGCTTTTGACCAGCGCCGATTGCGGCGCCTGGCGCTGGCGCAGCCACGAGCCGCCTGGAACAGCCGGTTGTTGGCGGACCGCACAGCGCCGTTACTGGCGAGCGGCACCGCTCGACTTGCCGTCAGACGGCGAGGAGGCTGGCGCCGACTGGCCTTCGTTCACGGGCTCTTGATCCGCATCAGGTCCGGGCCTGGGCCTGCAAGAGGGCTTGGGGCCGGCTCGTGTCAGGATCAGGGCCGCTGCTGGATGGGATTGCCCGAGGGGAGAGACCGATGCAATTGCAATTTCTGGGTGCCGCCGACACCGTCACCGGATCGCGTCACTTCGTCGAGTTCGGTGGCGCACGCCTGCTGCTGGACTGCGGCTTGTTCCAAGGCTTCAAGACCCATCGCGAGCGCAATTGGGCGCCGCCGCCCGAGGTCCTGCGGGATTTGGATGCGGTGCTGCTCAGCCATGCGCATCTGGACCACTGCGGCTGGTTGCCGGTGCTGGTCAAGCACGGCTTTCGGGGGCCGGTCTATGCCTCGGCGGCCACCTGCGCCCTGGCCGAGGTGTTGCTGCTGGACAGCGCTCATTTGCAAGAGGAAGACGCGCGGCGCGCCAACCGCGGCGGTTGGAGCCGCCACCGCCCGGCGCGGCCGCTCTATACCGCGGCCGACGTCAAGCGCACGCTGGCCCTGATGCAGCCGCTGGCGCCGGGTCGCAGCCGCTCGGTGGCCGGGGTGCAGTTGCAGCTGGTGCCGGCCGGCCATCTGCTTGGCGCCAGCAGCCTGCGCCTGAGCCGGGGCGATCAGACCCTGGTGCTGTCGGGTGATCTGGGGCGGGATGACGACCTCTTGATGCCGCCGCCGCAGGCCCCGGGCGCGGCCGATGTGCTGCTGGTGGAGAGCACCTATGGCAACCGCTGCCACCCGCAGGAGGATGTCCAGGCGCGCCTGGGCGAGATCATCCGCAGCACCGTGCGCCGCGGCGGCTCGGTGCTGCTGCCCAGTTTTGCCGTCGGCCGTGCCCAGGCCCTGCTGCTGGTGTTGCAGCGCCTGCGTGCGGCGGGTGAGATTGCGGCGGACATGCCGATCTACCTGGACAGCCCGATGGCCCGCACGGCCACGCGGCTCTACCAGCAGCACGCGCGACTGCTGCGCATCTCGGCGCGCGAGGCGGCTGGGCTGGTCGACGAGGTCACGCTGATCGAGACCCCGCAGGAGTCGCAGGCCCTGCAGCGCTCGCGTTGGCCCAAGGTGGTGATCTCGGCCAGCGGCATGGCCACCGGCGGGCGGGTGCTGGGTCATCTGAAGGCCATGTTGCCCAACCCGCGCCATCACATCGTGTTCCCGGGCTTCCAGGTGGCCGGCACGCGCGGCGCGGCCCTGGTGGGCGGGGCCCGGGAGGTGAAGATGTTTGGCGAGTACATCGCGGTGAAGGCCGAGGTCTCGCATCTGGAGGGCTTTTCGGGCCATGCCGATGCCGAGGGCCTGATGGCCTGGTTGCGCGCGTTTCCGAAACCGCCGAGCCAGACCTTTGTGGTGCACGGCGAGCCGGCCGCAGCGGATGCCTTGCGCTGCCGTATCCAGGACGAACTGGGCTGGGCCGTGCGGGTGCCGGCGCAAGGGGAGTGCTGGTCGGCATGAGCGACGGGGTGAGCATCTGGGCGACGGGGAATTGGCAGGGATTGGCCGTGGCGGCTGGCGCCGGTCTGCTGATCGGGCTGGAGCGCGAACGGCGCAAGCGTGCGCGCGGCGACAGCGCCGGGCTGCGCAGCTACACGGTGGCGGCCTTGATCGGCGCGCTGACGGCGGGCGAGCCCGTGCTGCTGGGCGTGGGGGCCTTGTTGGTGGCCGGCCTGGCGCTGCTGGCTCAGTGGAAAAACAGCGGTCCCGACCCTGGAAACACCAGCGAGTTGGCCTTGTTTGCCACCTTTTTGATTGGTGTGCAGGCCATGCACCAACTTGCGTTGGCGGCGGCCTGTGCGGTGGCCCTGGCGCTCTTGCTGGCCTTGCGCAAGCCCCTGCATCGGTTGGCGCATCAGGGCCTGAGCGAGGCCCAACTGCACGATGCCCTGCTGCTGGCGGCGGGCGCCTTGATCGCCTTGCCGCTGATTCCGGCCGAGCCGCAGGCCTGGCTGGGTGGCATCCGGCTGCGGCCCATGGCCAGCCTGGTGCTGTTGATCTTGAGCCTGCAGGTGGCCGGCCAATTGGCGTTGCAGTGGCTGGGGCCGCAGGCGGGGCTGCGGCTCTCGGGCCTGCTCTCGGGTTTTGTGTCCAGCACCGCCACCATCGCCGCGCTGGGCAGCCGCGTGCGGCAGCAGGGGCCGGGGGCTGCAGAAGCCAATCCGAACCTGAGTCTCTTGGCCCAAGCCGCCGGCCTGTCCACGGTGGCCACCTGGGCGCAGGCGGCTCTGATCCTGGCCACGCTGGCACCGGCCGAGTTGGGGCGCCTGAGTCCGGTGCTGGCGGCCGGCGCGGCCACCGCGCTGCTCCTGCTGGCGGCCTTGAGCCGGTTGGGTGTTGCGGTGGCCCCCACCCGTGCCGCACCCGTTGCTTTGGCCAAAGGTTCGGCCCTGCGCTGGCGTGAGGCCGTCAGCGTGGCGGTGTTCCTGCTCTTGGTCAGCGGGCTGGTGAGCTGGGCCCAAGCACATCTGGGCGCGGGGGGCGTGCGGGCTGGTGCGGCCTTGGGCGGCCTGGCCGACGCCCATGCCCCGGTGGCCGCCCTGGCCGCCTTGCGGTCGGCCGGCGGGCTGTCGGCCGAGCTGCTGGGTCAGGGCATTTTGCTGGCCCTGGCCAGCAACAGCCTGACCCGCACCGTGACAGCCGCGCTGGCCGGCGGGGTCGGCTTTGCAGGACGCGTGGCGGCCGTGCTCTGGCCCAGCTGGGCCGTGGCGGCGCTGGCTTACTCGGTGACCTGACCGGCTCGGCGCAACACGGCCAGCCGTTCGCCCAGGGTCAGCACGGCCAGCGCGTAATAGGACGAGCGGTTGTAGCGCGTCACCACATAGAAATTGCGGCTGCCCAGCACATGGGTGGGCGGGGCCGTGGCACCGTTTTCCAGCCGCACCAGGGCCCAGGGGCCGGGGTGGGGCAGGGGGAGATCCAGGCCGGCGGTCTTGAGTTGCTCCGCGCTCCAGGTCGGCTCGATGTCGGGCGCGAGCAGCTTGGCCAACTGCGCCGGGTCCAGGCCTTCGGGCAGGGTCAGCGGGACTTGCGTCGCCAGGCCGCTCTGCCAGCCGTGCTCGACCAGGAAGCGGGCGATGGAGCCGATGGCATCGACCGGGTTCTCAATCAGATCGATGCGGCCGTCGGCGTCGAAATCCACGGCCAGGCGCCGCACATTGCTGGGCATGAATTGGCCAAAGCCCATGGCGCCGGCAAAGCTGCCCTTGAACTCGCTGGCCGGTCGGCCTTCGGCGCGGGCCCAGAGCAGGAATTCCGCGAGCTGCTCGCGGAAGTAGGAGGTGCGGTCGCTGCGGCCGCCGGGGAAGTCGAACGCCAGGGTGGCCAGGGCGTCCAGCACCCGGTAGTTGCCCATGATCTGGCCGTAATAGGTCTCGACGCCGATGATGCCGGCGATGACCTCGGCGGGCACGCCGTACTGGCGTTCAGCGCGCTCGAAGGCCTGGGCGTGCTGCTCCCAAAAGCGCAGTCCGGCCTGCAGGCGGCGCGGCTCGACAAAGCGGTCGCGGTAGGCCGCCCAGTCTTTGGCCTGGCCGCTGGGGGCCGGCATCATCAGCTGCGCGGCGCGGGCCTGGTACTGGGCCTGGCCGAGTTGTTCCAGCAGCTCCTGCTGGGTCCAGGCCGCCAAGGGCGCGCCCGGGCGGGTCTGCTCCTCGGCCCAGGCCATCACGTCCTGCCGGTTGGCATAGGCCCCCGGTGAGCCGCCGTGGGCGGGGGGTGCCGTGATGGCCGAAGGCTTCTTCGGGGGCGGAGTGGCCTGCGCGGGACTGAGCGAGGACAGGGCGAGCAGCAAGGTCAGCAGGCTGCGCAGGGGAAGGGAGAACGACACGGCAGAGAGGGAGGCGGCAGGGGGCGCTAGTGTCTCAGGCCCATGCAGTTCCGACGCAGGCGCCGCAACCAGGCCAGGCGCGTCCAGGCGCCGCCGCCCAGCGCCGGATGACCGGTGCCATAGCGGGTTTGCTCCAGCTCCATCAGTTGCGCCGCCAATGGCTCGCCGCCTGGCCGCGCGCGCGCCAGCTCGGCCCAGTGCAGGGGGGATTGATGCGCCTGCGCGGGCAGCCCGGCACGGAGCAGCCATTGCTGGGTGCGACGCTGCAGGCGCAGCGAAGGGTCGGCATCGCGCTGCTGCCAGCGCATCCAGGCCAGGCTCAGGCCCGCCAGGGCGGCGATGACGCCGGCCACGGCCTGGCCCAGGGCCTGCCAGTCGGGGCTCTCAAAACCGAGCTTTGCGAGCAGGTCGAACTGCTGCTCGCGCGAATAGCCCAGCACCCATTGCTGCCAGCGCAGGTCCAGGGTCTCGCCCAGGCGGCGCAGCTGCAGCCACAAGGAGGGATCGATGGCATCGAAGGCGCCCTGCAGCACGGTGGGGGGCGGGCTCAGGCGTTCACCGCGGCGCACGCGCTCGGGTGCCACGGCGGCCGTGGGGTCGCTGCGCCGCCAGCCTTCTCCGGCCTGCCAGTACTCGACCCAGGCGTGGGCATTGCTGTTGCGCACCACGGCCCAGCCGTCCAGCAGTTCGGCGTCGCGCCCCTGGTAGCCGGTGACGATGCGGGCCGGTACGCCCGCAGCACGCAGGGCTACGGTGAGCGCGGCGGCGTAATGTTCGCAAAAGCCCTTGCGGCCCTCGAACCAGAACTCGTCGATGGCGTGCGGGCTGTTTTCACCATAGACGCCGGGGTTGAGCGTGTACTCGAAGGGTTGGCTACGGATGTGGTCGAGCAGCACTTGCACCAGGGCTTCGGGGCTGCGCCCTTGGGCCAGCGGGCGCACCCAGTCGCGCAGGCGCGGGTTCAGGCCCGGCGGCAGGGTGCGCAGGCCGCGCAGGCTGGGGTGCTCGGCCAAGGGCCCCAGGCGCGCCGGGCTGGCCTGATGCGCAAAGGCCAGGCGCTGGGTGATGGGGCGGGCCGAGATCCAGCTCAGCTCGGCGCTGCGGCGCAGGGTCAGACCGTCCAGATTCCAGGTCTCACCCGGTCGGGCGGTGTCGAACTCCAGCACCGGCAGCACGCTGGCGCGCTGCGGCTCCACCACCATCTCATATCGCAGCGTCGGGCCGGCCTGCGGCTGCAGGGCGTCAGGCGGATGGCTCAGGCGCGGCGGGCTGGCGCGCCAGATCTGACCGTCGAAATCGCTCAGCACCGGGCCGCGCAGATAGAGGTCCGGTGCCGCCGGCAGGGCGCTGCCGGGCAGCGGGCGCAGGCGCAGGGCGATGCGGCTGTCGGTGGCCAGGGTGGCCACCTGGCCGAAGCTCAGCTCATCCGACAGCCCGGTGCTGGCGCCCCCTGGCACACCCCAGAGCGGCGCAATGCGCGGGAACAGCAGGTAGAGCAACAGCATGGCCGGCAGGCCCAGCGCGGTGGTCCGCGCCGCTTCGCGTGCGGCCAGGCGCAGATGCGGCTGGCCCAGCGGCATCTGCGCCAGCACCAGGGCGGTCATCAGGCCCCAGACGCAGGCCAGGGTCCATAGCGCCACCCACAGCGCCTGGGAGTGCAGGTACTGCGTCAGCACCAGAAAGAAGCCGAGAAAGAACACCACATAGGCGTCGCGGCGGTCATGCATCTCCAAGAGCTTGAGCGCCAGCAGCAGGCAGACCAGGGTGAGCCCGGCGCTGCGCCCGATCAGCACCCCGTGGCTGAGCTTGGCAGCCGCCACCAGAGCGATCAGCAGGCCGGCCAGCAGCCAACGCCCGGGCAGGGGTTGGCCGCGCCACGCCAGCCAGGCGCGCCAGCCCAGCAGCAGGGCCAGGGCGGCACCGGCCCACAGCGGCAGGCGGGGCAGGTGGGGGGCCACCGTCAGGGCCACCACCCCGACCAGGAAAAAGGTGTCGCGGGTCTCGCGCGACAGGGATTGCAGCAGGCGGCTCATGCCAGGGTCAAGCGTTCGAGCGCCTGCCGGCGCTGCTCGGGCCCCTGGCCGGGCGGCAACTCAAAGCCGGGCAGGCGCAGGCCCCAGTCCTGGCCCTGGGCGTCCAACGCCAGCACCCAACTGGCCAGGCGTTGCCAGCGGCGCTCTTCGTCCAGCCCCTGGGTCTGGGTCAGGTCCAACCAACGCTGGGTGCCCTGGCTGGGGGCGTCGCGCTCCACCACCCAGAGAGCGGCCCGCGGGTCGCTGGACTGGGCCACGCGCTTCCACAGCACATCGCGCAGACGGTCGCCATCGCGCCAGCCGCGCAGCTGATGGAACTCGTCGCCGGCGCTCGGCTGGCTGCGAGCCTGTGGCGGGCCTTCTTGTTGATCGCCAAGTTGGGTGGGCAGCGGGGGGCAGGGCAGTTCGAGTGCAGGGTAGGCCCATTGCCGGCTGGCCGGGCGCCAATAGCTCCAGGCCACGAAGAGGCCGAGCGGGAAGCGCGACTCGATGCGCAACAGGGGCAAGGCATGGTGACCTCGGCGCGGAGCGCGCCAGGCCAGGCGCAACTCGGCATGGCCCTGGGCAGGGACGTCCACCCAGGCCAGGGCGCTGCGCTGCTCCTCCATCACGCATTGCAGGCCTACGCCCCAGCGCGCCCGGCCGGGGTTGTGCAGGCGCACGACGAGGGGCAGGTCCTGGTCGGCATGGCCGGGCTCGGGCGGCTGCAGGGCCAGGCTGAGACCCCGCAAATTGCCATGGGTGGTGTGCATCGAGGCCAGGCCGGCGCCCGCCAGCAAGAAGGTCAAGGCATAGCCCAGGCTGAGTTGGTCGTTGATGGCGGCCACCAACAACACCGCTTGCGTCAGCAAGAAGGCCGCGCCGACCTTGGTGGGCACGATGTAGAGATTGCGCTGGGTCAGCAGCTGATCGTCGCGTGCCGGGTGGCGCGCGCTCCACCACTGTTGCCAGCGCCGGCGCAGGGCCTGAATCACGGCAGAGCTACGGACTCGATCATGGCCCGTACCTGCTCGGCGCTGCCCCGGCCGGCGCCGGCGCGTGCACGCAGGCGGTGGGCCAGCACTTGCACGGCGCAGGACTGCAGGTCTTCGGGCGAGACATGGGGCCGACCGGCCAGCAGGGCCTTGGCGCGGGCAGCGCGCAGCCAGGCCAGGCCGGCACGCGGCGACAGGCCCTCGACGAACCAGTGGCCGTTGCGGGTGGCGTCGAGCAACAGCTGCAAATAGTCCAGCAGGGCCGGGCTGACGTGCAGCGCGCGGGCGGCGGCTTGTGTGGCCTGGAGTTGGGTCGGGCTCATCACGGGGCGCAACTCGGTCAGCAACTCGCGGCTGTCGCGGCCGGTCAGCATGTCGCGCTCGGCCTTGCGGTCGGGGTAGCCCAGGCGGATGGTCATCAAGAAGCGGTCGAGCTGCGACTCGGGCAGCGGGTAGGTGCCCAGTTGCTCGCTGGGGTTCTGCGTGGCGATGACAAAGAAGGGCAGGGGCAGGGGGTGGCTCTGTCCCTCGATGGTGACCTGCCGCTCTTCCATGGCCTCCAGCAGCGCGCTTTGGGTCTTGGGGCCGGCTCGGTTGATTTCGTCAGCCAGCAGCACCTGGGCGAACACCGGACCGGGGCGGAAGTCAAAGCGGCCACTCTCGCGCTCAAAGACATTCACCCCGAGCAGGTCTGAGGGCAGCAGGTCGGCGGTGAATTGCACCCGGGCGAACTGCAGGCCCAGGGTCAGCGACAGGGCCTGGGCGAGGGTGGTCTTGCCTACACCGGGCAAGTCCTCGATGAGCAGATGGCCGCCCGCGATCAGGCAGGCCAGGCAATCGGCCAGCTGGGTCGGCTTGCCCTTGATCACCGTGCTAATCTGGTCAAGCGCCGCGTGCAAAAGCGCGGCATCGAATGGCATGGCAGCGGGGGAGTTCATCGCCCGCACCTTAGCAAAGTCTGCAGCACCGTTGACCACCGCGTTTCTTACCCATCCGTCATTCCGTTTGCACCAGATGGGTGAAGGGCATCCCGAGTGCCCTGAGCGCCTGGACGCCATCGACGAAGCCCTGGCCGCGACCGGCTTGATCGAGCACCTGCAGGTGCTGCAGGCGCGCCCCGCCACCTGGGATGAGTTGCGTCTGGCCCACGACCCCGACTACTTGGATCGCCTGCGCGAACGCCTGAGTCAGGTGCAGGGCGTGGTGCAGTTGGACCCCGACACGGCGGCCAACGAACACAGCTTGAGCGCCGCGCTGCACGCCGCCGGGGCCGCGCTACAGGCCACGCAGATGGTGATCGCGGGCAAGGTGGACAACGCCTTTTGCGCCGTGCGCCCCCCCGGCCACCACGCCACGCGGGCCAAGGCCATGGGCTTTTGCTTCCTGAGCAATGTGGCACTGGCTGCGCGCGCGGCCCTGCGTGTGCATGGCCTGCAGCGGGTGGCCGTCGTCGACTTTGATGTGCACCACGGCAATGGCACCGAGGATGTGCTGGCCGACGACCCCGGTGTGTTGATGGTGGGTCTGTTTGAGCATCCGCTCTACCCCTTCAGCGGCCTGCCGCCCAAGGGCGACAACATGCTCAACCTGCCACTGCCGGCACACACTGGCGGGCAGGAGATCCGCGAGATGATCCGCGCGCACTGGCTGCCGGCGCTGGAGCGCTTCAAGCCGCAGATGCTGTTCATCTCGGCAGGCTTTGATGCGCATGAGTTGGACCCCCTGGGCCTGCTGCGCCTGACCGAGGTGGACTACGCCTGGATCACCGAGCAGTTGCTGGATGTGGCGGCCCGCCATGCGCAAGGGCGCATCGTCAGCTGCCTGGAGGGCGGCTACCACCGCTGGGCGCTGGCGCGCAGCGTGTGCGCGCACCTGCGGGTGCTGGCAAAGCTTTGAACATCGAGGTTGTGAATGGATGAGTTGATGGAGCTGCTGCAGTCGCGCGGCGGGCTGGGCCAGGTGCTGGCGCTGGCCGCCTGGTTATTGCTGGCGTGGCAGGGCTTGGCGCATTGGGCGCGGCGGGCCAACAGCCCGCGTTCGGTGCTGCTGGGCCGCGCCGGGGTCGATGGCGCGCTGTTCCCGGTGCTGGCGCTCACCGGGGCTTGGGGCTTGAGCCGGGCCTGGCCCTGGCTGGGCCTGGGCAAGCCGCTGCTCTTGATCCAGCTGGCCCTGCCCATCCTGACCAGCTTGCTGGTGATCCGCAGCACCGCGCGGGTGTTGCGCGCCGCCCTGCCGGAGTCGCGCTGGGCGCATTTGGCCGAGCGCTGGGTGTCCTGGATGGCCTGGGGCGGCTCCATCCTGTGGATCAGCGGCCTGTGGCCGGCTGCAATGCAGGAACTGGACGCCATCAGCTGGAAGCTGGGCGGCAGCACGGTGAGCCTGCGCAGCCTGCTGGAGGCGGGCTTCTCGGTGGCCTTGGTGCTGGTGGCCACCCTGTGGCTGTCGGCGGTGCTGGAGGCGCGCTTGCTCAAGGGCGCCACGGAAGACCTGAGCGGCCGCAAGATCATCGCCAACCTGGTGCGCGCCGGCCTGTTGCTGCTGGGCCTGCTGTTGGCCCTCTCCAGTGCCGGCATCGACCTCACCGCCCTGTCGGTGCTGGGCGGTGCGCTCGGCGTGGGCATTGGTTTTGGCCTGCAAAAACTGGCCAGCAACTATGTGTCGGGCTTTGTGATCCTGGCCGAGCGCAGCCTGCGCATCGGCGACATGGTCAAGGTCGACGGCTTTGAGGGGCGCATCAGCGACATCAAGACCCGCTACACGGTGATCCGGGCGCTCAATGGGCGCGAGAGCATCGTGCCCAACGAGCTCTTGATCACCCAGCGGGTCGAGAACAGTTCGCTGGCCGACACCCGGGTGCTGCTGAGCACCTCGGTGACGGTGGGCTACGACAGCGATCTCGCCGTCTTGATCCCGGCCCTACAGGCAGCAGCTGCCGCCGTGCCGCGAGTCCAGCAGGATCCCGGGCCGGTGGTGCAACTGGCGCAGTTCGGAGCGGATGGGCTGGAGCTGCAACTGCACTTCTGGATCGCCGACCCGGAGAACGGCAGTGGTTCGGTGCGCAGCGACGTGAACCTGGCCCTGCTGGCCTTGCTGCGGGCGCGGGGGGTGGAAATTCCCTATCCGCAACGGGTGGTACACCAGCGTGCCTAAGCGCTAACCCGGCTGGCGTCGGGGCGGTGGCTGTGCTCGGATGGGGGCATGCGTCGGACCTTTCCTTTTTGTCGAGCTGTCGGGGTGCTGACCCTGGCCGGCTGGCTCGCGGCCGGCGCACTGCGTGCCGACGAAACGGAAGGAGCTGAAATTCGTTGGGCCATCGTCGATGGCCCGCCCTATCACAACGATGGCCCCAAAGGGGTGGCCCGCAGTGTGGACGAGTTGGGCGACGGGCTGACCGACCGCCTGATCGCCGGCATCGCGGCGCAATTGCCTCAGTGGCGCCATGTGCTGGTGCCGACCGGTCGCTCGCGCATGTGGCGGGAGATCCAGGCGGGGCGGCCACTTTGCTATGCCGACGCCTTCAAGACGCCAGAACGCCTGCGCTGGGCCTACTTCACGCTCGCCACGGCGCCGGTGCCGCAGATGTTGGCGGCGCGCGAGGGCTTGCTGCCCGCGGGTGAGGTAAGCCTGCAGGCCTTGCTGAAGCAGACCGACCTGACGGCGGTGTTTGAACGTGACCGCAGCTACGGACCGGTGCTCGACCCCATGATCCGCAGCGCCGGCTCGCAGGTGCGCATCGGCAGCCTGCCCAGTACGCCGCAATTGCTGCGCATGCTGGAGGCCGGGCGCATGGACTACCTGGTCGAGTACCCCTTGGCCCTGCACTACCTGGCCCAGCGCCTTCAACCTGCGCCGCGCATCAGCTATCACGCGCTGGCCGAGGAGCGCCAGCCGCTCCCTTCCTACATCGCCTGCACCCGCAGCCCCTGGGGGCGCAAGGCCATCGAGGCGCTCGACCAAGCCATGCGGCGCTGGGCCGCACAGCCGGCAGCAGCGGCCACCTTGTTGCGAAGCTTACCGGCCGAGGTGGCGCGCACCGATGGTGCGCGCATCGAAGCCTTCTACCGCGAGCGCGCGCAGCGCAGCGTGATCGAGTAGACCTCCCGGTCTTAGGGCGCCGCGACGGGTAGGGGCGGTTTGCTGGCGTAGTCGCCCGCGCTGGACCACACCATCTGCTCGGGCTTGAGGTAGCGACGCAGTGCGGCGTTGACCTCAGCCAGACTCACCTGGGCATAGCGCGCGTCCCAGTCGGCGGTGTAGCGCCAGTCCTTGCCGTGTTCCTGCAGTTTGCCCAGCAGGAAGCTCAGGCCGGACTCGCTGGCACGGCGTTGCAGGCGCGCCTGGATCATGTCCTTGCGTGCCCGCTCGACCTCGGCTGCCGTGAAGCCGTCCTTGAGCAACTCGGCCAGCAGGCTGCGGATTTGGGCTTCGACCTTGAGACGGTTCTGCGGTGCCAGCTGGGTGCTCAGGGTCCAACTGCCCGCTTCGCCGTACTCGGCCAGGTCAAGGCTTGAGCTGGCGCCGTAGGTCAGGCCGCCTTGCTGGCGCAGCTTCACGTTCAAGCGGCTTTCCAGCGAGCCGCCGCCCAGCAGGTGGTTGACCAGCATCAGGGCCACCTCGTCCGGGTGATCGGCCGGGAATTGCAGCTCCTGGCGCAGCTGCAGCACGGCAGCGGCCTTGTCCTTGGCCTCGGTGTGAATGGCGGTGGCGGGCACCGCCTTGAAGGGCATGATCTCGCGCCGGAAGGCCGCAGCCTCAGGCTTTTTCCAGGCCGCCAGTTCACGGTCCAACAGGGCCTCAAAGCCTTCTGGAGCGGGGCCCACCACGGCCACCTCGCCCTCGTTGGCGCTCCATAGCTGCGCGTGCAGTTCGCGCATCTGCTCAACCGTCACGCCATGCACGATGCTGATGAGGTCGTCCAGGCTGGGGCTGTACAGCAGATCGCCGGGTTGGGCGCCGCGTGCCTGGTTGTAGTGTTCGCGCACGGCCTGGCGGCGCAAGACGTCGGGTTCCTGGCGGCTGGCCTGCAGACCCTGCACGATGCCGCGCTGCTGGCGCTGCCAGGCCTCTGGCGGGAAGGTCGGCGCCTTGAGCACCTGCAATGCAAGTTGCAGCAGCTCGCCGAAGGTCTGGCGCTCGCCCTCCAGGGTCAGGGTCAGGCCCTGCTTGCCGGCCTGGACATTGAACTGGCCCTTGAGCCTTACTGTCTCGTCAATGATTTGCTGCTTGGTATAGCGTGCGTTGCCCTCGAGAAGCTGGTCATCGATGTGGTTCGCCGCGTGCGCCTCGCGCAGGCTGGCGCCATCGCCCCAGCGCAGGGTAATGCGGGCGAACACCTGGTCGCCGCGGGTCTTCTTGTCCAGCCAGGCCACCGGCAGGCCGCTTTGGGGCAGCTTGGCAAAGCGGGTGCGCTTGTGCAGCTCCAGCGCCTCCGGGTTCAGGCGCTCGCCCTGGGCCAGGTTCTGGCCGGCAGTCAGGGCGTCCAAGCCCTGCTGGCGCTCGGCCTGCACGGGGATCTCCACCTGGCCGGAGGCCTTGACCGGTTCGTAGCGCGCCAGGGTGCGGTTGTTGGCTCGCAAGTAGCGGGCGGCCACCTGCTGCAAATCTTCGAGCTTCAGGCCCTTGACCTGTTGCAGCAGCTTGAACACCAGGCGCCAGTCGCCGCCGGCCACGGCCTCAGTCAGCAGCATGGTCAGGCCCTGCGGGTCCTTCAGCAACTGGGAGTAGCCGAGCGCGAATTGGCCTTGCAGGCGCTGGAACTGTTCGGGTTCCAAGAGCTCTTTGACCGAGCCCTCCAACGCGTCGAGTACGGCCTTTTCCAGCACGGCAGGCGGGGTATCACCCGCTGGCACGGCCACCACGGTGAACAGACCGGGATCATGACCGCCGCAGCCCTGGCCGCCCACATGGGTGGCTTGCTTGCCTTCAACAAAGCGCTTGTAAAGCGGCCCGCTGGGGGCTTGGAACAGCATCTGGCCCAGCACGGCCAGCGCGCCGCAGTCGGGGTGGGCGAAGTTGGGCACGTGGTAGCCGATGAAGCTCATGGCCTGGCCGCCCACGCGCTTCAGCACCACGCTGCGCTCGCCGTCCTGCGGTGGCTCGACGGTGTAGGGGCTGGGTGCCTTGCCCGCCGGGTTGCTCAGGGCCGCGAACTGCTGCTGGATCTGCGTCAGCACCGCAGCCTCGTCGAACTGGCCGCTGACCATCAAAGTGGCGTTGTCCGGACGGTAGTGGGCGCGGTAGAAACGGCGCAGGGCCTCGATGGGCACGTTCTCCAGATCGCTGCGGCTGCCGATGGTGCTGCGGCCATAGGGGTGGAAGCGATAGGCGGTGGACTGCAGGCGTTGACGCAGCAACTGGCCGGGATTGTTCTCGCCGCGCTCCATTTCGTTGAGCACGACCGGCATTTCCTTGGCGAGATCCTCGGCCTCGACGCGCGACTTCTGCATGCGCTCAGCCTCCAGCGCCAGCATGAAGCCCAGGGTGTCGGCGCTGGCGTTGAAGCTGCTGAAGTAGTGGGTGCGGTCCACCGAGGTCGTGGCGTTCCAGCGCACGCCGCGCTCGCTCATGGCCTTGGGGATGTCCGCGACCGAGGGCGTACCCTTGAACAGCAGGTGCTCCAGCAAATGCGCCATGCCGGCCTCGCCGGCGCCCTCGTGGCGGCTGCCGACGCGGTAGACGATATTGACCAGGGTGGTGGTGCTGGCGGCATCAGCAAACAGCAGCACTTGCAAGCCATTGGCCAGGCGGTATTCACGAATACCTTCAAGCTCGCGCACGAATTCGGGCGCAGTGACCGGGGCGACTCCCTGCTTGAGGCCCGGCTTGGGCAGGGGTGGGGTCTTGGCGGGGCTGGCGGCCAGGCTGGCGCCGGTCAGGCCCAGGCCAAGGGCCAAAGCCAAGGGGGTGAGGCGGTTCATTGTTGGACTCCCTGAAAGAAAACGGCCGCCCTAATCCCATTAAGGCGGCCGCGAACTCTACGGGAGGGAGGCTAAAGGCTCGCTAAAGCCGGCCCTTGGCTTCAAGCCTGGGTGATAGGAATTCCCGCAAATTCACCCTTGGCAATGCGCTCTTTCCAGGCGGCCGGGCCGGTGATGTGGGCGCTGCTGCCGCCGGCGTCCACCGCCACCGTGACCGGCATGTCCTGCACGTCAAACTCGTAGATGGCCTCCATGCCCAGATCGGCAAAGCCCACCACTTTGGCCTCCTTGATGGCCTTGGCCACCAAATAGGCGGCGCCGCCCACCGCCATCAGATAGGCGCTTTGGTGCTTCTTGATGGCCGCGATGCCGCTGGGGCCGCGCTCGGCCTTGCCCACCATGCCGATCAGGCCGGTCTGGGCCAGCATCATTTCGGTGAACTTGTCCATGCGCGTGGCGGTGGTGGGGCCGGCCGGGCCGACCACCTCGTCGCGCACCGGGTCAACGGGGCCGACGTAGTAGATGACGCGGTTGGTGAAGTCGACGGGCAGCTTCTCGCCCTTGGACAGCATGTCCTGGATGCGCTTGTGTGCGGCGTCACGGCCGGTCAGCATCTTGCCGTTGAGCAGCAGGGTTTCGCCCGGCTTCCAGCTCGCCACCTCGGCCTTGGTCAGCGTGTTCAGGTTGACGCGACGGCTCTTGTTGTAGTCCGGCGCCCAGTTGACATCGGGCCACAGGTCCAGGCTGGGCGCGTCCAGGAAGGCCGGGCCCGAGCCGTCCATCACCACATGGGCGTGGCGGGTGGCGGCGCAGTTGGGGATCATGGCCACTGGTTTGCTGGCCGCGTGGGTGGGGTAGGTGGCGATCTTGACGTCCAGCACCGTGGTGAGGCCGCCCAGGCCCTGGGCGCCAATGCCCAGCGCGTTGATCTTCTCGAACAGCTCGATGCGCAGCTCTTCGAGCTTGTTCTGCGGGCCGCGCTGCAGCAACTCGTACATGTCGATGGGCTCCATCAACGACTGCTTGGCCAGCAGCATGGCGCGCTCGGCCGTGCCGCCCACGCCGATGCCCAGCATGCCCGGTGGGCACCAGCCCGCACCCATCTCGGGCACGGTCTTGAGCACCCAGTCGACCAGGTCGTCGCTGGGGTTCATCATCTTGAACTTGCTCTTGTTCTCGCTGCCGCCGCCCTTGGCGGCCACATCGATGGAGAGCTTGTTGCCCGGCACCAGGGTCATGTGGATGACGGCCGGGGTGTTGTCTTTGGTGTTGACGCGGGCGAACAGCGGGTCGCTCAGCACCGAGGCGCGCAGCTTGTTGTCGGGGTTCAGATAGCCCTTGCGCACGCCCTCGTTGACGGCGTCTTCGATGGAGCCCGGGAAGCCCTCGAAGCGGCAGTCCATGCCGATTTCCAGGAACACATTGACGATGCCGGTGTCCTGGCAGATGGGGCGCCGGCCTTCAGCGCACATGCGGCTGTTGGTCAGGATCTGAGCGATCGCATCTTTGGCGGCGGGCGAGGCCTCGCGCTCGTAGGCGCGCGCCAGATGGGCGATGTAGTCGGCCGGGTGGTAGTAGCTGATGTACTGCAGGGCGGCGGCGACGGTCTCAACCAGATCGTCGCGACGGATTACGGTGGTCATGGGCACTCCTGAGGGGAGCCGCGAGGGGCGGCACCAAAGATGCCCGTCAGTGTAGTCAGGGCCGGATCAGACGCCGGCTCCAGCTTCTTCGTGTTCGGACATCTCCGGTGCCTGGGTGGGCAAGCGCAGGCGCATCAGCGCGCCTTGGCCGGGTTCGCTGATCACATCGATGAAGCCGCCCAGCAGCTGGGTGACGATGTTGTGCACGATGTGCATGCCCAGGCCCGTGCCGCCGCGCCCCAGCTTGGTGGTGAAGAAGGGGTCGAAGATGCGCTTGCGCACGTTTTCGTCCATGCCCCAGCCGTTGTCCTTGACGGTCAGCTCGACCCAATCGGGGTTGTCGGTGGCGGCCTGGCAGGTCACCAGGACTCTGCCCTCAGTGCGATCGTGAAAGCCATGCACCAGGGCGTTGATCAGCAGATTGGTCAGAACCTGGCCCAGCGAACCGGGGAAGCTGTTCATCTTCAGCCCCTCGGTCAACTGGGTGTCGATGATGAAGGGGGTGTGCTTGAAGCGCGGCTCCACCATCACCATCACATCTTTGACCATGCCGGCCAGATCGAATTCGCGCCGTGCGTCCGAGGTCTGGTCGATGGCCACCTGTTTGAAGTCGCGCACCAGTTCGGCGGCCTTGCGCACATTGCGCTGCAGGATGTCCTGGCCGCGCCGGGTGTCGGTCACCAGGCCCTCGAGCTGGCTGCGGCGCAGCGGCTGGCTGCTCTTGAGCGCGGCGTCCAGCTCGCCCCAGCGATCTTCGAGCGCGGTCACCACCGTCATGGCATTGCCTAGAGGGGTGTTGAGTTCATGCGCCACACCGGCGACCAGTCGGCCCAGGGAGGCGAGTTTTTCCGACTCGACCAGTTCCTTCTGCGCGTTCTTCAGCTGCTGCATGGCGCGCGTCAGCTCGGTGTTGGTCTTTGTGAGCTCAACGGTGCGCTGCGAGACCTGGTCCTCCAGCGTATTGGCGTGCTGACGCAGGCGTTCAAAGGCTTCCAGCAGGGCCAGACGCATGCGCTCCATGGCCTGGCCGACGCGGGCGATCTCGTCATTGCCTTCCACCTCGACCGGCTTGCTCATCTGGCCCGATCCCAGTTCAAAGGCGACCTTGGACAGGCGTTCCATCGGCCCGAGCACGCGGCGGCGCAGCAGCCACAGGATCAGGGCCATCGACAGCGCCGCCACCAAGAGGGTGCGGCCGGCGCCGGCGTACAGATCCTTTTGGGCACGCGCGAGCAGCGGGGCGCCGCTCATGGTGACGCTGAGTTGCCCGATCTGCCGGCCTTCACGCTCGATGGGTGCGGTCTGGGTCAGGGCCAGTTCAGGGGCCGGATTGGGGCGGCTTTCTTGAACGAAGGGCTTGGTGTTGTTGGTTTCGCTGACGACCACGGCAATGAAGCGCTCGTCGTCGAACTGCGCATTCACCATTGGCTGGGCCAGATCGGGCGAGACCTGCCAGATCGGTTCGGCCAAGGACAGTCGCAAGACCTGGGTGCTGCGGTCCAGATCGCGCTTGAGGTTGTCCATCACCGCGGTGCGGGTGGCTTGGAAGTCGTAGACCAACACCAGCGCACTGGGCGCCAGCAGGCCCAGCAACAAGGTCAGGATGACGGCCCAGCGCAGCGATTGGGAGAAGGGCATACGGGGTGTGGCGCCTGAGGTTGCCTGCTTGAGTTGCGGGCGATGTTGCCACGGTTCAGCGCCTGGATGACACCAAGATACCCGCAGCGATCAAAGCAAAGGCCAGCGCATGGTGGAGCTGGGGGGGATCGCCCATCAGTGCGCCCGAGAGCAGGCCGGCAAAAACGGGCGTGAGGTTGGCGAAGAAGGCCGCCACGGCCGGCCCGGCGCGCTCCACGCCCAGGGCCCAGCAACGGTAGGCCAGCACACTGGGGCCGCAGGCGATGAAGAGCAGGGCCAGGGCCAGCGGCCAACTCCACCGCACGGTAGCCGGTGCCCAGTGCTGCTCGGCCGCCGCGCACAGCAGCGCGAAAGGCAGGCCGAAAAGAATTTGCCCCAGCAGCCCATCGGCCCAGTTCCAACGCTCCGCCAAGGCGTCCGGGCGGCGTGTCAGCAACCAGGAGTACAGCGCCCAGGCCAGTGTGGCGAACAGCATCAGCAGGTCGCCGGCCACCCACTGCAGGCCGCGCAGACGCTGCCACTGCCCCTGGCTCAGCACCACCAGCACGCCGGCCAAGGCGAGCAGAGCGCCCAGGCCTTCGGTGCGCCGCGGCCGGTTGCCGAAGACCAGCAGGCCCATCAGCAGCATGCCCAGGGGCAAGCTGGCGGCGATCAGGGTGACATTGATGGGGCCGGAACTCTGCAGGGCTTGATAGAGCAGGGCGTTGTAGACCCCCATGCCCAGCACCCCGGTGGCGGCCAGCCAGCGGCGCTGCTGCCACCACAGGTCCCACCATTGACGGGGGTGGCGGCGCAGCGCCTGGGCCAGGGGCAGCAGCAGGGCCAAGGCCAGGCCCCAGCGCAGGCTGTTGAGCAGGGTGGCTGGGATCTGCTCGTGCAGCAGCCGCCCCACCACCGCATTGCCGGCCCACATCAGCGGCGGCAGGGTGAGCCAAAGCACCAGGTTGGGGCTGAGTTGCGGCAGGGGGCTGGTGCTGGAAGGGGGCATGGGCTGCAGTGTCTCAGCCCTGAGTCAAGGTCTTGCCAGACTCGTTGGCGGGTATGTCTGTACCTGAGTTACTTCATGATCTCGTCGATTGCTTGAATGTTTTCCAGTGGTGAAATGCGGGCATGTAATAAAAGTACATGACTGCCATGAAGCGACTCCTGATCTTGCTGGTGGGCGGACTGCTGCAGACCGAGGCCCTGCGCGCCGACCCTGTGTGGGCGGCTTGCGATGGGGCGGCAGTGGCGCAGCCGCTGGCTTCGCCCTTGCCGAGTCCGCTGAGCCCGCTGAGCCAGCCCGGCCCACATCGGCTGCACTGGTTGGATGCTGACCGCTTCTTTTGGCCCGGGGCGTCCCCCGGTGCGCAGTTGCGGTTGCGCCATGAAGGCCAAGACTGGGCGCTGGAGGCCGATCCTCAGCCCTGGCCCGCCGCGCTGCAACGGGCGGCGAGCTATCTGGGCGCGGGCCAAGCTTTTCGGGTTCCTGCGCAGATCTCACGTGCGCAGAGACAGGCCTGGCTTCGAGGCGAGTTGCTTGGCCTTTTAATGGATCCGAGCGGCCCAGAGTTGGCGCGCACCGGCGTCCAGGTCGGCGGCGCCGTCGATGCGCTTTATGCCGCTGCCGAAGGCCTTGACGATTTGGGCGTGCATGTGCAGGCGGGTGCAGGAACCCAGGGCCGGCTTTGGGCGCCGACCGCGCGTGCGGTCGAGGTTTGTCTCTACCCGTCCACGCGCGCTCCAGCGGCGCGGCGCGTGGCGGCGCAGTGGCAGTCCGACACAGGCAGCTGGATCTGGCATCAGCCCGGCGATCTGCGCGGGTGGACCTACCTCTATCTCGTTGAGGTCTGGGTGCCGGGGCAGGGCTGGGTGCGGCAGCGCGTCACGGATCCCTATTCCTTGAGCCTGAGCGCGAACTCTGCGCGCAGCGCCGTGCTGGATTTGGATGATCCGCAAACTCAGCCACCGGGTTGGAAGGACCATCCGCGACCACAGCGCGCGCTGCGCCTGAACGAGCTGGTGATCTATGAGCTGCATGTGCGCGACTTCTCGCGTGACGACCGCAGCCTGCCTGCCGCCCTGCGCGGGCGCTATAGCGCCTTTGCCCAGGCGCGCAGCACCGGGGTGCGGCACTTGCGTGCGCTGGCGGCGGCGGGGGTGACGGACGTGCAACTGCTGCCGGTCTTTGATTTGGCCAGCGTGCCCGAGCAGGGTTGCCGAGCGGACCCACCGCGTGATCGTGTGGCCTCTGACAGCCCCCGGCTGCAAGCGCGCATCCGCGCGCAGGCCGCCCAGGACTGCTTCAACTGGGGCTATGACCCGCTGCACTTCAACGCCCCAGAGGGCAGCTATGCCAGTGATGCCGACCGCCCCGAGTTGCGCGTGCGCGAGCTTCGAGCCGCGGTGATGGCCTTGCATGGCATGGGCCTGCGCGTCGGCATGGACATGGTCTACAACCACATGGCGGCCAGCGGGCAGGCCCGCCACTCGGTGCTGGATCGCATCGTGCCGCTCTACTACCACCGGCTCAATGGGCAAGGCGATCTGGAGCAAAGCACCTGCTGCGCCAACAGCGCCACCGAACGCTTGATGATGGGCAAGCTGATGCGCGACTCGGTGCATCTATGGGCTCGCGCCTATGCGATGGACTCGTTCCGATTCGACCTGATGGGTCATCAGCCGCGCGCTGAGATGCAGCGCCTGCACCGCGAGTTGCAGCAGCGGCTGGGACGCGAGATTCACTTCATTGGCGAGGGTTGGAACTTTGGCGAGGTCAAGGATGGCGCACGCTTTGAGCAGGCCAGCCAGCTGAGCCTGGGGGGTAGCGGTATCGCCACTTTCAGCGATCGTGCCCGCGATGCCCTGCGCGGCAGCAGCTTTGGCCCGGTGACGCAGATGCAGGCCAGCCCTGGCTGGCTCTTTGGTTTGGCCGACGACCCCGCGCGTCGCGAGCAGGCCGGCCGGGCTGCGGATCTGCTTCGTTTGGGGCTGGCCGGGAGCTTGCAGGATGTGCTGCTGCCCACAGCCGATGGCGCCGTGCGGCGCGGCGCCGAGATGGACTACGGCGGGCAGCCGGCCGGCTATGCCCGACAACCCGGCGAGGCGGTGGCGTATGCCGAGAACCACGACAACCACACCCTGTTCGATTTGGGGGTGCTCAAGCTGCCGCCCAGCAGCTTGGCGGCGGCGCGGCGCCAGGTCCAGCATCTGGCCAATGCGCTGGTGGCCTTCAGTCAGGGACCGGTCTACTTCCATGCCGGACAAGAGTTGATGCGCTCCAAGTCCTTGGATCGCAATAGCTACGACAGCGGCGATGCCTTCAACCGATTGGATCTCAGCCTGCGCGACAACGGCTTTGGTGTGGGCCTGCCGCCTGCGGCCGACAACGGGGTGGACTGGCCGGTGTTGCGCCCCTTTTTGAGGCGTTCAGGCATCCGGCCCGACCCTGCCACCTTGCATCAGGCCCGTGAGCAGTTCCTGGCGCTGCTGCGGGTGCGCGCCAGCTCCAGTCTGTTCTCGCTACCGAACCCGGGCGAGCTGCAGGCGCGGCTGCGCTTCCATGCGGTCGGACCGGATCAGGACCCCGCGGTGATCGTCGCCGAGTTGGACGGCCGGGGCTGGCCGGGGGCGGGCTTTGAGGGGCTGCTACTGGCCTTCAATGCGGCGGCGCAGCCGCGCCAATTGGCGCTCCAGCGTCCGGGCGCATGGCGCCTGCATCCGGCCCTGCAGGGCCTGCCCGATACGGGGGCGCGCTGGGTGGGCGGTCAATTGAGACTGCCGGCGCGCTCCGTGGCGGTGTTTGTGCACTGAGGGACGCCCTTTGGTCACAGGGTTTGCACGGCGTGTCAAAGCGCACTGGGCGAGGCCGGCCTTGCAGTCTATGCTCAGCCAATGCAAATGAATGTCTCGATGAGACGGCGCCGGTTCGGCGTCTGTGCCGCAGGCTCTTTGGTCAGTTTGGGTGGCTGTGCCCATCAAACGCCTGCTCTCACTGATTTGGCCGGACTGTTGGATGCTTCTGGCCTTGGTGCACCAACAGTGCATCTCAGTCGCGCCGACTTGTTTGCACTCTCACCCGCCCTATTGGCTTTTGCGAACAACCAACTTGCGGCGCAAGTCCGTCAGCATGGTAGCCGTAGGGGTCTCTTTCTGGCTGTGCGGGATTTCGCAGGAATGCGTCTCGAGTACGACGCATCCACGACCCGTACAGCCGCCGAAGCCTTTGACGCGCGGGCAGGTAACTGCCTGTCCTTGGTACTGTTGACTGCCGCGCTGGCGTATCACATTGGGCTGTCGGTTCGATTTCAGTCGGTGCGCATTGAGGATGTATGGAGTCGCAGTCGCAATTTCATGCTGCTGAGTGGTCACGTGAATGTGACCTTGGCGCATGAGCGCTATGGCTCGGGGCGCAGCCTTTCTACGACCGGTTTCTTGACCATCGACTTCATCCCCTTGGATGAAGAGTCGCGGCTGCAGGCGATCAGCCTGTCGGAAGAGACCGTCGTGGCGATGTTCATGAACAACCGAGCGGTGGAGCTGATGGAGCAGGGGCAGCTGGCCAACGCGCATGCGATGGTCAAGCAGGCCCTGGCAGCCGATCCGCGCTACTTCAATGCGCTTAACACTCTGGCGGTGCTGTACCGCCGCCACGGTGATTTGCCGCGCGCCGAGCGCAGCCTGCGCACGCTGCTGCAGCATGAGCCGCGCAACGTCTCGGCGCTCTCTAATCTGGTCTTGCTGCTGCGTCAACTCGGCAGAACCGAGGAGGCCCGGGTAGCCGAGGCGGCCTTGCAGCAGGTGCAGCCGCGCACGCCCTTCTTGGAATTCGAGCGCGGTTTGGCGGCCGCACGCACGGGGGATTGGGCCGCGGCCCAGCTGGCTTTTGAGCGCGAATTGGTGCTGACACCGCAATTCGATGAGCTGCACTTCTGGCTCGGCCAGACTTACTACCAGCTGGGTCAACGCGAGCGTGCTGCGCGCCATATGGCGTTGGCGCGAGAGCATGCGCTGACCCCCGAGCAGCGTCGGCGCTACGCCTACAAGCTGGAGGTGTTGCGGCGACCGCAGCCGACAGCGACACCGCACTGAGTGGCTTGCGGCATCATGCAGGCCGCTCATCCTCAAGGACGCTCCCATGCACGCTGCACGCAAGTCTGTTCTGGCCCTGTTGATTGCGGGTCTGACCCAGTCCGCCGCGCTTGCGGCCGATGTCACGGTTCAGGTGCTTGATCGCGAGGGCAAGGCCCTGGCCGGCGCGGTGGTGGTGCTGGAGACCTCGGTCAGCGGGCCCCGGCCCACACCCTTGGCGGAGCACACCATCGAGCAGGAGCAGATGCGCTTTGCGCCGGCGGTCAGCGTGGTGCACCTCTCCACCAAGGTTCATTTCGTCAATCTGGACCGCTGGGACCACCATGTGCGGGGTGGCGCAGCCGGGCCGGGTGGTGTCTATCTGGACGCCAGCCAGGGCTTCGCCTTCCGCCTGTCAGGCCGGGTGGCCGGCAAGCCGGCGTCGCGTGAATCGCGTCAGTTCAACCAGACCGGCCCGCAACTGCTGGGCTGCCATCTGCATGGCTCGATGCGCGGGCATCTGTACGTGACCGACTCACCCTGGGCCGCAGTCAGCGACGCGCAGGGCCAGGTGCAGCTGCGCGAGGTGCCGGCCGGTGGTGCGCGCCTACGGGTCTGGCATGCCGAGGAGCTGGTGGAGACGCCGCCTCAGGCGCTTTCGGTGAGCGACGGCATGGCCGCGGTGCGGGTGGCCACGCAGGTGGTGGTGGGCAGGAAGAAGAAGCCCGTGGAGGGTGGGGGGTATGGGTATTGAGGCGGCGCGGGGATAGGCATTCGATTCTGGTGCCCGCCCGCTGCTCGCGCAGCTTCACTTGGCTGCGCCACGTGAGCGCTCCCCGAATCGAATGCCGGTCCTGCGCCCCGGCGCTCAGCCGATGCGCCCGAGCAAAAGCCAATCCATGAGTGCCTGAGCGCGCGGGACGCGCTCAGGCCTTCGCAAGCGGTCGAACGGTCCTCAGGACCGTTCTCGCTGCTTGCTCAGCCTTTTGCACGTGAATCTGTTTTGGTGACCGCGCACTTGGCTGCGCCAAATGAGCGCTCCCCGAATCGAATGGCGGCCCTGCGGTCCGGCGTCCCGGCTCTCAGCCGATGCGCTCGAGAAAAAGCCACTCCATGAGTGCCTGAGCGCGCGGGACGCGCTCAGGCCTTCGCAAGCGGTCGAACGGTCCTCAGGACCGTTCTCGCTGCTTGCTCAGCCTTTTGCACGTGAATCTGTTTTGGTGACCGCGCACTTGGCTGCGCCAAATGAGCGCTCCCCGAATCGAATGCCGGCCCTGCGGTCCGGCGTCCCGGCTCTCAGCCGATGCGCTCGAGAAAAAGCCACTCCATGAGTGCCTGAGCGCGCGGGACGCGCTCAGGCCTTCGCAAGCGGTCGAACGGTCCTCAGGACCGTTCTCGCTGCTTGCTCAGCCTTTTGCACGTGAATCTGTTTTGGTGACCGCGCACTTGGCTGCGCCAAATGAGCGCTCCCCGAATCGAATGCCGGCCCTGCGGTCCGGCGTCCCGGCTCTCAGCCGATGCGCCCGAGCAAAAGCCACTCCATGAGTGCCTTTTGCACGTGCATTCGATTCTCTGCCTCGTCCCAGACGACGGATTGGGGGCCGTCGATGACCTCGGCGGCAACCTCTTCGCCACGATGCGCCGGCAGGCAATGCATGAAGAGGGCGTCCGGACGCGCCGCCGCCATCATTTCGGCAGATACGCACCAGCGTGCGAAAGCTGCGCGGCGGGCTTCGTTTTCGGCTTCATAGCCCATGCTGGTCCAGACATCGGTGGTCACCAAGTCGGCGCCGCGACAGGCTTCCAGCGGATCGGCAAAGGTCTTGACGCAGCGGGCATCTGAAATGCCGGCTATGGCGGGGTTGACCTCGTAGCCGCTGGGCGTGCTGATGTGAACCGTGAAGCCCAACAACTCGGCCGCCTGCAGCCAGGTGTTGGCCATGTTGTTGCCGTCGCCCACCCAGGCCACCACGCGGCCCTTGAGCGCGTCCATGTCCACATTGCCGCGCGCATCCATGCCGCGCGCTTCCAAATAGGTAAACAGATCGGCCAGGATCTGGCAGGGGTGGTATTCGTTGGTCAGGCCATTGATGACGGGCACGCGCGAGTGCGCCGCAAAACGCTCGATCTTGCTTTGCTCGAAGGTGCGAATCATCACCAGGTCAACCATGCGACTGATGACGCGGGCACTGTCCTCGATAGGCTCGGCGCGGCCCAGTTGGCTGTCGCCGGTGGTCAGGTGGACCACCGAGCCGCCCATCTGGTACATGCCGGCTTCAAAGCTGACGCGCGTGCGGGTGCTGGCCTTTTCAAAAATCAGGGCCAGGGTGCGGTCCTGCAGCGGCTGGTATTTCTCGTAGTTCTTGAAGCGGCGCTTGATCAGCGCGGTGCGCTCGAATAGATAACCGTAGTCGGCCGCCGAGAGATCCTTGAACTGCAGGTAATGGCGCAGGGCAGGGCGTTGCATCAGGCGCCTTCTGCGCAGAAGGCGCGGATCAAGGGGATCAGGCGGTTGGCGATCTCGTCGATCTCGGCGCTGCTCACGATCAGGGGCGGCAGCAGGCGCACGACGCGCTCCGCCGTCACCGAGATCAGCAGACGGCTCTCCAGTGCACGCGTAAGCAGCACACCGCAGGGCCGGCTGAGTTCGATGCCCAGCATCAGCCCCTGGCCGCGAATGTCCTTGACGCCCTCCACGCCAGCCAGACCGGTTTGCAGTGCGGTGCGCAGGCGCTCGCCCATGGCGCTGGCATGGGCGCACAGGCCGTCGGCCTCCATGATGGCCAGAGTCTCAACGCCGGCCCGCATGGCCAGCGGGTTGCCACCAAAGGTGGTGCCATGGTTGCCGGCCGTCAGCACGCCAGCCGCGCGCGGCCCACATACGATGGCGCCCACCGGCACGCCCGAGCCCAGGCCCTTGGCAAGGGGCATCACATCGGGCTGGATGCCGGCCCACTGGTGCGCGAACCACTTGCCGGTGCGGCCAATGCCGCACTGCACCTCGTCGAGCATCAGGAGCAGATTGCGCGCATCGCACAGACGCCGCAGGCCCTGCAGAAACTCGATGCGGGCTGGGTTGATGCCACCCTCGCCCTGGATGGTCTCCAGGAAGATGGCGCTGATCTGCGGGTGGGCATCCAGCAGACGCTCCACCGCGGCCAAGTCGTTGAGTGGCGCTCGCACAAAGCCGGGAACCAAGGGTGCAAAACCGTCCTGAATCTTGGGGTTGGCGGTGGCGGACAGGGTGGCCAGGGAGCGACCGTGGAAGGCGCCTTCGAACACCATCGTCTCGGGCTGCTCGAAGCCGCGCTGATGCCCGAATTTGCGGGCAATCTTGAGCGCGCCTTCGTTGGCTTCCAAGCCCGAGTTGCAGAAAAAGACGTTGGTCAGTCCCGACAGTTCGACCAGTTTGGCGGCCAAACGCTCCTGCAGCGGCACTTGGTAGTAGTTGCTGGTGTGGATCAGTTTGGCGACCTGGTCCTGCAAGGCCGCCACAAAGCGCGGATGACCATGGCCCAGGGTGTTGACGGCAATGCCGGCCAGTGCGTCCAGGTACTCCTGTCCCTGCGTATCCCAGACGCGGCATCCGCGACCCTCGGCCAGGGCGACGGGCAGCCGGCCATAGGTCGGCATCACGCAAGACAGGGGGGCGGACATGGACAACTCCTGGATCAGATCAATAAGGGGGCGCTGATTATGCGGGTGCTGCACTGCAGCACGCGCTTTGAGGCAGGCACAATCACGACCCCACACCTGCTTGGCCTGAAGCCGCCGATTCGCCCTTTTCATGTCCGCCAAACCCCGCGAAATCTTCATTCAGGGCGTCACCCTGGAGGGGCGCACCTTCCGCCCCAGCGACTGGGCGGAGCGACTGGCGGGCGTGATGTCCTGCTTTCGTCCGCCGGGCAACCGCGCTGGATTGGGCTCGCACATTCGCTATTCGCCCTATTGCGTGCCGCGGGTCATCAATGGCGTCAAGTGCGTCATCGTCAACGAGGCGCTGAAGGAGTTGGAGCCCAAGGCCTGGGAGTTTGTGCTTAGCTTTGCCCGCGACAACGAGCTGCAGGTGGTGGACGCCTGCCTTCTGCCTGAAGACCGGGATAGCGCCTGAAGGCGGCGCAACGCAAATGCAGCATCCCCACGAACTCAGCGACAGCCAATGGGGGGCGCTTGCGGGTTCGCCGCAACACTGGTTGCTGATTGGAGGGATCGCCCGCGAGAGCGCGCTTTGGATCGACGGCCCGAAGTTGTTGTTGGCTCGTTTGCGGCGCCTTGATCCGCAGGTCCAACTGCATTTGCTGGACTTGCCGGGTACCGGAGCCTTATGGCGTGAGCGCAGCCCTTCGCATGTCGCCGAACTCGTCGAGAACTTGCGAAAACGCGTCAAGCGGCTGGAGGGGCCGGTTGGTTTGATCGCCAGTTCAGGGAGTACGGGCGTGGCCACCGAATGGGCACGCCGTTATCCCGAAGAGGTGGGGGCCCTGGTGTTGCTGAGTCCCGCCATGCGGCCCTTCACCTCGCTGATTCGTGCGGTCAGGCCCAGTCTTTGGCCCACTCTGATGGCCCTGGTGTTGGGGCGACGCTCGCCACTGGCCTTGAACGAGCGTTGGTTTGCCAGCACCACTCATCGGCGTGCTGAAGATGTCGAGGTGCTGGACTCCGAGTGGCAGCGCCTCCACGATGAACATCCGGTCAAATTGCGCAATGCCTTCGCCCAGGGGCTGGCGATCTGGCGCTATCAGGCCAGCCGGCGGCGGCCCATGCGTCGCATCCTGCTGCTGGCAGGCCATAAGGACAAGTGGTTTGATTGGCGCATCTCTCAAGCCATCAGTCGCGCCTGGGGGGCGGCATTGCGTGTTCACCCCGACGCCGGTCACGATCTGCTGCTCGACGATCCGGACTGGGTGGCGCAGTCTTTGGCGGATTGGCTGCAGCCTGTGGGTCAGAGCCAGTGGTCAGACCTGCGCTGATTGCGCCATGAAAAAAGCCCACCTTGCGGTGGGCTTTCTTGGTGGACCAGCACGAGGCGGGCCCGATTTGCACCCGATCGGATCGTTGCTCAGGCGCCGAGCGCCTTGATCTTGGCCGACAGGCGGCTCTTATGACGAGCGGCCTTGTTCTTGTGGAAGATGCCCTTGTCGGCGATCGAGTCGATCACCTTCTGGGCCAGCGTGAACAGCTCGGCAGCCTTGGGCTTGTCGCCGGCAACCACAGCCTTTTGAACGTTCTTGATGACGGTGCGGAAGTGCGAACGCAGCGAGGTGTTCTCGGCGTTGCGCTTGACGTCCTGGCGGGCGCGCTTGCGGCCGGAGGCCAGGCGGACGGTCTTTTTCTTGGCTTTGGACGAAGTGGCCATGCTAGTTTTCCGGTTGATCCGTTGGGTGCAAAGCACGCGAGTATAGCAGCGCTTGGTGGAATTACCAGTGCTGTGCATCGTGCAACGCATAATCCGCCGCCCTGGCTCAAGTCTGGCGCTCGCCTGTTGGATGTTTGGAATGGCGATTGGGTGCGACTGAGCATGGCTGAGTGCGGCCGTCAGGCGGCCCTGTGGATTACGGACTCTTCATGAATTTGCTTCGCGCCGTGGGCTCGGTTTCGGCCTTTACCTTGCTGTCTCGCATCACCGGTCTGGCGCGTGAGTTGATGGTGACCCATCTGTATGGCGCCACGGCGATGACGGACGCCTTTGTCATCGCATTCAAGATTCCGAATATGTTTCGGCGCCTGTTTGCCGAAGGGGCCTTTTCGCAGGCCTTTGTTCCGCAATTGGCAGCCGAGCGGGCCGCGCGTGGGGAGGAATCCACGCGCCGCCTCGTGGACGCCACGGCGACGGTGCTTCTCTGGGCGCTGGTGGTCGTCAGCCTCTTGGGCGTGATGGCCGCACCGGTACTCGTTTGGTTGATGGGCGCGGGTCTTAAGGGCGCGGCCCATGTGGCCGCCGTGGACATGACGCGCTGGATGTTTCCTTACATCGCCTGCATGTCTCTGGTGGCACTGTCCGCCGGCATTTTGAATACTTGGCGGCGCTTTGCCTTGCCGGCCTTCACGCCGGTCCTGCTGAATCTGTCCGTGATTGCTTGTGGCCTGTTGCTCTCTGAGCCCTTGGCGGCGCGCGGTTGGCCGGCCATCTATTCGATGGCCCTGGGCGTGATGGTCGGCGGCTTGCTGCAGCTCTTGATCCAGATCCCGGCCCTGCGCCGGGTCGGCATGCTGCCGCGCTTTGGGTTGCGGTTGACAGCCTTGCGATCAGCCTGGAGCCATGAAGGGGTAGGACGCATCCTCAAGTTGATGGCTCCGGCCTTGCTGGGCGTGGGGGTGGCGCAGCTCTCTTTGATCATCAACACGCAGATTGCCAGCCACGTCGGCCCGGGTGCCGCCACCTGGATCAGCCTGGCCGACCGGTTGATGGAGTTTCCGATCGCCTTGGCGGGCGTGGCGCTTGGGGTGGTGCTGACACCCTTGCTGGCGGCGGCCAAGGCCGAGGAGCGGGGCGGTGAGTTCTCTGGCCTGATCGATTGGGGGTTGCGCCTGGTGCTGCTGCTGGGCCTGCCCTGCGCCCTGGCGCTGGGTCTGTTTGCCGAGCCGCTGGTCGCGGTGCTCTATCACCACGGGGAATTCACGGCCGCCGATCTGACGCAGACGGCCCGGGCGGTGCAGGGCTATGGTCTGGGCCTGATTGGTCTTTTGGCCATCAAGATCCTGGCGCCGGGCTTTTTTGCGCGCCAAGACACCCGCACCCCCGTGCGCATCGCGTTGGTGGTGTTGGTGTTCACGCAGTTGATGAATGCCCTGTGGGTGCCACAGCTGGGTGCGGCCGGCTTGGCCTTGTCGATCGGGCTTGGGGCCTTGCTCAATGCCGGCTGGTTGCTCTTCGGGCTGCGCCGTGCCGGCGCCTATCGACCCGCGCCGGGTTGGCTGGGGCTGGGGCTGAAATGCCTGCTCGCCGCCCTGTGCATGGGTGGATTGCAGTGGCAGTTGGCCCTGCAGTTGGATTGGGTGGGCATGGACAAACTGCTGCGGGCCGGTGTGATGGCGGCCAGCCTGCTGGGTTCCAGCCTGCTCTATTTCGGCGTATTGGCCCTGCTCCGGGTCGACCTGCGCGCCTTGCTGCGCCGGCAGGCTTCCTAGAATCCGCCGCCCTCTTGGGAGAACCCGTGACTGTTTCGCCTTTCAAGTTGTCCCCCGCGCAACGCCGCCTGCTCGCCTGGCTGGGTTTGGGCCTGGCGCTGATTGCGTTGCTCTGGCTGCTGGCGCCGGTGTTGTCGCCCTTCGTGGCGGCGGCCGTGTTGGCTTATGCGCTGGACCCCTTGGTTGAGCGCTTGGCCAAGCGCATGCCACGGGTGGTGGCGGTGGTGCTGGTGGAGACCCTGGCCATTGTGTTGGTCTTGGCCCTGTTGCTGCTGGTGGTGCCCATCCTCTCCAAGGAGTTGCCGCTCCTGAAGGCGCAGATTCCAGCGCTGGCGGCGCGGCTGAATCAGGAGCTTGCACCCCTGCTGCAGCGTTGGGGCATGACGGCCAGCCTGGATGTGGCGGCGATCAAGGACTTCGTGATCCGCCATCTGGGTGCGAACGCCGACGACATTGCCACGGCCTTGCTGGGCTCAGTGCGCATCGGTGGCTCGCTGCTCTTGGCCTTGATTGGCAATCTGGTGCTGATCCCGGTGGTGCTGTTTTATTTGTTGCTTGACTGGCCGCAACTGCGCGAACGGGCTTGGGCCTTGGTGCCACCGCGCTGGCGCGAAGGCGCCCGCGAGTTCTTGGGCGAGACCGACACGATGCTGGGCCACTATCTGCGTGGTCAGCTCTTGGTGATGGGGGTGCTGGCGCTGTACTACACGCTGGCCTTGGCGATTGCAGGCTTTGACCTGGCTCTGCCGCTTGGGGTGTTCACGGGTTTGGCCATCTTCGTGCCCTATGTGGGTTTTGGTCTCGGTCTGGTGCTGACCTTGCTGGCCGCTGCGCTGCAGTTCGCCAGCTGGTATGGCCTGATCTGCGTGGCGCTGATCTTTGGCCTTGGGCAATTGTTCGAGAGCCTTGTGCTCACGCCCAGGCTGGTGGGTGAGCGCATTGGGCTGTCGCCCCTGATGGTGATCTTTGTGCTGCTGGCCTTTGGCCATCTGCTTGGCTTTGTGGGCATTTTGTTGGCCTTGCCGCTGAGTGCGGTGGGTCTGGTGGGCCTGCGGCGGGCGCATGCGCAGTACTTGGGCAGCGGCCTGTATCGCGGATGAGGCAGCTTCCGCTGGATCTGGGGCCGGAGCCCGAGCAAAGCCTGCAGAGCTTTGTGATGGGCGACAACGCGGCGCTGTTGATGCATTTGCAGGCCCTGGCCCCAGGCGAGGCACCGACGCTGATCTGGGGTGGTCCGGGCAGCGGCAAGACCCATTTGATGCATGCGCTGGCCCGCCATTGGCGTGAGCAGGGCCTGTGCGTGGCGGCCTTTGATGCCGACACCCGCGGGCGCTGGGCCCTGCCCGATCAGGCGCGACTGGTCCTGATTGATGACGCCGATCGATTGGACGCCGCGCAACAGCACGAGGCCTTTGCGGCCTTTATTGAGGCCGTGGGGCAGGGCGCGGCGGTGGTCGCCACGGCACAGGCGCCGGCGGTGGATCTGGCGCTGCGTGAGGACCTGCGCACCCGCCTCGGATGGGGGCCTTCGTTTGCCCTGCGCCCCTTGAGCGAGACGGCCTTGCGTGAGTTGCTGCGCCAGGAGGGCCAGCGCCGCGGCCTGAGCTTGCCCGAGGAATTGTTGGACTACGTGCTGCTGCGCTTTGCACGCGATCCGGCCCACCTGATCCCTTTGCTGGATCGCCTTGATCACTATGCCTTGCAGCGCAAGCGGGCCCCCACCGTGCCGCTGCTGCGGCAGATGCTGAATGAACCTGACCCTGTTTGACCTCGATGGCACCTTGTTGCCGATTGACTCCGACCATGCCTTTGGCGACTTTCTGGCCGCGCAGGGCTGGGTGGATGGGGCCAGCTGGCGCGCCCGCAACGACGGCTTCTATCAGGACTACTGTGAAGGTCGCCTGGATCTGGATGCCTATGTGGCCTTTACCACCGGCGGCTGGCGTCAGCGGCCCTTGGCCGAGGCCTTGCAACTGCGGCAGCGCTTCATGGATGAGGTGCTGCTGCCGGCCTTGCACGACAATGCGCGCGCCCTGGTTGAACGGCACCGGGCGGCGGGCGACCTGATGGCGCTGGTGACGGCCACCAATGTCTTTGTCACGGCGCCCATCGCCCAGGCCTTTGGATTCGAGCACCTGATCGGCGTTGAGCTGGAGCGCGACGCCAGCGGTGCTTACACCGGGGCGGTGGCTGGGGTGCCGTCTTTCCAGGCCGGCAAGATCACCCGTGTGAATCAATGGCTGGCGGGCTTGGGGCGGCGCTTCGAGGAATTTGAGTGCAGCACCTGCTACAGCGATTCGATGAACGACCTGCCATTGCTTGAGGCGGTCAGCCACCCGGTGGCCACCAACCCGAGCGCGGCGCTAGAGGCATTGGCCCAGGAACGGGGCTGGCCCATATTGAAGCTCTTCAAATGATCAAGAAATTCATCAACAAACTGCTGGGAAAAAGCAGTGCCAAGGCGGGTGGCACCTCGCTGGGCAAGCGTGTGGAAGTGCCTGCGGCTGAGCATGGCATCGACCCGCAGCTGCTGGACGAGCGCGCCGTCAAGGTGGTGCGCACGCTGACCGATGCCGGCTTTGAGGCCTATGTGGTGGGCGGCGCGGTGCGCGATCTGCTGTTGGGCCGCCGGCCCAAAGACTTTGATGTGGCCACCAATGCCACGCCCGAGCAGGTCAAGCAGCTGTTCCGCCGCGCTTTCATCATCGGGCGGCGCTTTCGCATCGTGCACGTGGTCTATGGCCGGGGCCGCGAGCACGAGGTGATCGAGGTCTCGACCTTCCGCGCCTTGCTGGGCGAGGCTAGCGCCGAGCGCGTCACGGGCAATGAGAAGTCGAGCAAGGCTGAACTGGCCGGCAAGGCCCATGTGGTGGACGAGAGCGGCCGGGTGCTGCGCGACAACGTCTGGGGCCCGCAGATCGAGGACGCGGCCCGACGCGACTACACCGTCAACGCCATGTATTACGAGCCGCAGAGCCAGCTGCTGGTGGACTACCACGGCGGCCTGAAGGATCTGCGCGCCAAGCAGCTGCGCATGATCGGCGACCCCGAGACCCGCTACCGCGAAGACCCGGTGCGCATCCTGCGCGCGGTGCGCTTTGCCGCCAAGCTGGGTTTTGGCATCGAGCCCGCCACCAAGGCGCCGCTGCGGAGCATGGCGGCGCTGCTGCCCAATGTGCCCGCCTCGCGCCTGTTCGATGAGATGGTCAAGCTCTTGCAGACGGGTCACGGCTTGGCCAGTCTGGAGACGCTGAAGGCACTGGGCCTGCACAAAGGCATCTTTCCGATCCTGGATGCCGTGTTGGCCGCCGATGGCAGCTTGCCCGAGGGCGCGCGCGGCGCTTTCGTGAAGCAGGCGCTGCAGGACACCGATCTGCGCGTGTCTGAAGGCCGCAGCGTCTCGCCCAGCTTTTTGCTGGCTTGCCTGCTGTGGTTTGACGTCAAGGCGCGCTGGCAGGTGCTGCGCAGCCAGGGCGAGCCCACCGTGCCGGCGCTGCAGCAGGCCATCGATCAGGTCTTCGATGCCCGTATTGGCGACATCTCGGGGCGTGGCAAGCTGGCTGCCGATATGCGCGAGATCTGGCTGATGCAGCCCCGCTTTGAGCGTCGTACGGGCTCCGGTCCCTATAGCCTGGTGGAGCAGCCGCGTTACCGCGCCGGCTTCGACTTCCTGCGCTTGCGCGCTGACGTGGGCGATGCCGACGCCACGCTGGCGGACTGGTGGGAAGACTTTGCGCTTGGGGATGAGGACGAGCGTACGGCCCTGGTCGAGGACGCAAGGCAGCACGAAAAGCGCCAGCCGCGTCAGCAGATTTCGCCGCGCACCATGGCGGCCGACGGTGATGCCAGCCCCGAGCCCCTGCTGGACGCGCCGGCCAAGAAGCGCCGTCGTCGTCGTCGCCCCAACAAGGGCGGAAAGTCCGAGGGCGGTGCCGCTCCGGCGGCCGAGTGATCCACCGCGCTTATATCGGCCTGGGCGCCAATCTGGGCGATGCGCGCGCGGCCTTGCGGGCGGCCTGGTTGGGCTTGCAGGACCTGGGTTCTGCCCGGGTCTCTTCGCTCTACCGCACTGCCCCAGTGGATGCCCAGGGGCCAGACTTTTTGAACGCCGTGGTGGCCTTGGATACGGTGCTTGAGCCCCATGCGCTGCTGGACGCGTTGCAAGCGCTCGAAGCCGCACAGGGTCGCGAGCGCCCCTATCGCAACGCGCCGCGCACCTTGGATCTGGACTTGCTGAGCTACGGATCCCTGCGCTGGGAAGATGCTCGCCTGACCTTGCCGCATCCGCGCCTGCATCAGCGCGCATTCGTGCTGCACCCCCTGCTGGAGTTGGCGCCTGGGCTGACGCTGCCGGACTTGGGGGTGCTGGCCGATCATTTGCCGGCCGTGGCCGATCAAGCCATCGAGTGCATGGGCGGCTTCGAGGCGGCGGTGGCCGCGTCCAATTCGAAGTAGCGCTGCGCCGCAAACACAATCGACGACATCAGGGTGGCGCCGCCCAGCAGCAAGCCGGCAATGGCTGCCAGCACCGGGCCCCAGCGGGTGGATTGAACGGCTTGCGAGCGGTCCGCTGCCCATTGCTCGTCAGAGCGCAGGCCATAGACGATGGCGAACAGTGCGCCTTGGGCGAGCATCAGGCCCAGCAAGGGCAAGGCCCAGGCGGCCATCAAGTCATCCTGGCCCAGCGCCTTGAAGCGCTGCAAACCAGCCAAGCCCACGAGTGTGGGCAGGGCGTGCAGCCAAGCCAGGGCATCGCGCCCGCCGTGCAGATAAAAGCGATGGGCGCCGAGGCTGCCGCCCAGCAGGGCCAGCCAGGCGGCCAGGGTCTTGCTCTTGATCGCATTCATAGCGGATCCTGCGTCGCGCCCAGGCCCAGTTCGCGCTGCATCATCACCACATCGAGCCAACGTCCGAACTTCCAGCCGCTGTGGCGCAGCACACCTGCTTCGGCAAATCCGAGGCTGCGGTGCAGGCCGATGGAGCCGGCATTGGCGCTGTCGCCAATCACGGCCAGCATCTGTCGTGCGCCAGCCTGGGTGCAGCGGGCGATCAACTCGGTCAGCAGCAGGCCGCCGACCCCTTGCCCGCGGGCGTCGGGCGCCAGATAGACCGAATCCTCGACGCAGAAACGATAAGCAGCGCGCGGCCGAAACCAGTTGGCGTAGGCATAGCCGAGAATGCGCCCCTGCTGCTCGGCCACCAGATAGGGCAGGCCGCGCGCCAGCACTTCCTGACGGCGGCGCTGCATTTCGGTGGCATCCGGGGCATCCAGTTCAAAGGTGCCGGTTCCATTCAGCACCGCGTCGGCGTAGATGGTGGTGATGGCGTCCAAGTCACCGTCCTGGGACGGGCGGATCAAGATGCCGTGAAGCGGGCCGTGAAGCGGGTCACGGGGGCGGGTATGGGAAGAGTGAGTGGGCATCGTGGGTCGCAGTCTATAATCGCCGGCTTTTCGTACTGGTCAATTGCGTGAGCTGTGCATGAATCAAGCATGCGCATGTGCGTGTGATTGGCGTATCTACAGTGCGAACCCCGGTGGCGCTCTATGCAAGAGCGTCGCCATCCGGTTCAAATCGCCCCTGACGTGTCCCTGTGGTGCGGTGGAACCTTCAACTGATTGAACCGAAGGAATTCCAAATGGTCGTGATCCGTCTTGCTCGCGGTGGCTCCAAGAAGCGCCCGTTCTACAACATCGTCGTCGCCCCCAAGCAGGAGCGCCGCGATGGCCGCTTCATCGAGCGCGTGGGCTTCTACAACCCGGTGGCTTCGGGCCAAGCCGAGACCCTGCGTCTGGCTCTGGACCGCGTCAGCTACTGGACCGGCGTTGGCGCCCAGGTGTCGCTCGTCGTCGAGCGTCTGATCAAGCAAGCGCAAAAGGCGGCTGCGGCCCCGGCTGCGGCCTGAAGATGACCGAGGCCAAACCGCAAGGTTGGCCACAGGACGCGGTCGAAGTCGGCCGCATCCTGGGCGCTTATGGCGTGAAGGGCTGGATCAAGGTCCAGCCCTTTTCTTTTGACGCCTCGGCCTTGTTCGGCAGCAAGGCCTGGTGCCTGACTTTGCTGCGTCCGGGGCAAGCTGCGCATCAATTGCTCAAGGTGTTGGCGCTGCGCGAGCAGGGCGAGGACCTGGTGGCGCAGATTGAAGGTGTGGACGACCGCACGCAGGCTGAACAGCTGCGCGGTGGCGTGCTCTCGGTGTCGCGCGCGGCCTTTCCGAAGACGCCGGACGGCGAGTACTACTGGCTGGACCTGATCGGCCTGTCGGTGCGCAATCTGCAGGACCAGTTGCTGGGGCAGGTGATTGGCCTGATCGACACGGGCCCGCATGCGGTGTTCCGCATTGCCCCGCCCGGTGTGGACAAGCCCACGCCCAGCCAGGAAGTGCTGATTCCATTCGTGTCGGCCTATGTGCAGGATGTTGATCTGGCCGCTGGTCTGATCCGGGTGGACTGGGTGGCTGATTGGTCGACTGATAGGTCGGCTGATGGGTCGGCGGACGAGGCCAAGCCGGCCTGAAGTCCGCATGCGCTTTGATGTCCTGACGCTCTTCCCCGAGCTGATCGCGCCCTTTACGCAGCAAGGCATCACCCGGCGCGCTTTTGCGTCGGGTCAGGTGCAACTGCAATGCTGGAACCCGCGCGACCACGCCGAGGACAACTACCGCCGCGTGGACGATCGCTGCTACGGCGGCGGCCCCGGCATGGTGATGCTGGTCGAGCCGCTGGAGCGCTGCCTGGCGGCGGCGCAGGCTGCGCGTGCGGCGTGCGGGCCGGTGATTCACTTCAGCCCGGCCGGTCGGCCGCTGAACCAGGCCCTGGTGCAGGAGCTGGCACAAGGCGAGGGCGCGGTGTTGGTGTGCGGGCGCTACGAAGGCATCGACCAGCGCTTCATCGACCGCCATGTGGACCTGGAGGTCAGCCTGGGCGACTTCGTGCTTTCGGGCGGCGAGCTGCCGGCCCTGGCCCTGATCGACGCCATCACCCGGCTGCAGCCTGGCGTGTTGGGCGACGCCGCCTCGCACGAGCAGGACAGTTTTTCCGACGGCTTGCTGGACTGCCCGCATTACAGCCGCCCCGAACAGCTCGGTGATGACGCGGTGCCGGCGGTGCTGCTCTCCGGCCACCACGAGCAGATTCGTCAATGGCGGCGCGAGCGCTCGCTGTGGCTGAGCTGGACGCGCCGCCCCGATCTGATCGAGGCCGCGCGCCAGGCTGGGCGCCTGAGTCGGCGCGACGAGCAACTGCTCGCGGGCTGGCAGGCCGCCCAGCAACCCCAGGTGTTTTGAGCTCGGCTGATTTCTGTCTATAATCGCGGGCTTTTCGATCCTCTGCGGGGCATTGGCCGGCACATTCGTGGCGTCCAAGAAAAACAAAGTGCCCGCAAGATCCTTTGGAGACCCCCATGGACTTGATCCAAACCCTTGAGCAAGAAGAAATCGCCCGTCTGAACAAGACGATCCCCAGCTTCATGCCCGGCGACACCGTGATCGTCAGCGTGAACGTGGTGGAAGGCACCCGCAAGCGCGTGCAGGCTTTTGAAGGCGTGGTGATTGCCAAGCGCAATCGCGGCCTGAACAGCGCCTTCATCGTGCGCAAGATCTCCAGCGGCGAAGGCGTCGAGCGCACCTTCCAGCTGTACAGCCCGCTGATCGCTTCGATCGAAGTCAAGCGTCGCGGCGATGTGCGCCGTGCCAAGCTGTACTACCTGCGCAGCCGTTCGGGCAAGTCGGCTCGTATCAAGGAAAAGCTGGCGTAAGCCAAGCTGTTCCCAAAGAGGCCGCCTGGGGCAACCCTGGCGGCTTTTTTCTTGTCTGTCCGCCTATGCTGAAGTGATGAGTCTGCGACCGCCCAGTTTTGATCCGCGCGCGGTTCCGGTTCGGGCCGTCGATGCCCATCTGGCGGCGCACCCCTCGACCTGGCTGGAGGCCGACGCGCTGCGCCAGCACTTTGCGCAGGTGCCTCTGGTGGCTCCCGAGCGCCCCGGCGATGGCGGTCGTCTGAGCTTGCGTGCTACGCGGGCGGCCAGTGTGCTGATCCCCTTGGTGCGACGCGAGACGGGCCTGCAGGTGCTGCTGACGCGTCGCACTGAGCACCTGAAGGACCATGCCGGCCAGATCAGCTTTCCCGGCGGCCGGGTCGAGCCCGAAGATGCCGATGCTTGGGCCACTGCGCTGCGCGAGGCACAGGAGGAGATCGGCCTGAACCCCAGCTGGGTGGAGCCGCTGGGCCAGTTGCCGCTCTATCGCACCGTGACGGCCTACGACGTGACCCCTTGCGTGGGCCTGGTGCGTCCCGGCTTTGCGCTCCAGCTCGATGCGGGTGAAGTGGCCGAGGCCTTCGAAGTTCCCCTCGCATTTCTGATGGACCCGGCGCAGCATCGCTGGCATCGCCTCAAGCTGCTGGGCTTCGAGCGTGACTTCCTGTCCATGCCATGGACGCAGCAGGGGCGCGAGTACTTCATCTGGGGCGCTACGGCGGCGATGTTGCGCAATCTCTACCATCAGTTGGCCCAAGGCCGCTGAGCCGCCGCGCGCCAGAGTGGGCGCCGCTAACATCCCGCCCCATGAGTTTCTTTTCGGTGTTGCTGGCCCTGCTGTGTGAGCAGCTCAAACCCCTGCCGCATGGCAACGCGGTGCATCAAGGGGCGATTGGCTGGGCGCATTGGGCGGGTCGCAATTTCGACGCCGGGCGGGCTCATCATGCTTGGGTGGTCTGGTTGGTCACAGCGCTCGCGCCCGCGCTGTTGGCGGCGGTGCTGCACATGGGCCTGCGCCACTACTCCTTGGTGCTGGCTCTGGCCTTTGATGTGCTAATCCTCTATCTGACCCTGGGGTTTCGGCAGTTCAGCCACTTCTTCACCGACATCCGCGTGGCGCTGGAGCGTGGTGATGAGTTGGAGGCGCGCACGCTGCTCGCCCAGTGGCAGCACCTGGATGCCAGCGAACTGCCGCGCGGTGAATTGCTGCGCCATGTGATCGAGCATTCGTTGCTGGCCGCACACCGTCATGTGTTCGGTGTGTTTTTCTGGTTCGTGCTGTTCTCGGCCCTGGGCCTGGGTCCGGCAGGGGCGGTGCTTTATCGCATGGCCGAGTTCGCGAGCCGTTACTGGGCCTTTCGCAATCGGGCGCTGGATACCCACACCCACGAAGGCCTGCGCGAGCGTGCGCAGCGCAACTTCAATTGGATCGACCATGTGCCAGCCCGCCTGACCGCCACTGGCTTTGCCATCGTGGGAAATTTCGAAGAGGCGGTGAACGGCTGGCGCCGTGATGCGCCGCTGTGGCAGCACCTCAATGAGGGCATCATCCTGGCCGCTGCGGCGGGCGCGGTGGGGGTGCAACTGGGTGGTGCCGCTGCACCGGGTGTGACGCCGGATCGCAGCAAGACCCTGGCCGCCGGTGGCGCCCAGGACGCCACGGCGGCCGAGGGCTCCACCCCGGGTGATCCGCCCACGCTCAGCCATTTGCACTCGGTGGTGCGCCTGGTGTGGCGCTCCGTGGTGCTGTGGATGCTGCTGCTGGCCCTGCTGACTTTGAGCAACCTCATCGGTTGAGGGGCGGCTCCAGCCGCCCCCGCTGCGTTCAATCTCCGCTGTTAAACGCCGCTGCGCTGCAACTTGGCCTGCAGGGCCAGGCTCAAGGTCTCCGCGACATCCTGCAAATGCGCCCGCGCCTCAGCCGACAAGCCAGCCTTGTTGGCACCCGCCTGGATGCGCGCCAGCAGGGTCTTGGCCTGCGCACGCATCAGGCTGCGGCTGTCCGCCCGCGCTCCGCTTGAGGGGCGCAGCAGGGCCGCGGCAAGGCGGTTCGCGTGTTCGCGCTGCAGCTCGCGGCGGGTGCCCGGGATATCGGCCGCACCGCCGAGTTCGCTCCAAATGTCCTGGCCCAGGCGCTGATAGAGCTCGGCTAAGGGGAAGGCCTCGCCCTTGGCGAGCTTGGCCTCGCTGTCCAGGATGCGTCCGGCCACGCCATCACTGAGCAACTGGGCCAACAAGGCCTTTTGCAAATCCACCAACTGGTTGGTGAACGAGTACATGGTGGTGGGCGTGCGTTCGCCTTCGAACAGGGCGTCGGTACGTTCGGCAAAGTCAGGCGCCAGGCGGCGCTCCAGCGCAGGGCTCAAGGCATAGGCCCCGGCCGAGAAGAAATGTTTGCCGAGCAGATCCAGTGCCTCTCGCTGCAAAGCAGCGGAGTTGGGTTGCAGCGGATCCCGACCCGAGCCCGGGAAGTCCCGCAGGGTCTTCACCCCGCCGATCTGACGCACCAGGATGCCGGCGGCCCGGCCCAGGTCGCCGGCTACAAAGCCCAGGGTGCGGCGCAGCACCGCATAGTCCTCGGTGGGTTTGAGACTGCGGGTTTCCTGCTTGGCGATCATGTCGCGCGCGATGGCGACCCGGCTGCGCGCAAAGGCGATGGGGTCGTCGCCCAGGTCGTCGGACAAGGACTCGGGGTCGATGCCCAGGCTGTTGTCCTCATCGGTGCCGTAGGCCAGCCACTTCTCGGCGCTGCGGCCGGCAATGCGCTGCAGCGCCTCGGCTTCCTCTTCCTTTGCCAGCGGCTTGTAGCCGTACTCGATGGCCCAATAGTCGTAGGGGCCCAGGGCCGGGCGTGTGCGGCCATGGTGGGGCAACAGGGCCTGCCCGGGCGCTGGCAGATGGGTGCCGGGGTACTCCATCACCGAGCCCGAGATGCCATGGGCGGCGGTGAAGGCCGGGTCATTGATCTGGGCCCAGGTGTAGGCGCGCGAGGAGCGGAAGTTGTGCCGCAGCCCCAAGGTGTGACCCACCTCGTGCATGGCCACGCCGCGCAGCACATTGAGCATGAATTCTTTGGCCTCGGGGCCATCGGGCTGCACGTCACCGCGTGCGGCCAACACATCCAGCCCGTAGTGCAATTGCTCCATGGCGCGGTCGGCAAATTGGCAGGCCTCCGAGTGCGGATGGGCGTCGGTGTGCTGCGGTGCCGGCACCAGGCCTTCGCGCAAGGCGTCGTGGGCTTGCAGGGCCTGGGCCCAGTCCGTCACGCCCTTGAGCGTGGCGGCACGGAA
The DNA here is from genome assembly GCF_005952805.1 of Inhella inkyongensis. Taxonomy (GTDB): domain Bacteria; phylum Pseudomonadota; class Gammaproteobacteria; order Burkholderiales; family Burkholderiaceae_C; genus Inhella; species Inhella inkyongensis. The sequence continues at coordinate 1,823,252 of NZ_CP040709.1, forward strand.
CCAGCGCTGATTGCGCGAAGACAGGCCTTCAAAGGCGATGTCCGCGTCCAGGATTTCGCCCGTGCGTGGGTCCACATGGCTGGGGCCGATGGCGCCGAAGCTGGGGTCCACATTGACCATCCAGCGTACCGAGGCCACGTTGCCGTCCAAGGTGTCGAAGCTCGCGTCGTTGGGCTGGATCTTGGCCACCACGGCGTTCTTGAAGCCGATGCGCTCGAAGGCCTTGTTCCACTCCAGGATGCCCTCCACCAGGGTGTCGCGGTACTCCAGCGGCACATTGCGGTCGACCCAGAAGGTGATGGGCTTGACCGGCTCGGAGAGCGCGGCCGTGGGGTCCTTCTTCTCCAGCCGCCAACGATTGATCATGCGCTGGCGTGGGGTGCGGGCCAGGTCGTTGCTGAAGTCGTCCACCGCGGTCTGGAAATAGCCCACCCGCGGGTCAGCGGCGCGCGGCGCGGCCGGCTGATCGGGCAGCTTCATCAGCGTGTAGTGGATGCCCATGAACAGGCTGCGCGCATCCGGCAGGGTACCGGGCGTGCTGGGCTGGGGTCCGCTGGGGGCGCCCGCCGGGGTGGGCTGGGCGACGGCCAAGGTGGTGGCGGTGAAGTGCTGGTTCACATTGAGCATCACCGCATCGGCCTGCGCGCGGGCCGTCGTGATGTGGGAGTTCGCCCGGTCCAGCGCGTAGTTCTGGCGATAGAGCCGGTTGAGCGTCATCCCCAGGCCTTGCATGTCGCTGAGGAACAGGCCATTGGCCTCGATGAGCACTGATTTGCGCTCGGGGTGGGGCTGCGAGGCCACCGTCACGCTGCCCAGCAGGCTGGGCGAGTAGCTGGCTTCGACCGTGCGCGCGCTCGGCGTGCCGGCCTGGGCGCGCACCAGTGAGTTGAGGGCGAGCAGCTGCACCTGGTTGTGCACGCGACGGAACTGCACCATCTGCTGCTTGCCCACGCCGCCGCCCCAGCGCGAGGCCATCAGCCCCGCGAACAGACCGCGCTCGCCGATGCCGCTGCTGAACTTGGGCGACAGCAACAGCGGCTTGTTCAAGTCCTCGGGCGCCAGCTCGATCCATACCTTGTCGTCGCGCTGCCAGAGGGTGAACAAGCCCTCCATGCGGGTCGCGTTCTTGACCACGCTGGCGAAGGGCTGCGGGCCGGAGTTGGGCGTGGCAGGTGCTGCCGCGCTACTGGGTGCCGGCGGGTTTGCTGCGGCCGGGGCTTGTGCCGGTGCCTGTGCTGAGGCTTGGGCCATCAGCGCCAGGCTCATGACGGCCAGGGACAAGGCCGAGCGCGTGGCGCGGATGGGTGGGTGCAGGCGAGGGTGCATCGAAGGCTCCAGGCAAGACGGCCCCAACAGGGGCCGTCGAATCGTTCCAGTGCGTTGGCTTACTTCAGGATGGTCTGGCTCATGAACTGCACCATGGCCCAGTTCATGTAGTCGCTGTTTTCCTTCTTCGCAAAGCCATGGCCCTCGTTGTCGGCGCGCATGTACCAGACCGGTGTGCCCAGTTCGCGCACCTTGGCCACGATCTGCTCGGCCTCGGTGTAGGGCACGCGCGGATCGTTTTTGCCCTGGATGACGAACAGCGGCTTCTTGATCTTGTGCGCGTTGGTCAGGGGCGAGATGCGTTCCTGGAACTCGCGCATGGCCGGGTCGCGCTCGTCGCCGTATTCCACACGGCGCAGGTCACGGCGGTAGCTTTCGGTGTTGTTCAGGAAGGTGACGAAGTGGCTGATGCCCACGATGTCCACCGCACCGGCGATGCGGTCGCTGTAGTGGGTGGAAACGGCCAGGCTCATATAGCCGCCATAGCTGCCGCCCGCCACGATCACGCGCTCGGCGTCCAAGTCCGGCTGGGTCTTGATCCAGTCCAGCAGGGCACCGATGTCCTTGACCGAGTCCTCGCGCTTGAAGCCGTTGTCCAGCGCCAGGAAGGTCTTGCCAAAGCCGCTGGAGCCGCGCACATTGGGCTGGATCAGGGTGATGCCCAACTCCTGGATGTAGTACTGCCAGCGGCTCAGGAAGCCTACCGTCGCCTGGCCCTCAGGGCCGCCGTGGATGCTGATCAGCACTGGGCGCTTTCCCGTGAACTTGGCCGGCGGGCGGTTGATCAGGCCGCTGATGGTCAGACCGTCAAAACTCTTCCAGCGAATGATTTCGGTGTCGCGGAAGGCGCGGGTGTCGATCGAAGTCGGCACGGCGGCCTGGGTCCACTGCTGGCTCTTGCCCTTGGAGTCCAGCACATGGATCTGGCTCGGACCCTGGCTGCTGTTGACCGAATAGACCATCAGCGGCAGCTTGGGGTGGAAGACCGAGCTGCCGACCGAGCCGGCGGCCAGGCCCTTGGGGGCGGCCTTGGGTTTCCAGGTCTTGGTGTCCAGGAAGTGCATTTCGTCGCGGCCATCGACATTGGCCTGGATCACCAGGGTCTTGCCGTCGGCACTCAGTGAGCCGCCACCGATGTCCCAGGGGATGTGGGCCGTGATGCGCTTGAGGGCCTGGGTCTTGAGGTCCAGCACGCTGAGTTCGCGGAATTCGCCAAAACGGTCGGTGGCGACAAACATCGACTTGCCATCGCGGCTGAAGCTGCCGGCGTAGACCGCCTTGGGCTCGTCGCTGCCGGGCTTGGGCAGCAGTTGCACGGGCTTGCCGGCGTTTTCGCCTTCCAGGTCCATGACCCAGAGTTGCGATTCGTTGGCACTCAGGTACCGGCTCAGGGCCATGCGCTTGCCGTCTTCGCTGACGCTGCCGCCCCAGCCGCCACCTTCGAGTTCGACGATCTTGCGGCGCTCGGCAATCGGGTCCTTGGCCTCGGGGTTCACGGCCCAGAAGGTGGTCATCACCTTGGCGCGGCTGCCGCCCTGGGCGGTGCGGTCGATGGGCACGCTGGTGTAGACGATTTCGCCCTGGGGCTTGCGCCAGCCATTCATGGCGTTGCGCTCGTCGGTGTGCGTGATCTGCACCGCCGCGCTGCCATCAAAGCCCTGGCGGTAGATCTGCGTCACTTCGTTGCCGCCACTGGCGCGGCTGAACACGATGTAGCGGCCCGCCTTGGGTTCGTAGCTGCCGCCGCCTGCCGGCTCGGGGCCTTGGGTCACGGGCTTGAGTTCGCCCAGGGCCGTATCAAGACGGAAAAGCTGGGCAGTGCTGGCGCCGGCTGCGCGGTGGCTCACCAGCATTTCGGCCTTGGTGGGGTGCCAGCCGGAAAAGCCATGACCGCGGAACTCGGTATAGGCCGCCATGCGCTCGGCCAAGGCCTTCGGGATGGCGGGCACGCCTTCCAGGAACATGGCGGCCGGCGCGGCCATGGTCGCGCTGTCGGTGCTGTCCTGGGTTTGCGCATGCAGGCCAGGGGCAGCGGCAATGAAAGCCAGAGCCAGAGCTTTTTGCGCAAACGCGCGGCGGGGCAGGAATTGCATGGGGCTGGGCAAAGTGAAAGTCGGCAAAGCGGGCGATTTTGACCAGTCGCCGCGGGGGGTGTCGGAAGTTGTCCACCAGAAATCAAAAGGGACAGGGGCTTTCCAGGGTTAGCCCGGGGATGGCCAGGCTTTGTGCATGCAGCATCAGGCGCGGTGCTGGGCGCTCGGGGTCGTAGAGCGCATCGCCGACGATGGGGTGACCCAGTGCCAACAGGTGCACACGCAGTTGGTGGGCACGGCCGGTGATGGGCCGCAGCAGCAGGCGAGTGGTGCCGGGTGGGTCGGTGCCGGGCGGGCTCGTGGCGGGCAGTCTTTGCCAGTCGGTTTGGCTGGGCTTTCCGGTCTCCCAATCGACCTTTTGCCTGGGGCGATTGGGCCAGTCGCTGATCAGTGGGAGGTTGATGCGTTGCCAGCCGGGGGCGCTTGCAAGGGGCTCGCCCCATACAAGGGCCTGATAGCGCTTTTCGATCTGACGCTCGGCAAAGCGCGCCGACCATTCGCGCTGGGCCTGGGCGCCGCGGGCAAACAGCAGCAGGCCCGAGGTGGCCATGTCCAGCCGGTGCACCACCAGGGCTTCGGGGAACTTGGCTTGCACGCGGGCCCAGGCGCAGTCCTGCTTGTCCTCTCCACGCCCGGGGACCGAGAGCAGGCCGGCGGGCTTGTTGATGACCAGGATCTCTGGGCCTAGGTGGACAAGCTCCAACTCATCAGAAGGCATCCAGCAGCCCGCTCTGTGCCGCCGACTGTGGATTCGACCCCGCCGCCCGCACCTGGGCCAGGGCGGCGTCGGCACTCAGCCCCAGGCTCTTGAGCACGCACGCGGCCGTGCTGCCGGTGCGTCCGATGCCCGCCGCACAGTGCAGCAGCACCGATTCCCCCTGGCGCAGCGCTGCCACGATCTGTCCAACCCCGTCGGCGTAGCTTTGCGCGTCGCTGTGCAGCCCAAAGTCTTGCATCGGCAGGTGCTGCCAGTGCCAGGGTGGCTGGGCATGGATGGCGCGGCCATAGGCGGGCGCCAGCCGGTCGATTTCATCCCAAGGTGTCAGGCAGACGATGCGACTCAGTCCCGCCTGGGCGGCCAGGGCCTCGAACTGCGCCCAGGGTTCCAGCCGCCCTGGCATGGAGTGCAACCACAGGCGGCCGGGCAGACCAACGGGCAGGGGCAGGGCGCGGAGGTTCATGACGGTGAGCAGTGAACAGAGGCGGGGGGAGGGGGATTGTTTCGCAATGCTCCAATGCGGGCATGAGCCAGACCCATGATGACTCCCACCCGGGCGTGGCGCGCGTGCGCGGCGCGTTGCGGGCCGCCGGCTGCCAGGCCGAACCGCGCTGGTTGGATGAAGCCACCCACACGGCCGCGCAGGCTGCCGAGGCCCTGGGCGTCCCATTGGGTGCCATTGCGAAATCGGTGCTGCTTCGCTTTGGCGAACAAGCCGTGCTGTGCATCACCGCGGGCGACCGGCGCGTGAATGCCGCGAGTTTGAGCGCCGAGTTCGGCCAAAAATTTGGCCCCCACCAGAAGGCCGATGCCGATTTCGTGCGTCGCCACACCGGCTTTGCCATTGGTGGGGTTGCCCCGCTGGGCTTTGAACCATCGCCTGGATCGGCCGCTCCCCAGGTGCTGATGGACCCCAGCCTGATGCGCTTTGAAACCGTGTGGGCCGCCGCCGGCCACCCGCGCACCGTATTTGGCCTGCCGCCGCAGCAGCTGCTGCAGCACAGCCAGGCCCGCTTGACGCCTTTTGCCGATGAAACCTGACCCCCTGCCTTCCCCCTGCATCCAGCTTTGCAAGATCGACGCCCAGACCCAGCTCTGCCTGGGCTGTGCGCGCCGGCTGGATGAAATTGCCGGCTGGGGCCAGGCCAGCGAAGACTTCAAGCGCTTGGTTTGGGCTCAGTTGCCCGCACGTCGCAAGCAGTTGGGCCTGCCCCCTCTGACCTTGTCGAGAGAGGCCGCGCCATGAGTGAGTTGCAAGCACTGCGCTTTTATTTCGACCCCATCTCGCCCTATGCGGCCCTGGCCTTCTGGCAGCTGCCCGAGGCCCTGGCCGGCCACAACGTGGTGGTGGACTATGTGCCCGTGCTGTTTGGCGCGATGCTCAAGGCCAATGGGCAGAAGGGCCCGGCTGAGATCGAAACCAAGCGCGCCTGGACCTACCGCCAGGTGCTGTGGCTGGGCCGAGAACAGGGCCTGGCTCTGCCGGCCCAGCACCCCTTCAACCCCCTGGCTCTGCTGCGCCTGGCCTGGGCCTGCGCGCCCGAGGGCCAAACCCCCTCGCGCTGGGTGGTGGAGCAGGTGCTGAACCATGTCTGGCTGGGCCAAGGCGCCGACGCCAACGCCCCCGAGCGCCTGCAGGCGCTGGCCGAACGCTTAGGCCCGCGCCGCAGCGCGGATGAGGAGATGGCCAAACAGCGCCTGCGTCAGGCCACCGATTCAGCCTTGGCGGCCGGCGTGTTCGGCGTGCCGACGATTGAATGGCAGGGCAAGTTGTTCTGGGGCCAGGACGCGCTGCCCATGCTGTGCGCGGCGATGGAGGGCGACCCTTGGTTTGCTTCGGGCGCCTGGGTCGACGCGGGGAACCACCCCGCCGGAGTGCAGCGGCTTTGACGTAGGAGTCGCCCCTGAGTCGCGCAGATTCGTGACTATTTCGCGGCGGCTCGCGGCCCGTCATCCATTTGAAGGGGCCACAAAAACCGGTGCCACAACTACATTGCCCGGCCTATTCGAGCGGCCCTATGGTGCCGCGAAGGTGTTGGACGAATGAATCTGTTTATGGCCCTGTTTTTTTCGGTCGTTGGCGGCTGGTTTCTTGCGCTTTCGGCGCACCTGTTTCGTTTCGAGCGGCGGGAGTATTTGCGCTGCTGCTTTGCGATGTTGGTCTTCATCGCGGCGCTGAGCGCCGCGATTGAACCCCTGGCGCGCATGCACTCCGTGCTGCAAATTCTCAGTTTGTTCGGAAGCCTGTTGCTCACGATCTTGATCGTGATGCGCCCTAAGCTGTGGCAGGCTCTGGCGGCCACAGTGATGTTCGTGCTGCTGCCCGAGTTGCTGGCGCGTGGCGCTTTGTTGGGCATGGCTGGCAGGGTAGGCGGCTAGGGGGTGGCAACTGAAGGAGCTGCCACACTTCGCGGCTTCGTAGTCAAACCATGCTGCCATGCCGAAGTCCCCGCAAGCCTTTGATGTCGATACCCTCTGGGCCCTGGCCCGCATCGGCGAGCCCAGCCTCAGCCCCGATGGCGCCCAGGCCGTGGCCAGCGTCACCCGCTTTTCCATGGAGGACAACAAGGCGCAGAGCAGCCTCTATCTGTTTTCGACCCTGGGTGGCGAGCCGCGCCGGTTGACCGAAGCCGGTGACAAGGACGGCGCGCCGCAGTGGAGCCCCACGGGCGAGCAGATTGCCTTCGTGGCGCGGCGCGAGCAGGGCGGGGCGAAGGACGAGGAGGCGCAGCTCTATCTGATCGCCCCGGACGGTGGCGAGGCCTGCCGTGTGGCGACCGTGGCCACCGGGGTGGAGGCCTTCCGCTGGTTTCCGGATGGGCGCCGCATCGCGTTCGTGTCCTGGGTTTGGCCTCGGCTCAAGGGTGCCAAGGCGCAGGCGCAGGCGCTCAAGGACTTCAAGGCCCGCAAGGAATCGGCCTATGTGACGGATGAGCTGCTCTATCGCCACTGGGACCACCACATCCCCATGGGGCGGGTGCCGCATCTGCTGGTGCTGGACTGCGTCAGCGGCAAGGTGCAGGACCTGATGGAGGGCACGGACTATTCGCTGGACTGGAAGGAGCCCGGGACGCACAGCTTTGACATCAGCCCGGACGGGCGCCGCATCGTGTTCAGCTTTGACCCGGCGGCGGAGAAACGCGCCGAGAACTGCTTTGCGCTTGGAGAAATCGAGGTCAAGACCGGCAGCATCCGCGTGTTGCTGCAGGATCCCGCCTGGGACTTCGACGCGCCGCGCCACAGCCACGCCGGCCGGCATCTGGCCTTTGTGGCCACCGAGCGTGGCCGCAGCCACACCGCGCCGGCGCAGCTGGCAGTGCTGGATGACCAGGGCCACTGGGCCGTCGTCAGTGCCCAATGGGACCGCGAGGTCGAGGCGCCACTGCGCTGGACCGAGGACGATGCCGCCATTCGGTTTCAAGCCGAGGACGAAGGCCGGCGCCACCTTTGGCACTGGGAACTGACGCCGCTGGCTGATGAGCCGGCGCTGCTGTTTGAAGGCGGCCACGCGGCCGGTTTTGACACCCGGGGCGAGACCGTGGTGCTGTTGCATGACAGTGTGCAGTTCCCGCCGCGGCTGAGTGTGCTGTCCGAAGACGGCGCACAGCGCATCGAGGCCCTCAACGACGCGGTGCTCGACGCCCAGGCCTGGGGCAGGCATGAAGAGGTGTGGCTCACCGGCGCGCAGGGCGAGCCGGTACAGATGTGGCTGGTCTTCCCGCCCGGATTCGATAAGAAGAAAAAGTGGCCGGCGCTGCAGGTCATCCACGGCGGCCCGCACACCGCCTTTGGCGACAGCTGGCATTGGCGCTGGAACTCGCAGCTGATGGCCGCCCAAGGTCAGGTGGTGGCCTGCGTGAACTACCACGGCTCGTCGAGCTTTGGCCATGGCTTCAAGGACAGCATCAGCGGTCGCTGGGGCCAGCTGGAGCTGCAGGACGTGGAGGCCGGCACCGATTGGCTGCTGCAGCAGCGCTGGATCGACCGACGCCGCATCTGCGCCAGCGGCGGCAGCTATGGCGGCTACATGGTGGCCTGGATGAACGGGCACAGCGGGCGCGGTGTGGACCCGCAGCGCTACCGTGCCTACATCTGCCACGCCGGCTGCTTTGACTGGCAGGCCATGTTCGCCACCGATGGCTACACCTGGTTCCCGCAGGAGCTGGGCGCGGCCTACTGGGAGGACCCGGCCAAGGTGGCGGCGCAGTCGCCCATCTCGATGGTGCAGCACGCCGTGACGCCGACCCTGGTGATCCATGGTCAGCTGGACTACCGCGTGCCCGACGCGCAGGGCCTGGCCTACTACAACACGCTCAAGGCGCGCGGCGTGCCGGCGCGGCTGGTGTGGTTCCCGGATGAGAACCACTGGGTGCTGAAAGCCCGCAACAGCAAGCTCTGGTACCAGGAGTTCTTCGCCTGGATAGCGCGGCACGCCGCCTAATCGGCCAAGGCCCCGATGCGGTACTGCGCCAACAGGCGATCGGCCCGGGCCGAGTGCGCGCGGCCAATGCCCTTGTCGCGGTAGGCCGCGCTGGCGTCCTGGCCGCACCTGGCCGGCAGAAGGGCGGGGTCGGCCGGGTGTTCGGGCAGGTAGGCGGTGAGCGCATAGACCTGGCCGTTGATGGCCAACCAGCAGTCGTCGGCGCGCGCGTGGCGGGCCAGTTCGGTGGTGCTGATGCGGCGCTCGTCTGCGGTGGGCGGTGGGGCCTGCAATTCAAGGGGGGCCGCACCGCTCAGCGCCAAGAGGGCAAGCCAGAACAGTGCGGTCACCGCGTAGAAGAGGCTCCTCATGAGCGCAACTCAAAGCGTTCCACATGGATGGCGCCCGGCGTCACCCCGGCGGCGTGCAGCCGCGGCAGCGCCACGCGCAGCAGAGCCGGTGGCCCGCAGACCTGGACCTCGCGTGCGGCCAGCGCTGCCACGCGCGCCAGCAAGCCATCCAGACACTGGGCCTGAGGGTCCTGCGCATGCAGCAGCTGCAGGTTCGGCAACTCGCGCTCCAGGTCCAGCAACTCGTCCAGGAAGGTGGCCTCTGAGGCCTGGCGGTAGAGATAGAGCAGGGTGGTGGGCTCACTGGGCGGACCTTGGCGAAGCGCCGCCATGAAGGGGGTGATGCCGATGCCCCCAGCCACCCAGAGTTGTGCCTTCCCGGGGCTGGGGTCGAGGGCACGGCCAAAGGGGCCTTGCAGTTGCACGTCAGCGCCCACAGGCACCTGTTGCAGGCGCCCCGAGCAGCGCCCCAAGTCCTTGATGGTCAGCTCTAGCCGGCCCTGCGCGCCCACGGCGCTGACGCTGAAGGGGTGGAACTCCCCACAGCCTGCGTAAGCGCTTTGCACTGGGAATCGAGCCAGCACGAACTGGCCCGGCCGCAGCGCCAGAGGCAGGGCCAAGGGTTCCAACCGCAAGGTCACCACTTGGGATGTGGGGTGCTGCAGCGCACACACGCGGTAGGGTTGGGCGCTCAGGCCACGATTGATGACCAGGGCCCGCCAGCCCAGCGTCGCCAGGGCCAGCGCCAGAAGCGCCTGGAGGACAAATTGAGTGGGGCGCTGCGGCCCCAGCAGCAACGCGTGCAGCAGGCCCAGCGGCAGGCACAGGCCCAGCAATTGATGCAGGGCGCGCCAGCGGCGCGGGGGCAGCGTCTGGGAAAAGCTCAGCGCCAGGCCGGCCATCAGTCCCAGCAAGGCCAGCCAACCCAGGAACAAGGCGGGGTGGCTCAGGCTCTGGACCACCCAATCGGCAGATGGGGTGCGCTGCGCCCAGCCCAGGGTGTGAAGCAGCAACAGCGCATAGCCCCAGACCCCCGCGCGATGGTGAGCGCGCGCCATGGTCTCCCAGCCACCGAGCCGGCGCGCCAGCGCTGGCTCGCGCAGCATCAGCAGCAGACTGAGCAGCAACAGCGCGCAGCCACCCCAGGCGCTCACCGCGCTCAGGCCCGGGGTGTTCAGCCAATCGAGCTGCATGGTGGTCCGCGGGTGCCTTCCCGCTGTTGGTGGGTGCTGTGGATTCTGTGGCCAAAGGAAAAAGGGCCGGTCAGAGACCGGCCCCGTACTCAACAGTCAATGACTCAGTGGCCCGAGGCCCCCTCTGCGCCCAGCCCGGTTTCCGAGCGCACCTGCTGCGAAGCAAACGCGGCGCGTTCCTTGCCGGCCTGGGCCGAGCGGTCCAGGATGGAGAACAGCCAGATGCCCACAAAAGCGATGGTCATCGAGAACAGCGCGGGCGAGGTGTAGGGGAACCATGCTGAGCCCTTGGGGTTGCCCAGAGTCGCTTCCCACACCGAGGGGCTCACCACGGTTAGGGCCACCGACGAGATCAGGCCCAGGAAGCCGCCGATCACTGCGCCCTTGGTGGTGCAGTCCTTCCACAGCACGCTCATGAAGAGTACCGGGAAGTTGGCGCTGGCGGCGATGGCGAAGGCCAGGCTGACCATGAAGGCGATGTTCTGCTTCTCGAAGGCGATACCCAGCACCACGGCCACCACGCCCAGAGCCAGGGTGGTCAGGCGCGAGACCTTGAGCTCGGAGGCCGAGTCGGCATTGCCCTTCTTCCACACGGTGGCGTAGAGGTCATGGCTGACGGCCGAGGCGCCGCTGAGCGTCAGGCCCGCCACCACGGCCAGGATGGTGGCAAAGGCCACAGCCGAGATGAAGCCGTAGAACACATTGCCGCCCACCGTCTTGGCCACCAGCACCGCCGCCATATTGGCCGTGCCGGCGCCGCCTTTGATCACGCCCTTGGCGGTGTCGGCCAGTTCGGGGTTGGTGAGCACCAGGGTGATGGCGCCAAAACCGATGAAGAAGATCAGGATGTAGAAGTAGCCGATCCAGGTCGTGGCCCAGAACACCGACTTGCGCGCCTCCTTGGCGTCCGGCACGGTGAAGAAGCGCATCAGGATGTGGGGCAGACCCGCCGTGCCGAACATCAGGGCCATGCCGAAGCTGATGGCCGAGATGGGGTCCTTGATGAAGCCGCCCGGGCCCATGATGGACAGGCCCGCACTGGCCGCTTCTTCGGCGCCCTTGCCGCTGGCGCTGGCGATCTCGGTCTTTACCGAAACCGCCTTGGCAAACAGGGCCTCAGGGCTGAAGCCGTATTGCGCCATCACCATGAAGGCCATGAAGGTCACACCGCTGAGCAGCAGCACGGCCTTGATGATTTGCACCCAGGTGGTTGCCGTCATGCCGCCAAAGAGCACATAAACCATCATCAGCGCGCCCACCAGCACCACGGCCACCCAGTAGTCCAGGCCGAACAGCAGCTTGATCAGGCTGCCTGCGCCCACCATCTGGGCGATCAGGTAGAAGGCCACCACCACCAGCGTGCCGCTGGCGGCGAAGGCGCGGATCGGCGTCTGCTTGAAGCGGTAACCCGCCACATCGGCAAAGGTGAATTTGCCCAGATTGCGCAGGCGCTCGGCCATCAGGAAGGTGATGACGGGCCAGCCGACCAGAAATCCGATGGAGTAGATCAGGCCGTCGTAGCCGCTGGCCATCACGGCGGCCGAGATGCCCAGGAAAGAGGCGGCGCTCATGTAATCGCCGGCAATGGCCAGGCCATTCTGGAAGCCGGTGATGCCGCCGCCGGCGGTATAGAAGTCCGCCGCCGAGCGCGTGCGGCCCGCAGCCCACTTGGTGATCCAGAGCGTGGCCACCACAAACACGCTGAACATCGAAATGGCGGTCCAGTTGGTGGCCTGCTTCGCGGTGGGGCCGAGGTCGCCGCCAGCGGCAAAGGCAGTGCCGGCGGCCAGGCTGGCCATCAAGACCAGCAGGAGTCGGGAGGCATTCATGGCTGGGCGTCCTTGAGGATGGCCTGCGTCAGCGTGTCGAACTCCTTGTTCGCACGGCGCACATAAAGGCCGGTGATGACGATGGTGAAGACGATCACGGCCATGCCGATGGGCACGCCGATCGAGGTCACGCCAGTTCCCAGGGGTTGGGCCAGGAAGGGCTTGTTGAAGGCGATCAACGCCACATAGCCGTAGTACACCAAGAGCATCAACAGGGTGAGCAGAACGCCCAGCCCATTGCGCTTGCGTTTGAGCTCCAGGTATTTCGGGTGGGTCTTGACCCGTTCGACCACTGAATCACCCATGACCTTCTCCAGGCAGTTGGAATGGCGGCGATTCTTTGGGTCGGCCCTGACCGCCTTCTGACGGCTGGCTTTCACCAAACTTGCAGAAGGGCCAAAAGCAAAGGGCCGCCATAGAGGCGGCCCTTTGCTCAAGGTGAGTGCTAGGGAGTTTCCCGTGGGCTCAGTGTGCGTCGGTCTTGCTTGGGTGCTGAAGGAGGCGGTCGGTATAGGCGATGGCCATGGCCGAGAGCAAGAACGCGATGTGGATCAGGGTCTGCCACAGCAGCACTTTCTCGCTGTAGTTCTCTGCATTGATGAACGTCTTGAGCAGGTGAATGGACGAGATGCCGATGATGGCCGTGGCCAGCTTGACCTTGAGCACCGAGGCATTCACATGGCTGAGCCACTCGGGCTGATCGGGGTGGCCTTCCAGATTCATGCGCGAAACAAAGGTTTCGTAGCCGCCCACGATCACCATGATCAATAGGTTGCTGATCATCACTACGTCGATCAGTCCGAGGACGACCAGCATGATCACGGTTTCGTTGAGCTTGGGAACCTGGGCGTAGCCGATGCTCTTGACCAGCATTTCCAGCGCCGCCTGGCTGCCAAAGGCCGCCTCGATCAGATGGACCAGCTCGACCCAGAAGTGAAAGACATAGACCGCCTGCGCCAGGATCAGGCCCAGATAGAGCGGCAGCTGCAGCCAGCGGCTGGCGAAGATCAGATTGGGCAACGAGCGCATCGAGGAGGGGGCGGGGACGGGTTTCATGGCGCGCGATTCTAGGGACCTCAGGGCCAACCCTAGGCCGCTCCTTGGCGAAGGTAAGGCCTTCGTCAGCGAGGATTCGCACCATTGCGGGAATCCCGCCCTCAACCTCATCGGAGCGTCCTCATGTCCACCCTGTATCCGCCCTTGTCGCAAGCCCGTATCCAGGGCATGCCCGCCTACCAAGCCCTGTGCGCCGAGGCCGATGCCGACTATGGGAGCTATTGGGCGCGCCTGGCGCGCGAGTTCCTGAGCTGGAAGAGGCCCTTCACCAAGAGTCTGAATGATGCCGAAGCGCCGTTCTTCAAGTGGTTCGAGGACGGGCTGCTCAATGTGTCCTACAACTGCCTGGACCGGCATGTCGAGGCCGGGCGTGGCGATCGCACGGCCATCATTTTTGAAACCGACGATGGGCAGACCCGCAAGGTCAGCTACCGCGAGCTGATGGCCATCACCAGCCGCATGGCCAATGTGCTCAAGAGCCGGGGCGTGAAGAAGGGCGACCGAGTGGTCATCTACATGCCGATGTCGGTCGAGGGGGTGGCGGCCATGCAGGCCTGTGCCCGCATCGGGGCCACGCACTCGGTGGTGTTCGGCGGCTTCTCGGCGCAGAGCTTGCGCGACCGCATCCAGGATGCGGGCGCAGTTTTCTTGTTCACCGCGGATGAGCAACAGCGCGGCGGCAAGGCCCTGCCGCTCAAGGCCATCGTGGACGAAGCCCTGGAAGGCGGCAGCTGTCCGACGCTCAAAGACGTGGTGGTCTATCGCCGCACAGGCGGCACCATCAACTGGGTGGCTGGGCGCGATCATTGGCTGCATGAGTTGATGGATGGCCAGGCCGACTACTGCGAGCCCGAGTGGGTCGAGGCCGAGCATCCGCTCTTCCTGCTCTACACCTCGGGTTCGACCGGCAAGCCCAAGGGCGTGCAGCACAGCAGCGGCGGCTATCTGCTGCACGCCGCGCTGACCACCAGCTGGACCTTCGACCTGCAGGACAGCGATGTGTTCTGGTGCACGGCCGATATCGGATGGGTCACCGGACACAGCTACATCGCTTATGGCCCGCTGGCGCTTGGCGGCACCGAGGTGGTGTTCGAGGGGGTGCCCACCTTCCCCGACGCCGGGCGCTTCTGGCAAATGATCCAGAAGCACAAGGTCACAGTGTTCTACACGGCGCCCACGGCGATTCGCTCCTTGATCAAGGCGGCCGAAACCGTGCCGGCCGTGCACCCCAAGAATTACGACCTGAGTTCCCTGCGCATCCTGGGCAGTGTGGGCGAGCCCATCAACCCCGCCGCCTGGGAGTGGTACCACCAAAACGTCGGCGGCGGCCGCTGCCCCATCGTCGATACCTTCTGGCAGACCGAGACCGGCGGCCACATGATCACCCCGCTGCCAGGGGTGACGCCGATGGCCCCGGGCTCCTGCACCTTGCCCTTCCCGGGCATTCAGGCCGCCATCGTGGACGAGTTGGGCAACGATGTGCCCAATGGCACCGGCGGCATCCTGGTGGTGAAGAAGCCCTGGCCCAGCATGATCCGCACCATCTGGGGCGACCCCGAGCGTTTCAAGAAGAGCTACTACCCCGAGGAGCTCAAGGGCTACTACCTGGCGGGCGACGGTGCCATTCGCAACGCTGAGACCGGCTACTTCACCATCACTGGCCGCATCGACGACGTGCTGAACGTCAGCGGCCACCGCATGGGGACGATGGAAATTGAATCGGCCCTGGTGGCGCACACCGAACTGGTGGCCGAGGCCGCGGTGGTGGGGCGGCCCGACGACGTGACCGGCGAGGCCATCTGTGCCTTTGTGGTCTTGAAGCGGTCCCGACCCACGGGTGACGAGGCCAAGCAAATTGCCAATGAACTGCGCAACTGGGTGGCCAAGGAGATCGGTCCGATTGCCAAGCCCAAGGAAATCCGCTTCGGCGACAACCTGCCCAAGACCCGTAGCGGCAAGATCATGCGCCGCCTGCTGCGCGCCCTGGCCAAGGGCGAGGCCGTGACCCAAGACACCTCGACATTGGAGAACCCGGCAATCTTGGATCAATTGGCGAAAGCCAATTGATCCAAGAACTCCCGCAAGGGCGTTCGCCGTGTCAACGGCGACTGGCGTAGGACGGCGCAGCCGGCAAGCCGGCAATCTTGGATCAATTGGCCAAGACCAATTGACTTAGAGGCGCCCGGGAGGGCGCTGTCGCGAAGCGGTTATTGCAGGGTCGGGGTGCACTCATGTCGCGTAGCGACGTGGGTGCGCACCAGACCCCCGCCATCTTGGATCCGTCGGCGACGGCCAACTGATCCTCGGGCGTCTCAATGGAAAACGGGCCCTGAGGGCCCGTTTCGCTTGGGGAGTGCGATGCTTACTTGGTCGCGAGCACCCACGCCACCAACTTCTTGGCCTCGTCGGCGCTGACTTGCGGGTTGGGAGGCATCGGCACCTCACCCCAGGAACCCTTGCCGCCCTTGACGATCTTGTCGGCCAGCATGTCGGCGGCCTTCTTGTCCTTGGCGTACTTGGCCGCCACGTCCTTGAAGGCGGGGCCCACCACTTTCTTGTCGACGGCATGGCAGGCCATGCAGTTTTTCTTCTGAGCCAGGGCCAGATCGGCGCGCGCCGCCTGGGTGGCCAGCACGGCCAGGGCGCCAATGAGCAGGGAGCGGGTGATGGAGTTCATGGGGCTTCGCTTCAGGGGTGGAAGGTGGAACAAATTCTGGCGGAGATTGTGAACGGCTTTGGCCCTACAGTGCGGCGCAGATCAAAGAGGTTGACCCATGGCGTTCGTGATTCTTGGCGTGATCTTGCTGCTGCTCAAGTATTTGGAAGTGGACCCGGTCGCGGCCTGGAGCTGGCTATGGGTACTGTCGCCCTTTGCGGGTGCCGCCGTGTGGTGGGCCTGGGCTGACAAGAGCGGCTACACCCAGCGCAAGGCCATGGAAGCCATGGACGCGAAGAAGGAAGCCCGCCGACAGCGCGCCATGGAGGCCACCGGCCAGGTGGACCCCCGCAAGCGCAAAAGGTAAGGCCAAAGGGCGGTTGAAAGGCCCTTACTCGAAGCGATCCAGCACCGCCCCAGTGCTGGCACTGCTGGCGTTGAAGGCAAATTTGGCCAGCACGCCGCGGGTGTACCGCGGCGCCGGTCGCACCCAGGCGGCCTTGCGGCGTGCGAGTTCGTCCGGTTCCACATGCAGCTCCAACAGCAGTTTGTGGGCATCGATGGTGATTCGGTCGCCCTCTTGAACCAAGGCAATGACGCCGCCCTCATAGGCTTCGGGCGCGACATGGCCCACCACCATGCCCCAGGTGCCGCCCGAGAAGCGCCCGTCCGTGATCAGGCCGACCGACTCTCCCAGGCCTTGCCCAATCAGCGCGCCGGTGGGGGCCAGCATCTCGGGCATGCCTGGCCCGCCCTTGGGGCCGAGATAGCGCAGCACCATCACATCCCCTGCGTGAATCTGTCCGCCCATGATGGCGGCCAGCGCCGACTGCTCATCCTCGAACACCCGCGCCGGCCCGGTGATCACCGGGTTCTTGAGCCCGGTGATCTTGGCCACGCAGCCCTCGGGTGAGAGATTGCCCTTGAGGATGGCCAGATGCCCTTCGGTGTAGATGGGCCGTCCGACCGGACGGATGACGTCTTGATCGGCGCGCAGCGCGGGGACATCAGCCAGGTTCTCGGCCACCGTTTTGCCGGTGATGGTGATGCAGTCGCCGTGCAGCAGGCCATGGGCCAACAGCTCCTTCATCACGGCCGGGATGCCCCCCGCCCGATGCAGGTCGATGGCCAGGTAGCGGCCACTGGGCTTGAGGTCGCACAGCACCGGGGTGCGGCGGCGCACGCGCTCAAAGTCGTTGATATCCCATTCCACGCCGGCCGCATGGGCGATGGCCAGGTAGTGCAGCACGGCATTGGTGGAGCCGCCTGTGGCCATGATGACGGCGACCGCGTTCTCGATCGCTTTCTTCGTGACGATGTCGCGCGGCTTCAGGTCGGCCTTGACGGCCTCGACCAGCAGGGCGGCGGCTTGTTTGACCGACTCGACCACCTCATCCTCGACATTGGCCATGGTTGAGGAGTAGGGCAGGCTGACTCCCAAAGCTTCAAAGGACGAGCTCATGGTGTTGGCCGTGTACATGCCCCCACAGGACCCGCTGCCCGGGATGGCACGACGCTCGATTTGGCAGAAGTCCTCTTCGCTCATCTTGCCAGCGCTGAACTGGCCGACGGCCTCGAACACCGACACGATGTTCAGGTCCTGACCCTTGTAGTGGCCGGGCAGGATGGTGCCGCCGTAGACGTAGAGGGCGGGCACATTTGCGCGCAGCATGCCCATCAGGCCGCCGGGCATGTTCTTGTCACAGCCGCCGATGACCAGCACCCCATCCATCCACTGGCCGCCTACGCAGGTTTCGACGCAGTCGGCAATCACCTCGCGGCTGACGAGCGAATACTTCATGCCCTCGGTGCCCATGGCCATGCCGTCGCTGATGGTGGGCGTGCCGAAGATCTGTGGGTTGGCTCCCGCCGCTTTCAGGCCGATGACGGCGGCATCGGCCAGCTTTTGCAGCCCCGAGTTACACGGCGTGATGGTGGAGTGGCCATTGGCCACGCCGATCATGGGCTTGCCGAAGTCTTCTTCTTGGTAGCCCATGCCGTAGTACATGGAGCGGTTGGGGGCGCGGGCAACGCCCTCGGTGATGTGCTTGGATCGACGATTGGCGGGGCTCATGCGGACTCCTGTGCGGGTGGCAAAGTATCGACAGCCTGATTGATTCGATCAAGCTGCAGTTTGGAGGAGAATGGATTCCAAAATGGAATCAATAGATCCTGCGCAGGCGCGCTCCTTCTTGGTCTTGGCCGAAGAACTTCACTTCGGACGCGCGGCTGAGCGTTTGGGCTTGCGTCAGCCGCAGCTCTCCAAGCAATTGCGCGCGCTGGAAGCGGGGCTGGGCACCCAGCTCTTGGAGCGCACCAGCCGCCGTGTGCGCCTGAGCGCCGCCGGTCAGGCACTGCGCGAGCCCCTGGCCGAATGGCTGCGCCAAGGGCAGGCCTTGGGCGCCCTGGTGCAGCGGGCCGCGCGCGGTCAGCATGGGCGGCTTCGGGTGGGGCTGGTGTCGCCGGCTGGCTTTGGCGAACTGCCGCGCTGGTTACGCCGCTTCCGCGACCGGCATCCGCTGGTGGAGTTGGTGCTGCGCGAGGCCACATTGGATGTGCAGCTTGAGGCACTGGGGCGCGGCGAACTGGACCTGGGCTTGGTGCTCCAGCCTGAAGGGGTGGAGACGCCGGGCGTGCGCTGTCAGTGTGTGGGTGCCGAGCCCCTGGTGCTGGCCTTGTCCGAAGCATCGGCTCAGCGCCTTGGTGAGCGACCGACGCTGGCGGAATTGCTGCGCCAGCCGTTGGTGCTGTTCCCGCGCGAAATTGCACCGGCCCTGCACGATGCGGTCTTGGACTTCTACCGGCAGCATGGCCATGCCGTCCAGCCAACCCAGCGCGCGGTGCAGATGGCCACCTTGATCCATTTGGTGTCGGCCGACTTTGGCCTGGCCTGGGTGCCCGCGTCGATGCAGGCCCTGCAGCGTGCCGGGGTCGTCTATCGTCCCGCGCCGCGCGGGGCGCCGCGGTGCCAGACCCAGCTGATTTGGCGTGAGCCCGCTGGGCCGGTGCTGAGAGAGTTCTTGGCCTTGCTCTGAGCGGTCAACCGCGTGAGCGTCGTTTCGTTGGCGGGCTCGAGAATGATTGAATGCGCCCCATGACTCGCTGGACCTGCTTCTTGCTGAAGTGCTTGCTGATGTGCTTGAGCCTGCCGGCGCAGGCCAGCCTGTTCCGTGACCCCGTGCTGCAGCAAGCCTATGAACAGGATCGGCTTGACGCTCTGCTGCTGCAGGCTCGCAAGGGGCAGGGCGCCGAGGCCTTGGCGGGGCAAGGCCTGGCGCAGGCCCTGAGCAATGACGCAGCGGCGCTTCGCCGGGCCGAGACAGCCGCGCAAGAGTGCGTGCGCCAGTACCCTGAGGCGGCGGCCTGTCATTACGCCCAGGCTCGGGTGTTGGGTGTGCAGGCCTTGCAGGGGGGGTGGATGAGTGGCTTGCGCTTGTTGCGGCCATTGCGTTCTGCCTTGGAGCAGGTGCTGGCCTTGGATCCGCAATTGGCCGAAGCACGTCACGCGCTGCAGCAACTCCTGCTGCTGATGCCTTTGGGCGGCAGTGTGGATCGTGCCCGTGAGCTGGAGCGCGAGGTGCGCGACTCCCAGCCGGTGTTGGCCACGCTGTTGCGGGCGAATCTTGCATCCAAGGACAAGCAGTGGAGCGTGGTGGAGCGCGAGCTTGCAAGCCTGGGCTCGGTGGAGTCACCGGTGCTGCAGGGCCTTTTGATGGAAGCTTGGAATGGCTACTCACGCCAGTGGATGAAGAACAACCAGCACCAGGCGGCTCAAGCGCTGTTGGAGCGGCTGGCGCGCCAGTATCCGCAGCAGGCCATGCCGGCCTACCTATTGGGTCGTGTGGCCGCCGACGCAGGCGCGCACGCGCAGGCCATTGCGCACTACGAGCGTGCGCAGGCTTTGGAAGGGGCCGCGGCCTTGCCGCTGGCGCTGCGCATCGGCATTGCGCATCAGGATTTGGGCGCCACCGCCGCGGCCCGGGAAAACTTGCAGCGTGCGCTGCAGCACCGGCAGGCCACGCCCAAGAACCTGGAGGACGCGCAGCGCCGCCTCAAGCAGTTGGCGGCGGCGCCCTAAACTCCCGGCCCTTTGCTTCTTTCGGTGCCGTCCATGTGGGTTCATCCGCAGTTCGACCCTGTGGCCCTGCGCCTGGGGCCTTTGGCCATCCATTGGTATGGCCTGATGTATTTGCTGGCCTTCGGGATGTTCTTCTTCCTGATGCGCCGCCGCATGGCCACGCCGGCGGGTTCAGGCTGGGCGCCGACGCAGCTCGATGACTTGTTGTTCTATGGCGTGCTGGGCGTGGTGCTGGGCGGGCGTCTGGGCCAGGTGCTGTTCTATGAGCCGCTGTATTACCTGAATCACCCGCTGGAGATTCTGCAGGTTTGGAAGGGCGGCATGTCTTTCCACGGCGGCCTGCTGGGTGTGATCGTGGCCATGGCGCTCTATGCCCGGGCGCAGGGGCGGCATTTCCTGGATGTCACCGATTTCATCGCCCCGGGCGTGCCGACGGGATTGATGGTGGGCCGCATCGGCAACTTCATCAACGGCGAGTTGTGGGGTCGCGCCGCGCCGGCCGATCTGCCCTGGGCCATGGTGTTTCCGCAGGCCGGGGATTGGGTGGCGCGTCATCCTTCACAGATCTATCAGTCCCTCACCGAGGGCTTGCTGCTGTTCGTGCTGCTGGCCTGGTATGCCCGCCACCCGCGTGCGCGCGGCCGTGTCAGCGCCTTTTTCCTGATGGGCTATGGCGGCTTTCGCTTCTTCATGGAGTTCTTCCGCGAGCCCGATCACTTTGACTTCGGCCTGTCCTTCATCAGCCAAGGGCAGACCCTGTGCCTCTTGATGGTGGCGGCCGGCGCCTGGCTGTGGTGGCGCGCTCCGGCTCGGGAGGCGGTGCGATGAGGCAGATCTTTTTCGATACCGAAACCACGGGCCTGGAAGCCGAAGGGGGCGATCGACTGGTCGAGATTGGTTGCGTTGAGATGATCAACCGGCAACTCACCGGTCGCAATTTGCATCTCTACATCAACCCTGAGCGCGACATGCCCGAAGAGGCCTTTCGCGTCCATGGTCTGTCGGCCCAGTTCTTGGCTGACAAGCCCAAGTTCGCCGAGGTCGCCGAGGAGGTGATGAACTTCCTGGCCGGCGCCCAGGTGGTGATTCACAACGCGGCGTTCGACATCGGTTTCATGAACGCTGAGCTCAAGCGCCTGCGCCGGCCCCTGATGGCCGATGTGGTGGCCAGCGTGCTGGATACCTGGCAGTTGGCCAAGGAGTTGTTCCCGGGGAAGGCCAATTCGCTCAATGCCCTGTGTCGCCGCCTGGAAGTGGACAACAGCGGCCGCACCTTCCACGGCGCCTTGCTGGATGCTGAGTTGTTGGCCGAGGTCTATGTCCGCCTGACGCGCGGCCAGCACAGCCTGCTCGGCGCAGAAGGGGGCGAAGCCGCGCAATCCAGCGAAGAACCCTTGGCGCCTTTTGATTTTTCTGCGCTCGCATTGCCGCGGGTGGCGCCCACCGAAGCTGAGATCGCCGCCCATGAAGTGACCCTTAAGGCACTCGACAAAGAGAGCGGTGGCAAGACAATTTGGCGTGCAGCTCAGGAAGCTGCAAAAACCATGGCATAATCTTTTGCTTTCCCGGAGACGGCGAAGTTCACGGACTTCGGCGGCAGCAGTTTTCTGGGGCGGTTAGCTCAGCGGTAGAGCACTGCCTTCACACGGCAGGGGTCGCAGGTTCGAACCCTGCACCGCCCACCAGGTTTTCCTGGTACCCAGAAAACACAATGCCATCAGATTCCGGGCGGTTAGCTCAGCGGTAGAGCACTGCCTTCACACGGCAGGGGTCGCAGGTTCGAACCCTGCACCGCCCACCAAGACAGACCCCGCAGCGTTCAGCTGGCGGGGTTTTGTTTTTTCGGCCGGGCATCCTGCCATTGGCCGTCCACCAGGACCTGGTGTGGATCAAAGCGGGCCTTGTAGGCCATCTTGGGGCTCTGCTCAATCCAATAGCCCAGATAGAGATGGGCCAGCTTGAGCTGGCGCGCTTGTTCGATCTGCCACAGCACGTTGTAGGTGCCGTAGCTGCAGCCCTCATCGGGCGCATAAAAGGTGTAGACCGCGGATAGCCCGTCGCTCAGCATGTCCAGGATGGACACCATCTTGAGCACACCCTCGTCGCGGAATTCAATCAGGCGGGAATTGACCCGGCTTTGCAGCAGGAACTGGGTGTATTGATCGACGCTGTCGTGATCCATGCCGCCACCGCTGTGGCGGGCGGCCTGGTAGCGCAGGTAGAGCGCGTAGTGTTCGGCGCTATAGCCCAGGCGCATCACGCGCGCTTGCAAATCGCTGTGCTGGGCCCAGGCCCTGCGTTGGCTGCGATTGGGGGTGAAGCGCGCGACGGGGATGCGCAGTGGCACGCAGGCTTGGCAGTTGCCGCACTGGGGGCGATAGGTGAACAGCCCTGAGCGCCGGAAGCCCTGGCTCACCAGCTGGGAGTACGCGTCCGCATGGATCAGATGACCCGGCGTGGCCACCAGCGAGCGCGCCTGCTGGCCGCTCAGATAGCTGCAGGCATAGGGGGCGGTGGCATAGAACTGCACCTGGGTGAAGGGCAGATCTTTAAGTTGGGTCACGGGCCGAGTAGGTGGGTCCAGGCCTGGGAATCATAGGTCCAGGGCGGCGGGGCTTCGGTGTCCACGGTCTGGCGCAAATGCTGCAGAAATTCCGTCAGACCGACTTCGGCCGCGCCCAGGGAGGCCAGATGGCGGGTGTTTTGTTGGCAGTCGATCCAGGGGATGCTGTCGCGTCGGCACAGGGCGATCAGATGGCACAGGGCCAGCTTGGAGGCGTCTTTTTGCCGCGCAAACATCGACTCGCCAAAAAACATCCGGCCCAGGCGCAGGCCGTAGAGCCCGCCCACCAGCTGGCCCTGATGCCAAGTCTCGAAGGACTGCACCACGCCCCGGCGTGCCAGTTCGATATAAGCGTCCTGCATCTCGGGCAGGATCCAGGTGCCGGCTTGCCCCGCCCGTGCAGTTTCTGCGCAGGCGCGAATGACGGCCGCCGGATCGTGATTGACGCGCAGTTCGTGGTCCGGGCTGCGCAGCGTCTTCTTGAGCGTCTTGCGCAGCGAGGGATGGAGCTTGAAGTCGGCCGTCTTGAGCACCATGCGGGGCTGCAGACACCACCACAAAATGGGTTGGCCCGGGCCGTACCAAGGGAAGACACCGTGGCGGTAAGCCTCGATCAAGCGCTCGGCACGCAGGTCGCCGCCAACGGCGAGCAGCCCCGGGGCTTCGCTCTCGGGCCCCAGGGCCTCGCGCGGGTCGGGGAAGGCCAGGCTGTTGGGGTGTAGACGCACAATCACGCCCGCATTGTTTCCTTGGGCGACTCCCTTTATGCGGCTTTACGGCATTTCCAATTGCGACACGGTGAAAAAGGCGCGTGCCTGGCTGGCTCAGGCCGGCGTTGCCCATGAGTTCATCGATTTCAAGAAGCAGGCTCCCGGCGTGCAACAGCTCAAGGCCTGGGCGGCACAGAGTGGCTGGGAGTTGCTGCTCAACCGTGCCGGCACCACCTGGCGCAAGTTGGACGCGGCGACCCAAGGCTTGGCCAGCGACGAGGCCGGCGCCCTGGCCCTGATGGCCACGCACCCCAGCCTCATCAAGCGGCCGGTGGTTGAATGGGAGGACGGGCGCTTGAGCGTCGGATTCAAGCCCGAGCAGTTTCAGGCCTTGGTGGAGGGCCGCTGATGTTCACCGGCATCGTGCAAGGCGTGGCCACGGTCGAGGCGATAGAAGCGCGCGCAGGCTTGCACAGCTTGACGCTGAAGCTGCCGGCCGATTTCGACGCGGATTTGGCCATCGGTGCCAGTGTGGCTTGCGATGGCGTCTGTTTGAGCGTCACCGAGCGGCCGGCGCCGAATCGCGCCTGCTTTGACGTGATGGGCCAGACCTTGGCACTCACGACGCTGGGTCAGCTGCGAGTCGGTAGTGCTCTGAATGTGGAACGAGCGGCCCGCGATGGGGCGGAAATCGGCGGCCATCCGCTGTCGGGTCATGTTGATGCCCGCGCCCACATCAGCCAGATTCGTCGCCCGGAAAACAACCATGTGCTGCGCATCGGGGTTGACTCGCCGTGGATGCGCTACGTCTTTGCCAAAGGCTATATCGGGGTCAATGGCTGTAGCCTGACCGTGGCCGAGGCCGAGCGCCAGGCGGATGGATCGGGCTGGTTCGAGGTCTGGCTGATCCCCGAGACTCTGCGCATGACCACCTTTGGTGACAAGGCGGTGGGTGATGCCCTGCATCTGGAGATTGACCGTGGCACCCAGGTCGTGGTGGACACGGTGCGCGAGGCGGTGGACGCCAAGCTGGCGCCCTTCATGGGCCTGCTGGAGCAGTTGGCGCGCGAGCGCGGCTTGGCGGGCGCAACCGATCTCCTAGGGGATAGCGCGGAGGGCGCTGGCCGGCTGCGCTGACCTATGCTGGCCCTCAGCTTATGGGGGCTGCCATGTTGCGTCGCTTGGGTCTGGCTTGCTTGGGGCTTGTGGGACTCTCGCTCCTTTCGGAAGCGCAGGCCCAGTCCAGCGCTCCTGCTCCGGGACTGACGCTGGGGGTGTTGAATCAGCGCAGCCCGCAACTGACCGCCAGTTTCTGGAACCCCATCTTGGTGGAGTTGGGGCGCCGCATCGGCCGGCCGGTGGAGCTCCGCATGGCCAAGACGGCGCCCGAGACCACGGCCGCCACGGTGGCTGGTGAGTACGACCTGGCCTATACCAACCACTTGTTCACGCCCGAGCGTGTCCGCTTGGGATGGCGGGTATTTGCGCGCTTGGCCGGCGAGCCCATCACGGGCGAGTTCGTGGTGCTGCAGGATTCCCCCATCAAGAGCCTGAGCGAACTGGCGGGCCAGGCCGTGGCCTTCCCGTCGGCCGAGGCTTTTGTGGGCTATGCCGTGCCGATGGAGGCGCTGCGACGCGCCGGGGTCGAGGTCAAGCCCAGTTTTGCCGGCAATCAGGAGGGCGCGATGGGGCAGCTGCGCGCCAAGGCCGTGGTGGCAGCCGGCGTCAATACCAAGGTGATGGCGGCCTTTGCCGCGCGCGAGGGCCTGGCCTATCGGGTGTTGTGGCGTTCGGAGCCCTACCTGGACATTCCCTTGATGGCGCATCCTCGGGTGTCGGCGCAGACTTTGGCGCAGTTGCAATCCGCCTTGCTCGGTTTGGATCAGGATGAGGCCGGGCGCGCCGCCCTGGCCGCAGCGGCGGCGGCCTTGAAGCTGGACAAGCCGGTGCGCTTCGTCGCCGCCACCGATGCCGAGTTCGAAAACGTGCGCCAGTTCCATCGCCAAGCTGCAGCCAAAGCCCCATGAGATTGCCTAACGCACCCCTCCATCCCGCCGCCTGGAGCTTGCGGCTGCGTTTGGTGGTTGCGAGTAGCCTGGCCCTGGCTCTCACCGGCGCCTTGCTGGTGGTGGCGTTGACCTGGCGCGGCGCCCTGACGGCACGCGACGAGATGCAGGAGAGGCTGCACAGCCAGTTGCGCACCGTCGGATCCATGGTGTTGGATCAGGCCGTGGTGGGCGACTTCACGCTGATCCAGCGCATCCTGGATGAGCGGGTGCGCGATGACGACGTATTCAAACTGTGCTGGCGCGCGCCGCAGGGCATGGAACTGCAGGCGCAGCGCCCCCCCGAGGGTGAGGCTGTTCCTGCATTCTTCGTGGCGTGGTTGGGCCTGGACGATCTCTCAGATCGGCTGTCCTTGTCGGTGGGCGGCGTCAGCTATGGCAGCTTGGAGGTAAGGATCAGTGCCGCCACCGCTTACGAAAACCTGTGGGCAGGATTCGTCACCGGCTGGCAAATTCTGCTGCTCGCGTTGATCGTCAACGGCCTGGCCATTCATGGTCTGGTGGCAGTGGGGCTGCGGCCCCTGAAGGCGCTGAACGAGGCCACGCGCCGATTCGGCGAGGGCGAGCGCGAAGTGCGCCTGCCCGAGCAGGGGCCGGCCGAGTTGCAGGCCGCGCTGAGCAGCTTCAATCGCACCGCCGGTTTGGTGCAGCAGACCCTCAAGGATCTGGAGGACCAGCGCCGCGCCATTGGCAATGGCGCACTGGTGGTGGATCTGGCCCTCGACGGACGGCTGCTGGACGCCTCGCCGAGTTTCTTCGAACTGCTGGGCTATGCGCGCAGCGACCTGATCGGCCAGCCCTGCAGCCAGGTGCAGTGCCAGCCGCCTGATGCGGCGCAGCAGCAACTGCAGTTTGAAACCATGATGCGCCGCGGAGTGTGGCGCGATGACCTGGTGGTGCGCGCAGCCGATGGTCGGGAGCTGTGCCTGCACCATGCCATGACCCCGGTGCTGGGAGAGGACGGCCAGCCCGAGCGTTTCATCTGCATCGCCTTTGACGTGACCGAGCAGCGCCGCGCCGAAAGCCAACTGGCCCAGGCCAAGCTGGCGGCTGAGGCGGCCAGTCAGGCCAAGTCTCGCTTTCTTTCCACCATGAGCCATGAGATCCGCACCCCGCTCAATGGCGTGCTGGGCATGGCCGAGCTGCTCAGCTACACCCCGCTGCTCAGTGACCAAAAGCGCTTTGTGCAGGGCATTCAGAGTGCCGGCAAGGCCCTGCATGAGCTGCTCAGCGACATCCTCGATCTGGCCCAGGTGGAGGAGGAGCGGCTGCAGCTGGAAGTCCTGCCATTTGAGCCGGCTCGTCTGATGGACGAGGTGGCCGTACTGTTCAGACCGCTGGCGCAGGCGCGTCGCAATCAGTTCGAGCTCGATGCTCAGGGGCTGGATTCTCTTTGGGTCGCAGGTGACGCCAGTCGTCTGCGCCAAGTGCTGAGCAATCTGCTGGGCAATGCCAATAAGTTCACCGAGGGTGGGGTGGTGCGCTTATCGGTGCGGGCCGTCACGGTCCAGGCCGAAAAGGTCGAGTTGCACATCGCCATCACCGACACCGGTGTGGGCATGTCGGCCGAGGCGTTGGGCAAGTTGTTCGAGCGCTTTGGCCAGGCCGAGGCCTCCACCCATCGCCGCTATGGCGGCAGTGGCCTGGGCCTGGTGATCTGCAAGCACATCGTCGAATTGATGGGCAGCCGCATCGAGGTCAGCAGCCGCGAAGGGCAGGGCAGTTGCTTTGAATTCCGCCTCAATCTGGTGCGGCTGGAACCCGCAGCGGCACCGCAACCCGCTGCAGCCAGCATCAGTCCTGGCCTGCGGGTGCTGGTGGCCGAGGACAACCTCATCAATCAGAAGGTGGTCGCCCGGCTGCTGGAGCGCTTGCAGGCGACGGTGGTGCTGGTGGACGACGGTGCCCAGGCGCTGCGTGAGGTGCAGCAACAGTCCTTTGACCTGGTGCTGATGGATTGCCAGATGCCCGAGCTGGATGGCATCGAGGCCACCCGGCGTATCCGTGCGCTGCCTGCGCCCTTTGTGCAGCCGCCCATCGTGGCGTTGACGGCGAACGCCTTTGCCGAAGACCGCCGGGCGTGCCTGGCCGCCGGCATGGATGACTTTCTCAGCAAACCCGTCAGTGGTGAACGGCTCGCTGAGCTGTTGGCCCGTTTGCCCACGCTGCGGCCATGAAAAAGGGCGCCCCGCTGGGGCGCCCTTGGCATGGTTTGCGGGTCCGGATCAGGCGGCCAGCAGCTGACGCAGCACGTAGGGCAGGATGCCGCCGTGGAAGTAGTAATCCACTTCGATGGCGGTATCGATGCGCAGGGTCAGCTTGACTTCCTTCTTGCTGCCGTCGGCGCGCGTGATCACCAGCTTGGCATCGCCCTGGGGCTTGATCTCCTTGGCCAGCTCGATGTCGATGGTCTCGGTGCCCGTCAGGCCCAGACTCTCCCAGCTGTCGCTGCCCTTGAACTGCAGGGGCAGCACGCCCATGCCGATCAGGTTGGAGCGGTGGATGCGCTCGAAGCTCTTGGCTACCACGGCCTTGATGCCCAAGAGTTGCGTGCCCTTGGCGGCCCAGTCGCGGCTGGAGCCGGTGCCGTACTCCTCGCCAGCGAAGATCACGGTGGGCGTGCCCTCGGCGATGTACTGCATGGCGGCGTCATAGATGGCCATTTTGTTGCCACCCTTGAGGGTGTAGCCACCCTCTTCGCGCGAGCCGTCGGCCTTGGCCGGCAACATCAGGTTCTTGACGCGCACGTTGGCGAAGGTGCCGCGCATCATCACGTCGTGGTTGCCGCGGCGTGCGCCATAGCTGTTGAAGTCGGCCTTCTGCACACCGTTCTCGACCAGGAACTTGCCGGCCGGCGTGGTCTCCTTGAAGGAGCCGGCGGGCGAGATGTGGTCGGTGGTGATGGAGTCACCGAACAGGGCCATGACCTTGGCGCCCTGCACACCGGTGGTGACGGCCTTGGGCTCCATTTCGAAGTCGCCAAAGAAGGGCGGCTCGGCGATGTAGGTGCTCTTGGGCCAGTTGTAGACCTGGCCCTTGACGCCCTTGATGGCGTCCCACAGCTTGCCGGGCTTGTTCTTGACCTTGTCGTAGTTCTCCTTGAACGCCTTGGCGTTCATGGCGTGCTTCATCAGCTTGTAGACCTCGTCGCTGGTCGGCCAAATGTCGCCCAGGTAGACATCCTTGCCGCCCTTGCCCTTGCCCACGGGCTGGGTCATCAGGTCCTTGGTGACATTGCCGGCGATGGCATAGGCCACCACCAGGGGCGGGCTGGCCAGGAAGTTGGCCTTCAGGTTCGGGTGGATGCGGGCCTCGAAGTTGCGGTTGCCCGACAGCACGGCCGCGCAGACGAGGTCGTTGTCCTGGATGACCTTGTTCAGCTCCGGCGTCAGGTCACCGGCATTGCCGATACAGGTCGTGCAGCCATAGGCGGCGACGTTGAAGCCGAGCTTTTCCAGATAGGGCAGCAGGCCGGCCTTCTCCAGGTACTCGGTGACGATGCGCGAGCCGGGGGCCAGCGAGGTCTTGATGTGCGGCTGCACCTTCAGGCCCGCTTCCACGGCCTTTTTGGCCAGCAGACCGGCGGCCAGCAGCACGCCCGGGTTGCTGGTGTTGGTGCAGGAGGTGATGGCGGCGATCAGCACGTCGCCGTTCTTCACTTCCACGCCGTTGTCAGCCTTGAAAGTCTGGCCCAGCTTTTCGGCCGGCTGGTTGAAGCCGTTCTCGCTGGTCGGCTTGCTGAACAGCTCACCGAACTTGCTCGACAGGTGGGTGATCTCGATGCGGTCCTGCGGGCGCTTGGGGCCGGCCAGGCTGGGGGCCACGGTGCTCAGGTCCAGTTTGACGACTGAGGTGTAGTCGATCTCGCCGGCCTTGGGCACGCCGAACATCTTCTGCGCCTTCCAGTAGGCCTCGAAGGCTTCAATCTCGGCCTTGGTGCGGCCGGTGCCCTTGAAGTACTCGACGGTTTTTTCGTCGACCGGGAAGAAGCCCATGGTGGCGCCGTACTCGGGGGCCATGTTGGCGATGGTGGCGCGGTCCGGCAGGGCCAGGGTGCGGGTGCCTTCGCCGAAGAACTCGACGAACTTGCCCACCACCTTGTGCTTGCGCAGGATCTCGGTGACGGTCAGCACCAGGTCGGTGGCGGTCACGCCCTCGCGCAGGGCGCCGGTCAGCTCGAAGCCCACCACGTCCGGGGTCAGGAAGTACACGGGCTGGCCCAGCATGCCGGCCTCGGCCTCGATGCCGCCCACGCCCCAGCCGACCACGCCGATGCCGTTGATCATGGTGGTGTGGCTGTCAGTGCCCACCAGGCTGTCGGGGTAGTACACGCCGGCCTTGTTCTTGTGCACGCCGCGTGCCAGGTACTCCAGGTTCACCTGGTGCACGATGCCGAAGCCCGGGGGCACGACGCCGAAGGTGTCGAAGGCCTGCATGCCCCACTTCATGAATTCGTAGCGCTCGCGGTTGCGCTCGAACTCCAGCTTCATGTTCAGGTCCAGGGCCTTCTTGTTGCCGAAGTGGTCGATCATGACCGAGTGGTCGACGACCAGATCCACCGGGACCAGCGGCTCGATGGCCTTGGGGTTCTTGCCCATCTTGGCGGCCACATTGCGCATGGCGGCCAGGTCGGCCAGCAGCGGCACGCCGGTGAAATCTTGCAGCACCACGCGGGCGACCACGAAGGGAATTTCGTCGTTGCGGGCGGCGGTGGGCTTCCAGTTGGCCAACTGAGCCACGTGCTCTTCGGTCACCTTCTTGCCATCGCAATTGCGCAACACCGACTCCAGCACGATGCGCATGCTCACGGGCATGCGGCTGACGTTCGGGAACTGCTTGGCCAGCTTGGGCAGCGAAAACAGCTGGCCTTCCTTGCCAGACGCGGTCTTGAAGCTGGCTTGGGTCTTGGCAAAGGGGTGCGCGGCAGCGCGAGCGGGCTTGGCTTTGGCCATGGTGTTGTCCTAGGAAAAAACGGCGGGCGCAACGTTACCGCGTTTATCCGGGGGTTCCGGCCTTGGGGCCTGTGCTTGTGGCAAAAACGCGAGATGGCAAGCCCGGTGTCAGCGCAGCGTCTGCTTATAGT
Organism: Inhella inkyongensis; assembly: GCF_005952805.1. GTDB lineage: Bacteria > Pseudomonadota > Gammaproteobacteria > Burkholderiales > Burkholderiaceae_C > Inhella > Inhella inkyongensis. Next base: position 1,853,393 of record NZ_CP040709.1, read on the forward strand.
CAAGTCGACATGCCCTTTGACGCCTCCCCCTCGGTCTGGATTTGGGTGCTTCTGACCGGCAGCGCTGTGCTGCTGGGCGTGATGCTGGGCTGCCGGTGGCTTGGCGGGATGCGCAAAGGGCGGGTTCAGGCTGCTGCAGCGATGGCGGAGGCCCCCCCCTTGATTCCGTCCTTAGGGCCCTCCGACTGGGCCAGCCTTGCGCAAGGCTTGAGTCAAACGCGGGACGAAGCTGCCGCCTTGCAGTTCACGCTCAGCCATCTGGCGAGGCCCCTGGCGCTGGGCGCGGCGCTGGCCGCGTTGTGGGACCCACCCACCCAACGCCTGCGGGCTGTGGCGCGTTGGGGCGGCGAGGGGGCCGAGCTGCCCGCCTCGGAGGCGCTGGCCCTGTTGCAGCAGTGCGCGCTCAGCGCCCGCCCTCAATGCTTGGATGAAGCATCGAGTGCCGGCCTGCGCATTCGTTCGGGCCTGGGCGCGATGGCGCCTCGCAGCTTGCTGCTGTGGCCAGTCCGCCAGGCCGGACAGGTGTTGGCGGTGCTGGAGCTGGCCAGCCTGCGCAAGCTGACACCAGCGGACCAGCAGGCGCTCAAGGACCTGGAGCCCTTGCTGGCCTTGGTGCTGCAATCACATGCCGCCGCGCTGAGGGCTGAGCCGGTTCAGGCCGGTCCGGCTGCGGCGGGGGCGGTTGACGCGGCCGCGTCAGACACCTCAGCCCTGATGTTGGTGCGCCAGGCACCGCTGCCCATGGCGCTGTATGCCGAGTCCGGCCGCGCCCTGGCGCTCTCCGCGGCCTGGGCTCAATGGCTGGGTCTGGCGCCTGATTTGGCGGCCAGCCGCAATCTGCTCAGCCTGTGGATGCGGCCCGAGAGTCAGGTTGAGTTGTTGCGCCAGCTGCACCAGCAGCCGCAGTTGCAGGGCTGGACGGTGGAACTGGCCCATGCCCAGGGTCATGCGCTGGCGGCTCGAATGAGTGCCTGCCGGGTCCAGGTGGCCGGCCAGTCGGCCCTGCTCTTGATGAGGGGAGGCTGAGTGCGGGCCGAGCGGCTGCATCGGGCCTTGAGCCTTTTGCTCGGCGCGAGCCTGCTGGTGCAGGTGGTGCTTGTGCTGGCCTGGGCCTGGACGCAGCAGCAGTGGGATGTGGCCACTCAGGCCCGGCAGCAGGCCCTGGAGGCTGTGGCCTCGTGGGACCAGGCGCTGCAGCAGCAGCGGGACATCGTGCAAGCCGCCGCTCCCCAGGCGCTACTGAACTTCGATCAGCGCGATGCGCGCCAAGAGCGCGAACGGGCACTGGGCCTGCTGATGGCCCTGGCGCCCGAGAAGAGCGCCCGCCAAGCCTTGGTGGAATTGGGCGAGCGGGCGCAGCGCCTGCGCTGGGCCCAGCGGGCGGCGCTGCAAGACGAGCGCACGGGCGCGCGGCCGGCCGATCCCGAGCTGCAGCAGGCGCTGCAGCAATGGCGCACTCGGCTGGCGCAGCAGGAGGCCGAGGCCCAGGCGCAGGAGCAGCGCCTGCAGCGGGGCGTTCAGATCGCCTTGCTGGGCCTGCTGATGCTGCAGGCGATCACGGCCCTGCTGTGGTTTTGGCGGGTGCAGCAGCGCTTGGTTTTGCGTCCTTTGGCGCGGTTGCAAGAGCAGCTGCGCGCCCTTTTGGGGGTGGGCGGCGAGGTCCAGGGGCTGAGCGCGCTGACTGAGGCGTTGGCGCTGCAACGCGAACATCTGCAGGCCCTGGCCGACCAGCAGTGGATCAAGGGCGAACAAGGCCGGCTGGCGGCCGAGCTGCAGGGCTTGGGCAGCCTGACCGAACTGGCCCGGCGCTTGCTGGCGCAACTCGGACCTCTGCTCAGTCTGGGTCATGGGCTGTTCTATGTGCATGAAGAGGAGCGCCGGCGCCTGCGGCTGCTGGCTTCCTTTGCGCTGAGCGAGCGCAAGCAACTGGCGCAGCACTTCGTCTGGGGCGAGGGTCTGGTCGGTCAGGCCGCGATGGAGCGACAGGCCATCGTGTTGACCGATGTCGCGCCCGACTATGTGCAACTCAGCAGCAGCCTGGGGGCGGCGGCACCGCGCATGCTGCTGGCGCAGCCGGTGCTCAGTGGTGAGCGCGTGCTGGGGGTGCTGGAGCTGGCGCGCTTTGCGCCGCTGCAGCCGCGCGAGCGCGAGTTGCTGGATGCCTTGCTGCCGGTGGTGGCCAGCGCCATCGAGGCCTTGGAGCGCCGGATCAAGACCGAGCGCCTGCTCGAGGCCACCCAGGCCCAGGCCCAGCGCATGCAGGAGCAGGCCGCTTTGCTGAGCACCCAGACGGCCGAGTTGCAGGCGCAGCGCGAGTCCATCGCCGGCCTGCTGGCGGCCCAGAACGCGATCTTTGACAACGCCCCGGTGGGCATCCTGCATGTGGTGGAGGGCCGCATTCAGCGCGCCAATGCGCAGATGGGCCAGCTGCTGGGCCGTGCGGCTGAGAGCCTGAGCGGCGCCAGCGTGGCGCTGGCCTTTGCCTCTGCCAAGGACCACGTCCGCTTTGTCACCGCAATCGAGACCGATCTGGCAGCTGATCTGCCGGCGCAGCGTGAGTGGCAGCTCACGCGGGCCGATGGCCAGCGCTTCTGGGCCCTGTTGGCCGTCAAGAGCCTGGCGGCGCCGGGTCAGCGCCAGGCCGCCATCTGGATGGTCGAGGACATCTCCGAGCGGCGCCGCAGCGAGGCCCTGGTACAGCAGATGCTGGACGAGCAGCAGGCCATCTTCGAGTCGGTGTCCAGCGGCATCGTGGTGATTCACGAACGGGTGGTGCAGAAGTGCAATCGCCAGCTTGAAGTCCTGCTGGGCGCCGAGTCTGGGGCGCTACTGGGGAAGGCGACTCAGCACTGGTATGCCGACGAGGGGGGATTCGAACGCCTGGGGCAGGTCTATGAGAAGGTCTGGCGGGGCGAGATCGTGCATGCCGAGGAGCGGCTGCGGCGCGCGGATGGTCATGTGTTCTGGGCGCGCTTGAGTGGGCGGGCCATTGACCTGCAAGACCGCGCCCGAGGCGTGGTCTGGACCATCGACGATGTGACCCCTGAGCGGGCCAGCGCCGATGCCCTGCGTCAGGCCAAGGAACTGGCCGAGCAGGCCACGCGCACCAAGAGCGACTTCCTGGCCAATATGAGCCACGAGATCCGCACGCCGATGAACGCCATCATCGGCATGAGCCATTTGGCACTGCGCACCCAGCTGGATGCCCGGCAGCATGACTATGTGCGCAAGATCCAGCAGTCGGCCCAGCACCTCCTGGGCATCATCAATGACGTGCTGGACTTCTCCAAGGTCGAGGCCGGTCGGCTGGAGGTGGAGCGGATCGAGTTTGATCTGGAAAAGGTGCTGGACAACCTCAGCACCCTGGTGGCCGAAAAGGCCCAGGCCAAGGGCCTGGAGCTGATCTTCCATGTCGCCCCCGATGTGCCGCGCTCGCTGGTGGGTGATCCGCTGCGTCTGGGGCAGGTGCTGATCAATTACGCCAACAACGCCGTCAAGTTCACCGAGCAGGGCGAGATTGAAATTGATGTGCGGGTGCAGGAGCTTGGGCCCGACAGCGTGCTGCTGCGCTTTTCCGTCCGTGATACCGGCCTGGGCCTGAGTGCCGAGCAGCAGGCCCGGCTGTTCCAAAGCTTTGAGCAGGCGGACGCCTCGACCACGCGCCGCTTCGGTGGGACGGGGCTGGGTCTGGCGATTTCCAAGAATCTGGCCCAGCTGATGGGCGGCGAGGTCGGCGTGCAAAGCCAGCCGGGGCAGGGCGCGACCTTTTGGTTCACGGCCCGGCTGGGTCTTGGCGGGGCCTTGCCGCTGCCGGCGCCGCGCCCCGATCTGCGCGGCCGGCGCCTGCTGGTGGCCGACGACAACGAGGCGGCCCGCCGCGTCATGGTGGAGCTTTTGCAGAGCATGGGCTTCAGGGTGGAGGCCGTGGCCGATGGCGAGGCGGCGCTGGCCACCATCGAGGCCGCCGAGCGTGCCGATCGTCCCTTCGATGCCGCCTTGCTGGATTGGCAGATGCCCCGCCTGGACGGCGCCAGCGTGGCCGAACGCCTGCGTGGCCGGCCGCGGGCGCCGCGCACCTTGCTGGTCAGCGCGCATGGCCGGGAGGAGCTCAGCCAGGCGGCCGCGCGCGCGGGCGTCGATGCGCTGTTGTTCAAACCCGTCAACGCGAGTCTGCTCTTTGACGGGCTGATTCAGGTGCTGTCCGGTGGCGTCGGCCCGGCGCCACCGCGTTTGGCGGTGGGCGGCGAGAGTGCGCCCGAGCTGCGCGGCCGCCTGGCTCTGCTGGTGGAGGACAACGAGCTGAACCAGGAGGTGGCCAGCGGTCTGTTGGCCGATCTGGGGGTGCGGGTGCGGGTGGCCGGCGATGGCGCCCAGGCCCTGCGGGTGCTGGAAGAGATGGAGGCCAGCGAACGCCCGGACTGGGTGCTGATGGACATGCAGATGCCGGTGATGGACGGCCTGACGGCCACGCGCCGTCTGCGCACCGATGCACGCTGGCAGCAACTGCCCGTGCTGGCCATGACGGCCAATGCGCGCAGCGAGGACCGCGAGCTGTGTATGGACGCGGGCATGAACGAGCACTTGAGCAAGCCCATCGATCCGACCGCCCTCATGGAGGCGCTGCAGCGTTGGTTGCCGGCCCCTGTGCGGCTGCAACTGGATGGGTTGGCGCTCGATGAGGTGCGCGCCCGCGTGGGCGGCGACGAGGGGCGGTTGCGCGACCTGTTGCTGCGCTTCGCAGCCGGTCAGCGCGATGCCCTGGCTGTGGCCCAGCAAGCGCTGAGTGAGGGTGACTCTGCGTCGGCGGAGCGCCGCGTTCATACCTTGCGAGGCCTGGCTGCCACGGTGGGCGCCCGTCAGCTGCCTGAAATGCTTGAAACCTTGGAACAGACCTTGCACCAGGGTCAGGCGCCCGCGGCGCCGCTGTGGCAGGCCGCCGAATCGCTCTTGGCGCGCTGTTGCCAGGCCATCGACGCAGGCCTGGGCGCGTCGACTCCAAGCCTGGAGCCGACGCTTGAAGTGTCGGCTGAAGAGAAGGCGGCTCTGCGTGCGCAGGCCGGGCCCTGGCTGCGCCAGTTGCGGCAACGCATGGCCCAAGACGACGCGGAGGCGCAGCAAATCTGGAGTGAGCACGCGGGGCTGTTGCGTCAGGTGCTGGGCAGCGGAGCGGGCGCGCTGGAGCGTGCGCTGCGCGCCTATGACTTCGAAGCCGCCCTGGGTGCCTTGCAGCAGGGACTGGCTGCGCAGGACTGGGAGCTGGGCCCATGAAGCGATTGCTTTCAGGTGCCGGCGCGATCGGGGCCGTGAGCGCCATCTTGGTGTTGGCGGGTCTGGCGGCCTGGGCCGCCGCCGTGGGTTTGCAAGCGGCCGAACAGCGGCAGGCGCTGGTCGACTTGAGTGTGCAGACACAGCGTGAGGCCGATGCCCTGTTGGGGCGCACATTGGCCGGCCGTGCCATGGGCGCCATGCTGCTGGCGGGGCAGATGGACGGCGCGGTGCAAAGCGCGGCGCGCGCCCCGGCCGCCCTGCGGGCCGAGGCCGGTGCACGACTCAGCGAGGCCCTGGAGACCCTGGCGCGCAGCGTCGAGGCCGATGCCGCCTGGGTGCTCAATGAGCAGGGCATGGTGGTGGGCGTATGGGATATCGCCGCCGAGGGCGCCGGTCGCAAGGCCCTGGGGCAGACCTGGCGCCAGCAGCCCCATGTGCTGATGGCGCGCGAGCAGGTGGAGTCGGTCTATGCCAGCCGCGGGGAGGGCGGGCGTGAGCTGCAACTGGCCGCACCGATCTATGCCGAGTCGGGCAACTACTCCGCCGTCCAGGGCGTTCTGCTGATGCGCCTGCCGCTTGCGCAGATGGATCGCACCCTGGCATTGGCGGCCGAGCTGGCCTTGCTGGTCTCACCCGCCGGCGAGGTGTTTGCCGCCTCACGGCCGGACTTGCAAGGCCTGCGCCTGGCCGCGGTGACCGATCCGCTGGGGCCAGGCTGGCTGCGTGCCGAGGCCGAACTGGCCTGGAACGATGTGCAAGGGCCGTGGCGGCTGCTGTTGCTGCGCCAGACGCCGCTGCATTCGCCGCTCAGCTTGGGTTTGGTGGCCTTGGTTTTTGTGGGCGTGGCGGCGCTGGCCTTCGCGTTATGGCGCGCCATGCGCCATGAAGCGGCACGCCGGGCAGCGGTGGCCCAGCAGGCCGAGACCGCCGAACTCCTGGCCCAGCGGGCCCGCTGGCAGACCGAGGTGGCGAGCCTGGGGTCCAAGCTGCAGCAGAGCCGCGAGGTGGGGGCGCTGGCCCAGTGCTTCTTTGAGGGGCTGGCTGATTTGATGCCGGTGCACCAGGCCAGCCTTTACCGGTCTGCGCCCGGCCAGTCACTGCGTTTGCTGGCGCAGTGGGGCGGCGGGCAGGTGCCGGACCAGATCGAGCTGGGCCAGGGTTTGGTGGGCGAATGCGCCCAGAGTCAGCAGGCGTTGTGGTTGGAGGCTCCGCCGCCTCAGTACTGGACCCTGCGCACCGGTCTTTACGAGGGCTCGGCCCGAGCCCTGGTGGTGCTGCCGGTGATGCGGGCCGGCAGCTTGGTGGCGGTCCTGGAGCTGGCGGCGCTGCACAGCGAGTTGCTCGCGCATCGGGCCACCTTGGAGGCCTTATTGCCCGTGCTGGCGGTCAATCTGGAGGCTGCCCTGGAGGCGGCCCCGAGGAGGGGGGATGCTTGATCGAGCGACCGTGCTGGTGGTGGATGACACCCCGGACAACCTCAGCCTGATGCATGGGCTGTTGCGTCAGGACTACCGGGTGCGCGTGGCCAACCATGGCGAGAAGGCGCTACGCATCGTGCAAGAGGAGCCGCCGGACCTGATCTTGCTGGATGTGATGATGCCCGAGCTCGATGGCTATGAGGTGTGCCGGCGCATCAAGGCCATGCCCGAGGCCCGTGAGCTGCCCATCATTTTCTTGACCGCCAAGAGCCAGGTGGCGGATGAGGAGTTGGGCTTTTCGCTCGGTGCGGTGGACTACATCACCAAGCCCATCAGCCCGCCCATCGTGTTGGCCCGGGTACGCACGCATCTGCTGCTCAAGCGCAGCCACGACTTCCTGCGCGACAAGGCGGCCTATCTGGAGGCCGAGGTGGCACGCCGCAGCGCCGAACTCGCGGCGATTCAGGACGTGACCATCCTGGCCATGGCCTCGCTGGCGGAGACCCGCGACAACGACACCGGCAACCACATCCGGCGCACCCAGCACTATGTGCGGGTGCTGGCCCTGGCCCTGCAGCGCCACCCCGACTACGCCGCCGAGCTCAGCGACACCATGGTCGATCTGCTCTACAAATCAGCGCCCCTGCACGACATCGGCAAGGTCGGCATCCCCGACCACATCCTGCTCAAGCCCGGCCCCTTTGTGGACGATGAGTTTGAGCACATGAAGTCCCATGCCCGCCTGGGCCGTGACGCCATCGAGGCGGCGGAACGCCAGTTGGGGCGGCCTGTGCCCTTCCTGCGTGTGGCCAAGGAGATCGCCTATTCGCACCAGGAAAAGTGGGATGGCAGCGGCTACCCCGAGGGCCTGCGGGGAACCGCCATTCCGTTGGGTGCGCGCCTGATGGCGCTGGCCGATGTGTACGACGCCCTGATCAGCCGGCGTTGCTACAAAGCCCCGATGACGCATGCGCAGGCGGCGGCCATCCTGCGAGCCGGGCGCGGCAGCCATTTCGATCCGGCCGTGGTGGACGCCTTTGACGCCACCGAGGCCGAGTTCGAGCGCATTGCGGCGCAGTACTCGGACTGAGCTTGGCTGATTGAATCAGGCCGACAGCGGCAGCCAGACCCGTACGGCCAAGCCCGGCGTCTCGCCCTGATCGACCGGCCCGGATCGCGCATCTTCGAGCGTCATGCGTCCGCGCAGCGCCAGTACCGCCCCGTGCACGATGGACAGGCCCAGGCCGGCCCCCTCGCCACTCTGGCCGGGCAGACGCTGGAAACGCTCCAACACCCGCTCGCGCCACTCGGCCGGAATGCCCGGGCCTTGGTCCAGCACCTCCAGGCAGGCTTCATGGTCGCTGGCGCTCAGCTTCACCGTGACGCGACGGCCCGCTGGGCTGTACTTGATGGCATTGGTCACCAGGTTGTCGATCACCGCCTCCAGCAACTCCTGGCGCCCCGGCACGCTCAGACTGGGCGGGGCCTGCAGTTCGAGCTCGATGTGTCGGCGGTCGGCCAGCAGGCTGACGTCGGCCAGACGCAGTTGCAGCAGGCCGGCCAGATCCAACAACTGGGTCTGGGCGGCATCGCCGGCCAGCGACTCGTTGCGCAAGCTGCTGAGTAGCTGTTCGGTCAGCCGGTTGGCGCGCTCACTCGCACGGCCCAGGCCCTGCAGCAGGGGGTAGGCGCGTTCCGGCAGGTCCAGTTCCGCCAGGCCTTCGGTGTTGACGCTGATGGCCGCCAAGGGGGTTCGCAGCTCATGGGCGGCATTGGCGGCGAACTGGCGCTCGCGCTGCTGGCTGCTACGCAAACGCTCCAACCAGCCGTTGAGCGCGCTGCTCAGGGACTTGAGCTCGCGCTGTGGCGGTTGGGCACGCAGGGCGCTGAGGTCGTGGTAGGGCTTTTGGTCCAGTTCGCTGACCAGGCGGTTGAGCGGACGCAGGGCGCGGCGAATGGTCCAGTAGTTGGCCGCCAGCAAGATGGGCACCAAGAGCAGCACCCAGGGCAGGGTGCGCAGCAGGGCCAGCAGCTGCGCCTGCAAGTGCTCGTGCTGCACATTGCGGATCAGTTGGATCTGGTAGCCCGTCGTGCCGTCCTGGCCGTGCCGCTGGGCCCAGCGGATGCCTTCAAAGACTTGGTGGTGCACCGCCAGATCGGCTGGTGCCAGTGGCAGGCGCTCGGCTTTGGGGTCGCTGGTGTAGATGAGCTTGCCGTGGCGGCGCAGCACCAGCATCAGGCGGTCCTCGTCACCGTCGGCGTACCAGTCCTCGACACGTTGAAAAGCGTCGAATTCCTCGATCAGGTCTTTGACCCGCTCGGGGTTGTCGGCGGCGCTGCGCGTCAACGCCAGCAGGGCCAACATCCGCTGTGGCGAGGTCAGGTACTCGGGCTCCTGGCTGTCGTTGGACTGCAGGATGTAGATCACAACGCCGAGCCAGACCAGCCCAAAAAAGACGCTTTGCACCAGCACCAGGTGCATCAGCAGGCTGGGTTGGCGCAAGGCCGACCAGGCGCGGCGCCAAATGGGGGGCTGCTTGGTGCTCAATCTGCGGCCGCGTCGTGAGTGCGCGGCTCCAGGTCAATCACATAGCCGATGCCGCGCACGGTGCGCAGCCATCCCGGTCCGAGTTTGCGGCGCAGATTGGACATGTGCATGTCCAGCGAGCTGACCTCCGCATTGGCCAGGGCCAGGGCTTCCAGTTGGGCGCGCGTGACCACCCGACCGACGCGCCGCAGCAGCGCATGCAGCAGCTGGAACTCGGTGGGCGAGAGGGTCAGCGGCTTGCCGTCGAGCTCGGCCTGGCGTGCCTCGGCGTCCATGGTCAGGCCCCGGCAGGCCAGGGCGTCTGCACGGAACACGCCGCTGCGCCGCAGCAGGGCCCGCAGGCGCGACAGCAGTTCGTCCAAGGCAAAGGGCTTGACCAGGTAGTCGTCGGCGCCGCCGTCCAGGCCGCGCAGGCGGTCGGGCAGGCTGTCGCGGGCCGAGAGGATCAACACCGGCAGGGTGCGGCCCAGGCTGCGCAGCTTGTGCAGCCACAGCAGACCGTCGCCATCGGGCAGGCCCAGGTCCAGCACGATGGCGGCAAAGGTCTGGGCGTCCATCTGCGCCTGGGCCTTGGACAGATTGCGCACCCAGGACACATCCAGGCCGGCATGCTGCAGCGCCAGGCTGGTGCCCTGGCCCAGATCGAGGTCGTCTTCCACCAGCAAAATTTTCATGGCGCGCATCCTGCCACCGGGCGCAGCGCGCTTGGGGTGGTCTTTATGGAGTCTTTAGCTTTGTGTGGCGTTTGCGGCGCAACCGTGACTTACTCGGCATGGATGGCCGGATGGGCGCGCAGGCGTGAGACGGCCAGATCGATGAAGCCGCGGCTCTTTTGCGAGGCATAGCGGCCCTCGCGGTGCAGCACATGCACAGGCAGGGCAGGCGGCTCCCAATCCACCAGCAGGCGCTCCAGTCGGCCCTCGGCCAGGTCGGTCGCCACCTGATAGGACAGCAAGCGCGTGATGCCAAAGCCACTGCGCACCGCCTGCAGTGCGGCCTCATTGCTGCTGGTGCTCAGGCGGGCCTGCAATTTCACGCTCTGCGTCTCGCCGTCTCTGTGCATCTTCCACTCGGGGGTCGGAGTGACGCCCATGGCGGCAATCAGGGCATGGTCGGCCAGGTCCTGCGGTTGTTGTGGGCGGCCGTGCCGCTTCAGGTAATCGGGGCTGGCCACGATGACCCGGCGCACGCTGCCGACGCGGATGGCCTGCAGCGAGGAGTCCGGCAACTCGCCAATGCGCACCGCCACGTCCACGCCTTCTTCCATCATGTTGACCACGCGGTCCAGGAACCAGCAATTGGCCTGCACCTGCGGGTTCAGGCTCAGGTACTCGGTGACGATGGGGGTCACCACCAGCGAGCCGAACAGCACCGGGGCGGTCAGCGTGATCAATCCGCGGGGCGCGCCATGCAGGCCGGTGACCGACTCGTCGGCCTCGCTCAGATCGGCCAGGATGCGCCGACAGTCCTGCGCATAGCGCTCACCGGCTTCGGTCACCCGCACCACCCGGGTGGTGCGGGTCAGCAGCCGGGCGCCCAGGCTGGCTTCCAGTTCGTTGATGGCGCGGGTGACGGCCGGTGGCGACAGATTGAGCTTGCGCGCCGCACCGGCAAAGCCATTGGCGTCCACCACGGCAACAAAAACCTGAATCTGATGCAGACGGTCCACAGGGGCTCCTGAAGCAAGGCGGCTGCATTGTGGTGGGCCGCGCATTCTTTCCTGCGGCGCAACAGTGCATTGGCCGGCAAGGGCATTCCCCGTTCAGGGTCTTCGCGCCACAGTGCGGGCATCTCTTCCGCGAAGTCCGCATCATGCTGCCTGCCCCCTTCTTTACCGAATTGCCGCCCGAGGCTGACGCCTGGCTGCAGTCCCTTCCCCTGCCACATGGAACCCCTCCATGCAAGAACTGAGCGTTGATGTCGCCATCATTGGCACCGGCACGGCCGGCATGGGGGCCTACCGCGGTGCGCGCCAGCACACCGAAAGCGTCCTCGCCATCGAAAGCGGCCCCTACGGCACCACCTGCGCGCGGGTGGGCTGCATGCCCAGCAAGCTGCTGATTGCCGCCGCCGAGGCCGCCCATGCCGTGGCCGCCGCTCCGGGCTTTGGTGTGAACGTGCTGGGCGTGCAGGTCGACGGCCGGGCCGTGATGCAGCGCGTGCGCGCCGAGCGCGATCGCTTTGTCGGCTTCGTCACCGAGTCGGTTGACGGCTGGCCGACCGCGCACAAGCTGCGTGGCCACGCCCGCTTTGTGGCGCCCGGCGTGCTGGAGGTGCAGGATCAGGGGAGTGGCCGCTCCACCCGCGTGCGCGCCGCGCGCATCGTCATTGCTACAGGCTCCGAGCCGGTGATCGAGCCGCGCTGGCAGCAGGTGCTGGGCGACCGCCTGATCCGCAACGACGAAGTGTTTGACTGGCAGGAACTGCCGCGCGCCGTGCTGGTGCTGGGCGCCGGCGTCATTGCCTTGGAGTTGGCGCAAGCCCTGCACCGGTTGGGTGTGCGAGTGCGGCTGATTGGCCGTAGCCAGCGCGTGGGGCCGCTGACCGACCCGGCACTGCAGGCCCTGAGCCGCGAGATCCTGGGCGCCGAGATCCCCATGCACCTGGGCCTGGCCCAGCCTGATTTGCGCCGCGAGGGCGACGAGGTGGTGCTGACCGTGGCCGGCCAGGAGGAGCGCTTTGACTGGGTGCTGGCTGCCGCCGGCCGCCGCCCGCGCTTGCAAGGCCTGGGGCTGGAGCTCAGCGGCCTGCCGCTGGACGCGCAGGGCGTGCCGCTGTTTGACCGCCACACGGGTCAGGTGGGCTCGCAGCCCGTCTTCATCGCTGGCGACGCCAATGCCGAGCTGCAACTGCTGCATGAGGCCGCCGACGAAGGTCGCATCGCCGGCGACAACGCCGGCCGCTGGCCCGATGTGCGCGTGCGCCCCCGCCGTGCGCCGCTGGCCGTGGTGTTTTCCGATCCGCAAATCATGCTGGCGGGCCAGAGCCATGCTGAGCTGCTGCGCGCCGGGGTGGCCTTCGAGACCGGCCGTGTCAGCTTTGCCGACCAAGGCCGCAGCCGCGTGATGCGCAAGAACCAGGGCGGCCTGCACCTCTACGCAGACAAGGACAGTGGCCGGCTGTTGGGCGCCGAAATGATCGGCCCCGCCGCCGAGCATCTGGGCCACCTGCTCAGCTGGAGCGTGCAGCGCGGCGACACCGTGCAGCAGATGCTGGACAGCCCCTTCTATCACCCGGTGGTCGAAGAGGGCCTGCGCACCGCCCTGCGTGACCTGCAGCGCGCGCTGCGCATGGGCCCGCCGCCCATTGAACGCTGCCTGGACTGCGGTCCTGGCGCATGAACCCGAAAGCCTTGAACATGATCGACGTCTACTACGCCCCCACCCCCAACGGCATCAAGATCCCCATTGCACTCGAAGAGCTGGGCGTGCCCTACCGGCTGATCCCGGTGAATCTCTCGACCAACGAACAAAAGCGCCCCGAGTTCCTGCAGATCAACCCGAACGGCCGCATCCCGGCCATCGTGGATCCCGACGGCCCCGACTGTGAGCCGATCTCGGTGTTCGAGTCCGGCGCCATCCTGCAGTACCTGGCCGAGAAATTCGGTGGCCTGCTGCCCAAGAACCCGCGCGAGCGCATCCGCGCCTTCGAGTACCTGTACTTTCAGATCGGCGGCGTGGGCCCGATGTTCGGCCAGGCCGGCTGGTTCATGCGCCAGCCCGAAAAAGTCGCCGTGGGCATCGAGCGCTACCAGAACGAAAGTCGGCGCCTCACCGCCGTGCTGGAAACCCGTCTGCAGCAATCGCCCTGGTTGGCGGGTGACGAGTTTTCCATTGCCGACATCGCCCACTTTGGCTGGCTGCGCGTGGCGTCCTACGCCGGGGTGGACCTGAAGGACTACACGGCAGTGCAGGCCTGGGTGCAGCGGATTGGCGAGCGTCCGGCGGTGCAGCGCGCGCTGGCGCGCTGAATCCTTCAATCCTGCAGTTCGGACGCGGGGATCTCCAGCGTCCCCTGGGCCATCGGCCAGACCTCGCCGCTGACCCAGAGATCGCCAGCCGGGTCGCGGCGCACTTGCAGCTGGCTGGCTCGCCCGGCAAAGCGGCCTTGGGCCAGCAGCACGGGGGCGTCCGGCTCCGCCAGCCCGGCCAGCCACAGATAGGCCGCGGCCGGGCCGGCCGCGCTGCCGGTGGCGACATCCTCGACCCGCCCCAGGTTGTCCCAGGTGCGGACCTCGCGCCCGACGGGGTCCAGCAGGAAGACGAATTTGGCCCCCAGCACGGCCAGCAATGGCTCCAGGTTCTGGCCGCTGAAGGCCACTTGGTCCAGGGCCTGGGCCTGCACCGGCAGCACCAGATAGGGCAGGCCGGTGGACATCACGCGTGCGGCCAGGCCCGCCACCAAGGCCTGCGGGCCAAGGCCCAGCGCCGCCAGGATGGGCCCCAGGACCTTGGAATCAATCGCCTCGCCGATGGCCGCCCGGCCCTGGTTCATTTCGGCCCGGTGATGCGCTTCCGCTCTTTGCGTGCGCACCGTCAGCGGCCCAAGGGGCAACTGCAGCACCCATTCGGCCTGCGCCGCCTCGGGGCTGAGCAGGCGGTGAAGCACCACCGCCGCCCCCAGCACCGGATGTCCGGCAAAGGGCAACTCCTCCTCCACCGTGAAGACGCGCGCCCGGGCACCTTGGGGGCCGATCTCGGACAGGAAGATCGACTCGAACTGCTTCATCTCCTGCGTCAGGGCCTGCATGGCCGGCGCCGACCAGGCGTCGGTGTGCACAAACACCGCCAGGCCATTGCCGGTCAGGGGGCGGGTGCCGAATACGTCGACGTGGAAGTAGGGAGTCGCAGGCATGAGCGGAATTGTGTTTTGGGGTGAATCCACACCGGTCCTCCGGCGCGGGGAAGGTCCGGGGCCAGGCTTTGCAAGTCGCTCTCGGAGCCGAAGTAGGGCGGCTGTGCGTTAGAGCGAGTTCAGTGGGGGCGGCTGCGCTGGCCAGACTGCCGATGCAAGAGATGCATCTCATGGGCCCAAACCCGCTGGCCCCAGGCGAAACCGGTCTCACTGATTTCCAGCGCATTGGTGGCGGCGTTGTCCCGAGCGTAGTCGTCCACAAACTCCGTCGACCGAAAACACATCACCACATCGTCCGCCTTGGCGCCGGTCAGGGGGTCGTCCTTCTTGCACTTGAAAACCGTGCCGCTGAAGCCGGTGTGGGTGTTGGGCTGCTGGGCCACGACTTCCCAGAACTCATCAAAGCGTTTGGCCTGGGCCTCGGTGAAGCGGCTGGCGTGGTCGTTGCCGCGCATCAGGGCTTTGATCAAATCAGTGCCCGCGTACGGCTTGTCGTCCTTCCCAAGGAGAAAGGCTTCTGCAGCCATCTGCAGGTCGGCGTACTTCAAGAGGTCAGCAATGCTGGGTGGTGTCATGGTGTTGGCTCCCTTTAGTTCAATGGTTTGAGTACTTTTTCAACGAATCGTTGGGTTTGGCGCATTTGGGACCGCGACTTGTGGCGATTGCTATGAACCGAAGCGGGATAGTCGCGGTCAAAGTCTGGGCAAGCGTTGTCTGCCGCAAAGGTCCAAGGCTGGCGAGCGCCCGCTCGGCTGCCCTGTGCCCAGTCCACCATGTAACCAACGCGCTCGCCCAACACTTCACCGGTTTCCAGGTCGATGACCTTGAGCGAGCTTCCCGCGATCCAATGCTCGCGCTCTTCGCGGGTGGAGATGTCTTCGAACTTCACCCCATAGCGCAGGGTGCGCTGGTTGAGGGGGGTGCGATCCAGGACGAATTCGCGCACCCATTCGCCATAGCTCTTGTCTCGTAGCCAGGGTTGATCCACACGGCCCGTAAACCGATACAGCTTGCCGTCCTTGGGGTCATGCGCCTCGACGAATCGATAACCCTTGTGCGGCGGCCAGCCTTCGCCGACCGGCTCGTCTCGGCCCCCCGTCCTGCTGTTTCTAGCAAACGAAATCAGGTAGCCCTCGTCCTCCAGATCGTCGCCATAGGGATCACTCAACCGGAATTGATCGGCCGGCTGCTCACCAACGTTGAAGTTGTCCTTGTGTGTGCGCACGTTGACGAGGTACACCCCCTCCACCCCCTCGACGGTCTTGTGGATGAACTCGCCCGACTTCTTGCAGCGCTCCTGCCACATCGCCATGGCGCGCTCTTGCTGCTTTTTGGCCTTCCAGTTGTGGGCCATGGAAGGCCCCTTGCACGTAGCAACGGCGACAACCAGGAGCATCAAGACAAATGCAACGCCACGCCAACGCCCCCCCTCCGGGGCCGCTTGGGTCTCTTGATCAGGCTGCATTCGCATACCTCTGTTCGTTGACTGCTACGGACTCCGCCACCGCCGCCGTCACCACATTGCCCCGATCAAGCGGCTGGTCTTCGATGAACACCCGCACATCCTTGCCCACATGGTTCTGCAAGTTCGCCACAGCGGACGGGCTGGTGTGGCCCTGCAGCACGTCAGATTGGTTCGCGAACTGCAGCCACTCGGCCTCGGCCACATCGGATGCGGGCGTGGCGTCACGCCGTGCATCCAAGATGAATGCCGCCAACGTGTTTTTGTCGGCCTGGCTGATGAGACAACCCGCTGCCCGGGTGCGCTCATAGATCGCACTGAGCACCGGGTGGCTGAAGCTGAACTTGGCACTGCCATCTGCATTGGGCTTGGTGAGATCGCTGAACTGGGTCAGCAGGGTCGACAGCTTCTTGGTGGGGTCCACGGCCCCGATGCCCGCGCCATTGAAGGTCACCACCTGCTTCGCGGCCGTGGGGTGCATCTCGTTGAAGGCCGAGGCCAGGTGGCCGCCCAGGCTGTAGCCGGTCAGGCTGAATTGCCCCTCCGCCAGCTTGCCGTCTTGAATCAGCTGCTGGTACCAGGCCTCCATGTCGCGCAGCTGGCCCCAGGCAAAACCGGTCTCTTTGATCTCCAGCACATTGGTGGATTCGTTGTCGCGCGCAGCGTCGTCCACGAACTCGGTCGACCGAAAACACATCACCACCTCGCCGGCTTTGGCGCCGGTCAGGGGGGCGTCGGTATGGCAACGGAAAACCGTGCCGCTGAAACCGGTGGGGGTGTTGGATTGCTGGGCTTCGACTGCCCAATGCCTCTCGAAGTGCTCGGCTTGAGCCTGGGTGAAGCGGCTGGCGTGGTCGTTGCCGCGCTTTAAGGCTTCGATCAGCTTCGTTCCTGCATATGGCGTGCCGCCATCGCCGAGAAGGAAGGCTTCCGCTGCCATCTGCAGGTCGGCGTACTTCAAGAGGTCAGCAATGCTGGGTGGTGTCATGGTGTTGGCTCCCTTTAGTTCAATGGTTTGAGTACTTTTTCAACAAAGCGTTGGGTTTGATGGGCTTGTGATACCGCCTTGTGTCGATTGCCATAGATCGAGGAAGGAAAGTCGCGGCGAAAGTCTGGGCAAGCGTTGTCTGCCGCAAAGGTCCAAGGCTGGCGCGCGCCCGCGCGGCTTCCCTGTGCCCAGTCCACCATGTAACCAACGCGCTCGCCCAACACTTCACCGGTTTCCAGGTCGATGACCTTGAGCGAACTGCCGGCGATCCAATGCTCGCGCTCTTCGCGGGTGGAGATGTCTTCAAACTTCACCCCGTAGCGCAAGGTGCGCTGTTTGAGGGGAGTGCGATCCAGCACGAACTCGCGCACCCATTCGCCATAGCTCTTGTCTCGTAGCCAGGGTTGATCCACCCGGCCCGTAAAGCGATACAGCTTGCCGTCCTTGGGATCGTGGGCCTCGATGAATCGATAGCCCTTGTGAGGCGGCCAGCCTTCGGCAACCGGCTCGTCCCGTCCGCCAGTCCTGCTGTTTCTAGCAAATGAAATCAGGTAACCCTCGTCCGTTAGATCGTGACCGTAGGGATCGCTCAGCCGGAATTGATCGGCCGGCTGCTCACCGAGGTTGAAGTTGTCCTTGTGCGTCCGCACGTTGACGAGATACACCCCCTCCACCCCCTCGACGGTCTTGTGGATGAACTCCCCCGACTTCTTGCAGCGCTCCTGCCACATCGCCATGGCGCGTTGCTGCTGCGGGGTGTTGCCCTGGCTGACGGATACGCCGCTGCCGCAGGCGCTCAAGAGCAGTGCCAGGCCAAGCACGACGGGCGCCCATCGGGGCAAAGAACTGCCATGCCCTTGGGCTTGAATAGTGTTGTTAGGCCCCATGACGGAAGCTCCTTGCGTTCGAGGAATCTGTGTGCATCCAGTTGAGGGGCAAAGCTAGGCTGGCGCCCTGGCCGCAGCCGTTCACGTTGACTTTGCTGGCACGAACACTCGCGGGCATCTCCTCGAGATGGCGCGCAGCCCTCTTAAACACCCCTAAGCCGAACATGGTCGAAACTCCTTGGTCGTTTTCGATAGCCCTGAATGGCGGGCGGGAACATCGGCGCGCCGACTGTTCTCGTCGGCGCCGTGCCCCCGTAGATCCACCGACTGCAGCAGACCCGTAAACGCGCGCGCGCCCGCAGCCCGCGAAAAACTCCCCACTCGGGCGCGCGCGCCGTCGCGCAGCGCCAGTTGCACGGCCCGGGGTGGGCCAGCGCGGCGCTCAGGCTCGCCGCCAGTTCATTGGGCTGCAGAGCCGGCGTGAGCCAGCCCTTCTCCCCATGGCGAATCACCTCGCGCACCGGCGCGGTGTCGCTGTCAACCCGCAGGCGATCCGTGGCTCTGCCAGGGTTGGCGCCGAGGTCTGGGTTGCGCGGGGTCACGCCGTCCAAGTGCGCAAGTGCGCTCTGCGCTTAGAACCCTCGGACCAGTCAGACCGCAGCAGTCCCTGAAGACCCTGCGCGGTCTGCGTTTGCCGGGCTAGACCACGGATGGCGGCACGCCCGCCTGCCGGGCTGGGTTGTTCGGGCAACTGGAGAAGAGTGTGCAAGCTGATCCATGTGTTGCGCTAAAACGCCGACCCAAGGCGGGCGGCGCTGCGCTGCAGATCCGGAGCCTACCAAGCAGGCCGCGCTGTATGCCTCGAGCCTGATTTGATGGAGCGGCTCAACCTGCGGTGGCCCTTGCGACGGCCCAGGCCTTACCAGGCCTGCGCCTGGAAGGCAGCATCCAGCGGCGGCTGCATCAGGTGCGCGGCGTAGTTGGAGATCAGTTTCAGACCCACGCCCGTGATGACTTCGAGCGCGGTCTGGCGGCTGTAGCCGGCGGTTAGCAGAGCGGCCAGGTCCTGAGCGCTGCTATGGCCGCGGCTGTTGTGCATGCGCTCGGTGAACTGGCGCAGCGCGTCCAGGCGGGTGTCGGGCAGGGCGCGGCCCGCGCGCAGGGCGCTCAGCACTTCGGCAGGCATGCCTTCCATGCTCGCGACCACGCAGTGGGCGGCCATGCAGTAGCCACAGTCGGCCAGGCGGTTGATGGTCATCATGACGACCTGTCGTTCCACGGCGCTCAGGCTGCTCTGGCCAAAGGCCTGCCCCAGCGCCAGATAGCCCTGCAGCGCGGCTGGGGCCTCGGCCATTTGGCCCATCAGATTGGGCACAAAGCCGTAGGCCTTCTGGACGCCTTCCAGCAGGGCCAGGGCGGCGGTGGGGGCTTGGGTGGGGGTGTGGAGGGTGAAGTTCATGGGGCTCTCGTGGGAAGGTTCAAAGGGTGATGACCAACTTGCCGACGTGCTGGGCGGCGCGCAGGGCTTCGAAGGCTTGGGCGGCGTCCTCGAAGGCGAAGGACTGGTCGATGACGGGGCGGATCTGGTGTTGGCTGATGAAGGCGTTCATACGCTGGAACTGCGCCACCGAACCCACGCAGATGCCATTCACGCTGGCGTTGTTGAATTGCAGCGGCCGCAGATTGGGCTGGGCCTCGAAGCCGCTGAGCACGCCGATCTGCGCAATGCGGCCGCCAAAGCCAATGGCCTGCACGGACTGCTCATAGGTGGATGGGCCGCCCAGCTCCAGGATGTGGTCCACGCCCAGGCCCTCGGTCAGGCGCAGGGCTTCGGCGGCCCAGTCGGGCGTGCGGCGGTAGTTGATGAGGCCCCAAGCCCCCAGGGCCCGGGCGCGCTCCAGCTTCTCGTCCGACGACGAGGTGACGATGACGCGGGCGCCGGCCGCCACCGCCAGCTGCAGTCCGAACAGGGCCACGCCGCCGGTGCCTTGCACCAGCACCGTGTCGCCCGCCTGGAGTTGGCCGCGCTCGAACAGCGCATGCCAGGCGGTCAGTGCGGCGCAGGGCAGGGTGGCCGCTTCGGCATGGCTGAGATGCTCGGGCACGGCCACCAGGGCGCTGGCTTCGATCACTAGATGCTCGCGCAGCACGCCATCGCGCTCATTGCCCCCCAGGGGCTGGCTGAGCGCTGCGGGGCTGAAGCGGCCATTGCGCCAGGCGGGAAAGAAGTTGGGGCTGACGCGATCGCCCACCTGCCAGTCCCTCACATCGCTTCCGAGCGCCGCGATCTCGGCGCTGGCGTCGGAGAGCGGAACGAGGCCATCCCGCGGATCGGCGGCCAGCAACAGGTCGCGGTAGTTCAGGCTGGCGGCACGAATGCGCAGCAGCACCTCCTTCGGGGCGAGTGTGGGCAAGGCTTGGGTCTGCGGGACCAGGCGGGCCGGGCCGCCTGGGGTGGAGCGCCAGACTTGGCTCTGTGAGTGCATGCTTGTCTATAAAAAGTAGAAGGCACTACAGAATAGGTTTTTGGCACCTGTCTGCCTAATATTTAGCGAGCAATACACTATTGCAATGAACGAAGCCAATGCACCGCCCAAGCGCAGCGTGGGCCGCCCCCGTGCCTTCGACCGCGAGCAGGCGCTCGAACTGGCGCTGGACCGCTTCTGGCGTCACGGCTTCGAGGGCGTCTCGACCAATACCCTGTGTGAGGCCATGGGCATCAAGCCGCCCAGCCTCTACGCGGCCTTTGGCAGCAAGGAGGCGCTCTACCGCGAATGCCTGGATCTGTACGCGCAGCGGCACTCGGGCTATTTCACCGAGGCCCTCGCCGCAGAGTTGCCTCTGCGCGAGGCCCTGGAGCAGATGCTGCGAGGTGCGGCACGCCAGTACGCTGCGCCGGATCACGCCCTGGGCTGCATGTTTGCCAGCGGGGGGCTGCACGGCGCGCCCGAGCATGCAGCCGTGTTTCAGGCTTTGAGCGAGCGGCGTTTGCAGGCACAGGGCGCCTTGCTGGCGCGATTGAAGCGGGCAAAAGGCGCGGGTGAGCTCAGAGAGGGGGCGGACCTGAACAGTCTGGCCGCTTACTTCGCGACGGTGATTCAGGGCATGGCGATTCAGGCTCGCGATGGCGCCAAGGCCCCGGCCTTGCAGCGCGTGGGGCTTCTGGCCCTGGCCGCTCTGGATGGCGTCTTGGTGCAACCTTCGGGCTCGCACGACCCAGGCTAGCCAGGCTAGTCAGGCTGGCCGCCTCAGGCATCGGCGCGGCAGCATTCCGGTTCCGGTAACGCAGTCTTGAGGGGCGTGATGCTTCCTCTGCGGGACGCAGCGCCGCAGAGTGACCTTCCTTCATCACTCGGGCGACTGCGGTCGCCACTTCGTCATGCCGCCTCGCGCCTTGCTGCTCTCAACCCTGCCCCTTCTGCTCAGCCTGGGGCTCGGAGTGGGCCCCGCTCCAACACTTGCCAAACCCATCGCGCCGCCCCAGGTCGATGGGCAGTCGCTCCCCGCTTGGCTGCGTCAACTGCCACTCAACGACGCGTTACACACCGTGCAGGGCAAGCCGCTGCGTCATCTGGTGGTGTTTTCGGACCCGAACTGTCCCCACTGCAAGCGGCTGGAGCAGGAGTTGCGCCAGTTGCGTGACGTCAGCATCCATACGTTCTTGATGCCGGTGCTGGGCGAGGACTCGGTGCGCAAGTCCGGTGCCATCTGGTGCTCGGCGCAGCCACAACAGGCCTGGGAGGCCTGGATGCTGAAGGGGCAGGCTCCGATGCGTGCGCCAGCCGCCTGCGATGTCGGCGCCTTGCAGCGCAATCTGGCGCTGGCGCAGCAGTTGGGCGTGCGGGGCACGCCGGGGCTGCTGAGTGCGAGCCCAGGCAAGAGCCCGGGTCTGGCCATGGGGGCCCGCAGTGCGCTGGCCTTGGACTTGATGCTCATGCCGGCCCCCTGAAGGGCGCATCGTTTCACTCCACGCAAGAGTGTCTTGGGCTTGGCGGTGATTCCGCTCCCGACCGCAAAAACGCACAGTTCAACCCATGCGCTGAACCCCAGCGATACGAGGCAGCAGGGACCGAATCAAACCCTGAAGCACTCGGTCCCTCACTTTCACCCCCGGCCTTGAGCCCACTTGATAGGAAGCACGCACATGAAAGCAATCACCCTGCGCCAGACCCTGATGGCCACCCTGATCTCCGGCGCCAGCCTGATGGCTGTTTTGCCCACCACCGCGCTGGCCTACGACGTGAACAGCACCGCCGCGCTAAACGTCGACGCCAAGGGCGTGGCGGTGCAGGGCTATGACGTGGTGGCCTACCACACCGCCGGCGCCCCGACCAAGGGCAGCGCCGACTTCATGGCCAAGCACGAAGGCGCCACCTACCACTTCAGCAGCGCCGCCAACCGCGACATGTTCACGGCCAACCCGGCCAAGTACGTGCCGGCTTTCGGTGGCTTCTGCGCCATGGGCGTGGCCCTGGAAAAGAAGCTGGACGGTGACCCGACGGCCTGGAAGCTGGTGGACGGCAAGCTGCACCTGAACGTCAACAAGGACGTGCAGAAGAAGTGGCTGGAAGACGTGCCGGGCAATGTGAAGAACGCCCAAATGACCTGGCCCAAGATCAAGGCCAAGGCTCCGAAGGATCTGTGATCTGAGTCCGTTCCGAGACCCGCTGCGGCGGGTCTCTTGCCAACACCAGGCCTGCCATGAAGCTCTACCACTTCCCCCTCTCCGGCAATGCCCACAAGGTGCG
Organism: Inhella inkyongensis; assembly: GCF_005952805.1. Taxonomy (GTDB): domain Bacteria; phylum Pseudomonadota; class Gammaproteobacteria; order Burkholderiales; family Burkholderiaceae_C; genus Inhella; species Inhella inkyongensis. The sequence continues at coordinate 1,875,506 of NZ_CP040709.1, forward strand.
GTTGCTGCTTTCGATGCTGAACCTGCCGCATGAGGCCGAGGTACCCAGCGGCGGCGCGCACAAATCGCCCGAGTTCCTGAAGCTGAACCCGCTGGGCCAGGTGCCGGTGCTGGTCGATGGCGAGGTGGTGATTCGCGACAGCCAGGCCATCCTGGCCTACCTCGGCCAGCGCTACGGCGGCGACGCCTGGTGGCCGCAGGATGCGGCGCGCATGGCGCAGGTGGTGGCTTGGCTGTCCACCGCCGCCAACGAGGTGGCGCATGGCCCGGCCCTGCTGCGCATGCACCACAAATTTAGCCGCGCCATCGATGTGGCTGCCACCCAGGCGCGCAGCCAGGCCCTGCTGGGCGTGCTGGAGGGTGTGCTGAGCCACCAGACCTGGTTGGTGGCGGGCGCGCAACCCACCGTGGCCGACCTTGCCGTCTACCCCTATGTGGCCCTGGCACCTGAGGCACACCTCGACTTGAGCTCCTATCCCGCGTTGCGGGCCTGGCTGACCCGCATTCAAGCCTTGCCCGGGCATGTCGACATGTCCGGCCTGTGGCGCCCCTGAATCTGTGATGAACCCTGATTTGAACCGCCGTGAGCTGGTGGCTGCTTCTGTCGCCACTGCTGCGCTCGCGCTGAGTCCCTCTGTCCTTCTTCCTGCCGCTGCCATGACGACCCCCGAAGCTCCCCGCCCCCCGTTGCCCCCCTTCACACTGGAAACGGCCAAGAAAAAGGTGCGCGCGGCCGAAGACGCTTGGAACAACCGCGACCCCAAGAAGGTCGCGCTGGCCTACACGCCCGAGAGCCGTTGGCGCAATCGTGCCGAGATCTTCCAAGGCCGTACTGCCATCCAAGCTTTCCTGGAACGCAAATGGGCCAAGGAACATGAATACCGCTTGATCAAGGAACTCTGGGCCTATGAGGGCAACCGCATCGCAGTGCGCTTTGCCTATGAGTGGCGCGATGACGCCGGCAACTGGTTCCGTGCCTATGGCAATGAGAACTGGGAGTTCGATGCCAACGGCTTCATGGCGGTGCGTCATGCCTCGATCAATGACCTGCCCATCAAGCCCGAGGAACGCAAATTCCACTGGCCCTTGGGCCGCCGGCCGGATGGCCATCCGAGCCTGAGCGAGCTGGGGCTCTGATCGTGCTGGCGTTCCAGCGCTGGGTTCGCGGCGCTTTGCAGGGTCTGGGCGGGTTGGCCCGGCTGGAGGCGCCGTTGCTGCTGGCGGCCCGCTGGCATGTGGCCTGGGTGTTCTTCGCCGCCGGGCTGACCAAGCTGCGCGACTGGGAGACCACCTTGCTGCTGTTCGAGAATGAGTACAGCGTCCCGCTGCTGTCGCCCACCTGGGCGGCTTGGGGCGGCACGCTGGGTGAACTGCTATTGCCGCCGCTGTTGCTCCTGGGCTTGTTGGACCGCCTGCCGGCTTTGGGCTTGTTGGTGGTCAACATCGTGGCGGTGGTCAGCTTGCAGGAGGTGGCTGCGGCGGCCTTGGTGCAACACCAACTCTGGGGTGCGCTGTTGCTGACGATCATCGTGCGCGGACCCGGGCCCTGGTCGGTCGATGCGCTGTGGTGGTCCAAGTCACCGATGCTGCCGACCCGTTCCTGAGGGCAGTCCGAAGGAGGCGGCATGGATCTCAATCTTCCGGCGTTGCAGCAACACATCTTGCAGTCGGTGAGCGATGGCATTCATGTCATCGATCTGCAAGGTCGGGTTCTGATGGAAAACGCGGCCTCCACGCGGCTGTTGGGCTGGTGCGATGACTGTCTGGTGGGAAAGAACGGCCATGCGGCCATTCACCACCACCACAGTGATGGACGTCTGTTCCCGGTCGAGGAATGCCCCATTTTTCTGACCCTGCAGGATGGCGAGCCCCGTGAGGTGTTGGACGATGTGTTCTGGCGCCAGGACGGCAGTTCCTTCCCGGTCGAGTACCGCACGGCTCCGCTGCGCAATGAGGCCGGATCCATCTATGGCGTGACCGTGGTGTTTCGCGACATCACCGAACGCAAGCTGGCCGCCCAGATGCAGGCGGCGCTGCATGGGCTGTCGACATGCGCGCACGGCTGTGAGTCCTCGGCGGCGCTCTATCCCAAGGTGGAGCGCATCCTGCGCGGCGTGTTGCCCTTGGACCGTTTTTATGTGGCGCTGCAAGACGGCGCCACATCGGGGCTGGACTGCGTTTATCTCGGCGAGCTCGACGGGGCACCGCCCGGGCCGCGTGGCCGGCCGCAATCCCTGGCCCTGGCGGTGCAGGGGCAGGGGCCGCAGTACGGGCAGCTCGATGGCGTGCAGTGGTTGGGTGCCGCCCTGCGTGTGGGCAGTCAGGTGATCGGCGCCTTGGTGCTGGAGCGCGACGGGCCGGCCCCGGCCTATGGGGCGGCGGACCAGCATCTGCTGGCCTTTGCGGCGGACCAGATGGCCAGCGCGCTGGAGCGCACCCAACGCGAAGCCCGGCTGCGCCGCCTGGCGCAGTACGACGCGCTGACCGAGTTGCCCAACCGCAGCCTGTTCGACGACCGCCTGCAGATGGCCCTGAGCCAGGCGCAGCGCCGCCAGGAGGTCCTGGCCCTGGTCTACATCGATCTGGATCGATTCAAGCCGGTCAACGACCAGTTCGGCCACGCAATGGGCGATGCCCTGCTGCGCGCGGTGGCGGCGCGTTTGCGCCAGGCGCTGCGTGGCTCGGACACCGTGGCCCGGGTGGGCGGTGACGAATTTGTGGCCCTGCTGCATCCGGTAGCCGGGCCGGACGAGGCGGCCAAGGTGGCCGAAAAGATGCGTGCGGCCCTGGACGCCGCCTTCGTGCTGGAGGGGAAGACCCTGTCCATCTCGGCCAGCATCGGTGTGGCGCTCTACCCGGCGCAGGGGACGGACGCCAACCAGTTGGCCCGCCATGCCGACGCCGCCATGTATGCCGCCAAACGCGCCGGCAGCAACCGCGTGGTGCTGGCCTAGCGTCATTGTTCCGCTGGGCGCAGCAGTGTCTTGATCTCGTCAGGGCTTCTGCTGGAGAGTGGCTGCAGGCACAGTGCAAGTCAAGGAGACACCGATGAGCCGCGCCTATTCCGACCTTGCCTTCACCGAACGCGTACGCGCCATGCAAAGCCGCATGGGCAGCCGCGCGGCCTATGCGCCGCTGGACGAGACCGATGACCGCCGCGACGCCTTGACCGACAAGGAGGCCGAATTCATTGCCGCGCGCGATGGCTTCTACCAGGCCACGGTGGGTGAGACGGGGTGGCCCTATGTGCAGTTCCGTGGCGGCCCGGCCGGTTTCCTGAAGGTGCTGGACGCCAAGACCCTGGCCTATGCCGACCTGCGCGGCAACCGCCAGTACATCAGCGTAGGCAATCTGCAGGGCAATGACCGCGTGTCGATCTTCTTGATGGACTACGCCGCGCAGCGCCGCCTCAAGCTCCTGGGCCGGGTGCGCTTTGTGGATGACGACCCGGCGCTGGCGGAGCGCCTGCGGCCTGCCGGCGTGGCGCAGGCGGTGGAGCGGGTGGTGCTGATCACCGTCGAGGCCTTTGATTGGAACTGCCCCAAGCACATCACGCCGCGCTTTACCGAGGGCGAAATCAACGAGGCCCTGCGCCCCTTGCGCGCTGAGATGGAGCGCCTGCGTGCCCAGGCCGGCAGGGCTGAGCCCGAGATGGCGCTGGGCCAGGGGCCGCTGCATCTGCGCATCAGCGGTGTGCGCGAGCTCAGCCCGCGTGTGCGTGCCTACGAGCTGCGGCACCCCGAGGGCGCCGATCTGCCGGCCGTGCGCGCCGGCTCGCACATCGATGTGCCGGTGCGGCTGGACAGTGGCGTGCTGAGCACGCGGCGCTACTCCATCAGCTCCAACCCGGCGCGCCGCGATGCCTATGAGATTGCCGTGCTGCGCGAGGACGGCGGCAGTGGTGGATCCGTGGCCATCCACCGCAGCTACCAGCTGGGGATGAGCCTGCACTGCGGCCTGCCCGGCAATGATTTCAATCTGCACGACGACGAACGCCCGGCCGTGCTGGTGGCCGCCGGCATCGGCATCACGCCCATCAAGGCCATGGCCCTACGGCTGCGTTCTCAGCGCCGCCCGGTGGCCATGCATTACGCGCTGCGCTCGCGCCGCGAGGGTGCCTATCTGGACCGACTGGAGCGCGAGTTCGGTGCCGACCTGCGCGTTTACGCCGCCGACCAAGGCCAGCGCCTGAACCTGGCCGAGCTGCTGGCACACGCGCCGGCCGACGCGCTGTTCTACCTTTGCGGACCGCAGCGCCTGCTCGACGAGGCCCAGCGCGAGGCGCAGCGCCTGGGCATTGCGCCGGAGCGTCTGCGCTTTGAGCGCTTTCGCGCATCGGCGGCGCTGGCGAGCGAGCGTGCAATCGGGGTGACCCTGCAGCGCAGTGGCCGGCGCGTCGCAGTCAGCCCCCTGCAATCGGTGCTGGAGGCGTTGGAAGACGCCGGGGTCGCCGTGCCCTCGGGCTGCCGGGGCGGGAGCTGCGGCGAGTGCGCCGTCAAGGTGCTGGCGGGCCGGCCAGAGCACCGCGACACGGTGCTGAGCCCGGCCGGGCGCCAGACGCAGATGTGCGTGTGCGTCTCGCGGGCTATCGACGCGGAGCTGGTGCTGGACCTTTAGCCAACTGCTCCAGGGTTGTCTTTACCCAGGCCATCAGCGCCTTGTCGTCGGCCATGCGGCCGGGGTAGGGGATCTGCGGCACGAAGGGCTCGCGCGTGGCCTGGGGGGCTGCAAACAGCGCCGAGGGCAGGTAGAGCGAGCCGCGCCCGCTGGGCAGCTTGTGCTCGCCGATTTCGCCATAGGGCGAGTAGCCGATCGTGGGCTCGCCCAGCACCACGGTGTCGGCGATGGCTTGCATCTGCAGCAGCACTCCCATGCAGGAGCTGAAACAGCCGCGGTCGATCACCGCCGCGATGCGCGGCCCGCCGGGGCGCTTGCGCACCGCCGCCCGTTGTGCGTCCACTTCTTCTGGGCGCTTGGGCGCGTTGGCGACCACCAGGCGCTCACCCCGTGCCAGGCCGTCGCGCATGGCCTTGAGTTCGTGTTCGATCTCCTTCTTGACGTTGGCGAGCTCGGGCTTGTCCAGCAGGCTTTCATACAGGGCCACGGTGCTGGGATGGGCCACCATCCACTTGCCGTTGGACGACAGCTTGTTCAGCGCGGCGCCGAAGTCTTCGCCATAGAGGGCCTTGAGCGCGCGATTGCCCAGCTGGGTGCTGCCGCCGCCATTGCCGCGCAGATCGAACACCACCCAGCCGGGCTTGCCGGCCAGTGGGGTCAGTTGCTTGTAAAGCTGTTCATAGGCGGCGTTCGACGTGCCCGGGTTGTAGTCCGGCATGCCCACCCAGTGCAGGGTGGGGCTCAAGCGCTCCAGCCCCACGGGGCGCGCCTGTGCGAACAAGCCCTTGCGCGCCAGTTCCAGCCGGGCCTCACTGACTTGCTCGCTGCCCTCCCCGATCTCGCGCAGGGTCAGCGCCAGCACCTGCTCGCTGCCATCGGCGTGCACGAAGCTGCATTGCTTGGGCGCCCAGCCCAGGCCGCTGTCGAACATCGAGCGGCGTGCCATGGCGCTGAAAGCGCTCGGGTACTCCGGCCCGGTGTCGACCAGCGGTGCGACCTGGGTGCGCAGGTAGCTGCCAAAGCCCAGTCCGTCGCAGGCCTTCACACGCGCACCCACCTGCGGCAGTGGCGTAGGCCAGTCCTTGTCGGTCGCCACCACGCGGAACTCCGCGCCGGAGGCTCCCACTGCGTCCACGATCAGGCCCGCCCAGCGGCGCTGACCCGGTTGCAGATAGAGCCCCGTATGCGGGTCAGAGAAGGCGCTGATCAGGCGCCGCAGGATGCGGCGGTGGTCGTTCTCGTTGCGGGCCTGCGCTGCAGCCTGAAGCGCCAGCGGCAGCTCCTGATCCATGGGTGCGGTGGCGTCTAGCTTGCCGGCCACCACGCCGGCGTGGCGCTCGCGCAGGGCCTGGGCGGTGAACTGGACATCCTTCAGGGTGAGGGCAGCCCAATCCTGTGTGGGTGCGGGCTTGGGCCCCGGCTCTGGCTCCATCGCCTGGACCCAGCCAGGCAGGCCGAGCAAGGACAGCGTGGTGTAGGCCCAAGTGAGCGGGCGCTTGAGCCGGAATAGGGTGGGCTTGATGAGATCGGGCACGGGAGAAAAAGGGCCGTGGCAAGGCCGAGTGGACACCCCCCCACTCTAGGTTCGGCAGCGGGGCCCGGGCCTCTGTTCATCCCCTGCGTTCTGCAGTCTGTCGTCAGACCTTCTTCGGGCGACCGAAGAAGTAGTGCCGCTTCCACAGGACGAAGGCGGCCGCTGCGCCTGCGTAAAAGAAGGTGGACTGGGATCCCCCCGGAAGCAGGGCGCGGTCCAAGCCAGGAAACAGCATTCCCAGCAGGCTGGAGTGCGAATTGAGGGTGGCGTGCAGCAGCACCGCCGGCCATACCGATCCGCCCGAGTGCTCCACGAGGTAGAGCAGAAAGACGGACCAGGTGATGCAGAAGGCTGCAAAGTGCAAGGTGGACGGCAGAGACTGGAATACCGAGGTGTGAAACAGCGGCCAATGCCAGGTACACCAGACGAGCCCGACGAGCGCGGCCACCGTGATGGGCCGCTGGGATGCCAGCAACCGGCTCTGCAAGTAGCCGCGCCATCCGAATTCCTCTGCCAGGGGTCCGGTCACCAGGCCCATGGCCAGCATTCCGCCTAAATTGGGCGCGAACTGTGGCTGCAGCAACGCCAGCGACACGCCGTGGGTCAGCAGAAAGCTCAGGCCCAGCGTCAAGGGCAGCAGCAGCGCCGTGACCCACACCGGGAGAGGAATTTGCATCCGCAGCACCCTGAGGGCGAAGCGCCGCAAACCTGCCGGCCCCCTCTCGACACCCGCAGCCACGAAGGCCGCCAGGCTGACCGCGAGGGGCGTGAGCCAGAAGGGCAGTCCTTGGTCGCGCCAGACCGTCCAGCCGGCCCAGGGGATGCCGAAGGCGATCAGGAAAAAGAGGGCAGGACCGATTTGTCTTCTGTGCATGGGGATGTGCGAGAGGTGAAGGTGCCGATGCCCAAAGCGGCCGGGCTCTCGCCGATCGCATTTCGGGGGGGATAGGCGCCGCCAGAGCCGCGGCGCGGGGCGATCAGGCCAATGAGGCCGATCAGGCTGCCAGGGCCGGCTCGGCGCGCAGCCGTTCTATGGCCAGATCCAGGAACGCCCGCGCTTTGCTGGAGGCGTAGCGCCCCTCGCGGTGCACCAGGTGCAGGGGCAGCGGCGGCGGCGCGTAGTCGGGCAATACCTCCACCAGTGCGCCGCTCTCCAGGTGCTCCCGCACCTGGTAGGACAGCAGGCGTGTCAGGCCCAGGCCATTGAGGGCGCTGGCCAGCGCCGAGTCGTTGGTGGTGGTCAGCAGGCGTGGGGTAAGTCGAACGGTCTGAGGCACGGTTTGGCCCTGGTCTTCTTTGATCAGCTTCCACTCCACCGTGGACTGCGAGCCGGCGGCGGCGACCACACTGTGCTGGCTCAGCTCCTCCGGGCGTTGCGGGCTGCCCCGTTGTTTCAGATAGATTGGCGCGGCACAGATGATGCGGCGCACCTGCCCCACGCGCACTGCTTGCATCGAGGAGTCCGGCAGTTCACCGATGCGCACCGCCACGTCCACGCCCTCGTCCATCAGATTGACCGCCCGGTCCAGGAACAGACAGGTGGCGCTGACCTGCGGGTAGCGCTGCAGATAGTCATTGACGATGCCGGTGACGAACTGCGCGCCCAGCAGCACCGGGGCGGTGATGACGAGCCGGCCACGGGGTTCGCGGTGCAGACCGCTCACCGCCGCGTCGGCCTCGGACAGGCTGGCCAGGATGCGGCGGCAGTCCTCCACATAGCGCGCGCCCACCTCGGTCACGCGCACCACGCGAGTGGTGCGGGTGAGCAGGCGCACGCCCAGTTGCCGCTCCAACTCCGCGATGGCGCGGGTGACAGCGGGCGGCGAAATATTGAGCTTGCGCGCGGCACCGGCAAAGCCGTTGGCGTCCACCACGGCCACAAAGACCGTCAGCAGATGCAGGCGGTCGGCTCCCAAAGCACGGGTCATTCAGAGGTCCAGTGTGAGTTCAGCGCTGCGGGCCCAGCCCACGCAGGTACACAGGCCGCCGGCGCGCTGCGCCGGGGTCAGGCAGACGTCGCGGTGCACGGGCTCGCCTTCCACCACGGGGGTCCAGCATTGGCCGCACTCGCCGCGCTTGCAGTCAAAGGCGACGAATTGATCGGCCTGGATCAGGGCGTCCAGGATGCTGGTGCCCAGCGGCACATCCAGGCTGATGCCGGACTGCGCCAGGTGCACGCGGAGCGGCCGATCCTGGGCATCCACGCGGGCGCCGAAGCTTTCAAAGTGCAGCGCAGCAGCGGGCCACCCCTGGGCTGCACCGTGTTCGCGCAGGGCATTCAGCAGCGGCACCGGGCCGCAGGCATGCAGGGTCTGGCCGGGGCGGTAGGGCCCGAGCAGCGCCGCCAGGTCGGGCGGTGCGGCGCCCAGGTGCAGATGGATCTGCGCATGGGGCAGGGCGCGCAGCTCGTCCAACAGCACCAGGCGGTCCTCGCTACGGGCCAGGTAATGGAGCTCAAAGTCGCGACCTTGGGCGTTGAGTTCATGCGCCATCGCGTGCAGGGGCGTGATGCCGATGCCGCCAGCCACCAGCACGATGCGGCCCGCGTCCAACTTCAGCGGAAAGCTGTTGAAGGGGCCTTCCACTTCCAGGGTCTGGCCGGCGGCGAGCTGCTCGTGCACCTGGCGCGAGCCGCCGCGCGACTTGGCGTCTTTGAGCACCGCGATGCGGTACTCCTGGGTCTCGCCGGGCATACCGATGAGCGAATAGCCATCGCTTTGCGGCAGATGTAGCTTCAGGTGCGCGCCGGCCGGCCAAGCGGGCAGGGCGGCACCTTCCGGATGACGCAGGCGCAGTTCGCGCACATCGGCGCCATGGGCCACGGTGGCCTGGATCATCAGTTTCATGATGCGATGGTGGAGAGCGAACTGGGGACGGGGATGAAGGGCGAGGCGTCCAGGTATTCCCACTCCATGGCGGCGGGCAGGTCGCGCAGCAACCATTCGCGCACTTCGAACTTCCAGAAGCGGCCGGTCCCGCCTGTGAGCCCCTGGGGATCGGGCTGGTTCCACAGCACTTCGGCACGGCCGCTCAGGTGCAGCAGGCGGCCGGAACTGAAGTCCGGAACCACCAGACCGCAGGCCGGGTCCAGGGCCAGATTGCCCAGAGTGTTGAAGAGGCTGTTGCCGCCGTAGTCGGGCACGCGCAGCCGAGTCGGGCTCACGGCTTGCACGAAGCCGGGGGGGCCGCCGCGGTGCGAGGCGTCCAGATGCCCGGCGGGGGCGCCGCTGGCGATGAAGAGGGTGTCGGCCTGGGCCAGCAGGGCGAGCGCATCGGCGTTCAGCTCGGTGCCCCGGCTGATGCGTGCATCCGGCTGCGGCTGAACATCGCCCAGCGCACGCAGGTGTCGGCGCTGGATGTATTTGGGGCAGTTAGGGTAGGCCTCGGCGATGGCGAGCTGCATTTGCGCGGCATCGAGGGCCTGCACATGGCCGTTCACGCGGTAGCGCCGGCGCGAACTGATCTCGATGAAGAGCATGCCCAGCTGCGCTTCCTCGTGCATTTGCGCCCATACAGGATCGCTGGGGTCGCGGTGCGCGGCCGGGGTGTGCACCTCGATGTGGCGACCCCCCGGGCTCTTGAGAAAGCCCGGAGTACCAAACCACAGCGAGGCCCAGATTTGGCCATTTCCGGGGCCGTCCGCAGCTCGTGCGGCCACGGCGGTCATGACCTGCTTTTCGATGAAGGGTCGCGCACCGGCAATCACCGTGTCGGTGATCACCGAGGCGTTGCGCACGGCAACGGCGGATTCACCGGCGCGCTCTTGCACTGCGCGCTCTCCGTCATGAAAAGCAAAGGCCATGATGAGCTCGCTCAGAACGTGAAGACGGTGAAGCCGTCGGCCACCAGCTTGCCCAGGCTGGGCAGGCCCGAGGTGCCGGGCACGCTGTTGTCGGTGATCAGGTCGAAGCCGCTCTTGACGGCGTCCTCACGCGCGCCGAACACATCGGCGCAACCGCAGGACACGCCGGCGATTTCGGTCTCGACGGCCTTGAACAGGGCGTGCACCGGGTGGCTGGGCTGGCCCACCACGCCGGGCCAGCGGGTGCCCGCACCTTGGAAGTAGATCGACACCGGGATGTCGCGCTGCTTGAAGTCGTAGGCGGCGGCCAGGCCGTTGAACATGCGGCCCAGGGCGTCCTCGCCTCCGTTCTTGGGGTCGGACAGGATGATGATGGCGGCTTTCATGGGGTTCCTTTCGGTTCGGGTTGTCTGCCGGGATGGCATGGACCGAACTCTAGGAATTGCGACCCCAAAGAAAAATCACCCAGGCGGCAATGGGCTGTTGCGTGCAGCGGAACAATCCGCCGCGCCATGGCCGGGTGCCTGCGGCAAGATGCGACTCCTGTTTTCCACTGCGAAGCGACATGTCTGCCGTTCTCGATCTCTACTGCCTGTGCGCCGAATGGTGCGGCACCTGTCGCGAGGTGCGTCCCACGTTGGAAGGCCTGGCGGCAGCCGATGCAGGGCTGCGCCTGCAATGGGTGGACATCGAGGACGAGGCCGAGCGGGTGGGTGACCTGGACATTGAGACCTTTCCGACCTTGCTGTTGGCGCAAGGAGAGCAGGTGCTCTTTTTTGGTCCCAGCCTGCCGCAGGAGGCCGCGCTGCGCCAGCTGGTGCTGCGGGCCCAGGAGGGGCGGGCGCTGCAGGGCGCCGAACCCCAGGCGCAGGCGCTGCTGCAGCGCCTGCGGGGTTGATCAGCCGCCGCTGGCGGACGCGGGCTCGGAGGGCCCGGCTGGCTCCTCAATCGGGGCGGCGTCGAAGTCCTGATCCTTGGGGGCCATTTCATCCATGGCCCGCTCCAGCTGCTGCGAGTTCAGCACCTCGGGCTTGTCCAGAAAGCTCGTCACCGTCTGCGGGAAGGCGATCACCACGCCCACCAGGATCAGTTGCATCAGCACCCAGGGGATGGCGCCCAGGTAGATGTCGCGCGACTCCACCTTGCGCGGCAGGCTGCCGTTCTTGAACAGGCTGTCGGCGATGCCGCGCAGATAGAACAGCGCGAAGCCAAAGGGCGGATGCATGAAGCTGGTTTGCATGTTCACGCAGATCATCACGCCGAACCAGATCAGGTCGATGCCGAGTTTTTCGGCCACCGGGGCGAGCAGGGGAATGATGATGAAGGCGATCTCGAAAAAATCGAGAAAGAAAGCCAGCACGAAGATGAAAACATTCACCAGGATGAGGAAGCCCACCTGACCGCCGGGCAGATCGAGCAGCAGGTGCTCGATCCAGCGCCCGCCGTCCACGCCTTGGAATACCAGGGAGAACACGCGCGAACCGATCAGGATGAAGACCACCATGGCCGTGATGCGCATGGTGCCGCGCATGGCCTCGCGCAGCAGCGGCCAGTTCAGGCGGCGGTGCAGGGCCGCCAGCGCAAAGGCGCCTATGGCTCCCATGGCCCCGGCCTCGGTGGGTGTGCACACCGCCGTGCTGATGCCCGGCAATCCGCCCATCGAACCCAAGACCAGGAAGATCAGCACGGCCGAGGGCACGATACCGCGCAGGCATTTCACAACTAGTCGAGGCCCGCTCAGGGTCCTGCCTTCCTTGGGAATGCCGGGCAGGGCCTGTGGCCGCAGTCGCGTGTACAGGAAGGTAAAGAGCAGGAAGAGCAGCACCTGCAGCAAGGCCGGGCCCCAGGCGCCCTTGTACATATCGCCCACCGGCTTGCCGAGCTGGTCGGCCAACACCACCAGCACCAGCGAAGGAGGCACCAGTTGGGTGATGGTGCCCGAGGCCGCCAGCACGCCGGTGGCATAGCGCATGTCGTAGTTCCAGCGCATCATCACTGGTAGCGAAATCATCGCCATCGCAATCACCTGCCCGGCCACGGTGCCGGTGACGGCGCCCAGAATGAAGCCCACCAGAATGACCGAATAGCCCAGACCGCCACGCACTGCGCCAAACAGCTGGCCCATCGAGTCAAGCATGTCCTCGGCCAACCCGCATTTCTCCAGCACGCTGCCCATCAGGGTGAAGAAGGGGATGGCAAGCAGCAGGTCGTTGGAGAGGATGCCAAACACATTCATGGGCAGATTGCCCATGAAACTGGCCGGGAACCAGCCCATCCAGACCGCGAAGTAGCCGCACCCCAGTCCCAGAGCGGCCAGCGAAAAGGCGACCGGGAAGCCCAGCAACAAGATGATGACCAGGCCCGCAAACATCAGCGGGGCGAAGTTCTCCATGCTCATGATGCGAATGCGGCGTTTGCGCGGCTCATTGCAAGGGCGCCTCGTAATGGAAGTCGCCCTCAAAAAGCCCGCGCAGCCAGGCGACGCGTTTGACGATCTCCGACAGGCCCTGCAGGAACAGCAGCCCGAAACCGAGTGGCAGGCACAGCATGGCCGGCCAGCGGATCAGTCCGCCGGCGTTGTTGGACATCTCGCCCGACTGCAGCATTTGCCAGAACAGGGGCGCGGAGAACCAAAGCATCGCGGCGCACACCGGCAGCAGGAAGACGATCAGGCCAAAAAGATCGATGTGGGCCTGGGTACGACCGGACCAGCGGCCATAAATGAGGTCGACACGCACGTGCTCGTTGACGCGCAGTACCTGCGATGCGCCCAGCATCACGCAGGCCGCAAACAGGTACCACTGGATTTCCAGATAGGCGTTGGAGCTGACGCTGAAGACGTAGCGCACGGCCGCGTTGCCGGCACTGATGACGCAAGAAGCCAGCACCGCCCATTTGGCCAGCACGGCCAAGCGGTCATTCAGCGTGTCGATGAAGCGACAGAGCCGCAGCAGCAAGCGCATGAGCAGGGGCGTGTTCCAGATGGGAGGTCGGGACTGTACGAGTCGCCGCATGGCAATCCAGGCTGCATGAGCCTGGGTTTTCCCGATCAATCGAACTGGCAGGCCTGCAAAAACAAATTCGTCGAGCGCGCGCCCGAGCGGCAGAACATCAGCAGGGGGCGCGGCAGCTCGTCAAGCAGCTTGGCCATGGCCTCAATTTGCTCGGGCGTCTGATAGCCCCCCGAGACGGGCAGAAAGCGGTATTCCAGCCCGGCGGCCTGGGCCGCGGCCTGGATCGCCGCGTGTTCGGGCTGACCCGGGCCGTGTTCGTGATCCGGCCGGTTGTTGACCACGCTGCGAAATCCCATTCGGGCCAACTCGGCCATGTGCTCGGGGCCGAGTTGCGGTGCCACCGCCACATCGGCGGCGACCGGGCGCAGTGGTAGCGAGTTCACGAAGCCAGCGCTTGCTTGACGGCGGCCGAGACCATGCCCATGTCGGCCTTGCCGGCCAACTTGGCTTTGACGGCCCCCATCACCCGGCCCATATCAGCCGCACCCAGCTTGGCGCCCGCACCTAGTTCGGCCACGATGGCCTGCACCTCGGCCTGCACGGCCTCAGTCGAGAGACGCTCGGGCAGGTAGACCTGCAGCACCTTGAGTTCGCGCTCTTCTTGCTCCACCAGGTCCAGGCGCGCGGCGGCGGTGAACTGGGCGATGGAGTCTTTGCGCTGCTTGATCAGCTTGTCGACGATGGCGATCAGCATGGCGTCATCGACGACCACGCGTTCATCCACTTCCTTTTGCTTGACGGCGGCCAGCAGCATGCGGATGGCGCCCAGGCGCTCGCTGTCCTTGGCGCGCATGGCGGTCTTCATGTCTTCGGTGATGCGATCTTTGAGGCTCATGGCGATGCAGGGAAAGAGGGGGGTGAAAAACAAAACGGCCCGCGACACCAGGTGGCGCAGGCCGTCTTTGCAGCTTGCCAGCGGAGCTGGCAGCGAGCTTTCTGATCAGTCGATCAGAACATGCGCTTGGGCAGCTGCATGCTGCGCACGCGCTTGTAGTGGCGCTTGACGGCGGCGGCCTTCTTGCGCTTGCGCTCGGCGGTGGGCTTTTCAAAGAATTCGCGGGCGCGCAGGTCGGTCAGCAGACCGAGCTTTTCAATGGTGCGCTTGAAGCGACGCAGGGCAACGTCGAACGGCTCGTTTTCTTTGACGCGGATGGTGGTCATTAATGGAATCCTTCCAAGTTCGCTCGGTATTCGCGGTGGGGGTACAGGCTGGCTGGTGCTCTGGGGTCCGGACCGAGGTCCCAGCCCTTCCTTCGCACCCCACGGCCGACGAATCGACACGGCGGGTTTGCTAGCAAAGCGCGCGAGTATATACGAGTTCTGCTTTATTGCGCAGCTGCCGGGGTGCCGGCGGTCTCTTGGGCAGCGAGTTCTGCAGCCTGCGCGGTGTGCAGGCAGTTGTCGGCCATGCGCTGTCCGACCTTGGCATTCATCAGCATGGATTTGACGGGCACCTGCAGCCAGACCAGGCCCGAGTGGGCGTTTTCCAGGCGGATCACGCCCGTGGTGGTGGGTTGCGGCGTCACGGTGTGCTGCTGCTTGTCGATGGACAGCAAAAAGCGGCCGTTCAGGCTGGGATGGGGCTCCACGCGCACGCTGCGTCCGAATTCACAGCGCGACTCGCCCACCAGCACGCGGGGCACCACGGCCATGCGCTCGTCATCGAGGTGCTCGGGCTCGGTGGGCAGGGCCGGAGCGGCGGGTTTCTTGGACTTGGCCGTCTTCTTGACCGCAGCCTTGGGGGTGGGCTTGTCAGACGGCGCGGGTGCCGGAGTAGCCAACAGGGCGGGGGCGGCGGCCAGCAGCAGGCTGGCGAGGATCAAAGTGCGCATGGGGCAGGGCAGAGAGGCGGGAATCAGGCTGCATTGTCGCGGCGCGGAGGCCGGCGAGGTGTCAGCAGAAGTCAGTAGCGTTCAAAACGCCCCCAGGACCATGCCGGTGACCTGGCCCGCCCCCCGCGGGGAATTGAGGTGCCGGGCAAAGCCCGTTCACCTCAAGAGAAAAAGCGTTCACGCACTTGGGCAGGCAGCGCTTGACCGGTTTGGTGGGCGCGCTGCAACAGGCTCCAGAACAGGCGGTAGCTGGCGCGGTCGTGCAGTTGGTCACGCAGCCGGATGGGGCCCCATTGGGTGTCCTGGGCTACTTCGAGCACCTCGATGGCTTCGTCCACCTCGGCGGCACTGGGGGCGAAGGCATCCAGGATGGGTTGAATTTGATCCGGATGGATGCTCCACATGCGCGTGTAGCCGAACTCACGCGCGGCGCGCTCGGCGGCGGCCTGCAATTTGGCGGGCGACTTCAGTTCGGTGACGACACAGTGCGAGGGCACCTTGCCATGGCCATGGGCGGCGGCGGCGATGGCCAGCTTGGCGCGCGCCACCAGCGGATGCTCGAACTGGCCCGGCAGGCTCAGGGCCGTGCGCGGAATGGCGCCATGGTGGCCGGAAACAAAGTCCATCAGACCGAAGGACAGGGACTGCAGGGCCGGATGGGCGGCGATGGCCTCGACCTCGCGCAAGCCCCCGTGGGTCTCGATCAAGGCCTGCAGCGGCGGGGCCGGGCGCGCCCCCCAGGCCGCCTGCACAGATGCAGCGCCACGGTCCAACTGGGCGCGCGAGTCCACCTTGGGCAGCATGAGGTAGGCCGGCGCCACCGGCGCGGCCGCCAAGATTTGCAGCTCCATCGCAAAAGCGGGGTGATCGACCGGGTGCACGCGCACGCCGACGCGGCCATACCGGTTGTCCGGCGAGGCCAGCAGTTCGGCCGCCAGGCGCACCTGGGCTTCTTCGGCGCCGACCTGAGCGCCGTCCTCACAGTCCAAGGTCACATCAAACACCGGCCCGCGCGCGGCCTGCAGGGCCAGGCTCTTGCGCATCAGCTTTTCGCTGCCGCTGTAGTGGTCGACCACGGGCAGGCTGATGGGGGCTGCCTCGCCGGCAAACAGGGCATCGCGGGGGTGAATTCGCATCGGGGGTCCAGAAGTAAAAAGGCCCGCCAAGGCAGGCCCCAACGCCAGTAAAAAAGGCCCGCCATGGCGGGCCTTTGTGCCAAGGTGCAAATTACAGCAGGTGCTTGACGCCGTTCTGCTCTTCCAGCAGTTCGTTCAGGGTCTTGGTCATGCACTCGCGGCTGAAGGCATCAATTTCCAGGCCCTGCACCACCTTGTACTCGCCGCCCTCGCAGGTGACGGGGAAGCCGTACATGACTTCCTTGGGGATGTCGTAGTCGCCCATCGAGGGGATGCCCATGGTGACCCACTCGCCGTTGGTGCCTAGGGCCCAGTCGCGCATGTGGTCGATGGCGGCGTTGGCGGCCGAGGCGGCGCTGGAGAGGCCGCGCGCGGCAATGATGGCCGCGCCGCGCTTGCCCACCGTGGGCAGGAACACGTCCTTGTTCCAGACCTGGTCGTTGATCATGTCTTTGACTGCGGCGCCGTCGATGGTGGCGAAGCGGTAGTCGGCGTACATGGTGGGCGAGTGGTTGCCCCACACGGCCAGCTTCTTGATTGAGCCCACAGCCTTGCCGGTCTTGGCAGCGATCTGGCTGGCGGCGCGGTTGTGGTCCAGGCGCAGCATGGCGGTGAAGTTCTTGGCCGGCAGGTCCGGGGCCGACTTCATGGCGATGTAGGCATTGGTGTTGGCCGGATTGCCCACCACCAGCACCTTGACATTGCGGCTGGCCACAGCGTTCAGGGCCTTGCCCTGCACCGTGAAGATCTGGGCGTTAGCAGCCAGCAAGTCGGCGCGCTCCATGCCGGGGCCGCGCGGACGGGCGCCCACGAGCAGCGCGTAGTCGGTGTCCTTGAAGGCGGTCATCGGGTCGCTATGGGCTTCCATACCGGCCAGCAGCGGGAAGGCGCAGTCTTCCAGTTCCATCATCACGCCCTTGAGCGCGTTCTGGGCCTTCTCGTCGGGGATTTCCAGCAGCTGCAGGATGACGGGCTGGTCCTTGCCCAGCATTTCGCCCGAGGCGATGCGGAACAGCAGGGCGTAACCAATCTGACCAGCGGCGCCGGTGACGGCGACGCGAACGGGCTTCTTGCTCATGGGGAGACTCCGAGGGGGAGAGTTGATGAATCGTTGCTGGCGCGGGAGTTTAGGGCAGGGTTTCAACGGATTTCGGCCCCGATTTCTGTTTTGAATCAAGCGCCCATGTCAGGGGGGTGTTGGCAAGGGTGCCTAGAATCCGCCGCCTTGAGTCCAAGCCCCAGGCACGCCCGGTTACGGACGCGCCACACCCCAAAGGCCTGCGAATGAATACGAAAACCCGCCCAACCTACACCAACCTCAATGTCTTTCGGGACTTGACCAGCTACCGCCTGCCCATTGCCGGCGTGGTCTCGATCCTGCATCGCATCAGCGGATTGCTGATGTTCTTGTTGCTGCCCCTGGTGGTCTGGTTCTTTGATACCAGCCTGACCAGCGAAATCAGCTACGGCGAGTTCACCAATGCCTTCGTGGCCGGCATCGGCTTCGTGCCGGGCTGGTTCATCAAGCTGGTCAGCCTGGGTTTGATCTGGGCCTACTTGCATCACTTTTGCGCCGGTTTGCGCCATTTGTGGATGGACGTCACGCACAGCGTCAGCAAGGAGCAGGGGCGCTCCAGCGCCGTGGCTGTGTTTGTGGTGAGCCTGCCGCTCACGGCCCTCCTGGGCGCCAAGCTGTTCGGGCTTTTCTAAGGAAACGAGATGTCAACCTTTGGCAACAAGCGTCTGGTCTCGGGCGCTCACTATGGTTTGCGTGACTGGCTGGCCCAGCGCATCACCGGCGCCTTGATGGCGCTATTCACCATCGCCCTGGTGGCGCAGTTGTTGATGCCTGGCGAACTGGGCTACGACCGCTGGGCCGGCATTTTCTCGGCCCAGTGGATGAAGGTGTTGACCTTCACTTTGATCCTGTCCCTGGCTTATCACGCCTGGGTGGGTGTGCGTGACATCTGGATGGACTATGTGAAGCCGGTCGGCCTGCGCCTGACCCTGCATGTGTTCACCCTGGTCTGGCTGGTGGCCTGCACCGGCTGGGCAATTCAAGTGCTCTGGAGGCTCTAAGCGATGCAATCGTCTCAACTCGCCCGTCGCAAATTCGACGTTGTCATCGTCGGTGCCGGCGGCTCCGGCATGCGCGCCTCGCTGCAACTGTCCATGGCCGGCCTGAACGTGGCCGTGTTGTCCAAGGTCTTCCCGACCCGTTCGCACACCGTGGCCGCCCAGGGTGGCATCGGGGCTTCGCTCGGCAATATGAGCGAGGACAACTGGCACTACCACTTCTTCGACACCGTCAAGGGCTCGGACTGGCTGGGTGACCAGGACGCCATCGAGTTCATGTGCCGTGAGGCGCCCAAGGTCGTGTACGAGCTTGAGCACTTCGGCATGCCGTTTGACCGCAACCCGGACGGCACCATCTACCAGCGCCCCTTCGGCGGTCACACCGCCAATTACGGCGAGAAACCCGTGCAGCGCGCCTGCGCGGCAGCCGACCGCACCGGTCACGCGCTGCTGCACACGCTCTATCAGCAGAACGTCAAGGCCCGCACCCAGTTCTTCGTCGAATGGATGGCGCTGGACCTGATTCGCGATGCCGACGGCGACTGCGTGGGCGTCACCGCCCTGGAGATGGAGACCGGTGAGGTCTACATCCTGGAAGCCAAGACCGTGTTGATGGCCACCGGCGGCGCCGGCCGCATCTACCAGGCCAGCACCAACGCCTTCATTAACACCGGCGACGGCCTGGGCATGGCCGCGCGTTCGGGCATCCCGCTGGAAGACATGGAGTTCTGGCAGTTCCACCCCACCGGCGTGGCCGGCGCGGGCGTGCTGCTGACCGAAGGTTGCCGGGGCGAGGGCGCCATCCTGCGCAACGCCAATGGCGAGCGCTTCATGGAGCGCTATGCCCCGACGCTCAAAGACCTGGCGCCGCGCGACTTCGTCTCGCGCTCCATGGACCAGGAGATCAAGGAAGGTCGCGGCTGCGGTCCCAACAAGGACTATGTGCTGCTGGACATGACCCACCTGGGCAAGGACACCATCTTGAAGCGCCTGCCCTCGGTGTTCGAGATCGGTCACAACTTTGCCAACGTCGACATCACGAAGGAGCCGATCCCCGTGGTGCCGACCATCCACTACCAGATGGGTGGCATCCCGACCAACATCAATGGCCAGGTGGTGGTGCCGAAGAACGGCAACCCGAATGATGTGATCAACGGCCTGTATGCGGTGGGCGAGTGCTCCTGCGTGTCGGTGCACGGCGCCAACCGCCTGGGTACCAACTCGCTGCTGGACCTGTTGGTGTTCGGCCGCGCGGCCGGCAAGCACATCGTCGAGTTCAATCTGAAGAACCGCGAGCACAAGCCCCTGCCCAAGGATGCCGCCGACAAGACCCTGGCTCGCCTGGCGCGTCTGGACTCGGCCACCCATGGCGAGTACGCCCAGGATGTGGCGAACGATCTGCGCAGTGCCATGCAAGCCCATGCGGGCGTGTTCCGCACCCAGGCCATGCTCGAAGCCGGCGTGGGCAAGGTGGCCGAGATCCGCGAACGCGTGAAGTCCATCGGTCTGAAGGACAAGAGCAAGGTGTTCAACACCGCGCGCGTCGAGGCCCTGGAGGTTGAGAACCTGATCGAGGCCGCGCAGGCCACCATCGTCTCGGCCGCCGCCCGTCCGGAAAGCCGTGGCGCCCACGCGCACAACGACTTCCCGAACCGCGACGACGCGAACTGGATGAAGCACACCCTGTGGTACTCGGAAGGCTCGCGCCTGGACTACAAGCCGGTGCAATTGAAGCCGCTGACGGCCGAATCCGTCCCGCCCAAGGTGCGTACCTTCTAAGGAAAAGAACATGAGCGACAAGCGCACTTTCCACATCTACCGCTACGACCCCGACCAGGACGCCAAGCCGCGCATGCAGACCATCGAGATCGAACTCGATGGCTCCGAGCGCATGCTGCTCGATGCCTTGGTCAAGCTGAAGTCGGTCGACCCGACGCTCTCCTTCCGGCGCAGCTGCCGCGAAGGCGTGTGCGGCTCGGACGCGATGAACATCAACGGCAAGAACGGCCTGGCCTGTCTGACCAATATGCGTCAGCTGCCGCAGACGATCACCTTGAAGCCGCTGCCCGGCCTGCCCGTGGTGCGCGACCTGATCGTCGACATGACGCAGTTCTTCAAGCAGTACAACTCCATCAAGCCCTACTTGGTGAACGACACGCCGCCGCCCGACAAGGAGCGTCTGCAGTCGCCCCAGGAGCGCGAAGAGTTGGACGGCCTGTACGAGTGCATCTTGTGCGCGTCCTGCAGCACCTCCTGCCCGAGCTTCTGGTGGAACCCGGACAAGTTCGTCGGCCCGGCCGGTCTGCTGCAGGCCTATCGCTTCATCGCCGACAGCCGCGACCAGGACACCAGCGCCCGTCTGGACAACCTGGAAGATCCTTACCGTCTGTTCCGCTGCCACTCGATCATGAACTGCGTGGATGTCTGCCCCAAGGGCCTGAACCCCACGAAAGCGATCGGGAAAATTAAAGAACTCATGGTGCGTCGGGCTGTCTGATGAGCGACGCACTGCTGGACGAACGCGCGCTCTCCAAGTTGCACTGGCGCTGCCGGCGCGGACTGCTGGAGAACGACCTGTTCATCCAGCGCTTTTTTGAGCGCCATGGTGAGAGCCTCACCGTGGCGCAGGGCGCCGCGATGAACCAATTGATGGATCTGAGCGACAACGATTTGCTCGATTTGTTGTTGGCCCGCCGCGAACCCGAAGGCGAACTTGATCAGCCGCAGATCCATGCGCTGATAGGCTTGCTGCGCGAGCCCCCTGAACGCCAGAATTCCCCGGATTAACCCTGGAGCCCACCCCATGATGACCCCCTCCGACGTCAAGGCCACGCTGGCCTTCAGCGATGGCAGCCCCAGCATGGAGCTGCCGATCTACAAGGGCTCGATCGGCCCGGATGTGATCGACATCCGCAAGCTGTACGCGCAGACCGGCAAGTTCACTTACGACCCCGGTTTCCTGTCCACCGCCTCCTGCAACTCGACCATCACCTACATCGATGGCGACAAGGGCGAGCTGCTGTATCGCGGCTACCCCATCGAGCAGCTGGCCGTGAACTGCGACTACCTCGAGACCTGCTATCTGCTGCTGTACGGCGAGCTGCCCAATGCCACGCAGAAGGAAGAGTTCGAGTACCGCGTGATGCACCACACAATGGTCAACGAGCAGATGCAGTTCTTCCTGCGCGGCTTCCGTCGTGATGCGCACCCGATGGCCGTCATGACGGGCCTGGTGGGTGCGTTGTCGGCCTTCTATCACGACAGCACCGACATCAATAACCCCGAGCACCGCGAGATCGCGGCGATCCGTTTGATCGCCAAGATGCCCACGCTGGTGGCCATGGCCTACAAGTACACCGTCGGCCAGCCCTACATCTACCCGAAGAACGACCTCAGCTACGCCGGCAACTTCATGCGCATGATGTTTGCCACGCCCTGCGAGGACTACAAGCCCAACGACGTGCTGGTGCGCGCGATGGACCGCATCTTCACGCTGCACGCCGACCACGAGCAAAACGCCTCGACCTCGACCGTGCGCCTGTGCGGTAGCTCGGGCACCAACCCGTTTGCAGCCATCGCCGCCGGCGTGGCCTGCCTTTGGGGCCCGGCCCACGGCGGCGCCAACGAGGCCTGCCTGAACATGCTGGGCGACATCCAGAATCAGGGCGGTGTGGCCAAGATCGGCGAGTTCATCAAGCAGGTCAAGGACAAGAACAGCGGCGTCAAGCTGATGGGCTTTGGCCACCGGGTCTACAAGAACTACGACCCGCGCGCCAAGCTGATGCGCGAAACCTGCCACGAGGTGCTGGGCGAACTGGGTCTGCAGAACGACCCGATGTTCAAGCTGGCCATGGAGCTCGAGAAGATCGCGCTGGAAGACGAATACTTCGTCGCCCGCAAGCTCTACCCGAACGTGGACTTCTACTCGGGCATCGTGCAGCGCGCCATCGGCATCCCGGTGCCGCTGTTCACCGCCATCTTCGCGCTGGCGCGCACGGTGGGCTGGATTGCCCAGCTCAACGAGATGATCGGCGACCCCGAGTACAAGATCGGCCGTCCGCGTCAGCTCTTCGTGGGCGCCGGCTCGCGCAACGTGAAGCCCATCGCGCAGCGCTGAGCGACTCTGCCTGCAGCGCCGACCCGGCGCTGAGAGTCCTGAAAGGCCCTCGGAACCCCGAGGGCCCTTTTTATTTCTGAGCCGGTGTCCCCAGCCAGCGCAGCAGCAGGGCGTAGAGCTGATCGGGGTAGACGGGTTTGGAGATGAAGTCGGACATCCCGGCCTCCAAGCAGCGGGCGCGATCCTCTACGAAGGCGTTGGCGGTCATGGCCAGGATTGGCACCGCGCGTCCCTGGGCCAGGGCACGAATGCGTCGGGTGGCCTCGATTCCGTCCATCACTGGCATCTGCATGTCCATCAGGATCAAGTCGAAGTGCTCAGAGGTCGCACGCGCCAGGGCCTGAGCGCCGTCTTCCACGCTCTCGACCTGCAAGCCCACTTCGCTCAGCAGCATTTCGGTGATCTCGCAGTTGATGGGCTCGTCCTCGGCGAGCAACACGCGCGCCCCGGCATGCTGTTGGCGCAACAGGGCTTCGGCCTTCCCCATCGGTAGGGCGTCAGCCGGTGCGGAGTCGGTGTGGCGGCCCTTGGGGAGGCGGGCCGTGAACCAGAAGCAACTGCCCTGACCCGGCTGGCTGCTCGCGCCGGCACTGCCCCCCATCATTTCAGCCAGTTTGCGGGTGATGGCCAGGCCCAGCCCGGTGCCGCCGTACTTGCGCGTGGTGCTGTTGTCGGCTTGCTCGAATGCCGAAAAGAGTCGGGGCAGGACCGCCGGATCGATGCCAACCCCGCTGTCCTTGACCTCGAAGCGGAGTTGAACGGCGTCTTCTTCTTCGGCCTCGATGCGGACTTCGATTTGAACGCGACCTTGCTCGGTGAACTTGACGGCGTTGCTCACGTAATTGAGCAGGGCCTGTTGCAGTCGAGTGGGGTCACCTCGCAGCGGGTGGGACGTGGATTGGACCGTGCTTTCCAGGCGCAGGCCCTTGGCATGGGCGCGCTCCTGCACCATCGAGAGCACATTCCCCACGATGGCGCTGGGTTGGACCTGAATGTCTTCGAGTGAAAACTTGCCCGCTTCGATCTTGGAGAGCTCCAGGATGGCGTTGATGATGCCCAGCAAGTGCTCACTGGCGCCGACCAGCTTGGCCAGTTGCTCGGCCTGTTGGGGTGCCAGACCGCCGCGCCGGATCATGTGGGCCATGCCCATGATGGCGTTCAGGGGCGTGCGGATTTCGTGGCTCATATTGGCCAAGAACGCGCTCTTGGCCACATTGGCTGCATCGGCGGCCTCCTTGGCCACGCGCAGGTCAGCGGTGCGTTCGGCCACCACCGCCTCCAGATGGTGGCGGTGGCGCTCCAACTCCTGTTCGGCTCGCTTGATGGCGGTCACGTCCTCCTGCATCAGCACCACTTCGTTGATCGCCCCCTCCGAGTTGCGTGAGGCGTAGATGATGGTGCGCACCAGCAATTTGCCCCCCTGGCTGGCCACTTGCGGGGTGGCGGCGCGGTCGTACTCCATCGTCAGCGGCGCCACAGTCCGTCCCTCAAACGCGGAGTGGATGGCCGGCATGACGCCTTTGTCGATGAGTTGCTGGTCGGCCAGCATGTTGTAGTTGACCAAGGCATCCAGGGGAACGCCCCAGAGCCGCTCCCAAGCCTGATTGACATGGCGGACCGCGCCATCCGGTGCCACGATTTGGATGGCCATCGGCGACTGCTCGATCAGGGTGCGCAAGCGCAGCTCGGACTCCGCCAACTGGCGATCCATGGCGCGTCGCTCGCTGATGTCGCGCATCACGGCCATGACGTGCACCTCGCCCTCGGACGTGAGTACGACCTTGGTGGTGATTTCCACCGTTCGCCGTGCGCCGTCCTTGCGGGTGATGACCCATTCCTCATGATCCAAGTTGTCGCCCTGGCGCATGCGGTCCATGCGGGCGCGTGCCTTTTGTTGGATCTCAGGGTCTATATAGACCGTCTGATACCAACCCAGGCGGTTGATGTCTTCCATCGAGTAGCCGGTGAGTGCCTCCATCGCGGGGTTCCAGACCGAGAAGGCCACGAAAGGCTCGGCCGGCACGGCGTGACAAACCGCAATGCCGTCCACCATGGTGTGGATCAGCGAATGGTTGAAAGCCAGACTGGCGCGCAACTGGGACTCGGTATTGCGCTGCAGGCTGATGTCCTGCACGGTCCCCATGAGGTAATCAATTTCACCTTGCGGGGTGCGATGCGGGGTGCCGCGCAGCTCCACCCATTTCACGGTGGCGCTGCGCGCACCCCGCAGCGGAACCTGCACGCGAAAGGGCGTGCCGTGGGCTTGGGCCTGCTCCAGATGGCGGCGCACTGTGGCCTGAGCCTCGGGCAGATAACAGTCCAAACCTGCGGCCAAATCGGGCTGAAAGTCGCGCGGCATCTCCACGATGTCGTATACGCCGTCGGTCCACATCAGGCTGCCCGACCGCGGGTCGGCACGCCAGCCCCCCAGCTGACCCACGGTCTGGCTTTGTTGCCAGAAGAACTCGCGCTCGATGGCCTGATCCAGCAGGCGCCGACGTTCGCTCGATTCACGTTCCAGCTCGGCTTGCAGACGGCGAGCCTCGCTCACATCGCGGCTGACGCAGAACAAGGCGTACTGCCCATCCCACTGGCCGTGGGACACGCGTGTCTCCACCTCTATGCGTTCGCCCCGGGCCGTGCACAGGGGGATGTCGCAGCGGTCGCGCTCTCCGGCTGCCAGTTGCAGGAACAGGCTCTGGGCCTGCTCGGCCTGCTCGGGTGGATGGACGAACAGCACCGAGCGACCCTGCAGCTCCTGCTCGCTGTAGCCCAGGCGTTGGGTCACGGCCAGGTTGGCCCGCAGGATGAGGCCCTGTGCATCCACCACGAATAGAAAGTCGCCGATGCAGTCGAAAAAGCTGCGGAAATTGGCCTCGCTGGCGGCCAAGGCCAGCTGAGCAGTGTGGCGATCGGTGATGTTGCGGGCAAACCCGACCGTGCCCAGCAGCTCATTGCCCTGGCTGACGGCGGTTTGGTAGGTCTCGAACCATTGGGGGCCCTCCGGGGTGTCCAGGGCCTGCTCCCGGCTGATGGGATGCTGAGCCCGGAGTGCGGCCAAGTCTTCGCTGCGATGGCGTCGGGCAGTTTCTTCGGGCCAGACTTCGGCATCTCCCTTGCCCACCAGTTCCTGAGCCTCCTGCCGACCCGTGGCCTGCGCATAGGCGCGGTTGGTGGCCAGAAAACGCCCCTCCAGGTCTTTCATCCAGACGAGGAAGGGGAAGTTGTCCAGCGCCGCCTGTTGATAGCGCACTTGCTTTTGCAGCTGTTCGCGCGCGGCGTCCAGCGCCCGTTGGGCTTGTCGCTGCGCCTCGAGCTGCTGGGCCAGACTGAGCGAGTGGCTGCAGAGCACCTCCACCATGGAGAGAATGATGCGAATCAGAGCTTGACGTTCGGGTTCGGGCAGCCCGGTTGCGGGCGATTGAAGGCCCAGCACGCAGGCGGCCAACTCGCGGTCTTGGCCCAGGATGTGGGCGCTGAGCCAGCGCACCAGGTAGATCAGAACTTCCTTGCCCAGTTCGTCCGGCGGGCGCTTCCCACTTTGGTCGCTCAGGGCCTTGATGTCCTGTGCGAACGCGTGGTGCGAGGCTTCATGGGCCTGGTCAAAAGGCTGTTCGCCCTGGGCGGAGCGCCAGATGCGCTCTTCAGTATCGAAGTGTTCGAGCGCGTAGGCTTTCAGTTGGGCGAGGACCGCAGGCAGGTCCACGCGTCCCTGCTGATGAACATAGTCATCCGCCAATTGGTTGATCAGAGCGGCCAGGTGTTGATGCTGGCTGTCGATGTCTGGCAGACCCGTGTCAAAGGATGAATGCCAAGGGAACAGCGCAATCGAAGTCATTCGCGGCGGCCTCGCTGATCAGGGCGACCCATGGGGTTGCCTTTGCGTGATTCTGTAGCCCGTTCTGCTCTTGTGGCTATCGGCTCGGACCCTGTCCGCATTTCATTTGCGCTGGCGCAAATCGCCGCAGGCTGCACGCACAATTCGCGCCCTATGAAGCCTGCAATTCTTGTGCTGGGGAGCGTCAATCGCGATCTCATCGTCCATGCACCGCGCCTGCCGCAACCGGGTGAGACCTTGCGCGGGCAGCGCTTTGGCAGCTGTCTGGGGGGCAAGGGCGCCAATCAGGCGGTGGCGGCGGCGCGCCTGGGCGCGGCGGTGGCCCTGGCGGCCCGCATTGGCCAGCAAGAGAACGGCGCGGCCATGGTGGCGAGCCTGCGGGCCGAAGGCGTCGACGTCTCGGCCGTGCTGCAACCGGCCGATGAGACTCCGGGTGTGGCGCTGATTGTGGTGGGCGCCGAGGATGGCGAGAACCAGATCGTCACCGTGGCGGGCTCCAATGGCCGGGTCAGCGTGGAACAGGTGGATGCCCTGGAGCTGGACGGCGTTCAGTGGCTGGTGCTGCAGCAAGAGCTGCCGCTGCCCGTGATCGAGCGCGCACTGGAGCGGGCGCGTCAGAGCGGAGTGCGCAGCCTGCTCAATGCCGCACCGTTCCGCGAGGAGGGCAGGGCCCTGCTACCCCGAGTGGATGTGCTGGTTGTGAATGAAACCGAGGCCGAAGCCTTTTTGCGGGCACCGCTGGCGGATCCGATCCAGGCGGCACGGGCGTTGCGGGCCCTGGGGCCGCTGGCGGTGCTCCTGACCCTGGGATCCGAAGGGGCGGTCTGGGTGGATGGCCAGCAGCAATTGCGCGTATCCGCCCGCAAGGTTCAGGCGGTGGACACCGTGGGAGCCGGCGATACCTTGGTCGGGGCCTTGGTCACCGCGCTGAGCGAAGGTCAGTCCCTGGAGGTGGCGCTGCAGTTTTCGCAGGCCGCGGCGGCCTGGGCCGTGAGTCATCCCGGCGTGCAGGACGCCATGCCGCGCCGCGCTGAGTTGGATGCCTGGATGGAGCAGCACGCATGAAGCTTTGGTTTGACACCGACCCTGGGGTCGACGACGCCCTGGCGCTGGCCCTGATCCTTGCGCGGCCGGAGTTCGAGTTGCTGGGCCTGTCCACGGTGTTTGGCAATGTCAGCGTCGAAACCACCACGGCCAATGCCCTGCGGCTGCTGACCTTGCTGGGGCACCCAGACCTGCCTGTTCATGCGGGCGCAGAGGCGCCGCTGCAGGGCCGGCCCCGCTATGCCACCGAAGTGCATGGCAACGATGGCCTCGGCGGTTGTGCTGCCCTGTTGCCGCCCGCCGCCTGTGCTGCGCAGGCTGAGAGTGGGGTCGAGGCCCTGCTGCAAGCCAGTCGCATCCATGCCGGCGCGCTGCATCTGGTGGCGGTGGGGCCGCTGACCAATGTGGCCCTGGCCCTGCGTGCCGACCCCGAGTTGCCGCAGCGCCTGGCCAGCTTCACGGTGATGGGCGCGGCCTTCGGCCTGCATGGCTTCAGCGGCAATGTCACCGTATGCGCCGAGGCCAACATCTACAACGACGCTCTGGCGGCGTCCGAGGTCTTTGCCTGCCATTGGCCGGCGCTGCGGGTCATTGGCCTGGATGCGACCCAGCGCGTCGCCATGCCGCTCGAAGCCCTGGAGCCGCTGCGACAAGCCGGGCCGGCCGCGCGCTTGTTGTGGCAGGCCTTGCAGCCCTATGCCGGCTATTACGCCACCCGGGATGGTCGTGCCGCCCTGGTGGCGCACGACGCCACCGCCGTGGCCGCTTTGCTGGCGCCGCAGGCCTTTCACTGGCGGCGCGGGCCCATCCGTGTGGTGCAAGGCGGCTTGGCCCATGGCCAAACCGTGCAAGACTGGCAACGCTTGGGCCAAGGCGATCCGCAATGGGATGCGCTGCCCCACCATGAGGTGGCGATTGACGCCGACGATGAACTCTTGAGCCAGCTTTGCCTGCGCGCCTGGACCACCTACTAAGAACAAGGAGACCGCCATGAAGACCACCCTGTTGCTGCCGCGTTGGCTGCTGTCCATGAAGCCCGGTGAGGGCGTGCTCGAGGGCCAGGCCCTGTTGATCGAGGGCGAGCGCATCGCCGCCGTGGGCGCCCGCGCCGACCTGCTTAGCGCACATCCGCAGGCCGAACGCATCGAACTGGCCGAGCACGTACTGATGCCGGGCCTGATCAACAGCCACACCCACAGCGCCATGAGCCTGCTGCGCGGCGTGGCCGATGACCTGGGGCTGATGGACTGGCTGAACAACCACATCTGGCCGCTGGAAAAGCGCTGGGTCAGCCACGAATGGACGCGCTTGGGTTCGCTCTTCAGCGCCGCCGAGGCCCTGCGCGGTGGGGTGACGACGCTCAACGACATGTACTTCTTCCCCGAAGCCATGGCCGAAGCGGCGCTCCAGGCCGGTATTCGTGCGGCCGTGTCCATCAATGTGATCGACTTCCCCACCGGCTACGCCAGCGGGCCGGACGACTACATCGCCAAGGGCCTGGCCGCCTACCAGAAGTTCAAGGGCGAAAAGCTGCTGCAGTTCACCAGCAGCCCGCATGCGCCCTACACGGTCAGCGACGAGACCTTTGTGAAGCTGCGCGACATGGCCGAGCAGCACGATATGCGCATCCACTGCCACATCCACGAGACCCAGGACGAGGTGGACGGAGGCCTCAAACAGTTCGGCGTGCGGCCGCTGGAGCGCCTGGAAAAACTGGGTTTGATGAACGAACGCATGATCGCCGTGCACATGGTGCATCTGACCGACGACGAGATCGGGATGCTGGCCAAGAACCGGGTGCACATTGCCCACAACGCCAGCTCCAACCTGAAGCTGGCCAGCGGCATCGCCCGCGTGGCCGACCTGGATAAGGCGGGGGTCAATGTGGCCCTGGGTACCGATGGCGCGGCCAGCAACAACCGCCAAGACATGTTCGAAGAGATCCGCCAGGCTGCCCTGTTGGCCAAGGGCTCGACCGGCCAGCCCACAGTGTTGAATGCCCGCCGTGCGCTGGAGATGGCGACCCTGGGCGGCGCCAAGGCCCTGGGCCGCGAGCGCGACCTGGGTTCGCTGGAAGTGGGCAAGCTGGCCGATGTGATCGCGGTGGACCTCTCAGCCCCCGAGTGCCGCCCCGTCTATCACGCCGACGCCCAATTGGTCTATGTGGCCGCGCGCGAGCACGTGAGCGATGTGTGGGTGCAGGGCGAGCAGGTGCTCAAGGCCCGCCAGTTGACCCGCTTCGATCTGAGCGCCGTGGTGGCCCAGGTGGAAGACACGGTGGCGAAGATGAAGAATTGACCTACCCCCTCTTGCAATACCGGTTATTCAGAGAGAGTCCGGGGTTGCAGGGTAACTTCGTTGGGAGTTGGGTTTTGATGTGAGCCTGCTTTGCCAGCTTGCTGGCGATGCGGGCGCGCGAAGCGCCTTCGCGGCATGCGGCCAATACTCGAGTGGGGCCGCACTTCGTTGTAGTCCTGGACCCAGGCCCGGATCATCTCGCGGGCCTGAGGCAGGGTCTCAAACCAGTGCTCGTTCAGGCACTCGTCCCGGAACTTGCCGTTGAAGCTCTCGATGTACCCGTTCTGCATGGGGCGCTCTGGTTGGATCAGGATGTGCTGGATCTTGTGGCTCTCGCACCAATCCAAAAAAGCGTGATTGGTGAACTCCGGTCCGTTGTCGGTGCGGACCGCCGTGGGATAGCCGCGGAACTGGACCGCTTCGTCCAAGAGCCTGGTCACGTACGGGCCGCCAATGCCAAAGTCCACGGCCGTCTGCACGCACTCGTGGCTGAAGTCGCCCGCGACGGCCAGGCAATTGATGCCCCGTGCCTTGCACAGGCTGTCGGAGACGAAGTCCATGCACCAGACGGCGTTGATCTTGTTGACGGCGATCAACGGTGTGCGCTGGCCCAACGGGCGCTTGGCCTACTTGCGCTTGCGAACCGTCAGGTCGGCCGCCTTGAAGAGGCGGTAAACGCGCTTGTGGTTAACGCCAGGAAAGCCGGCGCGCAGCACGTCATGTACGCGCCGGTAGCCAAAGCGTCACCGCTCCAATGCGACGGTCTTGATCTGCTCGGTCAGTATCTGGTTTCCCGGGCTCACCTCAGGCGGGTGGCGAAAGGCGTCTCGGCTTAGCCCCACAAGACGGCAGGCACGGCGTTCGTTCAGTTGGTGTTCTTGCACCATGCGACGCGCCGCATCCCTGCGCACCTGCTGGGCTAGCGCTTTACGCCGAAGACTCCCTTGAGCGCACTGCTGTCCAGCATGGCCGCAGCCACCAGCTTTTTGAGCTTGGCGTTTTCGCCCTCGAGCAGGTGCACGGCCTCGCTGACCTGAAGGCCGCCGCATTTCGCGCACCACTTGTAAAAGGTGGCTTGACTGAAGCCTTCCTTGCGAGAGAGCTCGGAAACCGGCTCACCGGCCGTGGCGCGGTTCAAGAAACCAATGATCTGCTGCTCGCTGTACTTGCTCGTTCTCCTGTCCGGCATTCTCCAGATGGGACGGACTTCCCTCGCCCAGGCTGATACTGCAGCGAGAGGGTAGGTCAGTTTTGCGGATCTTACGTATCACATTGCGCGTCAGTAGAGATGTGCTCCAAGTGGCGTCTCAATGACTGGCAGTCCCGCTGCACGCCAAGACTGAATTCCACCCCGATACCAGAACACATTCTTGTAGCCAATTTTTGCCAGTCGCATGGCCGCATTCCATGACAGCCAGCAATCATGGTTGAGGCAGTATGTGACGACGGGTTTGTCCTTGGAAGGGGCCAATTGTTTCATTGCCGCAATGAGATTGCGCTCAATTTCGGGATTGACACTCTCCGCTTCCCACCCCGCACCAGATAGCCACACAGCTTCAGGCAGTGTTTGACGGCTGAGCGCTGCGTTTTGCAAAACATCTAATACTAGAGGCTTATTCCCACGGTTGCGGTACATCAATACCAAGTCTTTGGTGTTGATTGTCTTGGCGCCATTGGGCGCGTTGGTGGGGGTTGGTGCGTGAATATTGGTGCCGTTTCGAAGCTTGGGTTCGACCTTTAAGCCATGGTCAATTTCTTCATTGGCAAAGTGGGCTTCCAGCGGAGGAGCCAAGGATTTTAGTGCGTCCGCGCCTGTGCGCCTAGATCGCGCATAGTGGTCCCACACGTTTTGACCGTCGACCAACCAAATCCTGCAAAGGGTTCGATGGACGCTGAGGCAGCGGCTAGAGGCTGCCCGAACAGCTTCGCCTACGCTCGGCCTGCCTTGGCTTGCTTCGAAAGACTTCCCATCTGCGCTCACTGCGAAGGCCTTATGAGTGTTGGCTGGAACATACGACTGAAGATACCCCTGGATACCGGCTTGCGTGAAGCCGGGGGGGTAGCTCGGCTCTTTTGCCTCACAAGAGGATGCAGCTGAGGCCAGGGCGACCAGGGCGGTCAGAAGGAGGGGATAAACACTAGAGGTCATACGCCATCATCGCCCAAGCTGTGGCGATTCCATTTCGACTCTGTGAAAGGCGTCAGGTTAGGGGGCAACCCGTAGAATGCCGCATCCCCTCTATAGCGACCCGACCACACCCCGTGTGGCCGGGTCGTTTCACACGCGCATCCCATGTCCTCTTTCGAGCATCTGCACGGTTTTGAGGGCGGCAATGCCCTGTCGGCGTTCCGCACCCAGTCGCTGTTGGCCCAACTGCAAGCGGCGGTGCCGCGCATCCAGGGGGTGCAGGCGCACTTCCACCACTGGGTGGGCAGCAGCCATGCTCTCAGCAGCGAGCAGCTGAACCAGTTGGGCGCGCTGCTGCGCTATGGGCCCGACGCGCAGGCCCAGCCCAAGGGCACGGCCGCCGTGGTGGTGGTGACGCCGCGCCTGGGGACCGTCAGCCCCTGGGCCTCGAAGGCCACGGACATTGCGCACAACTGCGGGCTGCCCATCGCTCGCGTGGAGCGCGTCACCGTCTACCAACTGCTGCTGGACAAGCCACTCTTGGGCGCCGCCAAGCCGCTGAGCGAGGCCGAGTGGCTGGCCTGCGCGGCCTTGCTGCACGACCGCATGACCGAGTCGGTCCTCAAGAGCCTGGACGACGCCCGCCACCTGTTCGATGAGAAAGAGGCCGCGCCGCTGGAGCGCGTGGACGTGCTGGGGCAGGGCCGGGCGGCCCTGGAAGCCGCCAATCGCGATTGGGGCCTGGCGCTCTCGAGCGACGAGATCGAATACCTGCTGGACGCCTTCCAGAAACTGGGCCGCAACCCCAGCGACGTCGAGCTGATGATGTTCGCCCAGGCCAATAGCGAGCATTGCCGGCACAAGATCTTCAATGCCCAATTCGTGATCGATGGGCAGGCGCAGCCGCTCTCCATGTTCGGCATGATCCGCAACACCGAGAAGCTCAACCCCCAGGGCACGGTGATCGCCTATGCCGACAACGCGGCGGTGATGGAGGGCAGCGCCATCCAGCGCTGGCTGCCCGGCGCTGATGGCCGCTATGCCAAGCGGCCTGAGCAGGCCCAGGTGCTGATGAAGGTGGAGACCCACAACCACCCGACCGCCATCTCGCCCTTCTCGGGTGCGGCCACCGGGGCGGGTGGCGAGATTCGCGACGAAGGCGCCACCGGGCGCGGCGCACGGCCCAAGGCCGGTCTGACCGGCTTCACGGTCAGCCATCTGCGCCTGCCGAACCTGACCGAGGCCTGGGAGACGCCGGAAAGCAAGCCGGCTCACATCGCCAGTCCGTTGCAGATCATGATCGAGGGCCCGATCGGCGGTGCGGCCTTCAACAACGAGTTCGGCCGTCCCAATCTGCTCGGCTACTTCCGTGCCTACGAGCAGGCCGTGGCCGGCGTGCAGCGCGGCTATCACAAGCCCATCATGATCGCCGGCGGATTAGGTGCCATTCGCAGCGACTTGACCAAGAAGATCGAGTTCCCGGCCGGCACCCTGCTGATCCAGCTCGGGGGCCCGGGCATGCGCATCGGCATGGGTGGCGGCGCGGCCAGTTCGATGGCGGCCGGCGTCAACAGTGCCGAACTGGACTTTGACTCGGTGCAGCGCGGCAACCCCGAGATTCAGCGCCGCGCGCAGGAGGTCATCAACCGCTGCTGGCAGCTCGCAGAGGCCAACCCCATCCTGGCCATTCACGATGTGGGCGCGGGCGGCATCTCGAACGCCTTCCCCGAGTTGGTGAACGACGCCGGCAAGGGCGCCCGCTTTGATCTGCGCGCCGTGCCGCTGGAAGAGAGCGGCCTCGCGCCGAAGGAAATCTGGTGCAACGAGAGCCAGGAGCGTTATGTGCTGGCCATCGCGCCGGAGTCCCTGGCCCTGTTCCAGAGTTTTGCCGAGCGCGAGCGCTGCCCCTTCGCGGTGGTGGGCCGCGTGACGGATGAGAAGCAGCTCAGCTTGACGGACGCCGAGCACCCCGAGGCGACTCCCATCGACATGCCGATGGATGTGCTCTTGGGCAAGCCGCCCAAGATGACCCGCGACGTGACGCGCGTGAGCCGCGAGGCCGGCCGCTTCGAGGCCGATGGCATCGAGCTGGAGGCGGCCGCCCGCGCCGTGCTGCGCCACCCCACGGTAGCCAGCAAGCGTTTCCTGATCACCATCGGCGACCGCTCGGTGGGCGGCCTGACCCACCGCGACCAGATGGTGGGCCCCTGGCAGGTGCCGGTGGCTGATTGCGCCGTGACCCTGGCCGACTACGACGGCTTGGGCGGCGAAGCCATGGCCATGGGCGAGCGCAGCCCGCTGGCGGCGGTGGACGCCCCGGCCTCGGGCCGCATGGCGGTGGCGGAGGCCATCACCAATCTGTTGGCCGCGCCGATTGATCTGAAGCGCGTCAAGCTCAGTGCCAACTGGATGGCCGCCTGCGGCGAGGCCGGCGAAGACGCCGCGCTCTACGACACGGTCAAGGCCGTGGGCATGGAACTTTGCCCGGCGCTGGGCGTGGGCATTCCGGTGGGCAAGGATTCCTTGTCGATGCGCACCAAATGGAACGAAGGCGGGGACGGGCACCAGGTCACCGCTCCGGTCTCGTTGATCGTCACCGCCTTTGCCAGCCTGCCCACGGTGGCGGGCACGCTCACCCCCCAGCTGGTGAATGAGGCCGACTCGGTGCTCATCGCCATCGATCTCGGTCGGGGTCAGGGCCGCATGGGCGGCTCTATCCTGGCGCAGACCGCCCAGCAGTTCGGCGGCGCGGTTCCGGATCTGGACCAGCCGCAGCTGCTGGTGGCCCTGGTGGATGCCATCAATGCGGCGCGTGCGCAGGGCCTGGTGCAGGCCTATCACGACAAGAGCGACGGCGGCCTGTGGGCCGCGGCCTGCGAAATGGCCTTCGCCGGTCGCCTGGGCCTTTCGTTGAATGTGGACATGCTGGTCACCGCCGGCACCGGGGTGGACGACAGCCGCGCCGAGACGGGCGACGCCAAGAACTGGGCCAAGCAGGTGAGCGGCCTGCGCCACGAGCAGACCCTGCGTGCGCTGTTCAACGAAGAAATCGGCGCCCTGATCCAGGTGCGCGCGGCCGACCGTGACACCGTGATGGCCTTGCTGCGCCAGCACGGCCTCTCGGCCCATAGCCATGTGGTGGGCAAGCCCAGCCGCGACGGACAGATCAGCGTCTGGCGCGATGCCCAGTGCCTGTTCCAGCTGCCGCTGACCGAGGCCCTGCAGGAATGGGAGGCCGTGAGCCGCGAGATCGCCACGGCGCGCGACAACCCGGCCTGCGCCTCATCCGAGTTCGCGGTGGCGACCGACGCTGCGGCGCCGGGTCTGCACCTGGCTTTGAGCTTCGATCCGTCCGTGGACGTGGCCGCGCCCTATGCGCAGGCCGTCAAACCGCGTGTGGCCATCCTGCGCGAGCAGGGCGTGAACTCGCATCTGGAGATGGCCTACGCGATGGCGGCGGCCGGCTTCGAGGCGGTGGACGTGCACATGAGCGATCTGCAGGCCGGCCGCCACCACCTGAAGGACTTCCGCGGTTTCGTCGCCTGCGGCGGCTTCAGCTATGGCGACACCCTGGGCGCCGGCGAGGGCTGGGCGCGTTCCATCCTCTTCAACGCCGAGCTGAAGGCGCAGTTCGAGGCCTTCTTTGCCCGCCCCGACACCTTCGCGCTGGGTGTGTGCAATGGCTGCCAGATGCTGGCCGCCTTGGCCGCCATGATTCCGGGCGCCGAAGCCTGGCCGAAGTTCGTGCGCAATGCCTCCGAGCAGTTCGAGGCCCGCCTCGCAATGGTCGAAGTGCTGGATTCGCCTTCGATCTTCTTCAGCGGCATGGCCGGCAGCCGCCTGCCCATCGCCGTGGCCCACGGCGAGGGCAGGGCGGACTTCGGCTTCCAGGGCGATGCAGCCCGGGTGGCCAAGGCCATGCGCTATGTGGATGGCGCGGGCCAGCCCACCGAGGTGTATCCGCTCAACCCCAACGGCAGCGCGGGCGGCCTCACCGCAGTGACCACTCTGGACGGCCGCTTCACGGCGCTGATGCCCCACCCGGAGCGTGTGTTCCGTGCGGCGCAGATGAGCTGGCGTGGCGACCTGGCCCTGGACGCTGCCTCACCCTGGCTGCGCATGTTCCGCAACGCCCGCGTTTGGTGCCGTTGATCTGATCAGCTGGCGCGCATCGCGCCAGCGACCTCGCGCTGCTGCGGCGCCTCATAAGGCAGGCGGAACACAAAGGCCGTGCCCTCGCCGGGGCTGCTGCGCAGCTCGACATGGCCGCCCAGCACGCCGGTGGCGATGTTGTAGACGATGTTCAGGCCCAGGCCAGTGCCGCCCTGGCCCATCTTGGTGGTGAAGAAGGGGTCAAAGGCGCGGCGCCGCACCTCGTCGGACATGCCGGTGCCGTTGTCGCGCACGGTCAGTTCAAACCAGCCGGGCTCCAATTCGCGGCTCTGCAGGGTCAGGCAGGGTTCGCTTACGCCTTCAAAGGCATGCACATTGGCGTTCAGGATCAGATTGGTCAGCAACTGGCCGAAGGCGCCGGGGTAGCCGTCGATCTCTTGGGCCAGTTGCAGATCCAGATCCAGTCGCACCCGCGAGTTCTTCAGCTGCGGTCGCAGCACCGAGATCACGTCCTCGGCCACGCCGGCCAGGCTGAAGCGGCGCCGCTGTTCGCTGGTCTGGTCAACCGACACCTGCTTGAAGTGTGTGACCAGATCCACCGCGCTGCGCAGGCCGCGCAGCAGCAACTGCGTGCCCATGCCGGCCTCGCGCAGATAGGACTCCAGCGCGGAGCGCTTGAGCGCGTTCTGTTCGAACAGGCGCTGCGTCTCCTGGGTGCGTTCCTCCAGTGTGGAGGCGGCCGTCAGGCAGTTGCCAATCGGGGTGTTGAGCTCGTGCGCCACCCCGGCCACGAGTGAGCCCAGGGCCGCCATTTTTTCGGAGCGCAGCAATTCGTCCTGGGCCTGTTGCAGGGTGGTGAGGGCGTTTTGCAGCTCCGCGGTGCGGCCCGCTACCCGGGCTTCCAGCTGGGCGTTGAGCCCCTCCAGTTCGCGCCGCGCACGCACCTGGTCACTGACGTCCATACAGATCGCCAAATAGCCGATGGCTTGGCCTTCGCGGTCGCGCATCTCGTTGAATCGCAGCGCACCGTCCAGGCGTTCGCCCCCCTTGCGCACATAAATCCAGTGGCTCAAGGGGCCGCGTCCGTCGGGTCCCAGGGTCAGCCGGAACATCTCGTGGCGGCCCACTTTGCGTCCGAGCTCCTGACTCTTGAGTTCGGCCTGGCGGCGCAATTCGTCCGGGTCGTGCAGCATCAAGGCGTCGCGCCCCAGCACCTCGTGGGCGCGGTAGCCGAACAGGCGCTCCGCACCGCGATTGAAGAGCTCGATCTGTCCGCCCAAGCTCATCGCCACGATGCCGATGTCCTCGGCCGAGTCCAGCACGGTCTGTAGCTGGTTTTTCAGCGCCGCCGTCGCCTCCTGAGCGCGCAATTGCGCGCTCATGTCCAGCACCACCGCCAGATAGCCGACATGGCGCCCTTGGGTGTCGCGCAGTTCGGTAAAGGTGTGCGAGACCCGCAGCTGTTGCCCGTTGTCCCGCCGCACATAGGTCCAGACGCGGTGGTGCCCGCCATCCAGTCCCTCGGCCTGGCGCTGAAAGGTCTCGCTGCGTGTGGTGGGCCGGCCCAGGCGCTCGGCCAGGCGCTGGGCCTCCGCCTCCACTTCGCCTTGCAAATGAAAGGTGCGCGCCAATACGCCTTTGGCTTCGGCCGCGGTGCAACCCAGCAGCCGCTCCGCGCCGCGACTGAAGAGATCGACCCGCCCCTCCAGATCGACGGTGATGATGCCGACCTCCACCGCCGAATCCAGCACGGCCTGCAGGCGTTGAACCGCTTCGCGCACATGGGCGTGCGCTTGGGCCAACTCGTCACCCGAGTGGCGCAGGGCTTGCTCGGTTCGGCGGACGGCGCTGATGTCCCGGCCGGTGCCGCGATAGCCTTTGAAGCGCCCTTGCTCATCAAACACCGGGGAGCCCGAGACGCTGACGTAGATGGCCTCTCCCTGGGCGTTGCGGAAGGCGTACTCGAAGTCGCGGAAGGGCTCGCGGCGCGCCAGGGTGGCCCGGTGCTGGTCCCAGGCGGCGCCCGGCAGCAGGTTTTGGGTCTCCCAGCGGCGCTTGCCGATCAAAGGGGTGAGTTCCTGGGTCAGGCTGCCGCTGCCCATCGAGAGGTAGCTCAGCCGCAGCTCGGCGTCCTGCTCCCACAGCCAGTCGGAACTCAGATCGAGCAGCCCCTGCAGGCGGCCGCGGGCATCCTCGGCTTCGGCATGGGCCTGGCGGCGTTGGGAGACCTCGTGCGCCAACTCGTCGTTGCGCAGTTGCAGCAGGCGGCGGCGCTGCCCCAGGGCAAAGCTCAGGCCGGTTACGAGCAGGCAACCCAGGGCCGTGCCGAGGGTGGCCGGGTCCAGCCACAGCGGTGCCGGGGTCCAGCCGCCGCGCGGTTGCCCCTGCAGCAACCAGCGTGCGCCGGGCAGTTGGACTGTGAGCGCGACCGCCCGGGCCTGCAGGGTCTCGGGGCCGAACAAGCGCTCCGCTGGGCGGCCATCGGTCCCCAGCGTATGCAGCTGCAGGTCCAGGCTGTGGGTGGGCAGCCGGGACTCCGTCAGGAAGCGCTCAAGATCGGCGACCAGGGACACCGAGCCCCAATAGCGACGCGAACCCTGGTCGATCACGAAGACCGGATTGCGCTGAATCACGCCTTGGCCGCCCTGCACCAACTTCACCGGGCCAAAGATCAGCGGTTGGCCCAGCTCGCGAGTGCGCTCCAGTTGAGCCCATTGGACGGGCACCTTGCGGTAGTCCAGGCCCAGCACCCGTTCATTGCCGCTGAGCGGATGCACCAGTTGCACCACATCGCCTGGCGCCACCACCACATTGCGCAACTGCGGGCGCTCGCCGTGCATGGTGTCGAAATAGCGCGCAAAACGCTCAGCGCTGACCTCGCCATCCACCTGGGCCAAGACCACCAGGCCGGCAGAAAGGTGGAAGGTGTCGGCGATCAGCCGGTCCAAGCGGACGCGCGCTTCGCTCAGCTGCGCTTGAACCTGTTGTCGCTCTTGTTCACCCAGCTGGGTGCGCCGCAACTCGGTCAGCGCGGCCAACGTGCCCACACAGAGCAAGGCCACCAGCATGCTGGGCCAATGAAAGATCCAATGCTTGAGTGGTTCTCGCGTGCCCCTGAGCATGGCGGCACGCTAGCACGCGTGCCCCGCTTTTGAGCTCGGGGCTTGACCTATCCGAGGGCTTATTCGCCGGCCCGGACCACCACCTGCACCTGCCGTGTCTGGCCTTCGCGCCACAGGCTCAGGCGCACGCGGTCGCCGCCCTGGCGCTTTTCCAGCTCGTTGAGCATGTCGTCCAGATCGGCCACCGGCACATCGCCCACGGCGGTGATGACGTCGCCGGGTTCGACGCTGCGATCACGCCGCTGGCTGAAGGCCTTGAGCCCGGCGCGTGCTGCCGGCCCGTCGGGGTCGACACCGGCCAGGGCCACGCCCTTGGGCAGGCGCAGGGCCTGAGCCCAGCGTGGGTCGAGCGCGCTGATGCCCAGAGCCGGGCGCACGAAGCGGCCGTCGCGGATCAGACGCGGCACGATGCGGTTGACCTCATCTACGGGAATCGCGAAGCCGATGCCGGCGCTGGCCCCGCTGGGGCTGTAGATCGAGGTGTTGACACCGATCAGGCGCCCGGCCGAGTCCAGCAGCGGGCCGCCCGAATTGCCGGGGTTGATGGCGGCGTCGGTCTGGATGGCGCCGCGGATGCTGCGGCGGGTGACCGACTCGATCTCGCGATTCAGGGCCGAAACGATGCCCGTGGTCAGCGTGAAGTCCAGCCCAAAGGGGTTGCCAATGGCATAGACCTTTTGCCCCACCACCAACTCGCGGCTGCTGCCAATCGAGATCGCCGGCAGCTTGGAGGGCGGGGCCTTGATGCGCAGCACCGCCAAGTCGCGGTCGGCGAACTGCCCCACCAACTCGGCGTCAAACTCGCTGCCATCGTGCAGGGTGACCTTGGCCCGGGAGGCGCCTTGGATCACATGGAAGTTGGTGACGATGTGGCCGCCCTCGTCCCAGATGAAGCCCGAGCCCGTGCCGCGTGGCACTTCGCCCACCGGGCGGGAGAAAAAGTCGCGCTGCACCGCTGTGGTGGTGATGTGGACCACCGAGGGCGAGACGGTCTTGAAGACCTTGATGTGGTTGAGCTCGTCGGCCTCCAGCGCGCCGCGCGGGGTGATGGCCCGGGGCTGGGCCTCCGGCTTGGCCAGCGCCAAGCCAGGGCCCCAAAACCAGGCGGCGCTGCCCATCAGGCCCAGCGCCAGGGTGGTGATGGTGAGTTTCTTGAGCTTCATCTTTATTCAATGGCGGCAGAGAAGGGCATCTGGGGTTCCGCTCGGTACTTTCAATCCCCGCCCAGGATCCACTTGATCACGCCCTTGATGGCAAAGCCCAGCAGGCCGAAGCCCAGGGCCAGGAAAAGCACAAAGGTGCCGAACTTGCCGGCCTTGGACTCGCGCGCCAGCTGGGCAATGATGAAAACCATGTAGAGCATGAAGGCCGCGACCCCGAAGGTCAGGCCGAATTGGGCGATTTGCTCCTCAGTGAACCCGCCCATCACGACCTCGCCGGCAGAGGGCTGGCATCCACCAGATCGGTGTAGGCGTGCCAGCTGGCATGGGCCAGCAGGGGCACCACGACGATCAGGCCGAGCAGCGCGGGCAGCATGCCCAAGAGGGTGATGCCCATCAGGAGGGCGGCCCACAGGCTCATCAGGCCGGGGGCGGCCAGCACCACGCGCCAACTGGTCAGTACGGCGGCCCACAGGCCGATGCGACGGTCCAGCAGCAGGGGGATGGAGACCACCGAACTGGCAAACACCGGCGCGGCCAGCACGGCGCCCAGGAACATCCAGGCCTCGAACAGATGGCCCTCGCGGGCCAGCAGCACCACGCGCAGGAAGTCCAGCGGACTGTTGACCGGCGCCCCGGCAAAGGCACGAATCAGCGCCGCCGATGTCAGTACCCAGCCCGTGCCGGCCAGGGCCAGCAGCAGTCCGAAGCCGATCAGCGTCGGCTTGTTGGGGCGCCACATGCGCAGGGCGGTGGCCAGATTCGGTCGCGCGCCGCGTGCCAACTCGCGGCTGACGGCATAGAGGCCGGTCGCCGCAATCGGCGCCACCAGCAGAAAGCCGCTGAAGGCGCCGGCCAGGAACCAGAAGCGCTGGCCGGCCAGGCTCAGCAAGATCAGGCCGAAGGCCGCCATGAAAGCGCCATGCAGCAGCCCGGGCAGGGGACAGGCGCGCAGATCCTGCCAGCCGCGCCGCAACCAGTGCATGGGTTGGTCGGGAGTGACGGCGCGCAGGCGCACGCCCAGGGATTCATTCAGGGCCGGACTCATGCCGCCATCATCGCAGCAGGCACAATCCCGCCCCCGATGAGTGCTCCCCATTCCCCGCGACTCGACCGCCTGGACGCCTTGCGCGGACTGTGGATGCTGTGGATGGCG
Organism: Inhella inkyongensis; assembly: GCF_005952805.1. GTDB lineage: Bacteria > Pseudomonadota > Gammaproteobacteria > Burkholderiales > Burkholderiaceae_C > Inhella > Inhella inkyongensis. The sequence goes on from NZ_CP040709.1 coordinate 1,916,492, forward strand.
GGCTTTCACTTCGCCTTCGACCTGGCGCACTACCGGTTGATCGAGGCGAACTTCTATACCGACCCGCTCTGGACCACGCAGCGCACCGCCATCCTCTCGGGCTTTTTGTTTTGGGCGGGCCTGACCCAGGGCCTGGTGAGCAGCCCGCGCTTTTGGCGCCGCTGGGCGCAGATCGCCGGGGCGGCGCTCCTGGTCACTGCGGGCTCGGCCCTGATGTTCCCGCGCAGTTGGATCAGTTTTGGCGTGCTGCATGCCTTTGCGTTGCTGCTGCCGCTGGCGCGGTTCGGGTTGGCGCGCCTGTCTTCAACCCTGTTGTTGGTGCTGGCAGGCCTGTGCGTGGCGCTACCGATGGTGGTGCAGCACCCCTGGTTTGACAGTCGCTGGACCTATTGGCTCGGCCTGGTGACGCACAAGCCCGTCACCGAGGATTTCGTGCCCCTGTTGCCCTGGGCCGCGCCGCTAATCCTGGGCCTGGTGGCGGCGCGATTCGAGCGCACGCGCCGGTTTCTGGCCGGGCCGGTGCCCTTCGGTCACCGTTCGGGCCTGTTCCAATGCAGGGCCTTGGGGCGTTGGCCCCTGAGCTTCTATCTGCTGCACCAGCCGCTGCTGCTGGGCTTGCTCCACCTCTATTTCGCTGCGGCCGCGTAGCATCTCCGACCATGACTGAAGCCCCTCGCAAGGTGCTGTACGGCTTTCACGCGCTGTCCACCCGTTTGAAGATTGCCCCCGCCAGCATCGAAATGATCCTGGTGGATGCCAGCCGGCGCGACGCGCGCATGAAGGGCCTGCTGGCCCGTGCGGTGGAGGCCGGCATCAAGGTGGTGGAGTCCGAAGGCCTGCAACTGGACCGTCTGGCACGCACCGACCGCCACCAGGGCGTGGTGGCCAAGGTCGAACCCCTGAAGCAGCAGCACTCGCTCGACGATTTGCTCGACGAAGTGGCCGCGCGCGGCGAGAAGCCCTTGCTGCTGCTGCTGGACGGCGTGACCGACCCGCACAACCTGGGTGCTTGCCTGCGTGTGGCCGATGGGGCCGGTGCGCATGCGGTAATCGCCCCGCGCGACCATGCGGTGGGCTTGAATGCCACGGTGGCCAAAGTGGCCAGCGGCGCAGCCGAATCGGTGCCCTACCTGATGGTGACCAATCTGGCGCGCACCTTGGGTGAATTGAAGGAGCGCGAGATCCTTTGCGTGGGCACCTCGGATCAGGCCGAGGCCTCGCTCTATCAATGTGCGCCCTTGCGCGACGCCAAGCAAGGCGTGGCCTGGGTGCTGGGCGCCGAAGGCCACGGCCTGCGCCAGCTCACCGCCAAGACCTGCGATGTGCTGGTCAGCATTCCCATGCGCGGCGCGGTCGAGAGTCTGAATGTGTCGGTCGCGGCCGGCATCTGCCTGTACGAATCCCTGCGTCAACGAGAGAACTGAAATGCCTGTCATCGCCGTCAATCACCCGCTGGTCAAGCACAAGGTCGGTCTGCTGCGCGAGGCCGACATCTCCACCAAGAAATTTCGTGAACTGACCCAGGAAGTGGCGCGACTGCTGGCCTATGAGGCCACGGCCGACTTCCCGACCGAAAAGGTGACCCTGGAGTGCTGGAGTGGCCCCACGCAGGTGGATCAGATCGCCGGCAAAAAGGTCACGGTGGTGCCCATCTTGCGCGCGGGCTTGGGCATGCTGGATGGCGTGCTGGACATCCTGCCCAACGCCAAGGTGTCGGTGGTGGGCCTGGCGCGCGATCACGAGACGCTCAAGCCCGTCAATTACTTCGACCGCTTTGTCGGCAATCTGGATGAGCGCACCGCGCTGATCATCGACCCCATGTTGGCCACGGCCGGCTCGATGATCGCCACCATCGATCTGCTCAAGGCGCGCGGGTGCCAAGACATTCGCGCCCTGGTGCTGGTGGCGGCGCCCGAGGGCGTGGCGGCGCTGCAAAAGGCGCATCCCGATGTGCGCTGCTGGACGGCGGCCATCGACAGCCATTTGAACGAGCAGGGCTACATCATCCCGGGTCTGGGTGACGCCGGCGACAAGATCTTCGGTACCAAGGAATAAGCCTTGCTGAGTTTGAGGGGCGTGCGCCGCGCCGCGCTGGCGCTGTTGCTCCTGCTGGGCCTGTTCGCCGCTGCGATCACCGGGATGGTGCGCGGTAGCCTGCCTGCGCTGGAGGGTGAGCGAGCCGTCGCGGTGGCGGCGCCCGTGGACGTCGAACGCGACGCGCGTGGCACGGTGACGCTGCGCGGCTCTTCGCGCCTGGACCTGGCCCACGCCACTGGCTGGGTGCATGCGCAGGATCGCTACTTCCAGATGGACTTGCTGCGGCGCTCGGCCGCCGGTGAGTTGGCCGAGCTGGTGGGCTCTGCGGCCTTGCCCTTGGACCGTGAGCGTCGTCTGCACGACTTCCGCGCCCGTGCCGAGCAGGCCCTGAAGGGCCTGAGCGCCGCAGAGCGGGAGCTGTTGGAGCGCTATGTGCAAGGGGTGAATGCCGGCTTGCAGGACCTGTCGGCACGCCCCTTCGAGTACTGGCTGCTGCGTCAAAAGCCCAAGGCCTGGACGCCGGCTGACACCCTGCTGGTCGTCTATGCGATGTACCTGGATCTGCAGGACGGCCAGTTCGAGATGCTGCGCGAGCGCCTGCGGGCTGAAGGCCTGCTGAGCCCTGAGCAGCAACGCTTCTGGTGGGCTGCCGGCCTGCAGGGGCTGGAAGCGCCTTTGGATGGCGACACCGCCTATGCAGAACCGGCGCCTCTGCCGCCGCCACCGGCCTGGTGGGGACGGGGCGGGCTCAAACAGGCCGCCGCAAGCGCTGAACCGCAGACGTTCGGCAGCAACGCCTGGGCCGTGGCGCGTCTGGGTCAGCCCGCGATGGTGGCCAATGACATGCACCTGAATCTCGGCCTGCCCAATATCTGGTACCGGCTGGCCCTGCATTGGCAGGATGAAAGCGGCGCGCGGCGCGCGGTGGGACTGACGCTGCCCGGTGCTCCGGCCCTGGTGGTGGGCAGCACCGGCCGCATCGCCTGGGGCTTCACGAACGCCTATGTGCAGACGCAGGAATTGAAAGTCCTGAGCGCGGCCGAGCAGCAGCAGATCCGCCGCCAGCGCCATGAATTGCGTCGCAGCGATGGGGATGCGGAGGTGCTGGAGGCGGAGGTCTCCCCCTGGGGGCCGGTGCGACGCATTGCTGGCCAGGTTCTGGCGCAAACGTGGCGGGCCCACGCGCCGGGCGCAGTGAACCTGCGCTTGCTGGCGCTGGAGCAGGCGGCCAACGTGGACGCGGCCCTGCGCCTGGCCCCCGAGTTGGGTCTGCCGACGCAAAACCAGGTCGTGGTCGATGCCCAGGGCCATCTGGCTTGGACGGCTGCTGGCCCACTGCAAGGCGCGCCGCATCCCGTCGTGCGGGATCCCGAGGGCGGCGTGATCTGGAGTGCCAACCAGCGACACCTAGGGGGGGCTGGCTTCGCGGCGTTGGGCGATGGGGGCTATGGCGCACCAGGCCGGGCCTGGCGCATCCAGCAGCGGCTCCAGAAGTTCCAGCAGCCTGACGAGGCCGCGCTGGCCGACATCGCGCTGGATGACCATGCGCCGGTGTTGGCGCGCTGGCGAGCGGTGTTGCTGCGGGCCTTGGGTGAGGGAGCGCTGGAGTCGCAGCGTAGCGAGTACCGCCGCCTTTTGGGCTCAGATCACAGCATCGCCAGGGCTCGCCCGGAGGCGGTGGACTACACCTTGCTCAAGGGCTTTCGGCAGGCGGTGCTGCGCGAGTTTCAGGCCCAGTTCAGTCAGGCCTTGGGGGCGGACTTCAATCTGGCCCGCGCCAGCCCGCGCTGGGATGAGGCCGCGCTGCGGCTGTTGGAGCAGCAGCCCGAAGCCTGGGCGCTGGCCTCCAGCTGGCGTGCCTGGATCTTGAGCCAGGTGGACGCCGAAATTCTGCGCCTGCGCCAGGCCCATGGTGAATTGGCGCAAGCCCATTGGGGCCAAAGCGACTCCATCCAGGTGCGGCATCCGCTGTCGCGCGCACTGCCGCCTTGGCTGGGCCGACACCTGGACGCCCCGCCACAGCCCATGGTGGGCGATGGCTTGAGCCCGCGTGCGCAGGCCAAGAACTTTGGCGCCAGTGAACGCCTGGTGGTCGCCCCCGGTCGCGAGGAGCAGGGCTTGTTTGCCATGCCTGGCGGCCCAAGCGGCCATCCGCTGTCGCCCTTTTATTTGAGCGATCACGCTGATTGGGCGGCGGGTCGATTTGGGCCTTTGTTGCCGGGGGCGGTGCAGCATCGGCTGCGTTTAGATCCAGCCCAGCGCCCCACACAACGCGCCAATTAGGCCGCCCAGGGCCAGCCACAGCAGCGGCGGCCCGCCCCAGCGCAAACTGCCCAGCGCCACCAGGGCAATACAGCCCCATGCCGGTGCACTGTGGGCATAGGGTTGGGCCAATAGCGCCGCGCCGGCCAGGGTCAGGCCCAGCACCAGCGGCGCGCTGCCCACCTGAAAGGCGCGCAGGCCTGGGTGCTGGCGGTTGGCCTCGGCCCAGCGCGCAAAGCGCCACACCAAGAGGGTGGAGGGCAAGAGGATGCCGCCCAGGCAGGCCAGCAGGCCCAGGGGCCCGGCGGCCATCCAGCCCAGCACGGCCACCACCAGGATGTTGGGGCCGGGCGCCGCCTGGCCCAGGGCCACGGCCTGGGCAAAGCCGGCCTCATCCAGCAAGCCATGGCGCTGCACCAGCAGGCGTTGGCTGTCGGCCAGGATGGCATTGACACCGCCAATGGACAGCAGAGAAAGCAGGGCGAAGTCCCCCGCCAGGGACCAGAAGCTCAGCGCGGTCATGGCGCCTTTTGCCCTCGTCGCCAGGCCAGCGTCACCCCCAGGGAGCTGACGCACAACACCACGCCCCAGAGCGGCCAGCGAGCCAGCAGGCTCAGGACCAGGGTCAGCAGGCTCAGGGCCCAAAGCGCCGTGGCGCCCAGAGGGGTTTGGCGCACCGCGCTCAGCATCTTGAGACCCGCAGCAAAGGTCAGCCCCGCCGCCACCAAGCCCATGCCGCGCAGGGCGCCCTGGACCCAGGGCAGATGCAGGCTGGATTGCACGCTGGCCGCCAGCGCAATGACCAGCAGGCCCGGCAGCAGCAGCATCCCCCCCAGCACGGCCACCACGCCGCGCCAGCCGAAGTAGCGCTGGCCCAGCATCAGCATCAGGTTGATCACATTCGGCCCGGGCAGCACCTGGGCGCTGCCCATCAGTTCGACGAACTCGGAGGGCTTTAGCCAGCGCTCACGCTCGACCACCTCGTGCTGGGCCACCGCCACGATGCCGCCAAAGCCCTGCAGCGCCATGCGGTTGCAGACCCAGGCCAGTTGCCAGGGGGAACGCGGTGTCGGCTGGTGCTGAGAAGGGGAACCCATGCCAGCATTTTGGCGGGGGAAAAAATGGGGTGACGCCTAGGGAGGGTCTGCAAAACCCCCTGCGCCCGCGCCAAGACTTTTCGGGATGAGGGCCAAGGCGCGAGCCGCCGCTCAGGCTGGCGGCCTGAGCAAGGCTTGCAACGCCGGCCATCGCCCGAAAAGTCTTTGGCCCGAAAGGGTTTGCGAGATAGCCGGCCGTCTCGGTCGTTGGCGCGCTCGGCTGTCGGACGGCGAGTCCGACCTTCGCGCGCCGCCTACGATCCGGCCGGTTCTCTCGCAAACGCGGGCAGCACGGGGTTTTGCAGACCCTCCCTAGCCTTTGTGTGGCCGCTGCGTCACCCCCAATGGCCGCTCTCGCGGCCCCGCTCAATCGGTTCAGGGACGGCTTAGGGACGGTTTTGGGGATGGTTCTGCTCGGCACCCGTGGCGGCGTCACCCCACAGAGCCCGGTCGTACAAGCGACCATCAACCGGGACGTGCAGCCAAAGCCACAGGACCAACAGCACCAGCAACAGGTTCTCCAGCGTGGCGCGGCGTTTCATGGGGCAAGGGGTGGAGCTCTCATGGATTGCATCGTAATGCGAACCATTCGCATTTGCAACGTATTAATCGCCGAGCGAGTGCCGGCTGCAGTCAGCGCGCCGGGCGTAGCACTTCGGGGTTGACGATGTTCTTCGGGGTGCCACGCACGAACGCGGCAACGTTTTCGAATGCGGCGCTGAAATACGCCTCGTAGCTGTCCTGCTCGACATAGCCAATGTGCGGGGTGCACACCGCGTTTTCCAGGCGCAGCAAGGGGTGTCCCTGCAGGATGGGTTCGCTCTCGAACACATCCACGGCGGCCATGCCGGGTCGGCCCCGATTGAGGGCGGCCACCAAGGCGTCCGGCGCCACCAACTCGGCCCGCGAGGTGTTGACGAAAAGCGCCGTGGGCTTCATGAGTGCCAGGTCTTCAGCACGGACCAGGCCTCGGGTCTGGTCACTCAGGCGCAAGTGCAGCGACAGCACATCACAGGCCGCGAAAAAGTCGGCTTGGCTCTCGGCCACGGTCAGGCCGTCGGCCAAGGCTCGCAGTCGCGTGGCTTCGCTGCCCCAAATCAGCACCTGCATGCCAAAGGCGCGACCGTAGCCCGCCACCAGTTGGCCGATGCGGCCATAGCCCCAGATGCCCAAGGTCTTGCCGCGCAGCAGCATCCCGAGCCCGAAATTGGGCGGCATGGATGCGGCCTTGAGCCCACTCTGCTGCCAGGCACCATGTTTAAGGTTGCCGATGTACTGCGGCAGCCGACGCATGGCGGCCAGGATCAAGGCCCAGGTCAGTTCGGCCGGTGCGTAGGGCGAACCACCCCCTTCCGCGACGGCGATGCCCAAACGCGTGCAGGCTTCGACGTCAATATGGCTGCCCAGCCGCCCGGTCTGGCTGATGAGCTTGAGCTTGGGCAGCTTTTCCAGCAGTTGGCGCGGAAAGGCAGTGCGCTCTCGGATCAACACCAGCACCTCGGCGTCGCGCAGGCGTACCGAGAGCTGGCCGATGCCCTTGACCGTGTTGGTGAACACCTTGGCCTGCACCCCTTCCAACTCGAGCAGGCTGGCGCAGCGCAGCTTGCGCACCGCGTCTTGGTAGTCGTCCAGGATGATCACGTTCATGGCGGGGCGGGATTGTGGACTCGTGGCTGGGGTCAACACCCCAGGGCCTGCCCCAGGGTCGCCCCACAATCTGCTCATGAGCGCGCTGATCTTCACTTACGGCACCCTAAAGGCCGGCTTTCGCAACCAGCACTGGAATGAGGGCGAGCGAGTCCCCGGGGTGTTTGAGACCTTGGTTCCACTGCCCCTCTATGTGATCGGCCCTCGGCATCTGCCTTGGCTGCTGGAGCTGCCGGGCCAGGGCCTGCGGGTGCAGGGTGAGCTTTACCGTGTCGACGCCGCAGGCTTGGCGCGCATGGATGAGCTGGAGCAGGTGGACGAGCCGCTGTGGTACCGGCGGGCGCCGCTGCAGGTGCGGGGAAGCGATGGTCGGGTCTGGGACTGCGAGGTGTACTTCGGCTGCGCCACACGCTGGGCGCAGGAGCAGGTGCACCTGGGGCCGCTGGCTGCTTATACGCAGGAACATGCGGCGCAACGCGAGCGCGCACTGGCCCTAGGCCCGACAGACTCCCAGAAGCCCAGGCCGCCGCGCAGAATGCACGCTGAAGACGGAAACAGCCGGGACTAGACCCTCCATCTTTGCGGTGGGTGGCCGAAGAGCCCCCCTAACATCCCGAGCACCGGGACTCTGCCCAGGACGCGCCGTGCCCTCTGTGATTCCACTTGCCAAAGTTGCAACGCCTGCAACTGCCCCCGCCATCGCTGAGCCCCAGGCCAGCCTGACGGCGGCTGGCTCCGGCTTGATGAATTTGGGCGAATTGATGCAGCGGGCGCAGGCCTGGCAGGCGCAAGGGCAATTGGAGGCCGCGGCAGCCCTGTACCAGGCCTGGCTGGGCTTTGCCGGCCATGCCCCGCTGCACCGGGCGGTGGCTGGATTCAACTGGGGCACCGTGCTGGGTGCCCTGCGTCGCCCCGAGCAGGCGCTGCAAGCTTACGAACAGGCCCTTGCACTCAAGCCCGATTTCGCTCAGGCCCTGCTGAACCAGGCGCACCAGTACGAGCATCTGGGCCGCAGCGACGAAGCCCTGGCCACCTGGGCGCGGGTGTATGACGGGATCGAGCACCTGGACAGCATCGGTGGCGAGGCCCTGGACCTGCAGCTGCACGCCTTGAACAACAGCGCGCGGCTGCTGGAGCAGCTGCGCCGTTATGACGAATCTGAGACCTTGATGGCGCGCAGCCTCATGCTCAAGGCCACTCAGGGCGATGTGATTCAGCACTATGTGCACATTCGCCAGAAGCAGTGCGAGTGGCCGGTTTACAAGCCGGTGGGGGCGGTCACCGAGAACCAGCTGCTGACCTATACCTCCTTGCTGGCGATGCTCAGCGCCAGCGATGACCCCGCACTGCAATTGCTGACCTCCCAGCGCTTTGTTTTTGAGAAGGTCAGCAAGTACGAGGGCAAGCCTTATCACCGCCAGCACGGCCCGGCCCAGCGCGAGGGGCGCTTTCGCATCGGCTACCTGAGCGGCGACCTGTGCATGCACGCCGTGGGTTTGCTGACGGCCGAGCTCTACGGCCTGCACGACCGCCAGCGCTTCGAAGTCATCGCCTATGAGTGGAGTCGCGAAGACGGCACGCCGCTGCGCGAGCGCATCAAGGCCGGCTTTGACCGGCGGGTGGCCCTTCAGGGGCTGGACGACGAGGCCGCCGCTCGGCGCATCGCGCAAGATGGCGTGGATGTGTTGGTGGATTTGCAGGGCCTGACCAGTGGCGCCCGCCCCGGCATCCTGGTGCATCGTCCGGCGCCGATTCAGGTCGGGTATCTGGGCCTGCCCGCCACCTCGGCCCTGCCGGGGGTGGACTGGATCCTGGCTGACCGCTATGTGATGCAGCCGGATTACCTCAAATACTGCAGCGAAAAACCCATCTACCTCTCCACCTGTTACCAGGTGAGCGACCGCCAGCGTGAGATGGGCGCGCCGCCCACGCGCGCCCAGTACCAGCTGCCCGAGGGCGCCTTTGTTTTTGCCAGCTTCAACAACAACCACAAGGTCAGCGAGGCGATGTTCGGGGCCTGGCTGCGCATCCTGCAGCGGGTGCCGAACTCCGTGCTGTGGCTGCTGGCGGACAACCGCTGGAGCGAGGCCAATCTGAAGGCCGCTGCCGCCGCGGCGGGTATCGAGGCGCAGCGATTGATCTTTGCGCCTCGCGTGGCCCCGCCGGACTATCTGGCGCGCTTTGCGCTCGCCGATCTGGTGCTGGACACCTTTCCCTATAACGCCGGCACCACGGCCAGTGACTGCCTGTGGGCCGGCGCGCCCATCTTGACGCTGTCCGGTCGCTCCTACATCAGCCGGATGTGCGGCAGCCTGCTCACGGCGGTTGGCCTGCCCGATCTGATCACCGAAAACTTGGCCGATTACGAGCGCTTGGCGGTGCAGATCGGCCGCAACCCGGCGCGCGCGGCCAGCTACAAGCGCTACCTGCGAGAGCAGGGTCGAAGCAGCGCGCTGTTTGACATTCCGGCCATCGTGAGAGATATAGAGCGTCAGTTCGCGCATCTGGCCACCCAGGCGCGCGCCGGTCTGCCCCTGCAAGCACTCTGATCCCGCCCTTTTATGGCCAAGTCCCCGGACCCCTTCTTTGACGAGCCGCGCGGCGCCAGCCCGCGCCGCTCGCCTTTGCAGGTGGCCCCGGCCTTCACCCCGCCGCCGGTTGACGAGCCGGCCGCACCGCCGGCAGGCGCCAGCGCCCCGGTGGGCGACGCGCTGCTGCAGTGCCTGAGCTGGCTCACTGGCCACCACGGCAAGCCACGCTCGCCCGAGAGCCTGCGAGCCGAGGAGCATGTGGAAGGGCGCATCAGCCCCGATCAGGCCCTGCGCGTGATGCGCCAGGCCGGCTACAACGCCGCGCTGCTGCCCAAGCGCATTGCCGACATCAACCCGTTGTTGCTGCCCGCCGTTCTGCTGCTGAAGGACGCCGACGCCTGCGTGCTGGTGCGACGCATGGATGAGGAGGGCGGCGGCCGCTTCGAGGTGGTGTTCCCCGATGGCGATGGCCAGCCGGTTGCTGCCGGTGTGGAGGAACTGAACGAGGCCTTCAGCGGTTTTGTGTTGGTGCTCACCCCTCGGCTGGACGCTGCCAGCGAGGCGCGTGCCGACTCCTTGCTGGCCGGTGCCGACGAGCATTGGCTCTGGGGCACCCTCAAGCGCTTCACGCCTTACTACCGCTCGGCCATGCTGGCGGCGCTGCTCTCCAACGTGCTGCTCTTGGTCATCGGCCTGGTGACCTCGGTGATTTTTGACAAGGTGCTGCCGCACCAGGCCACCACCACGTTGTGGACCCTGGCTGTGGGTGCCTTCATCGCGCTGGCGTTTGACCTGTTCGCACGCCAGTTGCGCAGCCATCTCATCGACCTTGCCGGACGCAAGGCCGATCTGATCATCGGCTCCAAGCTGTTCCGCCAGACCCTGGGCGTGCGCATGGAGCACAAGCCCGAGTCCGCTGGGGCCTATGGCTACCACTTGGGCCAGATCGAGACGGTGCGCGACTTCTTTGCCTCGGCCAGCCTGGCGGTGCTCACCGATCTGCCCTTTGTGCTGCTCTTCATCGGCATGACCTTCCTGATCGCCGGGCCCTTGGGTTGGGTGCTGGCTTTTGCCGTGCCTTTGCTGATGGGGCTGACCTTCCTGATCCAGCGCCATTTGCGCCGCACTCAGGCCGCCTTGCAGCAGGAAACCGCCGATCTGCAGGGCACCTTGGTGGAAGCCGTGGAAGGCCTGGAGGATTTGAAGACCTCGGGTGCACAGGGCCGCTTCATCCGCCGCTACGAGACCAGCACGGCAGTGGCGGCCGAGGCGGGCCTGCGTTCGCGCACGCTGATGTCCTGGTCCAACAACCTCACCATGACAGCCCAGCAGCTCATCACGCTGATCATGCTGGTCTGGGGGGTCTATCTGATCAAGGATGGTGAGGTGACGGCTGGCGCGTTGGTGGGGGCGGTGATGTTTGCCAGCCGGGCGCTGGCTCCGCTCTCCAGCTTGGTGGCATTGACCACGCGTTACCAAGGTGCGCGTGCCTGCATGCAGGCCATCGACAAGATGATGGCCAAGCCCCAGGAGCGCGAGGCGGCGCGGGCCTATGTGAGTATCAAGAACGCGCAGGGTCGGCTCGCGCTCAATGATGTGGGCTTTGCCTACCCGTTGCCGGCCGGCGTGGAGGGCAATGCCCCCAAGGTGCTCAAGGCGGTCGGCCTGAGGTTCGAGCCGGGTGAGCGTGTGGCCGTGCTGGGGCGCATCGGCTCGGGCAAGAGCACCATCCTGCGGCTGCTGGCCGGGCTCTATCAGCCCAGTGAAGGGGCGGTGGAGTTCGATGGCATCGATCTGCGCCAGATCGACCCGGCCGAGTTCCGTGCCCGCATGGGTTTTGTGGGCCAGGAGCCGCGGCTCTTCAACGGCAGCTTGCGTGACAACGTCAGCATGGGCCGTGGAGACATCGACGCCAGTCGATTGGTCGAGGTGGCGCGCTTGACTGGCCTGGATCGCGTGATCGCCGGCCACCCGCAGGGCTGGGACTTGGGTGTGGGCGAAATGGGGGGGCTGCTCTCGGGCGGTCAGCGCCAGCTGGTGGCCCTGGCCCGCGCCTTGGTGCACCGGCCGCAGATTTTGTTGATGGACGAGCCCACCAGCAGCATGGACGCGCAGAGTGAAATCCAGTTCCTGCGCCAGCTCAAGGAAGCCATGAGCCACAACCAGGGCACCTTGGTGGTGGTGACACACCGCCCGGCGGTGCTGGAGCTGGTGCAGCGCATCGTGGTGGTGGACGGCGGCCGGGTGGTGATGGATGGGCCGCGTGACGCTGTGCTGGCCGCACTCTCGGGCGCACGTCCGGCGGACTCGCAGGCCGAGCCGCCCAAGGTTCGCATCCACCCGACCGCGCAGCCCGTCGCGCGCTCTTCCACGCTATGAGTTCATTGGGACAGGGTGAGGCCCAGTTCCTGAGCCCCTTGGCGGCGGCCCAAGTGGACGAGGCACTGCCGCGCGCGACCTGGGTGCTCTATCTGCTGCTGGCCCTGGTGGTGTGCTTCATTGCCTGGGCGGCGGTTGCCGAGGTGGACGAGGTGGCGCGCGCCGATGGGCGCCTGGTGCCGGATGGCCGCGAGCAGGTCATTGCCTCGCTGGAGCCGGGCATCCTGGGCGAACTGCTGGTGCGCGAGGGCGAGTTGGTGGAGGAGGGGCAGGAGTTGGTGCGCCTGGACCCAACCCGGGTGGAGGCGGCCCAGAACGAAGGCCAGATCCGCCGCTTGGCCTTGCTGGCCACGGCCACGCGGCTGCGCGCCGAGGCCAATGGCAGTGAGCTGGTCTTCCCGCCCGAGCTGCAAACGGCCAAGACCTTGGTGGCGAGCGAGCATGAAGCCTATGCCTCGCGCCGGCGCCTGCTGGACGAGACCCTGGCCGGGATCTCCAACAGCGTTGGACTGGTGCAGCGCGAGCTCACCATGGCGCGCCAGATGGCGGCCCAAGGCCTGATGAGCAATGTGGAGGTGATGCGCCTGAGCCGCCAGGTCAGCGAGTTGCAGCAGCAGCGCCAGGAGCGGCTGAACCGTTTCCGCCAGGACGCCAGCGGCGAGCTCGTGAAGGTGCAGAACGACCTGGCCATGCTGGACGAGCAACTGGTGGTGCGACAGGACCAACTCAAGCGCACCGTGCTCACCAGCCCGGTGGACGGGGTGGTCAAGGCCATCAAGATCAGCACCGTGGGCGGCGTGGTCAGCAGTGGCGCACCCATCATGGAGATTGCGCCCATGGGCGGGCGCGTGATCGTCGAGGCGCGCATCAAACCGCGCGATATCGGCTTTGTGTCAATCGGCCAGAAGGCCGAGGTCAAGCTCTCGGGCTATGACTTCAATGTATTTGGTGGCCTCAAGGGCAGGGTGGACTACATCAGCCCGGATGCCGTGGGTGAGCCCGAGAAGGGCGCCGACAACATGTACTACAAGGTCCTGGTGGTGAGCGAGCGCAACACGCTCAAGAAGAGCCAGGGCAAGACCCTGCCGCTCATCCCCGGCATGGCGGCCCAGGTCGACATCCGCACCGGCGAACGCTCGGTGCTGAGCTATCTGGTGCGGCCCATGCTGAAGAGCCGGGAGGCGTTGCGCGAGCGCTGATCGGTGGTCGCTCCGGCGCTGGGGCGTCTTTATCGATGCTTTAGCTGGCCTTTAGCCGCCCTTTGGCCGCTCTTTAGCCGCTCTTTAGCCGCCATTTGGCTTACGTTGTCTTTCTGTCCGTCTCCCCACAAAGGGGGATGGGCAAGCGCAGCACACCCAGGCAGAGTCCGCGCCTTTCTCGCCCAGCCCAAAAGAAGAGACGGTCACGCGCCTGCGTATCGAGACCGCTTCGTGCTACCGACATGTTTCAGCCTTTGCTCGGACCGCCTGCGGTCGAATGTTCCTCGACCGCCTCAGATTCCGCTGAGCCCGCCCGCCCGATGCAAGCCTTCTGCGTTCTGGCCCGCCTGCACCAGGTCGCGGCCGAGCCCGAGGCCTTGGCGCATGCGCTGGGCCTTGCGCCTTCGGATGCGGTGGGTGAGCCCGAGCTGCTGCTGGCCGCCAAGCATCTTGGGCTGAAGGCCAAGATCAGTCGCAGCTCGGTCGAGCGCCTGCCGCTCACGCCGCTGCCTGCGCTGGCACGGTTGAACGATGGGCGCTGGGTGGTGCTGGCGCAGTGCGATGGGCAGCGCGTGCTCTTCATGGATCCCGCCGCTGGCGAGGCGAGGCCCACCATCGAGCCGCTTGATGTGTTCGCTACACAATGGAGCGGCCTGCTGCTCTTGGCCACCAGCCGCGCCACCCTGGCGGGCGAGCTGCGCAAGTTCGATTTCTCCTGGTTCGTGCCGGCCCTGGTGAAGTACCGCCGCCTGTTTGGCGAGGCGCTCTTGGTATCGCTGTTCCTGCAGCTCTTCGCCCTGGTCTCGCCGCTGTTCTTCCAGGTGGTGATGGACAAGGTGTTGGTGCATCGGGGCACCAGCACCCTGGATGTATTGGTTGTGGGCTTGGTGGTGGTGGTGCTGTTCGAGAGCGTGCTGAACCTGCTGCGCACCTATGTGTTCAGCCACACCACCAGCCGCATCGATGTGGAGCTCGGCGCACAGTTGTTCCGGCACTTGTTGGCGCTGCCGCTGGCCTACTTTCAGGCGCGCCGGGTGGGCGATTCGATTGCCCGCGTGCGCGAGCTGGAGAACATCCGCCAGTTCCTGACCGGCAACGCCCTGACCCTGGTGCTGGACCTGCTGTTCTCGGTGGTCTTCATTGCGGTGATGTTTGCCTACAGCGCACAGCTCACGCTGATCGTGCTCGTGTCGCTGCCGCTTTATGTGGGCATCAGTTTGCTTGTCGTGCCGGTGCTGCGCGCGCGCCTGGACGAGAAGTTCGCGCGCGGCGCCGAGAACCAGTCGCTCTTGGTGGAGACGGTCACCGGCATCCAGACCGTGAAGGCCAGCGCGCTTGAACCCCAGATGGCCAGGCGCTGGGAGAGCCAGCTCGCCGCCTATGTGGCGGCCAGCTTCAAGACCTCGACCCTGGCCTCTTACGGGCACGAGGGCATCAATCTGATTGGCAAGCTGATCAATGCCGCCACGCTGTGGTTTGGTGCGCATCTAGTGATGGACGGCCAGCTCACCGTGGGCCAGTTCGTGGCTTTCAATATGTTTGCCGGCCGGGTGGCCCAGCCCATCATGCGCATTGCGCAGATGTGGACAGACTTCCAGCAGACCGGCATCTCGATGGCGCGGCTGGGCGACATCCTGAACACGCGCAGCGAGCTGCCCGCCAAGAGTGCGAGCCCCTTGCCCCGTGTGCAGGGCCGCGTGACGCTTGATGGTGTGAGCTTTCGGTATCGGCCCGATGCGGCGCCGGTCTTGCAGGGCGTGAGCCTGGACGTGCAGCCCGGCGAGGTGATCGGCATCGTCGGCCGCTCGGGCTCGGGCAAGAGCACCTTGACCAAGCTGATCCAACGCCTCTATGTGCCAGAAAGCGGCCACATCCGCGTGGACGGCCAGGACATTGCGCTCATCGACGCCGCCCAGCTGCGCCGGCAAGTGGGCGTGGTGCTGCAGGAGAACATGCTGTTCAACCGCAGCGTGCGCGAGAACATCGCCATTGCCGACCCCGGCGCGCCCCTCGACGCCGTGATCGAGGCCGCCAAGCAAGCCGGTGCGCATGAGTTCATTGGCGAGCTGGCCGAGGGCTATGACACCGTGGTGGGTGAGCAGGGCAGCGCGCTGAGCGGCGGCCAGCGCCAGCGCATCGCCATTGCCCGCGCGCTGTTTGCCAACCCGCGCATCCTGATCTTTGACGAGGCCACCAGCGCGCTGGACTACGAGAGCGAGGCCATCATCCAGCGCAATATGCGCCGCATCTGCCAGGGGCGCACGGTGTTCATCATTGCGCATCGGCTCAGTGCGGTGCGGCAGGCCAACCGCATCATCGCGATGGAGCGCGGGCGGATTGTGGAGATGGGCTCGCATGAGGAACTGCTGTCCCGGCCGGGTGGGGTGTATGCGCATTTGTGGCGGGTGCAGTCGCAGGGGCTGGACGAAGGGTCTTCGTCATGACGCGCCTTGTGTCTTTCTCCCAGCCCGCCCGGAATTCGCCCGGGCCGGCGACCTACTTTCTTCGCTTCGCCGAAGAAAGTAGGCAAAGAAGGGCGACCCCGATGCGCAGCCCCTTGGCTTCGCCAAGGGGTCCCCTGCGATGCTCGCGAGCCAGAGCCAGCGCGGAACGCGCTGCGCTCGCAAGCTCGCTTCGCTTGAACGGCCGCGCCGAGTCAGTTGGGGATGCGCGCTGCGCGCGCGCTCTGACTCGCTGTGCTTCTCGGCAGCGCATAGGGGACCCCGCGAAACGGAGCGGCTGATTGAAGTCCGGGCTGTTCGACTGTTTTGGGGCTCCCTATGCCAAGCCGAGGAGCACAGGAGTGCAGACCCGCGCGCGCGGCGCGCCACGTGAACTGACTCGGCGCGGCCGTCCAAACGCAGTGAGCGCAGCGAACGGAGTGCGTTCCGCGCCGGGGTCTGCAATCCGAGCACCGCAGGGAACCGCTCGCCGCAGGCGAGCGGCGCCGGCATCGGGGGTCGCCTTTCTCTTTCCCCCTTTCTCTTTGGCGACGCAAAGAGAAAGGGGTCGGGGTGTGGGGTTGAAGACCCCACGGGCTCTCCCGCAATACGAACTGAAATGAAAACGCAAGTGAACCCCATCCCCCCAGCCCACCCGGCGCTGGACCTCCTGCGCAAATACGCAGCCATCTTCCAAGCCGCCTGGGCCCAGCGCCACGAACTCGCCGGCCCCAAGCGCTTGGCCGACGAACAAGCCTTCCTGCCCGCCGCCCTGGCCCTGCAGGAAACCCCGCCGCATCCGGCCCCGCGCCGCGCCATGCTGACGATCTGCGCGCTCTTTCTGATCGCCCTGGTCTGGGCCCTCGTCGGCCAGCTCGACATCGTCGCCGTGGCCCAGGGCCAGGTGGTAGTGAGCCAGCGCAGCAAGACCCTGCAGCCGCTGGAAACCAGTGTGGTCAAGGCCATCCATGTGAAGGACGGTGACGTGGTGCGGGCCGGGCAACTGTTGATCGAACTGGACGCGACCGCCCAGGGGGCCGATGCCAGCCGCGTGGCGCAAGAGCTGGACGCTGCCCGCAGCGAGGCCCTGCGCAGCCAGGCCCTGCTGCAGGCCCTGAACCAAGGCGGCCAACCGCAGCTCAAGGGCACGGAGCTCAAGGCCGAGGCGCTGGCCAGCGCGCAGCACCAACTGCAGTCCGAGTGGGCCGACGTCCAAGCCAAGCTCAGCAAGCTGCAGGCCGAGGCCCAGCGCCGCCAGGCCGAGCTGGCCACCGCCGAACAGGTGGTGGCCAAGCTCAGCACCACCCTGCCGCTGGCCCGCGAGCGCGAGCGCGACTACCAGTCACTCTCCACCCAAGGCTTCATTGGCGGCCACGCCACCCAAGACCGCCAGCGCGAGCGCATCGAACTGGAGCGCGACCTCGCTACCGCCCGCGCCCGCCAACTCGAAGCCCAGGCCAGCGTGCGCGAGGCGCATAGCAATGCCCAGGCCTACCGCGCCGAACTGCTCAAAACCCTGCACGAACGCCAAGCCACGGGCCTCCTGAAGACCGGCCAGCTCAGCGAAGAAGGCAGCAAGGCCCAGCTGCGCCAGCAGCTCACTCAGCTACGGGCGCCTGTGGCCGGCGTCGTGCAACAACTGGCCGTGCACACCGCCGGCGGCGTCGTCACCCCGGCCCAGGTGCTGCTGGTGCTCGTCCCCCAAGACGCCGAAGTGACCGCCGAGGTGGCGCTCGAAAACAAGGACATCGGCTTTGTGCGCGTGGGGCAAACGGCCGAGGTCAAGCTCGAAACCTTCCCCTTCACCCGCTACGGCACGGTGCCGGCCACAGTCACGCGCATCAGTGCCGATGCAGTGCACGACGAGAAGCGCGGCGCGCTCTTCATGGCCACGCTGCGCCTGGACAAGACCGCGCTGGTGGTCGAGGGGCAGCGCATTGCTCTGAGCCCGGGGATGAATTTGAGCGCGGAGTTGAAGACGGGCAAGCGGCGCGTGATTGAGTATTTGCTCAAGCCGGTGCAGACGCGCGCCAACGAAGCTGCAAGGGAGCGCTGATCATGAAGCTGCTCATCATTCACCAGAACTTCCCGGGCCAGTTCAAGCACATGGCCGCCGAGTGGTGGCGACGTTCCGGCTGGGATGTGATCGGCATCGGGCGCGACACTGCGCCCGGCTTGCCGAACCTGCCAGGCTTCAAGCTCATCCGCTACCAGCCGCATCGTGGCGTGGGCAAGGCCCAGCACCCCTACTTGCGCCGCATGGAAGACGCGGTGCTTCATGGCCAGGCCGTGGCCCGTGTGCTGCTGCAGCTCAAGGCCAGCGGCTGGCGGCCCGACACCATCCTGGCCCACCCGGGTTGGGGCGAGACTCTCTACGCCAAAGATGTGTTCCCCGACGCGCGGCTGGTGCATTTTTGTGAGTGGTTCTACAACGCGCCCGGCGGCAGCGGCAGCGGCAGCGGCGGCGACCGGCAAGGCCTGGACCGGGCAGCCTGGCCCTATGCCGACGTGGGCTTCGACCCCGAGTTCCCAACGCGCTTTGATGACCACGCCCGCATCCGCTCCTGGAATGCGCTGCATCTGCTGAATCTGCACAACTGCGACCTCGGGATCAGCCCCACCCAGTGGCAAAAGGCCCAGCATCCGCGCGAGTACCAGCACAAGATCGTCGTCGCGCACGAGGGCATTGCGACCGATCATCTGGGGCCGGACCCGCAGGCCCTGTTCAGGACGCCCAGCGGCGAGGTGTTGAGGGCCAACGACCCCGATAAGCCGGTGATCACCTATGTGGCCCGCAATCTGGAGCCCTATCGGGGCTTCCACACCTTCATGCGGGCGCTGCCGGCCCTTCAACGCGAGCACAAAACGGCCCACACCCTGATCGTCGGCGGCGACGACGTGAGCTATGGCTCACGGCCTCAGGGCGCCAAGAGCTGGAAGAACAAGATGTTGACCGAGGTGGGTCATCAGCTTGACCCCAGGCGCACGCACTTCCTGGGCAAGCTGCCCTATGCCGGCTACAAAAAGGTGCTGCAGCTCAGCAGCGCCCATGTCTACCTGAGCTACCCCTTTGTGCTGAGCTGGTCCTGCCTGGAGGCCATGGCCACGGGCTGCCTGGTGGTGGGCAGCGATGTGGCACCGGTGCGGGAGGCAATTCGGGACGAGCTGTCTGGGCTGCTGGTCCGTCCGCTCGACCCGCACGCTTTGGTCGTGCGGGTCAACGCGGCCCTGGGCCTGCCGGCCGAGCGGGCCCAAGACCTGCGGGCGTGCGCCCTGCAGCAGGCCCAGGAACGCTGGCCGCAGGGGCGCGGCCAGCGGGTGTTTGAGGGCTTGCTCACTGCGCCGGCGACGGCGGGGGATGCGTCCCATCAGCCTGGCCCTGGAGTGGGGCTGAAGCCCAGCCCAGCCCTGGCCGTCAAAGACTTCGTTCAAGAGGAAACCGTGTGACCAAGAATCAAGAAATGGCCAGCGTGTTCGGGTTGCGGGAAGCACCTTGTTTCGATAGGCGCCTTCACACCCTGCACATCGCGCCTGCGTTCCTGATGTCGGAATTGGCGCGTGAATTCAAGCTGTCCGCAGGACGAGTCAGTCAATTGATCAAGAAGGCGGGCTCCGCCGGAAAGGATGACCTGTGACCCACGCAGAAACACCCTCGAAGGGGGCTCAGATTAAAGACCCTGGCGCCGATTAAAGAGTTGCCCCTGGCGCCTCTGACGCCCGAAACCCAACACGAAACAACTTAGAAAAAGGAAACAGCATGGAAGTCTTGCCTATTTTTCAGATGAGTATTCTTTCTAATGAACAGGAGTCGGCGCTTCGACGGCTACTGGTCAATAACGTTTCCGCAGAGCATTTTCCAAGTCCTGCAAACCCTTTCAGGGCTGAACGAAAGTGCCTCGTCGACGCTGAGGGCGGAGTGATTATCTGCGTGCTGCAAGGCCTTGGGATGGATTTGTTGCCAACCAAGTACTTTTTGGCGAAGGATGACTGCTTTGCATTGGTTGAAGTTCCCTGGAAGGTGAATCCAGAGGTGCGCATACTATTTGCAAGTGGTGAATATTTTTCTGAACCCACGTTGACTATTGGCATCCTAAACAGGGGGCTTCAAATGGGAGGTCGATATTTGGTCGGCTACAACTCGGCCATGTCTGAGTTCTGCAATATTTCGAACGCGCACTAAACGATAGTCATAGGCATAGCATGTCCAGTCTTCAAGCGGCACTCGCCGAAGTCAAATCAGCAGCCAACCTTGAGGCTATCAAGAAAATAATTCAAGAGCTGGATACTTCCATCCCTGGGGTCACAGCCAATACAACTTGGCTTCTCTGGAGCGGTAGGCTAAGTGACGGCACGTCTGCTGGGTTTGTTGCAGATCTTTGGTCGCAAGCCATTGGGACAGATGGGAATCGAGTGTTTGCCACCCTAGGTGACAGTCCGTTGTCAAAATTCCTAAACTCGCCAGAACTTTCTGCGCGCTTGTGGGAGATAACTGAGTCAGATCTCGCCAAGAGTACGGATAACTGGGCTTCGTTATCCGCTTCGGAAAGGCAGAGTAGAATCAATAGTCGGTTTGAAAGAACTCTGACAGGTACGGATGCAACGACGCATATTCGAGTCAACTCGGACTCACTCTTTGATTTGGCATCCAGAAGATTTGTTGAAACTGGCGGCTCAAAGTGGCGCTTGCTTTTTGGAGATAATCCATACGACGCGAGATCGGTGGCGGTAGTTACTGAGCTTCCTGCGTTGCTAAAAAAGTCCCAAGATACAATTGTCGATGGACTTGATGTCGCGACATTCCAGAAGTACGAGGACCCTTTAAAGGCCATGTACGCAAATGGGAATTTGCGAACGATTCTCTCCAAACCAAAAATAGATTCAGGTTTTCAAAAATTTGTCGAAACTGGCGCGCAGTCAATTGATGATTTGGCGCGAGCATTGTCCGCAGAAATTGGCGGGATAATGGGCGAAGTTCGAAATAATCCGCAACTTGCGGACTCGGCAAGTCAGCTCAAAGCGCTTGGTCAAAAATTTGCAGATAGCGGCCTGCCAAGGACACTTAATAAGCTTGGAGCACTTGGGGTTTTTGCAGGCCTTTTTGTTGCTTCGGGGAAAGCTTCTGCAGCCGCCCTTGATGGTGATACTGGACGAGCAAGCCAAATCATGGCCGAGTGGGCTGCGGATGCGGCCCTGTCAGAAGTTGGCGCGCTCATTGGCTCTGCGGTAGCTGCCATTGCCCTGGCAGCTGCTGGCGCAGCCGGTGCAGTCGTCAGCGCCCCTGTCGCTGGCGCAGCTGTCCTCGGCGCCGCACTAGTTGGCAGCTTCTTTGGCTCCGACGCCGCCGAGCGCCTGGGCGAGTACTTCGAAGACCGCGACCACAGCGGCCGCATGGACGCGCTAGAAAAACTCCAAGGACTGCTCTTTGGCCAGAGCTGGACCGTCACCGACACGCCGCCGCCCGATTTGCTGGCCAAGGCGCTGCAACTCAACGCCGACTTCCTGGTCAAGTCCCTGCAACTGACTTATTCGCGCGAGGACATCGTCGCGCTCGCAAAGACCAGCATCGCCTGGCGCTACGCCCTGCGCGAACTCACGGGCTTCGCCGTCGAAGGGCTGAACTACGACGAATACAACCTGGACGGCAGCCTGGACCTCTTCGATCCCGCCACCGGCGAAGGCGGAATGACCGAGGAATACCTCAAAGACCGCGCCGCCATGATGATGTGGAAGGTGCGCTTTGACCGGGGCATGGCCGATGACAACGACGGCCCGAATCTGTCCGACCGCTCCAAGTCCTACTACGAAGACTGGGATATCGCGTCCATCGAAGGCAACTGGGACTTCGTGGACCGTAAGCACCTGGTGGCGGGCGACCCACTGACCCTGCAGATCGACGGCAGCGGTATCAGTGTTCACGACCATCAAGTCGTCTTCGGCACCGCCAAGGACGAAGAGTTCCACGGCGAAGGCGACAACGATCGGCTGTATGGCGGCGGCGGTGCGGACAAGATCACCGGTCGCAAAGGAAGCGACTACATCGAGGGCAACGGTGGCAACGACAAGCTCTACGGCGACGAGGGCCACGACACCCTGCGCGGCGGCAGCGGCAGCGACGAACTGGAGGGCGGCGTTGGTAGCGACCTGCTGCAAGGCGAAGCCGGCAACGACATCCTCCACGGTGGCGAAGGCCACGACGCTCTTTCGGGCGGTAGCGGCGCCGACGAACTCCACGGCGACGCTGGCAACGACGTCCTGATTGGCGGCACCGGCGCCGACATCCTCAAGGGCGGCGCCGACAACGACATCCTCTTCGACGAAGGCGGCGCCGAGGTCAACTACCTCTGGGGCGAGGCCGGCAACGATGCGCTGGAGATCCAGGCCGGCACGGGCAAGAACTTCCTGGACGGCGGCAGCGGCAACGATGTGCTGATCGGCAGCCGCGCGGGCGGCAATGCCCTGACCGGCGGCACGGGCAACGACTGGCTGCAGGGCGGGGATGGGTTGGACATCCTGGTGGGCGACGGCGGCGTGGCCGACTCTGGGGGCGGCGCGGACGGCGCCGACCTGATCGAAGCCGGAGGCGGTGCTGATCAGATCACCGGCGGTGGCGGCTCCGACCTGCTGCGTGGCGGCGCGGGCCAGGACCACTACCGCTTTGAGGGGGCGGGTTTTGGGACGGATGTGATTGACGACGCGGACGGCCAGGGCGAACTGGTGTTTGCCGGCCAGATTCTCAAGACCGCGAGCTTCAGTGAGGACAAGCAGTGCTGGATCGCGTCTGGGCCAAATTCGGGCGGTGTCGAGATCCGCAAGCTGGAATCCGAAGGATCGATCACCTTGGCCATCAGCCTGGACGGGGATGTGCAAAGCACGGTCTATCTGCGCAACTGGACGCCGGGGCAGCTGGGGCTGACGCTGACGGGCGAGCCCAAGCTGCGCGACCGGCCCACCGCCACGCCCGTGAAGCCGCAGAGCCGCGCCGAGAACAATTTTGTGGACTTCGTGCGCGGAGACGCGGTCGACGCCGACCAGGGCAACGACCTCCTGGTGGGCAGCGATGCATCAAGCCTGTTGCTGGGCGGCACTGGCAATGATTTGCTGGATGGACGGGGCGGGGATGACTGGCTGGAGGGGGGCGAGGGCACCGATCTGATCCTGACCGGGGCCGGCAAGGACGTGGTGCTCGGCGGCGGGGGCAAGGATCTGATCCGGGCCGGCTACCGGTTCGACATGAGCATGGACAAGGTGTACACGCCCGGCGGCGGCTGGTACGCCGCATCCAGCCACAAGATATTTTTTAGTCAGGGCGCGGGGGTGGCTGAGTGGCTGGCCACGGACGAGAACACGCGCACGCAGTTTTCTTACTACGTGCTGAAGTCGGACACTCCCGGCGAGACCGAGCGCGAGCGCATCGACATCGCGCACCCCAACCTGGCCGCCTTTGACTTTGAGTTCAAGGCCGAACTGGGGGCCGGCTCGCAGCCGCCCTCCCATCTGTGGTGGTGGTCCTATGCCAACGAGGCGGTGCCGCGCTTGGTGCCCAATCTCAGTGTCACGCTGACCCTGGGCGCCAACGAGCAGGTGGCGCGCGACGCCGTCTTCAAGAAGAGCGAGGCGCCCGATCCGCTGGACTTGGGGGCTGCGATGCCCTTCAAGCTGGAGTTGGAGAACGGCCAGTACATCCTGGCGCCGGGCAGCCAGGCGCAGGGGGTGGCGTTTTTTGGGGGGGGCGGCGATGACGCGCTGTTTGGGGCCAACGACAACGACAGGCTTCACGGCGAGGTCGGCGATGACCTCTTGATCGGCGAGGGGGGCGACGACGAACTGGTGGGGGGGGCCGGCCTGGACTCGATCTCGGGCGGCGACGGACGCGACCGCCTGGACGGTGGCGCCGAGGCTGACTTCCTGGTGGGCGGGCTGGGTGCGGACGTCCTCTTGGGTGGCGCCGGGCATGACCTGCTGCTGGGCGACGCGCCCTATCAGCAGGGCAACACGGTCGCGCCCTTTTATCCGGTGGGGCTGGATGTGGGGGCGATGGGGGGCGACCTGCTGGACGGCGGCTCTGGCAATGACACGCTGTTTGGCAACCATGGCGACGACGGGTTGTTCGGGGGCGCAGACGATGACCTGCTCTGGGGCGGCGAGGGCCAGGACCGGCTGTTCGGCGATGCGGGCGCGGATGAGCTAGTGGGAGGGCTGGGGGATGACCCCGCTGGGCCGCGAACAGGGGCTTTGCGGTGGCCTAGGCAGGCGGTTGATCGAGAAGGCGGAGGTCGCTGGAATGGAAGCGTCGTGATCCAACAGGAAGAGCGGACGCTGCGAGAGCGGGCCAACGATCTGCCACCAACTTCATTCGCCCTGGCGTCTGTTGGGCGTAAGGGCGCGGCGAACGATGAAAGGTTTGGCCGTGCTGCCTGATGTTCGTATCACAAGCAAAGTTCTGGGCTTGTTGCTGCTCTTCAGTTTTCAGGGATGTGAGTCAGAGCAAAGCAAGGCCGAGAAGGCCTACCAACAGAAGTATGCGAAGGCCAAGGCGCTGTTCGAGGAGCGCTGCCAGACGGCGGGCGTGGTGATTCATCGCACCGTGAGGGATGTCGAAGGCATCGAGTTGACCAAGGTGCGGCCCAAGCTCGAATGGGCGGACAAGCGCTACTTTGATCCGATGTTCGAGGGCGCGGCGATGGCGGGGGAGAACCAGGGAGACGATTTCATCAAACAGTTCTTGATGAGTGAGTTCCTCGTGCCCGACCGGCCCAACGAGCGCAGCTCCCTTGGGCCACCGACTCAGGAGAAGAAGCGAAGCGGGCTCGTGATCAAGAAGGGCTATGCCTTTGTCGAATACATCGACGCAAGTGCTCGGCAGCGCTTCATGTGCAGACCGGACTGGTCGTTGGACCATCCGAATTGGGTGCCCGGTCAGCACCACTGCACCGCAATCGAGAGGTCCAGCACGCGATACGCGTTGGACTACGAAGACATCGTCACCCCGGCCGATCGCGCACTCTGGGTGGCGGGAACCCGGCTCAAGGTCATCGACAAGCAGTCTGGCGAAACCATCGCCACCTTCACGAAATTCGTCTGGGATCCGGGCTTCGGCGTGAGCACCACAGGCAGGTGGCCTTGGCAGCATGCTGATGGCAGGGGAGACCGCAACTGCCCCTACGAGCAGTTCAAACCCACTAGCAACGACAGTCGCTACTTCGTTGACACCGTACTCATTCCAAAACAGGGAGATTGATTCATGCCTACCAACAACCCCACCTCGCCGCAGGTACTTGAGACCTACGTGCTGCTTCAGATCGCAGCAGAGGCATTTTTCTTCCGCAATGCCAATGATCCTGCAGCGACCCCCGGAGGCATGTACCCCGTCAACTTGACGCCCGGCATGCTGACTCGTGGCAACGAGCACTCCAGCAAGATGACCCAGGCCCAAGCTGAGCAGTTCGTCAAAGAGTGGTAGGTCATCTCTCACCAGCCCAGCTCCGCTACAGGATTCTCTGCCACGCTTTTTGAGTGCCAGGTCTACGACCCCGCCCGGGACCTGTACATGGGCAAACTGGTAATGAGCATCCGCTCCACCGAATTCATCGAGGACTCGGCGCGCGACAGCAAGGCGACCAACGAATTGGAGATCCGCCCCACGGGTTGGGCCTTTGGCCAGATCGCCGACATGGAGACCTGGTGGAACAGCCTGCCCGCGAGCGTTCGCGATGGCAAGGTCGACGTGACCGGCTACAGCCTGGGCGGCCACTTAGCCACGGCCTTCTATCGATTGCATCCCGACAAGGTGGAGCGTGGCTACACCTTCAATGGCGCGGGGGTGGGTGAGGTGAAGACCGGGACATTGAGTGATGCGGTTGGGGTGTTTGCTGCGCGTCGAGATTCGGGCGCGAACGCGGACTTGTTCACCGACTCCGGTGTTCGGGCTGAGTACCAATTTCTCGTGCAGAACTACAGCCATTACTCGGTCGGTGTGACGGCAGCGTCGGCACGCGCGGATGGACAGCGGTTTCGCAATATGGCACTGACCGCACCGACGGGCTCGGATGCGGCGGTGCAGTGCGAACTGTTATCCCAGGCCCTCTTTCGCATTGGCGATGTGGCTGCGGAGGCGGAACGCATGGGGGGCCTGGCTGCCACGAACAAAACCAAACCAGCGCTCATTGAGGGGGCCAGCAACATTGCCGCGCTCCGCCTGGATCACCAACTGGCCGTCCTGAAGGCTGCTGAGCGCACAGCACCCCACGCGACCGGGTTGGTTCAGGGCTTGGTCAATCTCGTGATCGACGAGCGTCGAGAGGATGGCCCAAACAGCCAGGTCTTCTTCGATGTGTATGGGCGCAACTACCCGAGCATGGTGGCTAACTCGCAGATCCATCACGGCAAGCGGGTTCCGGTGTTCATCGAGGACCAGCCGCTAAAGCGCGGGGATGTCATCGGCGAAGCCTTCTCAGCATCCGGAATTCAGCTCGCAGGCGGGGAGGTGAAACTGCTGGTTTCCGGCTACGACCGAAATGATTTCGGCGACACGCACAGCATCGTGTTGTTGGCGGACTCCTTGCGGGTGATGTCGGCCTTGGCGCGGCTCGCGCCCCGTGAAGGCGCCAATTCGGTCGGCATTGATTTCTTTGCCGAGCTATTCATGGCGGCCAGCAAGGAGAAGGTCGATGGCGACTTAACCTTCGGCGACCAAGGCAAGGCCGAGGGCGACACCGTCGAGGCCTTGATGGACTCGGCCCTGCAGCTGTTCATGGTGTCGGCCGCCGCAAAGACGCTGAGTGACAGCGAGCGCGAAGCAGCACTCAAGGGAGGCAGCTGGGCGCAGGAGAGCCTGAGGGCACGGCTGGAAGAATCCGTCCGCCGTTTCACGGATGCCACGCAAGGCATGGTGGGCAAATTGCGCATCACGGAGTCCAGACACGCTGCCCATGCATTGACGGACCGCGACACCTTTTTGCAGAAGGCGCGCACCGACTTCGCCTTCTTCCTATCGATCTACACAGCCAGCCCGTTCCGCCTTGAGGGGATCGACGCGTTGGCCCAGAAGCAACTGGAGGCCACGCTTGAAGATAAGTGGCTTGCCGTCCATCAGCAATGGCTCGCGGACAGCAAGACCCATGATTCCGCGCGCAGCTTTAGCGACCAGTGGCTTGTCGACCGACAACAGATGCAGTTAGCCCTCATTCAGGCAAACCGGCAAAACACCGACACCTTGCCCAGCCTAGCCCAGATTCTGAAAGGCGAACTGAGCATCCCAGGTGTTCGTGCGGAAGTCCTGGAGGACGTGAAGACTGGACGATTCATTTGGAACGTGCCAGGCGTCGGCAACACGGTGCGTTTTGGTGACGAAAAAGACAACACCCTGAAGCCCGCGCCGAACACCAGCGCGAATTTGTATGGTGGGGCGGGCAATGACCAGTTGACGGGCAGCCAGTCCAAGGATCACCTTGAAGGTGGTGCTGGGGACGACAAGGTGGATGCAGGCGATGGTGCAGACATGCTTCGCGGCGGCAGCGGCAGTGATGAACTGAAGGCGGGCGGCGGCCATGACATTCTTCTCGGCGGCACCGGCGCCGACGAACTCCACGGCGACGCCGGAAACGACTTCCTGAGCGGCGGTACGGGTGCCGACAAGCTCTACGGCGGCGCCGACAGCGACATCGTCTTCGACGAAGGCGGCGCCGAGGTCAATTACCTCTGGGGTGAAGCTGGCAACGATGTGCTGGAGGTTTTGGGGGGGGCCGGCGACGCCTACTTGGACGGCGGCAGCGGCAATGATGTGCTGCGGGGGAGCGCTCAAGGCAAGAGTCAACTTCAAGGTGGCAGCGGCAACGATGTTTTGACGGGAGGGGATGAGTCGGACGCCCTGGTGGGCGACTCCGGTGCGGCTGGGCCTGGAGACGGCGCCGACCTGATCGAAGCCGGCAAGGGCGATGACCTGATCACCGGCGGCGGCGGCGCGGACCTGCTGCGCGGCGGCGCGGGCCAGGACCACTACCGCTTTGAGGGGGCGGGTTTTGGGACGGATGTGATTGACGACGCGGACGGCCAGGGCGAACTGGTGTTTGCCGGCCAGATTCTCAAGAGCGCGAGCTTCGATGAGGACAAGCAGTGCTGGGTGGCGTCTGGGCCAAATTCTGGCGGGGTCGAGATCCGCAAGCTGGAGTCCGAAGGTGCCACCACCCTGGCCATCAGCCTGCCCGGGGACGCGCACAGCACGGTCTATCTGCGCAACTGGACGCCGGGGCAGCTGGGGCTGACGCTGACGGGCGAGCCCAAGCTGCGCGACCGGCCCACCGCCACGCCCGTGAAGCCGCAGAGCCGCGCCGAGAACAATTTTGTGGACTTCATACGCAGCGACGCGGCCATCCGCCAGTACACCGGCCGGGAATTCCAGCCGCGCTTCGGGCCAATCGTGCCGGACAACAACATGAAGCGAGCCTCGAATGCGGTGGCAGACACGTTCATGAATGATCGTTGCTACGAGGTCCGCTATGCCGCGTGACGGAAATCTCTTCCGCGTCTGCCCAGGCGGTTTCCGGACCGGTGCGCTGGCACTGCTAACCGTACTTGGTGGTTGCAAGCCCTCTGCGCAAGAGCAAGCGCATCACGAAGCCATGCTCAAGGAGCAAGCGGCGCGTAGGCTCGAGATGTGCCGTGACAGATTCGCCCCCGGACCCTGCCCTGGCGCCACCCCGTCCCCCCTGAATCCGGACCCCAACGCATTCGGCCTCCACAAGTGGAACAACCGGTGGTTCAAAGTGCCACGGGAGTACTTCGCAACCTATGGGATGACGTTGTATTGGCCCAGCAAGAACCCGGGCGCCAAAGGCCCCGCCAAGCCCCTGGAAACGGATTGGACCGTTGAGGTGCACATCCGCTCCTACGACATTCCGCCCGAACCGCGTGGTTTTCGCCGCATTGAGGCGGCCGAGCGCGACGGCCGCATCACTCGGCGCGCAATGGTGCGCCCAGACCTCGAGCGAATCGAGTACTTCGATTTGCATCCGTTCACCGGCGAGCGCGCCAAGACCACAAGCGTTTCCTACGTCGCCACGGATCGTCGCAATCCAGAAGGTCTACCGCCGGTGATTAATTGCAATCAAAGCCCCGACCCCAAGCAAGCCGGAGGCGGCGCCGGATTCTTCTGGCGTGACGGCATCTATGTCTCGCTGCTCATCCGGGAAGGCCATATCTGCGAAGACTGGCCCGAGCTGTTTGACGAATTAAACCGAATTCTCAATTTGATCCAGAAAGTCTGACCGTGCCGATTCTTCTCTCTGATGCCGAACTGGCCCAACTGGCCACCCTGCGCGCGCAAGCCAACGCCCTCAAGCAGGCCAACCCCCTGGCGCGCGGTGCTTTCACGCCGGTTTACACATGGCTCGCCGACCTGCTGGTGAGCAAGGGTGTGGCGGCGACCAACTCAACCGTTTTGTGGCTGCGCGGTGCCGCAGAAACCAACGCGGCGCGCGGCTCCATGTCGGCGCTCATCCGTGAGTACACCGCGCGGGAGATCCAGCTTCGCTTCGGGCAGATCGTCACGGACGACGACATGCAGCGGACGTCTGACGCGGTGGCCGGCAAGTTCATGAATGATCGTTGCTACGAGGTGCGCTATGCCGCGTGACGGAAATCCCATCCGCGTCCGTCCAGGCGGTTTCCGGAGCGGTGCGCTGGCACTGCTAACCGTACTTGGTGGTTGCAAACCCTCTGCGCAAGAGCAGGCGCAGCACGACGCCATGCTCAAAGAGGAAGCAGCGCGCAGGAGCGAGATGTGCCGCGACAGCTTCGCCCCCGGACCCTGCCCTGGCGCCACGCCGGCACCCCTTAATCCGGACCCCAACGCATTCGGCCTCCACAAATGGAACAACCGGTGGTTCAAGGTGCCAAGGGAGTACCACTCGACGATAGGGATGACGTTCTATTGGCCCAGCAAAAACCCGAGCGCCAAAGGCCCCGCTAAGCCCCTGGGAACGGATTGGCCCATAGAGCTGTACATCCGCTCCTACGACATTCCGCCAGAGCTGCGCGGCTATCGCGCTATCGAAGCAGCGGAACGTGACCAAAGAATCATCAGACGCGAGACCGTACGGCCTGGACTGGATCGCGTGGAGTACTTTCCCCTGCACCCTTTCACGGGTGAGCGCTCCAGCATGCCAGTTACTGAATATGTCGCCACTGAGCGGCGTGATCCCGAAGGCCAACTCCCCATATTTCGATGCAAGAAAAACCTCTCGAATCCATCACAGGGCGGAGGCGGGGCAGGCTTCATGTGGCGGGACGGCATCTTGGTTGAGGTCTTGATCCGCGGAGGCAATCTTTGCGATGACTGGCCCGAGCTGTTTGACGAAGTGACCCGAGTTCTTAATTTGATCCAGAAGGTGTGACCGTGCCGATTCTTCTCTCTGAAACCGAACTGGCCCAACTGGCCGTCCTGCGCGTGCAAGCCAACGCCCTCAAGCAGGCCAACCCCCTGGCGCGCGGAGCGTTCACGCCGGTCTACACATGGCTCGCCGATCTGCTGCTGAGCAAGGGGGTGGCCGCGACCAACTCAACCGTTTTGTGGCTGCGCGGTGCCGCAGAAACCAACGCGGCGCGCGGCTCGATGTCGGCGCTCATCCGTGAGTACACCG
Source organism: Inhella inkyongensis (assembly GCF_005952805.1). GTDB lineage: Bacteria > Pseudomonadota > Gammaproteobacteria > Burkholderiales > Burkholderiaceae_C > Inhella > Inhella inkyongensis. The sequence goes on from NZ_CP040709.1 coordinate 1,946,721, forward strand.
CACGGGAAATCCAGCTTCGCTATGGGCAGATCGTCACCGACGACGACATGCAGCGCACCTCGGATGCGGTGGCCGGCAAGATGATGAATGACCTTTTCGGGGAGAGCCCGAATTGGCCAAGGGGTCAAGTGCCCGACATCGAGCGCATCTCAAAAGCCGACGCCACGGCCGTCGGCGAAGTCTTGTTTTCTACGCGGGGTGGCCTGCCAGGGCGAGACGACGCTGACTCCGCTTCATTCGACCAAGGGAACTCCGCCTGGCCCGGCGCGCTGCTGTTTGGCCTGCTCGGCTCGAATCAGGCCTGGCGGCTGATGGGTCGTGGTGCAGATGACAAGGCCATCGACACATTGAGCGACCTGCGCGACACCTTGTTCGCGCACCGCGCCTATGCCTATGGCCTGCGCAGTGCGACGCTCAATACGCTGGCAACCATGCTTGCTGCAGCATCGGGTCTCAATCAGGAGGCAGCCGACGCCTCGATGCAACTCGGCCGCGACCTGCAGACCATGATGCAGACGTTTCAGTCGCTCAACCCCAAGCCGGATATCGCCTTCACTTGGAATCAAGCGGTTGTGAATCTGACGACGGACCCTGCTGTGCAAAGCGCATTCCGGCTCATCAGCGATGTAACGCCAAACCGATTCCTAGACATGTTGGTCGGCTCGCGCGAGGGGCAGGCCAAGACCGGCAGCACGACCGACGGGAGTTTTGACGCGCAAGCGCGCAGTCTCTTCTCGCAATGGACAACAGCCCAACTGCAGAGCGGGCCAGCGCGCATCGCCTCAGCCGAAGAGCTGCGTGTCCTGGCCCGCACCGATGTCAACGCTCGCGCAGCCCTGGCAGGCCTGTCGCCGGTTCTGCTGGAAACCAAGTCGCCGCAAGACCCTGCATTGACCTTGTTCGATCCCAATACGGGCCTTGGCAATCTGAGTCAGTACTGGATCGACGACCGCGCGGCGATGCTGAGCTGGTTGCTCAAGCCGGATACGCCAATTGACGGCGACTTCGTGCCTTCGAAGACAGCTACCTGGATGGCGAACTACAAGGACTCGAGCAGCGGGGCGAGCTTCCGCGTCGTGCCGGCCAAGCTGGATTCAGCGGCACTCAGCAAACTTGAGGAGCGGGTGTACGGCTTCGGCTCGCGCCAAGGCGACCTCATGGAGGGGGCCACCAGCAGCGACCGGCTCTACGGCGATGCGGGCAATGACACCCTGCAGGGTGCAGGCGGCGATGACCGTCTGGAGGGCGGCCTGGGGGCCGACCGCTTGGAGGGCGATGGCGGCACAACGGGTGAATTGGGGGCCGGGAGGCACGCCGACACCTTGGTGGGCGGCCAGGGCGATGACACGCTGCAGGGCGGGGCTGGCAACGACCTGTTGCTCGGCGGTGGCGATGCCGACGAACTCCACGGCGACGCCGGCCACGACGTCCTGATCGGCGGCACGGGTGCCGACAGGCTGCGGGGTGGCGCCGACCATGATCTGCTCGTCGATGAGGGCGGCAGCGGCAACGATGTGCTCATCGGCAGCCAGCAGTCCGCACAGAACACCCTGGCCGGCGGCCGGGGCAATGACCTGCTACGCGGCGGCGAGGGCGCCGACATCTTGCACGGCGATGGTGGCGAAGCGGCCGAGGGTTCCGACGGCGCCGACCTGATCGAGGCCGGCGGCGGGGCCGACCTGATCACCGGCGGCGGCGGCGCGGACCTGCTGCGCGGCGGCGCGGGGCGGGACAGCTACCGTTTTGAGGCGGGTTTCGGGACGGATGTGATCGAAGACTCGGACGGCGAGGGCGAGCTGGTGTTTGCTGGCCAGGTGCTCAAGAGCGCCAGCTTTGATGAGGACAAGCAGTGCTGGGTGGGCGCTGGGGGTGTCGAGATCCGCAAGCTGGAATCCGAAGGATCGATCACCCTGGCCATCAGCCTGCCCGGGGACGCGCACAGCACGGTCTATCTGCGCAACTGGACGCCGGGGCAGCTGGGGCTGACGCTGACGGGCGAGCCCAAGCTGCGCGACCGGCCCACCGCCACGCCCGTGAAGCCGCAGAGCCGCGCCGAGAACAATTTTGTGGACTTCGTGCGCGGAGACGCGGTCGACGCTGACCAGGGCAACGACCTCCTGGTGGGCAGCGATGCATCAAGCCTGTTGCTGGGCGGCACGGGCAATGATTTGCTGGATGGACGGGGCGGGGATGACTGGCTGGAGGGGGGCGAGGGCGGCGACCTGATCCTGACGGGGACAGTCGACGGGACTGTGATCCATGCGATGTCCATGGCAGCCAACGAAGAGAGGATTGCGAATGCGGCCTGATCAAGAGACTCAAGCGGCCTCGGAGGGGGGGCGTTGGCGTGGCGTCGTATTCGTCTTGATGCTCCTGGTTGTCGCCGTTGCTACGTGCAAGGGGCCTTCCATGGCCCACAACTGGAAGGCCAAAAAGCAGCAAGAGCGCGCCATGGCGATGTGGCAGGAGCGCTGCAAGAAGTCGGGGGAGTTCATCCACAAGACGGTCGAGGGGGTGGAGGGGGTGTACCTCGTCAATGTGCGGACGCACAAGGACAACTTCAACCTCGGTGAGCAGCCGGCCGATCAATTCCGGCTGAGCGATCCCTATGGTCACGATCTAACGGACGAGGGTTACCTGATTTCATTTGCCAGAAACAGCAGGACGGGCGGCCGAGACGAACCGGTTGCCGAGGGCTGGCCGCCGCACAAGGGCTATCGATTCGTCGAGGCGCACGATCCCAGGGACGGAAAGCTGTATCGGTTTACGGGCCGGGTGGATCAACCCTGGCTACGAGACAAGAGCTATGGCGAATGGGTGCGCGAGTTCGTGCTGGATCGGACTCCCCTCAAACAGCGCACCCTGCGTTACGGGGTGAAGTTCGAAGACATCTCCACCCGCGAAGAGCGCGAGCACTGGATCGCTGGCAGCTCGCTCAAGGTCATAGACCTGGAAACCGGCGAGGTGCTGGGGGAGCGAATCGGCTACATGGTCGATTGGGCGCAAGGAAGCCGAGCGGGCGCACGCCAACCGTGGACCTTTGCGGCTGACAACGCCTGCCCGGACTTCCGGCGCGACTTTCCTTCATCAATCTATGGCGACCGCCACAAGGCGCGGTCCCAAGGCCAGCAAACCCTACGCTTTGTTGAAAAAGTAATCAAACCACTGAATTAAGGGAGCCAACACCATGACACCACCCACCATCGCCGACCTCCTGAAGTACGCCGACCTGCAGATGGCGGCTGAAGCCTTCCTGCTTGGCGACAGCGGCAAGCCGTATGCGGGCACCTTGCTGATCGAGGCCTTGAAGCGCGGCAACGACCACGCCAGCCGATTCACCGAGGCCCAGGCCAAACGTTTTGATGAGTTCTGGGAAGTCGTCGCCCAGCAGCCCAACACCCACACCGGCTTCAGCGGCACGGTTTTCAAGTGCAAGAAGGACGACCCCCTGACCGGCGCCAAGGCGGACGATGTGGTGATGTGTTTTCGGTCGACTGAGTTCGTGGACGACGCCGCGCGCGACAACGAGTCGACCAATGTGCTGGAGATCAAAGAGACCGGTTTCGCCTGGGGCCAGCTGCGCGACATGGAGGCCTGGTACCAGAAGCTGATTCAAGACGGCAAGCTGGTGGAGGGGCAGTTCAGCCTGACCGGCTATAGCCTGGGCGGCCACCTGGCCTCGGCCGTCAACGAGATGCACCCCACGGCCGCGAACGCAGGGAGCTTCCGTCATGCGGCGTAAGGGCGCTCTTCAAGCCCAAGGGCGCGGCAGTTCAACACCTCGATGGGCGCCCTTCGCGCTGGGCCTGGTATTGCTGTTGAGCGCCTGCGGCAGCGGCGTGTCCGTCAGCCAGGGCAACACCCCGCAGCAGCAACGCGCCATGGCGATGTGGCAGGAGCGCTGCAAGAAGTCGGGGGAGTTCATCCACAAGACCGTTGAGGGGGTGGAGGGGGTGTACCTCGTCAATGTGCGTACGTACAAGGACAACTTCAACCTCGGTGAGCAGCCGGCCGATCAATTCCGGTTGAGCGATCCGTATGGCAACGATCTAAAGGACGAGGGCTACCTCGTTTCGTTCGTGCGGAACAGCTATACCAATGGCCGCACGGACCTAGTGCGGGAAGGCTGGCCGCCCCACAAGGGCTATCGATTTATCGAGGCCCACGATCCCAAGGACGGCAAGCTGTATCGCTTTACGGGTCGAGTAGAGGAACCGTGGCAACTCGATCCGACCAAGCACCTCAAGGGCTATACCCGCTTCGTCCTGGATCGCACCCCCCTCAAACAGCGCACCTTGCGCTACGGGGTGCAGTTCGAAGACATCTCCACCCGCGAAGAGCGCGAGCACTGGATTGCCGGCAGCTCCCTCAAGGTCATCGACCTGGAAACCGGTGAGGTGCTGGGCGAGCGCATTGGCTACATGGTGGACTGGGCGCAGGGCAGCCGCGCCCGGGCGAGACAGCCTTGGACCTTTGCGGCAGACAACGCTTGCCCTGACTTCGACCGTGACTTCCCTGGGCCAATCAAGGGCCCTGCCAATAAGTCGCAGAGTCAGCGTTACCAGACACTGCGATTTGTCGAAAAAGTACTCAAACCAATCCAATAAGGGAGCCCACTCATGACACCACCCACTATCGCTGACCTCCTGAAGTACGCCGACCTGCAAATGGCTGCGGAGGCCTTTTTGGTTGCCACGAACGATCCAGCCAAGACGCCATTCAAAGGTCAAGCACTGATCGATGCCTTGACCGAAGGTAACAAACACGCCAGCCGCTTCACCAAGGCTCAAGCCGAGCACTTCGAGAAGCATTGGGCAGTCGAAGCCCAGCAGTCCAACACCCGCACGGGCTTCAGCGGCACGGTTTTCCGTTGCCATACCGACGCCCCCCTGACCGGCGCCAAAGCCGGCGAGGTGGTGATGTGTTTTCGGTCGACCGAGTTCGTGGACGACGCCGCGCGCGACAACGAATCGACCAATGTGCTGGAGATCAAAGAGACCGGTTTTGCCTGGGGCCAGCTGCGCGACATGGAGGCCTGGTACCAGCAGCTGATTCAAGACGGCAAGCTGGCGGAGGGGCAATTCAGCCTGACCGGCTACAGCCTGGGCGGCCACCTGGCCTCGGCCTTCAACGAGATGCACCCCACGGCCGCGAAGCAGGTGGTGACCTTCAATGGCGCGGGCATCGGGGCCGTGGACCCCACCAAGAAGCTGTCGACCCTGCTGACCCAGTTCAGCGATCTCACCAAGCCCAATGCAGATGGCAGTGCCAAGTTCAGCTTCAGCCACCCGGTGCTCAGTGCGATCTATGAGCGCACCCGGGCAGCGGGTTGTCTCATCAGCCAGGCCGACAAAAACACGTTGGCGGCATTCATCTTGGATGCACGGCGTGACGCCACGCCCGCATCCGATGTGGCCGAGGCCGAGTGGCTGCAGTTCGCGAACCAATCTGACGTGCTGCAGGGCCACACCAGCCCGTCCGCTGTGGCGAACTTGCAGAACCATGTGGGCAAGGATGTGCGGGTGTTCATCGAAGACCAGCCGCTTGATCGGGGCAATGTGGTGACGGCGGCGGTGGCGGAGTCCGTAGCAGTCAACGAACAGAGGTATGCGAATGCAGCCTGATCAAGAGACCCAAGCGGCCCCGGAGGGGGGGCGTTGGCGTGGCGTTGCATTTGTCTTGATGCTCCTGGTTGTCGCCGTTGCTACGTGCAAGGGGCCTTCCATGGCCCACAACTGGAAGGCCAAAAAGCAGCAAGAGCGCGCCATGGCGATGTGGCAGGAGCGCTGCAAGAAGTCGGGCGAGTTCATCCACAAGACCGTCGAGGGGGTGGAGGGGGTGTACCTCGTCAACGTGCGCACACACAAGGACAACTTCAACGTTGGTGAGCAGCCGGCCGATCAATTCCGGTTGAGCGATCCCTACGGTCACGACAGCGATGGTGACAACTACATCTTGAATTTCCTGCAGGGCTATTACTACCGCACGCAGGAGACCAAGCCAACGCTCTCTGGTGCACCGCCGCGTATCGGCTACCGCTACGTAGAAGCCGTTGATCCGAAGGACGGCAAGCTGTACCGATTCACTGGGCGCGTAGAGGAGCCGTGGCAGTTCGACAAGAGGTACTTGAAGGGCTACACCCGGTTCGTACTGGATCGCCGTCCGATCGAAGAGCGCTCCGCACACCATGGTGTCAAGTTCGAGGACATCTCCACTCGCGAGGAGCGTGAGCACTGGATCGCAGGCAGCTCGCTCAAAGTCATCGACCTTGAGTCAGGCCAAGTACTCGGTGAACGCCTTGGCTATATGGTCGATTGGGCACAAGGAAGCCGTGCAGGAGCGCGGTCACCCTGGCTCTTCGCTGCAGACAACGCCTGCCCTAGCTTTGATCGTGGACTCGCACTTCGCGGGAGCCAGCCGGCTTTCTCTGCGCAAACCGGACAGACACTCGATTTCGTCGAAAAAGTACTCAAACCAATCCAATAAGGGAGCCCACTCATGACACCACCCACTATCGCTGACCTCCTGAAGTACGCCGACCTGCAAATGGCTGCGGAGGCCTTTTTGGTTGCCACGAACGATCCAGCCAAGACGCCATTCAAAGGTCAAGCACTGATCGATGCCTTGACCGAAGGTAACAAACACGCCAGCCGCTTCACCAAGGCTCAAGCCGAGCACTTCGAGAAGCATTGGGCAGTCGAAGCCCAGCAGTCCAACACCCGCACGGGCTTCAGCGGCACGGTTTTCCGTTGCCATACCGACGACCCCCTGACCGGCGCCAAGGCCGGCGAGGTGGTGATGTGTTTTCGGTCGACTGAGTTCGTGGACGACGCCGCGCGCGACAACGAGTCGACCAATGTGCTGGAGATCAAAGAGACCGGTTTCGCCTGGGGCCAGCTGCGCGACATGGAGGCCTGGTACCAGAAGCTGATTCAAGACGGCAAGCTGGTGGAGGGGCAGTTCAGCCTGACCGGCTATAGCCTGGGCGGCCACCTGGCCTCGGCCTTCAACGAGATGCACCCCACGGCCGCGAAGCAGGTGGTGACCTTCAATGGCGCGGGCATCGGGGCGGTGGACCCCAGCAAGAAGCTGTCGACCCTGCTGACCCAGTTCACCGATCTCACCAAGCCCAATGCAGATGGCAGCGCCAAGTTCAGCTTCAGCCATCCGGTGCTCAGTGCGATCTACGAGCGCACCCGGGCGGCTGGTGGCCTCATCAGCCAGGCTGACAAGAACACGTTGGCGGCATTCATCTTGGATGCACAGCGTGACGCCACGCCCGCATCCGATGTGGCCGAGGCCGAGTGGCTGCAGAAGGCGGCGGGCCGGGTGGCGCAGATCCGGGGTGAGATCGGTCGTTTGCCCGGCCTCAAGCCGCAGCCCGTCGCGGTGCCCCTGGAGCAGGTGGAGCAATGCAGTCTGGACTATCAGCTGGCTGTGCTGAAGATCAGCCAGAGCACCAATGCCGAAGGGCTTTTGCAGGGCCTGATCCAGACCTATGGCGGGAAGACCGTGCACTGGGAGTTCGCGAACCAGTTTGACGTGCAGGGCGACACCAGCCCGTCCGCTGTGGCGAACTCGCAGAACCATGTGGGCAAGGATGTGCGGGTGTTCATCGAGGACCAGCCGCTCTACCGAGGCAATGTTGCGACCCAGGTGGCTTTGGAATCCCTGCAATACGCCAGTGTCAAGTTGCTGGTGGATGGTTGGGATAAGAAGGACTTCGGCGACACGCACAGCCTGGTGCTGCTGGTGGACTCGCTGGCCGTGCAGACCACTTTGCTGAACATGCTGCCCGAGGCTCAGCGTCAGGCGGGCTTCGATGCCTTGCAAAAGGCGCTGACCGATGCGTCCAACCGCCGCAAGGCCAATGGCGATGCTGTGTTTGGCGGTGGCCAGGGCAAGGCCGATGGTGAGACGCTGGAGGTGCTGGTCAATGCCCTGGCGGCCTTGGTCTTGGGGCCCGATGCGGCCAAGGCCAGGAAGTTGGTTGGCTCCAACGACGGAAACACCTGGCATGAGACCAACCCCAAGGGCGGCGCCACGGGTCGTACCGAATTCCATCGCTTGCTGGATGACATTCAGAAGTCCGATCTCTACAGGAAGGCACAGGCTGGCGAGTTGGCGCTCAGTCTGATTTCCACCTACGCCAGCGACTTGGAAAAGCAGGCTCGCAACGACTTCGGGGTCTTTGTGGCGCTCTACACGCTCAGCCCCTTCGCCCTGCGTCTGGGTGAGGGCGAGGTGGCCAAGGATTTGCTGTCCCAATCCAGCGTGTGGGGGGAGATTTATGCCCACTGGAATGAAGATCGGCTTCGAGTCAACCCGCCCGCAGGAGGGGCCACTACCTTGCCGAAGTACTTCAGTGATCGATGGCTGAAGGATCGCGCTGACCTCCTGGTGCACTTGAACTCACTGAACCGCGAGAACCTGGACTATGTGAAGGGCTCGCCCGGTGACAACCCGCAGGTGAAGGCCGAAGACGACAAGGGGGCCTTCGACGGCTCAGATGTGGTTTGGTATGACAAGGACAGCGGACTCAAGATTCAGCGAGGTGAGATCACCGGCAAGACGCGTTTCGTGACCTTTGGGTCTGACCTGATGGGTGCAGCAACGCCACAGGCTGCGGCGGTGAAGCTGGCGATGGATGCAATCCAGCTGAGTTCGAGTGCCATGGAAGAGATTGCCGGGCATGACGAACGTGATGTCATCTACGGCGAAAGCGGGGACGACCGCATCACCGGCGGTGACGGACGCGATCGACTGGACGGTGGTGAAGGCGATGACACCTTGGGCGGCGGCGAGAAGGACGATGCCCTGGAGGGCGCCATGGGCGATGACCTGCTCTCTGGCGATGCAGGGAACGACATGCTCAAGGGCGGCGACGGAGATGACGCACTCGAAGGCGGGAGCGGCCACGACGTCCTGATCGGCGGCACCGGCGCCGACAGGCTGCGGGGCGGGGCCGAGCACGATCTGCTGGTGGATGAGGGCGGCAGCGACACCAACCACTTGTGGGGCGACGAGGGCAACGACCAGCTCGAAGTCCTGGGTGGAGCCGGTTTCAGCTTCCTGGACGGCGGCAGCGGCAACGATGTGCTCATCGGCAGCCAGCAGTCCGCACAGAACACCCTGGCCGGCGGCCGGGGCAATGACCTGCTACGCGGCGGCGAGGGCGCCGACATCTTGCACGGCGATGGTGGCGAAGCGGCCGAGGGTTCCGACGGCGCCGACCTGATCGAGGCCGGCGGCGGCGCGGATCTGATCACCGGCGGTGGCGGCTCCGACCTGCTGCGTGGCGGCGCGGGCAATGACGAGTACCGCTTTGACGGCGCGGGCTTCGGGACGGATTTGATCGACGACGCGGATGGTTTGGGCAGGCTGGTCTTTGCCGGTCAGGAGCTCAAGAGCGCGAGCTTCGATGAGGACAAGCAGTGCTGGGTGGGGGCTGGCAGGGTCGAGATCCGCAAGCTGGAGTCCGAAGGTGCCACCACCCTGGCCATCAGCCTGCCCGGGGACGCGCACAGCACGGTCTATCTGCGCAACTGGACGCCGGGGCAGCTGGGGCTGACGCTGACGGGCGAGCCCAAGCTGCGCGACCGGCCCACCGCCACGCCCGTGAAGCCGCAGAGCCGCGCCGAGAACAATTTTGTGGACTTTGTGCGCGGAGACGCGGTCGACGCCGACCAGGGCAACGACCTCCTGGTGGGCAGCGATGCATCAAGCCTGTTGCTGGGCGGCACGGGCAATGATTTGCTGGATGGACGGGGCGGGGATGACTGGCTGGAGGGGGGCGAGGGCACCGATCTGATCCTGACCGGGGCCGGCAAGGACGTGGTGCTCGGCGGCGGGGGCAAGGATCTGATCCGGGCCGGCTACCGGTTCGACATGAGCATGGACAAGGTGTACACGCCCGGCGGCGGCTGGTACGCCGCATCCAGCCACAAGATATTTTTTAGTCAGGGCGCGGGGGGGGCTGAGTGGCTGGCCACGGACGAGAACACGCGCACGCAGTTTTCTTACTTCGTGCTGAAGTCGGACACTCCCGGCGAGACCGAGCGCGAGCGCATCGACATCGCGCACCCCAACCTGGCCGCCTTTGACTTTGAGTTCAAGGCCGAACTGGGGGCCGGCTCGCAGCCGCCCTCCCATCTGTGGTGGTGGTCCTATGCCAACGAGGCGGTGCCGCGCTTGGTGCCCAATCTCAGTGTCACGCTGACCCTGGGCGCCAACGAGCAGGTGGCGCGCGACGCCGTCTTCAAGAAGAGCGAGGCGCCCGATCCGCTGGACTTGGGGGCTGCGATGCCCTTCAAGCTGGAGTTGGAGAACGGCCAGTACATCCTGGCGCCAGGCAGTCAGGCGCAGGGGGTGGCGTTTTTTGGGGGGGGGCGGCGATGACGCGCTGTTTGGGGCCAACGACAACGACAGGCTTCACGGCGAGGTCGGCGATGACCTCTTGATCGGCGAGGGGGGCGACGACGAACTGGTGGGGGGGGCCGGCCTGGACTCGATCTCGGGGGGCGACGGGCGCGACCGCCTGGACGGTGGCGCCGAGGCTGACTTCCTGGTGGGCGGGATGGGTGCGGACGTCCTCTTGGGTGGCGCCGGGCATGACCTGCTGCTGGGCGACGCGCCCTATCAGCAGGGCAACACGGTCGCGCCCTTTTATCCGGTGGGGCTGGATGTGGGGGCGATGGGGGGCGACCTGCTGGACGGCGGCTCTGGCAATGACACGCTGTTTGGCAACCATGGCGACGACGGGTTGTTCGGGGGCGCAGACGATGACCTGCTCTGGGGCGGCGAGGGCCAGGACCGGCTGTTCGGCGATGCGGGCGCGGATGAGCTCGTGGGAGGGCTGGGGGATGACCATCTGGACGGCGGTGCGGACAACGACGTGTTGTACGGTGACGAGGGCGACGATGTGCTGCAGGGTGGCGCGGGCGTCGACACGCTGCTCGGGGGGACGGGTCATGACCGCCTGGAGGGCGGACTAGAAGCCGACCAGTTGCTGGGCGGGGAGGGCGACGATGTCTTGCTGGGCGGGGCAGGTAACGACATCCTGATTGCTGACGACGCCGTCGGCCCAGGGGGCAATGACACTCTGGAGGGCGGTGCAGGCAATGAGACCTTGCAAGGCGGCTCGGGCTCTGATGTTTATGTGTTCCGGGTTGGCGATGGGCTGGATACGGTGTCGGACGTCGGCTCGGGGGGCGCACGCAATGTGATCGCCTTCAAGATGGCCAGCACCGAGGTGCGTACGCTGCGGCGCGATGGCCTGGATCTGGTGATTGAGTACGGATCCTCGGATCGGGTGACGGTCGCCGACTTCTATGGTCAGACCGCGTTCGGGGTGGGCTATGCGGTGCAAGGGGCGGCCGTGGGCGATGAGGGTGCTGCCTTGCCGTCCGTGGCTGAAATTCGCTTCGAGGATGGCACGGTTTGGGGTGTGGAGGACATCCTGACGCGCTGCCCTGCGCCGCCGCCGTCAGAGTTGCCGCCCGACCCGTTGGCGGGCCAGAACCTGAGCTACTTCTTGAGCGCCTTGTTGTCGCGCGAGCAGGTGAGCTCGGCCGGCAAGAAGGAATTGACCTTCAGTTTCTCGACCCTGTTCGATCCCGCCATGAAGGGGGTCCGCCTCTATTCCGAGGAACAGAAACAGGCCGTGCGGGAGGCGCTGGGGCGTTTCAGCGCCGTGCTGGATGTGCGCTTTGTGGAGCTGAGTGACGGACGACCCACGGACCTGAGTTTCTATCTGGACGATCTGAGCTCGCAAGGGATGGAGGCGTTTGCGGGCTATGCGAATGCGCAGACAGGCCAGGTGCATCTGAGTAGCCGCCTCTTTGGACAGACGCGCAAGGACGAGTACGGGCGCGACATTCCCGCGGGCAGTCTGAACCGGGGTGAGGTGGGTTTTCAGGTGTTGCTGCATGAGATTGGTCATGCCTTGGGACTGAAGCATCCGTTTGAGCATCCGGTCCTGCCAGGCGCGGAAGACCGGGTGGCCAACACGGTGATGAGCTACACGCACTCCGCCACGCCGGCCACCGATCTGGGGCCCTTTGATATTGCGGCGCTGCAGGTCTTCTACGGCGTGGCGCCCTCTCTCCATGCGGGCAATGACACGCATGTTTGGGGCGAGCGTTGGCTGCAGGACAGTGGCGGCATCGACATCCTCGACGCAAGCGCGCAGTCGCAAGGGGTGTCGATCAATCTGACGCCGGGCTCCTGGATCTACCGAGGCAGCCAGGCCACCAGCATCCTGGCGGATCAGCAGGCCTTCATCGGTTTTGGCACCCAGATTGAGGATGCGTTTGGCGGCGCCGGGGACGATCGGTTGGTGGGCAATGCGCTCGCCAATGTGCTGGACGGTGGCGCAGGGGCCGACTCGCTCAGCGGTGGCGCCGGCGACGATTTGCTGCGCGGAGGCGAGGGTGCAGATCAGCTGGAAGGCGGCGCGGGGGCCGATACCTTGGATGGCGGCCAGGGCGCCGATGTCTATCGCTGGAGTGCCGCGAGCGAAAACGATGTCGTGCGCGACCTGGGATCTGGCGCCGATCAGGATGTGCTGCGCCTGCTCAGTGTGGCGAGCTTCGAGGGCCTGAGTTTCAGCAGTCGTGGCAACGACGTGGTGCTCGTCCTCCCGGGCGGCAAGCAGTTGGTGCTGGAGGGGCAGCGGGTCGGCCAGGGGGTTGAGTTCATCGAAATCGATGGCGGGATCCGGTTGTCGCGTGCGGAACTTGTGCCGTATATCGATGCGATTCGGCCCAGCGCAGGGTCGGACCTTCTGCGGGGCGGCGCGGGCCCGGATGTGATCGATGGCCTGGCGGGTGACGATCGGATTGAGGGCGGTGCGGGCGACGACCGGCTGATCGGGGGCGCGGGGTTGGACACCGTGATCGGGGGCGCGGGCCATGATTGGTTGGATGCGGAGACGGCCGACGGCGGCGCAGGCAATGACACCCTTTCTGGCGGCGTTACCGGCACGATGGCGGCGGGGCTGCAGGGCGGCACCGGCAGCGACACCTTTGACCTGCGACGCCTAGAGCGTGGTGCAGCGATGGTCTTCGAGGAGGTGGACGGCGGCAGCGCGACTGCGACGGACATCGATACCCTGCTGCTGCCCGCGACCTTCACCTTGGCCAATCTGCAGGCGGACTTCTATGCGTCAGGGGACTTGGCAGGGGCCGACGACATCAGGCTGGGGGCCCATGGCCAGGCTGGCGACGTGTATCTGCGAAACGTGGTTCGCGCGGATGGCAGCACGGCCGGCGTCGAGCGCCTGGTGCTGAGCGATGGCCAGGTGCTGGGCGTGGCCGAGTTGCGGCGCTTGGTGCAGGGTCAGATCACGGAGGGGAGGGATCGTTGGTATGGCACGAGTGGCGCCGACCGAATCGATATGCAGGCCGGCGATGACTATTTGTATGGCCGCGGTGGCAACGACACGCTGATCGGGGGAGGCGGGGATGACACGCTAGACGGCGGCGTGGGCGATGACCAATTTGTGGCGCAGGCCGGCAGCGGGTTCGATCATTTGAAGGATGAAGCCGGAACGGATGCCGTGAAGTTCACGGATGCGCTCTCCGGTCAGGTTGGTTTGTACCGTCACGGCGATGACCTGTGGATCTACCGCACGGATGACCTGCGTGCGCAGCTGCGCGTTGAAGGCCACTTCCGCCCTGGCTGGAATGGCGCTGGAGCGATCGAGCGCATCGAGTTTGCCGACGGCTCCAGCTGGCAAGCGGCTGAGTTTGCTGCGCATCTGGTGGCGACACCACCCGACCACCTGAACCTCAGCTTTGACGATGCCGGCGATGGCGGCGATCAACTCATCAAGGGCAACTCGGGCAATAACCGGCTCAGCTCATTCACCGGTGCGGACAGCTTGATGGGGGGCGACGGCGACGATTTCTATGACATCGATACCGGAACGCTTCATTCTGCCAACACGATTTACGGCACAGACGATGTGGTGCTTGAACAGCCCGGCGGCGGGCGCGACACGCTGCGGGCCCGGCATTGGGACGTCACCCTTCCCGAGCATGTGGAGAACTTGATTCACAAGTTCGAAGGCACTCGTGTGCTGGACCACGCAGGCAAGCCCGTGCCAGCCCAACTGAAGGGCAATGCACTGGACAACCACTTGTCGGTAGAGGGGCTCTCGCCCATTTTCGGTGGGGGCTTGGCGCCGGCCTATTGGTTCGATGGCGGGGTGGGGGCTGACACCATGGTGGGCGGTCAAAGCAATGACACCTATGTCGTCGATAACCCGGGGGACCGGGTTCTTGACGCCGGTGTCGGCGATCTGGATACGGTGCGTTCTTCGGTCAGCTATTCGCTGGGTGAAAGCATCGAGAACCTGGAACTGGTGGGTGCGGCGGCCAAGCGCGGGGAAGGCAATGCGCGGGCCAATGTCATCCGTGCAAGCGGCAATGCCGGCGTGGTGGATACGCTGCTCGGCGGTGCGGGCGATGACGAGTATTGGATCGACGGCGACGAGCGCATCGTCGAAGAGGCACAGGGCGGGAACGATACGGTGAAGCTGCTCGGTGCGGGCGCGCACAAGATGGCGGACTACGCCCACGTAGAGGCCGCGGTGTTGCTCAGCCCTGGCGCAAAGCTGACGGGGACAGATGCCGGCGAAACCCTCCGGCAGGGGGAGACAGCGTGGGCCACCGAACTCTATGGCATGGGCGGTGATGACCGGCTGGAGGGGGGGACGAGCAGTGTGCTGTCTGGGGGCGCGGGAAATGACAGCTTGCGTGCCGGTGGAACCGTGCTTTGGAACGTGGGCGATGGACACGATCAGCTAGAACTGATCGCCAACACGACGATTCGACTGGGAGCCGATGTGGCGCTCGGGGATCTGGCGCTGCGCCGCGATGGGCGGGCGCTGGTGATCGAGCATGCCGGCAGCCCGGCCATGACGGTGCAGGACTACTTTGCCGAACCGGTCGGGTCAGCGCTCAAGGGCTTTCCTCTCTGGCTCGAAGTGCTTGACGGCCGGAATCGGCTGACCTTCTCCTGGAGTCAGTTGGATGGGGTGTTGACCGCCGATGCCAACTCACTGCTTCGCCTCGGAACGAGCGGAAGCGACACCTTGGTCGGTGGCGCCGCGCAAGACACCCTTGCCGGGGGCAGCGGCGCCGACCATTTGGAAGGCGGGACCGGACCCGACTATTTGCTCGGCGAGTCGGGGGACGACACCTTGATGGGCGGGGCGGGTGATCGTCTTTCAGGTGGCGCCGGTTCTGACCACTATCAGATCACCGAGCTTGCCCTTGGGAGTGCAGGGCTGGGGCTGAGCGTTGAAGACCGTGAGGGGGCCCAAGATGTCATCGAACTACCGCCCGGCGTGACCCCAGACACTTTGGCGCTGCAGCAGTCCGGCAACAGCCTGCAGTTGCTTTGGAACGCAGGACGGGATGGCTTGACGGTGCAGGACTACTTTGCGCCCGATGCCGACTCCATCGAACGGCTGCGCTTTGCTAGCGGCCAGAGTTGGACGCGGGATGACATCGAAACTCGTCTGGCTCGATGGATGGTGGGCGGCGAGGGTGACGACTACTTTGAAGGGAGCGAAGGTCGCGATGGCATTCGAGGCTTGGGCGGCAATGACAGCCTATTGGGTGCGGCAGGCCATGACACGCTGGAAGGCGGAGCGGGTGACGACACCCTTCAAGGAGGGGCCGGAGACGACCTGTACCTGTTCTCGGCCGGCCACGGCCAGGACCTTGTGGACGACCTGCAAGGGCAAACCATCATCCGCTTCGATGCCACCGTGAAGCCCGCCGATGTCGCGATTCGCGAGCATTCGATTCAGTTCGGTCTTGGGTCCGAGATCAACTTCGTACACCTGCTGGGATCCCCCGGCATTCCGGTGTCAAGAGTCGAGTTCGCGGATGGAACGGTGTGGACCGGTGAGCAGTTGCGTCATGTGCCCGGCATGGGTACGCGCTACGACGACTACCTTTTTGGCACGCAGGCTGCTGATTTGCTGCAGGGCCTGGCGGGCAGCGATAGCTTGTCCGGCGGCGCGGGCAACGACACCCTGGTGGGTGGCGTCGGTAACGATGAGCTCTCGGGGGGCGAGGGCGACGATGTTTTTGTCTACAACCCGGGGGATGGCTTCGACAGCTTGATGGGCTCGTGGGCTCTGAACCCGGGCGACGACGTGCTTCGCTTCGGTGCGGGAATTGACCCGAGCGAAGTGACGCTGGCCTTGCGTGGCCCCTACTTTGTCTTCGTGAGCACGACCGGGGGCGACCTGGTCCGCGTCTCGCGTCAGGCGGACGGCTTGATCGACGGACTGAGTCGCGTGGAGTTTGACAACGGCTCGTCCTGGACGCGTGCGGATCTCGACCGGATGGCACGCCCTTCGTTGGGCAGCGAGATGGATGATCATCTATTTGGTGGTGAGCAGGCCGACACATTGCGGGGTTTGGGTGGCAATGACACCTTGGAAGGAGCGGGTGGCGACGATGTCCTAGAGGGCGGCGAGGGTGACGACTTCCTGCAAGGGGGGAATGGCGATGACACGCTCGTCGGAGGTGATGGCGGCACGGTTTTTGTGGGCGGTGCGGGCAACGACGTCTATGTCGTCAATCTGGCCCAAGCCACTAAAAGTTGGGTCAGCGACGGTGTGTTCGGCAGCACCAACGAGGCCAATGTGGTCCGTTTGACGGGCATGGCGCCCACGGATGTGGCTTTCTCGCGCTCCGGGAATTCGCTGATGGTGCAGCGAAACGATACGAACACATGGGTCGCGGTCGAAAACTGGTTCTCCGACGGCGACATGACGCCTCAAGCGGAGACCTTTCGATTCGAGTTTGACGGGGGCTTGGTTCTGACTGCCAGCGAGGCGATGGCCCGACTCCACACCACGAAAGTGAGCCCGCAGGCTGACATCTGGTATGGCAGCGCAGGCGCCGACACGGTCCATACCGGCGCCGGAGATGACTTTGTCGAGGGAGCGGCAGGGGCCGATGCCTTGAATGGCGGAATGGGCGCCGACTGGGTTGACGGTGGGGAGGGCAACGACATCCTGCGCGGCGACGAGGGGAACGACCAGCTTTTGGACTCCCAGGACCGGAATCTCCTGGACGGTGGCCCCGGTGAAGATGAAATCACCATGGGTCTGATGTCGAACGTGATCATCGGAGGACAGGGCAATGACACCCTTTTCGGCGGCAACGACCCGGGCGCCGTCAGTCGCGGGGGCTCGCTCGTGCTGATGAATGTCGGCGACGGTCACGACCTCTTTCATCAGTCGGAACAAGATGGTGCGACCGACACGATTTCTTTGGGGGGGGCTCGCCTCGCTGACCTGACGCTGACCTCAACGCTGGAGGGTGTGAGGCTGCAGATTGCCGGGGACACTTCGCTGACCCTGGTTGCATCGAGCTTCACTCCACGGCGGCCCCTGACTCTGCAGTTGGTGCAGTCAGGCCAGATTCTCAGCTTCGACTTGACGGCGGTACTGGCCGACTTTCAGTCGGCCTTGAGTGCAAACCCCGCGCCCGTCAATTGGAGGATGGAAAACTCGCTGTCATCGCATGCGCTCGGTACCAGTTCCACACAGGCCATCGGTGGCGTGGTGGCCTATCGGTATGCACTGGACGGAAATCTCAGTGCCCTATCCGATGCCCGCCTGCAGCTTGCCCTCGCGAGCACCGGCTTTGGAACGAGTTGGCAACCCATCAGCGACAGCGGCGACATCATCGGTTCATCGGGCAATGACAGCCTGACGGGTACGTCCGCCAATGATCGTCTGTTTGGCCTGGCGGGCCATGATGTGCTCGACGGTGGCGTTGGCGCCGACACGCTGGAGGGGGGCGCTGGTGACGACCGATATGTCGTAGATAGCGCTGCGGACCAGGTGGTCGAGCAGGCTGATGAGGGTCTGGACTCGGTATTGGCTTCGGTGGATTGGGTGCTTGGCGACCATATCGAATCGCTTGAACTGTTTGGATCGGCGCACCATGGGACCGGCAATGCGCAGGCCAACCGCCTGCTGGGTGGGGCAGGTTCCGATTCTTTGCTGGGACTGGGCGGCGCCGATACCTTGGACGGCGGCGCGGGGGCCGATCAATTGGTCGGCGGCTCGGGGGATGACGTCTACCTGATCGATCACACGGGTGATCTGGTGCAGGAGTTGGCCAGTGAGGGCCAGGATCATGTGATCGCCAACGTCAGTTACAGCTTGAGCACGGGCGTGGAGGCACTGACCCTGAGCGGCTCTGCGGACTTGAGTGCCACGGGCAACGAACTGCCCAATCACCTGACCGGGAATGCCGGCAACAACCGCCTGGACGGCAGCCTGGGGTTGGATACCTTGGAGGGCGGTGCGGGCAATGACGTCTATGTGGTGAACATGGCGGGCGAGGTGGTGACCGAGCTGAGCGGTGGCGGGACTGACACGGTGGAGTCCTCCGTGACCTGGACGCTGGGTGCCGAGCTTGAGAACCTGGTGCTGAACGGTACGGCGGCGATCCATGGCACGGGGAATGGCCTGGCCAATCGCTTGACTGGCAATGCTGGCAACAACCGGCTGGATGGCGGAGTGGGTGCCGACACGCTGGAGGGCGGGCAGGGCAATGACAGCTATGTGATCGACTCGCTTGCAGATGTGGTGATTGAGCAGGTCGGCGGCGGCACTGACATCGTGGAGAGCTTGGTCTCGTTGACCTTGGGTGCTGAACTGGAGACTTTGGTGCTCAAGGGCAGCGCCAACTTGAACGGCACGGGTAACGACCTGGGCAATACGCTGACCGGCAACGCCGGGGCCAACCGCCTTGATGGCGGCGCCGGTGCCGACACGATGTCGGGAGGGGCAGGTAACGATGTCTATGCGGTCGACAACGTGGGCGACCGGGTGTCGGAGTCTGCCGCTGGCGGGATGGACACGGTGGAGGCCTCGGTCAATTGGACGCTGGGCGCTGAGATCGAGTCCCTGCTGCTCACTGGTAGCGCCAACCTGGCAGGCACTGGGAACGCGGCGGCCAACTCACTGACGGGCAATGCCGGAAGCAACAGGCTCAACGGCATGGGCGGCGCCGACACGATGCGGGGAGGCATGGGGGATGACATCTATGTGGTGGATGTCAGCGCCGACCAAGTCATCGAGGACGTGTCTGCGGGCACGGACACGGTGGAGGCGGCGCTGACGTGGACGCTCGGGGCCAATTTGGAAAACCTGACGTTGACGGGCAGTGCGGCCATCAACGGCACGGGCAATGGAGCGGCCAATACCCTGCTCGGCAATGCGGCGGCCAACGTATTGACTGGGGGAGGCGGCAATGATGTGCTGGATGGCAAGGCCGGGGCGGACAGCCTGCTCGGCGGGGCCGGCGATGACTTCTATGTGGTTGACCTGTTGACGGATGTCGTGACGGAGAAGGCCGGCGAAGGGGTGGATACGGTGCAGGCTGGTGTGTCCTGGACCTTGGCGGCCGAATTCGAAAACCTGGTCCTGTCGGGCACGGCATCGCTGCAGGGCACAGGGAATGCGGGTGACAACCAGTTGACAGGTAACACAGCGGCCAACACCCTGAAGGGCGCCGAGGGCAAGGACAGCCTCGATGGTGGCGCGGGCAACGACAACCTGGATGGCGGTGTCGGCAACGACCTCTTGCGCGGCGGCGCGGGAGCTGACATCTATGTGTTTGGCCGCGGTTGGGGTAGCGACACGATTGTTGAGAGCGATGCGACCGCCGGCATCAAGGACAGTGTGAACTTCGCCAGCGGGGTGGCTCTGGGGGATGTCAGTTTTGTGCGCAATGGCAACGCGCTGGAGCTGCGGATTGCGGGAAGTCCGGCCGACTTGCTGACGATCAAGGACTGGTACGTGAGCTCGGCAAACAAGGTCGAGGAGTTCCGCTTTGTGGGCGGGGCGGTGCTGACCGCTGCGCAGGCCGAGAGCAAGGCCACGACACTGAGCCCATTGGCCGCGTGGAAGGCCGCTGATCGCGCGTTACGCGCCGGACCTGACCTTGGAATGGAGTCGGCGTTTACCGTGGGATTCAGCGCGGATCGGTGGGCCGAGGCTTGGAGCTGGGATCGTGAAGGCATCGATGGGGTCATCCAGTCTTTGAGGTCGATGCCTGTGGACGCATGGGTGTCAGAGTCTTCGACCAAAAAGGTGGCGTTACCCCAACGAGACGAGTTTGCCGAAGCGGTGCAACAGCAGGTCGAAATAGACGCACCTGGCGAACGCAAGACTTGGGAGCCGCTGCCGGACGCGCGCGATCTGCCCGGCGAGCGCCTGACCTGGGAGCCCGTGCCGGACGAACAGGACCCGCCGGGTGTGCGCTTGACATGGGAGTCCTTGCCTGAAAGTGGCGCGGACGAAGCCTTAGCTGCCCTGTGGGTGGCGTTGCCTGAGCGGCGAGGGCTTGCTGGTGCAGCGCCGTTCAACTCGGACGCTTGCGAGTCGCGGACCGGCCGCTGGGCGGGCGTCGATCGCAGGCACTTTGAAAGGCTGGATGCGTTGGAACTTCCAGATGCCCCAGGAGCGCCCCGGGTGGCGGAGCTCGAGTGGCTGGAACTGTTGCGCGGTGCCGGATCCGGCTGTCGCACCGGACGAGCGCGTGACGAGGCGGAGCGCGTGATGCAAGGTATGAAGTTTGCGCCGGGCTTGCCCACGCAGCAGCAGGCCGACGCCCTGGTGCAGGCGATGGCAGGTTTTGCGGGGGGGGCGGGAATTGGCCTGGCGTCTCAGTTGGGCGGGCACCGCGATTCGGCCCACTGGAACTTGGCAGCATCACCCCTGCCCTGATACGCGATGCAAGCGCCAGAAGCGGGGCTTTTGGGCGATTGTTCCTGGCCCCGCTGGCGCGTGTATCTGGTGTGATTCCCCCTGTCGCCGTGCGTCTGTTGGGTCCGCCATGCCTGCCTCATTTCCGCGTTTGCTGTGTTGCCTGTTGCTGCTGACGGCCTGGGCCGGTCCTCTGGATGCGGCTGGTGTGGGCAAGGGTGTGGGCAAAGGCAAGGCCCGGGTCAAGCCGGCAACGGCTCCCGCAGTGGCTGCGGTGGCGACATCGGGGCGCTGCGGAGACGATGAAGGATTGCGCCTGCAGCGCGAGCCGGCATCGCCGGGCGAGTTGCAGCTGGCGCAGACCGACCCGCGCGCCTACCTGATTCAAGTGGCCGAGTCTGCTCAAGCGCGCAGCAAGCAGGTCGGGGTGGCCGCGCTGCTGGCACAGGTCGCTCAGGACGATGTGCGCGATGCCGAGTTGGCCCATTGGCCGGAGGCCCACCTGACCTTGACCGGACTCTACGCCGGCAGCACCCTGCGCGGCATTCGGCAGTCAGCTGCCGAGGAGGCGCGCGCGGCCCTGCAGGTGGGCGGTCCGATCTGGGACTGGGGACAGCGCAAACAACTGGTGGAATGGCGGCGCCAATTGCATGAGGCCGCCCAGGCGGCGCGCCAAGGCCAGGCCGAGCAGGTGGCCCTGCAGGCCGTGGCCCTGAGCCTGGACCGCAGCCGCTATACCCTGCAGTTGCAGGTCTATGGCCAGTACGTGCGCAAGATGGCGTGCTTGGTGGAGTCCCTGGACGCCATCACCCAGTTCGACCCCGGGCGCTCCAGCGAGCTGGTGCAGGCGCAAAAGCAGCAGCAACAGGCCGAGCTGGCGATGGTGGGCACGCAGGACGTGCTGCGCAGCACCGAGACGCGCCTGCGCCGCCTGCTGGGTGACCCGCTGCCGCCCGCGGCGAGCCTCTCGGCCGTGCTGGCCCGGGTGCCTGAACTGGCGCAGCTGCAAAAAGACTTGACCGCGGCGCCTGAGATCGGCGCGGCCTCGGCCCAGGCCCAGGCGGCGCGTCATCTGGCGGAGTCGGTGAACGCGGGTCAAAAGCCCCAGGTGAGCTGGCTGGCGGGGGCCAACGCCGCGCGCGGCAACGGCCACAACAGCGACTGGCATGGGGGCGTGCAGGTCACCATTCCGTTGTGGCGCGCCACCGATGCACCCCAGCGCGACGCGGCACGCCGGCGCGCCGAGGCGGCGAATTTGCAGCGCGAGGAAACCCTGGATCAGCGCCAGTGGCGCCTGCAGGAGGTGCATGACGCGGCCCAGAACGCCTTGGAGCGTGCGCGCCGCACGGCCGAACTCCTGCGCGCCAGTCAGCAGTTGCGTGGCGCGACCTTGCAGCAATGGCAGCAGCTCGGCCGGCGTTCGCTGTTTGATGTGATGGGTGCTGAGTCCGATTACTACAACCTGCGAGTGGCCCAGATCAATGCCCTCTACGATGCCCAGCAGGCCGTGGCCCTGATGGGCTCGATGGGACGGGGTGTGTTGGCCCTGCTGCGCTGAACAGGCTGAGTCAATTCAATGGCAAAGAAGATCAAGCTGGTCGTCTATACCGTCCTGACCGGGGGCAAGGAGGCTTTGGGCGATCCGCTCGAGGGCTTGAGCCCCGAGCAGCTGCAGACCGATCTGGACATCGATTGGGTCTGCTTCACAGACCGCCCCGAGCAGCCGAGTTCGCGCTGTAAGATGCGTCCGCTGCAGGAGCCGCTGCCGCCCGAGCGCAGTTCGCGCCGCCCCAAGATGCTGCCGCACCTCTACCTGGAGGAGTGGGAGTACAGCCTCTACATCGACAACATCGTGCGCTTTGCGCGCCTGCCCACGCGCGCCGAGCTGCTGGGCGAGTCCGTAGACGGCCCGCTGCTGCGCAGCTTTCGCCACAGCACCCGGCGCGATCCGGCCACCGAGGCCGAGGCCATCGTGCAGCTGGGCTATGAGACCGTGCCGGCGCTCACCCAGCAGCTGGACTACTACCGCGCACAGGGCTGGCTGGAGGGATTGGGCGAGCTCAGCACCTGCACCCTGATCCTGCGCCGCCACCACGACCCGGCGCTGCGCCGCCTGGGCGAGATCTGGTGGGAGCAATTCCTGCTCTTTGGCAAGCGCGACCAGATGAGTTTTGATGTGGCCCGTCGGCTTGCGGGCGTGGCGATCTCCCACTGGCCAGGCCTGAAGAACGACTGCCCCTGGCTGGTGAATACCGGCAATCTGGGCCCGCACCGGGTGCTGGCCAATTTCGATGCCACCCGTTACCGCTGGCGCTACCGCGACGACCCCGAGGCCCAGGCGGACCCGCGCGCGCACTATCTGCGTGTGGGCCGCGATGACGGGCGCAATCACGCCCGGCGTCTGGAGCTGCTGGAGTGGCTGAGCTGGCGCCACGGCGCCAGCTTGGGGCGAGCCCTGGCGCCGCGTCGCGACATCGCTCAGACCCTGGACGACTGGCTGTTGCCGCGCCGCATGCAGGGCGGGCGGGCGCTGGTGATCGGGGTGCACGATCACGGCAGCCAGGACGCGGCGCGCTATAGCGATGAGGAGATCAATGCTGCTTCGGTTGTGCTCTCGGCCTACCTGGGTGCCTGGGAGGGGGCCCGCTTTGACATCGCCGCTGCCGAACTGGCCCGGGACCAACAGCGTCTGAACGACAGCGAGGGACGCTTTGGCGTGGTGGTGGCACTGGGTTGCCCGGGGCCGTTGGTGATTCAACTGCTGCGTCTGGTCAGCGAGGCCCTGGTGACGGAGCAGGGTCTGCTGATCGTCGCCACCAGTTCGCCCATTCCCACGCCCTTGCTGCCCGCTACCGAGACCCTAATGGCGGGTCTCTTGGGCGCCACCGTGCAGGCCGCCGTGCAAGGCAGCCAGCACGACAGCCTGGATGCGCCTTTGCGCAACAGCCTGCTGGCCCTGGCTTGGCAGAAGAACCCGGCCGCAACGAACCCGGCCGACAAGCCCCCGGCGCCCAGCCAATCCCAACCCGCCCCCAGCCCCCAAACCATGTCCAAGCCCAGCGGCGAACGTCTGATCATTGCCTACTGCACCAGCGGCCTGGGCAACCGCCTGCGGCCGCTGGCTTCGGCCATGGCCTATGCGCAGGCCAGCGGGCGCAAGCTCAGGGTCTATTGGGACGATGTGACGCCCAATGGCTGCTTGACGCCCTGGAAGGACCTGTTCACCACCGCCATCGATCCGATCAGCCTGGACGAGATTGCGGCGTTGGATCCGACTCGCTTGGCGCTGTTTACCGAGAAAGGGCCCGGCCATGGGGTGGAGCGTGAGGCGCTGCGGCACGAGCGGCCCCAGTTGCTGAACTTGCACCGCGCCGGCGCTCGCCTGAACGGGGCTCAGGCCCTGACTCTGGATGAGGCCGCCGACATCGTGCTGGTCTACGACAACGACTATCTGCACCATCTGCCCAAACAGGTCAGCGTGGACGCGCTGCGTCAGCTCAACCCGCACCCGGCCATCCGTGCCAAGGTGATGGCCACCGCAGCGGGGCTGGGCCTCAAGCCCGCCACCCCGGCCGTGCACGCGCGGGGCACCGACTTCAATATGAAGGAGGCCCTGGCCACCTACAGCGCGTTGATCGACGAGCGCATTCCGGGCGGCGAGTTCTTCCTCTCGACCGAAGATGCCGCGCTGGAGGCCGGCCTGCGTGAACGCTATGGCGCGCGCCTAAAGAGCCGGCCGGACCGCCTGCATCTGCAGCTCAAAGAGGGCAAGACCAGTTGGAGCGACCCGGACAGCTACACCATCACGCGCGAGCATGGCATCGACGCTTTGGTGGACATCTATCTGCTGTCCAGCGTCGAGCTGGTGGTCTACCACCCCGGCTCGACCTTTGCCGAGATCGCACGCCATCTGCACGGGTTGCTGCAGGGTCTGCCGGCGCCTCAGGTGGCTTGGGATTGATTTGAAAGCACGGACGACCACCCGGCCTCGAGCCGGGTGATCACTCCCTCATTCCTTGCGCAAGAACAGGGTCCAGTAGGTGGGCCAGTTGGCTTGGGCGAGGAGGCGGTCCTCAATAACCTGGTAGCCGGGGCCGAACAGGGCCACCACGTCGCGGCTGTCGCGCAGGGTGTTGGCGGCCCATTGGTCGTTGTCGGGGTGGGGCAGGCCCTCCGGCGCCACCGAGAGGTGCAGCAAGATGTGGGCGCCGGGTCGCGTCACGCGCTTGATCTCGGCCACGAAGCGATCCGGATAGAGGACGTGGTCGAAGATGTTGGAGAACACGAAGTCGTAGCTCGCGTCAGTGAATTGCAACTGGTGCACGTCGCCCTCCAGCACCAGGGGCGGGGTGGCCACCAGGTCGATACCCAAGGCCCCGCTCACCCCCATCTCACGCAGCACATGCACTTCCTGGCCGGTGCGCGCACCCAGGCACAGGGCGTTGCTGCAGCCGGCCAGAATTTCCTTGTAGGGCCGAAAGTTCTCGCGGAAGCCCGCGCAGTCCGGCTCCCACAGGTCCGTCAGCAGCTTGGTGTAGAGCGGCGTGCCGTGGTCGGCCTTGCTCTTTTGGTGGCGGATGTAGTCCTCGTAGCTGGCGTAGGCGCGGGTTTCGATGGCCATGGGTTTCCTCCGGGTCAGTCTTTGAGTGTCCAGGGATGGGGCGTGCGTCAAGCGCCGTAAAAGCGCCGAATCTCGGTGCAGATGCGATCGATCTGGGCATCGACGAGCTGAATCATCGAGGGCAGCCACAGGCCCTCGCGACCGATGGCTTCGCTGATGGGATGGCTGCCGGGCAGGTCATACGCCTTTTGCCGATGGATCGGCGGGTACATGGTGCGGGTGCCAATGCCCTGTTGCTTCAGATGCGTCGCCAACTCGTCGCGCCGCTCGAAGCGGCCGTCAATGAACCAGGGTGTGCAGAGCCGGGTGTCGTGGTCAAACAGTTGCACGCCGTCCACCCCCTTCAGCCCCTCGGCATAGCGCTGCCAGATGGCCTTCTTGCGCGGAATGCGCTCCGGCAGCTGGCGCATTTGCGCCAGGCCCACACAGGCCTGCAGCTCGGTGAACTTGAAGTTGAAGCCGATGCTGTCGTGGATGTCGGTGCCACCGCGCGCGCGGCCGAAGTCTTTCAATCGTTTGAGCTTGTCGGCCAGTTCATCGCTGTCGGTGATCAGCGCGCCGCCTTGGCCGGTGCTGATGATCTTGGGCGCTGAGAAGCTGAACGAGCCGATGGCGCCGGCGCGGCCGATATGGCGCCCATCGGCGTACCAGCTGCCTAGAGACTGCGCAGCGTCTTCGATCAAGGCCACACCGGTTTCGCGCGCCAAGGCCTCGAAGGCCTCGATGCCGCCTGCCGCAGCGGAAGGCGCGCGGCCATTGGCGCTGACCAGCATGATGGCGCGGGTGCGCGGCGTGATGGCCCGGCGTACGGCCTCGGGGTGCAGGATCAGGGTGTCGGGCTCGACGTCCACGAACACCGGTTTGGCGCCCAGCATGTGCACGCTGTTGGGCGTGGCAATCATGGTGTAGTTGGGGCAGATCACCTCGTCACCCGGGCCCACGCCCAGGGCCAGGGCGGCCAGGCTGAGACTGACCGTGCCGTTGTTGACGACGATGCAGTGCTTGGCGCCCGTGAATTCGGCGATGGCCTTCTCAAAGGCCGCCGTGCGCTCGAACTCGGTGAAGAAGCCGTCCTCATCGAGGTAGCTGATCAGCTCCGCCTTCTCGGCGGCGCCGAATAGCGGACGCATTTGGGGGATGAAGTCCGTATCACTCATGCTTTGATCGCCTGAAGATTGAGCGAAACCAGCAGGCCGCTCTCTTTTTGCATGTGCGGGAAGTAGGCCTGCGAGTGGTCGTCGATGTGGGCGTGTTCGGTCTGGCGCCAATCCCAGCGCTGGGCCTGCGCAAAGCCGTTCTCTTGCAGCAGCCGGGTCAACGAGGCCTCGTCGTAACAGGTGCGGTGGTAGAGGCACTCAGGCCCGCTGGCGGTCTGAATCTCCATGCGGCCATAGAGCGGACCCAGCACGCGTTCAATGGCGCCGGTCTGGCGATAGATCTGGATCAGGGCTTCGAAGTCGGGCACGGCCAGGCGCAAGTGGCCGCCCGGGGCGAGCACGCGGCGCCATTCCGCCAAAACGGCCGGTGCCTGCTGGCGATCGAAGTACTCGAAGGCGTGGCTGCAATAGATCAGCTCGGCACTGCCGTCAGCGAGAAAAGGCAACTGGTCGATGCGGCTCTTGTGATCGATATGTGGCAGGTCGCACAGATCCACATGCACCCAGCCGGGGAAGTGGCGGTGCCAGCAGCCGAGGTGCAGCTTCATACTGGCTCCCGCCGGGCCGCCCCAAGGGAGCCGGAGCCCCCTCGGGGGGTGACGACCGCAGAGAGGCTGGGGGTTGTCGTCATGCCAGTCGTCTCCGATCCACATCGGGGCCGAGGTAAGGCCCGTTCTTGATTTCCAGCACCTGGGTGCCGTCCTCAAGAATGTCGTAGCCATGGCCGCCGCGCAGCAGCACCAGCACGTCGCCCTCGCCAGCTTCCAGCGTCGTCACCAGTTGGTCATCGGGCGTGTAGACGCGGGCGCGCAGACGGCCGCGGCGGATGTAGAGCACCTCTTGCGTCCAGGCCACGTCGCGATGGGCTTCGTTGTGGCTGTGCGCCAGCAGTTCCTTGCCGGCGGGGTAGGCCCAACTGCCGACTTGGATGAAATCGCTGTCGGGGCTGAAGAACTTCAGACCCGAATTGGCGTCATGTCCCCAGGCCTCGCTGGCCGGGATATGCCGGGCCAGCACCAGGCCCTCGTGGATCACTTCATGCATGGTGGTTCTTCAAATACCAATCGATGGTGTCGCGCACGCCCTGGCGAAATTCGCGCTTAGGGCACCAATTCAGCAGCGCCTGGCCGCGGCTGCCGTCCACCGTTTTGTAGGGCGCGCCGTCGGGTTTTGAGGGGTCGGTGAGCAATCGACCGGTGTAGCCCAGTTCGTCCGCGATCAAGCGCGCCATCTCCAGGATGCTGATGCCGCTGGCCACGCCAATGTTGATGGGGTCGGAGCAGGGCGGGGCGTCCAGGGCGCGCACCAGGGCCTCGGCGCCGTCCTGCACGTGCAGCCATTCGCGCACCGGCGTGCCCGTGCCCCAGATCACCACCTCGGGTGCGCCCTTGCGCTTGGCCTCGTGGATGCGATGCACCAGGGCACCGAGAGCATGGCTGCGCTCGGGCTCGAAGTGGTCGCCCGGTCCATACATATTCGAGAGGATCAGATTGATCGAGTCCAGCCCGTGCTGCTGCTGGTAGGCGTAGGCCCCCACCCAGCTGGCCTTGCGTGCAAAGCCATAGACCAGCACCGATTCATGCAAGGGGCCATCCCAGAACTCATCTTCCTTGAATAGGGTGGCGGCTCCCGGGTAGGCGCAGTTGCTGATGGGGTTGACCAGGCGTTGGACACCCGCCAGCTTGCTGGCCTCCAAGAGGCTGAGCGTCATCGCCAGGTTGTGGTGGAAGAGCTCGGCCGCATGCTTGAGTCCGAACTGAATGCCGCCCACAAAGGCCGCACAGTGAATGACCCGCCGCTGAGCTTGGCCCTCGAACACCCGCGCGAACAGGGCTTGGGTAGCGGCCGGGTCGCGCAGATCGACGCCGAGGCTGAGCGAAGTCTGCCCAAAGGCCAGCCCCTTTTGCTCCAAGAGCGCGCAGACATGCCGGCCCAGGAAGCCGGTGGCGCCGGTGACGAGGATCATGGCTGTGGCCCGGAGCGCATCGCCCCTGGAGGCACATAGCCGTCGCCGCCGTAGTCGTCGAACGCCAAGTCGTAGCGCACCATCAGGTCTACCAACTCTTGAAAGCTGGTGCGCGGCTGCCAGCCCAACTCGGCGCGCGCCTTGGCCGGGTTGCCCCATAGCAGCTCGACCTCGGCGGGGCGGAAGTACTTGGGGTCTACCAGCACCCGGGCCTGACCGGTCTTGCGACAGATGCCGCGCTCGTTCACGCCCTCGCCCTGCCAGTCCAACTCGATGCCGGCCGCGCGGAAGGCCAGGGTGGCGAACTCGCGCACCGTATGGGTCTCGCCCGAGGCAATCACGAAGTCCTGGGGGCGCTCCTGTTGCAGCATCAGCCACATGGCTTCGACGTAATCCTTGGCATAGCCCCAGTCGCGCTTGGCGTCCAGATTGCCCAGGGCCAGGGCCTGCTGACGACCCTGGGCGATGCGCGCGGCGGCCTTGGTGATCTTTTTGGTTACGAAGGTCTCGCCGCGACGCGGGCTCTCGTGATTGAAGAGGATGCCGTTGCAGGCATAGAGCCCATAGGCCTCGCGGTAGTTCACCGTGATCCAGTAGGCGTAGAGCTTGGCCGCGCCGTACGGACTCTTGGGATAGAAGGGTGTGGCCTCGCTTTGGGGGGCCGTGTCGGGCAGGCCGCCAAAGAGCTCGGACGTACTGGCCTGGTAGTAGCGCGGCTGAATGCCAAGGTCCTTCACCGCGTTCAGCAGGCGGATCGTGCCCAAGGCATCGACCTCGGCGGTGTATTCGGGGACTTCGAAGCTCACCGCCACATGGCTTTGCGCCCCGAGGTTGTAGATCTCGTCGGGCTGGATGCGGCTGAGCAGCGAGTGGAGATTGCTGGAGTCCGCCAGGTCGCCGTGGTACGTGAACAGGCGCTCGTGGTGAATGATGTGGTCGATGCGGGTGCTTGTGAAGACCGAGCTGCGGCGCAGGATGGCATGCACCTCATAGCCCTTGTCCAACAGCAGTTCGGCCAGGTAGGAGCCGTCTTGTCCGGTGATGCCCGTGATAAAGGCCTTCTTCTTCGAGCTCATGCGCACGCTTCTTCTTCGCAGGAAACCAGCCGGCATGATGCCTTGCGCGTCAAGCCCGGAGCCCCGGATCTGGGGGGGATAGCCCGCCCAGGCGCGGCGATTCAAGGGTTATCCGCATTGCTGCTGACCTGGGGTGCGCGCACCGTGAAGTACTTCACGGACTCAGGAGTGGCCGATGCGATCGATTCGAATCTTGGTGCTGGCCTTGGCCAGCAGTTGCGGCGGGGTCTGGGCGGCGGCGATCCCGGGTGATCTGGTCATCCAAGCCAGCTCCTCGTTTGACCTGGACGCCAGTACCGATGCCGCCAATGGCGGCGTGCAGAGTGGCAGCCTGAACCGCATCGTCGGCGGTGTGGCCGGCTCGATGGCCATGGCCGGCAGCTGGCAGGCGGGCGGCAGCTTCGGTCCGGGCAGCTTTTTGCTGACCCAGACCGGCGATGGTGTGGGCGCCAGTTCAAGCATCGGTGGCACGGTGGTGGATGCCACGGCCGGCAAGCTCTGGGGCGACTACAGCTTTGCGCTGACCAACAACTCGGCCACCACCACCTACTCGGTGCTGTTCCGTGCCACCGTCAGCAGCAGCGCCTCGGCCAGCGGCGCTGACGCCTATTCCTACGCCAATGTCAGCGCACTGGAGAACTTCAACGAGTTCTGGTTTCACAACCGGCAGGTGGACACCCTGAACCCCGGCAACAACACCGGCCTGACCGGCACGGCGTTGGCGACGTTCGTGGTGACCTTGCTCCCTGGTGCCAGCTACAGCTTTGATGTGGAACACAGCCATGTGGGCGGTGTGTTTGCACAAGGGGCGTTCTCCGGCAGCCTGGACGGTTTCTTCTCCATCGACACCGTGCGCAGTTCGGGCGGCCCGCCCAATCCCGTACCGGTGCCGGGCGCCTTGGCTTTGAGCTTGCTGGGGTTGGGCTTGCTGGCTCAGCGGCGTCGGGTTTGATCGCACTTTTCACAAAGGAATAGTCATGAAAACGAATGCTTTGCGCGCCTTGGTTTTGTGCGGATTGGGCCTGGGAACGACCCTGCCCAGCCTGGCTTGCAGCGGCGAACCCGTGATGGGAATGATCTGCACCACCGCGGCGAACTTCTGCCCGCGCGGCACGCTGGAGGCCAATGGGGCCTTGCTGGCGATTGCCCAGAACACCGCTTTGTTCTCCCTGCTGGGCACGAACTACGGCGGCGATGGCCGCGTCACCTTCGGCCTTCCCGACCTGCGGGGGCGTTCAATGGTGGGCGCCGGTATGGGGCCTGGGCTGACACCCATGACGCAGGGCGAAGCGTCGGGCTCCGAGAACATCACTCTGACGCTGAATCAGATGCCGATGCACACCCACACTGCGGTACAGCGCGGCACGGCCAGCGCCGGCAACACCGACAGTCCCAGCGGCGCGGTTCCCGCCAAGCTGGCGCGTTCCAATAACTACAGCAGCGGCGCGGCCGACGCCAATATGGGTGCCAACAGCATCACCGTGGGGGCGGCGGGCGGCAGCCAGCCGGTGGCCATTCGCAATCCCTATCTGGTGCTCAAGCACTGTGTGGTGAGCGAGGGCATTTACCCGTCGCGCCCGTAAATCCCGCGACGCCTCAAAAGGGGTGGCCGAGGCCACCCTTTTTTCATTGTGCCGGCCGATGCAGCTTGATGGGGCGCTCGGCCTGGATGCGCGCCCGCAACTGGCCGCAGCCGCCTTCCACATCCTGGCCGGCCGAGTCGCGCAGCTTGGTCAGGATGCCGCGCTGGTGCAGGCGGCGCACCATGTCGCGGCAGGCCTCCCATTCGGGCCGCTCAAAAGGCAGGCCCTCCACCCGGTTGAAGGGGATCAGATTCAGCACCCCGTAGCGCCCACCCAGCAGGGCCACGATCTCGTCGTCTTCGGCATCGTTGACGCCGGCCAGCAGGGTCCATTGGTACTGGACGGGGTAGCCGCTGGCGCGGCCGTAGGCGTCGGCTCGCCCCACCAGCTCCTGAGGGCTCAGACGGGGGGCACGCGGTAGCAACTGCTGGCGCAGCGCGGCGCGCGTGGTGTGCAGTGAAAGGGCCAGGGCCGGCTTGACGCTGGCCGAGGCCAGGCGTTCGAAGGCCCGCTCGTCGCCCACGGTGGAGAACACCAGGCTCTTGTGGCCGATGCCGCCCTCCGTGCCCAGCACCTGAATGGCCTCCAACACCGCTTCGAGGTTGTGCGAGGGCTCGCCCATGCCCATGAAGACCACCTTGTTGACGGCCCGCAAGCCGCGCGCCGCCGCCACCTGGGCCAGGATCTCGCCGGTGCTGAGCTGCCGGATCAGGCCGCCGGTGCCCGTCATGCAAAAGCCGCAACCCACCGCACAGCCGACCTGAGACGACACGCACAGACCCCAGGCCTTGTCGCGCTGCGGCAAGAGCACCGCCTCGACCGACTGCCCGTCCTTGAGCGTGAACAGCAGGCGCTCCGAGCCATCGGCGGCCGGCTCCCGGGTGTGCAGGCTCACCAAACCCTGCCATTCGGCCATCAGGCCGGGCAGGGCCTCGCGCAGGGCCTTGGGCAAAAAATGTTCGAGGGCTTTGCGGCCCTGGGTGAGCGGGATGGCCTGCAGCCAGTGGCGCAGCACCCGGCTGCGGTGCTGGGGCAGGGCGCCGAGTTCGGCAAATCGGGCATCAAGATCGGCGAGCTGCATGGGGCGGATTGTCGGCGCAGCCTCTGCGGCCCCTTGAACGACGCTCAGTCGCCCCCGTCGCCTCCACTGCCGTCGCCACCATCCGCACCGCCGCGGTCGTTGGCGTTGCCGCCCGCATCGCTGCGCTCCGAACTCCAGGTCCCGCCATCCCCACCGCCGCAAGCCAATGCGCTGCCGCAATGGGTGTCGCCGCGATCCCGGCTGAGCAGGCTGCAATCCGGCACGTAGCGGTAGCCCCCCACGATGCCCAGCTCAGCGTCCAGTGCGAACAGCAGGGGCAGGGCAGTCGGCCGGTGGGGGTCAATGCTCTGTTCATTGCAGGCGCCCAGCCAGGCCCGGCGCAAGCCCTGATGCAAATGCCGTGTGGACTGGCCTTTGGGCAGGCTTTCGGCCGGGGTGTGGTGCAGCATGCGTCCAAAGGCACGCTGGCAGAAGCTGGCGTAGGCGCGGGTGTCGAGGATGAAGGCGTGCCAGGCGGCATCCACGGCCTTGCTGGGCATGGCCACGAAGCGCCCCGACGCGCGGGCGCAAATGCGGAAGTACTGGCGCAGGCCGTCTGCCACGCGCTCACGGTCCGCCGCACTCCAGTCCGGATGGGCCTGCTGCAGCTGGGTCAGCACGCTGCGCGGCAGCTGGGCCTGGCTGATGAAGTTCAGGCGCCAGCCCCGGCGCCAGTGCAGGAAGGCTGCGGCGGCCAGGACCAGCATGAGCAGGAAGAGGGCGACTTTCATGTCTGCTTCTTGTTGTTCTTCATGCGGCGCATGCTGTCGGGCTCGTGTGACGGCTTGGTGACAGAGAAAGCCGTGTACTCAGCCCGGGCTCAAGCCCCCCAGGCGATTGAGCGCGGCCTGCGAGCCCACCTCGCCGCAGACCTTGGCGTCCAGGCCGCGCAGGCGCAGCCGGCCGGCCAGGCCCGCGGTACTGGCGGCCTCCAGCAGCCAGGAGCCGAAGCCGCCGTCGCTGAGGTGGTCTTCCAGCGCGATGACTTCATTGAAGGCGGCAATCTGCTCGGCCTGCAGGGCCTTGGCGGCAATGCCCCAAAGCGGCAGGCTGTAGACGGCGCAGTCTTCGTGCCCCGGTTGCTGCGCCCAGGCCAGGGCGGCCGCCAGGGCCGCACCGGTGCTTAAAAGCGCGCGCCGTGGGTTTGCCGGGCCTTGGATGCGCAGCCAACGGCCGGCCTCCAAGGCAGGCGGGTTGGCATGCAGGGCGGGTTCACCCGCCTTGCCCAAGCGCAAATAGCTGGGGCCAGGTTGGCGGACCAGATGGCGCAGACAGGCCCGCACTTCCATCGGGCAGCCGGGGGCGGCAATCGTCATGCCGGGCAGGGTGCGCACAAGCGCGTAGTCCTGCACCGCATGGTGGCTGTAGCCCAGATTGCCGTAAGCCAGACCACCGCCGACGCTGACCACCGTGACCGGCAGGCCGTGATACGCCACGTCGTTGCGCAATTGCTCGGCGCAGCGGAAGGTGGGGAAGTTGGCAATCGAGTAGGTGAAGACGTGAAAGCCCTCGCTGGCCAGGCCGGCCGCCAGACCGGTCATGTTCTGTTCGGCCACACCGGCGTTGAAGAAGCGCTGCGGGAATTCCTGCTCGAAGGCTTCGACCACGGAGTAGCCGAGGTCGCCGACCACCAGTGCGATGTGGGGGTTGCTGCGCGCCAGCGCGCACAGCTCATCAATGAAGGCGTTACGCATCTCCGACCTCACCCAAGGCCTCGGTCAACTGCGCGTCATTCGGGCTGCGGTAATGCCAGGCCACGCTGTCCTCCATGAAACTGACGCCTTTGCCTTTCGTTGTGCGCGCGATGACGACCAAGGGTTGGTGCGGGTGAGGGCGGTTCAGCGCCTCGCGCAGCGCCTGCGGGTCATGGCCATCGATCTCGGCCACGGCCGCGCCAAAGGCTTTGAACTTGTCGGCCAGCGGCTCCAGGCGCAGGGTCTGGTCCACCGTGGTCAGGCTTTGCAGGCCGTTGGCGTCGACGATCACGCTCAAACTCCCGAGCCGATGGTGGGCGGCAAACATCAGCGCCTCCCAATTCGAGCCTTCGTCCCATTCGCCGTCGCTGGTCAGCACCACGGTGCGCCAGCTGTTGCCCTGGGTCTGGGCGGCCAGGGCCTTGCCGACGCCGAAGGGCAGGGCGTGGCCCAGGCTGCCGGTGCTGAACTCCACGCCCGGCACCTTGTGCGAAATGTGGTTCATCAGCCGGGCGAAGTCCTGGCCATAGGTCCCCAGCTCGTCCACCGGGAAGAAGCCGCGCTCGGCCAGGGCGGCGTAGACGACCACGCAGGCATGGCCCTTGGAGAGCAGGAAGCGGTCGCGCTCGGGCCAGCCCGGATCCTCGGCGCGGACCTTCAGCCAGCCGCCCTCGGGGGCATAGAGCAGGGCGACGATGTCGGCGATCGAGAGCGCCGAGCCGATGTGGCTGGCTCGTGCCCCATGCACCATGCGCAGGGCATGGGCGCGGATGCGGCGGGCGAACGCTGTGGGCTTCATGGAGTGGCTTTCATTCCGCGTCCAGCAGCTCGGCAATCAGTGCGGCGTGCGCCTGGCGGTGCAAAAAGGCGTAGTTCGTCTCCACCGTCTCATCCGTGACGACCTCGATTTCGCGCAGCCCATACTCGCCCACGCCCCAGCAGCCATAGCCCAGCCCGGCGAAGAAGGCGATCACGTCGTTCGGGTGGTAGCCAAAGGGCGCGCTCCATTTGCGCAGCAGCTCGGTGAAGACGCGCGGTTTGTGGCTGGCCAGCAGTTCGCGGCCGCCCTGGAAGACCAGCAACTCGGCGCCCTCCACATCGCATTTGATGAAGTCCGGGCTGGCGCCGGTGTTCTGGGCCCAGGCATCGAGCGTCAGCGCCAGGCCAGTGATGCGCCTCGCATCGCTGCGTGCCGCCACATTGCGCAAGGACGCATTGGTGCCGTTCTCGGGGGCGATGAAGAACTCAAAGCTGCCACTTTCGTTCGAGAGTCCGTGGGCATAGCAGCGCACTCGCTCGCCCAGGGCGTTGAGCGCCACATTGCGGCTTAGGAACTCGAAGCTCAGCGGCAGGGGCTCGAAGGCGTGCACGTTGGCCGTGGGTTCTCGCTGCGCCAATCTCAAGGCGTGATAGCCGATGTTGGCGCCGATGTCCAAGATGCACTTGGCGCCTGCTGCCAGGCGGTTCATCAGCGCGGACTCTTCGGGTTCGTAGGCGCCGAAGTTCAGGGTCTCGAGCGGCGCCACGCGGGCTTCGTTCGCCGGGCACCACAGGGCCACGGCCTCGTCGCCCATCACGTAGCGAATGCCCTCGCCATCGATCAGGATCTGGTGCACCTCGCTCTTGATCAGCGGCGGGATCAGCGCAAAGAGCTGCTGGTGAACCTGGTTGGCCTGCGCAATGAAGTCGGCCTTGCTCAAGGTGCCGGCCTCGTACTGGGCCTGCAGATCGGTCAGATTCATGCCTCGCTCCGGCGGATGTGTTCGATGAAACGGGTGAAGCCCTCGCGCGCCCCGATTTGCGGCTGCCAGCCCAAGGCTTGCAGGCGGCCGATATCGGGCACCAGCCGATTGAAGGGGCTGGGCAGGTAGCCGCCCGGCGGAGGCCGCTGCTCCAGCCGGGTGGGCAGGCCGAGGTCTTGGCCAATCGAGACCAGCAACTCGGCCAGTTCCCTGACCGATAGCTCGGCCTGCGGATTGGCCAGGTTGTAGGGCGTGGCGGGTTGGCCCTTGAGCAGCACGGTCAGCAGGCCCTCCACCGCATCGTCGGCGTAGCAAAAGGCGCGGCGGGCGCTGCCGTCGCTGGTCATCACCAGGGGCATTCCACGCGCTACGGCGAAGGCGAAGTCGGCAAACACGCGGCCGTCTTCGGCGGTTAGGCCCGGGCCATAGGTATGGAAGGGCCGCACGATGTAGGTGGGCAGTCCGTGCTGCTGGTGCCAGGCCACGCACAGGGTCTCGCCCAGGCGCTTGCTCTCGGCATAGCAGGCGCGCAGCGAGGCGCAGTCAACCCGGCCGCCGTCGGTCTCTGCCAGCGCCGTCTCGGAGCTGACCGTGCCATAGACCTCGGAGCTGGACACGAAGACAAAGCCCTTGGCGCCGGCGGCTTGGGCCGCTTGCAAGAGCGCGGCCGTGCCGACGGCATTGGGCATCAGGGTGCCCACGGGGTCACTGCCGTAAAAGCGCGGGCTGGCCTGGGCAGCGGCGTGGATCACCTGGTCCACCGGCCCGCCCAGGTCCGGCACGGCGATGCGGTTCAGGTCCCATTCCAGGAACTCCACGGCAGGCGCGATGTCGGCCAAGCGGCTGCGGGCCCGTGCCGCGTTGCGCACCAGGGCCACGATGCGTGTGCCTGGCAGGGTGGCCAAACGGCGCGCCAGGGCGCCCCCCAGAAAGCCGGCCGCGCCGCTGATGAGGATGCGCTGGCCCGCCAGGGACTGCAGATCAAGCGGCGCAGCAAGGCTCACAGCGGCAGCGACTCGTATTTGTGGCGCAGCTCCAGATAGATGCTGCGGCAGTGCTCAAAGTACTCGCGCTCTTCGCGCTCTTGCTCGCGGGCCGCAAAGGCCGTCTCGGCCGGCGTGGCCTCATCCACTTGCACCACTTCGATGCTGACCCGGTCGCCCACGCCCAAGCCGTCCTGGTGCAGCCAGCGGGGGTGTTCTTCCGATTCTTGGGGGCCGCGGCGGGTCAAGCCGCCGAGGGTTAGAAAGATGTCCAGCGGCTCTTTCTCAGGGTCAACCTGGCTGCGCGGGCCCAAGGGGCCGGTGCAGCTGAGGATGGCGTTGAGCACGCCCAGGTCGTCGCCGGCGGCCAGCACCGGGGTTTGGTGGTTGATCTGTACCTTCAGGCCAATCATCTTGCGGTCAAAGTCCAAGTCCAAAAAAGAGTTCGATGCGCTGAGCGATGTAGTTCAGCTTGGCCTCATCCAGTCCGGGGTGCACGCCGATCCAGAAGGTGCCCTTCATCACCGCGTCGGTGTTGGGCAAATCGCCCACGCAGCGGAAGGTCTGGCTCTGCATATAGGGCTGACGCGTGAGGTTGCCCGCGAACAGCAGGCGCGAGCCGATGGCGTCTTGGTCCAGATAGCGCAGCAGGTCCACGCGCTGTACGCCGCTCTCGGGCTTGAGGTGGATGGGGAAGCCAAACCAGCTGGGCTCGCTGTGCTCTGTCGCCTCGGGCAGCAGCAGCCACTCGCGGCAGCTCTGCAGGCGTTGCTTCAAGAAATCGAAGTGCTTGCGCCGGGTGGCGATGAAGTGCTCCAGCCGGTCCATTTGCGCCAGTGCGCAGGCGGCCTGCATGTCCGAGATCTTCAGGTTGTAGCCGTTGTGGCTGTAGATGTATTTGTGGTCATAGCCCTGGGGCAGGGCGCCCAGGCGCCAGTCAAAGCGCTTGCCGCAGGTGTTGTCCTTGCCCGGCGGGCAGTAGCAGTCGCGGCCCCAGTCGCGGAAAGACTCCGCAATGCGCCGCAGCTCGGGGTCGCGGGTGAACACCGCGCCGCCCTCGCCCATGGTGATGTGGTGGGCCGGGTAAAAGCTCAGGGTGGCGATGTCGCCAAAGCTGCCAACCTTCTGCCCGCGATAGGTGGCGCCCAGCGCGTCGCAGCAGTCCTCGATCAGCCACAGCCCGTGCTGCTTGCAAAAGGCCGTGACGGCATCCAGGTTGAAGGGATTGCCCAGCGCGTGGGCAATCATCACGGCCTTCGTCTTGGGGCTGAGCGCGGCCTCCAACTGGCTGACGTCGATGTTGTGCGTGGCCAGGTCCACATCCACAAACACCGGCACGGCGCCGAACTGCAGTATGGGGTTGACGGTGGTGGGAAAGCCCGCCGCCACGCCGATGACCTCGTCGCCGGGGCGGATGGCGCGTTCACCCAGGCGCGGCGAGGTCAGGGTCTGGAAGGCCACCAGATTGGCCGAGCTGCCCGAATTCACGGTCAGCACATGGGGCACGCCCAGGTAGGCGGCCAGACGCAACTCGAACGCAGCGTTGAAGCGCCCGGTGGTGAGCCAGCCGTCCAAGGAGGCATCCACCATGGCCTGCAACTCGGGGGCCCCGATCACCTTGCCGCTGGGCGGCAGCACGGTCTTGCCGGGCTCGAAGGCGCGCGGTGCCTCGTGCGTGAGTGCCGCGTACTGCGCGACGAGACCGCGGATCTGCTCGCGCAGGGCGGCGGCCTCCGGGCCCTCGTTGGCGGGCGGGGCCAGGGGCGCGGCGTTCAGATGGGCTTGGGGCTGCATGGGAATCATGAAGGGGCGTATTGCTCAATCTGCTGCAGGCTGAAGGACTGCATGTCCTGGCCGGCGCGCCAGGCTTGATGCCAGGCCAAGGTAGCGGCCAGGGCCTGATTCAGCGGCCAGCGCGGTCGCCAGCCCAGGCGGTGCCGGGCCCGGGCAATGTCCAACTCGAGCCGCCCGGCCTCGTGCGGGTGCTCGCCGCTCTGCACGCTGGCTTGGGCACCCAGGCCGCGCACCAGCTCGATCACGGGTTGAGCGTCGGCGACCTCGGGGCCGAAATTCCAGGCGGCGTCCAGACCGGCTTCGCCCTCCAGCAGGCCGGCGGCCAGGCGCAGATAGCCGCTCAGGGGTTCCAGCACATGCTGCCAGGGGCGCACGCTGGCCGGATGGCGCAGGGGCACGGGCCGGCCGGCGTCCAGGGCCTTGAGGATGTCGGGCACCAGGCGCTCGGCCGCCCAGTCGCCGCCGCCGATCACATTGCCGGCCCGGGCGCTGGCCAGGCGCAGGCCTTGGTCCGTGAAGAAACTCTTGCGAAAGCTCTCCACCACCAGCTCGCAGGCGGCCTTGCTGGCGCTGTACGGGTCGTGCCCGCCCAAGGCATCGCTTTCGCGATAAGGGTGGTCCCACTCCTGGTTGGCGTAGACCTTGTCGGTGGTGATGACAACGGCTGCCCGGCAGGCCGTGCCGCGCAGGGCGTCCAGCATATGCACGGTGCCTTGCACATTGCTGGCCCAGGTGCCCGCGGGGTCACGGTAGCTTTCGCGCACCAGGGGTTGGGCGGCCAGATGCAGCACCAATTCGGGGCTCACGCGGGCCACGCAGGCCTTGATGGCGGCGGCATCGCGCAGGTCGGCGCGGGTGTCGCTGGCCAGAACCTCGGCCACGCGAGCGACCTCAAAGAGCGCGGGCTCAGTGTTGGGGTCCAGCGCAAAGCCGTGTACCTCGGCCCCGAGCTGATGCAGCCACAGGGCCAGCCAGCCGCCCTTGAAGCCGGTGTGGCCGGTCAGCAGGACACGGCGGCCGCGCAGGGTGTTCAGCAGGTCCAGCTTTTCCACGGTGCCTTTCCGCTGGCCCACAGCTCTTCCAGCAGGTTCTTGTCGCGC
The DNA here is from genome assembly GCF_005952805.1 of Inhella inkyongensis. GTDB lineage: Bacteria > Pseudomonadota > Gammaproteobacteria > Burkholderiales > Burkholderiaceae_C > Inhella > Inhella inkyongensis. Next base: position 1,986,270 of record NZ_CP040709.1, read on the forward strand.
AGGGTGTCCATGGGCTGCCAGAAGCCGTCATGGGCAAAGGCCATCAGTTCGCCCTGCTCGGCCAGGGTCGCCAGCGGCTTTTGCTCCCACACGCAGTCGTCGCCGTCCAGCAGGTCCAGCACCTGGGGCGAGAGCACGAAGAAGCCGCCGTTGATGCGTCCGCCCTCGCCGCGCGGCTTTTCCTGGAAGGCACGCACGCGATCACCTTCCAGGTCCAACGCCCCAAAGCGGGCCGGTGGGAACACCGCGGCCAGGGTGGCCTGCTTGCCGTGCTGCCGATGAAATTCGAGTGAGGCGGAGATGTCGATGTCCGACACCCCGTCGCCGTAGGTGAAGCAGAACGCCTCGCTGTTCTCCAGGTAGCGCCGCACGCGCTGCAGGCGCCCGCCGGTCATGGTGTGTTCACCCGTGTCCACCACGGTCACGTTCCAGGGCTCGGCGCGCTTGTGGTGCACCTCCATGCGGTTGGAGCGCATGTCAAAAGTGACGTCGCTCTGGGTCATGAAGTAGTTGGCGAAAAACTCCTTGATCACATGGCCCTTGTAGCCGCAGCAGATCACGAAGTCATTGATGCCATGCTGGGCGTACATCTTCAGGATGTGCCAGAGGATGGGGCGCCCGCCGACCTCGACCATGGGTTTGGGGCGCAGCGAGGTTTCCTCGCTGATGCGGGTGCCCAGGCCGCCGGCCAGGATCACGGCTTTCATGCTTCTTCCCCCTTGTCTTGGCCGGACGCCACAAAGGCATCGGCATGGAATTCGCGCTCCGGCAGGCCGCGTGCCAGCAGCAGGGCGCGAGCGGCGTCCAGCATGGCCGGGTTGCCGCAGGCGCGCACGGTCCAGGCGGACAGGTCGCCATCCGGCAGGTGCTGCTGCAGATGACCAGTCCGCGCCGCCCCGGCCTCGCGCGAGCACACGGGCCAGAACTCGACGCCGGCGGGCGGCTGCCAGTAGATGTCGTCGGAGCGGCGATTGCCCCAGATCAGCAGGGTGCGACTGGGGCGCTGCGTCATTCCTTCGAGCATGGCCTTGATGGGGGCGATGCCGGTTCCGGTGGCCAGCAGCAGCAAAGGTCTACCTTCGACCTGGCGCAGATGGAAGCTGCCGCGCGGGCCTTGCAGGTGCAGCAGTTGCTCGGGCTGCAGCTGATCGAACAGGAACTCGCTCATGGCCCCGCCCGCCACCCGGCGGATGTGCAGTTCGATGCGACCGTCCGCGCGCGGCGCATTGGCGATCGAGTAGCTACGCCGCAGGCCGCCCGGGGCGATGAGGTCCAGGTATTGCCCGGGCAGATAGGCCAGGCGCGGCTGCAGGGGCAGGCGCAGGCTCAGGATCAGCAGGTCGGCGCGACGCTCAAGCCTCTCCACCCGAGCCGGCAGGGTCAGGCTGCGCAGTCCCGCAAGTTCGGCCTGATCTTCCAGATCCAGCTGCAGCTCGCAATCCGGCGCGGCGGCGTCGATGCAGCTCAAGGACCAGCCGGCGGCGCGCTCTTCGGCACTGAGGACTGTGTCGGTCCGCAGGGGCAGCACCTGGCCGCGCAATACCCGGGTCTTGCAGCTGCTGCAACGGCCGCTGCGGCAGGAGTGGGGCAGGGCCAGGCCAGCGGCCGCGGCGGCGTCGAGCAGGCTCACGCCTGGGGGAGCTTTGAAGCTCTTTTGATTGGCCAGGGTCACGGTCGCCGTCATGGCGCGGCATGGTAGCCGTGCGCCATGGCGCTGAAGGCCACAGGCGGCACCGGGTTTACCGCCAGTTCAGGCTTTGAAATGCGCCTGGCTGGCTTCGACAAACTCCCACAACAGCTGGCGGAACATTTGCTGGTGGTAGCGGATGTTGGCGACGAACTCGGGCCGGGTCTGGAGTGCGCGTTGCACCTCGAACTCGCTGTCGCCAAAGGCATAGCCGCCGCTGCCATGCTCGGTGGCCTCGATGTCGCGACGCGTCCAGGGCCACTCGTGATAGTTCAGGGTCTTGAGCACGACCACCGCGCCGCAGAGGATGGCCTCCAGATTGGTGGCCGAGAGCGTGTCATAGCTATAGAGGAAACGGGTCTTGCGCAACTCGGCGGCCAGTTCCTCCCGGGTGGGCGGCCAGCCGTAAGTGATTTCGCGCACGCCGGGCGGGCGTTCGGCCCCAACGTAGCGACCGCCCTTTCCAATCCAGATCAGGTCCTGCTCCCGCTCCAGGGTCGGGGCGGTGTTCAGGGCGTTGAACAAGCCCAGGTCCACCGGCAGGTAGTAGAGCGTGCGCTGATCGCCCCGGCGCTGCACGGGGAAGGCTTTGGAGTGATAGAGGCGGAACTCGGCCGGATTCTCATCGCCGCGCAGCACTTCCTTGCCCAGCACATAGCGCACGACGCGCTCGGCCTCGAAGGGGTTGCCAGGCACGCCGTCGGCGTAGACGGTGATGGCCTCGCGGCGTAGGCGCGGCCACAGGCTGTCCATCTGTGCATTGATGGCCGGCGTGTGAAAGGCCGGGTTCAACACCGGTCCGCCCTGGCTCAGGTTGTTGGTCAGCAGCACATAGGCCTCTAGCCCGAGGGAGCGCAGCTCGTGGCAAAGACCGTGCAGCACCCTGACCCCAGAGCTGACGCACCAGGTGGGGGTGACGATGACGTAGGGGCGCTTCATGGCTTTGTCGGGTCGCCCCAAGAAACCATGGGCCCCCTTGAGGGGAGGCGGCGGCCGTCAGGCCGTAGACGGGGGGCAGTTGTCATCAGCATCAGTGAAACAGGCGGTCGAAGCCACGACGCAGCGCGGACTGGATCGGCTCGATATGGCAGGCACCGCTGCGGATGGCCTCGGCCTCCTTGGTCAGGAAAGGCACCAGGGCATCCAACTGGGCCTTGAGGGTGCGACGAAAGGCCTCCACATCTTGCACATAGAGTCCCTGGTCGTGCGAATCGATCAACAGATCCAGCCACTCCACATTGGCCTGCACGGCCTGCAGGGAGCGGCGTTGATCCTGGCCGCCATGCAGGCGGAAGTAGGACAGGGCCTCGCGCAGCACGACCACGCGCCGGCCCTGAATCAGACGCAACCAGGTCGCCACATCTGAGAGTACCTGGTACTGCCGCCCGGCAAAGAAGCCAAAGCTGGCGCTCAGATCACGGCGGCGGAACATCGCCGTGGTGGGTTCGCCCACCACATTGGCGCCACTCAGCAGCATGCGTTCACCCAAGGAGTGGCCGCTGACCACCGCATCGTCGCCAAATAAGGGCTTGGTCTCGGGCAGATCGGGCAGGAACTGCCCGCGCCCGTTGATGAGCTGGCGGTAGCTGGTCACCAGGGCCACCTCCGGGTGGCTCTGCAGCAAGGGCACCATGCGGGCGAGCTTCTCGGGATGGAAGAGATCGTCGTCCATCAGGAAGGCGATGTAGTCCCCTCGCGCGTGCGACAGCGCATGCAGCCAGTTGTCCAGATAGTGATTGCGGCTGGGACAGCGCAGGTGGCGAATGCGCGGGTCTGCCGCCACCGTCGGGCGCAGCAGGTCCAGGCTTTCGTCGCTGTGGCCGTTGTCACTGATGACGATCTCGAAGTCGCCAAAGCTCTGCGCCAGTGCGGACTGCAGGGCCAGGGGCAGGTAATCCGGCCGGTTGTGGGTCGGGATCAGGATGCTGACAGTGGGGAAAGGCATGGCGGCGCGATGGTAGGTCCGCGTCAGGCCTTGAATGCCAGGAACAACCCCTGCAAGGAGCCTCAGTCTTGGTTGCAGAAATCAAAGAAAAGGCCTCCCGAGGGAGGCCTTGGGGCCCGGCACAGTGCCGGGCGTTCGCGCTAGGGCTTAGATCAGCGGCGGCTTGAAGAGCTCGTCGTCGTCCAGGTACTTTCTGACCATGATCAGCGGGGCCCCGCCCGGATGGACCTGGGCGGTGCCGGCGGACCCTGGGTTGGGATCCGGCAGGGGCAGACTATTCGGCGCGGCCAGCACATCGCCCAAGCTGGGTGGCGGTGCACCCTCTTCAGGCTTGTGTTTGGCGAACCACACGTCAGCCATCTGACTGGTGCTGCCATCGGTGCGTGTGAAGCTCGAGACCAGACCCAGCACGTTGCCGTTGTCGACCTCGCTGCCCTTCATGGCATTGAGGTTGAGGCTGGCGATCCCGAGCTCGGTCAGCGTCTTCAACTCGCCCGCGTCGGTGATGCCGTCGTGATCGGCGTCCACCCAGACTCGCATCTGGTTGAAGTTGGCGTCATTGGCGTCGATGTCGCCGTCCTTGTCGCTGTCTTGCTGCGCCAGGGCGGTGTAGCCATCGGCGCCGACGCTGCCGTCGGCCAGGCGGGTGCCGGAGCCGAACAACTCACGGCCATCATTGATGACACCATCACCGTTCAGGTCCATGGCCAGCAGACCATCAGCGCCGGCCGTCCAACCCCACTGCGCGCTGGTGCCGGAGCCGAAGAGGTCGAAGTTGACCCCTTGGGCTGCCGCCACCGTCTGGATGCCGTTGCCATCCAGGTCCAGCATGATCGGCGTGGCCAGGAACAGCGCATTGCGCTGCTCGTCGGTCATCGAAGTGATCTGGTCGGTGTTGAAGGCCAGCACCTGGGTCATGCTCATCGATGCGATGTCCACGGTGTCCAGGCCGTCGATCTGATCGCTGGTCAGCGAGGCGATGTGCTCGGTCGTGAAGCCATCGATCTGCACGCTGGACAGGGCCTTGATGTCATCGCTGGCCAACTGCCGCAGATCGGCGGTTTCAATCACCGCGATCTGCGAGGACGTGAAGCCGGCGAACTGGCTGCTCGTCATGGCCGCGTAGTCTTCAGTGCCCAGGGCCACCACGGCATCGGTGCGCAGAGCGCCGATCTGTGTGGTGGTCAAGGTGGAGACCTGATCGCTGGTCAGGCCGGCCACCTGCTCACTGGTCAACGCACGCACCGTGGAGGTGCTGAGTGCGCGCACCGCATCCGAGGCCAGGGCCCCCATATCGGCGGAGCTCAGGCCAGCGATCTGGCCGCTGGTCAGCGACCCTGCTGCGACTGAGGACAGGGCCGCGATCTGGTCGGTGTTCATCGCGCTCAGATCTTCGGACCCCAGGCCGCGCACCTGCGCGCTGGTCAGCACCCGCACATCGTCGGTGGCCAGCGCTCCAATCTGGGCGCTGGACATGGCCGCCATCTGTGAGGAGCTCAGCGCCACCACCTGCTCGGTGCTCAAGGCCACCAGATCATCGGTCTGCAGGCCGGCCACCTGACTGGTGGTCAGCGCGCCGACCTGCAGCGCGGTGAGCTGCGGGATCTGATCGGTTGTCAGCGCGGCCAGGTTGTCTGTGCTCAGTCCGCGGATGGCAAAGATCGACAGGGCTCGCAAGTCCTCGGAGGCCAGCGCGACCATATGCGCGGTGTTGAAGCCCGCGGCCTGGGTGGCTGTCATGGCGGCGAACTGGTTCGTCGTCATGGCATCCAACTCGGCCGTGGAGAGCACCGCGATGTGGCTGGACTGCAGGCTAGTGACCTGGGCCGCCGTCAGCTGCGGGATGTGGTCGGTGGTGAAAGCAGTGAACTGCTCGGTACTCAAGCCACGCAGCGCCGAGGTGCTGAGTGCCCGCAAGTCATCGGATTGCAGGGCCACCAACTGGTCGGTGCGGAACCCGGCAGCCTGCACCGAACTCATGGCTGCCACCTGGTGCGTGCCCAGGGCCACGATGCCATCGGTGCTCAGCGAACCGATCTGGGTCGAGGTCAGCGCACGGAATGCGCTGCTGCTGATCGAGGCCAGATCCTCGGTCTGCAGGGTGCCCAGCAAGGCGGTGCTGAGATTAGAGAGCTGGGTCGTCGACAGGCCGGCGAACTGCTCGGTGCTGAAGGCGTTCAGATCCGCACTGCTCAGCGCATTGAGCAGGCTGCTGGTCAGAGAGGCCACCTGCTGCGTGGTGAGCAGTTGCTGCTGGTCGCTGGTCAGGGCGGACAGCTGATCGCTGGACAGGCCGCGCAGCGCGCTGGTGGTGAGCGCACGCAGATCGGCGGACTCCATGGCGTTGAGCTGGGCGCTGGAGAGGCCAGCGATCTGCACCGAGCTCATCGCAGCGGCTTGGTGGCTGCCCAGGGCCACGATGCCGTCGGTCGTGAAGGCCGAGACCTGGGTGCTGGTGAGCGCCCGGATACCTGCGCTGCTGATGGCCGCCAGATCTTCGGTCTGCAAGGTGGCGAACACAGCCGAGCTCAGATTGGCAATCTGGCTCGTGCTGAGCGCCGCAAACTGCGCTGAGCTGAAGGCATTCAGGTCAGCACTGTTCAGAGCGTTGAGCAGGCTGCTGGTCAGCGAGGCCACCTGGGCGGTGCTCAGGACCTGTTGCTGATCGCTGGTGAGGGCCGCGAACTGATCGCTCGAGAGACCGCGCAGGGCTGCGGTCGTGAGCGCTCGCAGGTCATCGGACTGGAAGGCGTTGAGCTGATCGCTGCGCAGGCCCGCGGCCTGTACCGAGGTCAGCGCCGCCGCCTGATGGGTGCCCAGGGCCACGATGCCATCGGTGGTGAGGGCCGAGATCTGTGTACTGGTCAGGGCGCGGATCACGCTGCTGCCGATGGCAGCCAAGTCTTCAGTTTCCAGCGTGCCGATGACCGCCGAGCTCAGGTTGGACAGCTGGCTCGAGCTCATGGCGGCAAACTGGGCCGAACTGAAGGCGTTCAGATCGGCACTGCTCAGACCGTTGAGCAGGCTGCTGGTCAGAGAGGCAACCTGGGTGTTGCTGAGCAGCTGCTGTTGATCGCTCGTGAGGGCCGCGAACTGGTCGCTGGAGAGCCCACGCAAGGCCGCCGTGCTCAGCGCGCGCAGATCATCGGACTGCATGGCATTGAGTTGATCCGTGCGCAAGCCAGCCGCCTGCACCGAGCTCAGCGCCGCCGCCTGGTTGGTGCCCAGGGCGACGATGCCATCGGTGGTCAAGGCCGAGAGCTGAGTGCTGGAGAGTGCGCGGATGCCGGCCGTGGTGAGTGCCGCCAAATCTTCGGTCTGCAGGGTTCCGATGACGGCCGAGCTCAGATTGGCGAGCTGGGTGGTCGTCATGGCGGCGAACTGTGCCGAGCTGAAGGCGTTCAGATCGTCGCTGCCCAGGGCCGAGAGGATGGCCGTGCTCAGCGAGGCCACCTGTGGGGTCGCCGTCAGGGTTTGCAACTGGTCGCTGGTCATGGCGCCGACCTGCTCGCTGCTCAGTCCGCGCAGCGCGCTGGTGCTGAGCGCACGCAGATCATCCGACTGGAAGGCATTGAGCTGGTCGGTGCGCAGACCAGCCGCCTGCACCGAGCTGAGCGCTGCTGCCTGGTTGGTGCCCAGGGCCACGATGCCGTCGGTGGTCAGCGCCGAGATCTGCGTGCTGGACAGGGCACGGATGCCGCTGCTGGTGATGGCCGCCAGGTCTTCGGTCTGCAGGGTGCCGATGACAGCCGAGCTCAGGTTGGCGAGCTGGCTGGTCGTCAGGCCGGCGAACTGGGCCGAGCTGAAGGCATTCAGATCGGCGCTGTTCAGGGCATTGAGCAGGCTGCTGGTCAGCGAGGCGACTTGCTGGGTGGTCAGCAACTGCTGCTGGTCACTGGTCAGGCCGGCGAGTTGGTCGCTGCTCATACCGCGCAGAGCGGCGGTGGAGAGGCCGCGCAGGTCGGCGGACTCCATGGCATTGAGCTGCGCGCTGGAGAGGCCCGCGATCTGCACCGAGCTGATGGCGGCGGCCTGGTGCGTGCCCAGGGCCACGATGCCGTCGGTGGTCAGCGCCGAGATCTGCGTGCTGGACAGGGCACGGATGCCGCTGCTGGTGATGGCCGCCAGGTCTTCGGTCTGCAGGGTGCCGATGACGGCCGAGCTCAGGCTGGCGAGTTGAGCCGTCGTCATGGCGGCGAACTGCGCGGTGCTGAAGGCGTTGAGGTCATCGCTGCCCAGGGAGCTGAGCAGGGCCGTGCTGAGCGAAGCGACCTGGGGCACGCCGCTCAGGGCTTGCAGCTGGTCGCTGGTCATGGCCCCGAGCTGGTCAGTGGTCATGCCACGCAGGGCTGCCGTGGACAGGGCGCGCAGGTCCGCCGTCTCCATGGCGTTGAGTTGAGCGCTGGAGAGCCCAGCGATCTGCACCGAGGTGATGGCGGCAGCCTGGTGCGTGCCCAGGGCCACGACGCCGTCGGTGGTCAGCGCCGAGAGCTGGGTGCTGGACAGGGCACGGATGCCGCTGCTGGTGATGGCCGCCAGGTCTTCGGTCTGCAGGGTGGCGAACACCGCCGAGCTCAGGTTGGCGAGCTGGCTGGTGCTCATGGCTGCGAACTGGGCCGAGCTGAAGGCGTTCAGATCGGCGCTGTTCAGGGCATTGAGCAGGCTGCTGGTCAGCGAGGCAACTTGCTGGGTGGTCAGCAGCTGCTGCTGGTCACTGGTCAGCCCGGCGAGCTGGTCGCTGCTCAGGCCGCGCAGGGCGGCGGTGGAGAGGCCGCGCAGATCGGCGGACTCCATGGCGTTCAATTGGGCGCTGGAGAGGCCCGCGATCTGCACCGAGCTGATGGCGGCCGCCTGGTGCGTGCCCAGGGCCACGATGCCATCGGTAGTGAGGGCCGAGATCTGCGTGCTGGACAGGGCACGGATGCCGCTGCTGGTGATGGCCGCCAGGTCTTCGGTCTGCAGGGTGCCGATGACAGCCGAGCTCAGGTTGGCGAGCTGGCTGGTCGTCAGGCCGGCGAACTGGGCCGAGCTGAAGGCATTCAGATCGGCGCTGTTCAGGGCATTGAGCAGGCTGCTGGTCAGCGAGGCGACTTGCTGGGTGGTCAGCAGCTGCTGCTGGTCACTGGTCAGGCCGGCGAGTTGGTCGCTGCTCATACCGCGCAGAGCGGCGGTGGAGAGGCCGCGCAGATCGGCGGACTCCATGGCGTTCAATTGGGCGCTGGAGAGGCCCGCGATCTGCACCGAGCTGATGGCGGCGGCCTGGTGCGTGCCCAGAGCCACGATGCCGTCGGTGGTCAGCGCCGAGATCTGCGTGCTGGACAGGGCACGGATGCCGCTGCTGGTGATGGCCGCCAGGTCTTCGGTCTGCAGGGTGCCGATGACGGCCGAGCTCAGGCTGGCGAGTTGAGCCGTCGTCATGGCGGCGAACTGCGCGGTGCTGAAGGCGTTGAGGTCATCGCTGCCCAGGGAGCTGAGCAGGGCCGTGCTGAGCGAAGCGACCTGGGGCACGCCGCTCAGGGCTTGCAGCTGGTCGCTGGTCATGGCCCCGAGCTGGTCGGTGGTCATGCCACGCAGGGCTGCCGTGGACAAGGCGCGCAGGTCCGCCGTCTCCATGGCGTTGAGTTGAGCGCTGGAGAGCCCAGCGATCTGCACCGAGGTGATGGCGGCAGCCTGGTGCGTGCCCAGGGCCACGACGCCGTCGGTGGTCAGCGCCGAGAGCTGGGTGCTGGACAGGGCACGGATGCCGCTGCTGGTGATGGCCGCCAGGTCTTCGGTCTGCAGGGTGGCGAACACCGCCGAGCTCAGGTTGGCGAGCTGGCTCGTGCTCATGGCCGCGAACTGGGCCGAGCTGAAGGCGTTCAGGTCGGCGCTGTTCAGGGCATTGAGCAGGCTGCTGGTCAGCGAGGCAACTTGCTGGGTGGTCAGCAGCTGCTGCTGGTCACTGGTCAGGCCGGCGAGCTGGTCGCTGCTCAGGCCGCGCAGGGCGGCGGTGGAGAGGCCGCGCAGATCGGCGGACTCCATGGCATTGAGCTGGGCGCTGGAGAGGCCCGCGATCTGCACCGAGCTGATGGCGGCGGCCTGGTGCGTGCCCAGGGCCACGATGCCGTCGGTGGTCAGTGCTGAGATCTGCGTGCTGGACAGGGCACGGATGCCGCTGCTGGTGATGGCCGCCAGGTCCTCCGTCTGCAGGGTGCCGATGACAGCCGAGCTCAGGTTGGCGAGCTGGCTGGTCGTCAGGCCGGCGAACTGGGCCGAGCTGAAGGCATTCAGATCGGCGCTGTTCAGGGCATTGAGCAGGCTGCTGGTCAGCGAGGCAACTTGCTGGGTGGTCAGCAGCTGCTGCTGGTCACTGGTCAGGCCGGCGAGCTGGTCGCTGCTCAGGCCGCGCAGAGCGGCGGTGGAGAGGCCGCGCAGATCGGCGGACTCCATGGCGTTTAATTGGGCGCTGGAGAGGCCCGCGATCTGCACCGAGCTGATGGCGGCGGCCTGATGCGTACCCAGGGCCACGATGCCGTCGGTGGTCAGCGCCGAGATCTGCGTGCTGGACAGGGCACGGATGCCGCTGCTGGTGATGGCCGCCAGGTCTTCGGTCTGCAGGGTGCCGATGACAGCCGAGCTCAAGCTGGCGAGCTGAGCCGTCGTCATGGCGGCGAACTGCGCGGTGCTGAAGGCGTTGAGGTCATCGCTGCCCAGCGAGCTGAGCAGGGCCGTGCTGAGCGAAGCGACCTGGGGCACGCCGCTCAGGGCTTGCAGCTGGTCGCTGGTCATGGCCCCGAGCTGGTCGGTGGTCATGCCACGCAGGGCTGCCGTGGACAAGGCGCGCAGGTCCGCCGTCTCCATGGCGTTGAGTTGAGCGCTGGAGAGCCCAGCGATCTGCACCGAGGTGATGGCGGCAGCCTGGTGCGTGCCCAGGGCCACGACGCCGTCGGTGGTCAGCGCCGAGAGCTGGGTGCTGGACAGGGCACGGATGCCGCTGCTGGTGATGGCCGCCAGGTCTTCGGTCTGCAGGGTGGCGAACACCGCCGAGCTCAGGTTGGCGAGCTGGCTGGTGCTCATGGCCGCGAACTGGGCCGAGCTGAAGGCGTTCAGATCGGCGCTGTTCAGGGCATTGAGCAGGCTGCTGGTCAGCGAGGCAACTTGCTGGGTGGTCAGCAGCTGCTGCTGGTCACTGGTCAGCCCGGCGAGCTGGTCGCTGCTCAGGCCGCGCAGGGCGGCGGTGGAGAGGCCGCGCAGATCGGCGGACTCCATGGCGTTCAATTGGGCGCTGGAGAGGCCCGCGATCTGCACCGAGCTGATGGCGGCCGCCTGGTTGGTGCCCAGGGCCACGATGCCGTCGGTGGTCAGTGCTGAGATCTGCGTGCTGGACAGGGCACGGATGCCGCTGCTGGTGATGGCCGCCAGGTCCTCCGTCTGCAGGGTGCCGATGACAGCCGAGCTCAGGTTGGCGAGCTGGCTGGTCGTCAGGCCGGCGAACTGGGCCGAGCTGAAGGCATTCAGATCGGCGCTGTTCAGGGCATTGAGCAGGCTGCTGGTCAGCGAGGCAACTTGCTGGGTGGTCAGCAGCTGCTGCTGGTCACTGGTCAGGCCGGCGAGCTGGTCGCTGCTCAGGCCGCGCAGAGCGGCGGTGGAGAGGCCGCGCAGATCGGCGGACTCCAGGGCGTTCAATTGGGCGCTGGAGAGGCCCGCGATCTGCACCGAGCTGATGGCGGCGGCCTGGTGCGTGCCCAGGGCCACGATGCCGTCGGTGGTCAGCGCCGAGATCTGCGTGCTGGACAGGGCACGGATGCCGCTGCTGGTGATGGCCGCCAGGTCTTCGGTCTGCAGGGTGCCGATGACGGCCGAGCTCAGATTGGCCAGCTGGCTGGTGCTCATGGCCGCGAACTGGGCCGAACTGAAAGCGTTCAGATCGGCGCTGTTCAGGGCATTGAGCAGGCTGCTGGTGAGCGAAGCCACTTGGCTGGTGCTGAGGAGCTGCTGCTGGTCGCTGGTCAGGCCGGCCAACTGATCGCTGCTCAGACCGCGCAGGGCGGCGGTGGAGAGTCCGCGCAGGTCGGCGGACTCCAAAGCGTTCAACTGGGCACTGGAGAGCCCTGCGATTTGCACCGAGGTGATCGCCGCCGCTTGATGTGTGCCCAGCGCGACGATGCCATCGGTGGTGAGTGCCGAGAGCTGGGTGCTGGAAAGGGCGCGGATACCGGTGCTGGTGATGGCTGCCAGATCTTCAGTCTGCAGACTGCCGATCACGGCCGAGCTGAGGTTGGCCAACTGGCTGCTGGACATGGCAGCGAACTGGGCCGAACTGAATGCATTGAGGTCATCGCTGCTCAAGGTATTGAGCAGGGTGCTGGTCAGCGAGGCAACCTGTTGGGTGGTCAACAGTTGCTGTTGATCACTGCTCAATCCGGCCAGTTGATCGCTGTTCAATCCCCGCAGCGCCGAGGTGGCGAGCGCGCGCAGATCGGCCGACTCCATGGCGTTGAGCTGGGCACTCGAGAGACCGGCGATCTGCACCGAGGTCAAGGATGCCGCCTGCTGGCTGCCCAATGCGGCGATCGCGTCGGTATTCAGGGCCGAAAGCTGGGTGCTGGACAGACCACGGACGGCGCTGGTCGTGAGGGCGGCCAGGTCTTCGGTCTGCAGGGCGCCGATGGCGGCCGAGCTCAGGGTGCCGGTCTGCGACGAGGTCAGCGCAGCGAATTGCTCGGTGACAAAGGCGTTCAGGTCGCTGCTGGACAGGCCGCCCAGTTGCGTGCTGGTGAAGGCCCGCATCTGGCTGGTGGAGAAGGCCGGGAGCTGATCTGTGGTCAGTGCGTCCAGCTTGTCCGTGCCCAGGGATCGCAACGCCGTGGTGTTGATCAGGCGCAGATCCTGGGTTTCAAAGGCCTTGAACTGCTCGGTATTGATGAAGCTGAACGCCCGAGTCCCCAAGGAGGGCACCTGAACACTGGTCAGGGCTTGGATCTTGTCGGTCGTGAACGCCGCCCAATCATCCGAAGTGAGATTGGCCAGGGTGGAGGTCGACAGACCAGCAATCTGGGCCGAATTCAGGCTCGAGATCAAGGAAGCCATGATGTGCTCGCTTCTTCAGTTTGGGCCTGGGTGCGCAGTTGGAGCGCACTCAAGCACCGTGCGCGCCGCATGAGGGACTCATGCTGCGCGCGGGGGTTGACGCAGTGGTGACAGGCCACTGCCCTCAGCCGGATGACGCCCCAACGGTACGACGGTCCCGTTGGCGCGATGGGGTGCTCAACATCGGTACAAACCCTTGTTTAAGGCCGCTTGCTTCCAGCCGTGCGGGAATGCGCGATCGCGCCGCCCAGACATGCCGGATGCTCGTCTTCGGCTTTTCGGGTGGCCCGTTCAGAACTTGAGGGCCTTGATCGAACTTTTTTCATATTTCTCCCCGAATGCGGGTTTGTCCCAGGTCGCCTGGAACAGGCGAGCTGGGGGTCGCAGGATGCTAGTGGGGGAGGGGTGAGGCGGCGGGAGGAAAAGCGCCGCGAACTCGGGTCAATCCGCTTGCTTCAGCGCTCTGTGGGCTGGGCAGCAGCTAGGCCTTGTTGGAAGTGCTGGTGCATGAGCTTGCGCGCCAGTTCGGCGTCGCGTGCGTGCAGCGCGGCCATGAGGGCGCGATGCTCCTTCAAGGAGTCTTGCGGCCGTCCGGGCTGGAACAGGGAATGGTGACGGTTGAGTTTCATCAGCCGGCGCAAATCGGTCACGATGTGCTGGCGCCAACGGTTGCCCTCGATCGCGAGCAGGCGAAGATGGAACTGTTCGTTGGCGTGAAAGAACTCGTCCCGTTGCGCCACATGCTGCTCCAGAGCTTGATGCAGTTCGTCCAGTTCCTGGATTTCGGCGCTGCTGGCGCGGGTGGCAACTTGCGCTGCGGCGTCGCTTTCCAAGAGTGCCAGCAGCTGGTAGGCCTCGCGGACATCGCGTTCGCTCATTTCGGTCACGTAGGCGCCGCGGCGCACCTTCATCGTGACCAGGCCCTCGGCGGCCAGTACCTTGAGGGCCTCGCGCAGCGGGGTGCGGCTGATGCCCAGTTCGGCGCACAGCGCCATTTCGTCGATCCAGCTTCCAGGCTCCAGCTGGCGGTTGAAGATGCGTTGGCGCAAATGCTCCGCCACCTCCTGATAGAGCGCGTGGGGGGCAAGGGGGGCGGCGGCCATGAAGCGGGTGGGTTGCGGTCAGATTCTAGTCAGATCTGAATTCATAATTATGAATACGTCGGGCGCTATGATGCCCGACCCCGTTGGAGCGTCCTATGTCCGAACCTAAAGCCACAGCCCCCCTAGAGTCCGCCAGCTTGTCCCAATGGCAAAAGTCAGCGGCTAAATCGGCGCCAGGGGGGGATGTGGCGGGGTTGGACTGGGTGACGCCGGAAGGCATTCGCGTCAAACCGCTCTACACAGCAGCCGATCTGCAAGGTCTTGCACACACCGACACCTTGCCCGGTTTTGAACCCTATTTGCGTGGCCCGCAGGCCACGATGTACGCGGTGCGCCCCTGGACGATTCGTCAGTACGCGGGTTTCTCCACGGCTGAAGAGAGCAATGCCTTCTACCGCAAGGCCTTGGCCGCGGGCGGGCAGGGCGTGTCAGTCGCCTTCGACCTGGCCACCCATCGCGGTTATGACAGTGATCACCCGCGTGTGGTCGGGGATGTGGGCAAGGCGGGTGTGGCCATCGACTCGGTCGAGGACATGAAGATCCTGTTCGACGGCATCCCGTTGGATAAGGTATCGGTCAGCATGACCATGAACGGTGCCGTGTTGCCGGTGCTGGCCGCCTATGTGGTGGCGGCCGAGGAGCAGGGCGTCTCGCCCGAGAAGCTGTCGGGGACCATCCAGAACGACATCCTCAAGGAGTTCATGGTCCGCAATACCTATATCTATCCGCCCGAGCCCTCGATGCGGATCATTGCGGACATCATGGCCCACACGGCCGCCGAGATGCCCAAGTTCAACAGCATCTCGATCTCCGGTTACCACATGCAGGAGGCCGGGGCCAACCAGGCTATCGAGCTGGCCTTCACGCTCGCCGACGGCATGGAGTACGTGCGCACGGCGATGAAGCGAGGCCTGGCCGTGGACGCCTTCGCACCGCGCCTGTCCTTCTTCTTCGCCATCGGCATGAACTTCTATCTGGAAGTCGCCAAGCTGCGCGCGGCGCGCCTGCTGTGGTGCCGGATCATGAAGAACTTTGGCGCTCAGGACCCCAAGAGCCTGATGTTGCGCACCCATTGCCAGACCAGCGGCTGGAGCCTGACTGCGCAGGACCCTTACAACAATGTGGTGCGCACTGCCATCGAGGCCATGGCTGCGGTGTTTGGCGGCACGCAGAGTCTGCACACCAATAGCTTCGATGAAGCCATCGCGCTGCCCACCGAATTTTCCGCTCGCATCGCCCGCAACACCCAGCTGATATTGCAGGAAGAGACCCAGATCACCAAAGTGGTGGACCCCTGGGCTGGCAGCTACATGATGGAAAAGCTCACCCAGGATCTGGCCGACAAGGCCTGGGAACTGATTGAAGAGGTGGAGCGCCAGGGCGGCATGACCCAGGCCGTGAACAGCGGTTGGGCCAAACTGCAGATCGAGGCCAGCGCGGCGCAGAAGCAGGCGCGCATCGACTCGGGCGCTGACGTGATCGTGGGCGTCAACAAGTACAAGCTTGCGAAGGAGGACCCGGTCGAGATCCTGGAAATCGACAACGTCAAGGTGCGCGAGGCCCAGGTGGCGCGGCTGCAGGCCATCAAGGCCAGCCGCGACGCGGCTGCGGCCCAGGCTGCGCTGGCGGCGCTGACCGACTGCGCGAAGACGGGCGAGGGCAATCTGCTGGCCTTGAGCATCCAGGCCATGCGCGCCCGCTGCACGGTGGGCGAGGTGAGTGACGCGCTCGAAGCCGTCTGGGGTCGTCACCGTGCCGACACCCATAAGGTCAGCGGCGTTTACGCGGGCGCGTACACGGCGCCCGATGAGTGGACCAAGCTGACGGCCGAGGTGGCGGGTTTCGAGACTGAAACCGGTCGTCGTCCGCGCGTGATGATCGCCAAATTGGGTCAGGACGGACACGATCGCGGCGCCAAGGTGGTGGCCTCGGCCTTTGCCGACCTGGGCTTCGATGTGGACATCGGTGCCCTGTTCCAGACCCCCGAGGAATGCGCCCGCCAGGCCATCGAGAACGATGTGCATGCGGTCGGTGTCTCGACGCTCGCGGCTGGCCACAAGACCCTGGTGCCGGCCATCGTGCAGGCGCTCAAAGACCAGGGCGGCGAGGACATCATCGTCTTCGTCGGCGGGGTGATCCCGGCCCAGGATTACGACTTCCTCTACGCCGAGGGCGTCAAGGGCATTTACGGACCGGGCACGGCGATTCCGGACGCCGCGCGCGATGTGCTCAAGCACATCAAAGAAGCCCAAACGGCGTGAGCCTGAGCGTGCAGGCTGTACGGGCCTTACGCGAGGGCGCGCCCGCCGCACGGCGGCGGGCCCTGGCCAAGGCCATCACCCTGCTGGAATCGAGCCTGCCCGCGCATCGCGCCCAGGCCGATGCGCTGCTGACCGAGGCGCTGCCGTTTAGCGGTGGGGCCATCCGCGTCGGCATTTCAGGCGTCCCGGGGGTGGGGAAGAGCAGTTTTCTGGAGGCCCTGGGCCTGCACCTGGTGCAACAGGGCCACACGGTGGCCGTGCTGGCGGTGGACCCGAGCAGTTCAGTCTCCGGCGGGTCCATCTTGGGCGACAAGACCCGGATGGAGAAGCTGGCCATCGAGCCCCAGGCCTTCATCCGCCCCAGCCCCAGCCGCGGCACCTTGGGCGGCGTGGCCTCCCACACACGGGAAGTGATGCGCCTGTGCGAGGCGGCAGGTTTTGATGTGGTGCTGGTCGAGACCGTGGGCGTGGGCCAGAGCGAGGTGGCGGTGGCGGGCATGACGGATTGCTTCGCGCTCTTGCAATTGCCCAACGCTGGCGACGACCTGCAGGCGCTGAAAAAAGGCGTGATGGAACTGGCCGATCTGATCTTCATCAACAAGGCCGATCTGGACCCCAATGCGGCGACGCGCGCGCGGGCGCAGATCGTGTCGTCTTTGCGGCTGCACAACCAGGCCCATGGCGCGCAATGGCTGCCCGAGGTGCTGCAGGGCAGCGCTTTGAATGGCCAGGGCGTGGCCGAATTCTGGGCGGCGGTGCTGCGCCATCAAGCCCATCAAAAGGACGGTGGCCAGTTCGAGGCCCGGCGCCATGCGCAGGACCTGGACTGGCTGCAGGAGCGCATCGAAGAGGGGCTGCACCAGGCCTTTGCCGCCCACCCGGCGGTGGCCCGTCGCTGGCCGCAGCTGAAGGACGACGTCCGAGGCGGCCGCATGGCCGCCTCCACCGCAGCGCGCGCGCTGCTCAATGATTTCTTAGGAGTGAAGACCCATGGATGACATCCAGAAGATGCTGGAATCCAAGCGCGCTGCGGCGCGCCTGGGCGGCGGCGAGAAGCGCATTGCGGCCCAGCATGGAAAGGGCAAGCTGACCGCCCGCGAGCGCCTGGAGCTGCTGTTCGATGAGGGCAGCTTCGAGGAATGGGACATGTTCGTGCAGCACCGCTGCGTGGACTTCGGCATGGATGCCAACCACATTCCTGGCGACGGCGTGGTCACCGGCTACGGCACCATCAATGGCCGCCTGGCCTTTGCCTACAGCCAGGACTTCACCGTGTTTGGTGGCGCCCTGTCCGAGGCCCATGCCGAGAAGATCTGCAAGGTGATGGATCAGGCCATGAAGGTCGGCGCGCCGGTCATCGGCTTGAACGATTCGGGCGGCGCGCGCATCCAGGAAGGCGTGGCCTCTCTGGGCGGCTATGCCGAGGTGTTCCAGCGCAATGTGCTGGCCAGCGGCGTGATCCCGCAGATCAGCCTGATCATGGGTCCGAGCGCTGGCGGCGCGGTGTATAGCCCGGCCATCACCGACTTCATCTTCATGGTGAAGGACAGCAGCTATATGTTCGTCACCGGCCCCGAGGTGGTGAAGACGGTGACGCACGAAGAGGTGACGGCCGAGGAGCTCGGTGGCGCCAGCACCCACACCAGCAAGAGCGGGGTGGCGGATCTGGCCTTTGAGAACGACGTTGAGGCGCTTTTGATGCTGCGCCGCTTTTTCAACTACCTGCCGCTCTCCAATCGCGAAAAGCCGCCGGTGCGCCCGAGTGGGGATCCGGCCAATCGCTGCGATGCCTCGCTCGATACCCTGGTGCCCGCCAACCCGAATCAGCCCTATGACATCAAGGAGCTGATCACCAAGGTGGTGGACGACGGCGATTTCTTCGAACTGCAGCCCGAGTACGCCAAGAACATCGTCACCGGTTTTGCGCGCATGGAGGGCGCGACGGTGGGCATCGTGGCCAACCAGCCGCTCGTCCTGGCCGGCTGTTTGGACATCAAGAGCTCCATCAAGGCGGCGCGCTTCGTGCGCTTTTGCGATGCCTTCCACATCCCGGTGGTGACCTTTGTGGACGTGCCGGGCTTCATGCCGGGCACTTCGCAAGAGTACGGCGGCATCATCAAGCACGGTGCGAAGCTGCTCTACGCCTACGCCGAATGCACGGTGCCCAAGATCACCGTGATCACCCGCAAGGCCTATGGCGGCGCCTATGACGTGATGGCCTCCAAGCACCTGCGCGGCGATGTGAACTTCGCCTGGCCCAATGCCGAGATTGCGGTGATGGGTGCCAAGGGCGCGGTGGAGATCATCTTCCGCGAGGACAAGGGCGACCCCGAGAAACTGGCTGCGCGCGAGGCCGAGTACAAGGCCCGCTTCGCCAACCCCTTTGTCGCGGCCGAACGTGGCTATATCGACGATGTGATCCAGCCGCACGAGACGCGGCAGCGCATCTGCCGTTCGCTCAAGATGCTCAAAGACAAAAAGCTCGAAAACCCATGGCGCAAGCACGGCAACATCCCGCTTTGACCGATTTGGCATCGTGAATGGCGTCGTTGGCTGCGTCGCTGGCTCCTCGCCGTGCGTGCGCACTGTCTCGTCGCCATCTCCTTGCCGCCTAGCCCTTCACGCGCCAAATCGCTCAAAGCCGCGCGTTTTTGCGGAGCAAATATGTTCACCAAGATCCTGATTGCAATCCGAGGCGGTCGCGCCGCAGGCGCGGTCGCGCCAGCGACAAATTGCTTGCCGGCCGGCGCAGCCGGCCGAGAAGGCGAGTTCACCCCGGGAGCCCAATATGTTTAAGAAGATCCTGATTGCCAACCGGGGTGAAATCGCCTGCCGCGTCATCAAGACCGCCCAGCGCCTGGGTGTAAAGACCGTGGCCGTCTACTCCGAGGCAGACGCCCGCGCCCGCCATGTGGAACTGGCGGACGAGGCCGTATGCATCGGCCCGGCGCCCAGCCGCGCCTCCTACCTGCAGGCCGACACGATCATTGCGGCAGCCAAGAAGACCGGCGCCCAGGCCATCCACCCCGGCTATGGCTTTCTCTCGGAGAACGAAGATTTCGCGCGCCGGGTGGAAGAGGAAGGCCTGATCTTCATCGGCCCCAAGCACGGCGCCATCGCGGCCATGGGCGACAAGATCGCCTCCAAGCGTTTGGCCATGCAAGCCGGCGTCAGCACCATTCCTGGTCACAACGAGCCCATCCTGACGGCTGACGAAGCCGTGGCCATCGCGCAGCGCATTGGCTACCCCGTGATGATCAAGGCCAGCGCCGGCGGCGGCGGCAAGGGGCTGCGCGTGGCGCAGAACGACAAGGAATGCGCCGAGGGGTTTGTGAGCTGCCGCAACGAGGCCGCCAACAGCTTCGGTGACGACCGCGTGTTCATGGAGAAATTCATCGAACAGCCGCGCCACATCGAGATCCAGGTGCTGGCGGACGCGCAGGGCAATACCTTGTACCTGTGGGAGCGCGAGTGCTCGATCCAGCGTCGCCACCAAAAGGTGATCGAGGAGGCGCCGTCGCCCTTCATCAGCGAGGCCACGCGCAAGGCCATGGGCGAGCAGGCCGTGGCCCTGGCCAAGGCCGTGGGCTACCAGAGCGCCGGCACGGTGGAGTTCGTGGTCGGCAAGGACCAGGGCTTTTACTTCCTGGAGATGAACACCCGGCTGCAGGTCGAGCACCCGGTCACCGAGTGCATCACCGGTCTGGACCTGGTGGAGTGGATGCTGCGCATCGCCGCCGGTGAGCCCCTGACGATCCAGCAGCAGGACCTCAAGCGCGAGGGCTGGGCCATTGAGTGCCGCATCAATGCCGAAGACCCATTCCGCAACTTCCTGCCCAGTACCGGCCGTCTGGTGCGCTACCAGCCTCCCGCCACCGATCTGACCCAGGGCGAACCCAGTCTGGGCTTGGGCGTGCGCGTGGACACCGGCGTGTTCGAGGGCGGTGAGATTCCCATGCACTACGACTCGATGATCGCCAAGCTCATCGTGCACGGGAAGGATCGCGCCGACGCGATCGAGCGCATGCGTGAAGCCCTGAATGGCTTTGTCATCCGCGGCATCGCCAGCAACATCCCCTTCCAGGCCGCGCTATTGGCGCACCCGGATTTCCAGAGCGGCCAGTTCGACACCGGTTTCATCGCCCGCCACTGGCCCAAGGGCTTTGCGGCCGAGTCGGTCGTGCATGCCGACCCCGACTTCCTGGTCGCGCTGGCGGCCTTCGTGCGCCGCAAGACGCGTGAGCGGGCGGTGGGCATCAGCGGCCAGCTGCCCGGCCATGAGGTGGGGCTGGACAACAAGGTGGTGGCCATCACGACTCTCGGCGAAGGCAACCAGTTGCGCCAGAAGGTGCGCGTGACGGAGATCGCCGGCCGCGCCGGTTGTGCCCGCTGCGAGGTCGACGGCAAGGTCTATGACATCGAGTGCCATTCGCGCCTGCTCGATGTGCGCCTCACCGGCACCGTCAACGGCCAGGCCTTCACCGCCCAAGTGGAACGCGGCACGGCCAAGAACCCGCTGGCCTACCGACTGCAGCACCTGGGCCGCCAGGTCGAGATCACCGTGCTGCGCGGGCGCCACGCCGAGCTGCAGGCCCTGATGCCCTACAAGGCCCCGCCCGATACCTCGGCCTTCCTGCTCTCGCCAATGCCCGGTCTGCTGGTGCAGTTGGCCGCCGCTGTGGGGCAGAAGGTGCAGGCCGGCGAACGCCTGGCGGTGATCGAGGCCATGAAGATGGAGAACATCCTCTTCGCCGCGCAGGACGTCACCATCGCTGAAGTGCTCGCCAAGCCGGGCGAGTCGCTCAGCGTCGATCAACCCATCCTGCGTTTCGAGAAAAAGTGATGAGTTCGCGTCCCTTCAAGATCCTGGGCCTGCAGCAGATCGCCATCGGCGGTCTGGACAAGGCCAAGCTCAAGACCCTCTGGGTCGATCTGCTGGGCGTGCCCGTCACCGGCACCTTCAAGAGCGAGCGCGAAAACGTCGACGAAGACATTCTGACCCTGGGCGAGGGCAGGGGGGCCGTCGAGATCGACCTGATGCAGCCGCTCGACCCCGAGAAGAAGCCGGCCGTGCACGCCACGCCGCTCAATCACATCGGTCTGTGGGTGGACGACCTGCCCGCCGCCGTGCAGTGGCTCGAAGCGCAGGGTCTGCGCTTCGCGCCGGGCGGCATCCGCAAGGGGGCGGCGGGGCATGACATCTGCTTTGTGCACCCCAAGGGCAATGAGCAGTTCCCCGTTAGCGGCGAGGGCGTGCTGATCGAGCTGGTGCAGGCGCCGGCCGGACTTTTTTCTTGAGCTGAAGGGCCGACGCCGCGCCTCAAGGGGTATGGTGTTGGCCTTCAACTCAAAGGCAGCCCTTGGCCAAACCCAATTACGCGTTTGAAAAACGCCAGCGCGAGCTGCTCAAGAAGCAAAAGAAGGCCGAGAAAGGCCAGCGAAAGTTGCTAGGCCCTGACCCTTCGAATCCCATGGAGGGGCAGGCGCCGGCTGCAGAGGCGCAGCCTCAGGCAGATGGGGCGGCCGAGACGCCCGTCGCTCAGTAAGGCCTACTCGTAAGGGCTATTCGTAAGGACTATTCGGCAGGTAGCGGCGCCACAGAGTCCGCATCTGCCCCGATTCCTTCAGTTGGGTGATGCCCTGATTGATCAGGGCATGCAGAGCCTCGCCCTCGGGATGGCTGCGGGAGATCAACATATGGAACTCGCCGCCGTCCAGTCCGGGAATTTGGCCATGGCCCAGATCTGGGTCGGCCAATAGGTCCGGCCCCACCAGGCGGGCGCCGGCCACGGCCTCATACTTCTCGATGCCTACATCGCAGCGCTGTGCATGCAGCTTGGCCACCACTTGGCTGAACTTGAAAGCCCCCTGGTCGATCTGGTTGTTGCTCAGTCCGTAGGCGGCGTAGCTGTAGCCGTGCACACCGCAGAGGTGATAGCGCTTGAGTTCGTCCACATGCTGGATTCGCAGGCCCTTGGGAAAGCGCCGGCGCGAATAGAAATAGCTGTGGGTGGTGCCGTAATAGGGCAGGCTGAGCCGAAATTGCTTGGCCCTCTCGGCGTTCGCGCTGGCATTCAGGGCCAGGTGCACCGTGCCTGATTCCACCTCGCGCAGGCAGCGCAGCCAGGGCAGCAATTCAATCTGAAAGCTGCGACCCCGGGCGCTCAGGATCTGGCGCAACACATCCACTGAAAAGCCTTGGACCACCGCCTGCACCTCGCCATTCGGACCGCGCTGGCGGTAGGTGAAGGGCGGCCATTCGGCCACGTCGTCGCAGACCTTGATGGGGGGTGCCGATGCAATGGCGGGCTGGGCGATTGCCAGCGAAAGACAGAAAAAAACGCCGACTTGGGCGACCCAGAACCTCATGTCGACAGCGTACGAGGCCCAGCGATGTGCGCTTCTAGCGGTTCACCCTTTGCTTGTGCTTGAGCCTTCGCGATTTGGGAAGTGATATCGTCCATATCGCCGAAGATTTCCTAATTCACGAAGCTCTAAAGTGAACACCATGCGCCTTGACCTCACCTCCTTGCATCTTGTGCTGGCCATCGAGCGCACCCGCTCGATCACCGCCGGCGCCAAGGCCGAACACCTGGCATTGGCGGCCGCCAGCAAGCGGCTCGCGGATCTGGAGGCGCGACTGGGTGTCAAGCTCTTCGAGCGCCGCGCGCGCGGGGTGGAGCCCACCGAGGCCGGGCGTGCCCTGGTGCGGCATATCCGCAACCTGCAGGCCAGTTTGCATGCCATGGAATCCGAGGTTGTGGAGTTTTCGCGCGGCATCAAGGGCCATCTGCGCATCGTTGCCAACGGCGGGGCCATTGCCGAGTGCCTGCCCGCCGATCTGGCCAATTTCTGCAGCCGCCACCCGCAAATTCGCATCAGCCTGGAAGACCTCACCAGCGCCGAGGTGCAGGCGGCCGTGGCGGAAGGGCGGGCGGACGTCGGCATCTTCACGCCGCCGGTGCTGGACAACCGGCTGCATACGCAGATCTACCGCATTTCGCGCCTGGCCGTGCTGGTGCCCCGCAGCCATGCCTTGGCCAGCTTGAAGGCGGTGCGATTCGAGGACTTGCTGGATCACGATCTGGTGGGCTTGCATGCGGGGGCCGCCGCGCAGGAGTTCATGCGTGAGCAGGCCGCAGCGTTGGGCAAGACCCTGCGAGCGCGCCTGCAGGTGCGCGGCTTTGACGCGATTGCGCAGTTGGTTGAGGCCGGTCTGGGCGTGGCGGTGTTGCCGCGCGGTCCGGCCGAGCGCTTTGCGCAACTGTTTGACGTGGAGTGCCTGACCCTGGCCGAACCTTGGGCGGCACGCGAGTACCGCGTCGCCACGCCCAAGGCCGACAGCCTTCCGACCGTGGTGCAGCGCTTTGTCGAGGCCCTGTGCCCGCCGCAAGCCGCCGCTGCCGCCGAGGCCGCCCTGGAGGCAGCCCGTTCCGATTTGGTGTCCAAGCAATAACCAAGCAATGACAAGCTCAGCCAAGACCCTCTACGACAAGCTCTGGGACGAGCATGTGGTGCGCCGCGAAGACGACGGCACGGCCCTGCTCTACATCGACCGGCATTTGGTGCATGAGGTCACCAGTCCGCAGGCCTTTGAAGGCCTGGCGCTGGCTGGGCGCAAGGTGTTCCGCCTGGCTGCCAATCTCGCGGTCAGCGACCACAACGTGCCGACCACGGCGCGCGCCGAGGGAATTTCGGATCCGGTCAGCCGCCTGCAGGTGCAGACTCTGGATGCCAATTGCGACCGGCATGGCATCCGCCAGTTCAAGATGCAGGACCCGCGTCAGGGCATCGTGCATGTCATCGGGCCGGAGCAGGGCGCGACCCTGCCGGGCATGACGGTGGTTTGCGGCGACAGTCACACCTCGACCCATGGCGCTTTTGCGGCCCTGGCCCATGGCATCGGCACCAGCGAGGTGGAGCATGTGCTGGCCACCCAATGCCTGCTGGCCAAGAAGGCCAAAAACATGCGGGTGCGGGTGGAGGGGCGGCTGCAGCCCGGGGTGGGCGCCAAGGATCTGGTGCTGGCGCTGATCGGTCAGATCGGCACGGCGGGGGGCACGGGCTACACCATCGAGTTTGCCGGCCCGGCCATCGAGGCCCTCAGCATGGAGGGGCGCATGACGGTCTGCAACATGGCCATCGAGGCCGGCGCCCGCGCTGGCTTGATTGCGGTGGATGACACCACCTTGGACTATTTGAAGGGGCGGCCGCTGAGCCCGGTGGGCGCGGAGTGGGATCAGGCTGAAGCCTATTGGCGCACGCTGCACTCCGACCCTGGGGCGCACTTCGATGTCGAGGTGATGCTGGACGCCACGACCATCGCGCCGCAGGTCAGTTGGGGCACTTCACCCGAGATGGTGCTGCCCATCGATGCCTTCACGCCGGAGCCCGAGCGCGCCACCGACCCGGTGCTGCGCGACGCCCAACAGCGCGCGCTGCGCTATATGGGCTTGCAGCCGCACCAGCGTGTCGATTCCATCGCGGTGGACAAGGTCTTCATCGGATCGTGCACCAACAGCCGCATCGAAGACCTGCGCGAAGCTGCGGATGTGGTGCGCCGCTTGGGCGGACGCTTGGCCCCGGGAGTGCGGCAGGCCCTGGTGGTGCCCGGCTCCGGCCTGGTCAAGGCCCAGGCCGAAGCCGAAGGACTGGACCAGATTTTTCGCGCGGCTGGCTTTGAGTGGCGCGA
The DNA here is from genome assembly GCF_005952805.1 of Inhella inkyongensis. Classification (GTDB taxonomy): domain Bacteria; phylum Pseudomonadota; class Gammaproteobacteria; order Burkholderiales; family Burkholderiaceae_C; genus Inhella; species Inhella inkyongensis. The sequence goes on from NZ_CP040709.1 coordinate 2,011,027, forward strand.
GCCGGGCTGCTCGATGTGCCTGGCGATGAATGCTGACCGGCTGGAACCCGGTGAGCGCTGCGCCTCCACCAGCAATCGCAATTTCGAAGGGCGCCAGGGCGCCGGTGGGCGCACCCACCTGGTCAGCCCCGCCATGGCGGCTGCAGCGGCGCTCAAGGGTCGCTTTGTCGATGTGCGGCGCCTGAGTTGAAACCCATCTCTACAAGCGGAGCAGCAGGCTGCGGCATCATGGCGGCCTTTGCATTTCGCTTCTAGAGGAAGACCATGAAAGTTCTGATCGCCTTGATTGCCGCCTGCTTTTTGCTGGGTGCCTGTAACACCGTGAAAGGGTTCGGGCAGGACATGCAAAAGGCGGGTGAAAAGATCGAGGGCGCGGCAAAGAAGTAAACGCCCGGGGCCACCCCTGGGCATGGAGCTCGCATGCAAGCCTTTACCCAGCACCAGGGGCTGGTGGTCCCGATTGATCGCGCCCATGTGGACACGGACGCGATCATTCCCAAGCAATTCCTGAAGTCCATCGCCCGCACGGGCTTCGGCCCCAATCTTTTTGACGAATGGCGCTATCTGGATCGGGGTGAGCCCGGGCAAGACCCGGCCAGCCGCCGCCCGAATCCGGAATTCGTGCTCAATCAGCCGCGCTACCAGGGGGCTTCGGTGCTGCTGGCGCGTGCCAATTTTGGCTGCGGTTCCAGTCGCGAACACGCACCCTGGGCCATTCAGCAGTACGGCATTCGGGCCTTGATCGCTCCGAGCTTCGCTGACATCTTTTTCAACAACTGCTTCAAGAACGGCCTTCTGCCGGTGGTGCTGCCTGCCGAGGTCGTGGATCGCTTGTTTAGCGAGACCTTGGCTTCCCCGGGCTATGCGCTGAGCATCGATCTGCAGGATCAGGTGGTGATCACGCCCTCGGGGCAGCGCCATACCTTTGAGGTGGAGCCTTTCCGCAAGCACTGCCTCTTGCATGGTTTGGATGAAATTGGGCTGACCTTGGCGCACCGCAGCGAGATCGAGACCTTTCAGGCTGCGCGTTTGGCAGCCAAGCCCTGGCTGCGCAAGGAGTTGGCGCAATGAGCCCCCAATTTCAGGCCCTGTGGGTCATCACCACCTTGCAGGCCGCGCAGGGCCGGTGGCCCAGCCCTTCGCCAGGCTGCGGTAGCCCACTGGGCTACCGCAGTCCGGGCTCAGCCCCCCAAGAGAGCGCGCTCCGGCTCGGGAGCGGCCCTTCGCTCGGAGCGATCGCATGAGCAAACTTGTTGCAGTGTTGCCGGGTGATGGCATTGGCCCGGAAATCATGGCTGAGGCGGTCAAGGTCTTGCAGGCCTTGGACCTGGGCCTGGTGTTGGAATCGGCCCCTGTGGGTGGGGCCGCCTACGAGGCGCAGGGCCATCCGCTGCCCGAAGCCACCCTGGCTTTGGCGCAGCGCGCCGATGCGGTGCTGTTCGGCGCCGTCGGCGACTGGAAGTACGACAAGCTGGAGCGTGCGCTGCGGCCCGAGCAGGCGATCCTGGGCCTGCGTAAGCACCTGGGTCTGTTCGCCAATTTCCGCCCGGCGCTTTGCTACCCGCAGCTCACGCATGCCAGCAGCCTGAAGCCCGAGTTGGTGGCCGGGCTGGACATCCTGATCCTGCGCGAGCTGACCGGCGATATTTACTTCGGCACCCCTCGTGGTCGGCGTACGGCCAGCGATGGCCACTTTCCGGGCACGGAGGAAGCGTTTGACACCATGCGCTATTCGCGTCCGGAGATCGAGCGCATCGCCCATCTGGCCTTCCAGGCCGCGCGCAAGCGGCAGTCTCGAGTCACCAGCGTGGACAAAGCCAATGTGCTGGAGACCTCGCAGCTATGGCGCGACGTACTCAACCAGGTGCATGGGCAGTACCCGGATGTGCAGTTGGACCATATGTATGTGGACAACGCCGCCATGCAACTGGTCAAGGCCCCCAAGGCCTTTGATGTGATCGTGACCGGCAATTTGTTTGGCGACATCCTGTCGGACGAAGCCGCGATGCTGACGGGCTCGATCGGCATGCTGCCCTCGGCCTCGCTGGATCGGCACAACAAGGGCCTTTACGAACCCAGCCATGGCAGCGCGCCGGATATTGCGGGGCAGGGCGTGGCAAATCCGCTGGCCACCATCCTGTCTGCGGCGATGATGCTGCGCTACAGCCTGGGCCTGCCCAATGCCGCGGATCGTGTGGAAGCGGCGGTGCAGGCTGTCCTGAGTCAAGGGCTGCGCACGGGCGACATCTGGAGCGCGGGCTGCGAACGGGTGGGCACGGCGGACATGGGCGATGCGGTGGTGCGGGCCCTGGCCTGAAGAAGAACTGAAGTGTTTTTGGAGTTGAGATGACGAGCTTGGTGGGCCTGGTGGGCTGGCGTGGGATGGTGGGTTCGGTGCTGATGGAGCGCATGAGCACCGAGGGCGATTTCGAACTGATCGAGCCGCTGTTCTTCAGCACCAGCAATGCCGGCGGCGCCGCTCCGGCACAGGCCAAGAACGAGACTCGCCTGCAGGATGCCTTTGACATCGACCAACTGCGGCGCTGCGACATCGTCATTTCGGCCCAGGGGGGCGATTACACCCAGGCGGTCTACCCCAAGCTGCGCGCAGCGGGTTGGGCCGGCCACTGGATTGATGCGGCCTCGACCCTGCGCATGGCGGACGACGCGGTCATCATCCTGGATCCCGTGAACCGGCCGGTGATTGACCGAGCACTGGCGGCCGGTGGTCGCAACTGGATTGGCGGCAACTGCACGGTCAGCTGCATGCTGATGGGCGTGGGGGCGCTTTACAAGGCGGGGCTGGTGGAGTGGATGAGCACCCAGACCTACCAGGCGGCCAGTGGGGGTGGCGCGCAGCACATGCGCGAGTTGCTGACCCAGTTCGGCAGCCTGAATGCCTCGGTTCGTCAGCTGCTGGAGGATCCCAAGAGCGCGATCTTGGACATCGATCGCCAGCTGGTGGCGGCGCAGCGCGGGCTGCCGGCCGAGGCCACCCAGCACTTTGGCGTTCCGCTGGCCGGTTCCTTGATCCCGTGGATCGACAAGGATCTGGGCGACGGCATGTCCAAAGAAGAGTGGAAGGGCATGGCCGAGACCAACAAGATCCTGGGCTCGACGCAGGCCATTCCAGTCGATGGATTCTGTGTGCGCATCGGCGCCATGCGCTGTCACAGCCAGGCCCTGACTCTCAAGCTCAAGCGCGACGTCCCGCTGGCCGATCTGGAGGCCATGATCGCGGCCGATAGCGAGTGGGTGCGCGTGGTACCCAATACCCGCGAGGCCACTCTGCAGGGTCTGACTCCGGTGGCGGTCACAGGTACCTTGAATATTCCGGTGGGCCGGCTGCGCAAGCTGGCCATGGGGCCGGAGTACTTGGGTGCCTTCACCATCGGTGATCAATTGCTATGGGGAGCGGCCGAGCCGCTGCGCCGCATGCTGCGCATCCTGATCGAGCGCTGAAACGCCTTGTTGCATGGCCGTTGTCTCTGGACGACAGCCAGCACATTGCTTTTGGGCCTAGGGGAGAGCCCGGGGGAAATGCAGGCTTTGCGTGAGGTCTGCAACGGATATGCTTGCCAGCCTTGAGTTTTCTCGCTGCACAGGCTGTTCGGCCCGGCGGCGATGGGAGATGCCTTGAACCACCTCGCACCTCTGGCGCGCATGCGCTTCAACCTGAGCCACGTGGCCGTTGCGGCACTGTGTGCGCTGGCCACCAATGCCCATGCCCTGGGCTTGGGTCGGCTGAATGTGCAATCCGCGCTGGGCGAGACCCTCAAGGCGGAAATTGAACTGTCCTCGCTGAGTGCCGAAGAGGCCGCCAGCCTGCGCGTGCGCGTTGCGGCGCCGGACGCCTACCGCGCCAGTGGACTGGAATACAACGCCGTGCTGCCCGGTACACAGGTGCAACTCACGCGGCGCGCCGATGGGCGCCCGGTGCTGCGCTTGGTCAGCGATCGCGCGGTGCAGGAACCGTTCCTCGACGTGGTGCTCGAGTTGAACTGGTCCACGGGGCGACTGACGCGCGAGTTCACGCTGCTGTTCGACCCGCCGCAGACGCATCGTGCCGCTGAGGCCCCGACCGCCCCGGTGGTGTCGGCTCCTGCCCCCAGCCCGCAGACGCTGGCTGCCTCACGCGCACCTGCCCCTTCTCCGACTCCTGAGGCTCCGAAACCGGCACCTCGTCCCACTGCGGAAGCGGCCCCTGCTCCCGCCGGTGATGGCACCGTGCTGGTGCGTCCCGGCGATTCGCTGTCCCGTGTGGCCGCGCGCCACACGCCGCAAGGGGTGTCGCTGGATCAAATGCTGGTGGCGCTGTATCGCCAGAACCCGCAGGCCTTCGTGGCCGAGAACATGAACCTGCTCAAGGCGGGCTCGCGCCTGCGCTTGCCGGGTTCTGAGGCCTTGGCGGGACTGAGTGCCCAGGAGGCCAAGCAAGTCATTCGCGCGCACAGCCAAAACTTCGAAGCGGCACGACAGGGTCTGGCCGCCACGGCGCCTCGTTTGCCCGAAGCCAGCGAGCGCGCAGCCAAGGGGGGTGTTGAAGCCGTGGTCAGCGAGCCCAAAGCGGCCAGCAGCGGTGATCGCCTGACCCTGAGCAAGCCCAGCGCCCCGGTGGCGGCCAGCAAGCCGGCGACACCGGTTGTTGCTGCTGCACCCGCTCCGGCGCCGGCGCCGGCGCCGGTTCCGGCCGTCGCGCCCGTTGCCAGTGCCCCGGCCTCGCAAGTGGCGGCGCTCACCCGCAACGTCGATGAGCTCAAGCAGCTGACCGAAGCCGCCAGCGCCGCTGCAGCGACCGGCAGTGCCGCCAGCGCAGTGGCCTCGGCACCGATCGCCCTGCCCAAGCCGCCGGTTCAGGCCACCGCGCCGCAGCCCAAGCCGGCGGTGGCCGAGCCAGAAGGCGGCCTGATGGACCTTTTGCTCAGCCCCCTGGGCTTGTTGGGCACCGGTCTGGTCGTGGCTCTGGGCGCGGTCGGGGTCATGCGACTGCGCAAGCCCAAAAACGCCGAGAACCGCGAGACCATGTTTGGCGAGAGCCGCCTGCAGCCGGATTCCTTCTTTGGGGTCACCGGTGGTCAGCGCGTCGATACCCGCGACGGTGGCAACAGCGTCTCGTCGATGTCCTATTCGCTCAGCCAGTTGGATGCGCACGGTGACGTTGACCCCGTGGCCGAGGCCGATGTGTATCTGGCCTACGGCCGTGACCTGCAGGCCGAGGAGATCCTCAAGGAAGCCCTGCGCGCCCAGCCCGAGCGCTTGGCGATTCGCCTGAAACTGCTTGAGGTCTATGCCAAGCGCCGCGATGTGCGGGGCTTTGAGCAATTGGCCCTGCAGCTCTATGCCGAGTCCAAGGGCGAGGGCGAGGACTGGGACAAGGCCCAGGAGATGGGCCGCGGCATCGACGCCGACAACCCGCTCTATCAGCCGGGTGGCGGTCCGCGTTCGATGTTCGATGAGGATGCCCCGCGCGCCGAGCCCATGAACGCGCCAACGATGCCGCATGCAGGTGCGCCGTTGACCGAAGCGCCGGAAGCTGACGCCGGTCCGGCCAGCTTGATCGACCTCGATCTGGACCTGGGTGGCGACAGCGACTCGTTGGAGCGTACGCAATCCATGCCCAGCGTGCCATCGGCCCTGCCAGAAGTCTCAATGGACCTGGACCTGGACTTGCCCGCCGCAGCGCCGGCGGCTGCTGCCAGCGACAACAGCCTGGAGTTCAACTTGGACGAGCTGGGTGACTTCGACGCCGGGACCGTCGCACAGTCGCTTGACGCGCCTTTGACGGACCCGGCCGATGCCTCGGCCGCCAAGGTGGGTGGCGACTCCTTGATCGACGCCATGCAGGACCTCGCTGATGACGATGGCGATCCGATGCAGCGCCAGCTCGAACTGGCCGACGAGTTCCGCCAGATCGGGGACGTCGAAGGGGCGCGAGACGTGCTGCAGGAGTTGATCAAGCAGGTTGGTAGCGGACCGCTCTACGACAAGGCGAAGGCCATGTTGGACGAGTTGCGGTGATTGGGTCTTTGACTCCATCGATGGCGCCCCTTGTGGGCGCCTTTTCCATTCAGGAGACCTGATGCGCATTGCTCTGGGGGTGGCCTATCGCGGTACCGCGTATCGAGGCTGGCAGAGCCAGCCCGACGGCCGCACGGTGCAGGACCACTTGGAGTTGGCCCTGAGCCAGTTCGCCGATGAACCCATCCGCACCCTGTGCGCGGGTCGCACGGATGCAGGCGTGCATGGGCTGAACCAGGTCGTTCACTTCGACACCACGCGGGATCGCGAGCCCTTTTCTTGGGTGCGCGGTGTCAATCGCTACCTGCCAGCCGACATCGCCGTGCAGTGGAGCGCCCAGCCGCCAGCCGACTTTCATGCACGCAACCATGCGCGCGGACGCCGCTACGCCTATGTGCTCCTGGAGTCGGCGGTGCGCCCAGCCCTGGAGTCGGGGGCGGTCGGCTGGATTTTCAAACCCTTGAGCTTGGAGGCCATGCGCGACGGCGCCGCTCAACTGCTGGGCGAGCACGATTTCAGCGCCTTCCGCGCTGCCGAGTGCCAGGCGGCCTCGCCGATCAAGACTCTGCGCACCATTGACATCGGACGGCGCGGCGCCTACTGGCGCTTTGAATTCGAAGCCAACGCCTTCCTGCACCACATGGTGCGCAATCTGATGGGGGGCTTGCTGGCGGTGGGGCAGGGCAGTCGGTCCCCGGACTGGCTGGGTCAGGTGCTGGCCGGGCGGGACCGAAGCCTCGCTGCGCCCACCTTTGCCCCGGATGGCCTCTACTTCATCGGCCCTCGCTATGACGCCGAGTTGGGTCTTCCCGAACGGACGGCCGCCATGGATTGGTTGCCATGAACCAACGTACTCGCATCAAGATTTGCGGCCTGCGCGAAGCGGCCGATGTGGACGCGGCCGTTGAGGCCGGCGCCGACGCTCTGGGTTTGGTTTTCTACGCCAAGAGCGTGCGGGCGTTGAGCTTGGATCAGGCCTGTCATCTGGCCGAGCGCTTGCCTCCCTTTGTCACGCCGGTTGGCCTGTTCGTGAATGCGGCGCCCGCAGAGGTCGAAGCCGCCTTGCGGGCGATTCCTGGTCTGTTGCTGCAGTTCCATGGCGACGAGACTCCTGGCGACTGTGAACGCTGGGGGCGGCCCTATCTGCGTGCGGTGGCCGTGCGGCCTGAGACTGACTTGCTAGACTGCGCCCGCCGCCATCCCCGCGCCCAAGCCCTGCTGCTGGACGCCCCTGTGGAGGGCTATGGCGGCGGTGGAAAGGTCTTCGATTGGTCACTGCTCAAAACAAGCGTTCCCTATCCGGTCGTTTTGTCTGGTGGGTTGAATGCGGACAACGTCGCCGATGGCATTCGGTGCGTTCGCCCCTGGGCCGTTGACGTTTCTTCCGGTGTTGAGATCAGCCGGGGCGTCAAGAGCCCGGATCTGATCCGCCGCTTCTGCGCGGCGGTGCACGCCGCGGATGCGGCACACACCAGATGATCACTCCATGAATGCCTACCAACAGCCCGACGCTCGCGGGCACTTCGGCCCCGTGCCGGGCGCCGGTTATTACGGCGGACGCTTTGTCGCCGAAACCCTGATGCATGCGCTGTCCGAGCTGGAAGCGGCCTATGCCCGCTACAGCCAGGATGCCGAATTCCAGGCCGAGTACCAGCGTGAACTGGCCCATTTCGTGGGTCGCCCCAGCCCCATCTACCACGCCGCTCGCCTATCCAATGAATTGGGCGGGGCGCAGATCCTGCTCAAGCGCGAGGATCTGAACCACACCGGCGCACACAAGGTCAACAACACCATCGGTCAGGTGCTGCTGGCGCGGCGCATGGGCAAGCGCCGCATCATTGCCGAGACCGGCGCCGGTCAGCATGGCGTGGCCACGGCCACCGTGTGCGCGCGCTATGGCCTGGAGTGTGTGGTCTACATGGGCGCCGAGGACGTCAAGCGCCAGTCGCCCAATGTCTATCGCATGCAGCTGCTGGGTGCCACCGTGGTGCCGGTTGAGAGCGGCAGCAAGACCTTGAAAGACGCGCTCAATGAGGCGATGCGCGACTGGGTCACGAATGTCGAATCGACCTTCTACATCATCGGCACGGTGGCCGGCCCGCATCCCTATCCGATGCTGGTACGCGACTTTCAGCGTGTCATCGGCGATGAATGCATTGCCCAGATGCCTTCGATGCTCGGGCGTCAGCCCGATGCGGTAATTGCCTGCGTGGGGGGGGGCTCGAATGCGATGGGCATCTTCTATCCCTACATTCCCTTCGAAGGGGTGCGCCTGATCGGTGTCGAGGCCGGCGGTCGCGGTGTCGAGACGGGCCAGCATGCGGCCACCCTGAGCGCCGGAAGCCCCGGGGTGTTGCACGGCAATCGCACCTATTTGTTGCAGGACGAAGCGGGACAGATCATCGAGACGCACTCGATCTCGGCGGGGCTGGACTACCCCGGGGTTGGGCCGGAACATGCCTATTTGAAGGACATCGGTCGGGCCGAATATGTGAGCGTGACGGACACCGAGGCGTTGGAAGCCTTCCACCGCCTGTGCCGCACCGAGGGCATCATCCCGGCGCTAGAGTCTTCGCATGCCCTTGCGCATGCCATGCGCTTGGCACCGACCCTGCCCAAGGATCAACAGCTGCTGGTGTGCTTGAGTGGGCGCGGGGACAAGGACATCGGAACCGTGGCCGACCTCAGTGGCTCCAGCTTCTACTGCCGTCCCTCTTGCAAAGGCGAAGAGGCCAAGGGCGTTGCTTTCCTGAAAAAGGGGGGCGCGCAATGAGCCCGACGTCCCGTTTGCAAGCCACCTTCGGGGCGCTGAAGGCAGAAGGGCGCAAGGCCCTGATTCCCTACATCACCGCTGGAGATCCGCACCCCAGGCACACCTTGGGGCTGATGCAAGCCTTGGTGGCTGGAGGGGCCGATGTGATCGAGCTGGGGGTGCCCTTCAGCGACCCCATGGCCGATGGCCCGGTGATTCAACGTGCGGCAGAGCGTGCCCTGATGCATGGCGTGCGCCTGCTGGACGTGCTGGAGATGGTGCGCCAGTTTCGGCTGACGGACAGGCGCACGCCCGTGGTGCTGATGGGCTATGCCAACCCGATCGAACGTCTGGGCCTGCAGAGCTTCGCCGCTCAAGCCCGTGAGGCCGGAGTGGATGGCGTGTTGGTCGTGGACTACCCGCCCGAAGAGGCGCAAGGCTTCAGTCAGGCGCTCAAGGCCGAGGGCTTGGACCCCATCTTCCTGCTCGCGCCCACGTCCTCGGACGAACGCATTGCCCGTGTGGGCGAGTTGGCCAGCGGTTATGTCTATTACGTCTCGCTGCGCGGCGTCACGGGAGCGGGGCATCTGGATGTCGCGGCCGTGGCCGAGCAATTCCCGCGCCTGCGCGCCCAATTGGCGCTGCCCATCGGCGTGGGCTTTGGCATCCGCGATGCGGCCTCTGCGCGGGCGGTGGCCAGCGTGGCGGATGCGGTGGTCATTGGCTCGGCCCTGGTCCAATTGGTGGAGCGCGAGGGCCCCGATAATGCGCCGCTTGCGCTGCAGCGTTTTCTTGCCGAAATCCGCAGCGCCCTTGATCAAAAGGAATTCGCATGAGTTGGTTGGACAAACTGCTGCCGCCCAAGATGCAGCACAGCGACCCCGCCGAGCGCCGCCAGGTGCCGGAAGGGCTGTGGACCAAGTGCCCGAGTTGCGAGACGGTGCTTTACAAGGCCGATCTGGAGCAGAACCAGAACGTCTGCCCCAAGTGCAGCCACCACCATCGCATCGGTGCCCGCGCGCGCCTCAATGCCTTCCTGGACAACGAGGGTCGTTTTGAGATTGGCCAGGAAGTGCTGCCGGTCGATGCCCTGAAGTTCAAGGACAGCAAGAAGTACCCCGAGCGCTTGAAGGAAGCACTGGAGAACACCGGCGAGACCGATGCGCTGGTGGTGATGGGGGGCTCGGTGATGAGCGTGCCCCTGGTGGCCGCCTGCTTCGAGTTTGAATTCATGGGCGGATCCATGGGCTCGGTGGTGGGCGAGCGCTTCGCCCGTGGCGTCGAGGCCGCCGTGGAGCAGAAGATCCCCTTCGTCTGCTTCACCGCCACCGGCGGCGCGCGCATGCAGGAGGGCTTGCTCAGCCTGATGCAGATGGCCAAGTGCAATGCCGCGTTGACCCGCCTGGCGCGCGCGCGTCTGCCCTATGTGAGCGTGTTGACCGACCCCACCATGGGCGGTGTGTCGGCCAGCTTTGCCTTTGTGGGCGATATCGTCATTGCCGAACCCAAGGCCTTGATCGGATTCGCCGGCCCGCGGGTGATCGAAAACACCGTGCGAGAAAAGCTGCCTGCCGGCTTCCAGCGTGCCGAGTTCTTGATGGAAAAGGGCGCGGTGGATCTGATCGTGGATCGCCGCGAACTCCGCGCCACCGTGGCCAACAGCCTGGCCATGCTGCAGCGTCAGAGCGCCGACGCCGTTTCCTGAGAGCCGCGTAACGCGCTGATCGCGTGGCCCTGCCCGCCGCTGCCAGACAGCGGCGGGCCTTCGCTCGTGGTCGCTGAGGCCATCGGGCCTCAGCTCGCTCCGAGCTCAGCCTGGCCTTTTTTGTACCTGCCATGACTCTCCAAGACTGGCTCGCGCACTGCGAGCGCCTGCATCCCAAGACCATCGACATGACCTTGGACCGCGTGAACGCGGTTCGCGATCGAATGGGGCTGCGCTTCTCGGTGCCGGTGATTTCGGTGGCCGGGACCAATGGCAAGGGATCGACCTGCGCGATGCTGGACAGCATTGCGCGGGCGGCGGGCTATCGGGTGGGTCTCTACAGCAAGCCGCATCTGGTGCACTTTGAGGAGCGCTGCCGGGTTGCGGGCGAGATGGTCAGTGGCGAGTCGCTGCTGCCGCACTTCGCCGCCGTGGAAGCTGCGCGCGGCGACATCACGCTGACCTACTTCGAGTTCACGACGCTGGCCATCATGAGCCGGCTGGCGGCCGAGCCCCTGGATCTCGTGATCCTGGAAGTGGGTATGGGCGGGCGGCTCGACGCGGTCAATGCCATCGATGCGGACCTGGCGGTGATCACCAGCATCGACTTGGACCACACCGAGTTTCTCGGGCCCGACCGCGAGGCCATCGGCCGGGAGAAGGCCGGCATCCTGCGCGCGGGCGGCCTGGCGGTTTGCAGCGACCCCATGCCCCCAGCCTCGATCGCGGCCGAGGCGCAGCGTCTGGGTGTGGATTTGCGTCAATCAGGACGCGACTTCCGTTTCGAGGGCGACCGTCAGCAATGGCGTTGGGAAGGGCGCAGCCGTCGCCACGCCGGCCTGGCCTATCCGGCGCTGCGAGGCGTCAATCAACTCTTGAACGCGGCGGGCGTATTGGCGGCCTTCGAGGCGCTGCACAGCCGATTGCCCATCAATGCCCAGGCGGTGCGCGCCGGGCTTGCCCTGGTGGAGCTGCCGGGGCGATTCCAGGTGTTGCCGGGACAACCCGCCATCGTGCTGGATGTGGCGCATAACCCCCATGCGGTGGCCGCGTTGGCGCAAAACCTCGATCAGATGGGCTTTTCGCCGCGCACCCGGGTGGTATTCGGGGCCATGGCGGACAAAGCCTTGGACGGTGTCTTTGCCGCCATCGCACCTTGGGTCGACCATTGGTGCTTCACCGATCTGCCCACGGCGCGTGCCGCGACCGCCTCCGATTTGGCGGCGCGCTGGGATGCCCAGGCGCCGCAACTCAAGACGCCCGGTCAAGTGAGCGTCAGCCTGCATGCCGACCCAGTTCAAGCCCTGGCCCACGCCCGGGCCCTGAGCGACCCCGCCGATAGAATCGTGGTCTTCGGTTCCTTCTATACGGTGGGGGCGGTGCTGGGCTCCCTGCAGCGGCCTGCGGTGTCCCACGGAACGCCCCCCAACTCTCCCTAGGCACACCCCCTCGCATGGATCTGTTGGCCCTCTTTCGTCGCGATGCGACAGCGCCCGCCGCCGAGAGCGGCCGTGGCAAACGTGCTCGCAATGCCGCCACCCACGATCAGGCCGTGCAGCAACTGCGGCAAAAGGCCAGGCACCGGCTGATCGGTGCGGCGGTGCTGGTCGGCATTGGGATCGTGGCCTTTCCGCTGGTGTTTGAAACGCAGCCGCGCCCGGTTCCCATGGACTTGCCCATCGTGATCCCGGCCAAAGAGTCGGCGCCGCCTCTGGCGGTGCCCGCCTTGGGCGCGGCCAGTCTGCCGGAGGCGGCGCAGCGGCAAGCGGAGTTGCTGCCACAGGAGCCTGAGATCGAGCAGGTGGCGCCCGAAGCGCCGGTCGCATCGGCCCCGATTGGCGGCGTCGCGCGCGCGGATGCCGCCTTGCCCGCCGAGGTGCCAAGCAAGGCCGCAGCACCGGCTTCGGCACAGCCCGCCGCAGGGCTGCGTTTTGTGGTGCAGGTCGGAGCCTATGCCGAGCAGGCGGCGGCGCGCGAGGCGCGTCGCAAGCTGGAGGCCAAGGGGCTGAAGACTTATGCCCAGGTGGCGAAGACCAAGGAGGGCGAGCGCATCCGCGTGCGTCTGGGTCCGTTCACGGACAAGGCTGAAGCCGAACGGGCGGCCAGCAAGGCCAAGGCGCTGGGCCTGGGCGGTTCGGTGCTGACGCTTTGATGGTGCTTTGATCGCGCTTTGATGACGGATAGCTTCTTCCTCAGCTGGGCCGACCTGATGGTGCTGGTCTTGCTGCTGATCTCCCTGGTGGTCGGCGCCTGGCGCGGGCTGGTGCTGGAGGTCTTCTCTTTGGCCGCCTGGGTGCTGGCTTACTTCGCGGCGCCTTGGCTCGCCCCGGTGGTGGAGGGCTGGCTGCCAGCCAAGCTCTCGCAAGGGGGCTGGCAGGAACTGGCTGCCTTGGTGCTGGCCTTTGTGCTGATCCTGATGCTCTGCGGCCTGTGTGGCCGATTGCTGCGCATGCTGTTGCACGCCACCCCGCTGGCTTTCATGGATCGGCTGCTGGGCGCCGGCTTTGGCCTGCTGCGTGGCCTGCTGCTCGCCCTGCTGGCGGCGGTGTTGATCGGATTCACGCCTTTCAAGCGCCATCCAGCCTGGACGGACTCCCAGGCGCGCCCCATTCTTCATGCGCTCTTGCAGGCGGCAGCGCCCATGCTGCCCAAGTCCCTGCAGGATCTGCTCGAATCTCGCAAGACTTAAAGGACTTCCACCATGTGCGGCATCGTTGGCGCCATTTCCCACCAGCCCGTGAACCAGTTGCTGTATGACAGTCTGCTGCTGCTTCAGCATCGCGGTCAGGACGCCGCCGGCATCGTCACCATGGAGGGCACGAAGTGCTTCATGCACAAGGCCAAGGGCATGGTTCGGGATGTGTTTCGCACCCGCAATATGCGCGCGTTGCCCGGCCGCATTGGCCTCGGTCAGGTGCGCTACCCCACGGCGGGCAATGCCCACAGCGAAGAGGAAGCCCAGCCTTTCTATGTGAACGCGCCCTTTGGCCTGGTGCTGGTTCACAACGGCAACCTCACCAATGCCGCCGCCCTGCGCCAGGAGATGTTTGACCTGGACCGCCGCCACATCAACACCGAGAGTGACACCGAGGTGTTGATCAACGTCGTTGCGCACGAACTCGAAAAGGCCGCACGTGACCTGCCTTTGGATCCGGCCGCTGTTTTCAAGGCCGTGCGGGCGGTGCATGCGCGTCTGCGCGGCAGCTACGGCGTGATCGCCTTGATTGCCGGGCATGGTTTGTTGGCTTTCCGGGATCCCTACGGCATCCGTCCGCTGTGCTTCGGTCGCGGCCAGGACGGTGAGTGGATGGTGGCCAGCGAGTCGGTGGTGCTGGAGGGCACGGGCTACAAAATCGAGCGCGATGTGGCGCCCGGCGAGGCCCTCTTCATTGATGCGAAAGGCGTGCTGCACACCGAACAATGCGCGGCCGCGCCGACGCTGAACCCCTGCATGTTCGAGTTCGTCTACCTGGCCCGCCCGGACTCGGTGCTGGATGGCATCTCGGTCTATCAGGCGCGCCTCAATATGGGCGAGACGCTGGCTCAGCGCGTCATCTCCACCATTCCGCCCAGCGAGATCGATGTGGTGATCCCGATTCCGGAGTCGAGCCGACCCTCGGCCATGCAGCTGGCCCATCGCATCGGCAAGCCCTATCGTGAGGGCTTCGTGAAGAACCGCTACGTGGGTCGAACCTTCATCATGCCGGGGCAGGGCGTGCGCAAGAAGTCGGTGCGCCAAAAGCTCAATGCGATTTCCCAAGAGTTCAAGGGGCGGCGCGTGCTTTTGGTGGATGACTCCATCGTGCGCGGCACGACCTCGAAGGAGATCGTGCAAATGGCGCGGGAGGCCGGGGCCACCAAGGTCTATATGGCTTCGGCGGCGCCGCCGGTGAAGTTTCCCAATGTCTATGGCATCGACATGCCCACCAGCACCGAGCTGATCGCGCACGGTCGCAGCCTGGAGGAGATCCGCGCCTACATCGGCGCTGACGCGCTGATCTACCAGGACGTGGACGCCATGAAACGGGTGGTGGCGGCCTTGCGCCCGGGGCTCGACGGCTTTGAGGCCAGTTGCTTTGACGGCGTCTACGTCACCGGTGACATCGGTGCTGAGCAGATTGCCGCCATGCAGGCCCAGCGCCCCAAGGCGGGCGCAGAAGAGGACGCTGCCGCAACCGGCCGCCTGGCGCTGCAGGAGCGCGGTGAATGAGCCAGGCCGAGCGCCGAGTTCCGGGGACGCTGCCCGCCGGCTTGAGGCCCGAGACCCTGGCGGTCCGCAGCGCGCTGCCGCCCAGCCAATATGGTGAGAACTCCGAGGCTCTGTTCCTGACCAGCGCCTATGTGCAGCCCGATGCCGAGACTTCGGCGCGGCGCTTCGCCAACAACGAGGACTTCACCTACAACCGCACCAGCAACCCGACGGTGCGCAGCCTGGAAGCGCGCCTGGCCGCCCTGGAGGGGGCCGAGGCCGCCATTGCGACGTCCACCGGCATGAGCGCAATCTTGCTGCTGGCCATGGGCCTGCTTAAGGCCGGGGATCATGTGCTGTGCTCGCGCTCGGTGTTCGGCTCAACGATCAATCTGTTTGCCAAAGAGTTTGGCAAGTTCGGTGTGCAGACCAGCTTTGTGTCGCAGACTGATTTGGGCGAATGGCGTGCGGCAATCACGCCCACCACCCGATTGCTGTTTGCCGAGACACCGACCAACCCCTTGACCGAGGTCTGCGACATCCGCGCCCTGGCCGATCTGGCTCATGAGGCCGGGGCCCTGCTGGTGGTGGACAACACCTTCTGCACCCCGGCCCTTCAGCGTCCGCTGGAGCTCGGAGCCGATCTGGTCATGCATGCCGGCACCAAGTTTCTGGATGGCCAGGGACGGGTGATGGCAGGCAGTGTGTGTGGTCCGCGCCGGATCATTCAGGACGTGCTGGCACCGGTGTTGCGCACGGTGGGCATGACGATTTCGCCCTTCAATGCCTGGGTGGTCCTCAAGGGCTTGGAGACCCTCAAGCTGCGCATGGAGGCGCACAGCCGGCAGGCCATGGCCATCGCACAGTGGCTAGAGGCGCATCCGCGTGTCGCGCGGGTCCACTACCCTGGCTTGTCCAGCCACCCCCAGCATGCCCTGGCGCTGCGTCAGCAAGGCGGGCAGGGCGGGGCGGTGCTGTCCTTTGAGCTGCAGGGGCATGATCCCGAAGCGGCGAAGGCGGCGGCCTTTCATGTCATTGACAGTACGCAGCTGCTCTCGATCGCCACGAATCTAGGCGACACCAAATCCATCCTCTGTCATCCCGCCACCACCTCGCATGGCCGCCTCAGCGAGGCTCAGCGGCAGGCCGCAGGCATTGGCCAAGGCCTGCTGCGACTGGCCGTTGGCCTGGAGCATGTGGACGACATCACTGACGATTTGCAGCGTGGCCTTGCCACCCTGCCGCACTCCCTATGAACCCTCATTTCAAGACCATTCGCACCCGCATCGCGCCCTCGCCAACGGGTTTCCTGCACCTGGGAACTGCGCGCACGGCGCTGTTCTCCTGGGCGTTCGCCCGCCATTTCGGCGGTCAGTTTGTGCTGCGCATCGAAGACACCGATGTGGCCCGCTCCACGCAGGACTCGGTCGAGCAGATCCTGGCCTCGATGCACTGGCTGGGCCTCGAATATGACGAGGGCCCGATCTATCAAATGCAGCGACTCGATCGCTACCAAGCGGTGGCGCAGCAGCTGATCTCAGCGGGCAAGGCCTATTACTGCTATTGCTCGCCGGAAGAGTTGGCCGCCATGCGCGAAGACCAAAAGGCGCGCGGAGAGAAGACCGGTTATGACGGCCGCTGGCGCCCGGCGCCTGGCAAGCAACTGCCTCCCGTGCCCGAAGGCGTCAAACCGGTGATCCGATTCGCCAACCCGGAAGGCGGGGAGGTGGTTTGGGACGATCTGGTCAAGGGCCCGATCCGCATTGGCAACAAGGAAATCGACGACCTCATCATCGTTCGCCCCGATGGGGTGCCGACCTACAACTTCGCCGTGGTGGTGGATGACTGGGACATGCAGATCAGCCACGTCTTCCGTGGCGACGAGCATGTGAACAACACCCCCTGGCAGATCAATTTGTTCGAAGCCTTGGGCGCACCGCTGCCGCAGTTCGGCCATGTGCCCATCATCCTGGGTGACGATGGCCTGAAGCTGTCCAAGCGGCGCGGCGCAGTCAGTGTTACTGCCTACGAAGAAGCCGGCTACTTGCCTGAGGCCATGCTGAACTACCTGGCCCGTCTGGGCTGGAGCCATGGCGATGACGAGATCTTTAGCCGCGAGCAATTGGTGGCATGGTTCGATGGGGCCCATCTGACCAAGAGCCCTGCGCAGTGGGACGCCGCCAAGCTGGAGTGGGTCAACGGCCAGTACATCAAAGCGGCGGATGACGCACGATTGGCCAGCTTGGTCGCGCCACGCCTGAGCCGCCGCGGCTTGGTTGTTCCGCCGGACGCGCCCTTGGCCGCCCTGTGTGCACTGTTCAAGGATCGTTGCAGCACCCTGGAGGCCTTGGCTGATTGGCTGGTCATGTACTTCGGTCCGGTACAGGCCAGTGACGAAGATCGGGCTCAGCACCTGGGCGAGGCCGCCCGTGATGCGCTGGCCGCGTTGGCAATCGCATTGAAAGATGCTGAATGGACGCCTGCGGGTATCTCGTCCGCGATGAAGGCGGTACTGGCCCAGAAGGGCCTCAAGATGCCCCAACTGGCCATCCCTCTGCGTGTTTTGGTGTGCGGACGCACCCAGACGCCGGCCATTGACCAAGTGCTCGCGCTCTTCGATCGAAAAATTTTGATGGATCGCTTGCAAGCGCCGTAAAAGTCGGTCTATACTCTTAGTCTCGCTTGAACGGCGTACTTCTTTCGGGGGTATAGCTCAGCTGGGAGAGCGCTTGCATGGCATGCAAGAGGTCATCGGTTCGATCCCGTTTACCTCCACCAATCGCAAGTGCGCAGTTCAAGGTTGAAGGATTTGTCCCCTTCGTCTAGAGGCCTAGGACACGACCCTTTCACGGTTGTAACAGGGGTTCGAATCCCCTAGGGGACGCCAGTTATAATGGATTGATAGCACCAGCGATGCAAATCGCAAACGCAATCACCACTGCGGAGTGGTAGTTCAGTTGGTTAGAATACCGGCCTGTCACGCCGGGGGTCGCGGGTTCGAGCCCCGTCCACTCCGCCAAATATTAAACAGCCTGCTGATCCAGTAGGCTGTTTTTCTTTATAAGTGTGAGACGTTGGTTTGAAAAAACTTCTCAAGTATCTTGTGAAGTGGATTAAAACTGCGTTATAGTATCGACATCGCTTGAACAGCGTGCCGCCTTCAGGGGGTATAGCTCAGCTGGGAGAGCGCTTGCATGGCATGCAAGAGGTCATCGGTTCGATCCCGTTTACCTCCACCATTGTTTTGCGGCGCGCGGTTCAGGTTTGTGAAGTTTCAGCGTCCCCTTCGTCTAGAGGCCTAGGACACGACCCTTTCACGGTTGTAACAGGGGTTCGAATCCCCTAGGGGACGCCAGTTATAATGGATTGATAGCACCAGCGATGCAAATCGCAAACGCAATCACCACTGCGGAGTGGTAGTTCAGTTGGTTAGAATACCGGCCTGTCACGCCGGGGGTCGCGGGTTCGAGCCCCGTCCACTCCGCCAATATTCGAGGGGTCTGCGCGAGCAGACCCCTTTTTCTTTTGCGCGTCGCTTCTCCAGCCATGTCCGATTCATTCGATACCGGCAGCGATAACTCCCAGCAGGGGTTTGCGGAGTATTTTCGAGAGGGTGAGGCACCTGACGACGCTGGTCGCTGGTGGCAGCTTGAGGCGCAGGAGCCCACACTCGAAGCACTGCGCGCCCTTTGTCAGGGCCCGGCCACGCTGGTCCGCCTGCGTCTTTGGGTGTTTCTGGAGTTGATGGCCCAGCCCGAAGGGCGGCTGAGCCGGGAGCAACTCAACCGCCACTTCCATGCCTTGACCGATGAAGCGCTGGAGTTGGTGCTGCGGCGGCTCCGGGACGCCGAGCTGCTGAGCTGGGAGCCGGGCGATCAGGTCTACACATTGACCGGGCTGGCCCAGCGTCTGCTGGGATTGTTGGCGCCATTGAACGCAGCGCCCGCGCCCGATGACGAGCTGGCCACCTTGCTGGCGGGTGTGGCGGGGGCCCAGCAGCTTGGCACCCTTGAGCCTGGCCAGTTGCAGAGCCTCCAAGCCCAGCTGGTGCGCCTGAATGATGAATTCGCGGACGCCATTGCCAGTGGCTCCGAGTTCCGACTGCGCAAGGCCCGGGGGCGCTTTGAGCGCGCCTTGGGGTTGGTTGAAAAAGCCTCCGAAGCGCTGACGGCCATCATTCGTGGCGCGGCAGACCGAAACGATGCCCGGCTCGAACGTCTGGCCCGCGACCTGGGCTTGGCGCAGGCCAGGCTGCTGGCCATGGCCAGCCAGTTCAATCGCGCCCTGCAGCAGGCGGATCGGCAGCGCATCAGCTTGGGATCCACGGGCATCACCACCACGGATGTTCGGCGCTGGCTGCAAGGGCAGGCCCATTTGGAAGACCTGTTGCTGGGTGCCTTTGCCCTGCCGGTGAGCCCGGTCTTTGTGGCTCAACACGAGTTGGTGGACACCACCGAGGGTGAGTTTGAGCGCACCAAGGCGCAGGCCCGACCCAAGGATGTACTGCCTGGGGCGCGAGCGGCTCCGCCGGGGCAGATGGAAGTCCTGTCCTTCCCGCCTGAATTGGGCCTGCTCAAAAGCTTGCTGCAGCGCTGGGGTCAAGAAGCCAACGACGAGCGGCCCTTGGCCCCGGCCTTGCTGGGTGGCAGCTATGCCAAGGCCGCCTATCGCGCGCAGCTCCTGCCCTTGATGGGCGATCCGCAGTCCCGCGACATGGCCGGCGCCACTGGGGAGTTGGCTCGCCAGCCCTGGACGGCGCGCTTTGCCGTTGAACAAGGCCCCGTCGACGACCCCCATGTGCGCTGGATGAGCCAAGGCACGCTGCGACGCAGCGCGCCCTCCACCCAGACCCCGAACGAGGATCCGCTTCCATGAGTCTGCCGTTTGACGACAGCGCCCAGCTGATTGCCCAGCTGCTGGCGCGCCGCTGGTTGCCGCGCAGCCATCCCCTGGTGCGCAAGGCGCTGATCGACACCGAGGTCTGGCGCCGATTGGAAGAGCGCGCCGCGGGTGTGGGTCTGCGAGTGGTTGACAACGTCCATGCCGACCACATCAGCCTGGCCTTGCAGCGCCAGGCCGAGAACGCGGTGTTCGGCGAGACCGCGCTCAATGCGAACAACAACTTTGATCTGCCGCGCGACGGCGCCGCTTTGCTGGTCGTGATCTGGGCCTTGATCGTGCTGCCCAAGCGCCAGCGCCAGCTGGCGCGCATCGAAGCCCACGAGGCCGGGCAAAGCGAGATGTTTGCCAGCGAGAAGCCCTTGCCGAGCGCGGACAAGGCGGCTCCCGTCTTGAGTGTGCGCAGTCTGCTGGCGGACTTCGGCAAACAGCTTGGCGGGGCCCTGCGCGTCAACACGCACTTGAAGCTGCTGGAACGTCAGGGCTTCATCCTTCGTCGAGGCGAAGAGATTGCTGAAGGTCCGCTGCTGGACTTGCTGCTGGATTACGACCGCTTGGCGCCGCGCATCTTGGAAGGAGCCTTGGCCGATGTGCTTGGACAGGCCAGCGATCCGCAGGCCGGTCCCGCCTTCAAGGTCATGCTGGAGGCCCGCCGCGCAGCGGCGCAAGCCGAGGAGCAGGGCTTGGATGACGAAGACAACCAGAGGGAGCCCGCCTGATGTTCCACTTGCAAGATCTGGAGCTGCTGCACTGGGACTACTGCCAGCGCGTGGCCATGCCCTTGGACGCGGCCATCGTCACCATCGCAGGCCCCAACGGCTCGGGCAAGACCACGCTCCTGGATGCGCTACGAACCCTGCTAGGCCTGGAATGCTCGGGCGGGCGGACCTACAAGACCTATGCGCGCCACGCCAACGCGGACACGGCCTGGCTGCGTGCCAGTGTGGACAACCGCCCGCGCCACCGCCAGAACAGCAGCCGGCCCTTTGCTAGCTCACTGCTTTACGACGATCAAGTCACCATCGCTTGCCGGATCGAGCGTCACGGCGGCGACTGGCAGCGCCGCTACATCCTGGTCGACGGCGTACAGAGCATCGAGCAACTGAGCGAGCGTGGCGACAAGGAATGGATGGGCATCGAGGGCTGGAAGCGCCGCTTGGAAGCGGCGGGCCTGACCCGCGCCATCGGGCGCGTTTTGGCGCTGGAGCAGGGCCAGACCGACCGCCTGTGCGAACTCAATCCGCGTGAGTTGCTGCGGCTGGTGTTTGAAGTCTTTGGCGATCAGGAGGTGCTGGATCGCTACGACCTGGCCAAGAGCCATCAGCAACAGCTTGAGAAGGAAGTGGTGCAGGGTCAGCAAGAACTTGCCCACGCCCAGGCGCAGTTGGCTGAGTTGGCCCAGCGTGTGAATCTCTACAAGAGCTGGCAGTTGCGCGTGGGCGAACGTGAGCGACTGAACACGGAAGTGTTGCCAGTCCTGCAGTGGGCCGACGCGCGCGCCTCGACGGCCCGCGAGGCTCGCGAGTTGCATCGCCAGCGCCTGCAGTTCTCGGCCGAGGAACGCAATCAGTCGGACTCGCGCCGCGCCCTGCACGAGGCCTTTGAGGCGGCCGAGAGTGCGCGACGCCAGCTGGGCGCTCTGGCTGAGCAGCGCCATGCCGCGCGCAAGGCATTCGATGAAGCCCGCGATGCCGAGCGCCCGCTCGAAGACATGCTCAAACACGCCGAGGCGCTGCAGGCCCTGGCGGCCGTGGAAGGCGATTCGGCCGATCTGCAAGAGCTATTGGCCGGGCTGGGTGAGCGCCAGCACAAGCTGCGTGCCGAGTACACCCGGGCTCACGACGCCAGCGCCAAGGCGCAAGCCGCGCTGGCGGCGCTGAAGGGACAGCCGGTGCCGCCGCCCCCAGCCGACGTGCTGCGCTTTGGCCGCGTGCTCAATGAAGCCGGCATTGCCCATCATTTGGTGGCCGATGCCATCGACATCGTCGACGAGACCTGGCGCGCCGCCGTGGAAGGCTACTTGCGCGGCTCGCGCTGGATCGTGGTGCTCCAGGATGCCGGCGATGAGCGCCGTGCCTTTGCGCTGGCCGCGCAGGAGCGCTATCGCCACTACGTGGTGGCCGAGGCCGAGACGGCGGGCGCCGCCCCCAAGGGCAGCCTGCTGGCCGCCGTGCGTGTCAGTGCCAAATTGCCAAGCTGGCTGTTGCGCCAGTTGGCCGGTATTCGCTGTGTCCGCGACACGGCCGCCGGCAGCGGCATCGACTGGATCACCCCCGATGCCTACTACCGCGACAACCGCGGCGGTCGCAGCCTGTTTGTGCCTGCGCACGAGCATCAGTTCGGAACGGCGGCCACGGACGCTCGTCGTCAGGCGCTGGAAAGCGAGTTGGCGCGTGCCGATGCCGAGCTGACCCGCCTGGCGCGCGAGCAGTCCGAGATCGACCGTCAACTGAAGGATGCGCAGAAGGCGGCCGCCGGCAAAAAGGCCGCGCTGGAATTGGCCGAGCGCGCCAGTGAGCTGGCCGAGGCGCGTGAACGCCTGCCGCAACTACGTGCCGCCCGTTTGGAAGCCAGCAGTCGGTGGAGCAGCCTGGATCAGGACCACGCCCAGGCCGTCAAGGATGCCGACCGGGCCGAGCGCGACTACCAAGCCCTGCAAGTTCGTCTCAAGAGCGGGCTGGAGCAAATCCAGGCCCTGCGCCGCGGCTTTGATGAGCGCCTGACTTCCCTGCGCAACGCCAGCCAGGCCTCGCGCAAGGCACGCGCAGCCTTTCCTGCGGCCTGGGTGAGTGCGAGTCGCTTGGCCGGCTTGCGCGACGAGTTCGGCTCCATCCAACAGGCCCGCATCGCACTGGGCCATGTGGAGAAGGAGTTGGAGCAGGGCAGTTGGGAGACCGACGCCCAGGTGATGGAGCGTCATGCGCGGATGGATGTGCAGGTGCGCGAGCAACAGCGCATGCTGGACGACCGTCGCGCCAGCAATGAGGCCGCGCGCATTGCGTCGGGTAACGCGCGTGAGCGCTACATCGAAGTGTTGCGAGCCACGCTGCGGCGTTACCGCCGCAATGTGCAGGAGTTGGGCGAACTCGCCGGCGTCATTGCGCTGGCCGATCTGCCCCATCTGGACAACGACGACACCGTGCTGGCCCAGGCCGGCTTGCAGGTGCGCTTCAGCTTCGACGGCAAGGGTGAGGTGGGCTTGAATGACGGCGAGGCCAGCGGTGGCCAGCAGGTGCTCAAGAGCTTGATCTTGCTGGTGGGGCTGATGAAGGACGACGACGCGCCGGGCGGCTTTGTTTTCATCGACGAGCCCTTTGCCCACCTGGATGTTCGCAACATCCAGCTGGTGGGGCACTTCTTGAAGAGCACCCGAGCCCAGTACCTGCTCACAACCCCCATCACCCACAACGTGGAGGTGTTCGAGCCCTCAGACATCACCCTGGTCACGAGCAAGAAGCCGCGTGGCGAACGCTGGGCGCCGCCGATTGGGGTGATCCAGCGCCGTCCGGCCAATGAGGCCTATGCCTGACACCCCGAGCCCTTCGCCCCTGGAGCCCACCGCATGACTCTCCCTGTGTTTGAGACTCTCCTTGTTCGGCTGCACGGTGCCGTGGCCCAGATTGCGCTGAACCGTCCGGACAAAGCCAATGCCATGAACTGGGCGATGTGGCAGGACATTCGCAGCGCCATGCAATGGGCCGACCGCACACCCGAAGTGCGTGCGGTGGTGCTCAAGGGCGAAGGTACGCACTTCACGGCGGGCATCGATCTCGGGATGATGGCGGGCCTGCAGGGCCAGATCCAGGACGACTGCGAGGCCCGTCTGCGAGAGAAGTTGCGTGGCTTGATCTTGGAATTGCAGGACACCTTGAGCAGTCTGGAGCGCTGCCGCAAGCCGGTGCTGGCGGCTGTTCACGGCGCCTGCTTGGGCGGCGGCATCGACCTGATCTGCTGCGCCGACATGCGCTATTGCAGCGCGGAGGCCGAGTTCGCCATCAAGGAAATCGACATCGGCATGGTGGCCGACGTGGGTACGCTGCAGCGCCTGCCCAAGCTCATCGGCAGCCAGGGCCTTGTGCGGGAGCTTGCATTCACCGGGCGCAAGGTGGGTGCCCAGGAAGCATTGGCCCTGGGGCTGGTCAATCGGGTGTTTGAAACCCCCAGTGAACTCGAGGCCGGTGTGTTGGACCTGGCGCAGCAGATCGCCAGCAAGTCACCCTTGGCCGTGCGCGGCACCAAGCAGGCGCTCAACTACGCCCGCGATCACAGCGTGGCCGATGGTTTGGAGCAGATCGCCAGCTGGAACGCGGCCATGCTGCTCTCGGAAGACCTGATGGCCGCCATGATGAGTGGCAAAGGCGCCCCGCCGAAGTTCCGCGACTGAACTCAGCGCGCCCGGTAGAGGGTTTCAGCGCGCTGGAACAGGATCCAGCTGGTCAGGATGTACTTGTCGCCCGACAGCGGCACCCGGCCTCGGTGGGTGTGGGTGAACCCCGCAGGCGCAATCACCAGGGTGCCAGCGCGGGGTTTGAGGCTGCGCCCCTGGTAATAAAAGTCGGTCTCGCCGCCCTCGTCGACATCGTTCAGATAGACCATGAAGAGCAGCGCGCGGTGCAGGGTCTCGGCGTCAGGCTGCGCGGGGTAGGTCTCGCAGTGCCAGTAGTTGTAGTTGCCCTGGCCCTGCAGGTACTTCTGCATCTGGATGGGGCCCAGCCGATAGAGCTGGCGCATCAGATCCATGGCGTGCGGCGCGCCCAGACGCTCGAAGTTGTCGTGCGTCAGCGGTGTGGGGGTGCCGGTGCGGGGATCGGCCAGGGTCAGGGCGATGGGCGCAATCAGCCCAAAGTGGTAGCGACGAAAGTACTCCGCGGCCTTGAAGGTGGTGACCTTTTGAACCTCGCGCAGCAGGGGCAGCCATTCCGGGTGTTCGTTGAGGTAGAGGTCTTGGCTGAGCTTCTTGCTCTCATCCACGCCGCCGCCGGTGCGCCCGGGTCGCCGGTGTGGGCTGGACTCGAAGGCTTCGATCAACTGCCGGCACTGCGCAGCACTGAGCGCGTGGTCATAGCACTCGATGAAGTCGCCCGCGATGGCGGGTGGGGGATGCGGGATGGGCACAGGGCAAGGGGGAGTGAGTCGTGCAGGGCGCCAGTATGACCAGGGGCAGGGCGCCCTTGCGCTGGCATCATCCCGCGCTTTTGCAGATCGAGCTGGGGAGACACGCATGAGAAGGATGATGGCAGGCCTGCTTGCGGCCGCCTTGCACTTGGGGCCGCTGGGGCTCGCCGCGGCTCCTGCGCTGCCCGAGCTCAAGGAGCGTGCCGACCTGCGGATTGGCGACAGCCTGCTGGTCGATTCCCGCGTGATGGGCGAGGCGCGGCGCATCAATGTCTACACGCCTCAACTGCTGCCAGGCCAGCAACCCAGCCCGTTGCCGCTGCTGCTCGTGCTTGATGGCGGCATGGGCGAGGATTTCCTTCACATCGCCGGCTTGCTGCAGGTGGGGGTGGCCAATGGCAGTGTGCGGCCGTTCCGACTGGTAGGCATCGAAAACACCGAGCGGCGCCGAGACCTGACAGGGCCCACCCAGAACGAAGACGACCGCAAGATGGCGCCGCGTGTGGGGGGCTCGGAACGCTTCCGGCGCTTTGTCCGCGATGAGGTGCTGCCCTTGATTGAGGCGCGCTATCCCAGCACCGCTGAGCGTGCGCTGATGGGCGAGTCACTGGCCGGATTGTTTGTGTTCGAGACCTTGCTGCAGGAGCCCCAGCTCTTCGATCACTACATCGCCATCGACCCAAGCCTGTGGTGGAACGACAAGGCGTTGTTGGCGCAGGCGGCGAAGGGGATCGGTCTGGCCGAGCAGCCCAAGCATCTGTTCATGGCCTATGGCGCGGACATGCTGCGGGGTGAGGCGCCAACGCGCGCGGCGCTGCAGGCCGGGGCCCAAGCGGGGCTGCGCTGGCGCCTGGAGCTGGCGCCGGATGAAGGGCATTCAACCCTCTATCACCCGATGGCGCTCAAAGCTTTGCGCGCCTTGCTCAAACCTGCCGAGGCTCCGAAACCCTGAGCGTCGGGGCCGTTCAAGCCTTGGCGAGAAAGCGATCCAGGTTGTGGCGTGCGGTGCGGCGCACTTTGTTGCGCAGCAGAGGGCTCCAGCCCAGCAGCAGACCCGCCGGGCCCAGGGCCTGGCGGCTCCAGGCCCAGAAGTCGAAGTGATCCCACTGGCGGGTGATCAGGCCCTGCGAGTTGAACTCGAAGCGGCTGTCGATGACGTTGTGCACCATCCGACCTTGAGCGCCGCCAAAGCGGTAGATCGGCTCCCAATGGGCCGTGCTGGCCGTGAAGGGGCCGGCGCGCAGTTCCCAGTCTTTGAAGTCGCGGGCGCGGATGTTGGCGCACAGCATGGACCACATGCCCACCACCTCGTGCTTGCCTCTCAGACTGAAAGCAGGGTCGTCAAAGGCCACCTCGTCTGCATAGCACTCGGCCATGGCGTCGGTGTCGGCTTTGGCAAAGGCGGCGTATAGCTTTTCAAGGGTGGCTTGGCTCATGGGGCGATTGTGGTGCGGGCCAGCGCCGCTACAGATCGGGGAACTGCTGCTTGCGCGCAGCGGTGTAGTGCCACCAGGGTAAGGCGGGCGCACCGCGCATGAAGTCCACTGCGGCCATAAAGGTGTCGAGTACACAGGGGTCCTGGCGCTGGGCGGTCAGCAAGCACAGGCGTTGGTAGAGGTGTAGCGGGTCTTGCTGGGCCAACTCAGCGGGGTGCTGAAGACCCAATAACGCGAAGTCGGCCGCCATGGCGCGGCCGATATTGGGCAGCTGCTCAAAGCGCTGGCAGGCTTCGGCGCAGGACGCCTTGCTCATTTCATTGCAGGCCAGAGCGCAGCAGGCCGACCGCCAGGCCTTCGAGCGCAAAGGGCTCAGAGCCATCGACGTGGATGGGACGGAAATCCGGGTTCTCGGGCAGCAGCCAGATGCCGTCGGCATCGCGCTTCCAGCGTTTGACCGTGACCTCATCGCCCAGCCGGGCCACCACGATCTGGCCGTTGCGAGCCTCGGCCACCTTGCGCACGGCCAACAGATCGCCATCCAGGATGCCGGCATCCCGCATGCTCAAGCCCTTGACGCGCAGCAGATAGTCCGGGGTTTGCTGGAACAGCTCGGGGCTGACAGCGAGCTGCTGCTCGACATGCTCTTGCGCCAGGATGGGCTGTCCGGCGGCCACACGACCCACCAGCGGCAGCAATAGCTGAGCCAAGCCTGGCAGCGGCAATTCCGATTGGCCTTCGGGCGAACGCGCCGGGCGGCGCATGGCGCGCAGGGTGTCCGCCTTGAGGCGGATGCCCCGTGAGGTGCCGCTGACCAGCTCGATCACGCCCTTGCGTGCCAGGGCCTGCAGATGCTCTTCGGCCGCATTGGCCGACTTGAAGCCCAGGGTGGCCGCAATCTCGGCGCGCGTGGGCGGGGTGCCGGTGCGTTCGATGGAGCGGCGCACGAGGTCAAAGATCTCTTGTTGGCGCGGCGTCAGGGGGATCTTGCTGGTGGTCACGCGGGCCTCACAATGCTGGGTTGAGCGGGATGCGGTGGCTGAGGGAATGCACATGCTGGATGTGCATCCAGGTGCTGCATTTTCATACAGGAATTGAAGCATGCCAAGCCAAGTTTGGATTTTGGGCACCGGCGGCACCATTGCCGGCAGTGCCGCTAGCAGCAGCGACCATGTGGGCTACCGCGCCGGCCAGGTGGGTATCGAGGCCCTGGTGGGGGCCGTACCGGCTTTGCAGGGCCGCGCGCTGGCCTTTGAGCAGTTGGCCCAGCTCGACAGCAAGGACATGGACTTCGCCACCTGGGCGCGGCTGGCGCGGCGGGTGCAGGCCCTGCTTGACGACGAGGCGGTGCGCGGCATTGTCATCACCCATGGCACCGACACGTTGGAGGAAACCGCCTATCTGCTGCACCGCGTGCTGCGCGATGCCGCCAAGCCGGTGGTGTTGACGGCGGCGATGCGCCCGGCCAGTGCGCTCAGCGCCGATGGGCCGCAAAACCTGCTCGACGCCGTGACCCTGGCCGAGCACGAAGGCGCGCGCGGCGTGCTGGTGGCCTTTGGCGGCGCGGTCTATCGCGGTGACCGCATTCGCAAGCTGCACAGCTACCGGGTGGATGCCTTTGGCAACCCCGATGGCGGGCCGCTGGCCTGGATGGAGAGCGGTGCGCTGCGTCTGTTGGCGCCCTGGCCGGTCAGCCAGGCCTGGGGCGTGGCCGGCCTGCCTGAGCAGGGCAGTGCGTGGCCGCGGGTGGAGTTGCTCTGGAACGCTGCCGGCGTCGACGGCAAGCTCGTTGCGCTGCTGCAGGGCCTGGCGGCTCAGGAAGGCCGGCGCTTGGGTCTGGTCGTGGCGGGCACCGGCAATGGCACGCTGGCCGAGCCCTTGGAGGCGGCGCTCAAGGCGGCGCAAGCGCAGGGTGTGGCTGTGCGCCGTTGCAGCCGCTGCGGTGCAGGCCCCGTGATCGGCGGTGACCTGCCCAGCGCGGGCGCTTTGAGTGCGCCGCAAGCCCGCGTAGAGCTGTTGCTGACGCTGCTGCGACCCTGAACAAAAACGGCGCCCCGCGGGGCGCCGTTTCGCGGATCCGAATTTAGGCTCAGACCACCGTCAGCACCACGTCGATGTTGCCGCGAGTGGCGTTGCTGTAGGGGCAGACCTGGTGGGCGGTGGCCACCAGCTTGTCAGCGTCTTCACGGCCCATGCCGGGCAGGCTGATGGCCATGCGCACGCCGATGCCGTAGCCGGTGCCCTTGGGTCCGAAGTCCACTTCGGCCTTGATTTGGGCGTCAGCCGGCACGCTCAGACCCAGCTTGCCGGCCACGGCGCCCATCGCACCCATGAAGCAGGCCGAATAGCCGGCCGCAAACAGTTGCTCGGGGTTGGTGCCGTTGCCGTCGCCGCCCATTTCTTTGGGCTTTGCCAGGGTCAGCTCCAGGGGGCCGGTGCTGGATTTGCCATTGCGGCCGCCGGTGGTGGTGGCGTGGGCGGTGTAGACAACCTTGTCGAGAGCCATGGTCAGCGTTCCTTGTGGTCGAAAAAAGGGAAGGGCGCTGACTCTATCGAAAACGCTATTCCCCTGCAGCGCCCAGGATCTGCTCGACCTGCTCGCTCAAGTCCAGCCATTGCAACTCGGCGGCATCCACCTCGTCGCCCAGGGCCTTGAGGCGGCGGCCGATGTCGGCGATGCGCGCTGGCGCGGCGCTCCCTAGGCTCAGTTCCTCTTCCAGTCGGGCGCGCTCCTGGCCCCAGGCTTTGAGCTGGCGGTCCAGCGCGTCCATCTGCTTGCGCAAGGGAGCGGCCTGCTGGCGCAGCGCAGCGGCGGCCTTGCGGTCCTCGCGCTGGGCCACGGCGGGCGGCGGCGGTGGAGCCGCCACAACGGGGGCCGCAGCGGGGCTCGCAGATGGGGCGCGCCCGGCCTTGAGCGCGCGCGCGGCCTCCTTGCTTTGCTCCAGCAGCCAGCGCTGATAGTCGTCCAAGTCGCCATCGAAGGGGCCGAGGACGCCCTTGGCCACCAGCCAGAATTCGTCGCAGACCTCGCGCAGCAGCGCGCGGTCGTGGCTGACCAGCATCACCGTGCCCTCGAACTCGTTGAGCGCCATCGACAGCGCTTCGCGCGTCTGCAGATCCAGGTGGTTGGTGGGCTCGTCTAGCAGCAGCAGATTGGGGCGCTGCCACACCAGCATGCACAGCACCAGGCGGGCCTTTTCACCGCCCGAGAGGCTGCCCACGGCCTGGTTGACCATGTCGCCGGTGAAGCGGAACTGGCCGAGAAAATCGCGCAGCTCCTGTTCGCGCCCTGGCGGGCCCACGTCCTTGGCCAGGCGCACCATGTGCGAGAGCGGCCCCTCGTCGGGGCGCAACACATCGAGCTCCTGCTGGGCGAAGTAGCCGATCGACAGGCCCTTGCCCTCGGTCATCTCGCCTGCCAGCAGCGGCAGGTCGCGGGCGATGGTCTTCACCAGTGTGGACTTGCCCTGGCCGTTGGCGCCCAAGATGCCGATGCGCTGGCCGGCCAGCACGCTGCGGTTCACGCCCGTCACGATGGCCGTCTCACCGTATCCACAGGCGACATCGCTGAGCGCCAGCATGGGGTTGGGCAGGCTGGCGGGTTCGCGGAACTCGAAGGCGAAGTCGGACGCCGCCAGCACCGGGGCCAGCTTCTCCATGCGCTCCAGGGCCTTGACCCGACTTTGGGCCTGCTTGGCCTTGCTGGCCTTGGCCTTGAAGCGGTCGATGAAGCTCTGCAGGTGCTTGATGCGGTCCTGCTGCTTCTCGAAGCTGGCCTGCTGCAGCACCTGGGCCTGGGCGCGCAGGGTCTCGAAGGCCGTGTAATTGCCGCCCCAGCGCGTGAGTTTGGCGTGTTCCAGATGCAGGGTCACGCGGGTGATCGCGTCCAGGAACTCGCGGTCGTGGCTGATCACCAGCAAGGTGCCGGGGTAGCGCGCCAGCCAGGCCTCCAACCAGACCAGGGCGTCCAGGTCCAAGTGGTTGGTGGGCTCGTCCAGCAGCATCAGCTCGGCCGGATTGATCAGCGTGCGGGCCAGTTGCAGGCGCATGCGCCAGCCGCCCGAAAAGCTGTTCACTGGCGCATCCAGTTGGTCGCCCTTGAAGCCCAGGCCCAGCAGCAGGGCCTGCGCGCGCGCGCGGGCGTCGAAGGCGCCGGCGTCTTGCAGCGCGGCATGGGCCTCGGCCATCAACAGGCCGTCGTGGGCATCCTCAGCGGCCTGCAACTGGGCGCGCGCCTTGAGCAAGGTCAGGTCGCCATCCAGCACGAAATCGGTGGCGCCCTGTTCGGTCTCGGGCAGGTCCTGCGCCACTTCCGAAAGCCGCCAGGTCGGCGGCATCTCAGCGTCGCCGGCGTCGGCCTGCAGGCGCCCGGCCAAAAGCGCGAACAGGCTGGACTTGCCCGCACCGTTGGCGCCCACCAGGCCGATGCGTTCGCCGGGTTGCAGGGTGACGTTGGCGCTGTCCAGCACCACTTTGGTGCCTCGCCTGAGGGTGAGGTTCTTCAGAGAAATCAAGGGAGGGGCCGGTGCCACGCCGCCTTCACAACTGGCAGGGGCGCGAAATCAAAAGGGGCGAATGCTAACTGGCGCGCCCCCTCCGTTCTTCTCTTGGACCGTCAGAGTCGCCGAGCTGCGCTGCAGCGGTCTGCCGCGCTGTAGAGGGTCTGATCTTCCAAAGTGATGCGGTTGAGCAGGGCCTCAATGAGGACTCGGCCTTCCGCGTTGAATGCGGCGGGCGATGCTCGAATTTTTTCCGTACCCGACCAATGTGTGCAAAAGCGTTCGAAGCGTTGGGCCAGGCATCCCAGCTCAGCTTGAAACTGTCGCGCCAATTTGGCGACCTCGGAGCTCTCGCTATGCAGCAAGGCCGGGTAGAGCAGGTAGTCCTCTGCAATGAAATGCTCGCCCAGCAGTCCGCGAAGTTCATTCAGCGCTTGATGCAACTGCGTCGCATCGAGCCCCCCTGAATCGTGCGAGAGCATGCAACGCAAGGCCTCAAGCCTGGTTCTCAACCGCTCATGCTGTTGACGCAATTCCGCCGTGGCGATCTGGGGGATGGGCTCCGAAATAGAGGGTTCGATGCGGCGCCAAAGCCGCGCCCACCATCCAGTCGGTCTCTCTGTCGCGGAAGGGGGCGATGGCGCGCGCATGACAGTCTCCCGGATTAACGCCCCTCGTTCCGGCTCTTCCTGGCCTTGAGAATGGGCGGGTCTGGCGCCTGATTCTGTGGAATGCCGCCCCGGATGGGAACAGCCTCCGCAAATAATGTCCGAAACATCGCGGGAACTTGCATTCCGTCAAGGCGACTTTCAGCTCGCACCGCACTCAGGTCAGATGGCGGCCAATAGTTGATCGCGCGTCAGCAGCAGCACCATGTCGTCGCCCGCCGAAGTGCTGAGCCAAACCGGCTGCAGCTGCGGGAACGCCGCCTCGAAGAAGGGGCGCTCGTGGCCAATCTCCAGTACCAACACGCCGTGCTCGGTCAGCCGGTCGGGCAGGTCAGCCAGGAGCTGCCGGATGAAGTCCATGCCATCGGTGCCGCCGGCCAGTGCGAGTACCGGCTCGGCGCGGAACTCGGGTGGCAGCTCGGCCATGGACTGCGCATTCACATAGGGTGGGTTGCACAGCACCAAGTCGAAGCGCTGGGCGGCCACGGCGGCCAGGCCGTCGCCCTGGACCAATTGAATGCGCGACTGCAGCCCGTGGCGTTCGACATTGCGCGCGGCAACCGCCAGGGCCTCAGGGCTCAGATCGGCCCCGGTGACACTGACTTCGGGCCAGGCCATGGCGGCCAGCACGGCCAGCGAGCCGTTGCCGGTGCACAGATCCAGCACCTGGGTGCTGCTGGGGTCCAGCCAGGCATCAAAGCTGCCTTCAGCAATCAGCTCGGCGATGAAGCTGCGCGGCACGATGGAGCGCGCATCGATGAAGAAGGGCACACCCTGCAGCCAGGCCTCGCCGGTGAGGTAAGCGGCCGGTTGGCGGGTGGTGATGCGGCGCTCGATCAGGGCCTCGATCTGCGCGGCCTGCTCGGGGCTGAGCGGGTCGTCGGCGTGTTCGTCCAGCGTGTCCAGCGGATGCTGCAGCTGCCACAGCGCCAACCAGGCGGCCTCGTCGAAGGCGTTTAGCGTGCCTTGGCCAAAGGCCACACCGGCTGCTTGCAGGCGCGCGGCGCCGGCCTCAATGGCTTGAATCAGGGTCACAGCAGCAGGTTCTCGAAAGTGCGCCGGTAAATGGCGGTGAGCGGATCCAGATCGGCCACGGTCACCCATTCATTGAGTTGGTGAATGCTGGCGTTGATGGGGCCGAACTCCACCACCTGGGGGCAGAGTTTGGCGATGAAGCGCCCATCCGAGGTGCCCCCGGTCGTGGACAGTTCGGCGGCCACCCCGGTCTCGGCCCGGATGGCCGCTGTCATGGCCTGGGTGAGCGTGCCAGGCTCGGTCAAAAAGGGCTCACCGCCCAGTACCCAGTCGATCTGGTATTCGAGCCCATGGGCCTCCAGCACAGCCTGCACCCGGGCCTTGAGCGCCTCCGGCGTGCTGGCGGTGGAGAAGCGGAAGTTGAAGTCCAGCACCGCGCTACCCGGGATCACATTGCCGGCTCCCGTGCCGGCTTGGATGTTGCTGACCTGAAAGCTGGTGGGCGGGAAGTGGGCATTGCCTTCGTCCCAGCGCATTGCCGCCAGTTCTGCCAGTGGCGCGGCCAGTTGGTGGATGGGGTTGCGGGCCAACTGCGGATAGGCCACATGGCCCTGGATGCCCTTGACGGTGAGCCGGCCGCTGAGCGAGCCGCGGCGGCCGTTCTTGATGGTGTCGCCCAGTCGTTGGACCGAGGTCGGCTCACCGACGATGCAGGCGTCCAGGCGCTGGCCACGACGCTTCAGCTCCTGGACGACATGCACCGTTCCATGCAGGGCCGGGCCTTCTTCGTCACTGGTCAGCAACAGGGCCAGGCTGCCTGGGTGTTCGGGGTGGGCGCGCACAAAGGCCTCGCAGGCCACCACAAAGGCGGCCAGCGAACTCTTCATGTCGGCCGCGCCGCGCGCGTAGAGCCGGCCGTCGCGATAGCTGGGCGTGAAGGGGGGCGTGGTCCAGGCGTCCAACGGGCCGGTGGGCACCACATCGGTGTGGCCGGCCAGCACCAGCACCGGGGCTTGAGCGTCACGGCCCGGTCGGATGGCCCAGAGGTTGGACACCGCTGCCTCCTTGGGGCCGGCATCCAGCCGCTCGCAGGCAAAGCCCAGGGCCTGCAGGCGCTCGCTGATGAGGTCCAGACAGCCGGCATCGGCCGGCGTGACGGAGGGCCGCGCCAGCAGCGCCTCCAGCAGTTCGAGGGTGGGGCTCAATCTTCCTGCGTCACGTCGAGCGTGATCTCGGTAAAGGTCGCGGCGTCTGCCGGTCCGTCATCAGCGGCCACCGGCGCGCGGGAAACCGGGGCGCTGGCGTTCTGCAGGCGCCAGAGCAGGTTGGTTGGCGAATCGGCAAAGGCCAGGCCCTCTTCGCGGCTGATGGTGCCGTTTTCGATCAGCTTGGCGAAGTGCTCTTCATAGGTCTGAGAGCCCTCGGCCATGGATTTCTCCATCGCTTCCTTGACGCCGTTGAAGTCGCCCTGTTCGATCATTTCGCCCACCAGCTTGGTGTTCATCATGATCTCGACCACCGGCACGCGACCGCCGGTCTGTGCCCTCACCAGGCGCTGCGAAATGATGGCCTTCAGGCCGGCAGCCAAGTCACCCAGCAGGGCCGGGCGGCTTTCCGGCGGATAGAAGGACAAGATGCGGTTCAGCGCGTGATAGCTGTTGTTGCCGTGCAGGGTGGCCAGCACCAGGTGTCCGGAGAGCGAATACGAGATGGCCGCCGTCATGGTGTCGCGGTCGCGAATCTCGCCAATCAAGATGCAGTCAGGCGCCTGGCGCAGGCAGTTCTTCAACGCAATCTGCAGGCTGGCGGTGTCGCGTCCGATCTCGCGCTGGTTCACCACCGAGCGCTTGTTCTGGAACAGGTACTCGATCGGGTCCTCGATGGTGAGGATGTGGCCCGAGAGGGTCTGGTTGCGCTTTTCCAGCATGGCTGCCAGCGTGGTGCTCTTGCCCGTGCCGGTGGCGCCCACCATCAGCACCAGGCCGCGCTTTTCCAGCACCAGGGAGCCCAGGCTCTCGGGGAGCTTGAGCGAGTCCATCGACGGGATGGTGTGCGAGATATGGCGGAACACCGCCGCGATCGAACCGCGCTGGCGAAAGCCACTCAGGCGGAAACTGCCCACTTTGGGGATGGAGATGGCCAGGTTCAGTTCGCCATGCTCATCCAGCTCGGCCAGTTCCTTGGGCTGCAGCAACTCGCCGATCAGCTGGCGCGGCTGGTTCACGGCCAGGGGTTGGTCCGAGAGCTGCACCACCTGACCGTTGAGCTTGATCAGCACCGGCATATTGGCCGACAGGTAGCAATCGGACGCACCCTTCTCGGCCATCAGGCGCAGGATGCGCTCCATATTCCCGGACATGCTGATCTTCCTTTCTGGTGCCTGGATCTCAGGCCCTGAGTAGCTCGTTGATCGAGGTCTTGGCGCGGGTCTGCGCATCGACCTTCTTGACGATGATGGCAGCGTACAGGTTGTAGCGCCCGCCATCGCGCGGCAGGCTGCCGCTGATGACGACCGAGCCGGCGGGCACGCGGCCGTACGTTGTCTCACCCGTCTCACGGTCGTAGATGGGGGTGCTTTGGCCGATGTAGACGCCCATCGAGATGACCGAATGCTCCTCGACGATCACGCCCTCGACGATTTCGGAGCGCGCGCCGATGAAGCAGTGGTCTTCGATGATGGTGGGGTTGGCCTGCAGCGGCTCCAGCACGCCGCCGATGCCCACGCCGCCGCTCAGGTGCACGTTTTTGCCAATCTGCGCGCAGCTGCCCACGGTGGCCCAGGTGTCCACCATCGCGCCTTCGTCCACATAGGCGCCGATGTTCACGTAGGACGGCATCAGCACCACGTTCTTGCCCAGAAAGCTGCCGCGCCGGGCCACCGCCGGCGGCACCACGCGCACGCCGCTGGCACGGAACTGTGCCTCGCCCCAGCCTTCAAACTTGGTGGGCACCTTGTCGAAATAGGCCAGGTGGCCGGCATCGGCGTCGCCCATGGGGCGGTTGTCGTTCAGACGGAAGCTCAGCAGCACCGCCTTCTTGATCCACTGGTGGACTTCCCACTGTCCTACGCCTTGCCGCGAAGCCACGCGCAGGCGGCCGGCATCCAGCTCAGCCAGCACATGGGCCACGGCCTCGCGCACGGCGGCGGGGGCGGCGTTGGGGCTGAACTCGGCGCGCTGTTCCCAGGCGGCTTCGATGGTGGCTTGCAGGCTTGTTTGTGCGCTGGTGCTCATGACTGACTCTCGATGAATTGACGGATGCGCTGCGCGGCTTCAAGGCAGGCTTGCACCTCGGCCACCAGGGCCATGCGTACACGCCCCTGGCCGGGATTGCGTCCCGTCATCGGGTTCGTGCGCGCCAGCAAACTGCCGGGCAGCACCTGGACATTGCATTCTGCGAGCAATGCCTTCGTCAGCTCGATATCGCAGCCTCCGTATAGCTGCTCGGGCACTCCAGCCCAAAGGTAGAAGCCGGCGTCAGGCGCGCTCACCTCCAGCACATCCTGCAGCAGAGGCAGCACGGCCTGGAACTTGGCCTGGTAGGCCGCGCGGTTCTCCGCCACATGGGTCTCGTCGCTCCAGGCCGCCATGCTGGCGGCTTGCACCACCGGGCTCATGGCGCTGCCGTGATAAGTGCGGTAGAGCGTGAAGGTCTTGATGAGCTCGGCGTCTCCCGCCACAAAGCCGCTGCGCAGGCCCGGCACCGAGCTGCGCTTGGACAGGCTGGTGAAGCTGATGAGGCGGCGGAAGTCGCTGCGGCCCAGTCGCGCTGCGGCCTCCAGCGCACCCAGCGGCGGGGTGTCGCCCAGGAAGATCTCGGAGTAACACTCGTCGGCGGCGATCACGAAGCCGTGCCGGTCGCTCAGCTCAAAGAGACGCTGCCACTCATCCAGTGGCATCACCGCGCCACTGGGGTTGCCCGGGGTGCAGACATAGACCAGCTGGGTCTTGGCCCACACGGTGTCGGGAATGGCCCCCCAGTTTGCCGCGAAGTTGCGCGCGGGGTCGCTGTCGGCAAAGGCCAGTTCGGCGCCGGCCAATAGGGCGGCCCCTTCATAGATTTGGTAGAAGGGGTTGGGCACCAGCACCGTCGCGCCGGGGCGGCTGGAGTCCACCACCGTCTGCGCAATGGCAAACAGCGCCTCACGCGAACCATTGCAGGGCAGGACCTGGGTGGCCGGGTCCAGGTGCAGGCCGTAACGGCGCTGAATCCAAGCAGCAATTGCCGCTCGCAGCTCGGGCGCACCGGCCGTGGCCGGGTAGTTGGAAAGCCCAGCCAGGTTGTCCCGCATGGCTTCCAGCACCACAGTCGGCGCCGGGTGGCGCGGCTCCCCCAGGCCCAGGCTGATGGCGCGCAGCGCGGGGTTAGGCGCAATGCCCACCTGCAGCGCGCGCAGGCGCTCAAAGGGGTAGGGCTGCAGCAGCTCCAGGCGCGGGTTCATCAGAGCGGCAGCATGCCGTTCTCTTGGGGGAAGCTGGCGCCGCCGAACTCCACCGGGGCCTGGGGCTTCCAGCCCTTCTTGCGGTGCTCGACCACCACATTCGTGTAGATGCCGCCGCGCACATACCAGCGGGCCTTGACGCGGCAGAAGCGCGGCTTGGTGACCTTGACGATGTCGTCCAGGATCTGGTTGGTCACCGCTTCGTGGAAGGCGCCCTCGTCGCGGTAACTCCACATATACATCTTCAGGCTCTTGAGCTCGACGCACCATTCATCGGCCACCATCTCGATGACGAAGTGGGCGAAGTCCGGCTGTTTTGTGAGCGGGCAGTGGCAGGTGAACTCGGGCACCTGGAACTGCAGCAGGTAGTCGCGCTGCGGGGCCGGGTTGGGGAAGACCTGCAGCTCCTTGCTGGGTCGCGAGGGCGGGTTCACCGGGGCCTGACGCTGGCTGGCAGGCGCTTTCTTCTTCGGGGTGGTGGCCATGGTGTGCTCGGGCTGAGTGCTGCTTTTCAAAAGGGGCGCGATGCTATCATCCGCGCCCTTTTTTGCCCTGTTTTCCTCTATGAAACAGGGTGTTGCCAAACCAGTCTGATGCGGCCTAACTGATGCGGCTCAATTCCATCAAGCTCTCGGGCTTCAAGTCCTTTGCGGATGCCACGGTGTTTCAACTGCCGGGGCAGCGCGTGGGCGTGGTCGGGCCCAATGGCTGTGGCAAGTCCAACATCATGGACGCGGTGCGCTGGGTGTTGGGCGAGAGCAAGGCGTCCGAACTGCGTGGCGAGTCCATGCAGGACGTGATCTTCAACGGCAGCAACACCCGCAAGCCCGCCAGCCGCGCCTCGGTGGAGCTGGTGTTTGACAACACCCTGGCACGCGCCGGGGGGGCTTGGAATCAGTTCAGCGAGATTGCCGTCAAGCGCGTGCTCACGCGCGACGGCGGCAGCTCGTATTTCATCAACAACCAGGTGGTGCGCCGCAAGGACGTGCAGGACGTCTTTCTGGGCACGGGCCTGGGGCCACGGGCCTACGCCATCATTGGCCAGGGCACCATCAGCCGCATCATCGAAAGCAAGCCCGAAGAGCTGCGCCTCTTTCTGGAAGAGGCGGCCGGGGTCAGCAAGTACAAAGAACGCCGACGCGAGACCGAGAGCCGCCTGCGCGACACGCGCGAGAACCTGACCCGCGTCGAGGACATCCTGCGCGAGCTGGGCGTCAACCTGGAGCGTTTGGAGCGCCAGGCCGAAGTGGCGCTGCGCTACCGCGAGCTGCAGGCCCTGGGTGAGCGGCGTCTGCATCAGCTGTGGTGGCTCAAGAGCCAGGACTCCGCCAAGGAGCTCGAGCGCGTGCAGGCCGCCGGCCGCGAGGCGCTCAACGCGCTGGAAGCCAAGCTCGCCGAGTTGCGCGCGGTGGAGGCGCAGCTGGAGGAGGTGCGCCAGGCGCACTTCGCGGCCGGCGACAGCCTGCATGCCGAGCAAGGTCGTTTCGCCGAGGCGCAGCTGGCGGTCAGCCGCCTGGAAGAGCGCATCCGCTATGTGGTGGAGAGCCGCAACAAGGCCGGCGCGCGCCGGGGCGAGATCCAAGCCGCCCAAGCGCAGTGGCAGGACCGCGCGGCCCAGGCCGTGGCCGAGCTGGAGCAGTTGGCCGAGCAACGGGCCCAGGGCGAGGAAGAGACCGAACTGGCCGCGGCCCGAGCCGAAGAGCAGGCGGCGCAGCTGCCGGAACTGGAAGACGGGCTGCGCGCTGCGCAGGGCCTGGCCAATGGGCAGCGCCAGGCTGTAGTGCAGGTGCAGCAGCAGATCCAGGTGCTGGCCGCGGAGAGCCGAGCGCTGGACGAGCAGTCGCGTGGCCTGCGCCAACGCCGCGAGCGCCTGGATGCGCAAAAGGCCAGTTTGAATCTGCCCGATGTCAGTGGCGTCGAGCAGCTCAGAGAACGCTCGCAGGAAGCCGATGCGCTGTGGGAAGAAGCCCAGGGACGGTTGGAAGGCTTGAGCGAGCAGGAGCCCGAGCTGGATGCCGCACGCCGAGCGGCTCAGCAGGAGGCGCAGACCCAAAGCGTGCGCCTGGGTCAGATCAATGCCCGCCTGGAGGCCCTGCGCGCCTTGCAGGAAAAGGTTCAGACCGAGGGCAAGCTCGGCCCCTGGCTGGAGAAGCAGGGCCTGGTGAATCTGGGCGCGCTGTGGAAGCGCCTGCACATCGAGGCCGGCTGGGAAACTGCGCTGGAGGCCTGTTTGCGCGAGCGCATGGGTGCGCTGGAGGTTTCGCGCCTGGATCTGGTGCGCGCCTTCGAGCACGACGCCCCCCCCACGCGCCTGGCCTTCTACACGCTTAGCGAGGCCTCGCCGCCGCCCAGCCACCACGCCTTGCCCCAGCTCACCCAGTTGTTGCGGGTCGAGCAGAGCGGGTTGCAGGCGCTGCTGGCGGACTGGCTGGATGGCGTCTACACCGCCCCCGATCTGGCCTCGGCCCTGGCCCAGCGCGAACAGTTGGGCCACGGCGAACTGATCGTCACGCGCGGCGGCCACGCGGTGTCGCGCCAGGCGGTGAGCTTTTATGCGCCGGACAGCGAGCAGGCCGGCCTGCTGGCACGCGCCCAAGAAATCGAAGCCCTGGAGGCCCAGCGGCGCGAGCAAGAGCAGGTGCTGGACAGCGCCCGCGCCGCGCAAGGCCGCGCCGACCAGGCTCACGCCGCCGTGGCCGCGCAATTGGTCGAGGCCCGTCGCGAGGCCGAAAGTCGGCGTGCGCAGGCCCATCAATTGCAGGTGGAAAGTCTGCGCCTGAGCCAGCTCTTCGAGGCCGCACAGGCCCAGGCCACGCGCTTGAAGGAAGAGTTGGCCGAGCTCGACGCCCAAGAGGAGGGCGTGCTGGAGCGCCGTGCCGAGGGCGAGGCACGCTTTGAGCAGCTCGATATCCAGCTGGCCGAGGCCCAGCAGCGGCATGCCGATCTGGACGAAGGGGTGATCGCCGCTGATCGGCGTCTGAACGATGCCCGTGAGGCCCTGCGCCAGGCCGAGCGCCGAGCCCAGGAAGCCCAGTTCGGCGCCCGTGCTTTGCTGGCGCGCGAGGCCGAGTTGCGCCGCAACCAGGCCAGCGCCGAACAAGAAGCCCGCGCCAGCGCCGAGCAACTGGCGCGCCTGGCGCTTGAATTGGCCGAGCTGGATGACAGCGCCGCCCAGGCCGGCCTGCAGGATGCACTGGACGCCAAGTTGGCTGCGGAGGCGCAGCTGGCGCAGGTGCGCTCTCACTATGAAGGTTTGAGTGCCCAACTGCGTCAATGCGACGAGGCGCGCCAGGCCGCCGAGCGCGCGCTCGAGCCCTTGCGCCAGCGCATCACGCAGTTGCAGCTGGAAGAGCAGGCCGCCCAGCTCGGTGGTGCCCAGTTCCGTGAGCAATTGGAAGCCGCCGCGGTGGACCTCGAAGCCTTGGCTCAGGGCATCGAGGCCGAGGGCGTGCGACTGTCCGGCCTGCAGAGCGAGATCGACCGCATCCAGCGCGATATTGCTGCGCTCGGTGCGGTCAACCTTGCCGCGCTTGAAGAGCTGGGCAGCGCGCGTGAGCGCAAGGGCTTCCTGGACGCCCAGATGGCCGATCTGCTGGCGGCCATCCACACCCTGGAAGACGCGATCCGCCGCATCGACCTGGAGACTCGCGACCTGCTCTCCAGCACCTTCGAGCGCGTCAATGCCGAGTTTGGTCGCATGTTCCCCAGCCTCTTTGGCGGTGGTCAGGCCAAGCTGGTAATGACGGGCGACGAGATCCTGGACGCCGGCGTGCAGGTCATGGCCCAGCCCCCGGGCAAGAAGAACAGCACCATCCATCTGCTGTCTGGCGGCGAAAAGGCGCTGACCGCCATCGCCCTGGTTTTTGCCATCTTCCAGCTCAACCCCGCGCCCTTCTGCTTGCTGGACGAAGTGGACGCGCCGCTGGACGACGCCAACACCGAGCGCTATGCGCGCCTGGTGGCCGAAATGAGCGCGGGCACGCAGTTCCTCTTCATCAGCCATAACAAGATTGCCATGGAGATGGCCGAGCAGTTGATCGGCGTGACCATGCAGGAGCAAGGCGTCAGCAGGGTGGTGGCGGTGGACATGGAGGCTGCACTCGGCATGGCTGAGGCGCTATGAACGAATCTTTCATGGCACTGCGCCACAATCCGCCCCCGCTATGACCCTGACCCTGACCCAAGCCCTGATGTTGGCCGGCGCGGCCGTGTTGCTGGCCTTGCTGATCCAAGGCTGGTGGGTCAGCCGCCGCGCAGGTCCCAAGCGGGCCCAGGACAGCCTGATGCCGCGCCAAGAGCCCGGCCTGAGTGGTGCTCCCGATCCCGCGCCCTCGCAGGTGATGGCCTCGGTGCTGGACGTGCTGCACGAGGGCGACGCCCTGGCGGCTCACGCCAATGCGCACGCCGATACCCTGCCCATGGTGGTGCGCAAGGCCGCTCAGGCGCGCCGCAGCGGCACGCGCCTGGACGCCCTGATCGATGTGCTGGCGGTGCTGCATGTGGAGGCGCCCGTCAGCGGTGATGCCGCCTTGGCCCATTTGCCGGCCAGCCGTCGGGCCGGCACCAAGCCCCTGGCCATTGAGGGCCTGAACACTGAGACCGGTGAGTGGGAACTGCCCCAGACGGGCGAGCGCTACGGCGAGTTCCAGGCCGGGCTGCAGATGGTGAATCGGGCCGGCCCCTTGGGCGAGATCGAGTTTTCCGAGTGGGTACAAAAGGTCCAGGCCTTCGCCGATGGCGTGGGCGCGATGGCGGACTTCCCCGACATGATCGATGCCGTGGCGCGCGCCCGTGAGCTCGACCAATTTGCCAGTGCCCATGACGCGCAACTGGCTGTAGGCCTGAAGGCCAAGGGCGCGGCCTGGACCCTGGGCTTCTTGGCGCAGAACGCCGCGCGCCAGGGCCTGGTGGCGGGTGCCTTGCCCGGCCGCATGGTGTTGCCATCCCAAGAAGAGGGCGCACCGCCCATGCTGGTGCTGCAGTTCGATCCCCAGGCTGCGTTGGTGGAGGAGGCCGAGTCGCCCCCGCTGCGCGAGGCGACTTTGGTGTTCGATGTGCCGCAAACCGCCGAGAGCCTGGAGCCCTTTGCCGCGCTGCAGGAG
Source organism: Inhella inkyongensis (assembly GCF_005952805.1). Classification (GTDB taxonomy): domain Bacteria; phylum Pseudomonadota; class Gammaproteobacteria; order Burkholderiales; family Burkholderiaceae_C; genus Inhella; species Inhella inkyongensis. The sequence continues at coordinate 2,052,826 of NZ_CP040709.1, forward strand.
GTGGCCCGCCGCCTGGCCAAGGACCTGGAGGCCGAGGTGGTCGATGAGTCCGGCCGGCCACTGGGACCGCATGGCTTTGCCGCCATTCACGAAGAGCTGAGCCGGCTCTACAAGGTGCTGGCCTCACGCGATCTGGCGGCGGGCTCGCCGGCAGCGCGGCGGCTGTTTAGCTGAAACACCGACCGCCGCGCGCGGCAAATCCCGCCATGCTGAATCCCGATCTGTTTGAGCCGGCGCCGGCCGTCGCTGAGCGCGCGGCGTGGCTGCGCGCGCAACTGCACCGCCACGCCCACGCGTACTACACGCTGGACGCGCCCGAAATCCCTGACGCCGAGTACGACCGCTTGTTTCAGGAACTGGTGGCCTTAGAGACTCAGTACCCGGTGCTGCGCGGGGCCGACAGCCCGACCCTGCGTGTGGGGGCCGCCCCCTTGCCCGAACTGGCGGCGGTACGCCATGCCGTGCCGATGCTGTCGATTCATACCGAGACCGACACCACGGCAGCCGGGGCCCAGGCCTTTGACGCCCGGGTACGGCGCGAGCTTGGGCTGGACTTGGCGGATGCCGAGGTTGAATACGCAGCCGAGCTCAAGTTCGATGGCCTGGCGGTGAACCTGCGCTACGAGCAAGGCGTGCTGGTGCAGGCCGCCACGCGCGGCGATGGCGAGACCGGCGAGGACGTCACGCAAAACATCCGCACCATCGGCCAGATCCCGCTGCGCCTGAACGGCTGTGCGGCGCCGGTGCTGGAGGTGCGGGGCGAGGTCTATATGCGCCGCGACGCTTTCGAGCGCCTGAACGAGCGCCAACGCGAGCAGGGCGGCAAGACCTTTGTGAACCCGCGCAACACCGCTGCCGGGGCCTTGCGCCAGCTTGACCCCGCCATCACCGCTCAGCGCCCACTGTGCTTCTTTGCCTATGGTCTGGGTGAGGTGCAGGGCTGGACCGTCCCGGACACCCATGCCGGGATGCTGGACGCCCTGGCCGCGCTGGGGTTGCCGGTGTGTGCGGAGCGTGTGGTGTCCAGCGGCGTCGAAGGCTTGATCGCATTCCATGCCGCGGTGCTGCTCAAGCGCGATGCCTTGCCCTTTGATATCGACGGCATCGTCTACAAGGTCAACTCGCGCGCCCTGCAGCAGCAGCTCGGCTTCAAGACCCGCGAGCCGCGCTGGGCGGTGGCGCACAAATACCCGGCGCAAGAGCAGATCACCACCTTGAATGCCATCGACGTGCAGGTGGGTCGCACCGGCAAACTGACCCCGGTGGCGCGGCTGGAGCCGGTGTTTGTGGGCGGCACCACGGTCACCAATGCCACCCTGCACAACTTGTTCGAGCTGCGCCGCAAGGGTGTGCGTGCGGGGGACCGCGTGATCGTGCGGCGCGCGGGCGATGTGATCCCCGAGGTGGTGGGCCGGTTGGTGGAAGAGCGGCCGCAGTACGTGCCCAACTTCGCGATGCCGCGCGCCTGCCCTGTGTGTGGCAGCGCGGTGGAGCGTGAGGCGGCTTCGGTGGAGCACCGTTGCACCGGGGGCCTGGTCTGCGCGGCTCAGCGCAAGCAGGCCCTGCTGCACTTTGCCGGCCGCCGTGCCATGGACATCGAGGGTCTGGGCGACAAGCTGGTGGACCAACTGGTCGACGCCGACATCGTGCGCACCCTGCCGGATCTTTACAAGCTGGGCTTCAGCCATCTGGCCGCGCTGGAGCGCATGGGCGAGAAGAGCGCGGCCAAGCTGCTGGAGCGCCTGGAAGCGAGCAAGCAGACCACCTTGCCGCGCTTTCTGTTCAGCCTGGGGGTGCGCCATGTGGGCGAGTCCACGGCCAAGGCCCTGGCGCGCCACTTCGGCAGCCTGGATGCGCTGATGGACGCCGATGAAGCCGCGCTCCTGCAAGTGGCCGATGTGGGCCCGGTGGTGGCGCATGCCATCCACAGCTTCTTTGCCAACCCGCTCAACCGCGAGGCCGTGGAGCAATTGCGCGCCGCTGGCTTGAGTTGGAGCGAAGGCGAGGGCGCCAGCAGTGCACCGCAAATTTTGGCAGGCATGACCCTGGTGCTGACCGGCACGCTGCCCAGCCTGAGCCGCGACGAGGCCCAGGCGCTGATCGAAGCCGCCGGCGGCAAGGTCAGCGGCTCGGTTTCCAAGAAGACGCACTACGTGGTGGCGGGTGAGGCGGCCGGGTCCAAGCTGGAAAAAGCCCAGCAACTCGGCGTGGCCGTGCTGGACGAGGCGGGCCTGCGCGAGTTGCTCGCCTCGGCATTGCCTCGCTCATCCCTCTAAGCACGTGCAGGCGCCTGGGTGGCAAGGGGCTCTGTTTGGTGGATTTGAATCAGGGCAGGGTATGACAGCAATGCAGAGCTTCAAAGTCGATTGGGTGGGCGGAGTTGCCGGCATGGGCAAGCGCATCTCGGACGGCCGCATCCTCGCGGTCGAGGACTACGCCCGCGCCGCCGAGGGCATGCTCAGCCTGGATGCCAATGGCAAACCGATCTTTATTGGCTGCTTTGCGGCCGGCACCCTGGTGCACACCGCCGTGGGTCTGATGCCCATCGAGCAGGTGCGTGCCGGCACCTTGGTGCTGGCCCAGCCCGAGGACGGCGGCGAGCGGGCTCTGCGCCGCGTCATCAACAAGATGAGCACCCTGGACCAGCCCTTGATGGCGGTGCAGATCAAGATCGAAGGCGAGCAGGGGACCGACTTCACGACGCTCTTTGCGACGCCCAACCACCCCTTCTGGGTCGAGACCGCACACACCGAGGACGGCAAGCATTGGCTGGCGGCCGAGTGCCTGGAGCCCTGCATGGGGCTGCAGCTGGCCGATGGACGCCGCGCCGAGGTGCATGCCGCCGCCTTGATTCGCCGCACCCAGCACGAAGACGTTCTGTTCGCCGCCGACGCGCGCGTGCAGCAGGGCCAGGTGCTGTGCTTGAAGGACGGGCAGTTGCAGGTGGCCGCGCTTGAGCAGGTGGCGCTACTGGGCGAGCTGCGCCTGGGCGAGGCGTATCGGGCGCCGGTCTATAACTTTGAGGTTGAGGACTTCCATACCTACTATGTGGCGGAGGTGGGGGTTTGGGTACATAACACTGGGTGCCAGGCGGATGCCGCCGTCAACAATACCTTGGTTATCGCTGATGACATAGCCTCCATTAAGGAGGGCCAGCCGCACAACTGCTTTGTGGCGGGCACGCTGATTCACACCAAAGAGGGTTTGGTGCCGATCGAGCTGATCAAGGTGGGAGATTGGGTGTTGTCGTATCCGGATGATCAGCCCATCCCTTCTGAATATAGGAAGGATCCTAGTCCGCCCAAAACATACAAGCGTGTTCTGCGAACCTACATTGCTGAGAATCAGCCGGTGATGGAGTTCCCGGTTCTTAATTTGGCTAGCGGAAACGTGGAACACTTCACAGCCACGTTCAATCATCCGATTTTCGTGCTCAATCACGGTTGGATGCCCTTGGAGGCGATATGCGCACGCCGTGAGCAGGTTGGCGTGGAGACCTTCGAATTCAGAAACATTGTGTTGGGTGGTCTATACAAAAATAAGGGCCTGGCCACTGTATACAACATAGAGGTGGAGGATTTTCACACCTACTATGTGGGTGAAGAAGGTGTGTGGGTGCATAATTGCGATCCTCATTCCACGCGAAAAATTTGTGGCGTGAAGGAATTGCTTGACTTCGTGTGGAATGGTGAAGGCAAGATTGAAATCTCACGCATTGATAACTTTGCCAACCCAAATTCAAGAAACCTAACTGCTTTACCGGGACTTTACTTCTGATCAAGCGCTGATTGGTTTTTCCATCAAGGCGGTTTTGGCTGTTTTGAGTTGGGGCTATGAACTGGCTTCAGTGGTATCGGCAGCGCGGACACATTCAGACTGCAAATCTACAGACGGCCTTGTTGTGTCGGAGTTTTTTGAGTGATTCCGCACGGACCCAGTTACGAACCGCTCGGCAGGGCTCCATTCACTCGTCGTGGTGCACTTGGGCGCCACAGAGGGGTTATCGAGTTGTTCCGCCGCCGGTCTGACCTGTGTTTGCAACTGCGCGAGCACGACTGAAGCTGGAGGGATTCGGGCGTGGGTGAGTGGGAGGAATCTCGCGGACTAGGCAGGTTGGAAGCTGACGTGGTCCGGATCGAATGGCGCGCCGCTGGCCTGACTTGGAGCGAAGGCGAGGGCGCCAGCAGTGCACCGCAAATTTTGGCAGGCATGACCCTGGTGCTGACCGGCACCCTGCCCAGCCTGAGCCGCGACGAAGCCCAAGCGCTGATCGAAGCCGCCGGCGGCAAAGTCAGTGGCTCGGTCTCCAAGAAGACCCACTACGTGGTGGCCGGTGAGGCGGCCGGGTCCAAGCTGGAAAAAGCCCTGCAACTCGGCGTGGCCGTGCTGGACGAGGCAGGCTTGCGCGCCTTGTTGACTGGGGTGCCGCCCAGCGCGGCGCCTTGAGCGCATGCAGGCGCCGGTCGGGCGCCCGTTGCGTCTCGCCAGTGGCCTTTTCGCTACAACGCATCTGGAAGGACTATGAGCCCAACACAGAACGACACCATCGAGTCGGCCCGCGACGACGACGTCACCGGCCAGCGCATTTCCGACGGCCGCATCATTGCGGTCGAGGACTACGCCCGCGCCGCCGAGGGCATGCTGAGCCTGGACCCCAGTGGCAAGCCTTTCTACATCGGCTGCTTTGCCGCCGGCACCCTGGTGCATACCGCTGAAGGCTTGCAGCCGATCGAGAAGATCCGCGTCGGCACCCAGGTGCTGGCCCAGCCCGAGGACGGCGGCGAGCAGGCCCTGCGCCGCGTCATCAACAAGATGAGCACCTTGGACCAGCCCTTGATGGCGATCCAAATCAAGATCGAAGGCGAGCACGGGGCCGACTTCACGACGCTCTTTGCGACGCCCAACCACCCGTTCTGGGTCGAGACCGCGCACACCGAGGACGGCAAGCACTGGCTGGCCGCCGAGTGCCTGGAGCCCTGCATGGGGCTGCAGCTGGCCGATGGACGCCGGGCCGAGGTGCATGCCGCCGCCTTGATTCGCCGCACCCAGCACGAGGACATCCTGTTCGCCGCTGACGCGCGCGTGCAGCAGGGCCAGGTGCTGTGCCTGAAGGACGGGCAGCTGCAGGTGGCCGACGCCGCCCAGGTGGCGCTACTGGGCGATCTGCGCCTGGGCGAGGCGTATCGGGCGCCGGTCTATAACTTCGAGGTCGAGGAGTTCCACACCTACTACGTGGCGGAGGTGGGGGTTTGGGTGCATAACACTGGGTGCCAGGCGGATGCTGCAATCAACAATACCTTGGTTATTGCTGATGACAGAGCCTCCATTAGGGAGGGTCAGCCGCACAACTGCTTTGTGGCGGGCACGCTGGTCCACACCAAGGAGGGTTTGGTGCCGATCGAGCAAATCAAGGTGGGGGATTGGGTGCTGTCGTATCCGGACGATCAGCAACCTCCCGATAGGTTCAGAGAGCCCCACGAGTACGCCTACAAGCGTGTGCTGCAAACCTACGTTTCGGCGAATCAGGCGGTTAAAGAGTTTCCTGTTCAAAACTTGGCCAGTGGAAATGTTGAGTATTTCACTGCAACGTTAAGTCATCCGATCTTTGTGGCCAACCGTGGTTGGATGACTCTGGGAGAGATTCTTGCCGGGCGCCAGCGAGTTGCGGTGGAAACCCACCGCTTTAGAAATATTATTTTGGGCGGCCTCTTCAAGGATAAGGGTTTGGCCACGGTATACAATATCGAGGTGGAGGACTTCAATACATACTATGTCGGCGAAGAGGGTGTGTGGGTGCACAACTGCGATCCTCACTCCACTAGAAAGATAAGCGACTTGGATGGGTTGTTGGATTTTGTGCAAACCGGAAATGGGAGGATTGAAATATTTAGAATTGATAATTTTAAGAATGACAATAAAGCAAATTTAACTGCCTACTCCGGAAAGGTCGGAGAGGATGCGATGAAGCTTGGTTTGGAAATGGCCCTACAAAGAGAGGTCCGCACCGATCTGATAAACGCTTCACGCAATGGCCCAGATGGCTCGGTGTTCATCGAGGCGGCCGAGTCCCCGACAGGCAAAGCCTTGTGGCTGGTACCCGAATCCAAGGCTTCGGTGCGCAACAAGTTCACAGACGTCGCGACGCTTGCGCCTACTGAAAAGGCAATCAAGTGGTTGTACGAGGGCAGTGGTGAGGCCTTTAAGCCGGGTGGTGATCCAGCACCTAACCGTTATGTCAAGGGCGGTACACACGACTACACCGATGGGCAAGGTCGTATCAATAACCAGATTCTGGATGCGGCCATCCAACGAGAATTCCGCAAGATTTACGACCTCTACCGCGCGGGTAAATTGGACATTGTGGCGTTCATCGTGGACACCAGTCTCCCGCCAGCCGGCGCAACGGGAACGGTGAGCACCCAGCTTGTTGCCAACCCAGGTAAATCCGCGATGGTTGACTTCCAAAGTATCGGAGGTTTTGTGCCGGCGCTTACTAGCGCTGATGTTCAACTCGTCTTCACTGCGGCCCAGCAGTACTGGTTCAACGCTGGTGCTTCCGTTGCCGAGCTCGACCGTATTCAAGTCAATGTAGGTGATTTGTCGAATAGCGAAGTGGGTCGAACCCTGGGCCATCAAATCACCCTGTCCGCCAATGGCGCCGGCTGGGGTTGGTTTGTGGACGCCACGCCGACCCAATCCGAAGAATTCGCCCCGGGCGCCGGTGCGGACTCCTTCCAAGCCTTGGCGGGCAGCGCCGCCGCCGGCAAGCTGGACCTGCTGACCGTGCTGATCCACGAGATGGGCCATGCGCTGGGTCTGGGTCATTCGAGCCAGGCCGATGCGGTGATGGACGCCGTGCTCAGCCCCGGTGAGCGCCATCTGCCGGGCGCGGACGAACGCGCCGGGCTGCAGGGTCAGGGCGGTTTTGTGCAGACGAACAGGGTCTACCTGACCCAGGTACGGGCCCGCACCGGGCAGGATCAGCCGCGTCCGGCCGCGCCGCTGTTCCAGCAAGTGGCCAACCCCAGCTTCACCAACGGCAGCTTTGCCGGCGCGGCCGGCGGCCTGCCGGCGGGCTGGTTTGGCAGCGGCGGGGTGGCGGCCCAGCCGGGCCAGGCCCTGCTGTCGGAAAGCAGCGGCAGCCAGACCCGCCTGAGCCAGCTCTTCCAACTCAGCGCGCAGGACCGCTTGCTCGGTCTCGCTTTGGGGTGCGACAAGCAGTGGCGGGAGCGACTCGTGCGAACGGTTCCAAGGTGGCGGCGAATGGTCGGAGCGGGAGGCACCCTCCCGCGCCATGCACTTCTGCTACGGCAGGGGTCTTGGGCCATTGGGAAGCGCAGTCCGCAATCTCTGCCGGGCTTTGATGCCGTGATACCGCTATAGGCGCGCGCTGAAGCTCAACAGGGCCTGGCGCGGCGCGCCGGGCAGCAGGGTCTGGGCCAGGCCATTGGGGTCGCTGTTCACAAAGCCATTGCTGCCCAGGGTGGCGATGTGGCGGCGCTGGCCCAGATTGCTGACGGACAGACGCAGGCGCGCATCCTGCAGCGCGCCCAGGCCCCCGATCCGATAAGCGAGGCTGCCGTTCATCAGGGCCCGGCCGGGCACGCTGGCGTCATTGGTGTAGCTGTAGTAGCGCCGACTCTGGGCATCCAGCCCCAGCGTCCAGGACCAAGGGCCGTCGTCGTAGCCGATCTGCGCCTTGAGCATGCGGCTGGGATGATCCACCACCTGCTTGCCCGCCGTGGCCACGCGGCTGGTGCCACTGACGACGTCATCGCGGTAGCGTGCCCGGGAAAGACTGAGCCCCGCATAGGCCGTCCAGCGTGGGCCCAGGCGCGCCGACAGCGCCGCCTCCAGGCCATGGGTGCTGACCCCGCCCACATTGCTCAGGATGCTGGGGTTGCCCTGGATGGCGCTGCCCGCCTGCACACTGAGCAGGCGGTCGTGGAAGCGCACGGTGTAGAGCGTGAGGCTGGCCTGGTGGCGTGCGCCAATGCCGCGCCAGCCCATCTCGAAGCTGTCGGAACGCTCGGGGCGGATCTGATTGCGGATGGCCTCGAAACCGGCCGCTGTGGTGGCAAAGGGCGCGGTGCCGGCCGCCGAGGCCTGAAAAGCGCGGGCATTGCGGGCCAGGTTGGCAAACAGCTCGTCTTGGCTGCTCAACTCCCAGCTCAGGCCGATCTGAGGCAGGAAGGGCTCATCCGTGAGGACGCGACCTTGCGGGCGGTTGCTGCCGCTGATGACCTGCGCGTCGCTCTGCACTCGCAGTGCGCGAAAGCCCAGGCCCAGGTTCAGCGCCGGCGCCAAGGCCACGGTGTCCGCGATGGACACCTGGGTCGTGCGGGTACGGAAGTTGAAGATCCAATCGGTGCGAAAAGGCGCGCTGGGCGTTTGGTAGGGGCTTGGCGGGGCGGCCGGGTTCACGGCGTAGAAGCGGCGGGCCTGGTCAAAGTCGTTGTCCTCCCACCAAAGCCCAAGCTTGACGCGGTGCGCTTGCCACTCCCCCTCCAGGCTGGCGACCAAACCGTGGCGCTGGATGGCGTACTCGGTGGTGCGAATCGACAGCGGGGTGCCATCGGGCGAGGCCACATAGGGTGTGAACCACAGCCCGCTGCCTTCATGGTCGTGGTGATAGACCGTGGCGCGTGCCTGCAGCGCAGGGCTGGCCCGCCATTGCAGCTTGGCGGCGCTCAAGGTGTCGCGGCGCAGGCCGGAGCCGGCGTAGTAGGCGTCGTCGCATTGCCGCACATAGGTGCTGCCGGCATTGCCGCATAAGGTGGTGGAGCGCAGCAAGGCCGCGTTCATGTCCGGGTAACTGTTGTCCCAGGACCAGCCCAGGCGGTTCAACATGTCGAGCGAGTGGTCTTGGTAGTCGACTTCTTGCCGATCGGAGTGGTTGACGAAGGCCGAGGCCTTCAGCGCGCCGACTTCATGCGTCCATTTCAGATTCCACTGACGATGGCGTTGTTCGCCTTGGCCCTTCCACTTGTCGGTTTCCTGGTCGGTCAGGCTCAGGGCCAGCCGTCCCCAGGTCAGGGTGCCGCTATCCAGGCGGACATGGCTGCGCCGCCAGGCATCGCTGCCCAGGCTCTGTTGCAGCAGCAGCCGGAAGTCGGGAGAAGGGTCGAGCGAATAGAACTGCACCGTGCCGCCCAGATTGCTGCTGGAGGCGGTGTCCAGCGCGCCGCTGCCTTGCGATAGATCGGCGCGGGCGATGTTCTCGCTGGCAATCGCGCGGCTGATGTGCAGGCCGTTGTGGTTGCCGTAGGACATATCGCCCAGGGGCACCTCATCGAGGGTGAAGCCGAGCTGGCTTTGCGCAAAGCTGCGCAGCGCAAAGCGGGTGGACCATTCATAGCTCCCCTGCGCATCGGCCGATTGGAAATAGGCCCCGGGCAAGCGCGAGAGCGTCAGCAAGGGGTTGGTGCCGGCCATGGCGGCGCGAAACTCTGCCGTCTCCAGGCCGCTGACCGAGCGCAGCTGCCCCCGGCCGACCACGATGGTGACGCGTTCGAGTTCTTCGGCGTGGCTGGTGGTGTCGAAGGCGCTGAGCAGGGCCAAAACCAGCAAGGTGGGGCGCATCAAGGGCTTCCTTCAGCGTTGCTGCAATTGTTGCTGGCCAAACAGGGCCTCGCGCGCGCGGTCGTCGAGCTGCGGGCGGCGCAGATCGGCCAGCACTGCCAGGCCCCGCTTCACGGCCGGGCGATGGTCCAACTCGTCGAACCAGCCTTTGAGGTGAGGGTAGTCGCTTAAGTTCACCCCCTGGTTCTTCCAGGAGCGCAGCCAGGGCCAGATGGCAATGTCGGCGATGGAGTACTCGGGCCCGCCCACGTAGCGCGACTGCGCCAGGCGCTTGTCGATGACGTGGTAGAGCCGCTGCGCCTCCTGGGTGTAGCGGTCGATCGCATAGGGGATCTTCTCGGGCGCATACATCCGGAAGTGGTGGGCCTGGCCCAGCATGGGGCCAACCCCGCCGACCTGGAACATCAGCCACTGCAGCACTTCGTAGCGGCCCTGCACGCTGTCGGGCAAAAGGCGGCCTGTCTTGCCAGCGAGGTAGAGAAGGATGGCGCCGGACTCAAACAGGCTGATGGGCTTGCCCTCAGGGCCATCCGGGTCGATCAATGCCGGGATCTTGTTGTTCGGGCTGATGCGCAAGAACGCCGGTTCGAATTGGGCGCCCCGACCGATATCCACCGGCACCGCCCGGTAGGGCAGGCCGATCTCTTCGAGCATGATGTGAACCTTGTGCCCATTGGGTGTGGGCCACGAATAGACTTCAAGCATCTTCAGCTCCTTGGGGCGCAGACCCATGGTAATCAAACAGGTCAAGCATTGGATCAAGCATCGCGCCAACGCGAGTGCCTGGAAGGCGATGCAGGAGTGGGCCGAGGCACGCGGTGCGCGCTTTGAGCAGATGGAGGAAGGTGAGGGCTTCGAGATCGAAGAACCTGGCAATGCCGTGGGTCGCCTGCTGATCGAATGGGGCCCGGCACAGCGCAGCTATGTGGAGGGCGCCGAACTGCGTCTGCGCTGGGAACTGGGGCTGAACGCCGACCTACAGATGATGGTGATGGAGCGCGAGCTGTGTGACCGCCTGGAGAGCTCGGTCTTCGAGGCCTATACCGACACCTTGCAGACCCGCATCGACACCGACACGCCCGAAGAGATGCGCTGGCTGGTGATGTTTGCCAAGCTGGATCAGTGGAAGTCCAAGTTGGCGCGCAGCCGCTTCACGGCCTGTGCGATGTCCAAGGAAGTGGCCGGTGCTTGGATTGAGGGGCCGCTGAGTGAGGCCCTGGCCCTGGCCAGTCAAGATTTGGTGCCGGCTGGGCGCCCCTTGGTCATGCTGACGCAGCGCGGCAATCTGTATTTGCGCCTGGCCTTGAGCGAACCCAGCTTGGAGGCGCTGCAGGGCGTGGTGAAACTGGCCGAGATCGCCGCCAAACAGGCCAAGCAGGTGCATCAGGTGCTGGGTGAGGCCGGCGTGTGGCCCGCCAGTGCGGCCGCCATCTGGCCGGCGAGCAGTCAGATGCAGGAAGAACCGTAGTCGGAGTTCGAACTAGAGGTCGAAGTGGCTGGCGTCGCCGCTGAGGGCGCGCATCAGCAAGGGCTCGGCCAGCCGCTCGGACAGCAGGGCGGCGAACACTTTCACATGCTGACGCAGCAGCACGCCGCGCTTGAAGGCCACCCGCGCAACGTTTTGGCCGAATAGATGGCCGAGCGGACGCATCACCAAGTCGCTGTCCGGGCTCTCTTCGCGCATGGCCATTTCGGCCACGATGCCCACGCCCAGGCCGAAGCGCACATAAGTTTTGATGACATCGGCATCGATGGCCTCCAGCACGACTTGGGGCTGCAGGCCGCGCGCGGCAAAGCTGCGGTCGATGCGGCTGCGCCCCGTGAAGCGCGGGTGGTAGGTCACCAGGGGCTGGCCGGACAAATCTTCAAGACTCAGATCCAGATCCCCCCGGGCGCTCTGGGCCAGCGGATGGTCGCGTGGCATCACCGCCACATGCTGCCACTCGTACCAGGGCAGGGAGACCAGTCCCTCGAATTCTTCGAGGGACTCGGTAGCCAGACCGATCACGGCTGTCTCATCCAGCACCATCTGCGCCACTTGCTGCGGGTCGCCTTGGTGCAGTCCGATCTGCAACCTGGGGAACTGGCGGCGCAGTTGAGCCAGCGGTGCGGGCAACACATAGCGCGCCTGGGTGTGGGTGGTGGCGATGGAGAGTTGGCCACTGTCCTGGCGTGAGAACTCCTCGCCGATGCGGCGCAGATTGCCGACCTCGCGCAGGATCACATCGATGGATTTCAGAACTTGCTGGCCGGGCTCGGTGATGCGCCGCAGGCGCTTGCCATGGCGCGAAAAAATGTCCACCCCGAGTTCTTCTTCCAGCTCCAGGATGGCCTTGGAGACGCCGGGCTGAGAGGTGTGCAGCGCCTTGGCGGTCTCCGTCAGATTCAGGCCCCGGCGCGCGGCCTCGGCCACGAAGCGAAACTGCTGCAGATTCATGGCGCGGCGATCAGGGCGGCAGCGGAATCGACCATGGCTTGCAGCACGCGCTCTTGCTCGCCCAGGGCCGGGTTCACATGAATCTGACAGCCCAGTTCTCGCTCGGCTTGTTCGATCAGCACGGGCACCTCGCGCTGCACATGGCCGCTGCTGCCCAGGAACATGGGCAACAACTCGATCTGCCGCGCGCCGGCCGCGCACAGTTCGGCCGCAGCCTCAGGCAGGGTGGGCGATAAAAATTCCAGATAGGCGAGCCGCACCAAGGCGTCGGGATGCCGCGCTCGCAGCGCCAGCGCCACTTTTTCAAAGGGCTGGGCCCATTGCGGGTTGCGGGCTCCGTGGGCCAGCAATAGGAGGCCTCTCTGACTCATCGATACCTCACCAGCCAAGCAAAGGAGCTGAGCGACAGCGCCAGGTAGAAGAGAGCCGGCGCGGCGGCGGCGGCCCAGGGGGCCCAGCCCTGCAGCAGGCCGAGATGGCCCGCCAGGTGGTTCATCAGCACGAAGCTGATGCCGAGCATGATGCCGCCGAACACCTTGGCGCCGATGCCGCCAGCGCGCCCATGCAGGTAAGCAAAGGGCAGGGCCAGCGCCATCATCACCAGGCAGGCAAAGGGATAGAGCGCCTTGCGATAGAACTGGATCTCGTAACGACCGGCTGATTGCTCTTGCGCCGACAGGTGGCGGGTGTATCGGAATAGCTCGGCGGTGGACATGGTGCTGGCCTTGAGCAGGGCTGCGTTCACCACCGCCAGACTCAAGTGGCTTTGCCAGCGCAACTCCGGCAGGGTGGTCTGTTCCAGCCGGATGTTCTCCCCCTGCGGCCACAGGGCGCGGGTCACGTTCTGCAGAATCCACAGGCCTTGGCCGTCGACCTCGCCCCTGGGAGACTCCCAGCGCTCCAGCAAGCGGCCATGGGCGTCGAACGCAAAGACCCGCACGCCCTCCACGCGGCCATCCAGGCCGGCCGCCTGGACGTGCACGGTGAAGGAGCGTTCCTGCTCAGTTCCTGATTGCTCGCGGTCTTTCAGCCAGGCGCCCCCGGCTCGTTGCAGCAGTCCGCCAGCCAGTTCCGCCCGATACGACTCGGCGGCGCGCTCCGCAATGGGGGCCAGCACATCGCCCGATAGGAACGTAAGCAGCGCAAAGGCCAGGGCGGGAAGGCTGAGCAGCCCCAAGGCCCGGCCGGGCCCCAGGCCGGCGGTGCGCAGGATGGTGAATTCACTGGACTGCGCCAGTCGGGACAGGCTGATGATGCTGCCGATCAGCACGGCAATCGGCAGCAGTTCATAGAGTTGCCCCGGCAATTGAAGCGCGGCCAGCCAGGCCGCATGGCCGGCCGATTGACCGCGCTTGAGTCGCTCCAGCTCTTCTGTGAAGGCGATGAAGGAGAACAAGGCCAGAAAGGCCAGGGCAACGAAGCTGACCGTGAGGGCAATGTCGCGATAGAGCAGTCTGCGGACGGTCCTCATGCGGCACTCCGACGGGGCAAAAGGCGTGTCGTCAAGGCCAAGGACTCATCGCGCCACCACAGCAGCGCCAGGGCCAAGACAAACACGCCACCATGAAGAGCGCCCAGGGCGAGCGGGGCACTGACCTTGCCCTGGGCCACCCAGGCTTCGGTCAACCCAGTGAAGCTGAAATAGACCACGAAGCTCAGCAAGGCCATGACCAGGCCCCAATTGTTGGGTCGACGCGGATTGGTTGCGGCCAGGCCAACGCCGGCCAGCGTGAGGTTCAAACCAGCCAGCACCAGTCCAAGGCGCTTGGTCAGATGCCCCGTATGACGGGCCTCGCCCGACTCCCAAAGGGCTAGGCTGCTCATGGCGCGCGGCGGCAACTCATCCAGGGCCTTGGTGGTTTGTCGGTCGGCCAAAACGCGGTACTGCTCGAACCGTGCCCAGGCGCGTTCGCCCCCTTCGGTGCGGGTTTCATTGCGCTGGCCCGATTGCAGCAGCAGGTAGCGGTCCTCATCCTCCCACTGCACTTCGCCCTGCGCGGCGGTGGTCACCGACTCTCTATCCTTTTGCTGGCTGAGGATGAACACATTGCGGGCCAGGCCCTGGGTTTCGGGCGTGGATTCGGTGTGGCGATCGATGAAGAACACCTTGCTGCCGTCGCGCGAGCTTTGAAACTGGCCCGGGGCCACGCGCGATAGGTCACCGCGCCGCTCGTACTGTTCGCTCAGGCGGGCAGCCTCCCTCTCGGCCCAAGGCGCGAGCCAAAGTTGCAGCACGGCGCTGAGCAGCAATACGGGCCAGGCCATGCGCAGCACAGGGCGTAAGAAGCGGCGTGCCGGCACGCCGCTGGCCATCCAGACCGCCATCTCGGAGTCCCGGTAGGGGCGTCCCATTGCGCTCACTACGGCAATGAACAGCGCCAAGGTCAGCACCAGACCCAGCAGGCTCAGGCTGGCCAGCCCGATGACCCACATCAGATCCGCGGGGTCGAAGCGTCCACCTGCGGTCTTGCTCAGTGTGCGCACCAGGATGGAGGTCAGCACGATGGTGCCCAGCACCACCAAGGCCACCCCAAAGCTGCGGGACAAATCTTTACGAAACGAGGTATCGAATAACATGCGGTAGCTTTATTCAGCCTACGAATTATGGACGCCCGAATTCAAACTGTTTCTATGGACAAGCTCGCCACTGTCGCGGGCGATGCATTGGTGGTGCTGGTGGCTGGGGAATCCCTGCCCAGCCATTTGGATCCGAGCGTGGCGCAAGCAATCAAGGCGGCCGTCAAGCTGGGCGACTTTGAGCTCAAGGCGGGCAAGGCCCTGATGTTGAGCCAAGTTCCTGGACTGAAGGCGCCGCGACTGGTGCTGGCGGGGGCCGGCAAGCCCAGCGCCAAAGCCGGCCGCTCCGCGCTGGTGGCCGCGCTGGCGCAACTGAAGGGCCGCAATGTCGCTCAGATTTCGGTGGCTCCGGTGGGTTTCGGTGCGGTGGATGAAAGTTTGGCCGAGCACTTGGTGCTGGCCCTGCGCGATCAGGCCTACCAGTACCGCCTGACCAAGCCCAGTGCGCCCAAGGAACCGCGTGTGGCACGCATGAATCTGCTGGTCGACAAAGCGGATATGAAGGGTGCCAAGCTCGGTTTGGCGCGTGGCCAGGCGATCGGTGAGGGCATTGAACTGGCCCGCGAGTTGGCCAATCGTCCGGGCAATCACTGCACGCCGACCCATCTGGCTGATTGCGCGCGGGGGTTGGGGCGCGACCACGGTTTGAAGGTCGAGGTTTTGGACAAGCGCGCGGTCGAGCGTTTGGGCATGGGTGCGTTCTTGGCCGTGTCACAAGGCGGTGAGGAGCCGCTGCGTTTCATCGTGGCGCGCTACGACGGCGCGCCGCGTGCCCAGGCCCCCGTGGTCTTGGTGGGCAAGGGCATCACTTTCGATACCGGCGGGATCTCGCTCAAGCCGGGTGCCGAGATGGATGAAATGAAGTACGACATGGGTGGCGCCGCGTCGGTGCTCGGCGCTCTGCGCGCTGTCGTCGAACTCAAACCCAAGCTCAATCTGGTCGTCATCATTCCGGCCTGCGAGAACATGCCCAGTGGTCGTGCGGTCAAGCCGGGCGATGTAGTGACTTCCATGTCGGGTCAGACCATTGAGATCTTGAACACCGACGCCGAGGGCCGACTCATCCTGTGCGATGCGCTGACCTATGCCGAGCGCTTCAAGCCGGCGGTGGTGGTGGACGTGGCGACCCTGACGGGTGCTTGCGTGATCGCCCTGGGCGGCGTGCGCAGCGGCATGTACGCCAGCGATGACGAACTGGCGCAGAGCCTGAGCCAGGCTGGTGATGTGGCGCTGGATCCCTGCTGGCGCATGCCGCTGGATGACGAGTACGAAGAAGGGCTGAAGACTCATTTCGCCGATCTGGCCAATGTGGGTCCGCGCGCCGGCGGCTCGATCACGGCTGCCATGTTCCTTAAGCGCTTCGCCAAGGCCTACCGCTGGGCCCACCTGGACATCGCCGGCACGGCCTGGAAGGGCGGCGCTGCCAAGGGTGCGACGGGGCGTCCGGTGGGCTTGCTGACGCACTTCCTGCTCTCGCAAGTGCGTTGATGGGTATGGGGCGGGTGCGCTTTTTCACGGGGCTGGAAGACGCCACCGAATACGCCGCCCGCCTCTTGCGTAAAGCCTGCACGCAGGGGCAGCGCGTCCAGGTTCTTGGCCCTCAGGATCGACTGCGGCGCATCGAGCGTGCGGTGTTGCAATTGCCCGGTTTTTTGCCCTTGGCCGTGAGCGATGCGTCGGCCAGCGTGCGGCGGCGCAGTCGTATCTGTCTGCTGGAACGGTTTGAATCCGGCAGTGGCAATGACTGGGTGATTCTGAATTTGCAGGATGAGGCCTTCGGGCCGGTTGACGACGTGAATCAGGTGATTGAATTGGTCGAGGATGAGCCGCAGGCGGTCCAGCAAGGTCGGCGGCGCTTCAAGGCCTATCAAGCCCAAGGGCAGCAGCCTGAGCACCTGGTATTGGGAGCGCCTTCCTGATGAATGCTGGCGTCTCCAAAGAGCCCGTGATTCCCGTGCTGACCGAGGTAGTTCAGGCACCGGCGCCAGCGCATTTCGTGCCGCAGGGGCGCAGCCTTGGCGAGCAATTGGATGCTTGGCTGATTGACCAGCTCCCTGTGTTGATTCATGAAACCATGGTGGAACTGAGTCCGCGCTTTGAGCAGCAAATGCTGGATGCACTGATGCCGCGCTTATTGGCCTCTCTGGCGCAGTGGCAAGACGACCTTTGAGTCTTTAGGCGCATGGGCGAACGAATGACCCAGTTGGCGGCGCCTACATCGTTTGCCCCAATCAGCCCACCTCGGAATTGCGGTATGGTCTGCGCCGCTTTGGGGCTGGCGCTATCAGCCCTGTCCATTCCTAGTCGGAGGTTTTGCATGCAAATTCGATTCAATCAGGTGGCAGTGGCGGCTTTGGTGGCCATGGGCTCGGTGGCGATGGCGCAGGAAACGGTGGAAGTGCGCATTGGCCATGTCGGACCGACCAGTGGCGGTATCGCTCACCTGGGCAAGGACAATGAGTTGGGTGCCCGCCTGGCTATCGAAGACCTCAATGCGAAAAAGCTGACCATTGGTGGCAAGGTTGCTGTGTTCAAGCTGTTTGCTGAAGACGATGCCGGTGATCCCAAGCAAGGCACGGCTGCGGCGCAGAAGCTGGTTGACTCCAAGGTCCATGGCGTGATCGGCCACCTGAACTCCGGTACTTCGATCCCCGCCGCGAAGGTCTATAGCGACGGCGGTATTCCGCAAATCAGCCCGTCGGCAACCAATCCCAAGTTCACCCGTCAGGGCTTCAAGACGACCTTCCGCGTCGTGGCCGATGACGTTCATCTGGGTGGCACGCTGGGTAAATATGCTGTCAAGTCGCTCAACGGCAAGTCGATCGCCGTGATCGATGACCGTACGGCATATGGCCAGGGCGTGGCTGATGAGTTTGAAAAAGGCGTGAAGGCCTCGGGTGGCAAAGTGGTGGGCCGTGAGTTCACCAATGACAAGGCCACCGACTTCTCCGGCATCCTGACCAAACTCAAGGCCGCCAAGCCCGATGTGGTGTTCTTTGGTGGCATGGACGCAGTGGCTGGCCCGATGTTGCGCCAAATGAAGACCCTGGGCATCAATGCCAAATTCATGGGTGGCGACGGTATCTGCACCGGTGAATTGCCCAAGCTGGCGGCTGGCACCATGGGTGACGCGCAGGTTTATTGCGCCGAGGCCGGTGGTGTTGAGGGCGAAGCCAAGAAGTCGATGGATGATTTCAAGGCCAAGTTCAAGGGCAAATTCAACGTCGACGTGCAGATCTATGCGCCTTATGTTTATGACGCCGTGATGGTGATGGCCGATGCGATGGTCAAAGCCGGATCGCCGGATCCGGCCAAATACTTGCCGGTGTTGGCCAAGACCAGTGGCTACAAGGGTGTCACCGGCACCATCGCCTTTGATAACAAGGGTGATATCAAGAATGGTGCGCTGACGCTCTTCACCTACAAGGGTGGTGCACGTGAGCAGGTCGCTGTGGTGCGTTAAGCCCTAATCGCCCACCTTGATCGGCCCGCCTCGGCGGGCCGATTTCATTTCCGCATCGCAAGCACAGTGCGAAGGCGTGAATATTTCGGTATTGCTTGGCATTCGGATGGAGTGGGCACCCAAACGAGGGGCTTTCAAAGGGGGATGCCGCGTGCATGATGCGGCCTCAGTTCAGAGGTGCACGCCCCTTGCCGTTGCAGGCCCGAGCTGTCAGCGGAGCCCGCGAGAGGAAAGAACATGGTACGAATCTTCAATCACTACCTTCATCGTCGCACCCTATTGCAGGTGTGCTTCGACGCGGGCCTGATCGTGGCCGTCCTCTTGCTGGTTGCCATTGGGCAGGGTGCCACCACGGCCCTGCCGATCGCCGCGTCACACGGCCTGTCGCTGGCTGGCTTTGTTTTCTTGATCAACAGCGCTACGGGCTTCTATCAGCCCGCCGCTAAGCGAAGCTTGACTGAAACCTGCGCTCGCGCTCTGTTCGCGCTGGTGATTGCGTTGCCTCTGGCCTATGCCATCTTCACCTTGCTGCCCAGTGGGCTGGACCAGCCCGGCGTTTTGACCGCAGCCGCGATGCTGGCGGTGGTGGCGGTGGTGCTCCATCGTGGCTACGCCTCTTACGCGGCCAACCCTTCCCAGGGGCGCAGCAAGATCTTGGTGTTGGGTGCCGGAGAGGCGGCGCTCAATGTGGCCAACAGCCTGCGTGCGGCTGATCCCTTGGCGCAAATCGTCGGCTTCTACCCCGGGGGCATTGAGGCGTCGGTTGCGGTGCCTGCCCATCAGTTGGTATCGGGTGAGCGGGGCATCTCTGAGACGGCCTTGCAACTGGGTGTGGATGAAATCGTGGTGGCTCTTTCGGAGCGCCGTGGTGGAGCCATGCCCATGCGCGAGTTGCTGGACTGCAAGGTGTATGGCATTCGCGTGCTCGATATCGCGACGCACTTCGAAAAGAATCTGCAGCAAATCAGCTTGGCCCATGTGAACCCCGGCTGGCTGATTTTTGGCGATGGTTTCAATCAAGGCGCCCTGCGCAGTGCAGTCAAGCGCGCGTTTGACATCGTTTCCTCACTGACCCTGTTGGTGTTGGCCTCGCCCTTGATGTTGGTGGCGGCTTTGGCCGTCAAGCTGGAGTCTCGCGGGCCGGTGTTCTACCGTCAGGAGCGTGTGGGTTTGAATGGGGCACCGTTTGAGGTCACCAAGTTCCGCAGCATGCGCACTGATGCTGAAAAGGATGGCAAGCCGCGCTGGGCAACAAAGAACGATGACCGAGTGACCCGTGTCGGCAAGTTCATTCGACGCACCCGCATCGATGAACTGCCCCAGCTCTTCAACGTGCTTAGCGGCAGCATGAGCATGGTGGGCCCGCGCCCCGAACGTCAGTATTTCGTGGACGAGTTGATCGCCAAGATTCCTTACTTTGCGGTGCGCCATAGCGTGAAGCCGGGCGTGACGGGTTGGGCGCAGGTGCGCTATGAATACGGATCCACCGTGGAGGACGCGGCCGCCAAGCTGCAATACGACCTCTATTACGTGAAGAACCACAGCCTCTTCCTGGATGCCCTCATCATGATTGAGACGGTCGCCGTGGTGCTGACGGGTCGTGGAGCGCGGTGACGCTGGAAGCCTTTGATTTCGCCGCTGCGGCCGCCTTCGGGGCGGCCGCGGTGTTCTTGCTGGCTGCGCTTGCCCTGCAGTGGCGTGCAAGTCGGCAATCGCTGAATCTTCAGATCGGCGGCGGTCGGCTGCTCATCGGCGCGGTGGCAGTGTCCGGCCTTTGGGCCCTGGGCCTGGGCCTCGGGCAGGGGTGGGTCGAGGTCGATTCGACGTGGCTCGTCTGGGCCATCGATGGCTTGGACTGGGCGCGTCAAGGCTTATGGATCGCCTTTCTCTTTGCGTTGCTGGGCTGGCCCCTGCTTCGGCGGCCTAGCGCGCCCTTGGACTGGGCAGCCTGGACCGTCCTGTCACTCGGTGCGCTCAGTCTGGTTGCGGCGGCATTGCCCTGGCTGCCGACGTCGAGGGCCATCTGGCTGCGCGGCATGGCGGGTTTGGGTTTTGCGGTGTTCGGCTTGTTGCTGATCGAGCAGCTCTACCGCAATGTCGGTGAAGACGGGCGGTGGCGCGTCAAACCCAGTTGCATCGGCCTGGGGGCAATGTACGGTTTTGACCTCTACGTCTATGCCGAGTCCAGCCTTTTGGGTGGGGCCGATGCACAGCTCTTAGCCCTGCGGCCGGTGGTTCATTTGCTCGGATTGCCTCTGGTGTTGCTGGGGGCCGGACGCGGTGTGGGTTTTCTCACGCGCTTCCAAGTCTCACGCAGTGCCGCCTTTCATTCCGCCACGCTGCTGCTGGTGGGCGTCTACCTCTTGTTGGTGGCGTCCCTGGGTTATTGGGTGCGCTACACCGGCGGTGCTTGGGGCCCTGCGCTTCAGGTTTTGATCCTGGTGGCGGCCCTGCTGCTAATGACCGTTACCTTGATGTCAGGCTCAGCGCGAGCGCGCCTGCGCGTCGGGATCTCGAAGCATTTCTTCCGCTATCGCTACGACTATCGCCAAGAGTGGTTGCGGTTCACCGCGGCCCTCTCTGCCCACGATTCGCCGGAGAACACGGGGCAGACGGTGATTCGCTCGTTGGCGGGCCTGATCGAGAGCCCAGGGGGCGGGCTGTGGATGCTCGATAGCGCCGGCACTGAGTTCCAGATGGTGGCCAACTGGAACTACGACCGGCGTCAGATCCGCGAGCCAGCGGATTCCCCGTTCCTTGCTGAACTTCGTGCCAGCGCCTGGATCGTTGACTTGGATGGTGCGAGGCGCCAACGCGGCATAGACGCCAAGGCCAATTTGCCAGCCTGGCTGCTGGAGGATCGCAATGCAGCCCTGCTGGTTCCTCTGCAGGCCAAGGCGCAGCAGGTTGGCTTTGTGGTGTTGCTGACGCCCCGAACCCCGATCGATCTGGACTGGGAGGTGCGCGACCTCTTGAAAACCGCGGCCTCTCAGGCCGGCGGTTACCTGGCCATGCTGCGCGCCACCGAGCAGCTGTTGGAAGCCCGAAAGTTTGATGCTTTCAACCGCATGTCGGCCTTCGTGGTGCATGACTTGAAGAACATCGTGGCCCAGTTGTCGCTGATGCTGCGCAATGCGGAGCGCCATGGCGACAACCCCGAGTTCCGCCAGGACATGCTCGAAACCATCGAGCACTCGCTGGAGAAGATGCGCCAGTTGATGTTGCAACTGCGCGAGGGTGAGCGTCCGACCGGGGTGGTTAGCGGTGTGGCGCTGCGCCCCATCGCAGAGCGCCTGCAGCGCGTGGCCGCGCAGCGGGGCCGCGACCTGCTCCTCGAGTTGAGCCAGGACGTTTCGACCCGAGGGCATGAGGATCGGATTGAGCGAGTGATCGGACACGCGGTGCAGAATGCCTTCGATGCCAGCACCCCGGCTCAGTCGGTGCGTCTGTGCATGGAAGTCAAAGCCTCGTCCGTACAGATCCGGGTGATCGATGAAGGTTGCGGCATGAGTGCGGACTTTGTGCGCGAGCGCCTTTTCAAACCGTTTCAGACCACGAAGAGTCATGGCATGGGCATCGGCGCCTTCGAGAGTCTTCAGTATGTGAACGAATTGGGCGGCAAGATGACGGTTGACAGTGAGCCCGGTCGCGGCACCTGTGTCACTTTTCTCTTGCCGCTGTTTCATTTGCCGCGCGGCAATGATCTGAACGAGGCCACTGGCGCATGACCGAACGTGCAATCTCCTTGTTGATCGTCGAGGACGATCTGGCGCTACAAAAGCAGCTGAAGTGGTCGCTCGATCGCTTTGAGAGCCAGGCCGCCGCCGATGCCACCGCCGCTGTCGCGCTCTTTCGCAAGCATTTGCCGCCGGTGGTCACCATGGACCTGGGTTTGCCGCCCGATCAAGACGGCACGGCCGAAGGCTTCAAGCTGCTGGAGAAACTGCTGGAGCTTGATCCCTATGTGAAGGTGATCGTGCTGACGGGGCAGAACGACCAGGCCAACGCGTTGCGCGCCGTTCGCTTGGGTGCCTACGACTTTCTGGCCAAGCCGGTGGATCCGGATGCCCTGTCCCTGACCGTCGAACGTGCGCTGCGCATGCGCGAGTTGCAGGATGAAAACCTGCGGCTCACCGCCGCTCAAGGCGGGGCGCTGGGTGGGCTGATCACCCGAGACGAAGCCATGCTCAGGGTGAGTCGCACCGTCGAGAAAGTGGCGCGCTCGGACGCTACCGTGCTCTTGCTGGGTGAAAGCGGCACTGGCAAGGAAGTGTTGGCCCAGGGCTTGCACGAGGCCTCCGGCCGCAAGGGGCGGTTCGTGGCCATCAATTGCGCGGCCATTCCAGAAAATCTGCTCGAAAGCGAGCTCTTTGGGTATGAGAAGGGCGCTTTCACCGGGGCGGCCAAGACCACACCGGGCAAGTTTGAGTTGGCCCATGGCGGCACGCTGATGCTCGATGAGATTGGCGATCTGCCGTTCTCACTGCAGTCCAAACTGCTGCGCTTTCTACAAGAGCGCAGCATCGAGCGTCTGGGAGGTCGCCAGGAAATCGCGGTCGATGTGCGGGTCGTGGGCGCTACCCATCAGAACCTGAAGCAACTGATCAGCGAAGGGCGCTTCCGCGAGGACTTGTATTACCGGCTGGCTGAAATCGTGGTCGAGATTCCGCCACTGCGAGCCCGGCATGGCGATCCGGTTCTGCTGGCCCATGCTTTTTTGAAGCGCTGGGCGACTGAACAGCGCCGTCGCGCCCCAACCTTGAGCGACGACGCCTTGCGGGCGCTTGAAACCCATGTCTGGCCGGGCAATGTGCGCGAGTTGCAAAACATCATCAAGCGCGCCTGCATCATGGCCGAGGGCGAGCGCATCAGTGCTGAAGACCTTGGGTTGCAAGCCGTGGCGACCGAGACCGAGAGCGAGGAGCTCGATCTGCGGGCGGTGCGCGAACGTGCCGAGCGCCGGGCTGTTGTGGCCGCATTGGCACGTTCGGACGGCAACATCGCCAAGGCTTCTGAGCTACTCGGTGTGAGTCGACCCACCCTCTATGATTTGATGGCCAGACTGCAGATCAAGTAAGCGCGGCTGGTCCTCAAGCCCGGTCTGGGCCCACTTTCGGGGAGTTCCGTTTTGAAGCTGATTCAACCCGCGCTCAGCGCGGTCGCGCTTGCTCTGGCCTTGGGCCTGCAAGGCTGTGGGGGTGTGGATGCCGAGGCCGAAGTGGCAGCGGCACGCAAGGCCCTGGTGGGAGGCGAGCCCAGCACCGCCGTCATCCACCTGAAGAATGTGTTGGAGCATGAGCCCAGTCGGGCTGAAGCCCGACTGCTGCTGGGTCAGGCCCTGCTGGAGGGGGGCGACGCTCAGGCCGCTTTGGTGGAGCTGCAAAAGGCCAGCGAGCTGGGCGAGGCGTCCGAGCGGGTTCTGCCCCTGCAAGCCCGCGCCCTCTTGGCCCGACGCGAATTCCGCCGCGTCCTGGAGCTGGATGCGCAAGCCAGCGCTCAGGACCCCAAGGCCAAGTTGGCCCTGCAACTGGCGGCCGCTCAGGCGCACGCGGGCTTGGGTCAGCCCGAAGAAGCCCGCAAGCTCGTGACCGCGGTGCTGCAGGCCGAACCCAGCTCGGTGGACGCACAGCTGGCTCAGATTCGGCTCCTGATGGCCGACCGTGATCTGGCCGGCGCGCTGGCTGGTTTGGATGCCTTGTTGAAGGCGGATCCCAAGTTGGCGGAAGCCTGGCGACTCAAGGCCGAGATTGCCGGCGCTCAGAATCAGGCCGCTCAGGCGCGTCGCTTCTTTGAGAGCGCGGTGGAGCATGGGCCCAAGAGTCTGGCCGCTCACAGCGGGCTGGTCGGTACCCTGCTGCGGGCGTCCGAAGTGGAAGAGGCTGCGCGCCGCACCGCCACCATGCGCAAAGCCTTTGGAGGTGTGCCCGAGGTGCTGTATTTCGAGGCGGCGATCGCTGTCGAGAAGGGCGAGATTGAACGCGCGTTTGAGCTCAGCCAACAGCTGCTCAAGATGGTGCCGGACGACACCCGGGCGCTGCTACAGATTGCCCAGGTCGAGTACCGACGCGGCAACTTGGCACCGGCCGAGGCTCATCTGAGCAAGCTGCTCGCGCGCAATGGCAACTTCGCCATCGCGCGAGGCTTGCTGGCGCAGATCTACCTCAAGCAGGAAGACCCGCGCGCGGCCCTGGAAGCCCTGGAGCCGCTCTTGGCGGCCGAGCAAACCGATGCCCGCGTGCATGCGCTGGCTGGCGAAGCCTTGGCGCGCTTGGGCGAGGTCAAGCGCGCCGAGGCGCAGTTCAAGCGCGCCGTTGAGCTCGACCCCAAGGATTCGCGCAGCCGCATCTTGCTGGCCTTGCGCGAGGCCAACACAGGCTCCAGCGAAAAGGGCATTGGCCAACTGCAAGCCCTGGCAGAGGCCTCGGACAACCCGGTGGCCGGAGTCGCCATCGTGGCGACATTGGTCCGTAAGGGGGACTATGCCGGTGCTCTCAAGGCCATCGACCAAGCCGCCCCCAAGCTGCCTGGCGCCGGCATGGCCGACTCGATGCGCGCGGGCGTCTATCTGGCCCAGGGGCAGACGGCCCAGGCTCGCAAGGCCTGGGAAGAATCGCTTCGCAAGGATCCGAAGTACCTGCCCGCGGCGCTGCAGCTGGCGCGGCTGGATCGCGCCGATGGGCAGCCCGCTCAGGCCCTGGCGCGCTTGCAAGCGGTGGCCAAGGCCGACCCGAGCAATTTGCAGGCCCAGCTGGGTTGGCTGGCCGCACGCAACGATGCCAACGAGAAGGCGGACGACCTGATCGCCTTTGCGCGCCAGATCGTGCGCGACAACCCGAAGTCGGGTGAAGCCCAGTTGGTGCTGGTGCGTCTGGTGCAGCAGCGCAAGGACACCGTGGCCGCCATCCAGGCCGCACAGGAAGCGCTCGCACAATTGCCCACGGACGCCGGCTTGTTGGAGATGCTGGGCTCTTTGCAGATGCAAGGTCGAGAGCACGCTGCCGCGCACCAGACCTTCAAGAAATTGGTCCTGGCCAAACCCAACTCGGCAGCCGCGTTGATGCGTCAAGCCGAGGCAGAGGTCAGCCTGGGCGATCTGAAAGCCGCGCTGAGCACCGCCCAGCGGGCTCAAAAGCTGCAGCCCGATCGCGTGGATACCTTGCGCATGATGGTCGGCCTGGAAGCCCAAGCTGGCAATGAAGCGGGGGCGCGCCGCCTATTGAAAGAGATGCAGGGCAAGCCTGGCCGCGAGGCGCTGGCCTTTGCGCTGGAAGGCGATCTGGAGTACAGCCTGCGCAATTGGGATGCCGCCCGCGCCGCCTACAAGCGCGCGCTGGAGCGTGGCGGCCAGCAGGGTGACGTGGCCGGCAAGTTGCACAACAGCCTGCTGGCGGCGGGCAAGTCGGCCGATGCCGAGTCCTTCGCTCGCCAGTGGTTGGCCGATCATCCGCAGGACTGGGCCTTCCGCAGCCAACTGGGCCTGATCGCGCTCGCGCAAGGGCAAGCGGTCGTGGCGCAAGAGCACTACCAGGCCGTGGCCAAAGCCCAACCGGGCAACGCCGCCGCGCGCAACAACCTGGCGTGGTTGGCCTTGCAGGCCGGTGATCTGAAACAGGCGCAGAGTCATATTGAGTCGGCCCTGGCCCTGCGCCCGGGCGAGCCGGAGATCCTCGATACCCAGGCCCAGATCCAGTCGCGCCAGGGCCAGCATGAAGCCGCCCTGCAGACTCAGCGGCGCGTGGTCGCGCTGGATTCACGCAACCCGGCCCGGCGTGTGGCGCTGGCGAAGCTGTTGATCGCCGCCAAGCAGACCCAAGCCGCGCGCGATGAGCTTCAGGCGGTGCAAAAGCTGGGCGCCGAGTACGGCGGCCAGGCCGAGGTGCGTCAGCTTTTGAGCACCCTGTGACGAGGGTGTGAGCGTGAGCCGCATTCGCCGCTCCAGTTGGCGCAAGCGCCTGCACCAGGCCTTGCGCAATCTGTTGGCTTTGTTGCCGCGCTCGCAGCGTTTTGCGCTTTTCCGCCGCATGGTGGATTGCGACCCTGAACCGGACGCCCGCTTGGTGCTGAAGGTGGCCGAGACCCGCGAGGAGTTGGAGGCCTGCTTCAAGATCCTGCACGATGCTTATGTGGGGGCAGGCTTCATGAAGCCCCACCCCTCGGGTTTGCGTGTCACGCTCTATCACGCCCTGCCCACCACCACCACCCTGTGCGCCAAGTGGGATGGCCAGGTCGTGGGCACGCTGTCGATGATCCGTGAGGGGGTGTTCGGGTTCCCTTTGCAGTCGGTCTTTGACCTGGCCCCGGTGCGCGCACGCGAGGGGCAGATTGCCGAGATTTCAGCCTTGGCGGTGCATCCGGACTTCCGCAAGACCGGGGGCGCCATCATGTTTCCGCTGATGAAGTTCATGCACCAGTACTGCGTGAGCTTCTTCGACACCCGGCACCTCGTGATCGCGGTCAATCCGGACCGCATCGAGATGTATGAGTCGCTGCTGGCCTTTGTGCGCCTCCAAGAGCAGGTGGTGGGCAACTACGACTTTGCCAACGGCGCGCCCGCGGTGGGTGCCTCGCTGGATCTGCAGACCGCGGAAGCCGTGTTCAACAAGATCTACGGCCGGGCCAAGCCGCGCAAGAACCTGGCGGACTACTTCTTCCGCCGCAACCTGGCCAATATCCAGTTGCCCAAGCGTCGCTACTTCACCACCAACGACCCGGTGATGACGCCCGAGTTGTTGGACCACTTCTTCAATCAGCGCACCCAAACCCTGGACGCACTGGACGATCGCAAGAAGGCCTTGCTCTGGTCCATCTACCAAACCGCCGAGTACCGTCGGGTGCTGCCCATGTTGGAAGGCGGCGAGGTGCCGCTGGGTCAGGCTCTGCGGCGGCATCAGCGTCACTCAATTTCCTGCCCCGGCCGCCTGCAGTTGCGCGCAGAAGAGGGGGGCCAAGTCTTTGAGCTGGATGTGATCGAGTTTTCGCTGGGCGGCTTTCAGGCGCGCTGCGTGCAGGAATTGCCGACCGGGTCTGCGGGTGAGGCGCAAATTCAACTGGGCCGGCACGAGCACAGCACGGTACAGGCCAGCGTGGTGCGCCGCATCGGCAGTGAGGCCGGCCACTTTTTCGGCTTCAAGATTGACGAGGCGGACGATGCCTGGCGCCGCTGCGTGGCGGCCCTGGAGAGTGGGCACACCGCATCGGACCTTGACCATGCATAGGCGTGCTGCGCTGGCGGGCTTGTTGTGCCTGAGTCCCGCGCTCCACGCCGGACTGCCTGAACTGATTGCCAGCGCCAAACCCGCCGTGGTGCTGGTGGGCACCTATGCCGAGACCGACAGCCCCCGCTTCACCTTCCGCGGCACCGGTTTTGTGGTGAACGAGGGCCGCAGCATCGTCACCAATGCTCATGTGCTGCCCGACCCCTCCAGCCTGGCCAGCGAGCGGCGCGTGGTCGTGCAGCTCTGGCGCGGCCCGGGGCGCTGGGAGATGCGCGAAGTGCAGAACCAAGCCCTGGCCCGTGTGCATGACCTGGTCTTGCTGGCACTGCAGGGCGCGCCCGCCCCGGTGAGCCTGCGATTGGCCGGTGAGTCCCTGATGCGAGAAGGAGCCGAAGTGGCGCTGATGGGCTTCCCCATTGGCGGCGTGCTGGGCTTCGCCCATGTCACCCACCGGGGTGTGGTGGCCTCGGTCACTGGCATTGTGTTGCCGCAGGCCAGTGCCCAGACCCTCAGCCCGGCGGCGGTGCGCCAGCT
Source organism: Inhella inkyongensis (assembly GCF_005952805.1). Classification (GTDB taxonomy): domain Bacteria; phylum Pseudomonadota; class Gammaproteobacteria; order Burkholderiales; family Burkholderiaceae_C; genus Inhella; species Inhella inkyongensis. Next base: position 2,080,634 of record NZ_CP040709.1, read on the forward strand.
GCGCGAGGGCAGCTTCGACATTTATCAGCTCGATGCCGTGGCTTACCCCGGCAACAGCGGCGGACCGCTCTTTGATGTGGCCACGGGCGAAGTGATTGGGGTCGTGAACATGGTGCTCACCAAGGGCACCCGCGAGTCGGCCCTGTCGGCACCCACCGGCATCACATATGCACTGCCGATCCGCCATGTGCATGCGCTCCTGCGCCAGCCGCCGCCCTGAGTCCAGTTGATGGCGGTTCGGCTTGGATAATGCCGGCCCCTGCACAGAGCTTTCCGCATGAGTTTCTCGCCCTGGCGCCTGACCGTCGCGCCCATGATGGACTGGACCGACCGTCACTGTCGGCAGTTTCATCGTCTGATCACCCGTCACACCCGTCTCTATACCGAGATGGTCACCACGGGGGCTTTGATCCATGGCGACCAGGGTCGGCATCTGGACTTCGCCGAGGTGGAGCATCCGCTGGCCTTGCAGCTCGGGGGCAGTGAGCCGGCCGATTTGGCGCAGTGCGCCAAGCTGGCCCAGCAGTGGGGCTATGACGAGGTGAATCTGAACTGCGGCTGCCCCAGCCCGCGGGTGCAGCGCGGTGCCTTCGGGGCCTGCCTGATGGGCGAGGCGCAGTTGGTGGCCGATTGCGTCAAGGCCATGCGCGACGCCTGTGACTTGCCTGTCACCGTCAAGCACCGCATCGGCATTGACCGCCAGGAAAGCTATGAGTTCGTGCGCGATTTCGTCGCCACCGTGGCGGCGGCCGGCTGCGAGGTCTTCATCGTGCACGCGCGCAATGCCTGGCTCGACGGGCTCTCGCCCAAGGACAACCGCGAAATCCCGCCGCTGCGCTACGAAATCGTGCATCGCCTCAAGGCTGAGTTCCCTCAGCTCACCATCGCCATCAATGGCGGCATCAAGGACGACGCGCAGATCGCGCAGCAGCTGGAGGCGGTGGATGGCGTGATGGTGGGCCGACTGGCCTATCACGAGCCCTGGGCGATGGCGAACTGGGATGCGCGCTTCTGGGGCGCGGCGCCCGGCGTCCAAAGCCGCGAGGCGGTGGAGGAGGCTTGGATCGCCCAATTGCAGACCGCCTGGGAGGCGGGCCAGCCCTGGGCGCCGGCCATGCGCCATGCCTTGGGGCTGTGGAACGGCACGCCCGGGGCGCGGCGCTGGCGGCAGGTGTGGAGCGACCACAGGCTCAAAACCCAGAGCCCGCGTGCCGTGCAGGCGCAGGCCACGGCGGCGCGGCTGGCGGGTGCCACGCCCCGGGATTGATCAAACCCTGATCATTCCTCCCAGGGCGCCTTGCCGGCATCGGCCACCGTTGGCTCGGCCAGGGCCGGCGCAGCCAGGGTGGCCCCGCCGAGGCCATCCACCAGCCCACCCAGACCCTCGAACAAGGCCGGCAGCAGCTCGCTGAGCTCGCTGGTGGCCAGCAGCATGTCGGCATCGAAGGGGTCTTCTTCGCTGTTCTGCACGCCGTCGTGCTCGAAGGCGCCGTCATCGACCTTGAGGCGCGTGAGCTGCAGGGCGTCGGTCAGCACCAGGTCCAGTCGGTCCTTCCAGTTCAGCGCCAGCTTCTTCACCTGCTTGCCCTCGGTCAGGTGGTTCTGCACATCGGCGCCGTCCAGACCGTGGCGGGTGTAGCGCACGCTGCTGGCCTGGGTGTCGCCGCTGCGCAATTCGGCGTCACGCCCGATGCCGAACCCGGCCGGGGCCACGCCATCCATCAACCAGGCGCGCATGCAGGCGGCGGGGCTCTCGGCCGTCATCAGGGGCTGAGGCGCCAAATTGGGGATGGCCTTGGTCAACAGCGAGAGCGCCGAGTCGGTGCGCGCGGCGGTGGTGCTGTCGATGGCCAGCAGCTCGAGCTTGGGCGCAATCCACACGCGCAGCGCCGTGGTGCGGGTGAAGGCCAGGGGCAGCAGGTCCAGCAGGGCCTCGTCCTTGAGCTCGCGGCGGCGCTTGGCACCGGGCTTGCGGCCGCTTTCCTGCTCGATCTTCTCAGCCAGTTCGTCCACGCGCTCCTTGACCACCGAGCCAGGCAGCAGGCGCTGCTCGAACTGCAGCTTGAGCAGCAGATGGCCGTTCACCCACTCGGCCAGCGGGCCATGGGCCTTGCCCCGGGGTGGCACAAAACCCACTGAAATCGGCTGCGTGGCGCCGCAGGGCGTGAAAGGCAGGGTGGCAAGCTGCGCGTCCAGTTTTGCCGGGTCGGGCTGGGCATGGGCGGGCAGGCGGTAGAGGGTCAGGGCCTTGAACACGGGGCAGCGGGCGATTTCGAGTGGGGCGCGGATTCTGGCCCAAACGATGCCCCCTTCGTCGGCTGCCTCGGCATTTCAGACCTGCCGCGCTCCGGCCCATCGGCTGGAATTGGTTCCGTGCGGCCCCTTTGGGCAGCATGCGCGGCTTTTCCTCCTTCTCATCGGACCCCGCCATGTCGCGTTTCCTCCCCCATGCCCTGTTCCTGGCTCTCAGCCCCGTACTCCTGAGCCCGGCCCTGGCGGCTCCGGCCCAGACTCTGTCGGCCTATGCCGAGCAATTGCTCGACGAACAGGGCATCAAGAAAGACGGACCGGGGTTGACCCTGCTGGTGGCGCAAGGCGACAAGCTGCTCTATCAGGGCGCTCGGGGCATGGCCTCGGTGGAGCTGGGCGTGCCACTCAAGCCCGAACACCGCATGCGCCTGGGCTCCATCACCAAGCAATTTGCGGCCGCCACCTTGCTCAAGCTCATCGACGAAGGCAAGGCCAGCCTGGATGACCGCTTAAGCAAGTTCCTGCCCGATTACCCCAATGGCCAGGCCATCACCTTGGCGCAGTTGCTCAACCACAGCTCGGGCGTCAAGAGCTACACCGGCATTGCGGGCTATATGGTCAACCCCATTCGCGCCCAGCTGAGCACGGCGGAATTGGTGAAAGTCTTCAAGGACCTGCCGGTGGATTTCGCCCCCGGCCAGCAGTACCGCTACAACAACAGCGGTTATGTGCTGGTGGGGGCGGTGATCGAAGCCCTGAGCGGCAAGTCCTGGCATCAGACCCTGGACGCCGCGTTGCTCAAGCCCCAGCGCGTGGACGTGCGCTACCCCGGCGAGCAGGGCTTGATTGCCGGTCAGGCCCAGGGCTACTCGCGCGGCGAGTCGGGTGAATTGGCCACGGCCGGTCTGGTCAGCATGACGCAGCCGCATGCGGCCGGTGCCTTGGTGGGCAATGTGGAGTCGCTGTGGCGCTGGAATCAGGCCCTGCACGGCGGCAAGCTGCTGCAGCCGGCCAGCTATCAGCGCATGGTCACGCCCGAGGGAGCGGCGCAGGGCGCGCGATATGGCTTTGGCATTGGCACCGACAGCCTGCGCGGTCAGTTGATGCTGCAGCACGGGGGCGGTATTCATGGTTTTTCGACTCTGCTGGTTTACCAGCCGGAGGCGCAGCTGACCGTGGCCCTGCTCTCCAACAGCGATAGCGCGGGCCTGAGTCTGGACCTGATCGCCCGCAAGCTGGCCGCCAAGGCCCTGGGCAAGCCCTATCCCGCGATCCGACCCGTGAAGCTGGATTCGGGTGCGCTGCAGGCCTACGAGGGCGTCTATTCCGCCGACGGTGGCAAGCTCAGCCGGACCTTGCGCGTGATCGACGGTGTGCTCACCAGCACGCGCACGGGCTCGCGCCCCATCAAGCTCACGCCGCTGGGCGGCGACCGCTTCGCCTTTGAGGGGTCGGTGGCGCAGGCTCAGATCGAGCGCAGCGCCCAAGGGGCGACCCTGGCCTACTACCCCGATGCCGAGGGCCAAGCCGACCGCTGGGCCAAAGTGGCAGAGCTGCCCCAACAGCTCGCTGTGGCGCTGAAGCCTGCCGAACTGCAGGCCCTGGTGGGGGAGTACGTCGGAGCGCAGATCCGCATGCGCATCTTCCTGGATGAGCAGGGGCGACTCAAAGGTCAAGTGCCGGGTCAGCCGGTGGTGTCGCTCACGGCCCAGTCGGCCCGCGAGCTGCAGGTGGTGGAGGTGGATGCGCGGCTGAGTTTCTCGGCCGAGCCCGACAAGGCCCTGAGCGTCACGCTTAAGCAAGGCGGGGCGGTGCTGGCTCTGACGCGTCAGTAAGCGCCCGGCTGCCGCCACCTGCGCACCGTTCGCGCCGCACCAGCCCCGTCGGTCGCAGCGCCCTGGTGGGGGCAAGCGGGCGCCGGGAACATGCCGTCCATCGCAACCTCACCGATGGAATCTGACATGTTCAAGCACCCGCTCACTCGCTCCCTGATGCTTGCCGCCGCCCTGGGCTCGGGCACGGCCCAGGCGGCCAGCCTGGAACTGACGATCGAGGGCATCAAGGCCGCCGAAGGCCATCTGCTGATCGCTGTCTACGATCGCGCCGAAGTCTGGCTGCGTGGCGCGCCTTTGACCGGCGCCCGCGCCAAGGCCGAGGCCGGCAGCGTGACCGTGACCTTGGCCGACCTGCCCGAAGGCGCGGTGGTGGCCATCAGCGCGCTGCAGGACCTCAATGGCAACGGCCGCATGGACAAAAACGCCATGGGCATGCCGGTGGAACCCTATGGCTTCAGCCGCGACGCCGCCGGCAGCTTCGGCCCGCCCAACTTCGAGGCCGCCAAGATCACAGTGACCGGCGTCACCAAGGCCAAGCTGACCCTGAACTGAGCCGGAGTCCGCACCATGCTCAGTCGTCGTCATTTGTTGCTCGGTGGGGGCTTGGCCGCGGCGGGCTTGGCTCGCGCAGGTGCCGCTCAGCCCCTTCCCGATGCGCCTTACACCGGCCCCTTTGGCACGGTGCCGGAATTGCAACCGCTGCGCGGGTGGCTGGAGGGCCAAGATCGCCTGGCCGAGGGCCTGCGCGTGCAGGGCCGTATCCCGGCCGGGCTGCGCGGCACCCTCTATCGCAATGGCCCGGGTCTGTTTGAACGCGGCGGGCAGCGCTACGCGCACTGGTTCGATGGCGACGGATTGCTGCAGGCTTGGCGCTTCGGCCCGCAAGGGGTGAGCCATCAAGCCCGCTTTGTTCGCACGCGCAAGTTCGAACTGGAACAGGACGCTGGCGAGTTTCTGTTGCCGGCCTTCGGCACGGCGTTAAGGGCCAAGCGGCCGCTGAGAGCATCGGACGACGTCAACACCGCCAACACCAGCGTCATGCTCCAAGGCGGCAAGCTGTATGCGTTGTGGGAAGGCGGCTCGGCCTATGAGCTGGATCCCGACAGCCTGCACACCCTGGGCCCCAAAGCCTGGGCGCCCGAGCTCAAGGGCATGCCCTTCAGCGCCCATCCCAAGCGTGAGCTCCAGGGGCCCCATGCGGGCACGCTGTGGAACTTCGGCACCTTCATGGGCAAGTTGGCGCTCTACCAGATTGGCGCCGACGGGCAACTGCAACGCAGCGCCGTCCTGGACCTTCCCGGCGCCCCCATGGTGCACGACTTCGCGGTCACCGAGCACTTCATCGTCTTCCTGCTTCCGCCGCTGGCCTTGGACCGCGAGGCTCTGAAGGCGGGCCGCTCCTTCGTGGGGGCGATGCGCTGGCAGGAGGGGGGCGCCAACCGGGTGGTGGTGATCGACAAGGCCGATCTCAGCATCAAGGCACAGCTCGAGATGCCGGCGGAATTGCTGTTCCACATTGGCAATGCGTGGGACGACGGCCAGGGCGTGATCCGGCTGGACTATGTGCACACCGACCATCAGCGCTTCCTGAGCGGCGAGTTCAACCGCATGTTGCAAGGGCAGGCCTCGCCAGAGCTGGCGGCGTCCCACCCACGCCTGTTGCAGATCGACCTGATTCGCCGCCGTGTCGACATCGAACGCCGCAGCGAGCAAGTGGAGTTCCCGCAGGTCGATCCGCGCGTGGTGGCGCGGCGCAACCGCTACGTCTACTACCCGGAGGCGCGCGCCGCGACCTGGGGCCATGGCGCGCTGCTGAGCCTGGACCTGGCGCGCGGGCTGACCGAGCGCTTCGATTTCGGCCCTGGGGTGATGGTGGAGGAGCAATTGCTGGTGCCCAAGCCCGGCACTCGACGCGAAGGGCAGGGCTGGCTGGTGGGCACGGGCTTTGACAGCCGGCGCCAAAAGACCTTTTGCACCATCTTCGACGCCGAGGCCATTTCGGCCGGCCCCTTGGCCACGGTGTGGTTGCCTTACTGGGCGCCACTGGGTTTCCACGGGCATTTCGCGCAGACGGCCTGAGGACAATCAAGCCGCAGGGCTCGCCGGCGCGGGCCCGGGGGTGCGGCTTGCGTTTGCTCTGGGCCATCTTGTTGGGCGTCTGGCTTCCACTCGGGGTCGCAGCCGATGAAGTGGTGATTGGCGCCGAGGACGATTGGTATCCCTATGCCGGCGTGGTGGACGGCGAGTTGCGCGGGCTGACCCCGACCCTGGTGCGGGCCGCTTTTGAGCAGGTCGGGGTCGGGGTGCGTTTTGAGGTCATGCCCTATGCGCGCTGCATGGCGCGCACCAAGGCGGGCCAGTTGGTGGCCTGCTTCAACACCCTGCGCCATGCCGGCCTGGAGGCCGACTATCTTTGGCACAGCCCGGCGATGTTTCGCGTGCAGTCCAGCATCTATGCCTTGGCGGCTTCCAAACAGACGGGGCTGCGGCCCGTCGACCTGGAGGGGCGGCGTGTCGGAGTGACCCACGGCTATGAGTACGGCCCCGATTTCGACGGCAATCCGCGCATCGTGCGCGTGGTCGGCTTGCGGGACGAGAACAGCTTTCGCATGCTCTTGCGCGGCCGCGTGGACTATGTGATGGCGGTCGAGGCCAATGTGGCCGTGCTGCTCGCGCGCTATCCGGAGTTGCGAGGACGTTTTCGCGCCGTGGGGGCGGCTGCTGTGACCGAGTCCTACACCGTGTTTTCACGCAGCCATCCCGAGGGGGCGAAGCGCCGAGCCCAGTTCGAAACTGGCTTGAATCAGTTGATCCAGTCTGGCCGACTCGCCCAGATCGAGCAGGAGTGGCGCTTGGAGTGGACAGCGCAGGCCCAGGGCGGCTCGCCAAAATCGCCCGTCTCAGCCCCCACAATGCCGCCCCATGGACAAAACCGCACACCAAAACGAACTCAAACGCCAGGTCGCGCAAGCGGCGCTGGCCTACGTGGAGCCCGGCTCGGTGCTGGGCGTCGGCACCGGCTCGACGGTGGACCTTTTCATCGCCGCCCTGGCCGCCAGTGGCATCCCGCTGGCCGGTGCGGTCAGTAGCTCCGAGCGCTCGACCCAGGCCCTGCGCGCGGCGGGCATCACGGTGCTGGAAGCCGCTGCCGTGGAGCGGCTCTCGACCTATATCGACGGCGCCGACGAGATCGACCCCAAGGGCCACATGATCAAAGGCGGTGGCGCGGCACTCACCCGCGAGAAGATCGTCGCCGATCTGGCCGACCGCTTCGTCTGCATTGCGGACGCCAGCAAGTGCGTGGAGGTGCTGGGGCGCTTTCCGCTGCCGGTGGAGGTCATCCCCATGGCCGCTCCCAAGCTCATCCGCCGTTTTGCCGAGTTGGGCGGTCAGGCCAGCCTGCGCGCGGGCTGTGTGACGGACAACGGCCAGCACATCCTGGATGTGCGTGGGCTGGCGATCACCGATCCGCTGGCTTTTGAAGCCGAGATCAGCCAATGGCCGGGGGTGGTGACGGTGGGCATCTTTGCCCGTCACCGGGCCCGGGTGGCCTTGATCGGCGCCGCCGAGGGCGTGCGCACCCTGAACTTCGACTAAGAGGTCTGACCGATGCTCCCGCTCTTCCCCTCCCCCTGGCAGAGCGAGGAGCACCAGCTCCTGGCTGACGCCGCAGCGCGCTTCTATTCCGAGCGCTGGGTGCCGCATCAGGCCGAATGGCGGGCAGCCGGCTGCATGCCGCGCTCGACGTGGCGAGAGGCTGGCGCGCAAGGCTTCTTGTGCGCCGCCATGCCCGAAGCCTATGGCGGCGGCGGGGGCGACTTTGGCCACGAGGTCGTGCTGGCCCTGGAGCAGTCCAAGGCCAACATCTCCGGCTTTGGCGGCGGGCTGCACTCCATCATCGTCGCGCCCTACATCCTGCACCATGGCAGCGAGGCGCAGAAGCAGCGCTGGCTGCCGCGCATGGCCACGGGGGAGCTGATCGGCGCCATCGCCATGACCGAACCAGGCGCCGGTTCGGACCTGCAGGGCGTGCGAACCCATGCAAGAAGAGTCGGCGACCACTATTTGCTGAGCGGCTCCAAGACCTTCATCACCAACGGCCAGAACGCCAATCTGATCGTGGTGGTGTGCAAGACCGACCCCAGCCAGGGTGCCAAGGGCGTGAGCCTCCTGGTCGTAGAGGTGGAAGACGCCCAGGGCAATTTGCTGCCGGGCTTCAAGCGCGGGCGCAATCTGGAAAAGATCGGCATGCACGCCCAGGACACCTCAGAGCTGTTCTTCGACGAGGTGCGCGTGCCGGTAGACAACCTGCTGGGCGGTGAGCAAGGCAAAGAGGGGCAGGGCTTTTTCCAGCTGATGCAGGAGCTGCCCCAGGAGCGGCTCTTGATCGCCGTGCAGGCCGTGGGTGGCATGGAGCGCGGGCTGACCGAGGCGCTGAAGTACACCAAGGAGCGCCGCGCCTTTGGCAAGTCGGTGTGGGAGTTCCAGAACACCCGCTTCAAGCTGGCCGAGGTTCAGGCCCAGCTGCTGGCGGCGCGCGCCACCGTCGATGCTGCCATCCTGGCCCATATGAAGGGCGAGCTCGACGCCGCCCGCGCCGCCTTGCTCAAGGCCTGGACCACCGATCTGGCCTGTCAGCTGCTGGACGAGTGCCTGCAGCTGCACGGCGGCTATGGCTACATGCTGGAGTACCCGGTGGCCGAGCTGTGGGCCGATGCCCGTGTGGCGCGCATCTATGGCGGGACCAACGAGATCATGAAAGAGCTGGCCTCAAGGTCGATGTGAGGATTGTCTGAATGGACGCCTATCTTTTTGATGCCCTGAGGACCCCGCGCGGTCGCGGCAAGGGCGGCGCGCTGAACGCGGTCACTCCGCTGTGGCTGGCGCGTACGGTGCTGAAGGCCTTGGCCCAACGCCGGGCCTTGGACACCGCCCTGGTCGACGACGTGCTGCTGGGCTGCGTGACGCAGACGGCCGAGCAGGGCGGCTGCATTGCCCGCACGGCGGTGCTGGATGCGGGCTGGGCGCAGCAGGTGCCGGCGCTCACGCTGTCGCGCTTTTGCGCCTCCGGGCTGGAGGCCCTGAACCTTGCGGCCGCCAAGGTGGCCTGTGGCAGCGGCGAGCAATTGGTGGTGGCCGGTGGCGTAGAGAGCATGAGCCGCGTGCCCATGGGCAGTGATGGTGGCGCCTGGCTACTGGATGAGCGGGCCATTCGCGAGCTGGGTTTTGTGCCCCAGGGCATCAGCGCCGATCTGATCGCCACCCGCGAGGGTTTCAGCCGCGAGCAACTCGACGCCTGGGCCCTGCGCTCACACCAGCGGGCTGCCCAGGCCCAGCTTGAGGGGCGTTTTGCACGCAGCCTGGTGCCGGTGCATGACGAACAGGGTCAGCTGCTGTTGGCCACCGATGAGGCCGTGCGGCCCGATGCCTCGCTGGAGGCACTGGGGGGGCTGCGCCCTTCATTTCAGAAGATGGGAGAGGCCGGGCTGGATGCACGGGCACTGCTGCGCTACCCCGAGGTCGGGGCGATCCAGCACTTGCACCATGCCGGCAACAGCTCGGCCATCGTCGATGGCGCCGCGCTGCTGCTGGTGGGCTCTGAGGCCGGCGGTCAGCGCGCCGGCTTGCGGCCCAGGGCGCGCATTCGCGCGCTGGCGTCGGTGGGCAGCGAGCCGACCTTGATGCTCACGGGGCCGGCACCGGCCGTTCAAAAGGCCCTGGCGCGGGCCGGGCTGCGCGCCGCCGACATCGATCTGTGGGAAATCAACGAAGCCTTTGCCACCGTGCCCCTGCAGACGATGCGGGCCCTGGACATCGACCCCGAGCGGGTCAATGTGAACGGCGGGGCGATTGCGCTGGGCCACCCCCTGGGCGCCACCGGCGCCATGCTGGTGGGCATGGCGCTGGATGAGCTGGAGCGGCGCGATCAGCGCCTGGCCTGCATCACGCTGTGCGTCGGCGGCGGCATGGGCACCGCCACCGTGATCGAACGGCTCTGAGTTACTGCGGCGCGGGCGCCGCTTCCAGTTCGGGCTGTGGCTGCGGCTGGCTCAGACCCGGCAGCGGCATCGGCTTGCCGTTGAGCAGCATCGCGCCGGCCTTCCACTCCACCTCGGCCGCCAATTTATCGCCCTGGCGCTGCACAAAGCCCTGGTTCACGGCCATCTCGATCTGCTGCGCCAGTGCCTCGGGTGGCAATTCCTTGCCGCTGGCCTTGGCCAATTGCTGAATGAACTCGGCACTGGTTTGGGCGCCCATCTTGAACACGGCCTTCTTCATCAGCACGGGCGCCATGGCCGGTGCCTTCAGGTCATCGGCCGTCACGCCTTGGGTGCCCACGCTGTAGCTGAACTGGGCACTCTTGCCACCCAGGCTGAGCTTGATCTCATCGACGCTCATCAGCGGGTTGTGGGGCAGTAGTTGCAGCAGCGGGGCGGTCAGTGCCTCCAACTGCGCCTTGGGGTCGTCCCCCACCGCGCAGCCTTGGGTCATGGCGGCTTGCACCAGGGCCAGATAGGGCGCGGTGTGCAGGCGCTCCATGCGCATCTTCATGGACACCGCGTCCAGCGCCATGCCGCCGACCTGACCCTTGCCCTGCAACTGCATCTGCGCGCTGTAAAGCTGGTCCTTGATCTGGCCATCTTGGGTGTAGGTCAGGCCGTCGATCGAGAACAGGGTGCTTGGCTTGCCATCGGCGCCCGTGCCCTGCAGGCTGATCTGACCAATGCGGCCTTGACCCTTGCCGGTCAACGCCCACCACAGCGGGGCCAGTCCGGCGCTTTCAAAGTGCGCGTCCTTGACCAGCACCTTCACGCCGCCCTGGGCTGAATGGAGCTCGTAGCCCGGCAGGTCGCCTTCGAAGTGCGCGCTGCCGTCGCGGGCCAGTTGCACACGCGCTTGCAGACCCTTGAGGTGGAACTGGCTGTTGGCGTCGGGCTGCAGTGAGAAGGCCGGGACGCTAATGCGGGTGTCGGTGTTGCCGCCAAAGCCCACCAAGGTACTCAGGGCGATGGGCAGGCTGTCCAAGCCGGTGAGTTTCTTGAGGGCCTGGGCCTGGGCCTCGCTCAGCAGCAGCTCGCTTTCGATGCGCGCTGCGCCAGGGGCGCCAAAGCCGGGCAGGGGGCCGTGCTGGATGCGGTCGCGCCAGGTCAGCTTCAGCGGCTCGGGGCTGCCTTCGGCGTTGTTCATGCAACCGAACTGGACGTGCAGGGTGCGGGTGGAGCTGGCAAAGCCCTTTTGGTAGTCGATCTGCGTCACGCGCAGCGGGCTGTTGGCCTGGGCCTTCCAGCCCTCGGCTTGCGCCAGCAGCTCGGTTTGCAACTGCTTGCCGCTGTAGGCGGTGCCTGCGGCCCAAAGGGCCGCCAGTGCGGCCACGGCCACGCCGGCCTTGATGGGGGTGTTCATCGTTCGCTCCCTTGGGGCTGGGCCCCGATTCAAAAGGGAGCGATTCTGAGTGATCTCAGGCGGCCGAGCGGGTGGGCCCTACCCTCATTTCAATGGCGGTCAACAGCGGCTTGCCCCATCCCAGCGCGAACAGGGCTTCGGCCACCACGAACATGGGGCCGACCAGCAAGCCTACCAAGTCGTCCACAAAGGCGGGCTTGCGCCCCTCGTACTTGTGGCCAACGAACTGGATCACCCAGCCCAGCACAAAGAGGCCCAGGCCCCAGGCCAGCCACTCGGCGGTGGGCAAGGCCCCCAGCGGCAGCGCAGCCCAGGCCAGCAGGGCATTAACAGCGCTGGTGGCCACGCCCAACACGAACTCGCCACGGGTCAGGTACCACAGGGTGGTGAGCAGCAATAGGCCGTGAATGGGCGCCAGCATCACGCCACCGAGCTCCCACACCGGTCGGGCCATCAGCACGGCCACGGCATAGACGATCAGCGGAATGCCGACAAAGTGCGTGGCGATGTTGCGGCGGTCGCGGTGATAGGCCGCGTACATTGCCAGCAGGTCCAGGGCGGGGCGGAAGGGTGAGGCCATGCGAGCTCCAGTTCAGGCGCCGCGATGGTAGGGGCGCCAGCGCGTGGGCGGGACCGGGTTTACTTGGGAGAGCAGCCATGTTGGAAGGTGGATGCAGTTGTGGCGCGGTGCGTTTTGCCATCGAGGTCACGCGGCCGGATGTCTATGTTTGCCATTGCTCGATCTGTCGACGCTCCAGTGGCAGCAATGGAGTCGCCGTTTTGGTGCTGCCCAATGCGCAATTCCGTTGGTTGCAGGGCGAAGACCAAGTTGCCACCTGGCGCAAGCCCGGTGCAGATTGGCAGACCTGGTTCTGCCGCCATTGCGGCGCACGCCTGCCAGGATCGAATGACGCCGAACGCATGTTCATTCCCGCGGGTGCGTTGGATGAACAGACTGTGGGCCTGCGCGTGGCGCACCACATCTGGGTCGATTCCCGGGCGGAGTGGGATGAGATCGGCGATGCCGGCCAGCAGCACCCCGAGGGCATCCACTCCTGAACCCGCAGCGAAAATGCGCCCATGCCTGCGCATTCAACTTCTGAGATCTGGACCTTTGCCGACCGGGAATGGCGCGTCCGCCGCCCCAAGCCCTTTGTGTTGGTGATTGAAGGCCCTGGCGAGCCCTCATCGGGCAGCGAGGACTATTTGCATGAGCAACTGCTCGCGCCCCAGTGGCGTGAGGCCTTTTTGCAGGTGGTGGACCAGACCGGATTGGTGGTCTGCCTGAACGTGAGGACGGAGCACCCAAGCTACCGGGACGTGCGCGGCCGCTCCAGCAAGGGGCGGCTGAGCCAGGGCGAGTACTACCACCACGATGGCTGCAGCAGCCCGCAAAAGCCGCGCCTGGTGGAAATCCGCTGTCCGCACCAACAAGTGGAGCGCGGCGTGGCCACCGCGGTGGCGCCCCACCATGCGGTGGTGCGGGCCATGCTGCAGGCCCTGCCGGCCGACATTGCCGAGCCCGAGCGCTTTGGGCCCTGGCAGGAACGCCTGGCGCAGGCGGCAACGCCGAGTGATGCCGAACTGGATGCGCTGCAGGGCCTCATGAACCGCACCGTGCGGCGCAAATTGGCCGCCGAAGAGGCCCGTGCCTACTTCCGCCGCGTGGACGCGCTGGCCAATGCCTATGTGGAGCCTTGGTCCATGGGCGAAAGCCGTCTGGTGGCCAATGGACCCAGCTACACCGGTGAGGGCCGCAGCATGCAGCACCGCCGTGCCTATCTGCGGCCCATCCAGGTGGGCGAGGCCAACGGCAGTCTGGTCAAGCGCTGGACGAATGAGGAACTGCCCTTGCCGGGTCAGGCGGTCGACGAGGCCCTGGTGGCCTCGTTCTGCAGCGAAGAGGACGGCACTTGCGCGCGCCGGTTGGCGGCGCAGTAACACCTTAGGGCAACGCTGAACAAGTCCTCGCGGGACGCGTTTGCGCGAGAACCGGCCGGATCGTAGGCGGCGCGCGAAGGTCGGGCTGGTGGCCCGACAGCCGAGTGCGCCAACGACCGAGCCGGCCGGTTATCGCGCAAACCCTTGCGGGCCATCGACTTTTCGGGCGCTGGCCGGCGTTGCAAGCCTTGCTCAGGCCACCAGCCTGAGCTGCGGCTCGCGCCTTGGCCAAGCATCCCGAAAAGTCGCGGCGCGCCCGCAGGGACTTGTTCAGCGTTGCCTTAGGCAGCCGGTATCACCAGACAGCTGGTGCTGGCGTGTGCGTAGAGCTTGCCATCGGGTCCGACCAGATCGGCCTCGGCCGTGGCCATCTGGCGGCCCCGGTGGCGCACCCGACCGATGGCACGCACCCGTTGGGGCTCTCCCTCGCGCAGCGCACGCACCAAATTGAGCTTGAACTCCAGCGTCGTGTAGCGCTCGCCCACACCCATGGTGGTGTGGACCGCGCAGCCCAGGGCCGAGTCCAGCAAGGTGGCAAACCAGCCGCCATGCACACCGCCCATGGGGTTGTAGTGGTGCCAAAGCGGTTCACCCTGGAAGACGGCCTGGCCCTCGGCGACCTCGATCAGCAGGTAGTCCAGGGTGTGCGCGATGGGCGGCGCCGGCAATTCGCCGGCCAGCATGGCCTGCAAGGCTTGCAGGCCGGTCAGATGCTGCACCTGCTCGGGCTTCAGGGGTTCGCCAAAGGTGGGCTGGGCGTGGGCGCGCTGGCGCTGACGCACCGCTTCTTCGGCTGCCAGCCATTGCGTCAGGGTGTCCTCGGCTTGGGTGTTCATGGTTTCAGTCTTTCAAGGTGACGACGACGGGGGCGTGATCGCTGGGGCGCTCGTTTTTGCGCGGCGCCTTGTCAATCACGCAGGCCTGTACGCGATCTTTCAGGCCGGTGCTCACCAGGATGTGGTCGATGCGCAGGCCCTGGTTCTTGCGGAAGGCCAGGTTGCGGTAGTCCCACCAGCTCCAGCTCTTGGGGGGCTGCTCAAACAGGCGGAAGGCGTCCACCAGGCCCAGGTCCAGCAGCGCTCGGAAATGAGCGCGTTCCTCGGGTGTGCAGTGAATCTGGCCGTACCAGGCGATGGGATCGTAGACGTCGCGATCTTCTGGGGTGATATTGAAGTCGCCCATCAGCACCAATTGCGGGTGGGCGGTCAGCTCTTGGCGCAGCCAGTCCTGCAGAGCCTGCAGCCAGCCCATCTTGTAGGCGAACTTGTCGCTTCCGGGCGCCTGTCCATTGGGGAAGTAGCCCCCCACAACACGGATGCCGCCGACCGTGGCGGCAATCACGCGCGCCTGCTCATCGGCAAAGCCGGGGATGTTGAAGACCACCTCGCTGTGCGCGGCGCGGCTCAGCAGGGCCACACCGTTATAGGTCTTCTGCCCAAAGAAGCTGACCTGGTAGCCGGCGGCCTCGATCTCTGCGCGCGGGAACTTGTCGTCGGTGAGCTTGGTCTCCTGCAGGACCAAGGCGTCAAACGGGTTGCCGACCAACCACTCCAGCAGTTGGGGCAGGCGCACGGCCAGGGAATTGACGTTCCAGGTGGCGAGTTGCATGACGTGCCCTGCGATCAGGCGCCGACCTTGAGGGTCACCGGTGAGCTGCTGTGCAGGACCCGGCCCGGTTCGACGTTGTCCATGAAATCCACTCGCAGTTGATACTGGCCGCGCGGCGGCTTGAGCCATGCTTCGGTCTGTCCTTCGCGGAAGTCCATCGATTCGCTGCGGCCGGCTCCGTCTTTGAGCGTCAAGCGAAAGTGGCCGGTGCCTGTGGACTGCAGGGCATGGTGCGACACGTTCAGCTTGCTGGCATGGAAGAGCACTTGCACCGGGATGCCCGGCGCCACCTCGGCCTTGGGAAGCCAGAGAGAAACGCCCGCCTGTCCCAGGCTGTCGGGTGGCACATCGGCATGGTGCGCGGTGACCTTGACCCGCAGCGGCTTGCTGTACACGAAGTGAGGCACATGGCGGTGGTCGGCCAGCACCAGCCGAAGGGTGTAATCGCCCGGCTTGAGCGTCAGCACGCTCTCCATCTGTCCCTTGCCGAAGTGGATGTATTGGTCGTTAAAGGGCAGGGGCTGGGTCAGATCCAGCGGCAGCTCCCGATTGATCAGCAGATGGTGGTGGCCGGTGCCCTTTTGTTCCTTGGTGATGGGGGCCAGGCCCATGCCGGTGAGGCCGAACTTCAGCAGAAAGGGCGTCTCGATGCGGGCCCCGTCACTGATGTTGGTGAAGTGTGCAGCCTTGAGTCCACGAGGAGCCGGCGTGCTCCAGGGGTGCTTGGCAGCGTCCAGCGGCACCGCGTTCTGCGCCCACAAGGGTGAGACGCTCAAAGCCATGGAACACAGCAGCAGCGATTGAAGGGCTCGCATTGTTCTTCTCCTTGATTTTGTTGGGACCACCGTCGGGCGGAGGCCGAAAAGCCGCGCATTCTTGCAGCCTGCTTGGCTAGGATGGTGTCGCAGCTGGTGCTGCAGGAGTTGGCGATGAACGGTTCCGGCAAGATTCTTGTGGCGCAAGGCGGAGGCCCGACCGCGGTGATCAACCAGAGTCTGGTGGGTGTGGTCTTGGAAGCGCGCCGTCATTTGGGCATCCAGCGCGTCTACGGTGCGCGCCATGGCGTCCGTGGCATCGTCAACGAAGAATTTGTCGACCTGACCCAGGAAACCAGCCACAACCTGGAACTGGTGGCCAACACCCCGGCGGCAGCCCTGGGCAGCACGCGCGACAAGCCCGATTTGGCCTATTGCCAGGAGATGTTCAAGGTGCTGCGCGCGCACCGCATCGAGCACTTTTTCAATATCGGCGGCAACGACAGCTCGGACACCGTGCGCATCGTGGCTGAAGAGGCGCGCCGTGCGGCCTACCCGATGCGCTGCATCCACATCCCGAAGACCATCGACAACGACCTGGTGCTGAACGACCACACGCCGGGCTTTCCCAGTGCTGCCCGCTTCGTGGCTCAGGCCTTTGCAGGGGCCAATCTGGACAACGCGGCCCTGCCGGGCGTCTACGTGGGTGTGGTGATGGGGCGGCATGCAGGCTTCCTGACGGCCGCGGCGGCACTGGGCAAGAAGTTCCCCGATGACGGCCCGCATTTGATTTATGTGCCCGAGCGCATCTTCGACCTCGAGCGCTTTCTGCTCGATGTGAAAGCCACCATGGATCGCTTTGGCCGCTGCGTGGTTGCGGTGAGCGAAGGCATTCACGATGCGGCGGGTACGCCCATCCTGGCCCGTCTGGCCCAAGATCTGTCCAAAGACCTGGAACGCGATGCGCATGGCAATGTGCAGCTCAGTGGCAGCGGCGCGCTGGCCGATCTGCTGTGCGAGGAGATCAAGGCCAAGCTCAAGATCAAGCGGGTGCGTGGCGACACCTTTGGCTATCTGCAGCGCAGCTTTGTGGGTTGCGTGAGCGATGTGGACCAGCGCGAGGCGCGCGAGGTGGGGGAGAAGGCGGTGCAGTACGCCATGTGGGGCGACCGAGGTGAACTGCGTGACGGCTCCGTCGCCATCAAGCGCACGGGCTTTTATTCGGCCGACTATGAATTGCTGCCGCTCGAAGCCGTGGCCGGCAAGACACGCACGATGGAGGATGAATTCTTGAGCCCCAGTGGCACCGATGTGACCGATGCCTTCCGGCTCTATCTGCGTCCGCTCTTGGGGTCGGGGATGCCGGATGCCTTCCGGCTGCGGCCCAATGCGGTGGAGAAGATCCTCAAGCCCGCGTGAAGGGCGTCACAGGGCGATGCCTGGTGGGAGCTTCAGTTTGGCGGCGGGTGGCCGATGAACCCCTGAACCCTAGGAGCCGTCATGAACCCGATCCCTGCCGTCAACGCCGCCTCCAGCATGGAAGCCGGCACCGTCCAAAGCGTGGCGGCCATCAAGGTCATGAAGATGGCGATGCAGAACCAGGAAAGTCAGGTCAGCCAGTTGCTGTCCGCCCTGCCTCAGGCCGCACCTCAGCTGGCTACCAGTGGCAGCGTGGGTACGCAGTTGCACGCGGTGGCATGACTCAGTTCTGTCGGTAGCTGCGAAAGCGCCAGCGCAACGTCTGGCCTTGCCAATCGGCCGGCGCCGCCAGCCACTCAGGCCCCAGGGCCGGGAAGTGGCAGTCGGCCTGCGGGAATTCGGCATCCACCTCGGTCAGCTCGATGCGCTGTGCACGCGGCAGGGCCAGGGCATAGACCTCGGCGCCGCCGATGATGCAGAGCTCGGGGGCATCGCCCAGCAAGCCCAGGGCTTCGTCCAGCGAGCGCACGACCTCCGCACCTTCAATCGCCCCGCCGCGTGTCAGGACCAGGTTGCGCCGCCCGGGCAAGGGTCGAAAGCGCGGCGGCAGGGACTCCCAGGTCTTGCGGCCCATCAGCACCGGCTTACCCAGGGTCAGGGCCTTGAAGTGCGCCAGGTCCTCGGGAATGTGCCAGAGCAGCTGATTGCCTGCGCCCAGCTCCCGGTTCCGGCCCTGGGCCGCGACCAACACCAACTGCGTCATACCGCGACGGGGGCCTTGATCAAGGGGTGATGCTGATAGTCCTGCAGCTCGAAGTCTTCGAATTCGTAGTCGAAGATGGAGACGGGGCGGCGTTTGATCTGCAGTGTGGGGAAGGGGTAGGGCTGGCGCGCCAGCTGGGTCTCGACCTGCTCGGTGTGGTTGCTGTAGAGGTGGCAGTCGCCGCCGGTCCAGATGAAGTCCCCAACCTGCAGATCGCATTGCTGGGCAATCATGTGTGTCAGCAGGGCGTAGCTGGCGATGTTGAAGGGCACGCCCAGGAAGATGTCAGCGCTGCGCTGGTAGAGCTGGCAACTGAGCTTGCCGTCGGCCACATAGAACTGGAACAGGGCGTGGCAAGGCATCAGGGCCATTTCAGGCAGGTCGGCGACGTTCCAGGCGCTGACGATCAAGCGCCGGCTGTCGGGGTTGGCCTTGATCTGCGCGATCAGCTCGGCGATCTGGTCGATGTGTCCGCCCCCTGCTTTGGGCCAGCTGCGCCATTGCACGCCGTAGACCGGGCCCAGCTCGCCATCGGCCCGCGCCCACTCGTCCCAGATGGTGCAGCCGCGCTCCTGCAGCCACTTCACATTGCTGTCGCCGCGTAGGAACCACAAGAGCTCCAGCACGACGCTCTTCCAGTGCACCTTCTTGGTCGTGACCAGCGGAAAGCCCTCTTCAAGCGGAAAACGCATCTGGTAGCCGAACACGGAACGGGTGCCGGTGCCGGTGCGGTCGCTCTTCAGCACACCCGTCTCGTGAACATGGCGCATGAAGTCTTCAAAGGTGGAGCGGATGGGGCGGGTCATTAGGGCTTGCCAGTCAGAAACTGCCAAAAAGGGTGTCGAGGGCGGCCGTGATCACGGCGGCCTGGGCGCGCAGGCTCAGTATGGGCTTGCGCAGAAGGTGGGCGGGCAGGGCGCCCAGGGCGGCGGTGTCCAGCACCACGGCCTGCTCCTGCACCAGAAAGACCGGGTTCAGTCCCTTGGCCGGGCGGCCAAACTGGTTCTCGGCCCGCAAGGGGATGACCACCCGGGTGGCCAGGCCGCTGATGTAGTCGTTCTGCAAATCCAGCAGGTAAGGGATGCGAGCGCGCTCCTGGGCCTCCGGGTTGGCATAGACGTCGTAGCGCGCCACTCAATCAGCCTCCCGCGCAAAGCTGCGGTAGCGCGCCAACGGCAGGCCCTCGCGCTCGATGCGGGCGTTGTAGTCCTCGATCGCGCCTTGGTTATCCTGATTCCAGCGTTCCCAGTAACGGCGCTTGACCTCGGCGGCCAAGAGCTCGTCCACCGTGGCCGAGATGTTCATGCCCAACTCCTTGGCGGCATCCAGCACGCGGCTGTTGAGCGTGAGGTTGGTGGCGCGTTTGGGGGCGTCGTCAAGGCGCAGCATGATGGACTCCAGTTCGTATGCGCATGAATTATGCGCGTGCGAATTGCAGGGCGGCGAGCCGGGCATACACGCCACCCTGCGCCATCAACTCGGCGTGGGTGCCGGACTCGACCACCTGCCCTTGTTCCAGCACCAGGATGCGGTGGGCATGCTGCACGGTGGCCAGGCGGTGGGCGATCACCAGGGTCGAGCGCCCGGCCATGGCGGCGTCCAGTGCAGCCTGCACCAGGCGCTCGCTTTCGGCGTCCAGTGCGCTGGTGGCCTCATCCAGCAGCAGCAGCGGCGGGTTCTTCAGGATGGCCCGCGCAATGGCGATGCGTTGGCGCTGCCCGCCCGAGAGCCGCACGCCACGCTCGCCCAGATAGGTCTGGTAGCCATGGGGTAGGGCACTGATGAAGTCATGCGCCTGCGCGGCGCGGGCGGCGGCGATGACCTCGGCTTCGCTGGCCTCGGGCCGGCCATAGCGGATGTTCTCCAGCGCGTTGGTGCTGAAGAGCACGGCGTCCTGCGGCACCAGGCCGATGCGGCCGCGCAGGGCGTGCAGGTCCAGTCGATCGATGCGAACGCCATCGAGCGCAATGCTCCCGCTCTTGGCTTCGTAAAAGCGCTGCACCAGCTGGAACACCGTGGTCTTGCCGGCGCCGCTGGCTCCGACCAGGGCGACGGTCTCGCCGGGCTTGAGCTCAAAGTCCAGCCCGGCCAGGGCCAGGGTGTCGGGCCGGCTGGGGTAGCTGAAGCGCACGTCCTGAAAGATCAGGTGGGCGCCTCCATGGGCCGGCGGCAAGGGCTGGGGATGGGCGCTGGGCTGCACGGGTGAGCGGCTGTGCAGCAGCGCCATCAGGCGCTCGGTGGCGCCGGCCGCGCGCAGCAGATCGCCCCAGACCTCGGCCAGCACCGCCACTGAGCTCAGCAGCAGCACCACATAGACCACGGTCTGGCTCAGGTGCCCGGCGCTGATGCGCCCGGCCACCACCGCCTCGGTGCCCTGGTAGAGGCCCCAAAGCAGGGCGGCGAAATTGGCCACGATGACGAAGGCCACCAAGAGCGCGCGCATCTTGGCGCGCCGCTTGGCGGTGGCAAAGGCCGCCTCGGTGGCGCTGGCAAAGCGCGCGGCCTCGCGCGGTTCCTGGGCATAGCTCTGCACCACCGGAATGGCGTTGAGCACCTCACCAGCGATGGCCGAGGCATCGGCCACTTTGTCCTGGCTGTCGCGGCTGAGCGAACGCACCCGGCGGCTCCAGATCAGCGTGGGCGCCAGCACCAGCACCAATGCGCCGAGCACCTGGCCCATCACCACCGGGTTGGTGGCCACCAGCATCAGCAGGGCGCCGATGGCCATCAACGCATTGCGCAGACCCATGCTGAGCGAGGAGCCCACCACGGTCTGCACCAGGGTGGTGTCGGTGGTCAGGCGGCTGAGTACCTCGCCGGTACGGGTGCTCTCAAAGAAGCCCGGGCTGTGCTGGATCACATGGCGGTAGACGGCCGCACGCAGGTCCGCCGTGATGCGTTCGCCCAGCCAGGTCACCATGTAGTAGCGCGCCGCGGCGAACAGGCCCAAGGCCACGCCCACGGCAAACAGCAGCAGAAAGTGCTGGCGCAGCGCCATCAGCTGGGCGCTGCGGTCCTGCGGCAGAAAGCCCGCATCCACCAGCCGCCCCAGCGCGACCGGAAAGAGCAGGGTGGTGAGCGCCGCCCCCAAAAGGAAGAGGGCAGCCAGCGCAATGCGACCCCGGTACGGGCGCAGAAAAGGCAGCAAGCCACCCAGGGCGGCTGGGGATTTGGCCTTGGGCCGGTCGTCAGCGGTTTTCATTGGGGCGGCATGCTGCCATGCCGCGCAAAGTCATTGGCAGGTCTTATCGACATTCGGCTCACCAATGGCATTCGGCTCGTGGATGGGATCCGGCTCGCCGTAGCGCAGGCTCAAGAGGCGCGGCGGTGTTTCAGTCTGGGGCAGTACCACCCAGGCCAGTCCGAATCGGGTTTCGCAGGGCGGCAAGGGCTTGGGGACGCCCAGGGCAGCGGCCAACTCGGTCACGGTGTTGCTGTGACCCACCACCAGCACACCGCCCTCCAAGGCTTGCACACGCGCAAGCAACTGTTGCCGATGGGCGGCCAGCCCGCCCGGTCCGAAGCCGACGGCCTCGACCTGCAGCCCCAGGCGCTCGGCCAGCGGTGCGGCCGTGGCTCGGGTGCGTTGGGCGTCCGAGCTGAGGATGTAGCGGATGCCGGCGTGCGCCAGGGCTTCGGCCAAGGCCTCGGCGCGGCGCTTGCCGGCGGCGGTCAGGCCTGGATCTGCACCGCTGGCCTTTTCAGCGTGGCGCACCAACACAACCAGGCTGGGGGCGGCGACGGCTGACTGACCCATCAGTAGAGCGGTCAAGAAGAGACTGAGGACGCGCATATTCGGCTCTTTGGGTGGGGATCAGTCTTTCCCGTCGGGCTCGCCTTCGCGGTGAGCCGAACTTTGGGTTGAGTTTTGGGCCAGTCTCGATTTGGGACTCCCGAGCCGGATGCCGCGCCGGCCCAAGGCTTCGCGCAGCAGCATCTCGGCCTGCGCATTGGCACTGCGCAGCTCCTGTGCGGCCAGGCGCTCGACCTCGGACCAAAGTTCGGGGTCGACGCGCAGGGGGAAGGACTTTTTGCCGGGGCTGGCCATGGCTATTCACCGGGGCGACGCGGGCGGCGCGGCGCGCTGCGGTGGACATCCAGTGCGGGGGGTGGGCCAAAGGCTCGATGAAGTCGCCAGGTCCAAATGATCAAGACCAGCGTGAAAGCGCCGAGCCCGGCAAACACCGCGCCCAGACCGAGCGCCGCCCTGGGATGCAGGGTGTCCCAGACGACCCAGGCATGTGCACCTGCCAACAATCCAAGCACCTGTAAACCCAGGGCGTCGATGTAGGGGGCCAACCGATCAAGGCTGGCCTTGCGACGTTCCCCCTCGAACCAATATTCCGCATGAGGCAAGTTCACACCGCCCTTGGCCCTGCGCCGTAGCAGCCACATGCAGCCTGGTCCGGAGAACCAGGAACTCAATGCACCAATGCCACCCATGAGGGCGATGTAGCTGGCGCGGCTGGCCTCCTTTCCAGGGTCACCCACCAGGTCGGGCAACAGCGTGAAAGAACTCCAGCCAAAGCCGAGCAGGTAGGCCGCCCAAGACAGAAGGAACAGGATGCGCATGGCGCTGACTCAGCTGTACAGGGTGCCGGTGTTGACGATGGGCTGGGTCTCGCGATCCGAGCACAGCACCACCAGCAGATTGCTGACCATGGCCGCCTTGCGTTCATCGTCCAGGTGCACGATTTCGCGCTCGGACAGGCCCTTGAGTGCGGCCTCCACCATGGTGACCGCGCCGTGCACGATCTTGCTGCGCGCGCTGATGATGGCCTCGGCCTGCTGGCGGCGCAGCATCACCTGGGCAATCTCGGGGGCATAAGCCAGGTGGCTGATCTTGGCGTCGATGACCGCCACGCCGGCATCCTCAAAGCGCTCCTGCAGTTCCTTGCGCAGAGCCAGGGCCACCACGTTCTGGCCGCCGCGCAGGGTGATGGCGGCGTCCTCTGGGTTCTCGCCCTCGTCGTAGGCATAGCTGGCAGCCAGGTGGCGGATGGCCGCCTCGGCCTGCACGCGTACATAGGCCTCGTAGTCATCCACCTGGAACAGAGCCTTGGCACTGTCGGCCACGCGCCAGACCACCACGGCGCTGATCTCGATGGGGTTGCCGCGCGCGTCGTTGACCTTGAGCGTGGGCGCATTCAGATTGCGGTCGCGCAGCGAGATCTTGCGCTTGATGGTCAGCGGGTTGGCCCAGCGCAGACCCTCACCGCGGTCGGTGCCGGTGTAGGCGCCGAACAGGGTGAGCGCGGCGGCCTGATTGGGGCTCAGCATGTAGAGACCCGCCAGCGCGATGCCGCCGGCCAAAACGAGGGCCAGTGGCAGCAGCGGGAAGACCCCCCGGCTGAACAGAAAGCCGCCGGCCAACAAAAGTCCCAAGCCGCAGACGATGGCGGCGTAGCCATTTGCGCTGGTGGCGGGGCGTTCCGTGGTCGGGCTTTGCGTGGTCTTGCTCATGAGGCCTCCTAAGCGATCAAAGTGATATCACTTTAGTTTCATTCATCGGGGTTGGCAAGCCCTGTCACACTGGCTTCACGTTTGAACCAATGGCCGATGAGCCTGGCCTTGCATAGAGTCCTCAGGCTGGCGCGCCACCGCGCCCTGGAACCTAAGCTTGCACCGTCGCACCGCCATCTCGACCGCTTTTGGCTTCGCTCTGGCCACTGCTCAGGCAGGTCAGTCTGTGGTCCTGCGCTATGCCCGTTTTTCCGCCACGGCGGACGACCCCCGCATTCATTTTCCGCTGGCGCTGCTGCGGGCCGCCCTGCTGGCCCAGGGGCTTGAGGTCGAGTTTCAGCCGGCCGAATGGGCGATGGAGCGCACCCGCGCCATCAAGGCGGTCGCGGATGGCGAGATTGATTTCATGTGGAGCAGCCTGGGGCGCGAAATCGAGCAGCAGCTGCGGCCCATCCGCATCCCGATCTACCGCGGGCTGATCGGCCAGCGCATCTTCATCATTCATCGCGAGCGCGAGGCCGAGTTCGCGCGGATTCAGAAGCTGCCGGACTTGGCGCGCTTGACCGCCGGTCAGGGGGTGGGCTGGGTGGATACCCAGATCCTGCAGGCGGCCGGCCTGAAGGTGGTGAGCAATACCTACGACGCGCTGTTCAAGTCCCTGGCGCGCGGGACCATCGACTACTTTCCGCGCGGCGCCAATGAAGCCCCCGCCGAGGTGGCCGCCCGGGCGACAGAGTTTCCCGAGCTGATGGTGGAGCCGCGCCTGCTGCTGGCCTATCGCAGCGACAACATCTTTCTGGTCGGTCGTGAAAACACCGCCCTGGCCCAGCGCATCGAGGCTGGATTGCTGGCGCTGCACGCCAGCGGCGGCTACCAACGTCTGTTCGATGCCCACCCCTATGTGCAGAAGGTGTTGGCCGAGGCGAAGCTGGCCCAGCGTCTGCGGCTGGAGATCCCCAATCCCATGCTCTCTGACGAGGATCGCAGGATCCCCGAGCGCTTCTGGCTGTAGGCCTATAGCGCCTGGGCGAGGTGGCGCAATGCGTCCAGCAAGCCGGGCGAGCTGGCCTCCACGATCTGCCGCGTGGGCATGCTGCGCAGCCAGGTGATCTGGCGCTTGGCCAATTGACGCGTGGCCGCCTGTGCGCGCTCTCTGAGCGTCTTCAGATCGGGTGGATCGGCTGCATCCAGGGCCTCCCAGGCTTGGCGATATCCCACGCAGCGCATGGAGGGCAGTTCCAGGTGCAAATCGCCGCGCGCACGCAGGGCTCGCACCTCATCCAGAAAGCCGGCGGCCAACATGGCGTCAAAGCGAGCGTCCAGGCGGGCGTGCAACCAGGCGCGGTCTTCGGTCTCGATGCTGATCAGCGGCCAATCCACGCCTGCGCTGCGCTGGGGTTGGGCATGCCACCAGCTCAGCGGCTTGCCGCTGGCGCGAAACACTTCCAGCGCGCGCTGGATGCGCTGGCTGTCAGTGGGGTGCAGGCGGGTGGCGGTGATCGGGTCGCAGGTGACGAGTTCGGCATGCAGGGCCGGCCAGCCGCGCTGCACGGCTTCGGCATCCAGCGCGGCACGCTGCGCCGGATCGCTGGGCGGCAGCTCGGACAGCCCGTCGCGCAAGGCCTTCACATAGAGCATGGTGCCGCCCACCAGCAGAGGGCGGCGGCCGCGCGCCTGGATCTCGTCCACTAGGCGCTTGGCGTCAGCCACGAACTGGGCTGCGC
The DNA here is from genome assembly GCF_005952805.1 of Inhella inkyongensis. Taxonomy (GTDB): domain Bacteria; phylum Pseudomonadota; class Gammaproteobacteria; order Burkholderiales; family Burkholderiaceae_C; genus Inhella; species Inhella inkyongensis. The sequence goes on from NZ_CP040709.1 coordinate 2,105,796, forward strand.
TATAGCTCTGGGTCGCATCGAGGATGTCGATCAGGTGGTGCGGTACAGCGGCCCGCTCTTCCGGGCTGGGTTTGGCGCTGCCGATGTCCAGGCCGCGATAGATCAGCGCCGAGTCGACGCTGATGATTTCACAGGGCTGCTCGGCCGCCAGCGCGAGCGCGCAGGCGGTCTTGCCCGCGCCAGTGGGGCCGACGATGAAGAGGGGCTTCACGCTGAGAAGACTGAACCCGCGAAGGGCCGCTCCCGAGCGGGTTCAGCCCCCTCGGGGGGGTGGCGGAGGGACGATTGCTTCAATCGGCCCGCAGACTGGGGGCTCAAAAGTTTTCCCGCGAAGGGCCGCTCCCGAGCGGGTTCAGCCCCCTCGGGGGGGTGGCGGAGGGACGATTGCTTCAATCGGCCCGCAGACTGGGGGCTCAAAACTTTTCCCAGGGGGCGAGATAGCGCCATTGACCCAGCGGCAGGGCGGACAGCGGAATGCGGCCCATGCGCACGCGCTTGAGGCCCAGCACCTTCAGTCCCACCAGCTCGCACATGCGGCGGATCTGACGCTTGCGACCTTCGCGCAGCACAAAGCGCAGCTGGTCCTCATTGGCCCAGCTGACCTTGGCTTCGCGCAGTTGCACGCCGTCCAACTCCAGGCCATGGCACAGGCGTGCCAGCAGCTCGGGCGGGAACACATGCATGGGGGACTCGCCCTCGACGCCGTCGACACGGGCCACTCGCACCAGGTACTCCTTTTCGACATCGCTGTCGTCGCCGATCAAGGTCTTGGCTACACGGCCGTCCTGGGTGAAGACCAAGAGACCGGTGGAGTCGATGTCCAGGCGGCCAGCCGGGGCCAGGCCACGCAGCTGCGCAGCGTTGAAGCCGATATGGCCCAGGGTCGGGTCCTCGACCCAGCGGGTGTCGGCGCGGATCAGGCTGACGGCCGGCTCGTAGCCGTCCTCAGGCTGACCCGAGACCAACCCGATGGGCTTGTGCAACAGGATGGTGACGCGCTGCGCCTGCTGCTTTTGCGCGGCCGGGTCGATCTCGATCTGGGCCTCGGGGCCGATGCGCAGGCCGAGCACAGCGAGCTTGCCATCCACGCGCACCCAACCCATCTCGATCCATTCATCCGCCTCGCGGCGCGAGGCGATGCCGCGGTCGGCCATCACCTTGGAGAGGCGCTCGCCCTGGCCTTCGCTGGGCTCTGGCGCTTCACGACGCGGCTTGAATTCCGCACTCGTACGACGGTCATCGCGGCGCGGCGGGCGGTCGCCATAGCTGGCGCCTTCACGCGGCGGGCGATCCGCGCGCGGGCCAGGTCCGCCAAAGCCGCCTCGGTCATCATGGCGCGGCGGGCGGTCGCTATAGCTACCGCCTTCGCGGGGCGGGCGATCCCCTCGCGGGCCGGGTCCGCCAAAGCCGCCTCGGTCATCGCGGCGCGGCGGGCGGTCGCTATAGCTGCCACCTTCGCGCGGCGGACAATCCCCTCGCGGGCCAGGTCCGCCAAAGCCGCCTCGGTCATCACGGCGCGGCGGGCGGTCGCTATAGCTGCCGCCTTCGCGTGGCGGACGATCCCCTCGCGGGCCAGGTCCGCCAAAGCCGCCTCGGTCATCGCGGCGCGGCGGGCGGTCGCCATAGCCGCCGCCTTCGCGTGGCGGCCGGTCCCCGCGAGGACCACCCGAGAAGCCGCCGCGGTCATCGCGACGGGGGGGGCGGTCGCCATAGCTGCCGCCTTCGTGTGGCGGGCGATCCCCACGCGGGCCAGGGCCACCGAATCCACCCCGGTCATCGCGACGGGGCGGGCGGTCGCCATAGCTGCCGCCTTCGCGCGGCGGGCGCGACTGGCGCTGTTCGCGCTCTGCCTGTGCCTCCGCCAGGGTCGGGCGCTTCTTGGGGGTGTTCATGCCGCGCACGGGGGCGCGGTCACCGCGTGGCGCGGCGCTGCCCTTGAGCTTGAGGGTGGTCTTCTTCTTGCTGTCGTCGGTGCTCATGGGCTGGTCCTTGTGGCGAATGCTCCGCCAGGGGTGAATCATGCACGCGCTGCGGCTTGGGCGGCTGCGCTGTGTCGTGGGGAGTGGTGTGACGCGGGGAGGCGAGCTCAGCGCCCGCGCAGAAACAGGGCGTCCAGGTCGCGCATCGTCAACTGTCGCCAGGTGGGGCGGCCGTGATTGCACTGATCGGCGCGCTCGGTGGCTTCCATATCGCGCAGCAGGGCGTTCATTTCCACCAGGCTGAGTTGCCGATTGGCGCGCACAGCCGCGTGGCAGGCCAGCGTGGCAAGCAGATCGTGCTGTGCACGCTCCAGCACGGCGCTGCCGCCGAATTGGGCCAGGTCGGACAGCACTTGGCGACTCAGGGCCAGCAGATCGGCGCCCTCCAGCAGCGCAGGGCGGCTGCGCAGGGCCAGTTGCTGGCGGCCGATGGGGCTCAGATCAAGACCCAGGGCCAGCAGGGCCTCGGCATGGGCCTCGGCGCAGGCCATCTCTTCGGCCGAGGCCACAAACACCAAGGGAATCAGCAGCGGCTGGGCATCCATGCGCCGCGCCAGGGCGGCTTTCAGCCGCTCGTAGAGCACGCGTTCATGGGCGGCATGCATGTCCACCAGCACCAGGCCTTGGCGGTTCTCGGCCAGGATGTAGATGCCCTGCAACTGGGCGAGTGCGCGGCCAAGCGGCCATTCCTCAGGCCCAGTGGTCGTAACCATGGCCGTGGCCGCGGACGTGGCCCCATCGGAGACAGTGGGCGCGTCACGCGCACTGGGTGCAGCCTCCAACGTGCGCGCCAACCAGGCGTCACGTGCCGGCGGGGCGGGGCCCTCGGCGGCAGCTGCACTGCTCGGAGTCGCCCTAAAAAGACTCGAGCCTGCGGAAGAGGGCGCGCTGAAGCTGCTGGGCTGGGTCATCCAGTCCAATCGGCTCTGCTGCACCGGCATCGGTGGGGGCGGGGCCCAGCCTGAAGCTGGCGAGGGCTCCCGTGCACTCAGGGTTGAGGCCGGCGCTTCGCTCTCGGTGCTGATCTGGCTGCGAGAAGCAGCCAAGGCCTCGACGGCCAGGCGTCGCAACTGCTGGTGCAGGCCGCGGCTGTCACGGAAGCGCACCTCGATCTTGGTCGGGTGCACATTCACGTCCACCAATTCGGGCGCGATGTCGATGGCAATGAAGTAGCTGGGCTGACGCTGGCCGTGCAGCACGTCATCGAAGGCCGAACGCAGCGCGTGAGCCAGGGTGCGATCGCGCACAAAGCGGCCGTTCACATAGAGATATTGCTGGTCGGCGCGGCTGCGGGCGGCCTCGGGCAGGCCCACCCGGCCTTGGATCCGCAAGGCGGGCACTTCCCAGGCCAGAGCGCGGCTGCTGGCCACGAACTCAGCGCCCAGCACATCGCTCAGGCGCTGCTCGGCACTGCTGGCTCGCCACTGCTCAATCAGCTTGCCTTCGGCCCACAGGGCAAAACCCACCCCGGGGTAGGCCAGGGCGATACGACGCAGGGTTTCCACGCAGTGCGCCTGTTCGGTGGCGTCGGTTTTCAGAAACTTGCGCCGTGCCGGGGTGTTGAAGAAGAGTTCGCGCACCTCGACCGTGGTGCCCCGTGCCCGCGCCGCAGCGCGCAACTCGCCCGAGCGGGCGTCCAAGCGGGTGGCGTGCTCAGCACCGGCACAGCGGCTGGTGATGCTCATATCCGAAATGGAGGCCATCGCGGCCAGGGCCTCGCCGCGAAAGCCCATGGTGGCCACCGACTCCAACTCGCGCAAATCGCGGATCTTGCTGGTGGCATGGCGTTTGAGTGCCAGCGGCAGCTCCTCGGCCGGGATGCCGCCGCCATCGTCCTCCACCGTGACGGCGCGCACGCCGCCGCCCATCAAGCGCACAGTGATCTGGCTGGCGCCCGCGTCAATGGCGTTGTCCAGCAACTCGCGCACCACGGAGGCCGGGCGTTCCACGACTTCACCGGCGGCAATCTGGCTGATCAGCTCGTCGGGCAGTTCGGCAATGCTGCGGCGGGCGGCCCGACCGTCGGACACGGAGGCGGCGGGGGCCGACTCCAGGGTCGGGATCTCATTCATAGGGCCAATTGTAGGGAGGGGGCCATGCCCCCCTGGGCTTGCCCTGAGAATGCGCGCCCATGGAAACGCTGAACTTCTTGATCGATTTCATCCTGCATGTGGACCAGCACCTGGCCAATTTTGTGGCGGCCTATGGGGTTTGGGTCTACGCGCTGCTGTTTGCCATCGTGTTTGTCGAGACCGGCCTGGTGGTCATGCCCTTCCTGCCCGGCGACTCGCTGCTTTTCGTGGTCGGCGCCCTGTGCGGCGTGGGGGCCATGAACCTGCCCTTGGCCATTGCGGTGCTGCTGGTGGCCGCCATCCTGGGGGATCAGTGCAATTACACGATCGGGCGTTACTTTGGTCCCAAGGTCTTTCAGTGGGAACAGAGCCGCTTCTTCAATCGCAAGGCCTTTGATGCAGCGCACGAGTTCTACGAGCGCCATGGGGGCATCACCATCGTGATCGCCCGATTCATGCCCTTTATCCGCACCTTCGCGCCCTTTGTGGCCGGGGTGGCCGAGATGACGCGCAGCAAATTCACCGCTTTCAACATTCTGGGCGCGGTGATCTGGGTGGTGGGTCTGTGCTTGCTGGGCTACGCCTTCGGCAACATCCCGCTGGTCAAGCAGCACATGAGCAAGGTGATCTGGGCGCTGATCATCATTCCGGGCCTGATCGCCATCGTCGGCGGCTGGCGCGCCCAGCGGCGCGCCACGGTGCAGGCCTCAGGGGTGTAAGACCACCAGCAAGCCGACCGCCATGGTGGCGCCCGGATTGCGGATGGCATGGGCCTGATCGGCGGCGTAACGCGCGGTCTCGCCCAGCTTCAAGGCCTGACGGTGCTCGCCGACCTCGATTTCCATCTCGCCGCTCAGCACACTCAGGTGCTCGCGCGAGCCGGGCTCGTGAGGCTGGGAAGCCAACACCCCGCCCGGCTGGATGATCAGCTCATACCACTCGTACTGGCCGGCCAACTCGATCGGCCCCAGGATGCGCAGGCGCGCCAGACTGTCCGGGCTGGCCAAGGAGGGCGTGGCATGGGCCTGCACCCACTCGATGCCGTTTTGCGCGGGTTTGGCGCCCTCCAGCAGCTCCGAAATTTCCACGCCCAGGGCGTGGGCCAGGCGCCAGACCACCGCCACGGTGGGATTGGCCTGGTTCCTCTCGATCTGCGAGAGCATGGACTTCGACACCCCGGCACGGCGGCTCAATTCGTCCAGCGTCAGCTGGCGTTTGGCGCGCAATGCGGCCAGCGCCTCGCCGACCTGGGGCGGCTGGGCAAGATCCATCTCCATCGGCGTGATCCTGTGTAAGGTGCTCTTGATCGGGTGAACCAAAGTTCGATATAGTGAACAGGTTCGATGCGGCGCATTGTGCGCCAGGAGACTGAACATGACCAGCACGACGGCGGACTTTTACGCCCACATCCAATCAGAGCTCGCCGGCATCGAAAGCAATGGCCTGTTCAAGCGCGAACGCATCATCGCCACGCCGCAGGGTGCCGTCGTCAGGACGACCGATGGGCGTGAGCTGATCAATCTTTGCGCCAACAACTATCTGGGTCTGTCCAGCCACCCCAAGGCCATCGAGGCCGCGCACAAGGCGCTGGATAGCCACGGTTTTGGTCTCTCCTCGGTGCGCTTCATTTGCGGCACGCAGGACATCCACAAGGAGTTGGAGCGTCGCATCGCCGCCTTTGTGGGCTGCGAGGACGCCATCCTTTACGCCGCCGCCTTTGACGCCAATGGTGGTTTGTTCGAGCCCCTGCTGGGTGAGCAGGACGCGATCATTTCCGACGCGCTGAACCACGCGTCCATCATCGACGGCATCCGTCTGTGCAAGGCGCAGCGCTATCGCTATGTGAACAACGACCTCACCGATCTGGAAGGTTGCCTGCGCGCGGCGCGCGAAAAGGGCGCCCGCCACATCCTGGTCTTCACCGACGGCGTGTTCTCGATGGACGGCACGATCGCGCAACTCAAAGAGATTCGCGCCCTGTGCGACCGCTACGGCGCGCTGCTGGGCATCGATGAGTGCCATGCCAGCGGCTTTCTGGGCAAGACGGGGCGCGGCACGCCCGAGCATTGCGGCGTGCACGGCCAGATCGACATCGTCACCGGCACCTTCGGCAAGGCCCTGGGCGGAGCCAGCGGCGGCTTCACGGCCGCGCGCAAGGAGGTGGTTGAACTGCTGCGCCAGCGCTCGCGCCCCTATCTGTTCTCCAACACCCTGGCGCCCGCCATCGTTGGCGCCTCGCTGGCGGTGCTGGATCTGATCGAAGGCAGCACCGCGTTGCGCGACAAGCTGGAAGACAACACGCGCTTCTGGCGAGATGGATTGACCGCAGCCGGCTTTGACATCAAGCCCGGCACCCACCCCATCGTGCCGGTGATGGTCTATGACGCCGTCAAGGCGCAGCAGCTTTCGGCGCGCCTGTTGGAGCTGGGCGTCTACGCCGTCGGCTTCTTCTATCCGGTGGTGCCCAAGGACCAGGCGCGCATCCGCACCCAACTGAGTGCCGCGCACGATCGCGCGCATCTGGAAAAGGCCCTGGCCGCCTTCACCCAGGCCGGGCGTGAACTGAATCTGATCAAGGCTTAATTCATGTCGCAGACCCGCATCCTGATCGTCGGGGCCAATGGCCAGATCGGCACCGAGCTGGCCCTGGCCCTGGCCGAGCGCCATGGCGATGCCAACGTCATCACCAGCGACATCGCGCCGCAGGGTCGCCTGCCCCAACTGCGCCATGAAATGCTGGACTGCACCGATGGCGCGGCCCTGACCGCCATCGTGCAGCGCCACCGCATCACCCAGGTCTATCTGCTGGCGGCTGCGCTGTCGGCCACGGGCGAAAAGCACCCGCAGTGGGCCTGGGACCTGAACATGAAGGGCCTGCTCAATGTGCTGGAGCTGGCTCGCACCCAGCCGCTGGAGCGCGTGTTTTGGCCCAGCTCCATCGCCGCCTTTGGGTCCACCACCCCGCAGGACCACACGCCCCAGACCACGGTGATGGAGCCCACCACCGTCTACGGCATCAGCAAGCAGGCCGGTGAGCGCTGGTGTGCCTGGTACCACCGCATGCATGGTGTGGATGTGCGCTCGCTGCGCTATCCCGGCTTGATCAGCTGGAAGACGCCGCCCGGCGGCGGCACCACCGACTATGCGGTGGACATCTTCCACCAGGCACTCAAGAGCGGCCGCTACACCTGCTTCCTGCAGGCGGACCAGCGCCTGCCCATGATGTACATGCCCGACGCGATTCGCGCCACGCTGGAACTGATGGAGGCGCCCGCTGCCGCCATTCAGGAGCGCGGCAGCTACAACCTGGCCGGCTGCAGCTTCACGCCCGCTGAGATTGCGGCCGAGATCCGCCGTCACATCCCAGGCTTCGAGATGGATTGCCAGCCCGACTTCCGCCAGCAGATCGCCGCCAGTTGGCCGCGCTCCATCGACGATTCGGTGGCATCGGCCCACTGGGGCTGGAAGGCCGAGTTCGGTCTGCCCGAGATGGTGGCAGACATGCTGGAGAACTTGCGCCGCAGTTTGTGAGCGCGGCGGTTAGGCTTGTTGCATGCACAAGCCGACTTACTCGCTTTTCCTGATGTTGCTCGCTGGGCCGCTAGCGGCCCAGGAGCCAGCGCTCATTCCCGGCGCACGCCTGGCGGTTCTGGGCCTGCGTGTGGCGGACGGGCCGGTCTACTTCGGTCAGCGCGAGCGGGGCCAGGGGCTGCGGCCCGTTTTGGCTGTGCGCTGGGGGCGGTTTCAGATCAGCAATTCCGGCGGGAGCTCCCTGCTCGGCGAGCGCGGCAGCGCCGGCGCCACCACCGATCTGCTGGACGACGAGGACTGGCGCCTGACCCTGGGCCTGCGATTGGATCGTGGCCGCGACCTGGGCGGCACCCTCCGCCTTCAGAACCTGCCCGAGGTGCGCGCCACCTTGAGAGGCCGCATGGCCCTGACCTGGCACCAGACCCCTGAGCGCGACTGGACCCTGGCGCTCAACCCCGATCTGCTGGGGCGGGATGGCGGGCTGCTGGCACAACTGGGATGGAATGAGCGCCTCCCCAGCTGGTCTGGCCCGGTGGCGGGGGAATGGACGGCCTTTGCCCAAGTGGTGGCCGGCAGCCGGCGCTATCAGCAAAGCTACTTTGGTGTGCCTGCGGGGCTGCCGAGCTTTGCGCCTTATGTACCGGGGGCCGGGCTGCGCAATGCCAGCGTCGGGCTGGGCTGGCAGCGCCCGGCGGGGCGGCACTGGGTGCTCTTCGGGGGCGCCGCGCTCAGCCGCTTGCTCGGCCCGGCGGCTGAGGCTCCCTTCGTGGAGCTGCGCAGCGACTGGAGCGCCAACCTCGGGCTGGCCTATCGCTTCTGAATCGGGCGGAGAGGCCCCGCACACTGGGGCGTCATAGCGCCCCTCTCCATGACCTCACAGGCTCCTGCGAAAAGGCGGCGGGCTTTGATTGAGGAGGGCCGGCTTGTGGCTCCGCCCGAGGGCGAAAGCGCGCATAGGACCAGTAGTAGTGCTCTGGATGGGCGCGAACCAGTGCATCAAAACGGCGGTAGCAGCGCCGGACTTGGCGTTTCAGGCTGGCCAAGTCGCGCCCAGGTGCTTGGGTGCTGAGTGTCGAAAAGCTCACCCGGTAGTGCCCCGCAGCAAGCATTTGCGCATGCCCCAACAACAGCGGCGCGCCGCCCAAGGCTGCGACCAGGGCACAGCCGACAGGGGCCTTTGTGGTTTGTCCCAGGAAGCGCACCTCAATGTCCCGACCTTGGTGGTCCGCATGCAAGCAGACAAAGCCCCCCTTGCGCAGCGCAGCGACCAGCTCGAAAAGCTGATTGCCCTCGGTTCGATCCAAGTAGCGGATGCCGGAGGCGCGCAGGCGGGTAGCGATGCTGGGCAGCCCGGGTGGCAGCTTGGCCAAAGTCGTGCAGCGGCCGGTCAGGCGCTGCAAGGCCAGGGCCACCGTTTCATAGCAACCCATGTGCAAGGTGCTCACGCAGGCCCGTTCGCCCTGTGTGAGGGCCTGACGCGCGCCCGCATCCTCGTAGGCGATGTCCACACGGAGCTCCTTGAGAAAGAGGCTGTCCAGCACGCCCATGCAAACCCGCGCATAAGAGCGCAGCGCCAAGCGCGTTCGTGCGCTTCGGCCCATGGCCGGAAAGGCGAGGTGAAGGTGCTGGATCAGGCGCCGGCGCGTGGAGTGCGCCAGCAAGAGGACCAGCGGCGCGAGGCATCGACAAACACGCCAACGGCCTGCTGGCCCCAAGAGAGCCAGGAGCGATACGAAGTGGCGCAGCAGCGCATCAGCAAAGGGGCGAGTGGACAAGGCCATGGGGTGCGCGGAGCGCTCTGAGCCTGCAGGAGGCTCAGAGCCATCGGGGCCTCAGTAGGAGTAGCGCAGGCCCAAGGTGACAGCAGCGGCTGCCAGGCGCGGGCTGAAGTTGCCGAATCGATCCGCGTCCAGGTGCAGAGACAGGCCGTTGTGGAAGCGGTACTCGGCGCCGATGCCGGCCATCAAAGAAGTCTTGCTTCCAGCCAGCCCCTGCGCGCCGGCAGGCACGGTCCCGCCGCGCGCCCGGTTGTTGGCCACCCCCAAGCGGCCATGCAGCGCGAAGTGCTCGCCCAGATTGAGCGTGCCCACCGCCGCACCGTAGAACAACTTGGTGTTGACGGTCTGCTCGGATGTCACGTTGGCCTGACGGGTGCGTTCGGTATAGCGACCCAGGTGCGCGTAGCCCGCCTCGATCGCCCAGTTCTCGCTCAGGCGGAAGCCGTAATAGGCCTTGAAGGGGCGGCCCGACGTGGAGTCGGACACCACCGTGGCGCTGGGCGAAGAAATGGCCAGCACGCTCGCACCTGCGCTGAAGCCGATGTAATCGTCGCGGTCCTCAAAGGTCCGCTGACCGGCGGCATGGGTGGATTGCAGCGCAAGCAAGCTCAACAGGGCGGCGGCGACGGACAAGGAGATGCGGGACTTCATGATGGGTACTTGAATTGCCCGGTAGCGCCCGGACTCGGCGTTGGGACGACCTCCGTCCCTTGACCGAAATTGTTGGGTGTCAAGGGTTTTCCATGATTCAGACTGGCTTAAGCGCACCTTAAGACTGGCTTAAGAACCCTGAGAAGGGGCCTGGCCAGTCGTCCAGGCGAGGCAGGATGGCGGCATGCAAGTCCTTTTGATTGAAGACGACCTGGATCTGGGGCAGGCCACCTTGATGGGGCTGCAACAGCATGAGTTGCAGGTGACCTGGGTGCGGAACCTTGAGCGGGCTGGTGCCACCCTGCAAAGGCAGCTGGTCGATGCGGTGGTGCTGGATCTGGGTCTGCCGGATGGCGATGGGGTTGAATGGTTGGCGCAGCAACGCAAGCGCGGGATGGCTTTGCCCGTCCTGATCCTTTCGGCCCGAGACGGCCTGGGGGATCGCCTGCGAGGGTTGGGGGAAGGGGCCGACGACTACCTGGTGAAGCCTTTCGCGCTGGACGAACTGGTGATGCGTCTGCGGGCCATCTGGCGGCGCAGCCACGGGCAAAAGCTGCCCACGCTGTGTGGGCTGGAGCACGACGCCGCAGCCATGCAGCTTCGGCAAGATGGCCAGCCTTTGACGTTGACCCAAACCGAGTACCAACTGCTGTTGGCCTTGTTGAGGCGACAGGGCGCCGTGGTGTCGCGCAGCCATCTGGAGGATCTGACCCGGGGTGGGGTCAGCGCTTCGTCCTTGGATGTGCATATGTCCAACTTGCGCCGCAAGCTGGCGCCGGACACGTTCAGAACCCTGCGGGGCATCGGCTACGCGCTCATCATTCGTCCATGAAACCAGATCGAAAGGAGGCGCATTGGGCATTTGGCTGGCGGCGCTGGTTGGGCCAATCCAGCTTTGTGGTGCGTCTGGTGCTGGCGCAACTCACGCTGCTGAGCCTTCTGTGGCTGCTCATCGTGGTGCTGATTGCAAGCAGCGAGAACGAAGACACCGTCGTTTTGGACCGCAGCGGTCGAACCCTCGTCTGGCTGCAAATCGCCCAGGCTCTTGGGGAAGATGAGGGCCAGCTTCGCAACCTGATGGCCCGCATTGACGCCTACCAGCGGACCGAAGACATCGACGTCGACGACGAGGCAGTTCGGGTCTCCATGGTGTTGCGATATCAGGGGCGCGTGCTCTATGTCAGCCCGGGCAAGCCGGGCGCCTTGAGCGCCGGGACGGACGGCGAGGCCCAGCTCGTGGAGCATGAGGGTCGCAACTGGCGCACCTTGACGCGCCATCTCAACGGTTACAGCCTGACCTTGATCCAGGCCAAGGAGTCCTGGAGGCAGGTGTTTTCGCCCTCGGGCCGTGCCGTGTTGCTATTGCCCTTGTTGATCAGCCTGCCGCTGCTGATCTTGCCGACTTGGCTGGCAGTGCGCCTGGCGGTGCGGCCTGTTCAGCGGCTTGGGGAAGAGTTGCTGCGGCGTCCCGCCGATCAGTTCGAGCCATTGCAAGTGCAGGGCTTGCCGAAGGAATTGGCGCCGCTGCGCCGGGCTATCAACGCCTGGATGGCTCGATTGGCCGCCGGACGTCGACGCGAGCGGGACTTTGTTGAAAACGCCGCGCACGAGTTGCGCACGCCGCTGGCGGCCTTGAGCACGCATCTGGAGGTTTTGCAGCGCGCTGCCGTTATTGGACCGGAGGGCACGGCGACGCTGAACGGACTGGATCGGGCGGCTCGTCGCGCCAGCCAGTTGGTCAAGCAACTGATGTCCCTCACCCGCATCGAGTCGGTCGACGAGGGCACCCGGCAGCCGGTTGATTTGCGTCGACTTTGCGAGGACAAATTGGTGGACCTGGTGCCGCTGGCTGAGCGCCGCGGTGTCGGTCTGGAGCTGGACTGCGGGGAGGACCTCGAACTGTTGGGCTTCCCGGAAAGTCTGGAGTCCATCATCGAAAACCTGGTGACGAACGCATTGCGCCATTCCCCGGCCGGTGGGTCGGTCCGGATTGCGCTGCGACGGCTTGCCGGACCAGGGGAAAGCACATGCCTGCGTCTGCGGGTGGAGGACCAGGGCCCAGGCATCCCTGCGGCCAGTCGGACCCGGATGCTGGAGCGATTCCAGCGTGGCCCACAAAGTGGTGAGGGCGCGGGCTTGGGGCTGTCCATCGTGCAGGCGGCGGTCCAACTGCATCATGGCAGCCTGCGCTTGGAAGAAGCCCCTGGCGGTGGGCTGCGAGTCGATGCGGACTTCCCTGTCGCCTCGCCGCAGCCGTAGCGCCCGGCAGGCCTCAGCCTTGAACCAGCGCGCCCCCCAAGCAGGCCCTCAGCCCCTCGGGGTCCTCTTGCATCATGGCGTGTCCACAATTCAGCGCGACGGTTCTGGCCTTCAGGGCCTCCATCAGCGCTTTGGCGGATCGAGCCGGAGTCATCTGATCCAGGGCGCCAATGACGACGGTGCTGGTACAGCGGACCTTGGCCGCGGCCTGTAGCGCATTGGCGTAGCCATTGCACAGCTCAAAGTCCTTGAGGAACAGATTGCCATCAAGCCAGCCGGCTTGGGTGCGCTCCATCAGGGCCTGGTTGGCGCCGTGCAGCCAGGCGCCGGGCCCGGGGTAGCCGGGCTTGGCGGCGATTCCGCTGTGGCTGAAGGTGTTGACCATGCGCATGGCGGCCACGGGGTCGCTGGCTGCGGTGCCCAATAGGGCCGGGCTCACGCCCATCGGGGCGGCCGTGCCCAGCAGGGCCAGATGCCATGCCCGATCGGGCGCCTGTGCGGCGGCTTCGAGGGCAATGAGCGAACCCATGCTGTGCCCCACAAACGCGGCTTGCTGCACGCCGGCGGCGTCCAGGCAAGCCAGCACCCAGGCGCCGGCAGCTTCGATGGACTCGGGCGGCGGCCCCTCGCTGCGGCCGTGAGCCGGCAGATCCAGGGCCAGCACGCTGAAACCCGAGTGGGCGAAGCTGCGCGCCAGCAGTGTGAAAACCGAGTGGTCGTGCAAGGCGCCGTGCAGGAAGACCACGCAGGGTAGAGCGGCGTCAAAGGGCTTGCCGCCGGTGTAGGCGTAGACGCGGCGGTTCAGAACAATCAATTCCATCGGGAGGGGCTCCGTGCCAATGGTGTGGCACTTGGGACGCAGAGAGGCCGGATCAAGGGGCCACCGCGGAACCGGCTTTGCCGGGCCGCTGGTGGCGCCCCCTTGAGGGGGAGGCGCCGAAGGCGCTTCGGGGGTGGGTCACTTGAACGCGGCCTTCAAGGCCACTTTGAGGTCGGCAATGAGGTCGGCCGGGTCCTCCAGGCCGATCGAGAGGCGAATACTGCCCGGTGCGATGCCGGCTGCCGTCAGGGCCGCTTCGTCCATGCGCGAGTGGGTGGTGCTGGCCGGGTGGATCACCAGTGAGCGTGCGTCTCCCACATTGGCCAGATGGCTGAAGAGCTTGAGCGACTCGATGAACTTCTGGCCTTGTGCGCGGCTGGCATCCAGCTCGAAGCTGAACACCGCGCCTGGCCCCCGCGGCATCAGGGCCTGGGCCTTGGCATGGCTGGTGTGGCTGGGCAGGCCGGGGTAGCCCACGGCCTTGACCTGGGCTTGTTGGGCCAGGAATTCGGCCACCGCCTGTGCATTGGCCACATGCCGGGCCATGCGCAGGGGTAGGGTCTCCAGGCCTTGCAGCAGCAGCCAGGCCGTGTGCGGGCTCATGCAGGCGCCAAAGTCACGCAGGCCCTCGCGGCGCGCGCGCAGCAAGAAGGCGCCGACGGTGGACTCCTCCGCAAACACCATGTCATGGAAGCCCGCGTAAGGCTGGGTGAGTTCAGGAAACTTGCCGGACTTCACCCAGTCGAAGCGCCCCGAGTCAATCAGTACGCCGCCCACCACCGTGCCATGGCCGCACAGGAATTTGGTGGCCGAATGCATGACCAGATCCGCCCCTTGCTCGATGGGGCGCGAGACCCAGGGCGTGGCCAGGGTGGCGTCCACCAAGAGCGGAAGACCCGCCTCGTGGGCGATGGCCGCCACGCCAGGCACATCCAGCACGTCCATGCCGGGATTGCCAAGCGACTCGCCGATCAAGAGCCGGGTTTCCGGGCGGATGGCCGCTCGCCAAGCCTCCAGATCGGCGGGCGCCACAAAGGTGGTCTGGATCCCGAAGCGAGGCAGGGTGTAGTGCAGCAGGTTGTGCGAGCCCCCGTAAAGCTGCGAGCTGGCCACGATGTGGCCACCGGCAGCGCAGATCGTGCCAATGGCCAGCCACAGCGCTGCCTGACCGCTGGCGGTGGCAATGGCGCCCACGCCACCTTCCAGCGCGGCCATGCGCTCTTCAAACACCGCCGTGGTGGGGTTGCTTAGTCGGGAATACACATGGCCGCTGCGTTCCATATTGAACAGGCCGGCGGCGTCTGCGCTGCTGTCGAACACAAAGCTGGTGCTCAGATGCAGCGGCGTGATGCGGGCGCCGGTGCAGGGGTCGGGGGCGCTGCCGGCGTGCAGGGCCAGGGTGTCAAAACCGGGATCTAAGGGGCCTGGCATGGAGCGTTTTTGGCAATCTTGCTGAGGGGTAGGGCGGGCATTGTGTGCTATGTTGGCGTCAAGCTTTCTCCACCCCTTTTCATAGCTCTGGGAGTGCTTTCATGAAGGTCGCCGACATCCTCCGCGTCAAAGGCAACACGCTCTTCACTGTGGGGCCGGATTCCCCGCTGGCCGATGCCGTGACGGCCATGGCCGAACGCGACATTGGCTCGCTGGTGGTGATGGAACTGGGGGATCTGGTCGGCATGCTGACCTTCCGCGAGGTCATTGCCGCCGTGGTCAAGAACGGCGGCACCGTGGGCAGCAGCCAGGTGCGCAGCGTGATGGACGACCATCCGCTGACCTGCACCCCCGAGACCGAGATCGACGAAGTGCGCCGCATGATGCTGGGTCGCCATGCACGCTACATGCCGGTGCTCAATGGCAAGACCTTGATGGGGGTGATTTCCTTCTACGACGTGGCCAAGGCCGTGGTGGATGCGCAGGACTTCGAGAATCGCATGCTCAAGGCCTATATCCGCGACTGGCCGGTGGAAGAGGGCGCTGAAGAACCCAAGGCCTGAGCCTTCTTGCTGGCCGCAGCAAGGGTCGCCTGGAGGCGGCCCTTGTGCTTTTTAGAATGCCTCGATGAGTGGAAGCACATGAGTGGAAGTACCTTCGGGCGTTGGTTCGCCGTCACCAATTTCGGCGAGAGCCATGGCCCGGCCATAGGCTGCGTGATCGATGGCTGCCCGCCCGGGATGGCCCTGAGCGAGGCCGATATTCAGCCCGACTTGGATCGGCGCAAACCGGGCACCAGTCGCCATGTCACCCAGCGCCAAGAAGGCGACCGGGTGGAGATCTTGTCCGGCGTTTATGAAGGCCAGACCACGGGCACGCCCATCGCGCTGCTGATCCGCAATGAGGACCAGCGCAGCAAGGACTACGGCAATCTGCTCGACACCTTCCGCCCCGGTCATGCGGACTACAGCTACTGGCGCAAGTACGGGCTGCGTGACCCGCGCGGCGGTGGCCGGTCCTCGGCCCGCCTGACCGCGCCCATGGTGGCCGCCGGTGCGGTGGCGAAGAAATGGCTGCAGCAGCAATACGGCACCACCGTGCGCGGCTGCATGGTGCAACTGGGCGAGATCGAGATCCCCATCGAAGACTGGGCGCAGACGGCGCACAACCCCTTCTTTGCTGCCACGCAGCGGGGATTGCCCGAGCTCGAGGCCTATATGGACGCTCTGCGCAAGAGCGGCGATTCGGTGGGCGCCAAACTGCGCGTGGAGGCCCAGGGCGTTCCGCCGGGTTGGGGCGCACCGCTCTTTGACAAACTCGACGCCCAAATCGCCTACGCCATGATGGGCATCAATGCGGTCAAGGGTGTGGAAATTGGCGACGGCTTTGGTGTGGTGGCCCAGCGCGGCAGCCTGCATGGCGATGAACTGCACCCTGACGGCTTTGCCAGCAACCATGCCGGTGGCGTGCTCGGTGGCATCAGCAGCGGCCAAGATCTGGTCGTGAGCATCGCCATCAAACCCACCAGTTCCATCCGCCTAGAAAAGGCCAGCATCAATCGCGCCGGCGAGCCCACCACGGTGGTGACCCACGGACGCCACGACCCCTGCGTGGGCATCCGCGCCACGCCCATCGCCGAAGCCATGCTGGCCCTGGTGCTGATGGACGCGGCACTGGAACAGCGAGCCCAGGGTGCGGACGTCTGCCTGCCCATCTCCCCGGTGCCCGCTAGCCGGCCCTGATCGATGCCTGTTGCCAAGATCGAAGTGCGCCGCAGTCGCGCACCCCATGAAGTGCAGGCCTTGATCGAGGCCGTCTACCAGGCCCAGCGCGAGGCCCTGAAGGTGCCGGAAGACGACCGCCAGATTCGCTACATCGAGCACCGCCCCGAGCACTTCGCGGTGCCTCCGGGCAGGAGCGAGAACTACACCTTTGTGGAAATCCTGCTCTTCCCCGGCCGCTCGCTGGACGCCAAGCGGCGGCTCTACGCGAGTATCGTGCGGCGCTTTGGCGAATTGGGCATCGCCCCGCACGATGTCTTCATCGTGCTCCAGGAGCCTGCTCTGGAGAATTGGGGCATCCGAGGTGGACAGGCTGCGGTCGATGTCGAGCTGGGCTTTGAGCTCAAGGTCTGAACCTCCAACCAGGAGATAGAGGGTGAATTCGCTGCTGCAGCATGAGCGGGGCTGGTCCGTCGGTGTAGTGGGTGCCACGGGGGCGGTGGGCCGGCTGATGCGAGAGCTCCTGATCGAGCGCGGCTTCCCGCTGCGTTCGCTGCGCCTGTTTGCCTCAGCTCGCTCGGCAGGCACGCATCTACGCTGGGGGGATGCGGACATCGTGGTGGAAGACGCTGCCACGGCCGACTATCGTGGCCTGGACTTGGTGTTCTTCTCCGCCGGGGGCGACACCTCCCGCCTTCTGGCACCCAAGGTGGCGGCAGCCGGTGCGGTGGTGATCGACAACTCTTCGGCTTGGCGAGCGGACCCCGATGTGCCCCTGGTGGTGGCTGAGGTCAATGCGGACGATCTGCGGCATCGGCCCAAGGGCATCATCGCCAATCCCAACTGCACCACCATGGCCGCCATGCCGGTGCTTAAGCCGCTGCACGATGCCGCAGGTTTGAAGCGCCTGACCGCCAGCAGCTACCAGGCCGTTTCAGGCGCGGGCCTGGCCGGTGTGGAAGAGCTGTTGACCCAGCTGCGCGCGGCGACCGATCAACTGGAAGCCTTGGTCCAGAACGGCCGGGCGGTGGACTTTCCTGCGCCCAAGAAATGGCAGGTCCCCATCGCCTTCAATGTCGTGCCCTTGAACTATGTGCGCAAGGAAGGCGGCTTCACCGAGGAGGAGCTCAAGCTGCGTGACGAGACCCGGCGCATCTTGGGCCTGCCTGACCTGCCGGTGGCCGGCACCTGCGTGCGCGTGCCGGTGCTGACCTCGCATTCCCTGAGTCTGCATGCTGAGTTCGATCGCCCCATCAGCGTGGCCCAGGCCGAGGCCCTGCTGACGCGGGCGCCGGGTGTTCGTCTATGCGAAGTTCCCAATGCCTTGGACGCCACCGGTGTGGATGAAGTGCTGGTCGGTCGGGTACGTCAGGATCCCACGGTGCCCCATGGGCTGATGCTCTTCGTCAGTGGCGACAACCTGCGCAAGGGCGCCGCCTTGAACGCCGTGCAGTTGGCCGAGGCGCTCTGGCAACAGGCCGGTTGAGCCTGCACAGGGTCCTCTGTCTGTCCGGCGCGGGCGCATTCCAGGCGCCCAAGCCTGCAACTCGTCGACTGACTTCTGGACTTCCATCACAGCCTGCCTAGCATCGCCCCGTTTTCCTATATCAGGGGCCCGAGATGCTGCTGCAGACCCAGAACAAGTCCCAAGTTCACAAGACCCAAACTCAAAAGCGCTGGTGGATCGGCGGCGGACTCAGCGCGCTGGCGCTGGCCATCGCGGCCGGTGTGGCCGTTGGTGCAGGCAAGAACGAGGCCAAGCCCGAGGGCAAGCAGGCCAAAAAGGACGAAGTCAAGACGGTGCGCTTCAGCCCGGCGGAGGTGGTGCAGCCGCAGGCTCAAAAGCTGGCCGCGCAGATCGAATTCAGTGGGCCCTTGGTCGCCCCCAATACCGCCATCGTGCGGGCCAAGTCGGGTGGGGTGCTGCTGAACCTGGCGGCCCAAGAGGGCAGCCGCGTCAAGGCCGGACAGTCCCTGGGCAGCCTGGACCTGGAGGACCTGCGCCAGCGCGTGGCCGAACGTGCAGCCACTGTGGAAGCCGCGCGTGCCCAGGCCTTGCAGGCCGAGCGCAGCTTCAACGCCAATGACGGGCTGGCCCGCCAGAACTTCATTGCGCCGACCGCGCTGGACAACAGCCGCAGCCAGCTCGACACCGCCCGTGCGCAGCTGGCCGCAGCCCAGGCCCAGCTGCAGACCGTGCAAGTGGCGCTGCGTCAATCCACGTTGACCGCACCCATCAGCGGTTGGGTGGCCAAGCGCCACGCCGTGCCGGGTGAAAAGCTGCAGCTGGAGCAGCCGGTCGTCACCGTGGTGGACCTGAGCCAGCTGGAGCTGGCCGGCCTGGTGGGCACGCACGAGGTGGCGCGCCTGAAGCCCGGCATGACGGCCCAGCTGCAAATCGAGGGTCAGGCCGAGCCGGTGACCGCCAAGCTGAGCCGCATCAATCCGGCCGCCGAGCCGGGCACGCGCTCCATTGGCGTGATCCTCAGCGTGCCCAATGCGGCCGAACACCTGCGCGCCGGCCAGTACGCCGTGGCCCGCGTCACTTTGGACGATCCGGAACCGCGCCTGACCCTGCCGGTCAGCGCGCTGATGGGATCGGCCGGCCAACAGGCGGTATGGGTGATCGACAAGGGTGAGCTCAAGCGCCGCCTGGTGACCACCGGCCGCCAGGACGCCAAAGAAGGCCGGGTCGAGATCCTGGCCGGGGTCGACGCCACCGCCCAGGTGCTGGCCGCGCGCTACGACAACCTGCGCGAGGGCAGTAAGGCCCTGATCGACACGGCCAAGTCCGACGACGCCAGTAAGGCCAAAGTGGCCGCGCTGAGCACGGTCCAGCGCTGAGGGGGCATGCCATGTGGATGACCCGCGTTTCCATCAACAACCCTGTCTTTGCCACCATGGTCATGGTGGCCCTGTGCGTGCTGGGTCTGTTTGCCTTCAATCGCCTGGGTGTTGAACAGATGCCCGAGATCAGCTTGCCCGGCGCCTGGATCGACGTGCGCTACCCCGGAGCCGGTCCGGATGCGGTCGAGCGCGAAGTGGCGAAGACCCTGGAGGAAGCGGTCAACACCATCGCCGGGGTGAAACGCATTCAGTCGCGCAGCTTTGAAGGCCGCGCACAGATGAGTGTCGAGTTCACGCTCGACACCAATATGGACCGGGCCATGCAGGACCTGCGTGATCGCGTGGCCCTGGCGCAGGCGGCCTTCCCCCGCGATGTGAAGCCCCCCATGATCAATCGCTTCCAAGAGGGCAATCAGCCCGTGATGGTGGCGGCGCTGATCAGCCCCAATCGTTCGCTGCGCGAGCTCTCGCTGATGGCGGAGCAGACCGTGGTCAAGCGCATCCAGCGCGCCGAGGGCGTGGCGGTGGTGGGCCTCTCGGGCCAGGCCAGCCGCGAAGTCCGCATCGATCTGGACCCGCAGCGCCTGCGCGCATACGGCGTGACGGTGGCCGAGATTGCCCAGGCCCTGCGCGAGGCCAATGGCGACCAGGCCATCGGCTTGCTGAGCGATCGGCAGCTCGAGTCCGCCCTGCGCCTTGAGGGACGCATCAAAGACCCGCGCGCCTTCAACTACGTGGTGGTGGCGCGGCGCGGCAATCTGGCCCTGACTCTGGGAGATCTGGGCGTCCTGAGCGAGCGCGAGCGTGAGCCTGACAGCCTGTCGCGCATCGATGGCAAGCCGGCCATCACCTTCAACGTCTTCAAACAGCAAGACGCCAATGTCGTGAAGGCCGGCGAGGCCGTCAAAGAGGCCCTGGCCGATCTGCGCAAGACCCTACCGGCCGACGTTGAGCTGCGCGAGATCTGGGCCAGCTCGGACTTTGTGAAAGGCTCGCTGGATGGCCTCAAGCACACCCTGATCGAGGGCGCGCTGCTGACCATCGCCATCGTCTTCCTGTTCCTGCACAGCTGGCGCTCCACCGTCATCACCGGGCTGACCCTGCCGATCGCGGTGATCTCCAGCTTCATCGCCGTCTATGCGTTTGGCTTCACGCTGAACTTCATGACCATGATGGCGCTCTCGCTCGTGATCGGTCTTTTGATCGACGACGCCATCGTGGTGCGCGAGAACATCGTGCGCCATGTGGCCATGGGCAAGAGCCACCGCCAGGCGGCCTTTGACGGCACCAACGAAATTGGTCTGGCCGTGCTGGCCACCACCTTTGCCATCTGCGCGGTGTTCGTGCCCGTGGCCTTCATGGGCGGGGTGATCGGCAAGTTCTTCTACCCCTTTGGCATCACGGTGGCGGTGGCGGTGCTGGTGAGTCTGTTTGTCAGCTTCACGCTGGACCCCATGCTGTCGGCCGTCTGGCACGACCCCGGCGCCGCCCCCATGCGCCGCTGGCGCGTGGTGGGCCCGGCCATTGGCTGGCTGCTGGACACCAGCGACCGGATGATGGATGCGCTGCACCGCGTATACGAGCGCAGCATTCGCTGGGCCTTGGGCACCAAGCGGTATCGCGTGTTCGTGCCGCCCATTCCTGTCTACGCCCGGCCCTTTGATGCCGAAAACCGCCGCGACAAGACCCAGGCCCGCCGCTGGCGCCTGGCGACCCTGACGCCACGCGGCCTGGTCATGTGGGGTGCCACGGCCAGCTTTGTGGTGGCCATTGGTCTGGCCGGCGTGGTGGGTAGCGAGTTCGTACCCGAGACCGACCAAGGCTTCACGCAAATCAATCTGCGCATGCCCACCGGCTCCAGCCTGGAGCGCACCAATGCCAAGGTGCTGCAGGTCGAGGCCATCGTGGCAGCCATGCCCGAGGTCAAGACCATCTCCACCACCGTGGGCGCCAGCGGCGAAGGCTTTGCAACGGGGCGCGCTCAGGCTTCGCTGCAGATCGCGCTGAAGGACAAACGTGAGCGCAAGCGCTCGCAGAAAGAGTTCGAGGCCGAGGTGCGCAAGGCGATCGAGCAGGTGGCGGGCGTGGAACTCAGCGTCGGCTGGGGCAAGCCCATCTATGTGGCCATTCTGGGCAATGACAGCGAGGCCCTGGCGCGTGTGGCCGAAGAGTTCGCCGCCAAACTGCGCAAGGTCAAGGGCGCCGTGGACGTGGAGACCACCTCCAAGCCGGGCCTGCCCGCCTATGCCGTGCGCCTGAAGGACTCGGCCGCGCGTGAGCTGGGCCTGACCGCCCCGCAACTGGCCAATGCGCTGCGCACCTATGTGAATGGCGACGCCGCAACGTTCTGGACCGCCCCCGATGGCGCCCAGGTGGAGGTGAATCTGCGCCTGCCCAAGGAAATGCGCGAGCGCGTGGACCAAATGGCCAAGCTGCCCGTGGCCTATGCCCGCGACGGCTCACCCATTGCGCTGGACCAAGTGGCCACCATTGAGCCGGTGTTCAACCCCGAGGTGATCCGACGTCAGAACCTGCAACGTCGCGAGGCCATCATCGCGGGCGTCAATGGTGCCAGCGTGGGTGAGGTCAGCGCAGCCGTGGACAAGCTCATCAAGGAAACCGAGTTGCCCCCGGGCCTGAGCTTTGACATCGGCGGCCAGAGCAAGGAGCAGGCCGAAGCCTTCAGCGGTCTGCTCCAGGCCATGGCCCTGGCGGCGATCTTCATCTACATCGTGCTGGCCAGCCAGTTCGGCAGCTTCATCCAGCCCTTGGCCATCATGGCCAGCCTGCCGCTGGCGTTGATCGGGGTGATGCTGGCCTTGCTGCTGTGGAACTCGACGCTGAACGTGTTCTCGATGATCGGTCTGGTGATGCTGATGGGCCTGGTGACCAAGAACGCCATCCTGCTGGTCGACCGCGCCAATCAGATGCGCAAGGCGGGTCTGTCGGTCGTGGAAGCCCTGGTGGAGGCCGGCCTGACGCGCATGCGTCCGATCGTGATGACCACCGCGGCCATGGTGTTCGGCATGCTGCCCCTGGCCCTGGCGCTCAACGACGGCGGCGAGATCCAGGCACCCATGGGCCGAGCCATCATCGGCGGGGTGATCACCTCGACCTTGCTGACCCTGGTGGTGGTGCCGGTGCTCTACAGCTACCTGGTGCGTGGCAAGAAGGCCGTGTCAGCGGCTGACCTGAACCAGCCGGTGTCGCTCGGCCTCAGTCCCGCCGACGACAAGTAGTCACCGGCACTCAGATGAGGGCACCCGCGGAGGCGGGTGCCTTCTTCATTGAGGTAAGGTGTCGCCCCTTGCCGAGGATCCATGAGCGACACCGTCCCCCCCCTGATCGATGAACCCAATGCCTTGCCAGCCGGCACGCGCTTTGGTGAGCTGGAAATCCTGCGCGTGCTGGGTGTGGGCGGCTTTGGCATCGTCTATCTGGCCATGGATCATGCGCTGGAGCGGCAGGTCGCCATCAAGGAATACATGCCGTCGCAGTTGGCGCAGCGCCAGCAAAGCACGACGGTGGTGGTGCGCTCTTCGCAAGTGGTCGAAACCTTTGAACTGGGCCTGCGCAGCTTCGTGAACGAGGCGCGCATGCTGGCGCGCTTTGACCACCCCTCGCTGCTCAAGGTCTATCGCTTCTGGGAAGCCAATGGCACCGCCTATATGGTGATGCCATACCTGCAGGGCAAAACCCTGAAGCAGGTGCGCGAGGCCAGTGGGGACGCGCCGGGCGAGGCCTGGATCATGAAACGCGTGTTGCCCTTGATCGAGGCGCTGGAGTTGTTGCATGCCGAGCAGGTGTTCCACCGCGACATCGCACCCGACAACATCCTGCTTCCCAGCGATGGGGCCGACCCCATCCTGCTGGACTTTGGCGCGGCCCGCCGCGTGATCGGCGACCGCACGCAGAGCCTGACTGCCATCTTCAAGCCCAGTTACGCGCCCATCGAGCAATACGGCGAGACCACCCAGCTGCGCCAAGGCGCCTGGACCGATGTGTACTCGCTGGGTGCGGTGCTGCACTATTTGTTGGTGGGCACACCGCCGCCCCTGGCTACCACCCGTGCGGTGGTAGACGAGATGGTGCCGCTGGCGCAACGGCGCGACTGGCCCATGCACTCGCGCCATTTCCGTGCAGCCATTGATTGGGCGCTCTCGGTTCGCCCCAGCATGCGGCCCCAGTCCATGGCGGAAATGCGCGATGCGCTGATGGGCGACCGCACGCTGCCGGTGGTGCGGCCCAATCTGCCGCCACCTGCTGATAAGGGCTCCAGCGTCGCGGCAGCGTTACCGTCTGCCGCACCGGCGCCAATGGCCGCCGACCAGGGTTACGAGTTCACGCAGATCTTGCCGGCAGCGGCCGTCATGGATCAGGCGGTGACGCAGCCGCTGCACCAGGCCCCCCCAGTCGCTGCAGTGCAGAGTCCGGCGTCCGCTTCGGCACCGAAGCCTGCGCCACAACCCGCAGCGGCAGCCCCAGCACCCCAGACCGCCAAGTCGGGCCCCCTTTCTGTTGCAGGGGCCTTGCCCAGCCAAGACCACAAGGAAGTGGCCAAGGGCCTGCCCAAGGCATGGTGGTGGGGTGCGGGCGCCTTGGGCCTGGTGCTGTTGACCAGCTTTTGGTGGGTGTTGGTCAGTCGACCGGCTGGCCCGCCAGGCGCCGAATCTGCTGATCTGACCCACGCGGACGCGGCCAGCGCGCCCTCTTCGGCTGCGGTGACCGCGGCCTCGACTCCTGCAACGCAGACCAGCGCCGTTCCTGTCGTGCCGCCGACGGTTCAGACAGGGAAGGCCGGTGCGGTCGCCGGGCTGGAGTCCACTGGCAAGTCGCCGGCCTCGGCGATCACTGCTCCCAAATCGGTGGCATCCGCTGAACCCGCCGCATCAAGGCCGCCTGCGGCCCGATTGCCGCGCCTGGCCAAGCCTGAACCGGCTGTGGCGCAACCCGCTGTTCAGGCCGAGCCTGAGACTGCTGTGGGTCATGAAGATCCGCGTGCTGCCTGTGGCGACCGGGTCTTCATCGCACTGTGGCGCTGCATCGAGCGCAATTGCGAAGAACCACGTTACCGCGAGCACGCCGAGTGCGTGACTCTGCGGGAGCGCCGCGAACGCCGGGAACGGCGCTAGCGGTGTGAGCGGCACACAGTGCCGCCCCCGCGCTCAACACTCGACGATATTGACCGCAAGACCGCCGCGGGCGGTTTCCTTGTACTTGGTCATCATGTCGGCACCGGTGTCGCGCATGGTCTTGATGACCTTGTCCAGGCTGACAAAGTGCGTGCCGTCGCCGCGCAGGGCCATGCGGGCGGCATTGATGGCCTTGACCGAGGCGATAGCGTTGCGCTCGATGCAGGGGATCTGGACCAGGCCGCCCACCGGATCGCAGGTCAGGCCCAGGTGGTGCTCCATGCCGATCTCGGCGGCGTTTTCCACCTGCTCGGGCGTGCCGCCCATCACCGCGCACAAGGCGCCGGCGGCCATCGAACAGGCCACGCCCACCTCGCCCTGGCAACCCACCTCGGCGCCGCTGATGCTGGCGTTTTCCTTGTAGAGGATGCCGATGGCGGCGGCGGTGAGCAGGAAGTCGACCACGCCGTCCTCGGTTGCCCCATGGAAGAAGCGCGAGTAGTAGTGCAACACCGCCGGCACGATGCCGGCCGCGCCGTTGGTGGGCGCAGTGACCACGCGGCCGCCAGCGGCGTTTTCCTCGTTGACCGCCAGGGCGTAGAGGTTGACCCAGTCCATCACCTGCAGCGGATCGCGCAGCGCGGCCTCGGGGTTGGCGGTGAGTTGGGCATGCAGATCGGCGGCGCGCCGCTTGACCTTGAAGCCACCGGGCAGGATGCCCTCGGTCTTGCAGCCGCGCGTCACGCAGTCCTGCATCACCTGCCAGATTTTCAAGAGGCCGGCGCGGGTCTCGGCATCCGGCCGCCAGTGGGCCTCATTGCGCCGCATGATCTGGGCGATCGACAGTCCGTGCCGTTTGGCCTGGGCCAGCAACTCATCGCCGGTCTTGAAGGGGTAGGGCAGGACGGTGGCATCGGGTGCGATCACCTTTTGCTTGCTGCCGTCGGCAGCCACCTCGTCGCTGACGATGAAGCCGCCGCCCACCGAGTAATAGACCCGGTTGGCGATCTCCTGGCCCGCTGAATCGAAGGCCAGGCAGCGCATGCCATTTGCATGGAAGGGCAGGGACTCGCGGCGTTTGAAGATCAGGTCGGTGGACTCAACGAAGCCCACATCCTTCTGGCCCACCACACTGAGTCGACCGCCGCGAATCGTGTCCAGATAGGTCGGGATGGCCTCGATGTCCACCGTGTCCGGCTCATGCCCGGCCAGGCCCAGCAGCACGGCTTTGTCGCTGCCATGACCCTTGCCGGTGGCACCCAGAGAACCGTAGAGGATCACCTGGACACGCGCCACATCCTCCAGCAAGCCCTCGCTGGCCAAGCGCAGGCCGAAGAGGCGCGCCGCGCGCATCGGGCCCACAGTGTGGCTGCTCGATGGGCCGATGCCGATCTTGAAGAGGTCGAAAACCGACACGGCCATGGCGCGGCTCCTTAGTTGGCGGGGCTGGCTTGCTCGTCGGCGAATTCCGACATCGGCACGCAGCTGCAGAACAGATTGCGGTCACCGTAGACGTTGTCCACCCGGCCCACCGGCGCCCAATACTTGGCGCGACGCAGCGACGGCACCGGGAAGGCGGCCACTTCGCGGCTATACGCATGGGCCCACTCGTTGGCGCTGCAGACCAGGGCGGTGTGCGGTGCATGGATGAGCGGGTTGTCTTCGCGGCTGAGCTTGCCAGCCTCCACATCTGCGATCTCGTGGCGGATCTGGATCATCGCGTCGATGAAGCGATCCAGCTCATAGCGCGACTCGCTCTCAGTGGGTTCGACCATCAGCGTGCCAGCCACCGGGAAGGAAAGTGTGGGGGCGTGGAAGCCGTAGTCGATCAGGCGCTTGGCCACGTCTTCGGCGCTCACGCCGCTGCTGTCCTTCAGGGGGCGCAGGTCCAGGATGCACTCATGCGCCACGCCACCGCCCTTGACGCCGGCAATGCCGCCGCTGAAGTGGATGTCGTAGTGCCCGCTCAGGCGCGCGGCGATGTAGTTGGCCGACAGGATGGCGGTCTCGGTGGCCTTTTGCAGGCCATCGGCGCCCATCATGCGGATGTACATCCAGCTGATCGGCAGCACGGCGGCGTTGCCCAGCGGCGCGGCCGAAACGGCACCGATATTGGTGTCTGCGCCCAGGCCCGCCGTGCGGTGTGCCGGCAAGAAGGGCACCAGATCTTCGACCACGCAGACCGGGCCCACGCCCGGGCCGCCGCCGCCGTGAGGGATGCAGAAGGTCTTGTGAAGGTTCAGGTGCGACACATCGCCACCGAACTGGCCCGGGGCCGCCACGCCCACCAGGGCGTTCATATTGGCGCCGTCCACGTACACCCGGCCGCCATGGGCTTTAACCATGGCGCAGATCTCCTTCACATGGGTGTCGAACACGCCATAGGTGGAGGGGTAGGTGATCATGATGGCGGCCAGCTTGGCGGCGTACTGCTCGCACTTGGCCTGCAAGTCGGCGAGGTCGATGTTGCCTTCCTTGTCGCACTTGGTCACCACCACCTGCATGCCCACCATCTGGGCCGAAGCCGGGTTGGTGCCGTGGGCCGATTCGGGGATCAGGCAGATATTGCGGTGCGCCTCACCCCGGCTGGCGTGCCAGGCCTGGATGGCCAGCAGACCGGCGTACTCACCCTGCGAGCCGGCATTGGGCTGCAGGCTGATGCCCGAATAGCCGGTGGCCTGGCAGAGCCAACCGGTGAGCAGCTCGTTCAGCTCGGTGTAGCCGGCCAGCTGGTCTTGAGGGGCGAAGGGATGGATTTGCGCGAATTCGGGCCAGGTGATGGGGATCATCTCCGAGGTGGCGTTCAGCTTCATCGTGCACGAGCCCAGCGGGATCATGGCGCGGTCCAGCGCCAGGTCCTTGTCCGAGAGGCTGCGGATGTAGCGCAGCATCTCGGTTTCGCTGTGGTGGGTGTTGAACACCGGGTGCGTCAGATAGGCCGAACTGCGACGCAGATGGGCGGGGATCAGGCTGTCCACCGTCTCGGCGATCGCGGCCAAATCCAGTTGGCTGCTTGCAGCGCCAGGTGCGAACCAGGACCACAGCGCTTCCACGTCAGCGCGGGTGGTGGTCTCGTCCAGGGCCACGCTGACGTGCTGGCGGCTCAACTGGCGCAAATTGGCGCCATCGGCCAGCGCGCGGGCCATCACGGCGGCGGCGTCGCATTCGACGGTGATGGTGTCAAAGGCGTGCGGGGTGACTACCTTGACGCCGGCTTGGCTCAGGCCCTGGGCCAGCACGGCGGCGAAACGGGCCACGCGCTCGGCGATGCGCTTGAGTCCCTGCGGGCCGTGATAGACCGCGTACATCGAGGCCACGACGGCCGGCAGCACCTGGGCGGTACAGATGTTGGAGGTGGCCTTTTCGCGGCGGATGTGCTGCTCGCGGGTCTGCAGGGCCAGGCGGTAGGCCGGGTTGCCTTGCGAATCCTTGGACACACCGACCAAGCGGCCGGGCATGGAGCGCTTGAAGGCGTCCTTGCAAGCCAGATAGGCGGCGTGCGGGCCGCCGCAGCCCATGGGCATGCCGAAGCGCTGGGTGTTGCCCACCACGATGTCGGCGCCGAACTCGCCCGGGGCTTGGATCAGGGTCAGGGCCAGCAGGTCGGCACAAGCGATCAGGGCGGCACCGACGGCATGCACGGCCTCGGCCGTGGCCTTCAGGTCATGGATCAGGCCGGTGGTGCTGGGGTATTGGCAGACGACGGCGAAGTAGTCGCCGTCCTTCATCAGGTCCGGGGCCATGCCCACGTCCACCGTCAGACCCAGCGGAGCGCAGCGGGTGCGGATGACTTCGATGGTCTGCGGGTGTACATCGCCGGCCACGACCAGGCGGTTGCTCTTGGACTTCACCGAGCGCTTGGCCAGGGTCACGGCCTCGGCGGCCGAGGTGGCTTCGTCCAGCATGGAGCCGTTGGCGATGTCCATGCCGGTCAGGTCGCAGACCATGGTCTGGAAGTTCACCAAGGCTTCCATGCGGCCCTGCGAGATCTCGGCCTGGTAGGGCGTGTAGGCGGTGTACCAGGCGGGGTTCTCGAGGATGTTGCGCAGGATCACGCCGGGCGTGTGGGTGCCGTAATAGCCCTGGCCGATGAAGCTCTTGAGCACTTGGTTCTTGCCGGCCAATTCCTTCAGCTCGGCCAAGGCCTGCTGCTCGGTGCAGGCCGGCGGCAGGTCCATGGCGTTGCCGCGGCGAATGCTGGCAGGCACCACCGCATCGATCAGCGCGGCGCGCGAGCCCACGCCGATGGCGGCGCACATGGCGGCTTCGTCAGCGGCGTCGGGGCCGATGTGGCGGGCGTGGAATTCGGTGGCGTCTTCAAGCAGGTGCAGCGGCGTGGGCATGGCGCGGTCTCGGCAGTTCTCGGCAAATACGAGTCGGCCCACCAAACAGGCGGGCCGAGGGTTCAGCGGGGCAGGGCGATCAGCTGTTCTTCAGCAGGTCGTCGTAGGCGGTGCTGTCCATCATGGCGTCCAACTCGGCCGGGTTGGCCAGCTTGACCTTGAAGAACCAGCCGGCCTTGAGCGGGTCGGTGTTGGCCAGGGCGGGGTCGGCGCGCAGGCCTTCGTTGACTTCGACGATCTCGCCGGTCACCGGCATGTAGACGTCAGCGGCGGCCTTGACCGACTCGACCACGCCGGCGATTTCCTTCGGCGCATAGCTCTTGCCGATTTCAGGCAGGTCCACGAACACCACATCGCCCAGGGCGTCCTGAGCGTGGTGGGTGATGCCGACGGTGGCGGTGCCGTCGCCGTGAACTTCGATCCACTCGTGGTCGGGGGTGTACTTGATGGTCATGTCGGTGCTCCTAAGAAATGGAAAGGGTTCAACCGCGGAAATAGCGTTGCGGGGCGAAAGGCATGGCGGCGACCTTCATGGCCACCCGCTTGTCGCGCACCAGCGCGAAGACTTCGGTGCCGATGGCCGCATGGCTGCTGGCCACATAGCCCATGGCCACCAGATGGCCGACCGTGGGGCCCAGGGTGCCGCTGGTGACGGTGCCGAGTTCAACGCCTTCGGCACTTACCAGCTTGGCGCCCTCGCGCACCGGCATCTTTTCGTTCGAGACCAGACCCACGCGCTTGCGCTGCACCGGGCTGGGTTGGGCCGCCTGGGTATTGGGCAATTGCGGGTCGATCACCGCATAGCCGGGGTAGCCACCGGCACGCGCGCCGCCACTGCGACGCACCTTCTGGATCGCCCAGGTCAACGCAGCTTCCGCCGGGGTGGTGGTGGTGGTGATGTCGTGGCCGTAGAGGCAAAGGCCCGCCTCCAGGCGCAAGGTGTCGCGCGCGCCCAGTCCGATGGGCTTGACCTCGGGTTGGTCCAGCAACAAGCGCGCCACGGCCATGGCGTCGCGTTCGTGGATGGAGATCTCGTAGCCGTCTTCGCCGGTGTAGCCGCTGCGGGTGATGAAGGCCTCAAAGCCATCGATCTTGAAGAAGCCGCCGTCCATGAAGACCATCTTTTCGACGCCGGGTGCCAGACGGGACAGGGCGGTGACGGCCTGTGGGCCTTGCAGTGCCAACAGCGCACGCTCCGGGCTCTCGATGACCTCGCAGCGGCTGCTGAGGTGCTTCCTAATGTGGGCGGTGTCCTGCACCTTGCAGCCGGCGTTGACCACCACGAACAGGTCGTCGGGCCGGCGGCAGACCATCAGGTCGTCGAGGATGCCGCCGTTCTCGTCGGTGAAGAGCGCATAGCGCTGCTTGAAGACTGGGAGGTCAATGATGTCGACCGGCACCAGGGTTTCCAGTGCGGCGGCGGCATCGGGACCGACCAGGCGCAACTGGCCCATGTGCGAGACATCGAACAAGCCCGCGGCCGTGCGGGTGTGGCGGTGCTCGGCCAGGATGCCTTCGCGGTATTGCACGGGCATGTCATAGCCGCCAAAAGGCACCATCTTGGCGCCGAGTTCGACGTGCAATGCGTGCAGCGGGGTCTTGAGCAGGGTGGTCATCGCGGAGCCTCACAGGGACAAGTCGTCATAAGGCGCAACCCCGTCGGGATGCACCGGCTTGCCCTCGCTGTCCGCTTTACCTGAGAGATTGGCAGGTCGCCCCGCTTGCCCCTTCGGTGGGCGGCCTGATGGCTCGCCTCTCTCCAGCTCGGAACGTGCGCTTGCGCGCACGGTACCCAGTCCTTTTGCCTGAGCGTTCGGCCCTGCAAGTCACCTTGCAAAGCCTGCGCCTTCGGCGGCCCGCCAATTGAACGGACTCTCTCCTGAGCGGCGCGGATTCTAGGCGGCGTCGCTATCCTGCCGATCATGGATGAGAAAACTTTTTCGCCCACGGAGTGGGCGCTTCGTCCGACGCGATTGACTTGCGATCGAGGACGCGCCGTCGCCCTGGGCACCGAGGACGCGCCCCAGCTGCAGGCCTTCCTGGATCTCAACCCACGCTACAGCCAGATCGTCGCCGGCCGCCCTTGGCTGCCGGACGAGGCCCTTCAGGAACTGACTGAGACGCCGCCACCTGATTGGCCTCAAGGGCGAACCTGGAAGCTCGCATTGCTGGGGCCTGATGGCGACTGCCAGGGTTTGCTGGTCTATAGCGAGGATTTGCTGGCCCACGGCGTCTGGCATTTGGGCTTGCTTTTGATCGATGAACGTCTACAGCGTCAAGGCCTTGCGCGCCACTGGGTGGATGCCTTCGAGCGCCATGCCCGCGCTTGCGGTGCGCGCTGGGTGCGCCTGGGTGTGGTTGTGGGTAATGCGCCGGCCGAAGCCTTTTGGAGTGCGAGGGGTTGGGCTGAAGCCAAGCGACGGGAGGGTGTTCAGATTGGTGAGCTGGTGCAGGACCTGAGGGTGATGGTCAAGCCCTTGGCTGGCGATGCAAACCTCGACGAGTATCTGGAGCTCGTGAGCCGGGACAGGCCCTAATGCGCGGCTCTGCGGTCGATGGGCATTCGGCTTCTCGTCGCGTGTTTCGGGCAAGGGTTTTGGCGGGGAGTAGTTGGCTTGTGTTCTTGTCTGTAAGGGCATACAGTGCTGGTATTGCATCCAGCCAGGAGTCCTCATGTATCCCTTGTTGCGCCAAAACTATCAGCCCAAGCCTCAGTACCTCCCGCGTTGGGCGCGCTGGATTTGGGCTTGGTGTTGAGCAACTCAATGCCCGCGGCGGGCTCCAGTGCTTCTCGTTGAGTTGAGAGGTCGGGAGTCGGCGCCTCGCGGCCAGGCACGACTCACCCATGTGCCAGCCAAACGAGAGGGGTGAGGCTCCGGCGGATCTAGGGGACGTCCAAAGGCAAACGGACGTCCTCACCCTGAGCGCAAATCATCTGGGTCTGCGTGTCCAAGTTGGTTTACATAATGCACATTGTCGCCATGTTGGATAGGGAGTGATGGGGGCTCAGCCAGCGACGCCCGCCCTAACGGCAAAGCAAGCAGATCAAGCACCGGTTCAAGCCCCAGCAGGAAATGGCTGAGCACGGACGGTCGCAGCGGGGTCTAAAGCTTGACCGAATCGCCGAAAGGCGTTGAGGCCTTTGGCTCAGGCGACTGCAAACCACTTTCGGCTGGAACAACCCAGGGCTGGGGCTCTGCGGGCCGCTGCAGCAGGTAGCGATCCGCCAACCAGGAACCCAGACACAGAAGGCCGATCCAAAACGCCAGCGGCCAGAACAGAGCCTTGAGCTCGGGCAATCCGCCCGATCGAATCGGCGGTTTGTTTGCCGTCGCGCTTGGCGGCAGCCCATGATCCCCCCCGTCCCGCGGGTTCTCCTTCACGACGTTGTGATCCTGAGTGCCCATTGATCTCCCTCTTGCCAGGATTGTGGCCCGGTGCGGGCCCTGGGCCGGAGCGCTCAGTGCGGTTCGCCGATGTCCACTTCCATGGCCTCGTCCTCAGGCAACTCCGAGTCCAGCCAGGCATCGAAGTCCGCGCAGGCCGAAGCGGCTGAGCCACTCAAGGGAATCAAGGGGCGATCCAAGGGCCGGTAAATGCGGCTGCGAAGACGGGCCAAGCGTTCAGAAGCGGCCACCTCGCGGGCCACGCCCTCAGGGTCCAGCAGCAAGGCAAAGGGATCGCCGAGATGGGAGTGCAACATGATGAGGCCTTTCAAAGTGATGGCCTCACTGTAGGAATGCATGCAGGCTGGCAACAGAGGGCCTGCGCCCAAGGGTCTTGTCAGGGTTTTGCTGACACCGTGTCAGGCTCGCGCAGCCCCAGGCGGCGCATGGCTTCGGCTTTGCCTGCGCGGCGTCCAAAGTCCCAGGGGCTGAACCCCAGGTCGTTGCGGGCGTTCCAGTTGGCGCCGCGCGCGAGCAGCATGACGGCTGTGTCCAGGCTGCCGTAGCCCAGGGCCATCATCAGCGGGGTTGTGCCGTTGGTTGATCGGGCATCCAGTTCGGCGCCCTGCTCCACCAGCCACTTGGCCACGCCGTTGTCCGGTCCGCTGCCGGCGTAATGCAGGGCGGACCAGCGGCGTTCTCCGCGTTGCGGGTCGATGGCGGCCCCGCGGGCCACCAGCGCCTGCGCCCAGTCCAGGCGCCCGCGCAGGGCGGCAATCATCAGCGGCCGCTCGTCGTTGTCATTGACGGCCTCGACGTCGG
Source organism: Inhella inkyongensis (assembly GCF_005952805.1). Lineage (GTDB taxonomy): Bacteria > Pseudomonadota > Gammaproteobacteria > Burkholderiales > Burkholderiaceae_C > Inhella > Inhella inkyongensis. Next base: position 2,138,568 of record NZ_CP040709.1, read on the forward strand.
TACGCGGCTCGGCCAACAAGGCCTTGACGGATTTGGCCGACTCCTGCATCAGCGCCCAATGCAGGGGGCGCTGGCCCTTGTCATTGCGCACATTGGGATCCTGCCCGGCACGCAGCATCTCGGCCACGGCCGCGCCACTGTCGATGTCGATGTAGCGAAACAGGGTCAACACCGGATCGTTCCAGGCCTGGGACCACGCGGGCGGAACCGCCAGGGCGGCCCCCAAGGCTCCGAGTACCCCCAATGCGCCATTTGCCAGTGCGTTCCTGCGCTTCACGCCTGCGCCTCCGGCAGCCCAAACAGGGCTCGCGCGTTGGCGCTGGTTTGCGCGGCCACAGCTTCCAGCGGTTGGGCCCACAGCGCTGCCAGCTGCGCCGCCACATGGGGCACATAGGCCGGCTGATTGAGCTTGCCTCGGTAGGGCACCGGGGCCAGATAGGGGCTGTCGGTCTCGATCAGCACCCGGTCCTGCGGCATGGCGCGCGCCACCTCGCGCAAGTCAGCCGCATTCTTGAAGCTCAGGATGCCGCTGAAGGAGATGTAAAAGCCCAGATCCACCACCGAGCGCGCAACCGCCAGGTCTTCGGTGAAGCAGTGGAAAACACCGCGCGCACGGCCCTGCCCTTCCTCGCGCAGGATGGCCAGGGTGTCTGCCGCGCTGGAGCGGGTGTGGATCACCAGCGGGAGATCGGCCTGCACGGCCGCGCGGATATGCACCCGAAAGCGCTCGCGCTGCCACTCCATGTCGGCCAGGCTGCGGCCGTTCAAGCGGTAGTAGTCCAGGCCGGTTTCGCCGATGGCGCGCACGCGCGGATGTTGCGAAGCCTGCAGCAACTCGGCCACATCGGGCTCATGCACGTCTTCGTTGTCAGGGTGCACGCCCACGCTGGCCCACAACTCGGGGTGTTGCTCGGCCAGGCTGAGGACGGTGGGGAACTCTTCCATCGTGGTGCAGATGCACAGCGCCTGATGCACCCGCGCGGCGCGCATGGCGGCCAGCAGGTCGGGCAGTTGCTGGCGCAACTCGGGGAAGCTCAGATGGCAGTGAGAGTCGATGAACATGGTCGCAGCCCCCGCGCGAGCATTGGGGGCAAGAGCCCGCCTCAGATGGTCTGGGTGGGCTTGGAAGACGAAATGCTGGTGCCCAAGATCTCCTCGATCTTGTGCTTGATCTGGCGCGTCTTCTCGTCGCTGGGGAAACGCACCCCGATGCCCTGCGTGCGACCACCGGCCGCATTGGGCGGCGTCACCCAGGCCACCTTGCCGGCCACGGGATAACGTGCGGCGTCATCGGGCAAGGCGATCAGCAGATAGACGTCTTCGCCCAGCCGGTAGTCGCGCGTGCTGGGCACGAACAAGCCGCCATCCGTGAACAGCGAGATGTAGGCCGCGTAGAGGGCGCCCTTTTCCTTGAACACCAGCTGGATGACGCCGGGCCGGCCGGCACCGGCCACGGCCGTATTGGGGAGTTTGGTATCGCTCACGGCGGCGAGTGTAGTGGTGGGTCTGAGGCCGGCGGGCTGGGCTATCCCTTGGCCGGCCGCAGGCCGGCCTGCGCCTGGGCCGCCAGGGTGTCGAGCCACAGGCCCGGGGTCAGCGGATGCTCACCCTTGGCACGCGCCTGGCGCAACTCCTGCGCCCAGCGCTGTAGGGCTTCGGCCTTGGCCGGCGGTGGCAGGCTGGCGCCATCGAAGTAGAGCGCGGCCTGGCCATGCGCACGGCGCAATTGGTCATGGGCCAGCCGTGCCAACAGGTCGATGAGCGTGGGCAGCCCCAGGGCTTCATGGGCGCTCAGATCGCCCTGCTGAGCGTCCGTCACCAAGGCCGCCAGGCGTTGCGTATTCAAACCGGCGCTGTGCCAGCTCAAGGCCTGGCCGGGTCGGCCGGCTGAAAGGCTCAGCAGCGTTTGCGCGTCTGCCGCGGGCAGGCCTTGATGGGCCAGCCACTGGGTGGCCTGCGCGGCGCTGGGGGCCTCCAGCTGCAGCACCTGGCAGCGCGATCGAATGGTGGGCAAGAGTTCGTCTGGCGCGGCGCAGCTCAGCACAAAGCGCAAGGCGCCGCCCGGCTCTTCCAGGGTCTTGAGCAAGGCATTGGCCGCAACGGTATTGAGGGCCTCGGCCGGGTGGATGCCCACCACCTTGCCCTGGCCCCGGCCGCTGGTGGAAATGCTGAAGTCCAGCATCGCCCGCACTTCGTCGATGCGGATTTCCTTGCTCGGTTTGGCCTTGCCTTCGGCCGGTGCCTCCTCGAAGCCAAGCTGCACGCGCAAGGCAGCCGGCAGCAGCCAGCGCTCATCGGGGTGGCTGCGCTGCGCCACCAGATGGCAGGAGGCGCAGTGGCCGCAGGCCGGTGTGCCGGGTGCATGGTCCTCGCACAACCAGGCTTGGCTGAGCGCGCGGGCCAACTCGAACTGCCCCAGTCCCGCCTGGCCGGTGATCAACACCGCGTGGGTCTTGCCCAGGCTGAGTGCCTGCTGCAAGGCGCCCTGCAGGAAATCCGGCAGCGGGGCCATCACCAGCCGCGCTCCTGCAGGGCCGCCGCCAGTTGAGCACCGACGGCGGACACGGCTTGCCCAGCGTCAAGGCGCACAAAGCGCTCGGGCTCGGCGGCGGCACGGCGCGCATAGGCGTCCCGGACGCGCTCGAAGAATTCCAGATCCTGGGCTTCAAAGCGGTCGGCGTCGCGCGCTGCCGCGCGGCGTCGGGCGGCTTCTGCAGGGTCCAGGTCAAACCACAAGGTCAGGTCCGGGCGGCGACCCGCGACGGTCCATTGCTCCAGGGTTTCCAACTGCTCCCAGGCCACGCCACGGCCGCCGCCCTGGTAGGCAAAGCTGGCATCGGCAAAGCGGTCGCACAGCAGCACGCGGCCGGCCGCTAGCGCCGGCTCCAGCACGGTCAGCCAATGGTCACGCCGGGCACCGAACACCAGCAGGGCCTCGGTCAGCGGGTCCATGCTTTGGTGCAGCACCAGTTCTCGCAGGGTCTCGGCCAGGGGCGTGCCACCGGGCTCGCGGCTGCGCAGCACGTCGGCGCCACAGGCACGCAGACGGGCCTCCGTGGCTTCCAAATGGGTGGACTTGCCGGCACCGTCGATGCCTTCGAAGCTGATGAAGCGAGGGGGAGTCACGGAACTATCGATTCAATTGAAAACGCTGGACGGCGCGATTGTGGGCGTCCAAGGTGGCGCTGAACTCTGAGCTGCCATCGCCGCGTGCGACGAAGTACAGCGCATCGGTGCGCTCCGGGCTCACGGCCGCGCGCAGCGCCTCGCGGCCGGGCAAGGCAATGGGCGTGGGCGGAAGGCCACGCCGGGTGTAGGTATTGAAGGGCGTGTCGGTCTGCAGATCGCGTTTGCGCAGATTGCCGTCAAAGCCTGTGCCCAGGCCGTAGATCACGGTCGGGTCGGTCTGCAGTGGCATGCCGATGCGCAGGCGGTTGTGGAACACGCCCGAAATCCGCCCCCGGTCGGCCGCGCGCCCGGTCTCCTTCTCGACGATGGAGGCCAGCACCAGGGCGTCATCGGCGCTCTTTAAGGGGCTTTCGGCGTTGCGCTGGACCCAGGCGTTCTCGAGCTCGCGCTGCATGGCCGCATGGGCCTGCTTCAACACGGTCAGATCGCTGACGCCGCGGCCATAGCGGTAGGTGTCTGGGAAAAAGCGCCCCTCAGCCGCTTGCCCCGGTGCACCCAGGCGGGCCATCAGCTCGGCATCACTCAGCGCGCCCACCGTCTGCCGCAACCCCGGCGCTTTGGCCAGGGCGGCACGCGCCTGGGCAAAGGTCCAGCCTTCGATCAGTCGCAGCGCTTCCAGCTGCTCTTCGCCGCGCAGCATCTTGTCCAGCCAGCGCTGGGGGGTGTCGCCCGTGCTTAGCGCGTAGCTGCCGGCGCGAATCTGGTGCGCACGGCCCGAGAGGCGCAGTACCGCAAAAAGCAGGCGCTCATCCACTTGCACTCCAGCGGCCGCCCAATCGCGCGCCACCCCTCTGGCCGTGCTGCCGGGGGCGATGGTCAGCTCCACGCTGGCCGCGGCCAGCGGCAGCGGCGCGCGCCACCACTGCCAGGCCCAGACGCCCAGGGCGCCGCCCGCCAGCACCAGCAGCAGCAAACTCACAAGGGCGAAGCGAAACAGCGATTTCATGGGGCGCGGATCATGCCTCAAGCAGGGAGACCGGCGGGGAGGCCGGAGGGCTTTTTGGCGTTTGGATAATGCCGCCATGACAACCGCTACCCAAGGCGCCTGCCGCCTCGCCCACTGGGGCCTGATCCGCGCCGAAGGCGCTGACGCCGCCAGCTTCCTGCACGGCCAACTCACCCAGTCCGTCACCGATCTGTCCACAACTCAGGCCCGCCTGGGCGGCTATTGCTCGGCCAAGGGCCGGTTGATGGCCAACTTCGTGCTGCTGCGCGAAGGGCCTGAAAACTTTGCGCTGCTGCTGCCGCGTGAGCTGATCCCCGGCCTGGTCAAACGCCTGTCCATGTTTGTGCTGCGTGCCAAAGCCAAGCTGCGCGACGCCAGTGACGAGACCCCGATCTGGGGATTGGTGGGGCCCGGAGTGCCCGCTGAGCTGCCCATCTGGGGCGTGCAGGCCGGTTTGCTGCGTTTGCCCGATGCCTTGGGCCAGCGCCGCGCGCTGGTTCTGGGCACGCAGCCGCCCTCCTCTGCCGAGTTGTCTGCGCCGGACTGGGCCTGGCTCGAGGTACAGGCCGGCCTGCCCTGGGTCAGCGCCGGCACCGCGGAACACTTCGTGCCGCAGATGATCAATTGGGAGCTTCTGGGCGGCGTGAACTTTCAAAAGGGTTGCTACCCCGGCCAGGAAGTGGTGGCGCGCAGCCAGTACCGGGGCACGGTCAAGCGCCGCACCCAGCTGTTGTTGGGGGCTGCGGCAAGCCCGTTGCCGCTGGCCGGTGCCGAGCTGTTCGCGGGGCCGGATCGTGAGCAGCCGGTGGGCGAGGTGGTGATGGCCGCGCAGCAAGGCGACCAGATGGCCCTGCTGGCCGAGCTGCAGCTCAGCGCCTGGGAAACCGAGGCCGAGCTGCAAACCAGCGATGGCCAGCGCCTGCAGCGCGCCGCCCTGCCCTACGCGGTGAAGGCACCCGAATGAAGGGCGCTGCGCCCTACGGCCCGGTCCGCTTGTACGTCTACTTCAAGCTCAGCCTGGAGCAGGCCCAGGCCTGGCGGGAGCGCTGGCGCAGCGCGGCTCAGCAGGCCGCAGCGACCGTGCCCGGCGTGCAGCTCAGCCTGAGCGAGCGCCCTGAGGCGCACATGACCTGGATGGAGAGCTACCGCGCCGCCACGCCAGCGCAGATGGCCGACGCCGAGGCGCTGATGGCCCGTTCGCTGATGGAACTGGGCGTTGAGCGGCACCGCGAGGTCTTCGTCGAAACGTATCGGGTCGGGTAACTGCGCGGGTGGCTCCCCGGCCCCGAGCCTGAGCCTGAGCCGAGTGCGCGCCCAGTTGCCCGGCTTTGAAATCAACCGCGTCGACACCAGCGGCGACGGCAGCCAGCCCCGTCGGGTGGAGGTGCTGCGCCTCGGGCTTTGAAAAGCTGCCCGGCTTGCGCTAGCCCGGCCTTCAGTTGATCAAGCGCTCAGGCAAGAAGGAAGGCAACCTCGCCCAGAAGCGGGTCAAACGGTCCAGCAAGAGGCACAAAAAAAAAGGGGTCGATGCCCAGGCCTTCTACGGTCGGCAAAAACCTGGACCGATTCCGTTGCCGGGTCGGCAGCGAGCACCTTTACACAAGCCAGGGCCCGAACCAAAAACATCGAACTGCTCATACACCCCCCTGCCAGGGCATTTCGCTCAAGCCATTCATCGGCGAACCCACCATCACAAATTCTCCAACGCCGCCCGCGCACTGTTCAATTGCTCAACCCAGCGTGCGTGATATTCTTCAGGCTCGCGTCCGAGTGGAAACTTTCGGACCTGCCGCTCAATGATGGCGCCGAGATCTTGCCGACCGAGCGAATGGGCCAGCGCCAGAAAACTGATGCTGACGCCCAGCGATGCAATATTCTCTTCATCCTCTCGCAGAATATCCGCCGCTGTCTGGCAACGATTTAAGAAGGGAATGTATTTATTCAGCAGCAAATCAAGCGCCACCTCCAGCCAGGCGGAAAACTCAACCGAAGTCTCCGCGCGATGCTCCCAAACGCTCAAATATTGGCAATGGAGCGCGTGATTCGGAAAATCCGCCCCGGAATGCAGGCAAACCGAAATCGGGTACATCGGCGCCAGAGCAGTCTCTATCGCAGCGTCGACCTCCAGCTCAAGCCGGCAGGTAAGCTGGTGATTGATCGTTCCGGGAGGGGGCCGCGTCACCTGAATGACCTGTTCGCCCGCCTCGGTTCGACGCCGAAATTGGCTGTAGTTTTCTCCGGCCACTAAACGGAAACCCAGCGGGGCCAAGGCGGGCAGCAGCCGCTCGCGGGTCATGGCTTGGGCCAGTCGCTCGCTCAGGCGTTGGGCACGCCAGTCCGGCGGGACGGCTGCCGCTGCCCCCGGCACAACCGCACTGCGCTCCAGGCGCCCGTCGTGACCGAATAGCCGGCCGTCTGGCAGTTGCACCGTCCCGGCCTGCTCGTCCAGCAGCACCAGACCCAGGGCCTGGGCCTCGTCCTCCAGCACTGGTATCAACTCCGCCGGCCCGTCGCCATAAAGGGCCAGGCTGAACACCGCGCCATCCCATTCCAGACGCGGCGGCGCCGGCACCAGCCAGGTGGGCCCATTGGGGTCCGCCGCGCCCACCTCTTGCGGAAAGTGCGCCACCAGGCGGGCAATCAAAGCCCGGAACTTGTCCGGCGCCGGTGCCGGCACCCCTTCTTCGCTCAGGCGCTCCAACATCTCGCAGGCCTGATCCAGGGAGTCCGGTACCGGCGACTCCCACAACTGCACCACATAACTCATGGTCTTTTCCCTGATTGGACTCTTGATGAATGCGCAGGCAATTCTTGGTTGTGTGCTGCGGCAATCGGTTTTTAGGTTGACTGCGAGGCCAACTCACCCACTCTGTCATCAATCCAGACTTTTTTGTTGAAGTTGCTCCAACGCCGCCCGCGCACTGTTCAATTGCTCAACCCAGCGTGCGTGATATTCTTCAGGCTCGCGCCCGAGTGGAAACTTTCGGATCTGCCGCTCAATGATGGCGCCGAGATCTTGCCGACCGAGCGAATGGGCCAGCGCCAGAAAACTGATGCTGACGCCCAGCGATGCAATATCCTCTTCATCCTCTCGCAGAATATCCGCCGCCGTCTGGCAACGATTTAAGAATGGAATGTACTTCTTCAACAGCAAATCAAGCACCACCTCCAACCAGGCGGAAAACTCAACCGAAGTCTCCGCGCGATGCGTCAAAACACCCATATATTGGCGATAGAGCACGTGATTCGGAAAGTCCGCCCCGGAATGCAGGCAAACCGAAATCGGGTACATCAGCGCCAGAGCAGTCTCTAGCGCAGCGTCTAACTGCAGCTCAAGCCGGCAGGTAAGCTGGTGATTGGACGTTCCGGGAGGGGGGCGGGTCAGCTTAATGAATTGCTCTCCCGCCTCGGTTCGACGCCGAAATTGGCAGTAGTTTTCCCCGGCCACCAACTGGAAACCCAGCGGGGCCAAGGCCGGCAGCAGCCGCTCTCGGATCATGGCCTGGGCCAGCCGCTCGCTCAGGCGTTGGGCACGCCAGTCCGGCGGGACGGCCGCCGCTGCCCCCGGCACAACCGCACTGCGCTCCAGGCGTCCGTCGTGACCGAACAGCCGGCCGTCCGGCAGTTGCACCGTCCCGGCCTGCTCGTCCAGCAGCACCAGACCCAGGGCCTGGGCCTCGTCCTCCAGCACCGGTATCAACTCCGCCGGCCCGTCGCCATAAAGGGCCAGGCTGAACACCGCCCCATCCCATTCCAGACGCGGCGGCGCCGGCACCAGCCAGGTGGGCCCATTGGGGTCCGCCGCGCCCACCTCTTGCGGAAAGTGCGCCACCAGGCGGGCAATCAAAGCCCGGAACTTGTCCGGCGCCGGTGCCGGCACCCCCTCTTCGCTCAGGCGCTCCAACATCTCGCAGGCCTGATCCAGGGAGTCCGGTACCGGCGACTCCCACAACTGCACGACATAACTCACGGTTTCTCCCCTGGAATGCTTTGGCCGAGGCGATGGGGCCTCCTGGCAGCCTTTTTCCCACTGCACTGCGGGGTTCGAACCCCGCTTGGCGCCACCGGCAGCGACACCGACAGTGACACTGTGCCAGACCCCCCTTGGGTGGTTGCTGGCTGGAGGATCGCTCAATCCCCCGGTCGCAGCGCCTTCAAGTGTTTGTCGTACAGCGCGTCGTAGGCGCCCGATTTGCGCAGCTGCGCCAGGGCGCTGTTGAAGGCTTCGCAGTGCCGTTTCTCACGAAACGCCATGTAGCTATAGGAGTCGGGGAACAGGCGGTGAATCGTGAAATGACCGGCCTGCACCGAAGGGTCGGCGCGGGTCTTGAGGCCGTGCAGAAAGATGTAGAGGTCGCCGATGCTGAGGTCGGCCGTGCCCTGCGTCAGGGCATGCACCTGCATCAGGGGTTGCGGGGTTTCGCGGTACTGAGTGCTGTCGCTGGCGACCGCACGCGCGAAGTCCTGGCCCAGAAACTCCTTGGCGCCCTGGTAGGTGACGATGCGCTTGCCGGCCAGGTCGTCCAGTTTGTCCACGACCAAGCGGCTGTCCGCGCGGCTGATGGCGACATCGGTGAAGCGAAACACCGGATCGGTGCGGCAGCCCTGGATCTGCGTGCCCGAAAAGATGTTGGCCACCCCATCGATCGCGCCGGAATTCAGGGCGCGCACCAGGCGGTAGTTGGACATCTGCGGCACCAGCTGCAGCTGAAACTGCGGCATCAGCGCGAACACCTCACGGATCAGATCATTGAACAGCCCGTCGGTGCCGCGCTCATTGAAATAGGGCGGAAAGTTGCCGGTGCCAATGCGCAGGGTATGTGGCTCGGCACTCCAGGCGGGGGCGATGCCAGGACCGGCGCCGAACGCTAGTGCAAATGCAAATGCCAGCGCAAGAGCCGCCCGCGCCAGAGCGGCTCGCGCCTTGCGGAACAGACTGATCCAGCGGCTTTGCCCCACCATGGCCCACCCTCTCCTTTTGGTTGACGCTCACCCCAAGCAAACCATTCTGTCCCGGCTGGCGTGGTGTCCACTGGGTTCGGCCGGTTCAGCGCGGTCGGATTGGCGTCAGTCGACGGCGATCAGCAGGCACACCGCCCGGGCCTCGATGGCCTTCTTCTCGCCCACCGGCCCCAGCTTTTCGGCCGTTTTGGCCTTCACATTAATCGAAGCACTCTCCAGGGCCAGCACTTGAGAGAGGCGCAGGCGCATGGCGTCGATGTGCGGCGCGAGCTTGGGCGCCTGGGCCACGATGGTGCTGTCGATGTTGACGATCTGCCAGCCCTGCTCGCGCACGCGGCGTGCGGCCTCGGCCAGCAGCAGCATGGAGTCGGCGCCCTTGAACTCGGCCGCCGTGTCGGGGAAGTGGCGGCCGATATCGCCCAGGCCGGCGGCACCCAAGAGCGCGTCGGTGATGGCATGGGCCAGGGCGTCGGCGTCCGAATGCCCCAGCAAGCCGTGCGTGTGCGGCACGGTGATGCCGCCCAGGATCAACGGCCGGCCCTCGACCAGTTGGTGCACATCCCAGCCCTCTCCGATGCGCAAATTCGTCAACTTCATGGTCTTGTCCTCAGCAATCGTTCGGCCAGCTCGAAGTCGGCCGGCAGGGTCAGTTTGAAGTTTTCCAACGGCGCGGCCACCAGGCGGGGCGAGAGGCCCAGGGCCTCGATGGCGCTGGCCTCGTCGGTGATCGCCTCACCGGGCTGGCTCAGTGCTTGCGCCAAGAGCCCGAGGCGGAACATCTGAGGCGTCTGCGCGGCCCACATGGCGCGGCGGTCCACGGTCTGCTGCACCTGCATCCCTTCGGCGCGCTTGAGCGTGTCGGCCAGCGGCAGGGCCAGCAATCCGCCCACGGCGTCGTCGCGGCACTCGGCGATCAGGCGACTGACCCACTCGGGGCGCAGCAGGCAGCGGGCGGCGTCGTGCACCAGCACCCAGTCGTTTGGCGCCGCCCCGCGCTCGCGCAGGGCCTGCAGACCGGCTGCCACCGACTCGGCCCGGCTGGCGCCGCCGCAGCGCGCAGTCCAGCCCGAAAAGCCCGGCACGGCGGCCTCAAAGCGATCGTCCTCGGGCGCCAGCACCACCAGGGTCTGGTCCAGCTCGGGCACGGCTTGCAGCGCGGCCAGTGTGTGACTGATCAGGCTGAGGCCTGCCAGCGCCACATACTGCTTGGGGATGGCATGGCCGGAGCGACTGCCCACCCCAGCAGCCGGCACCAAGGCAAAGAAGCGCGTCGCGCTCATAGCAGCACGATGTCGTAGTGCTCGGTCTGGTTGCCCGGCTCGGCGGTCAGGGAAATGGGCCGGCCTATGAAGTCCGACAGCCCGGCGAGGTGGGCGGACTCCTCGTCCAGCAGCATCTCCACCACATCTGCCGCGGCCACCACGCGGAACTCCTTCGCGCTGAACTGGCGCGCCTCGCGCAGGATCTCGCGCAGGATGTCGTAGCAGACCGTGCGCGCCGTCTTGACCTGGCCGCGTCCCTGGCAGGTCGGGCAGGGTTCGCACAGCATGCGCGCCAGCGACTCCCGGGTGCGCTTGCGCGTCAACTCCAAAAGACCCAACTGGGTAAAGCCGCCCAGGGCCACCCGTGTCTTGTCGCGTGCCAGGTATTTGCGCAGCTCAGCCATCACGGCCTGGCGGTGCTCGTCACGCGCCATGTCAATGAAGTCGATGATGACGATGCCGCCCAGATTGCGCAGGCGCAGCTGCCGGGCGATGGCGCCTGCGGCTTCCAGATTGGTCTTGAAGATGGTTTCGTCGAAGTTCTTCGCCCCGACATAGGCCCCGGTGTTGACGTCGATGGTCGTCATGGCCTCGGTCTGGTCGAACACCAGATAGCCGCCGCTCTTCAAATCGACCCGGCGCGCCAGCGCGCGCTCGATCTCGGCGTCCACATTCACAAGGTCAAAGATCGGTCGCTCACCGGCGTAATGCTCCAGCTTGGACACCGAGCTGGGCATGTATTGCTGTCCGAAGGCCTGCAGGGTTTGGAACTGCAGCGCGCTGTCGATGCGCACCTTGGCGGTGCGCTCGCTGCACAGATCGCGCAGCACGCGCTGTACCAGGGTCAGGTCCTCGTGCAGCAGGCTGCCCGACGGCAAGGTGATGGCGCGCTGGCGAATGGCGGCCCAGGTCTTGCGCAGATAGGCGATGTCGGCCGCCAGCTCCTCGTCGCTGGCCTCTTCGGCATTGGTGCGCAGGATGAAGCCGCCGCCCCCGCCACTCTCGCGCGTGCCCACCAGGGCCTGCATGCGCTCGCGCAGAGCTTCGCGGGTCTCGGGCGAGCCGATCTTCTGGCTGATGCCGATGTGCTCGTCGCCGGGCAGATGCACCAGCATGCGCCCGGCAATCGAGATCTGGCTGGACAGGCGGGCGCCCTTGGTCCCAATGGGGTCCTTGATGACCTGCACGGTCAGGGTCTGGCCCTCAAACAGCAAACGCTCGATGGGCGTGGGCGTGTCGCTACGCGGTGCGGCGCTGTGCAGATCGGCCACATGCAAAAAGGCGGCACGCTCCAGGCCGATGTCGATGAAGGCCGACTGCATGCCCGGCAGCACCCGCGCCACCTTGCCCAGGTAGATATTGCCCACCAGGCCGCGCTCCAGCGTGCGCTCGATGTGCAGTTCCTGCACCGCGCCGTTCTCGACCACGGCCACTCGGGTCTCCTGCGGAGACCAATTGATCAGGATGTCTTCCATCACGTTCGGTGCCCTCGCACCGCCTCGTTGAAGGGTTCACGCAAGGCCTTGGCCTTGCGTCAAGCCTTCGCTCAGATGTCCAAACCCGCCTGCCGCAGCAGCCCAGCCGTCTCAAACAGGGGCAGGCCCATGATGCCCGAATAGCTGCCCTCGATCTCTGCGATCCAGCCCGCCAACTGGCTCTGAATGGCATAGGCGCCCGCCTTGCCCATGGGCTCGCCGCTGGCCACATAGCGGCGCAGCCAGGCTTCAGGAATCGCCGCAAAGCGAACCCGCGAAATGCTGAGCGCCTGCGCCTGCTTGGGGCTTTGCCCCTCCATCCAGGCCAGGCTCACGGCGGTCAGCACCTGATGCGTCCGGCCCGACAGGCGCTGGAGCATGGCCAGCGCCTCCTCGGCATCGGCCGGCTTGCCCAGGATGTCGCCTCCCAAGGCCACCGTGGTGTCCGAGCACAGGATGGGGCGCTCGGGCAGGCCGCGCGCCTGGCGGCGCAGCAGCGCAGCACCCAATTTGTTGGCGGTGGCACGCCGCACATAGTCCTCGGGCACCTCGCCCGCCACCAGGGCCTCCAGCCCCTCCGCATCCTCTTCGGGGCCGGGCAGCAGCAGCTCGTGGGTCACACCCAGTTGATCGAGCAGCTGACGCCGGCGCGGACTCTGGGAGGCGAGATAAATCAAAGCGTTCATTCGCGGTGATAGGGATGACCGGCCGTGATGGACCAGGCGCGGTAGAGGCCCTCAACCAGCAGCACCCGCGCCATCGCATGCGGCAGGGTCAGATCGGAGAGGCGCAGACGCTCATCCGCACTCTGGCGCAGGGCCGGATCCAGCCCATCGGGCCCGCCCATGTACATCACCACATCGCGGCCGTCGAGCTTCCAACCTTCCAGGCGCTGCGCCAATTGCACGCTGGTCAGCCGATCGCCGCGCTCGTCCAGCACCACGCGCCGCGCGCCCTTGGGGGTGGCCGCGATCAGGCGCTCGGCCTCCAGCGCCATCATCTGCGCGGCGGTCTTGCCCGTGGTGCGGGGCTCGGCCTTCACGGTCTTGAGCGTGAAGGGCAGATCGGGCGGAAAGCGCTTGGCAAAGTCAGCCGTGGCCTCATCCGCCCAAGCGGGCAGACGCTGACCCACGGCCAGCAGCAGCAACTGCACTTAGCGAGCGGCCTTCTTGGCGGGGGCCTTCTTTGCAGGCGCCTTGACCGGGGCGGCTTTGACCGCCACCTTCTTGGCCGGGGCCTTCTTCGCCGGAGCCGCCGCCTTCTTGGCCGGGGCTGCTGCAGCCACCTTTATCGCCGGTTTGGCCGGGCTGGCCGCACTGACCTTCTTGGCGGGTGCAGCCACCTTCTTCGCCGGGGCGGCGCGTTTGGCGGGGGCTGCAGCGCTCGTGCTGGTCTTGGCCGGCGCGGCACGCTTGGCCGGCGCGCGAGGAGTGGACGCACGCTTGGCAGGGGCCGCCTTCTTCTCGGCGGCGGCTGCACGCGCGGCGGCTTTTTCCGAGCGCGTCATCGGCAGGGCCACGGGCTCGTTCTTCAGGGCCTCGGCGGCACTGCCCGAGCGGCGCGACCCGCCGCTCTTGCTGGCCTTCTTGGCCGCGGGTTTGGCGGCGCCGTCTTCGCTGGCCTTGACCAGGCCCTTGGCGGCGCCCAGCTTCATGGCCACGGGCTTCTCGCCCCAGATCTCTTCAAGGTGGTAGTAGTCGCGGATCTGCGGTTGCATCACGTGCACCACGGCGGCGCCGCAGTCCACGATGATCCACTCGCCGTTGTCCTCGCCCTCGGTGCGCATGATGTCGAAGCCGGCCTTCTTGACCGCATCGCGCACGCTGCTGGCCAGCGCGCGGGTTTGGCGGTTGCTGGTGCCGCTGGCCACGATCACGCGCTCGAACAAGGGGCTCAGATGCTCGGTATTGAAGACCTGGATGCCTTGCGCCTTGACGTCTTCCAGGCCGTCCACGATGGCCCGTTGCAGTTTGCGAATGTCCATGGGGTTGATGCGGCGTCAGGCGCCGTTAAGAGGGTGTTGGGCAATATAGCCGGCCACTTCGGGGCCGACCATGGGGGTGATGTCCTCGCCACGCGACAGCGCGGCCCGGATTTTTGTGGCACTGACGGCGTCCGCCGGCAGCGCCAGAACTTGCATGCGATGGGGCGGCAGCGCCGGGTCAGCCGTCACCGCCTGGCCTGCGCGCGCTGCCACGGCCAAGCTGCAGGCGCCCAGCAAGGCGTCCACATGCTTCCAGGTGGAGAGCCGGCCGTACTGGTCCTGTCCCATCACCAGCCACCACTGTGCGCCGGGATGGCACTGCTGCAGGCGCTGCAGCGTGCCCCAGCTGGTGCTTGGCTCGGGGTCCTGCAGTTCCAGCTCAGAGACTTCCACCGGGGCCAGGCCCTGCATCTGCAGCCGCGTCATCGCCAGCCGGTCTGCGCCCGGGGCGATGGCATAGCCTTGCTGGCCTTCCTTCTGCCAGGGGCGACCTGCGGGCATGACGATCAAACGGTCCAGATCCAGTTGCTGGCAGGCCAGGGCCGCCAGCGCACGATGCGCCCGATGGGGCGGGTTGAAGCTGCCGCCAAACAGACCAATCCTTGGGGGCTGGCGATTCGTCAAAGCCACAGCGCCGTGGCCTGGGCGTCAGCCCAGTCGCGCGGCGGCAGAAAGTCGGTATAGAGCTTGGCCTCGGGCGTGCCGAGCTCGGGCTCCCACTGATAACGCCAATTGGCCTGCGGCGGCATCGACAGCAGGATGGACTCGGTGCGCCCGCCCGATTGCAGGCCGAACAGGGTGCCCCGGTCCCAGACCAGATTGAACTCGACGTAACGGCCGCGCCGGTAGGCCTGGAAGTCGCGCTGGCGCTGCTCGTAGGCATAGCCCTGGCGGCGCTCGACGATGGGGGCGTAAGCCGGCAAAAAGGCATCGCCCACCTGGCGCATCAGGGCAAAGCCAGCGTCAAATCCGCCCTCCTCGAAGTCGTCGAAGAAGATGCCGCCGATGCCACGCGCCTCGCCCCGGTGCTTGAGGAAGAAGTACTCGTCGCAGGCGGGCTTCATGCGTGCGTAGTGCGCCGGGCCGACGGCCTCGCGGCAGACGCGATGGAAATGCTGGGCATCGCGCTCGAAGCCGTAATAAGGCGTCAGGTCCATGCCGCCGCCAAACCAGCTCACCGCCGGCCCGCCCTCGGGCTGGGCGCTGAGCATGCGCACATTCAGATGCACCGTGGGCACAAAGGGGTTGTGCGGATGAATGACCAGGCTCACCCCCAGGGCCTCGAAAGGCGCGCCAGCCAGATGCGGCCGCGCCGCCGTGGCTGAAGGCGGCAGCACCCTGCCCTTCACATGACTGAACAGCACCGCCGCGCGCTCGAACACCGGGCCGCCCTCCAGCATGCGCGAAAGGCCCTCGCCCTCCAGCCGGCCGCCGGGCTCACGCTGCCAGGGATCGGTGGCAAAGGGGGTGCCGTCCAAGGCCTCCAGGCCGCTGACGATGCGCTGCTGCAGATCCAGCAGGTAGGCGCGGACGGTGTCGGTTTGCAGATTCATGAAGACTTGAGTTGGATCGGGCTGGCCAGCTCGGGCTTGCAGCCCTTCTTGTCACCCAGCACGGCGCGGAAGGTGGCGAAGTCGCGCTCCAGCTCGCCGCTGGGTTGCACGAAGTCCACGATGCCAAAGGTCTTGCTCGGGAAGTCAAAGTAGGCCAGGCCGACCGGCACCTGGGCCTGCACGGCTACGTGATAGGCCCCGCCGCGCCAGCCTGGCACATAGGAGCGCGTCCCCTCGGGGGCCGCGGCCAGCCAGAAGAACTCTTCGGCTTGTTTGGCTGCCTTCACCTGGGCCACGGTGGCGCCCACCAGGCCCTTGGGGTTCTTGCGGTCCACCGGGATGCCGCCAATCCAGCGCGCCCAGGCACCGATGACCGGAATCTTGAACAGACTGTCCTTGCCCCAGTAGCGCACCGGCACGCCGATGGCCCACTTGACCAGCACGCCGATCACGAAGTCCCAGTTCGAGGTGTGCGGGTAGACCAGCACCACCCCTTGGCGAGTGGGGAAGCCCTCGAACAGCACGCGCCAGCCGAATAGGGCCAGCAGGCCCCGCGCCAGCGCGCTGCCGCGCGGCTTGAACTCGGGCCGACCGTGCAGGCGCTGCAGCGGGAGTGGATTCATGCTGGGGTCCACTTGCGGGAGATCACTTCCAGGAGATCACTTGCGAGTGACTGCGCGGTGACCGATGTCTCGGCGCAGCTGCAGGCCGTCGAAGTGGATGCCTTCCAGCAGCTCATAGGCGCGGGTCTGCGCCACGCGCACCGACTCGCCCAAGGCCGTGGCGCACAACACACGGCCGCCGCTGGTGACCAGCTGGCCCTGTGCGTTGGCGGCCGTACCGGCGTGAAACACCATGGCGTCATCCTGGTCCGCAGGCAGGCCGCTGATCACATCGCCCTTGCGCGGGTTCATCGGGTAGCCATGCGCGGCCAGCACCACGCCGAGCGCGGCACGGCGGTCCCATTGCAGCTCCTGCTCCATCAGGCGGCCGTCGGTGGCGGCATAGAGCAGCTCGAACAGATCGCTCTTGAGGCGCATCAGGATGGGCTGGGTCTCGGGGTCGCCCAGGCGCGCATTGAATTCGATGGTGTAGGGCCGCCCCTCGGCATCGATCATCAAACCGGCGTAAAGGAAGCCGGTGAACGGAATGCCGTCCTTGGCCATGCCGGCAATCGTCGGGCCGATGATTTCGTGCATCGCCTTGGCGTGCACATTGGGCGTCACCACCGGCGCAGGCGAATAGGCGCCCATGCCGCCGGTGTTGGGGCCTTCGTCGCCATCCAGCAGACGCTTGTGGTCCTGGCTGGTGGCCAGGGCCTGCACGTTCATACCGTCACTGATGACGATGAAACTGGCTTCCTCGCCCTGCAGGAACTGCTCGATCACGACCCGGGCGCCGTCCACGTTGTGGCTCACGCCCAGCGTGTTGTCGCGCAGGATCATGTCGATGGCCGCATGGGCCTCATCCAGCGTCATCGCCACCACCACGCCCTTGCCGGCGGCCAGGCCGTCGGCCTTGATGACGATGGGGGCGCCCTGCGCGTCCACATAGGCGTGGGCGGCATCGGCCTCGCTGAAGACTTCGTAGCGCGCCGTCGGGATGCCATGCCGGGCCATGAAGTCCTTGGCGAAGGCCTTGGAGCTTTCCAACTGCGCCGCACCCTTGGTGGGGCCAAAGATGCGCAGGCCGCGGCCGCGGAAGATGTCCACCACGCCGGCCGCCAGCGGCGCCTCGGGGCCCACCACGGTCAGCGCAATCTTGTTGGCCTCGGCCCAATCTGCCAGCTCATGCGGATTGCTGATAGGCAGGTTCTTCAGCCGCTCGTCGCGCAAGGTGCCGCCATTGCCCGGCGCCACAAAGACCTGGGTCACCCGCTGGCCCTGCGCCAGCTTCCAGGCCAGGGCGTGTTCGCGGCCGCCGTTGCCAATGACAAGAACGCGCATCAGGGCAGATCCAGTTCAGCGTTGTGATAGACGTTTTGCACGTCGTCCAGGTCTTCAATCACGTCGAGCAGCTTTTGCATGCGCGCGGCGTCGTCGCCGGCCAGCGCAATGTTGTTCTCGGCACGCATGGTCACCTCGGCGATCTCGGCCTTGAAACCCTTGGCCTCCAGCGCATCGCGCACGGCCTCGAAATCGGCTGCGGCGGTCAGCACCTCGATGGCGCCATCGTCACCGGTGATCACGTCCTCGGCGCCGGCGTCCAGTGCCGCCTCCATCAGCGCGTCTTCCGACGTACCCGGGGCGAAGATCAGCTGGCCGCAGTGCTTGAACTGGAAGGCCACCGAACCCTCGGTGCCCAGATTGCCGCCGTATTTGCTGAAGGCATGCCGCACTTCGGCCACCGTGCGCACGCGGTTGTCCGTCATCGTGTCCACGATGATGGCCGCGCCGCCAATGCCATAGCCCTCGTAGCGGATTTCTTCGTAGGTCACGCCCTCGAGGTTGCCGGTGGCCTTGTCCACATTGCGCTTGATGTTGTCGGCCGGCATGTTGGCGGCCTTGGCGTTGGCAATGGCCAAGCGCAGGCGCGGATTCATCGCAATGTCGCCGCCACCGCTGCGGGCCGCGACGATGATTTCACGCGTCAGCCGGGTCCAAACCTTGCCGCGCTTCTCGTCCTGACGGCCTTTTCGGTGCTGGATGTTCGCCCATTTGGAATGTCCGGCCATAGCTGCTCGCTCAAATCGTGTGTTGGCAAAGGGGCGGGATTCTACGAGGGCCCCCAATGCAAAAAGCCCCCGACGCGCTTTTGCGCTCCGGGGGCTCGGCTCAGGCAGGTCTTATTGCGAGACCGCCTTCAGCGCATTCACAAAGCCGCGACCGTAGTAAGGGTCGTGGCCCTTCTTGCCTTCGTCGTCGGTGGAGTTCATCAGCATGTTCTTCAGCGCGCCCACCGACGCGCCGGGGTACTTTTGCTTGATGAGGGCTGCCACCGCCGAAGCCGCAGGGGCTGCCATGGAGGTGCCGGCCATCCAGCTGTAGCTGCCTGTGCCCGGGCCGCCGCTGCCGCGCACGGTGGAGATCACCATGTCAAACGCCCAGCAGGGAATGACCACCGGGCTGCCATTGGCACGCGGCAGCATGCAGGGTGCATTGCCTTCGAGCGCAAAGTCGCCACCCGGTGCGGCCACACTGATCATGGACGAGCCGTAGTTGGTGTAGGAGCTGATGCGGCGGGTGTTGGTGGCGCCCATCGCAAAGCCCAGCGGACCGGTGGAGGAAACCGCCAAGCCGTTGCCACTCATGGCCGGGGTGGTGATCAGGTTGCCGCTGTGGTCCAGGTCATAGCCATCGTTGCCGGCGGCCGAGATCACCAGCACGCCCTGACGTGTGGCCGTATTGATGGCCTTGTTCATGGCGGCCACCAGTTCGGCGGCATCACGGTCGCCGCGATTGAAGTCCGCACCCAGACTCATATTGATGATGTCGGCCCGGCCTTCGCCCGCTGCGTAAAGGATGGCCGAGATGATGGCGCCGAAGCTGCCGCTGCCACTGTGCAGGGCCTTGACCGGCACGATGGTGGCCTCTGGCGCAATGCCCACCACACCCAGGCCGTTGGCAGGCGCGGCAATGATGCCGGCCACATGAGTGCCATGCCAGGCGGTGCCGGTATCGCAGTCCCACTTCACTTGGCAGCTGCCCGGTGCACCGGCCACGAAGGACCGGGCAGCCGCCGTGTCGACATTGGCTGCCAGGTCGGGGTGGCTGCCCCACACGGCGCCGTCGATCACGGCCACGCGCACGCCCTTGCCGGTATAGCCCAGGCCCCAGGCCTGCGGCGCCTTGACCGACTGCGGCGCCCATTGGATGTAGGGGTAGAAGGCATCGCTGATGACCGCTGGCACGCCGCTGGCGTCCACCGGCATGTCAAAGCTCTTCACATTCGGGGTGAACTGCGCCACGCGATCAGGGGCGCCACTTTGGATCGCGCCCGAGGCCAGCACCTGGCTCAGGAAATCAGCGCGCTCGGACTCCACCACCGCCACGCCGCTGGCGTGCGAGAAGCGTGCCTTGCCGCCGGCGGCCTGCACGGCGGCGTCTTGGGCGGCACCCCACTGGGCGGCCTGCAGCACATAGTCGGCGGCCATTGCGGGCAGAGCGGCGGCGGCGCATGCAGCTGCCACCAGGGAATGGATCAAATTCTTCTTCAGGGCCATGAGTACTCCGTGGGTTGAAGGCCGGGCGACGCCCGGGTTCACAAACTGTGACGAAATGCACGGATTCAAGGGAATGGGGGAACCCGCGCTTCTCGGGTTTCACCGGATCCTCACCCCCTCGGTCACGGGTCGGGTTCCCCCCAGCCGGCCGGGTTCTGAGCCCAAAGCGCCCCGGGCTTACCCTCGATCAGACCTGAGTTTCAGGGCGTGACCTCTGGAGGCGCAGGCGGCTGGCCCGATGCTGCGCGCCGATCCCAACTCATCCCCTTCCCTCCATGCTGAACATGCCATCTGCCTGGCGCCTCAAGGCCCTTAGCGCCGCCGCCCTGCTGGCCTGCGGCCTGGCCGCCCAGGCCCAGACCCCCGCCACGCCACCCGCCTCGGCCGTAGCCGGCGCCCGCCCGACCCCGCCTGCCGCCGCGCCCGATGCGGCCGAGCCCAAGGCCTATGACAAGGTCATCACCAAGGACGCCAGCACCCAGGCCGGCCTGTTCACCCTGCACGAGCAAAAGGGCAAGTTCTATTTCGAGATCCCCAAGGCCAAGCTGGACCAGAACCTCTTGATGGTGGCCACCGCCAAGAGCGTGCCGGCCAACACCGACCACGCCGGCCGCGCCCTCAACCGCGACGTGGTGCGCTTCGTGCTGCGCAACCACAAGGTCTATCTGGAAGAGATCTCCTTTGCCTATCAGGGCGACCCCAGCCGCGCCATCCACTCGGCGGTGGAGCGTTCGCAGCGAGCCACCGTGCTGGCCGTGGTCCCCGTGGAGGCCTATGGCAAGGACGGCGCGCCGGTGATCGAGGTCAGCAAGCTCTTCACCACCGAGGTGGGCGACTTCACGGCCCGCCCCCTGGTGCGCGCCGCCGGCCTGGACAGCGCGCGCAGCTATCTTGACAAGGGCCGCGCCTTCCCCACCAGCCTGCGCATGGACGCCGTGCACACCTACACCCTGGCGCCCCAACCCCTGCCGCCCGGCCTGCCCCTGCCCCCGGGCTTCCAGATGCCGCCCCAGCCGGTGCGCAGCGGCACCGTGGACATGGCCTACAGCATCGTGGAACTGCCCGCGCAACCCATGATGCCGCGCCAGCACGACGACCGCGTGGGCTTCTTCAGCACCGCCCATGTGGACTACGCCACCGACGACCACGAGAGCACGCGCAAGCGCTGGATCGCCCGCTGGCGCCTGGAGAAGAAGGACCCCGGCGCGGCGCTAAGCGAGCCCGTCAAGCCCGTGGTCTGGTACATCGACTCGGCCACTCCCGAGTTCCTGGTGCCCTACATCAAGAAGGGCGTCGAGGCCTGGAACGTCGCCTTCGAGGCCGCCGGGTTCAAGAACGCCATCCAGGCGCGCCCCTTCCCCACCAAGGCCGAGGACCCCGAGTTCGACCCCGATGACGTGCGCTACAGCCTGATCCGCTGGGTGCCCTCGCCCGTGCCCAATGCCTATGGTCCGCACTTGAGCGACCCGCGCAGCGGCGAGATCCTGAACGCCAACATCGTCATGTATCACAACATCCTGCAACTGCAGCGCGACTGGTACGTGACGCAGGCCGGTGCCGTGGACAAGCGCGCCCAGCAACTGCCCCTGCCCAATGACCTGATGGGCGACCTGGTGGCCTATGTGGTCACGCACGAGGTCGGCCACTCGCTGGGCCTGCCGCACAACATGAAGGCCAGCTCCACCTACCCGACCGAGAAGCTGCGCGACCCGGCCTGGCTCAAGACCATGGGCCATGTGCCCACCTTGATGGACTACAGCCGCTTCAACTACCTGGTGCAGCCCGAAGACAAGGTCGACACGGCCCTGCTCTTCCCCAAGGTCGGCCCCTACGACCTCTTCGCCGTGCGCTGGGGCTACAGCCCCATCGCTGGCGCCACCAGCCCCGAGGCCGAGCGCGCGACGCTCGACGCCTGGGCGCGCGAGCAAGACAGCAAGCCCTGGCTGCGCTTCACCACCCCCAAGGCCGAAGGCGATCTGGGCGAGAACACCGAGGCCGTGGGCGATGCCGACGCCGTGCTGGCTACCACCTGGGGCACCAAGAACCTGCAACGCATCGTCAAGGGCCTGCCCAAGATGGCCATGGCCCCGGGCCGCGACGACCGCGCGCTGCAGGAGCTCTACCGCGCCGTCTGGGGCCAGTGGGGCCGCGAACTGGGCCATGTGGCGGCCATCGTCGGCGGCTACGAGACCCAGAACAAACATGGCAGCCAGCCCGGGACCATTGCCACCCCCACCACACGAGCCAATCAAGCGCGCGCCGTGAAGTTCCTGGGCGAGCAGATCCTGGCCACCCCCACCTGGGCCCTGGAGCCCACGGTGACCGAGCGCCTGCCCGTGAGCGAGCCCGCCACCCTGCTGCTCAACACCCAGCGCCAGGTCTTGCGCAACCTCTTGGAGCGCAGCCGCACCGCGCGCCTGCAACTGCATGAAGCGCAACTCGGCGCCAAGGCCTACCGTGTCAGCGATTTGCTGGCCGACCTGCGCGGCGCCGTCTACAGCGAGCTGCAGGGCAGTGCCGCCCCCAGCCCGCACCGCCGCAATCTGCAGCTGACCTATCTGGGGGTGCTCAACGAGCGCCTGAACAACCACAACCCGGCCAACGCCGACGATGCACGCTCCGCCGTGCGCGCCGAACTGCGCACCCTGCAGGCCCTGTTCAGCGCCAAGGCCGCGCAAGCCGGCGATGCGGGTGCCAAGGCGCACTGGGGCGAACTGTCCCACAGCGCCCAGGCCAGCCTGGACCCCAAACTGGCCCAAGCCTTTGCGCCCGCCCTGCCGCTGGTGCGGCCGGGCTTTGCGGAAGAGAGCTGCTGGCCGGGGCGTGAGGCGTGGTTGTTGCAGGGGCTGAGCTCAGAGGAGGACCACAGCGGGCATCGGCACTGAGTCCTTGGTGGAGCACCGCGGGCCCAGCCCGCGGGCTCACCTGATCAGCTAACGGCGGGGTGCCCGCCCATCATCAGGACAACACCCACTCGAACCCAGTCGCTATCGACCCTGGTGACGAGTAGCAGCCATGGACTCAGTGCTTGGGCTACTTGCCAACCGCGACGCATCACTCAGGTTTTTCGCGAACTGCGTCATGCTGTGAAAGTCGCTGGTAATCTGGCTGAAGGTCATTCGATAGTCCACCCGGTGCTTGCGCGCAAAGTTGAAAGTGGTGGTGATCTTGCGCACTCCCGACAGCACCTCCTTGCTGACGTAGGCGCGGGTAATGGCGGGATCAGCGTTCCGAATCGCCAAGTTAGCCAGCAGGGAAGTCCACCCTGTCACCGGACTGGTGTCGAACGTAATCGCCTCGGTCGCATCGCAAGCCGACAACGAGTAGGCGGCGTGCTGAGCCAAGCCTCCACCCAGGGAATGGCCAACCAGTAAAAGTGGAATTTGGTCTTTGGGGTTCTTGGCGAGTTCGCACTGGGGCGTTCGCGCGATCTTCGGCAAGACCGGGCGGAATGCGTTGGCAACGGACTGGGCCACCCGTCGGGCTTGGCGATAGTCCTTGCCGCCAAGCTTCAAGCCCGAGAAGTTTGCCAACCAATCGTGGACCGCCTGCCAAGAGTCGTTTTCAGTCCCGCGATAGGCCAGCGCCAATTCACTGGGCTGCCCTCCATCGGTGACCTTGGCGTAGAGCTCGTAGTTCAGGCCAGCCTCAGCACGACAAAGCGACTTCTTGTCTAGCTTGACGCCCCAGCTCACGAGACGAGCCTGATCGACGCGCACCCATCGATCGGGCAATCCCTTCGGATCCTTCGCTGCGTCCTCAACATAGTCACATCCGTGCTTGAGGCGTGCATGCGCCGGATCAGGCGTGCCATTGAAGTCGCGTCGATAGGCCGCCTCTGCCAGCGCAGCTGGAACCACCAGCTTTCCGACGAGCCGACTCACTTCGCTGGCATCCAGGTCGCGCCGAGGCCATCCATCCTTGGTACGCCTGTGCTCCGTTACTGCGGGGTCCGTAGCAGGGTTGGCCTTCTCCTCGGCTCCCTCAGGAAAAACGTCCGCCCCAGGCTCTGATGTTTCCATCGCCGCGGCGGGTCCCGTGAGGGTTGCAAGCAGCACTGTGCTGATCAAGGGACCTGAGAGGCGACCCATAAAGGTTGGGCCACCTTGCCCGCATGACGTCATGCTCAGAAAGTTCATTCGCCTCTCACCAGTGGTTTTCGGAGGCGCGATGCTGCATGCGCCTGCCCACTGCAGCAACCTCAATTTGAAGGAGGCAGACGCAGCCCAATAGCCAGACTGACACGGATCCCCTCCGGGACGATTGCTCAGGGGGCACGGTTGAATCCCGGCCATTTAAGCCCCTTGCAAAACGCTAAACCTCTGCACGACTTTGCCAGCGTGATGTCGACGCATTCGGCACAGCAGCCTGTGAATGTCACAGATTCGGCACGCCTCTCTCATCGAATCAAAAAGGCACTGCCTTCGCCATTGCATACAAGCCAATGGCTTGACTCGGCCTTCTGGAAGCGGCTACTTGAGCACGATCGCCAACTCAGGGCACTAGACTCCCCGCGCCCGCACACCCCCACACACATCCACCATGGCCGACCCCATCCTCCTCGCCCGCCACGGCGCCACCGTTTGCGAACTGCTGCCCGCCCTGGCCAACCGCCACGGCTTGATCACTGGGGCGACCGGCACGGGCAAGACCATCACGCTGCAGCGCCTGGCCGAGGGCTTCAGCCAGATGGGCGTGCCGGTCTTCATGGCCGATGTGAAGGGTGACTTGACCGGCATCAGCCAGACGGGTGCGCCCAGCGAAAAATTGCTGGCGGTGCTGAAGGATCGCGGGCTGGAGGTCCCGGCGCCCCTGCGTTGCCCGACCACGCTCTGGGATGTGTTTGGCAAGAGCGGGCACCCGGTGCGGGCCACGGTCAGCGACATGGGGCCGCTGCTTTTGAGTCGCATGCTGGCGCTGAACGAGACCCAGGCCGGTGTGCTGCAGATGGTGTTCAAGATCGCCGACGACGCGGGGCTCCTGCTGCTGGACCTGAAGGACCTGCGCGCCATGCTCCAGCATGTGGGCGACAACGCGAGCAACTTCACCACCGAATACGGCAATGTGAGTGCAGCGTCGGTAGGCGCCATTCAGCGCGGCCTGCTGCAGATCGAGGCCCAGGGCGGCGACCAGTTCTTCGGCGAGCCCATGCTCAACATCGCCGACTTCATGCAGACAGAGGGCGGCGCCGGTGTGGTGAACATCCTCGCCGCCGACCAGCTGATGGCCGCCCCGCGCCTCTACGCCACCTTCCTGTTGTGGCTGCTGTCCGAGCTGTTCGAGACCCTGCCCGAGGTGGGCGATCTGGAGAAACCGAAGCTGGTGTTCTTCTTCGACGAGGCGCATCTGCTGTTCAAGGACGCGCCGGCGGCCCTGGTCGAGCGCATCGAGCTGGTGGTGCGCCTGGTGCGCAGCAAGGGCGTGGGCGTGTATTTCGTGACGCAAAACCCGCTGGACATCCCCGACACCGTGCTGGGCCAGCTGGGCAACCGCGTGCAGCACGCGCTGCGCGCCTTCACCCCACGCGACCAGAAGGCCGTGAAGAGCGCGGCCGAAACCATGCGCCCCAAGGAAGGGCTGGACATCGAGGCCGCCATCACCGAGCTCGGTGTGGGCGAGGCCTTGGTGAGCCTGCTGGACGAAAAGGGCCGGCCCAGCATCACCGAGCGGGTCTTCGTGCTGCCCCCGGGCAGCCGCATCGGCCCGGTAACGCCGGCGGAGCGCCAGGCCTTGGTTGCCGGCTCGCTGGTGGCGGGCGTGTATGAAAAGCAGTTGGACCGTGAATCGGCCTACGAGCGCCTGCGCGGTGCAGCGGCGCAGGGCAACCCGTCCGCCGCCCCGGCGGGCATGGCGGACGAGGCCGGCGCCGTCTTCAAGTCCGGCCCGGCGCCCTCCCCGGCACCCGCTGAAGCTGCGGGCGGCGGCATGCTGGATGGGCTCAAGGATGTGCTGTTCGGCTCCACCGGCCCGCGCGGCGGCCGGCGCGAGGGCCTGGCCGAGACGGCGGCCAAGTCGGCGCTGCGCTCCATCGGCTCCTCGGTGGGCCGCGAGATCGTGCGCGGGGTGCTGGGCAGCTTGCTGGGCGGTGGCAAGCGGCGGCGCTGAATTCCCAAGCCCTCCGCTCACGCCCCACCCAAGCCACTCACGCCGACGCCCAGCGGCCCATCCCCCGCCGCTGGCGCCGCTTGGCCCGGCCGCGCATGTTCTGTCCATGACCCCTGATTCCCTCGCCCCGCCCTGGCGCCAGCGCCACCCCCGCATCAACGAGCTGCTGAACATCCTGGCCGTGGGCCTGGTCATCGGGGTGTTGAACTGGTTGATCCGCGGTGGGCGCCACTTTTGGGGCGGCATGCTGTATTCGCAGGCCATCACCCTGTGCATCGCCTATGGCATTGCGCTCTACAACACCGGGGTCAGCCGCTGGTTGCTGCGCCGCGGCGGCCAAAGCCCAGCCCTGCTGAAGAACTGGCCCGGCTGGACCTGGGCCCTGCCCGGCCTGGTGCTGATGCCCCTGCTGGGCTACACCCTGGGTCACGGCCTGGTGGACTGGCTGCTAGACCGCCCACAACGCAATCTATGGGGCGGCAGCCTGCTGCAGACCCTGGTGACGGTGGGCTTCATCGTGCTGATCTCGGCCGCGGTGGCGTACTACTTTTTCACCCGCGAATCGCTGGCAGCACTGAAGTTGGCGCATGAACAGGCCCAGCGTCAGGCCGCCGAGGCCCAGCTGCAAACCCTGCAGGCCCAGCTGGAGCCGCACATGCTGTTCAACACCCTGGCGCATCTGCGGGTCCTGATCAAGCTGCGGCCCGACGACGCGCAGGCCATGCTGGATCAGCTGATCGCCTTTCTGCGCGCCACCCTGCAGGCCAGCCGCCGCGAAAGCCATCCCTTGAGCGCCGAGTTCGAGCGCCTGCGCGACTACCTGGCCCTGATGCAGGTGCGCATGGGTGCGCGCCTGCGCCCCGAGCTGGACCTGCCGGCCGAGCTGGCCGCGTTGCCGGTGCCGCCGCTGCTGCTGCAGCCCCTGGTGGAAAACGCCATCAAACACGGGCTGGAGCCGGCGGTGGATGGCGGACGATTGCGCATCTCGGCGCGGCGTCGGGATCAGCGCCTGCTGCTGTGCGTCGAGGATGAAGGCGTCGGGCTGGGCCAGGCGCCCGCCAGCGATGGCACCGGCTTTGGCCTGACCCAGATCCGCGAACGCCTGCAAAGCCTGTACGGCCCACGCGCCAGCCTGACCCTGCAAGCCTTGGATCCCCAGGGCTGCCGGGCCGAATTGGAGTTGCCCCTGAAATGAACAGCTGCCCCCGCGCCCTGATTGCCGAAGACGAAACCCTGCTGGGCGAGCACCTGCGTGCCGAACTGCAGGCCCTGTGGCCCGAGCTGGAGGTGCTGGGCATTGCGCCCAATGGCCAGGCGGCGCTGGAGCAAGGCCTGCGCCTGCGGCCCGAGATCGTGTTTCTGGACATCCGCATGCCGGGGCTCACTGGCTTGGAGGCCGCCACCGCCCTGGCCGAGGACTGGCCCGAAGACGCGGGTGCCCTGCCCTTGATCGTCTTCGTCACCGCGCACGACGAGTATGCGCTCAAGGCCTTCGAGGCGGCTGCGGTGGACTATGTGCTCAAGCCCGCGCAAACCGAGCGCCTGCGCCAGACCGTGCAGCGCCTGCAAGCGGCCCTGGCCCAACGGGCTGCTTCGGCGGCGCCGGGGGCTGCACAGGCCGACGACACGCTTGCCGCCCTGCGCACCTTGCTGAGCCAGGCCCAATCCGCCCCCAGCACGCCGCGCCTGCGCCATTTGCAAGTGGCGGTGGGCAACCAGATTGAGCTGGTGCCCGTGGATCAGCTGCTCTATCTAGAAGCCGCCGACAAATACGTGCGCGCCGTGACGACCGGCAGGGAGCACTGGGTGCGCATCTCGCTGCGCGAGTTGCTGCCGCAGCTGGACCCCGAGCGCTTCTGGCAGGTGCATCGCAGCACCGTCGTCAATATCGACGCCGTGCGCCGCGCCGAACGGCTGGAAAACGGCCAGGCCCTACTGGACTTGCACGGCAGGCCCGAGCGCATCACGGTGAGCCGCGTGCATGCGGCGCGCTTCAAGCCCTTGTAGCCCGCTGCGGCCTCTGTGACAGAGGCGCACTTCTACAATGCCGCTCCCCGGGCCGACCAGGCCCGTTTTGCATTGCGTTTCCCCTATGAATAGCCCCGTCGAAGCCCCCACCCCTGGCCACAATTTTTTGCGCGCGCAGATTGAGCGCGATCTGCAGCAGTGGAGCCGGGGCCAGGGGCCGGAGCGACGCTTTGGGGGCTCGCCCGGCGACGCCGCCCACCACGCGGCCGGCGCGCTGGACCCGGCCAAGATCCGCACCCGTTTTCCGCCCGAGCCGAATGGCTATCTGCACATCGGCCACGCCAAGAGCATTTGCCTGAACTTCGGCTTGGCGCGGGACTACGGCGGCGCCGCCCACCTGCGCTTTGACGACACCAATCCGGAAAAGGAAGAGCAGGAGTACGTCGACGCCATCAAAGAGATGGTGGCCTGGCTGGGCTGGAGCTGGGAGCACGCCGGCCAGACCCATCTGTACCAGGCCAGCGACTACTTTGACTTCATGTACCGCGCGGCGGAAGGCTTGATCGAAGCCGGCCTGGCCTATGTGGACGAGCAAAGCGCAGACGACATGCGCAAGAACCGCGGCGACTTCACGACGCCCGGCACTGACAGCCCTTTTCGCACGCGCACGCCGGCCGAGAACCTGGCGCGATTCAGGGAGATGCGCGACGGCCAGCACGCGGACGGCAGCATGGTGCTGCGCGCCAAGATTGAAATGGCCAGCCCCAACATCAATCTGCGCGATCCGGCGCTCTATCGCATCAAGCATGCCGAGCACCACGCCACGGGCAATAAGTGGTGCATCTACCCGATGTACACCTATGCGCACCCGATCGAGGACGCGCTGGAGCGCATCACCCACTCCATCTGCACCCTGGAGTTCGAGGACCAGCGGCCCTTCTACGACTGGCTGCTGGGCCATCTGGCGCAATTGGGGCTGCTGGCCCAGCCGCTGCCGCACCAGTACGAGTTCGGCCGCCTAAACCTGAGCTATGTGGTGACCAGCAAGCGCAAGCTGCGCCAACTGGTGGACGAAGGCCATGTGAAGGGCTGGGACGATCCGCGCATGCCGACCCTGGTGGGCATGCGCCGGCGCGGCTACACGCCGGAGAGCATCCGCGCCATGGTGGACGGCAGCGGCACCACCAAGACCAACAGCTGGCTGGAGTACAGCGTGCTGGAAGGCTGCCTGCGCGCCGACCTGGAAGCCCGTGCCCCGCGCGCCATGGCCGTGCTGGACCCCCTGAAGCTGGAGCTGGTGAACTACGCCGAGGTGTTCGGCTCCACCGACTTCCGCGACCCCTGCAGCGCCCCGGCCCATCCGCACCACCCTGAGTTGGGCGAGCGCCGCTTCTCCTTCGGCCCCGAGCTCTGGATCGAGCGCGAGGACTTCGCCGAGGTGCCGCCCAAGGGCTATCACCGCCTGTTCCCGGGCAACAAGGTGCGCCTCAAGGCCGGCCATGTGATCGAGTGCGTGGGTTGCACCAAGAACGAAGCCGGCGAAGTGCTTGCCGTGCAGGCCAAGGTCGTGCCTGACACCAAGAGCGGCACACCCGGCGCGGATGCCATCAAGGTCAAGGGCGTGATCACCTGGGTGGCCGCACACGAGGCCGTGGCGGCCGAAATTCGCCTGTTCGACCGCCTGTTCAGCGACCCCCAACCCGACGCCGGCGGCAAGGACTTCCTGGCCTGTCTGAACCCGGAGTCGCTGCGAGTGACCCAAGGTTTTGTGGAGCCGGCGCTGCTGGATGCGGCTCCCGCCAGCCACTGGCAGTTCGAGCGCCACGGCTATTTCGTGGCCGACCGAGTCGATCACTCGGCAGGCCGGGCGGTGTTCAACCGCACCGCCACTCTGAAGGACAGCTGGGGCGCGAAATGAACAAGGGGGCCACAGGCCCCCTTGTGATTTCTGCGTCGTTCAGCACGCGCAGGCCATGCCGACGACCTGCCGGCGCATTGTTCCCGGTTGAGTGCCCGTAGCGAGTGGGTGGCCATCGCGCTTCCAGAAATCCAGACCGCCCAGCATCTCCTTGACCAGAAAGCCCAGCGCAGCCAGCTTGTAGGCGCCCTTGGTTGAGCCGTTGCAGCCGATGCCGTCGCAATAGGTCACGTAGACCTTGCTGCGATCGAGCTGGGCGCAGCGCTCGGCCGTCATCTCGCGGTGCGGCAGGCTGATGGCGCCCGGCACATGGCCCTGGGCGTAGTGCGCGGCGGAGCGCGTGTCCACCACCACCAGGCGATCCAGTCCGAGGCTGAGGTCCTCGGCCACATCCCAGGCATCGGCATGGAAGCGCAGCTTCCACTGCATGTAGTCGGCCGTCTCAGTGGGACTGGCGGGCGGGTAGTGCAACACGGCGGAATCGTTCATCAAGGTCTCCTGAAGGTGAACACACTCTAGGCTCCCGCGCTCCGCGTCGTCAGACCACTTTGGGGGCGATCAGCAGACCACTTTGGCGCGACACTGGCGCCATGCCTTTACCCAGCCGTCTTTGGTTGCAGCATTTCGACCGCGCGGCACGCTCGGGCTTGAGCCTGCGCGAACAGCTTTGCGCCAGCCTGCGTGCCCATGCCCGAGCGCGCCGCAGTGCCGTCGCAGAACGCCTGCCTGCCAGCCGCGTGCTGGCGGCCGACTTGGGCCTGTCGCGCGCCACGGTCGAGGCCGCCTATGCGCAGCTGCAGGCCGAAGGCTTGCTGGAGCGCCGCCATGGCAGCGGCAGCTATTTGCGCGCCACACCGACCCAAGCGACGCGCGCGGCCGTCCCAGGAGCGAGCCGCCCGGCCACCTTGTCAGCACGGGGGCAGTTGGCCCTTCGGATCGGCGGCTGCGTGGACCCGCTGACGCCCCTGCCCTTCGCCGCCGGCAGCCCCGACCTGCGCGCCTTCCCCTGGGCGCTGTGGCAGCGTCTGGGCCGTCGCCGCCAGGGCGATGCGCCGGCGCTGGCGCGCTACCAAGATCCACAGGGTCTGCCAGAGCTGCGCGATGCGCTGGCCGAGCACCTGCAAGCCGCCCGCGGCCTGGCAGGCCGACCCGATCAATTGCTGATCCTGACCAGTTCGCAGCAGGCCCTTCAACTGCTGGCCAGCCTGCTGCTGGACCCTGGCGACTGCGTGTGGATGGAAGATCCTGGTTATCGCGGCGCCGCCGCCTGCTTTGCAGCTGCGGGCGCCCGGGTGCAGCCCGTGCAGGTGGACGCCGAGGGCCTGTGTCCGCAGGCCGACTTGCCCCCGCCGCGCCTGATCTACCTGACCCCGGCGCACCAGTACCCGCTAGGCGTGCGCCTGAGCCCCGCACGGCGCGCGCAGATCCTGGCCCTGGCGCGTCAGCATGGCGCCTGGGTGATCGAGGACGACTACGACAGCGACTTCCACGACGCCGCCACCGCCCTGCCGGCGCTGCAGACCCAGGACCCCGATGGGCGCGTGGTCTACCTGGGCACTTTCTCAAAGACCCTGATGCCAGGGCTGCGCCTGGCCTATGCGCAGCTGCCCGATCGCTTGATGCCCGCCGCCTTGGCCCTGCGCAGCTTGCAGGATGGCCACAGCAACGGGTGGTTCCAGGCCTTGGTGGCCGACTTCATCGGCGGCGGGCACTACGCGACGCACCTGCGCGCCATGCGCCGGCTCTACAACGCCCGTCGCACGCTGCTGCAACAGGGGCTAGCCGCCGAGCTGCCCTGGGCGCGGGTGCTGGCGCCCGAGGGCTGCGGGCTGCAGCTCTGTGTGGCGCTACCGCAGGGGCAAGGCGACCGGCTGAGTCGAGCGGCGGCCCGTGCTGGTGTCGTCACGCCCGGCCTGCACAGCTTGCAGAAAACCCTGGATGCCTGGCTGCTGGGCTTTGCGGCTTTAACACCCGCTGAGATCGAAGGCGCCATCGCGAGGCTGGCGCCCCTTCGCCCTTGATCAGCGCCGGCGAATCAACGCCGACAAATCAACGCCGACAAACATGCGGCGTGGCGAACTCGCGGCCCACCACCGCGCGCGCAAACAGGTAGTTCTCGCGGGCATGCTCGCTCAGACCATCCAGATTGACTTCCCCGTGGGCATCGCAGGGAAAGGCCAGCGCCCGGCCGGCCTGGAACAAGGAATCGAAGCGCAGCTCGAAACCCGGCTGCACGGTGGCTTGGGTGATCGGGGCCATGGACTTCTCCTTGCATCGGCAACACGCCTTGAAGAGGTTTTCGGCGGGCCTTGGGATCAGGTTAAGAGCCGCCTCCCGGCGGCGCGAGTGCAAAAGTCTCGGCGCGCTGTCGGGCATGCGGCCGACCTTCAGTCAGGGGGAATCCGACACGAATGGCAGTCGGTTCAGCGCGGCCTTATCCCCGCCCGCTGTGGACAAGTTCGTGCATACCTCTTGGGGCCTTGCGCCAAGTGCTTGTCCAGACAAGTGAAAACCTGCCCTGCCACAAGATGAGGCAGTGGGCACGCGGCGTGGCGGCCTGGCGCCGGCAGGTGCTCAGGGCTTGCGCGCCACCACGAAGATGCGAATGTCTTTGCCCTTCGTGCCGTGGCGCTCCTCGGCCTCGATCTGCAAGCCCTGGCGCTCCAAGGCAGCCACGAGTGTGGGCGCCTTGAATGCCCGCACCGGCGGCGCCTTGCCCAGCACGCGCGCCACGGGAATGGCCAGCCAGGGAATCAGTGGGTTCATCTCGCCCACGCAGGCCGTCTTGGAAATGAAGAGGCCGCCCGATTTGAGCGGTTTCAGCAGCTGCGCTAGGCTGGCGTCAAGATCAGGCAGCAGGTGCAGCAGATTGAAGGCCAGCAAGGCATCAAAGCCGGGTGCTGGGCGCTGAGGCGCAGCGTCGGCTGCATCAGCCGCATCAGCTACTGCAAAGCGCAGACCCGGAGTGGGCTGCAGCGCCAAGCGCTCGCGGGCGATGGTGATCATCTCCGGCGCCAGGTCGGTCCCCAGATAACTTCGCACTTGGGGGGCCAGACGCAATGCGGTGCTGCCCGTGCCGCAGCCCAGCTCCAGCACGGTTTGCTGGGGCTGCAACAAGGCGCGCACCCGGTCCAGCGTGGCTTCATACCCAGGCAAGTCGGCGATCGCATCCGCCGCGTACTTGCGCGCGATGCGGTTCCAAAACCGCGCCTGAGCCGTCAGGGGCGTCACGCCTGAGGCTGACGCTGCGGGCCGCGACAGGCGGCTCATAGAACGGCCAACGCCGGACGCCACGACTCGGTCTGCACATGGCAGCGACCCTGCGTCACCCGCACCCGCAGGCTGGCGCTGGCGTGGCCGGCCTTGCTCGCGACCACGTCGTAGTCACCCGCGCGGTCAAACACGGCGCACGGCGCTGGATCGCAGATCAGACTCTGCGAGCTCGAGGGTTGGCCGTGATTCCTGAAAAATCCGCAGGAATGCCGTTAAACCATTGATTCAATTCGGTATTTGCTTGCATCGGCGCGCGATGCGAAAGATGCGAGATCCCCGCCATCTATGAACGCTAGCGCGCCGCGGATGCTGCTGGCGCAAACCGGCGACACAGTCTCCCTGGCTGCGGAAACCCACTCCCCTCCGCCTCTTCTCGCTGGCCGTTGACGACGGCCAGGAGGCCCTTGGTCAATGGGCGGCGTTGTACGGGTTCGCACGCATGACTGCCAACAAACGTTTGGTTACCGTTGTCGCAGGGATAGGAAAAAAAGAGATCAAATGGCAATTGCTCAGGCCGAGTTGCTGCGCGCTGCTCAACGGCAACCAGTTATCAAATCGCAGGTCCGCGCCGGTCTTCAGAAGACCGCCTTCCTGTGTCACAGCCACCGAGACGAGAAGCTGGCTGAGGGCCTGCAGTCCCTGCTTGCCGAGCAAGGCGTGCAGCTTTACATCGACTGGAAAGACGCGTCGATGCCGCCCGAACCCAATCGGGAGACTGCCGCGCGCATCCAGCAACGCATCAAGTCCTGCGACTGGTTCCTGTTTCTGGCAACGGCCAACTCGATGGCCTCGCGCTGGTGCCCCTGGGAGCTGGGATATGCCGACGGCCAGAAGCAGCCGGACCGGATTGCCGTCGTGCAAACGTCCGACTCCTCGACGACGCATGGCAACGAGTACATGCAGCTCTATCGACGTGTCGACTCGAATAACGCCGGTCAACTGCTCTGGCTCCCCGCTGGCGGCAATCAGGGTCAGTTCGTTCGCAGCGTGCCGTTCCTGTAGGAGCGGGCCATGGCGCTTTATCAATGCCTGGTTCTGGGCTCGCCGACCGCTGCGCAGACTGCAGCGTTTGCGGCCACCTTCGATGACTGCCTAGGCCTGTTCGGTCTGGTGCGAGGTCGCGACTACACGATCGATCGCGGCATCTCGGCTGATTTCAGCGCCAGCACGGCCACAGTGGCCGTCTTCTTTGGCGCCGACGGTGCTGGCTACCCCGAAGCTGATCGCCTCAAGCGGCTGGGCGTGCCCGTTGTGCCGGTGGTCAGTAGCGCTGCTCGCGTCAGCGCGGAGTTGCCGGCGGAGCTTCGGGGCATCAACGCAATGTTCCACGACGCGGCCGATACAAACCTGCGCCGAGTCGTCACGGCGGCGTTGCAGTGCTTGGGCCTGCTACCCGCCCAGCGCCGCGTCTTCGTCAGCTACCGCCGAGAAGAATCTGCGGACGTTGCGCTGCAGCTCTATGAAGCGCTGTCCGCGCGCCACTTCGATGTGTTCCTGGACACGCATTCGGTCTCAGTCGCTGCCGACTTCCAGGCGGCGCTTTGGCATCGGCTGTGCGACTCAGACGTGTTGATCATGCTAGACACGCCCGGCTACTTCAGCAGCCGGTGGACAACGGCCGAATGGGGACGCGCTATCGCCAAGCACATCTCCATGCTCCAGTTGGTGTGGCCGGCTCACACGCCAGCGCGCGAATCGAACCTAGCGACCTCCAAGAAGCTGGCCGACGTCGACTTCGACGGCTCGCGCCTGACGGCCGCCGTAGTCAGCGAAGTCGCGCTCGAACTGGAGCGCGTGCGAAGCGTCAGCGTGGCGCTGCGGCACTCCAACATGGTCGGCACGCTGCGCTCCGCGATCGAAGATCTCGGAGGCAGTGTGGAAGGTGTGGGCCAGAAGCGTTCGGTGCTCCTGAAGCTGCCGTCGGGTAATTCGCTGGTGGCCTATCCCGTGGTCGGTGTGCCCACCTCCCTGGATGTGCACGACTGCATCGACCTGAGCGACTCGCGCGCCGCGGCGGTGGTCTACGACCACCTGGGCATCAGCGAGGAATGGCGGCGCCACCTGGACTGGCTTGCTGCTCGCGTTGGCGCCGTCAAGTGGCTGCGAAGTCGCGAAGCCGACTGGCAGCTGGCCGACATCGAGCTCTAAGCCGTGGGCGCGATCTTTCTTTCTGCCAGCGTCCCGACCCGGGCGCCCTACGACGCGGACTGCCGCCCCCAGGAGATTCAAGCTGCCATCAATGCGTTGGCGCTGGTGGTGTTGGGCCGCAAAAAGCTTGTCTGGGGCGGGCATCCCGCCATCACGCCGCTGCTGTGGTCAGCTGCGCAAGCGGTTGGCGTCGAATGCACCGAGGCGGTGGAGCTGTTTCAGTCGCGGCTGTTCGAGAAGGTACTCCCGGCCGAGAACAAGCACTTTGCCCACGTGACGATGGTCGATGCCGTTGGAACGGACCAAGAGGCCAGCCTGCTCGCCATGCGCAAGGCCATGCTCGCGTCGACGACGTTCGAAGCAGCGGTGTTCATTGGCGGGATGCACGGCATCCTCGATGAACACAAGCTGTTCACCCAGTATTGGCCCGATGCGGTCTGCATCCCCATCGCACAGACCGGCGGCGCTACTGCCCAGCTCGCCGACCAACTTCAGTTCAAGCCCCCTGAAGACCTGGCGCCACTGGATTTCGTTGCGCTGCTGTACCGCGGCCTGGGCATCCGCCCCAGCCAAAAGCGCAAAACCCATCTAGATCAGAGAGGAAACCATGGCACGAGTTCCGGTGTTCTATAGCTTTCATTTCGACAACGACGTCATGCGGGTGCAGCAGATCCGCCAGATGGGCATGATCGACGGCGATGAACCGGTCTCCAAGAACGACTGGGAGACCGTCAAGCGCAGCGGCGCGGGCGCCATCGAGCGCTGGATCGACGACAACATGAAATACAAGCGCTGCGTGGTCGTGCTGATCGGCACCGATACCCACTCACGGCCGTGGGTGAAGCATGAGATCAGAAAGGCCTGGGCGGACAAACGCGGCCTGCTGGGCATTCGCATCCACAACCTGAAGTGCCCGAACCAAGGAACGTGCGCTAAGGGCACCAACCCGTTCGACCAATTCAACTTCCACGACGGTAGCGGCCGCGTCGTTGTTCCGCCGGTCTACGACCCGCCGGCGCACGACGCCTATAACCACATCAAGAACAACCTAGCGGCCTGGGTCGAGGACGCCATCGCCCGCCGCCAATAGTCCAGCGATCGTGAGCGCGATGTCCGACTCGCCCAACAAGCACAAGCACCTGGAGTTCATTCAGGCAGCCATCGGCCGGATGGCAGGCAACCTGTTCCTGCTCAAGGGTTGGAGCATCACGCTGATCGCGGCGCTGTTTGCCTTGGCTGCCAAGGATGCGAAGCAGGGCTACATCCTGATCGCCTACTTCCCGCTGATCATCTTTTGGGCCCTGGACGGCTACTTCCTCTGCATGGAGCGCCGCTTCCGGGCGCTGTACGACCACGTCCGGCAGCTCAAGGAGGAGGACATCGACTTCTCCATGGACACCGGACCCTACAAAGGCGAGCTGCGAAACAGCTGGGCAGCGGCAATGCTGTCGCGAACCTTGTTCGTCTACTACGCCGGCCTTGCCGTCGTCATGATCGTGCTGGCCATCTGCATCCGCTAGCCCACTTCCTAGAGGTCACCAGGAACTGAGGGGAGAGACAAGCATGGCACGGCGCTGTTTTTTCAGCTTCGACTACCAGGACGTCGCCGACTTCCGCGCGAACGTCGTGCGCAACCACAACGTTCTCAAGGATGGTAACGGCGGCTTCTTCGATGCGTCGATCTGGGAGGAAGCCAAGACCAAGGGCGATGCGGCGCTGAAGAGGCTTATCGACGAGGCCTTGGAGAACACCACCGCGACGGCGGTGCTGATCGGGACGGGCACCCATTCGAGACGCTGGGTCCAGTACGAGATCATGAAGAGCATCCAGCGCGGGAACCGCCTACTCGGCATCCACATCAACGGCATTCGCGATCGCACTGGCAATTCGCTGCCGTTGGGCCACGACCCTTTCGACCACCTCGCGCTGCAGATCAGCGCCGATGGGCGCACCGGCTCTCCCATCGTCTGGAGCGGCACCGCCTGGGTGGCGTACCAAGATCTTGGCCCGTTCACTTTCAACCAGCGTCCGGAGGTCGAACGAGGCATGGGCTTCAAGCTCTCGCACTGGTGGAAGACCTACGACTGGATCACAGACAACGGGTACGACAACTTCGAAACCTGGATCGCCTGAATGTCTCTCTTCATTGAATCGGATCTGCGCCAGCGTGCGCGCGCTGGCACACCTGTATACAAGTCGGCTGGCGGCGTTCTTCAAGAACGCCTCCGCGTCCTCGCCAGCGTCGCTGAGTTCGACATCTTCCTGTCACACAGCTTCACCGACCAAGAGTTGATCCTGGGGATCATGATGTCGCTGGAGGACTTGGGATATAAGGTCTATGTCGACTGGGTGCACGATAGCCAGCTCAGTCGTGACCGGGTGACCACCGAGACAGCCCAGGTGCTGCGCAAGCGGATGGCAATGAGCAAAAGCCTTTTCTTCGCGACCACGGCCAACAGCAGCGCGTCGAAATGGATGCCCTGGGAGCTGGGTTTTATGGACGGCCGCAACGGCAAGGCGGCAATCCTCCCCGTCGCTCAGCAGAGCACGGGGTCCTACGCCGGCCAGGAGTACCTCGGTGTCTATCCATACGTTCAAAGGGCTCCCGCGAACGACAACCCTAGGCAGAGGCTGTGGATCCACCGCTCGCCGACCAACTACATCCTCTTCGATCAGTGGCTGCAAGGCCGTGAGCCCACGGAACGAAGTTGAGCCCATCAGCCGCCAGCCTAGCGTTTCGCGCGCGAAACGGCGGCGGAGCGCGGCGCCCCTCTGACCCCGAAGCCGGCCTCTATTTGGCAGTCCGCTTGCGCGCCGGCTTTGTTGGAGCCGGCGCCGGGGCCGTCGGAGGGGCGAGTCGCTCGAGGAGCCCATGAACGGTCACCGCTTCCGTACGGTACTGCGTGGCTTCCTGCCGGCTGGCCGCCAACTGATCGTGCAAGGCGCGTACCTGCTGCTCAAGCAACACCCTACTGGCCTGCTCGGCCTGGTGACCCGCTTCAGCGGCTTGGAGCTGCCCCGTCAACCTGGTGAACGCCTCGGTGTGCTCCAGCGAGGCCTGGCGCTCGCGAGACTCGGCTTGCGAAAGCTGGCTGCGCAAGGCCTCCGAGGCTTTATCGGCCTTGGCGCGCGCCTGGCGCTCCTGCTCGATCTCCAGCAGCGCCCGGCGCTCAGCGGCGGCGGCGCGCTCCTGAGCGGTGTCGACTGCCTCACGCGCCTTGGCCAGGTCAGCGCTGAAGCCCTCCTGCAGCCGCTGCTGCTGCGCGTGCCCTTGCTCAAGCTGTTCCTGAGCCTGCTGCAAGCGGGCCTGGGCGCCGGCGTGCGCAAGGCGTTCGGCTTCGAGCTCGAGCTGCACCTGCTGCAGCGCATGCCGAGCCAGTTCCAACTCACCCCGCAGCTGCTCGGCTGCCGCTTGGGCTTGAGCTTCCTGCTCGCGGCTCCTTTCCTGATCAGCCTGCAGCTCTAGCCGGATGGCGGCCAGATCGCTTCGTGCTGCGGCGGTGGCTTGCTGCCAGATCGCAGCGATCGCTTCGGCGGCCACCGTCTTGATCTCCGGCGGCAGGTCCGGGTGATCGATCTCGACCCGTGCTTTGACACGCAGCTCGTCCCAGAACTTGGCCAGAGCCTCGGCCGGCGTGCCCATCGTGCCCTTGCGGACGTACTGGTAGAGCTTGTTGGTTGTGGGCGTGATCCCGTACCGGAAGAACAGCAAGGCGCAGACTTCGCGGTACAACGCCTTCGTATCGCTGAAACGGGCCTTCAGCGCTTCGACCTCGGCAAGGATCTCGTTTTCGGTGCTCATGAATTGATACTACGGCGTAATGCGTTGGGTTATCAACTTTCTACGCAAAGCTATGGACATAAGTTCTCTTATGTCCATAATCGTCAGAAGTGCTTAGCCGAAAAATCGTGCAGTGCCTGACATCGCCCCAATCGACCAATTGTTGGTGCCTGAACACCTGGATGGCAGCACCGGCCGCAATCGCGGCACCGGGCGCATGCAGATCGGCGCGCAGGACGATCGCTCAGCGGTCATTGCCTGGCTGGCTCGCTACATCGACTCGCCCGCGACGCTGGCCAGCTACCGCAAGGAATCGGAGCGCCTACTGCTGTGGTGTGTGCTGCAGCGCAGCGTGGCGCTGTCAGATCTCACCCATGAGGACATGCTGATCTACCAACGATTCCTGGCGAATCCAGAGCCGCCGCATCGCTGGGTAATGGCACCAGGGCAAAAGCCCGCGCGCAGTTCGCCGGCGTGGCGACCATTTGCTGGGCCACTCAGCCCTCAGAGCTCGCGCCAGGCCCTCAGCATCATCAACAGCCTTTTCAGCTGGCTGGTGGAAGCCGGCTATCTGGCCGGCAACCCGCTGGCGCTTGCCCGGCGCCGGCACAGCCATCGGGCACCGCGAGTGACCCGGTTCCTGCCCATGGCGCACTGGAAGGAGGTGCGACAGACCATCGAGTCGCTGCCTACCGGCACCGAGCGCGAGCAGGCTCATGCGGCCCGGGTGCGCTGGCTGTTTTCGCTGCTGTACATCGGTGGGCTGCGCGTGACGGAAGTCTGCAACACCCCTATGTCTGGCTTCTTCTGCCGGCGGGGTGCCGACGGTACGGAACGCTGGTGGCTTGAGGTCACCGGCAAAGGCGGCAAGACTCGCCTGATTCCCGCCACCACCGAACTCATGGCCGAGTTGATGCGGTATCGGCGATCACGCGGCATGGCGCCTCTGGCCACCCATGACGAAACCACGCCGGTGCTGCTGCCGGTCATTGGACCGATCAAGCGGATGGCCCGCACTGCGGTGCATGAGATCGTCAAGGGGGTGATGCGTAGTAGCGCCGAACGTTTGCGACTCGCCGGCGATCCTCAAGCTGCAGCGGCCGCGGCGCACATCGAGCAGGCGTCGACGCACTGGATGCGCCACACCGCCGGCACGCATCAAACCAATCTGGTCGACCTTAAAGCGGTACGAGACAACCTCGGCCACGCCAACATCGCCACTACAAACATCTACGTGCACGCCGAAGACGACGCGCGGCACGACGCCACCTCAAGTGCTCATCGAGCAGGATGGCATGCCCAATAGCCCGATGGCGCTGGGCTGCGGTAGACGCAGTCCGTCTGCCTGGGCGACGCGATGCTCGCGCTGCTGCGCGGTGCCACGCACACCTGCGGCTCATCCTGGCGCGCCTGCGACGCTTTTGCTGACCCTGCTCTTAGGTGGCTGCACTGGTCGAATTGCTCGTCAGCTCCCGCTCAACGCTCAATGCGCTGGCTCAGGCCGGCGCGATCTGAGTTGCTTTGGGCCGACTAGGGATTCGCTGATCGGCTCCTGAGCAGCCGCAATCCGTTGCCAACCACCAGCAGGCTAGCCCCCATGTCGGCAAAGACCGCCATCCACATGGTGGCGTTGCCGAACACCGCCAGCACCAGGAAGACCGCCTTGATGCCCAGCGCCAGGCTGATGTTCTGCAGCAGGATCGAATGGGTTCGACGCGACAGCTCAATCGTCTCGGGAACGCGTTGCAAGTCGTCGTTCATGATGACGATGTCGGCCGCCTCCATCGCGGTATGCGTTCCCGCTCCACCCATCGCAAAGCCGATATCGGACCTGGCTAGTGCCGGGGCATCGTTGATGCCGTCGCCGGTCATCGCCGACAGGCCGTAGCCGGCTCGGAGCTCGTCGATGGCCTTGAGCTTTTCATCGGGTAGCAAGGGCCCGCGGATTTCGCTGATGCCGGCCTCCTTACCCACCGCCTCAGCGGTCAGCAGGTTGTCGCCGGTCAGCATCACCGGCAGCACCCCGAGCTCCCTTAGGCGCTCAACGGCGCGGCGTGAACTCGGCTTGATGCGGTCGGCAACTGCTATCAAGGCCAGCACCTGGTCATCCGATACCAAAAGGGTCACCGATCTGCCCTGCAGCTCATGCTGCTTCAGCCGCGCCTCTAGCGCCGCGCTGCACAGGCCCAGCTCCTCCACCCAGCGGTGATTGGCGAGCTTCAGTGCTCGCTGATCCACCAGCCCCTGAACGCCACGGCCAGGCTGGGCAGCGAAGGCGTCCACCGCCAGCTCGTGGACCTCAAGCCCTGCCGCGATGGCTTTGGACACCGGGTGATCGGAGCGCGACGCCAGCGCCTTGGCCCAGCTCTGAAGCGGCGCCACATCGGCAGAGGCTGCGACCGGCTCGAAGACCACCAACCGCGGCCTGCCCTCGGTCAGGGTCCCGGTCTTGTCGAGCGCCACCACCTTGAGTTTGCGCGCCTCCTCCAGGTAGGCGCCGCCCTTGATGAGCACGCCCCGCCGCGCCGCCGCCGCCAGGCCGCTGACCACGGTGACTGGCGTCGAGATGACCAAGGCGCAAGGGCAGGCAATGACCAGCAGCACCAGAGCCTTGTAGACCGCCTGCATCCAGGTCCAGTCCATCAACCAGGGCGTCAGCGTGGCCACCAACAAGGCCAGCACAAAGATCGTCGGCGTATAGACGGCGGCAAAGCGATCCACAAGACGCTGAGTTGGTGCGCGGCTGCCTTGGGCTTCCTCAACGGCTCGGATGATGCGGGCCAGCAACGTGTCGCTGGCCGGAGCGGTGGTCCGGATCTCCAGCGCCGCGGCCTGGTTGACCGTGCTGGCAAACACCTCGTCGCCCGGCTCCTTGTCCACCGGGATGCTTTCACCGGTGACGGCGGACTGGTCCACCGCACCCTGGCCTGCACTGACGACACCGTCCAGCGGGATGCGCTCCCCAGGGCGCACGCGCACGATGGAGCCAACTGGCACGCTCCTGGCTGCCAAGCGCTGCCAACTACCGTCGGCCTGCTGAACCTCGGCATCTTCGGGAGCCAGTGCCATCAGGCTTTTGATGGCATTGCGTGCACGATCAACCGCGCGCGCCTCGATCAGCTCGGCGAACGCGTAGAGAGCCATCACCATCGCGGCCTCTGG
The DNA here is from genome assembly GCF_005952805.1 of Inhella inkyongensis. Classification (GTDB taxonomy): domain Bacteria; phylum Pseudomonadota; class Gammaproteobacteria; order Burkholderiales; family Burkholderiaceae_C; genus Inhella; species Inhella inkyongensis. The sequence continues at coordinate 2,180,456 of NZ_CP040709.1, forward strand.
CCACTGGCCGATGAGAAAGGCGCCGGTGACCGCCACGGTCATCAGGGCATTGATGTTCAGGCGGCGGGCGCGCAGCGCGTACAGGCCCTTCTTGTAAGTGCCGAAGCCAGCGAGCCATATCGCAAACGCGGCAAGGGCCATCTTGGCGATGTCGAAGGACAGCGCGGCCGGTGCAAAGAACTCCAACAACTCGGCTGCAATGGCCAGGGCCAACGCCAGCCCGAGGCGCGCCATGCCAGAGCTCAGGCTGCCGTACTCGTCGGCTGCGTGAGCGTTCGCGTCCTGCCGCGCCTGTGCATCGGCGGCAGCCAGCTGAAGTGGCTCAAAGCCGGCCTTCTTGATGGCCACCTCAGCAGCTGCAATGCTGGCCGCGTCGCCGGATAGCGCCAAGGTCCGCCGGCCCAGATCGAAGCGAAGGCTACCGATACCGGCAATCGGTGCAAGGGCGTTGCGGATCTCGGACTCCTCGCTGGCGCAGTCCATGTTGGCGATACGCCAGACCGTGCCATCGAAGATGCCTGCACTCGTCGCAATGTCATGTGCGGGTGATGCGCTCGCTTTGCTGCAGCAGCTGCCAGGCTCGGACTTGGGGTGATGATCTTGGTTCATGCCGTGATTTCAATCCCTGAAGCCGCTACAAGGTCAAGCTCTCGGTGCGCGGTGGCGGAGAGGCCCCGAGATGACAAATTTGTCATGTGAGTGACGGACGCCTGTCGAGGCCCGATTTCTAGAGTGAGCTCCGTGTTGAAGCAGTGTTGCGCTCTGGTTGTCAGAGCCCTGCGCTCAACGAAGGAGAGCACCATGTCCGTCATCAAGTCATTGACCATCACTGCCGTTGCGGTCGCCGCATTGGTGAGCACGTCGCCAGTGCTGGCTTCTAAGCCGGAGACTTTTGCCAACGGGCGCTCGTGGTATGGCGTGCCCAGCAGCACGGAAGTCGCCACGCAGATGGTCGATGTGAAGAGCACGCGCGCCATCAATGTCAACTGCGGTGACACCGTCACCTTCCGCAGTGGCGACAAGAGCTTCAGCTGGCGCTTTGACGTCGCCAACCACCGAGCCGTCGACCTGCGCAAGATTGCCCCGACCGGCTTCGCCGTCGAGAAGCTGATGGTGTACGTGAGTCCCAGCGTGTACGAGCGGAACTGATCGCTGGTGACCAATCCGTGAGCAGCACTGAGCCAACCATGAGTTGGCCGCACCAGGAAGCCAGAAACGTCGAACGAAAGATCGATGTGCGGATGTTGCTTCCTTGAACACCCGCATTGAGCCTCGTCAGGTTCCCGCCCACGAGGCTTTTCATTGTTCCCGTCTTCCATGGAGTTTTTATGACGAAGAGATGGTTGGTAGCTTGTCCCCTGCTGGTGGCGCTGCCGTTCGGCGCCCAAGCGCAAAGCAGCGTGACCCTGTACGGCATCGTTGATGCGGCGGTTGCGCTGGAAGACACCGGTGAGCCAGGACGCGGCAGCCGCAAGGTGCTGAACTCCGGCAACCAGTCGAGCAGCCGGCTCGGGTTTCGCGGTAGCGAAGACCTTGGCGCGGGCCTCAAGGCCGTGTTCAATCTTGAATCTGGCGTCTCGCTGGACACCGGCGCGGCGGATTCCGCTTTCTTCGGTCGGCGTGCCGTGGTCGGGCTGGAGGGAGGCTTCGGCGCCTTGATGCTGGGCCGCGAGTACGCACCGATTGCGGCCGTTGCCGGTGCGGCCGACATCATGGGCCAGGGCTTCTTTGGCACGAACCTTGGCGCATTCGCAAGCAATCGACTGACCCGCCGGCTGAGCAACTCCGTCACCTACGTGACGCCGCGCTTCAACGGGCTGAGGGCAAGCATCGCCGCGAGCCCCAGCGAGGGCGCCAGCGGCGCAACCCGAGTGTTGGGCAGCGCCGTCGAGTTCAATGCCGGACGTCTGTACGCCGGCGGTGGATATCACGACGTCGAGCGTCTCAACGGGCTCAAAGACAAGGAGTACGCGCTGGGCTTTGGCTACGGCATCGGTGATGTCGATGTAAAGGGCAATTACCTGGTCGCCGACCCCAGTGGTGCCGGCAACAAGTTCGAGCAGTTCAACATCGGCGCTTCGATCGGGCTGGGCAAGGGGCGCCTGTTCGGCAACGTCCAGTCCAACCGATTGGAGGGGGGCGCAAAGGGGACGGCGCTTGCCGCGACCTACTCCTACGAGTTGTCGCGGCGCACCAATGTCTACGCCTCCTACGCGCGGCTGAGCAATAACGCCAGCGGTCGCTTTGGGCTTAACTCGTCGAGCACCAGCGTGACCCCAGCCGCCAGCGCGCCCGGCGCCGATCCGTCGGTGATGGCGCTCGGCGTTCGCCATCGGTTCTGATCGGGCTTGCGACACAGTCCGCTCACAACAAGCGAGGCACAACAGCGAGCCTCGCTACCCAGCCAACTGAGCGTTGCCCATCAGCGCTCATGAGGGGGACCCGGTATGTATCTGCTCCAGCGCCCGATGGGCCTGGGGCAGGTACATGCCGACCTGTGTGCGCCCCGCATCGGAATACGCGAAGGTTCGACCCCCATGCATGCTTGCAATCGCATCGACGATAGCCAGACCGAGCCCGTGGTTGACGTCGCTTCGGGAGCGGGCGTGGTCAGCTCGGTAGAAGCGTTCAAAGATCCGGCGTAGCTCGGCCGCCGAAATGACTGGACCCTGGTTCTCTACCGCAACCGCCCACTCGTCGCTGCCGGCGGTCTCAATCCGGATGTAGATGCTTGAGCCGCCCTCGGCGTAGCGGGTTGCATTGCTGAGGAGGTTGGACAAGGCGCGTCGCATCAGGCCCGTATCCAGCACGATCTGTGCATCGCCGATGACCACAACCTGAACGCCGGCTTCTTGCAGAGCAGCGTCGTGAAAGTCAACCACCTCTAGTGCAATCTGCCGCAGCGATACGGCTGCACCTTGGCGAATCCGCCCGCCCTGGTCGGCCTTGGCCAGAAACAGCATGTCTCGGACGATGCCAGCCATGCGATCCAAGTCTTCCAAGTTGCGGGCCAGGATCTCGCGCAGCTCGTCAATGCTGCGCGTGCGCTGCAGCCCGAGCTGACAGCTGCCGATGAGCACCGACAGCGGCGTGTTGAGTTCATGTGCCACATCGGCATTGAAGGCCTCCAGTTGCCGATAGGCCCTGTCCAGCCGATCCAAAAGTTCGTTGAACTGCGCAATGACAGGTTGCAGTTCTTCGGGCTGCAGCGAGCCGTCCAGACGCATGTCCAAGCGGTCGGCTCGCAGATGCCGCAACTGCTGCACCAGCCCGTGCAAGGGCGCCATGGCCTGACGAACCATCCACGAACTGCCGGCAGAAACGATCACCGCGCCAGCCAGCGCGCAAACGCCCAGAATCCAAGCCAAGCGTCTCAGCAACTCCGCATCGCTGGCGGTATCCATGTACAGGGTCGCGGCGCTGGGGCCGGTGCCAAAGCCCTCCCCACTGACCACGAACTCAAGCCGCTTAGCTTGACGGTAGTCAGGCTCTGGCTGCATCCCTGCCGACAAAAATCGGCCATCAGCGAGTTTCAGCACCAAGCCCATTTCCTCGTGGCCGATCAGAAAGTCTTTGAGCATGTGCTCAAGCGCCGGCTTGTCGGCATTGGCGGACGTCTTGGCTAGCAGGTGGCGCACCATGGCCTTCTTTTCCACTAGGGTGGCGTCCTGTCGGTCCGACAAGGTCAACGAGGTGGCGACGTAGACGAGCGCACAGACCAGACCGAGGATGGCGAATGCCTGGATGGCCAGTCCTAGGCTCAGGCTTCTTGAAAGCGATTGACCCTGTGCCGCGATGGCTGCGCTCATGGTTCGCGCGCCTCCAGCACATAGCCCATCCCCCGCGCGGTATGCAGCAGCGGCCGATCAAAAGGTACGTCCAGCTTGCCGCGCAGTCGTCGAACGGCAACCTCAACGACGTTGGTTTCGCTGTCGAAGTTCATATCCCAAACCAGAGAGGCAATCTCGGTCCGGCTCAGAACCTCGCCCTGACGTCGCATCAGCAGGGTAAGGAGGTTGAACTCCTTGGCCGTCAGCTCGATGCGTCGTCCCTGGCGCACGACCTTTCGCCTCAACAGATCCAGCTCTAGATCGGCGAGCTTGAGGGTCGTCCCGGCGCCGACATGCGCTTCCTCGGCATGTGGGCGCCTGCGCAGCAGCGCCTGAATGCGTGCCAGGAGCTCGGGAAACGCGAAGGGCTTGAGCAAGTAGTCGTCTGCACCAGCCTGCAAGCCGGTGACACGATCATCGACATCGGCACGCGCCGTCAGCATCAGCACCGGCGTGTGATGGGTGCCGCGAAAAGCCTTGAGGAAGGCGATGCCGTCGATGCCGGGCAGCATGCGGTCCAGCACGACCAGGTCGTGAGCGTTCGTCGTAGCCGCATGCAGGCCGTCGACGCCGTTGTGAGCGATCTCCACCGTGTAACCTGCCTCGGTCAGGCCCTGCCGGATGTAGTTCGCCAGCCTCCGCTCGTCTTCAACTACCAGGATCTTCATGTTGGCGGCGGGATGCGGACATCGCGTTGTGCCACCGTTTTGTCAAGCATCGCGAGCCAGTTCGCAGCTATTGACGTTGAGCAGCACCTTGGACTGCGGCTCAGGGGCCTGCTTCGCCGGCATCGGGATGTACTTCCAGCGGGTCTGACCACTGGCACGGTAACTCACTGACACGTACTTGTCGCCAGGTCCCGCGCGTTTGCCACAGGCCGGGCGCTGGTACCAGCGCAACTCATCGTTGATGCTGCTGACCACACCCTTGCGCCAGCCGTCTTCCCAGGTGCGTCCGCCACTAAACGGTCGGCTGCTTGCGCAGCCTGCTAGCGTGATGACCGCCATGAGGGCGGCGAAGGAACTGGTAAGGCGCATGACGGGCTCCTCAAAGAAGGGGGCCGGAGCCCCCGTCAACTCACTTCAGCGTGAAGCGGACATTGGCCGGCTTCTTGCCGGCCAGGGTTACGGTGGCGACCAGCTTGGTGCCAGGACCGAGCTTGAACGGACCTTCGGCTTCCAACCTGTCATCGCCGGCTGGCTTCAACACGGCCTCGGTCTTGTCTTTGCCGCTGAGCAGCGTCAGCTTGCCGCTGGCGCCTGCCGTCTTGGCCGCCTTGCCGTGATCGCGCACGTGCAAGACGATGCGCTCGGGCTTGGCCACCAGCTCCCAGTCCATGTCGCTGGCTTCCATCACGATGCCGCCATGCAGCGGCTTGTGCTCATGGGCTTCGCCGTGGGCCCAAGTGCTGCTGGCCAGAATCAGAGCTGCGACAGCGGTGAGGGTCTTCATGTTCTTCATGCGAGTTCCTTTCGGGGTTAGGGAAAGCGGTGGGTCAGAAAGCGTCGGCATGGCGGTCGTTCATCAGTCGCTCGATGTCGCGGCGCCCGAACAACCAGACCATGGCCGGGGTAAGGAAGGTGTCCAGCAGGGTCGAGCTGATCAGGCCGGCAAAGATCACCACGGCCACCGGATGCAGAATTTCCGTCCCCGGGCGCTCGGCCTCGAAGAGCAGCGGCGCCAGCGCAAAAGCCGTTACCAGGGCGGTCATCAGCACAGGGCTGAGGCGTTCCAGCGAGCCGCGCAGCAGCATCTTGTGGTCGAAGGATTCGCCCTCGAAGCGCATCAGATTGATGTAATGACTGACCTTGAGGATGCCGTTGCGCACCGAGATACCGGCCAGGGTGATGAAGCCCACCAAGGCGGCAACCGATAGCGGCTGCCCGGCGAGTGCAAGACCCAGCACCGCACCGACCAAGGCCAGCGGGATGTTGGCCATGATCAGGAGCGCCAAGCGTGTGCTCTGGTAGCGGCTGAACAGCACGACGAACATCAGCAGGGCGGACACGATGGATAGCAGGCCGACCAAGCGAGAGGCCTCCTCCTGCGCCTGGAACTGCCCGCCGAGGGTGACGAAGTAGCCCTCGGGCATCTTGGTGTCGGCAACGACCGCACGGATGTCCGCGACGATCTCTGACAGCGCTCGTCCTTGGGCGTTTGCCGACAACACGATGCGCCGCTTTCCGTCGTCGCGGCTGACCTGGTTAGGGCCGTCGCCTTCTTCGATCTGCGCCAGCTTGGACAGCGGCACCGCACCCTTGGGTGTCTCGATGAGCACCTTGGAGAGCCCGTCGGCCGAGCGTGCCGATTCCGGCAGGCGCATCACCAGCGCGAAGCGCCTGCCGCCTTCGACGATCTGGGTGATCTTCTCGCCCTCGACCAGGGACTGAAGGGTCTGTAGCAGCTGCGGTGCCGGCAGGCCATAGGCGGCCGCGGCGTCGTAGTCGACCAGCACCTTGATTTGCGGCGCCAGCACCTGCTTCTCGATCTCCAGGTCGGCGACGCCCGGAATGGCCGCCAGCTTGCTACGCAGCAAGTCGGCCTGACCGCGCAGGGTGTCGAGGTCCTCGCCGAAGATCTTGATCGCGATCTGCGAGCGAACACCGGAGAGCATGTGGTCGATTCGATGCGAGATCGGCTGGCCGATAGCGACTGCAGCGGGCAGGTTGATCAGACGCTTGCGAATGTCGGCGTTGATCTCGTCCATGCTGCGGGTGATCTCACCGGCTGGCTTGAGACCGACGTCGAGCTCGCTGACGTGAACACCCTCGGCATGCTCGTCGAGTTCTGCACGGCCGCTGCGCCGGCCGACATGGGTGACTTCGGGAACCTGCTTGACCAATACCTCGGCTTGGCGCGCGACCGCCGAAGACTCTGCGAGGGTGACACCGGGATTGAGCCGAAGGCCGATCAGCAGCGTGCCTTCGTTGAACGGTGGCAAGAAGGTAGTCGGAAAGAACGGCACCGCCGCCGCAGCAGCAAGCACTGTGACTACACCGGCGGCTAGCGCGGCGCGCGGGCGATTGAGCACCGCCTGCAGCGACTTCTCGTAGCGGGTCTTCAGCCAGCTCAGCAGCTTGGTGTCGCCGTGGTCCAGCGATTTCATGCGTGGCAGCAGGTAGGCGCTGAGCACCGGCGTCACCGTCACCGAAACGACCAGACTGGCGAGGGTCGAGACGATGAAGGCAATGCCCAAGGGCACGAATAACCGACCCTCCATGCCCGGTAGCGCGAACAGCGGCACGAAGACCAGCACGATGATGACCGTGGCGTAGAGGATGGCCGAGCGCACCTCCATGGTGGCCATCGCAACCACTTCGAGCGGATTGAGTCGGTGGTCGTGGTGCTTGGCGCGATCCTCCTTGAGCCGTCGCATGACGTTCTCGATGCCGACTACCGCGTCGTCTACCAGGCCGCCGATAGCAATGGCCAGACCGCCCAGGGTCATGGTGTTGATCGACAGGCCAAAGTACTTGAAGACCAGGGCCGTGATGAAGATCGACACCGGGATGGCCACCAAGGCGATGACCGTCGTGCGCAGATTCCCAAGGAACACCAGCAGAATCACTGCCACGAAGATCGACGCGCCGATCAGCTTGCCCTGCAGCGTGGTGATCGACGCCTCGATGAAGCTGGCCTGTCGGAACGTGACCTGGGGCTTCTCCATTCCGGTCGGCAGCGAAGCCTTCATTTCCTCCAAGGCCGTCTCGATCGAGCGGGTCAACGCGATGGTGTCTGCCGTGGGCTGCTTCTGGATGCCGAGGATGACCGCCGGTTTGCCTTCGAAGCCGGCGTCGCCGCGCTTCACGGCGGCAGCGAACCGTACCTCAGCCAGCTGTCGCAGCAGAATGCTCTGGCCGTTGCGCACGCCGACCGCCAGGTTCTTCAAAGCGTCCAGGCTGGACGTTCGACCGAGGTGGCGGATCAAGTACTCGCGACCGTTTTGTTCCAGGAAGCCGCCCGAGGTGTTCGAGGCGAAGCCTTTGATTGCCGCCTCCAGTTGCTCATGCGTGACGCCGAACTGCGCCATGCGCGCGGGATCGGGTTGCACCTGGAATTGGCGAACCTCGCCGCCTATCGGGATGACCTGCGCCACGCCGGGGATGGCCATCAGGCGCGGACGCAGTACCCAGTCGCCGTACTCGCGCACTGCCATCGCGGAAATCTTGTTGGGATCGATCGGGATCGCGATCTGCAGGATCTCGCCCATGATGGAGCTGATTGGCCCCATTCGCGGCACGACGCCCTCAGGCAGGCCCTCCTCCATGCTGGAGAGTCGCTCTGAGACCATTTGCCGGGCGCGGAAGATCTCCGTGCTCCAGTCGAAGGTGACGTAGAGGAAGGACAGGCCGGCGCTGGAGGTGGAGCGAACTGACTCCACGCCGGGCAGGCCGTTCATCGTCGTTTCCAGCGGGAAGCTGATCAGCTGCTCGACCTCCTCAGCAGCCATGCCGCCCGCCTCGGTCATGATCGTGACGGTCGGCTTGTTGAGGTCTGGGAACACATCCACTGGGGTGCGCGACAGGGTATAGGCGCCGTAGAAAACCAGCACCGCGGAGGCGATCAGGACGAGCAGACGGTTGGCCAGGCTGCTCTGCAATAGCCACTTGAACATGGTGGCTCCTCAGCGGATCTGGTTGACGAGGGTCGCGCCCTCAACGACCACCAACTCGCCGTCCTGCAGTCCATGGGTGACGGCAACGCTGCTGCCATCCAGCGGCGTGGCCTGCACTACCTTGGGAACGAAGCGCTCCGGGGCCGCCTTGACCCAGACGATGGTCTGGTTGGCTGGGTTCTTGGCCAGTGCAGCGGCGGGAACCGCCAGCGCTTCGACGCTGCTTCGGGTCTGCACCACGACCTTGGTGGGCTGGCCCACCGCCAACTGCATCTTGCTGTCCACCAGTGCAAACTGCAGCGGCAGGGCTTGGTCGCGCAGGCTGCCAGCAGCACCCAGGAAGCTCAGCGCTTGCCGCTGGCCGCTGCCGGCCAAGTAGGCCTTGCCGACATCTCGCGCCAGCTCAGTGTCGTAGGCTAGCGCCTCGACCCGCAGCCGCTTAGGGTCGACCACCTCGATCACTAGGTCGCGCGCATCGACGACCTGGCCGGCCAGCGCATTGGCGGATGCGATGACACCGGCGACCGGCGAAACCAGCGCTTCGCGGCCGCTGAGACCGGCACCCAATGCCTTGATGCGCTCGCGGTGGCTGGCCAGCTCGCTCTGGGCCGCCTCGATCTCACGACGCGGCACCGTGTCGGACAGCTCCTGCAGGCGAGCCAGGCGCTTCTCGGCCAGGCCGAGGCTGGCGCGAAGCTCGGCGATCTGCGCGGCCTGGCCCGAGCGTTCCAGCGCGCCGGCAACCGGCTCCACATAGGCCAGTACCTGACCGCGACTGACCCTTTGCCCGAGGGCTGGCAGACCATTGGGCGGCGCCAGCAGGCGGCCGGCCTGCGTCGCCTGCACCTTGCCGCCGGCATTGGGATCCATGATGACCATACCCTGCAACTCGAAGGCGCGTGGCAGTGCGGCCTTGCTGACCGGCTGGGTGCGCACACCCATCTGGCGCTGCGCCGGCTTGGGCAGGAAGACCGAGCCATCGGGCTGCCGCTGCGGCCCACCGGCCGTCACCGGCGCGGCTTCATCGCCGTGGTCATGTCCAGGGCCAGCCCAAGCCGGAGCGAGGGAGAGCGCGATGGCCGAGGCCAGCAGGCTTGCGATTCGTTTCGGCGAGTTCTTCATGCTGCTTTCCCAAACTGAGACTTCTTCTTGCGGCGGCTCCAAAGGACGACAGCGCCGAACACGACGGGGCCAGCAACGATTGCAGGTGCAAGAGCCACCCAGTTGCGGCGATGGACATGGGGCTCCTCACCAGCCTCGCCATGCAAATCCAGCTCGCCGGCAAGCAGGTCGGCATCGCTCTCGGTGCTCACCGTTGCGGTGATGGGTATCACGCCGGGCTTTGGCGCTTGCGGCAGTTCAACGCGGAAGCTGCCGTCTGGCTGGGCGACTGCCTGCAGCTTGGTGCCGGCGAATTCGATCTCCAGTTGGGCCTTGGTGACCGGCACATTGCTGGCTGCTTGGTCCAGGTAGAGGGTGATGGTTTTGCCATCGAGAACACCGACGAGCTCGAAGCTATCGGACTGGGCGACGAAGCGTGGCAGCGACGGGCCGCTGGCCGTTGGTGCCTCATCGCCGTGGTCGTGGCCGGGACCGGCCCACACGGGACCAAGCAAGGCACTGCCAAACAGCAGCGCGGGGAGGAGATGTTTGAGTTTCATGAGATGAATCGCTAGGGCTTAGGGCTGACCTGGCAGCAGGCCCAAGGCCTGGCGCAGGGTGGCGATTGCGTGATGGACTTCGATCCGGGCGCGGGCCTGCTCGCGCTGGGCCGTGGCGGCTTCGAGCTCGACGCGCAGTCGGGTGGGCAGATCGGTTTCGCCCAGTCGGAACGATTTGTCGAAGAAGCTGCGGCTTTCCTCGGCAAGGCGGGCGCGCTCACTGGATGTGGCCAGGACCGTGCGCGCTGCGCTCAGGGCAGCTCGGGCACTGCGCACGGAGGCCTGCAGGCGCTCCTGCTCGCGCTCTGCAGCCACTTCGGCTTCGATCTGCTCTGCACCTGCATTGGCGATCGCGGCACGATGCTTGTCGCTGCTGCCGAGTGGGAAGCGCAGGCCGATGGTTACCGACCCGCTGTTCGCCTCCCCGCGTGCAGCTCGCTCGCGGGTTTGCAGCAGCGTCAGCTCAGGATTGCCTCGCGATTGCACCCGAGCGAGAGCTGCCGCGCTCTTGGCCGCCAATGACTTGGCTTGTAGGGACTGCAGTTGCGGATGAGGTAGGCCAGCGGCGTCAGACGCGGGCTCGGCCTCAGCGTCCTCCGCCACCTGCAGCGGTGCATCCAGCGCCACGCCAAGAAGAGCGCGCAAGGACTGCTCGCTCGCCAGGGCCTTTGCCCGCAGCTGCGCGTACTCCCCTTGTGCGGTGGCTGCCGCGCCGTCTGCCTGGTGCTGGTCGGCCTTGGACAGCTCGCCGGCCTTGACGCGACGGGCGACGTCGGCCGACAGGCGCTGACTGGCCTGCCAGCGGGTATCCGCTGCGGCCAACTCTTCCTGGTCGCGGCGCAGGGTCCACCAAGCATCGCGCAGAATCTGTGCCAGGTGCCATTGCGCGAGCAGGGCCTGGGCGTCCGTGCCCCGGGCCAACGCGTCGGCGAGATCCTGCGTGCGCCGGCGCTCGCCAGGCAGCCATAGCGGCACGGCGACACCAAACTCCAGCTCGCGAGCATCCTGGCGGGCGTTGAACCGATCGCTGCGGACCGAGGCCTCCAGCGCCGCAGGCTCTGGCGTCCAGGCCTGCGCAGCCTGCCTGAGGGCTTGGCTGGCATCGCGCCGCTGCGCTAGAGCGCGGGCTTCTGGTTGCCGCTCCCAGGCTTGAACAAAGGCCTGCTGAAGCGTGAGGGGCGACGAAGCCGTCGCCGAGGTTTGGGCGCGACTGGGCGCGCCTCCGAAAGCCAACGCGAGGACAGCTATGGCTGCCAGGATCAAGCGCGCAGGCGGTCGACTTTGAATAGACCGAGACATCCGATGCTCCGAAGTGGGAAAGAACCACGGGGAGATCGGCGCAGAGACCGTCACGGCAGTTGCCGTGAGCGCCCGGCTCGTCGCCTGGCGTGTCGTTAAGAGAAAGGTCCCTCGCCGATCAGGCGAGGGTTTGCCACTGAGGCCGCTCGGGCCTGGGTTGGATCAGCAGCAAACGCCGCGCGACGTGTTCATCGATCCAGCGCGTGTCTGCTCCGTCGGCAACGAGACTGACAGTTGCCACTGGAATGGGGGTCAAGTGCCCATGGCAGTGGTTGCCGCAATCAGCGTCGTATCCCGCTTCGAAAATGATCCTCGAGTCAGGCTCCGACTCGTCGGCCGTCGTCACATCGCTCTGGGCATGTGTCTTGGAATGCAGCACATGCTCATCGAACGATTCGTGCTCATCACCGCAATAAGCGCCGATGGCTGCCCAGCTGAACTGGATCGGCAGCAGGGCGATCAGCAAGATGAGCAACCAGCGATTCATGACGACAGTCTAACCAGAGTGATTTATCCAAGACTCAGCGCGGCCCACCGACGGCGACGCCGCTGGAGGAGCTCCGCTCGGGTTGGAATTGGCGAATGGTCTCAACGCGCTCATTCATTTGATGGCGCACGTGGTGCTCGAACAACCACTGTTTGAGCGGCGGGAGATTGACACCGCGAGCCTTGTAGAAGGCGTCCGGGTCGTCAAACAGCCCGAAGTCCTCCGCAATGCCCTCTCGCTGGATATAGGTTGAGCGACCACTCCAGGCGACCTCGGGCTGCTGCAGGTTTGTCGTTGCGACGCCGTAGCCGCAGAAGCGCTGCGCCGTCGGGAAGCGTTGCTGCAGTGCGCTGAGGTAGGGCTGATCGAGGATGAAGCCCTCCAGCTCGATCCAGCGTCCGTCAACCCAGACCTCGACCCAGCTGTGCAGGATGCGCTGCGGCGTGAGCGGGTAGGCCCACGGCGGGATGGCGCCGCGCTGCAACTGCTTGTTGATGGTGAAGCCATGCAGGCGGCAGGGCACGCCCAGCGCACGCAACAAGGCCATCAGCAGGGTGGACTTGGTGTTGCACTGACCGTAACCATCGGCGAGAACGCGCGATGCGGGCAACTCATCTCGAGCGTTGTAGCCGAAGCGGATATCGCTGCGCACGAACTCGTAGGCTGCACCGACGCGCTCCAGCAGTGGCAGCTCGCTCCAGCCGCGGTCCGCGATCAGTTGGACGATGCCGGTGTGTTCGAAGTCCAGCAGTGGCGTGCGCTTCAGGAGCGATGGCTGATCTATGACGTCGGCGCGCTTGAACTGGGTCATGGTGGGCTTTCTGGTCGAATGCCGGCATTGAAAACCTTGAACCAGGTACAAAGTCAAGACCTGCAGGAGATAGTATGAAGATTGGCGAACTGGCCAAGGCCACCCAGACCCAGACGGAAACGATCCGCTACTACGAGCGCGAAGGCCTGCTTCCCGCGGCGCCGCGCACCGACTCGAACTACCGCCGCTATGGGCCTGGCCATGTAGAACGGCTGGCTCTGATCAGGCGCTGTCGGTCGCTGGACATGAGCCTGGATGAGGTGCGAGAACTACTCCGCATCCGGGACGACCCGGACGCCGGATGTGGCGAGGTGAATGATCTACTGGATGAGCACATCGAGCATGTCAGCGTCCGGCTCAAGGAGCTCAAGGCATTGCGGGGGGAGTTGCAGGCTTTGAGGGCGCGCTGCACCAACCCTCAGAGTGCCAAGGCCTGCGGCATTCTTGAAGGGCTTCGGCAAGGTGATGGAGCGGCGCCTCATGCCTCGGGCAACCATCTGTCGCACACGCATTCGCGCGGAACTATTCGCTCTCGTGGTCCTGGGTGACATGCAGCTCGGATTTGACCGTCAAGGGGCTTCGACCTTTCCGGCATGGATCTTCTGAAGACTTTTTCCCTCTTCGTCGCTACGGCGATCGCCGAGATCGTCGGCTGTTACTTGCCTTACCTTTGGCTGAAGCAGGATCGGTCCGCCTGGCTGCTTTTGCCGGCGGCGTTCAGCCTCGCGCTGTTCGCCTGGCTGCTGTCGCTGCACCCCACGGCCGCAGGGCGGGTCTACGCCGCCTACGGCGGTGTCTACGTCGGCGTCGCCATCGTCTGGCTAATGCTGGTCGACAAAGTCCGGCCGACAACTACCGACTGGGTCGGCGTCGCCGTCAGCCTGCTGGGCATGGCCATCATCATGTCCGGGCCACGATCGAATCTGTGAAGCAGCACTGACAACTGGAGACCAGGGGCATGCGGACAGCCAGACCTTTGGCCCGCAGCGTTGTTCAGAGCTTCGCCTTCTTGCTAGGCCGCCTGTCACGCTGAGGCGCCGCTGATTCTGAATACCATCCGTCGCCATGACGGATTGAGGCGGGCAGTCCCGGGGCCAAGATCCACCTGGAATTCGGCACAAAGCCGACCCGACCAAGGATCAGGCCCGATGAGCAGCATCCATGAAACTGCCTATCCGCAGCTGCGTGCCGACTTCGCCGAGAAGGACCTTCTGGCGCTGTTCACACCCACGCCGCAGGAGCGACGATTTATCGCCGAAGCGTACCGGCGCGTCACCACGCAGGCCCTGATTGCTATCCAGCTCAAGGCGCTGCAGCGCCTGGGTTACTTCACCATGATGATCGACGTGCCCGCGGTGATCGTTGGGCATGTCTGCCGGCGCCTGCGCATCCCGGTCTTGTCTTCCGCCGCGTTGAAATCCTATGACGAGTCCGGCAGCAAGTCGATCCACCAGCGCCTGCTTCGCGAATACGTTGGGCTGCGTGTGCTGGGGACTGATGGGCATGACTGGCTGGAGGAGCAAGCCATCAAGGCGGCTCAGACCAAGCAGGAATTGCCGGACATCATCAATGTGTTGTTGGAAGAGCTGCTTCACCATCGCTACGAGCTACCCGGCTTCGTCACCTTGTCGCGCGCCGCGGCTCGTGGTCGAACCAAGGTCAATGGGGAAATCCAGCGCCGGATTGACGCCTCGCTCAACGACCAGCAGCGCGGCCAGATCGACCATCTGTTCACCACGCGTGCCGGCCGCAGTCAGTGGGAGCAGCTCAAGCGCGAGCCCAAACAGCCCACCGTGCGAGAGGTGGCGAGCTATTTGACACACATAGAGGCCATGCGCAGGCTGGCCGACGCGCTGCCCAAGCCCGAGGACGTCCCCGTGTCCAAGCGTACCCAGTTCGTGCTCGAAGCGCGGGCTCTGAATGTGCGCGAGATGATGGCCCTCAAGCCCACCAAGCGCTATGCGCTGGCGGTCCTGCTGATTCAGGCCCAGTTGCAAAAGGCTGTGGACGACGTCGCGGAGATCTTCATCCGCACCGTCCGCAACATGCACAACCTGGCCCGCGAGCGCCTGAAGCAGTACCAGCTGGAGCATGTCGAACTGGGTGAGGCCTTGATCGCGCAGTTCCGGGAGATGCTGACGGCCTTCGAGGACGAGAGCAGCGATCCCGAGCGCGTCCAGAGGATGCGCGGCATGCTGGGCGAAGACCCTGCGGGCTGGATCGAGCGCTGCGACGAGCACATCGCATTCGCTGGGAACAACTACTACCCGTTCATGCTGCAGCCCTACCGCAGCAAGCGGGCCTTGCTGTTCCAGTGTCTCGACGCCATGCTGCTGAAGTCCTCGTCGCCCGACGACAGCCTGCTGCGCGCGATCGCCTGGATGAGCCAATACCGCTCCAGCCACAAGGAGCATGTGCGGGCCGATGCCGGCTTTGGTGTCGTCGACCTCGACTGGCTGACCGACAAGAAGTGGCGTGCGCTGATCGAGGGAAGCGACGCTTCCTCAGGGCTCGTTCACCGGAAGTACCTCGAGCTGTGCGTGTTCTCCCACGTCATGGAGGAGCTGAAGTCGGGCGACCTGTATGTGCAAAACAGCGATCAGTTCGATGACTACCGCGACCATCTGGTGAGCTGGGAGCAGTTCGATGCCGAGGTAGGGGATTACAGCGCCATGGTGGGCCTGCCGGCCGATGGCAGTGCGTTGGTGGCGCTTCTCAAGCAGCAGTTGCTGGACCTGTCGCAAAAGGTCGATGACCAGTTCCCGGACAACGAACACGTGGCGATCACCGAGACCGGCCTGCTGATCCGGCGCACCGATCGCATGCCACCGCCGGAAGGTTTGCCTGAGGTCGATCAGGCCATCACGAACTCGATGGCCACCACCAGCATCCTGGACGTGCTGACGGAAACGGAGCGTTGGCTCGACTTGCACAAGCTATTTGGACCCCTCTCAGGCTTTGAGAGCAAGGTCGACGACCCGCGCAAGCGGTTCCTGACCACCTTGTTCTGCTACGGCTGCAACCTGGGTCCGACCCAGACGGCCCTGTCGGTCAAGGGCCTCTCCAGAAAACAGGTGGCGTGGCTGAACTTGCACCATGTCACCGAAGAGCGCCTGGACAAGGCGATCTTCAAGGTAGTCAATTCGTACAACCGCTTCTCGTTGCCGCAGTACTGGGGCACGGGCAAGAGCGCCTCGGCCGACGGAACCAAATGGAATGTGTACGAGCAGAACCTGATGTCCGAATACCACCTGCGCTACGGCGGCTACGGCGGTATCGGGTATTACCACGTCTCCGACATGTACATCGCGCTGTTCGGCAACTTCATCCCTTGCGGCGTCTACGAGGCGGTCTACATCCTTGACGGCCTGGTCAAGAACGAGTCAGACATTCAGCCGGACACGCTGCACGGCGACACCCAGGCCCAGAGTGCCCCTGTGTTCGGCTTGGCGCATTTGCTTGGCATCAAGCTAATGCCCCGCATCCGCAACATCAAGGAGTTGATCTTCTTCAAGGCAGAGCCAGGCGTGCCCTACAAGCACATTCAAAGCCTGTTCCGCGGCACGATCGACTGGGATCTGCTGGCCTTGCACTATCGGGACATGCAGCGCGTGGCCGTGTCCATCAAGCTGGGCAAGATCACGCCGTCCATGATCCTGCGGCGCCTGGGTACCTTCAGCCGCAAGAACAAGCTGTACTTCGCCTTCAGGGAGCTCGGGCGGGTGATCCGCACGATGTTCCTGCTGAACTACATCAACGATGCGGAGTTGCGTCGCTCGATCCACGCCGCGACCAACAAGAGCGAGGAATTCAACAACTTCGTGAAGTGGCTGTTTTTCGGCGGGGAGGGCACCATTGCGGAGAACCTGCGTCACGAGCAGCGCAAGGTCATCAAGTACAGCCAGCTGGTGGCCAACATGGTCATCCTGCATAACGTGCAATGGATGTCACGCAGGCTCAAGGAGCTCCAGAGCCAGGGCTTCCAAGTCGGCGAGCCGGTGCTCAAAGCGCTGTCGCCGTACCGGACCGCGCACATCAACCGCTATGGTGACTACACGCTGGATCTGTCTCGGCCGGTCGAGCCCATTGACTACAAGATCAAATTCTGATTGCCTGACAATGACTTAGGGGCATTTCTGCGGATTTTTCAGGAATCACGGCCAACCCTCAGCTCCCACCATTCACGCGCCAGCTGATCTGCACCTTGGGCAAGGCCTGACCGAGCCCATCCACGGGCTCCACCCGCAGCGCCGGGCGCACCTCCAAGGTACAGGCCACACCCTCATCGTTACCCCCACCGCAGGCCGTGAGCGATGCCAAGAGCATCCACAAGGCGGAACCATGGATCAGTCGGGGCAGCAACTGCCGGGAGGAGAAGAACGGTGCAAGGTGCTTGCGCATGGCGATCGAGGAGTCGGTGAGATGTTGGTGCGGTGCCCGGACCTGCGCCGGCGGCTCAGGGAGTCACCATGCTATCCATGCAAAATTGACTCAATGCCCCCCGTTTCGCACAAGGCTCATACATTTCTGCATGAATCAGATCGACTGGAATCAGCTACGCGCCTTCCTCCACGCCGCCGAGACAGGGTCGATGTCGGCAGCCGCGCGCCGGTTAGGGCTCTCGCAACCGACGCTGAGCCGACAGGTGGCGGCCATCGAACAAGGCCTGGGCGTGGCCTTGTTCGAACGCATCGGCAAGTCGCTCAAGCCCACGGCCGCCGCGCTGGCGCTGCTGGAGCATGCGCGCAATATGGGGGCCGCGGCCGAGGAGCTGAGCCTGGCCGCCACCGGCCACGCGCAGGCCATCGACGGCGTGGTCAGCATTTCGGCCAGCGACATGGTCGCGGCTTGGCTGCTGCCGCCCGTGCTGCGCGCCTTGAACGAGGAGGCACCCGGGCTGCGAATCGAGATCGTCACCACCAACGCGCTCTCGGACCTGCGCCGCCGCGAGGCCGACATTGCCGTGCGGCATGTGCGGCCCAGCGAACCCGAACTGATTGGCCGCCTGTTGCGCGAGGCCAGCGCGGGCTTTTATGCCGCGCAAGACTGGGTGCATCGCCACGGTCACCCACGCACGGCAGCCGAAGCCGCCGGCCATCGCTTTGTGGGCGCCGACCGCCAGGGCCACTATCTCGGCTACTTGCGGGCCCATGGCCTGCCCCTGAGCGAGCCCGTCTTCAGTTGCTATGCCGAGAACTCCTCCACCGCCTGGGCCTTGGTCCGCCAGGGCCTGGGCATTGGCGCCATGATGGAAGAAGTGGCGGCAGGCTGCCCGGACGTGGTGCGCGTGCTCGACGAGGTGCCCTTGGTGCGCTTCCCGATTTGGCTGGTCACGCACCGCGAACTGCACACCGCCCGTCGCATCCGGCTCGTGTTCGACCGACTGGCCGAGGCTTTGGGTGCGCCTCCCGCACCGGTGGGGCACCAGACCGGCCGGCCCGCGCGCCGCACAGCTTGAGTTGGCTGCAACGGCCCAGCGCCTGCCTGGATCGACCCCACCCTGCGCCCTGGGCGCGCGACGGCTCAGGCGGTCTGCAACTCGGGTGCCGGGCAGCGCAGCGCCGCGTGCAGCTCGGCCTCGAAGCGCGGGGCCTCGTGGAGGGTGCGCAGCGCCATGTAGAGGGCCTCGGCCTCGGGGTGGCAGCGGCGCAGGTAATGCAGCCACTGTTTGACGCGCCCGGCCTGGTGCTTAGGGGCGACCACCTGGCGCACGCGCTGCCAATAGCTCAGCAAGGCGGGCGGCAGTTCGGCCCAGCGCGCTTGCAACGCGGGCAGGCCCAGATCGTGAGCACGCAGGGCCAGGGCCAGGCTGGGGTCGGCCACGGCGCCACGGCCCAGCATCAGCGCGCTGCAGTGGCTTTCGCGGCGGGCCTGCAGCGCGTCCTGCACGGTCCAGATCTCGCCATTGGTCACCACCGGAACAGCCACGGCTTCGGCGATGCGGGCGATCTCGTGCCAATGCGCCGGCGGCTTGTAGCCCTGGCGCTTGGTGCGGGCGTGCACCACCAGTTCGGCCGCACCGCTTTCGGCCAGGGCTTGCGCGCAGTCCAGCATGCGGCTGGCCTCTTCGTTGCCCAGGCGCATCTTGGCCGACACCGCAATGTGCGCCGGCACCGCGCGGCGCACGGCGGCCACGATCTGCGCCAGCAGTTCGGGCTCGTCCAGCAGCACCGCGCCGCCGCGATGACGGTTCACGCATTTGGCTGGGCAGCCAAAGTTCAGGTCGATGCCCGCCGGGTTCAGCTCGGCCAGGCGGGCGGCGTTCTCGGCCAGGCATTGCGGGTCAGAGCCCAGCAGTTGCGGACGCACCGGCGTGCCGGCCTGGGTCAGGCCGCCGTTGAGCAGCTCGGGCACGATGCGCGTGAACACGCGCTTGGGCAGCAGTTGATCGGTGACACGGATGAACTCGCTGACCGCGCGGTCGTAGCCGCCGATGGCCGTGAGCTCCTCGCGCAGCAGATGGTCAAGCAGCCCCTCCATTGGCGCGAGCAGGATGGAGCTCCCCGGTGCGCCGTTACGCGACGCCCCGCCCCCCGAGGGGGTTTTGGCGGCACGGAAGCGGCCCGGCGCCTCCGCAGGCGCCGAACTATCCCCGCCGCCTGTGGACAAGTCCGTGAATTGCGCCTGAGCCATGCTGCCAAGTGCCTGTCGTTACAGCGCTTTCATCGCGCTGCAACAAAAAAAGGCAGCCCCTTATTTGCTATCCGGCAGTTCGATCTTGACCGCCAGCACTTCCAGGTTGTCCTGCTGCTCGCGCTCCACCAGCACATGGGAAGGATCGACCTTCACATACTTGCTGATGACGGCGATCAGCTCGGCCTTGAGCTGGGGCAGGTAGTCCGGCGTGGCCACATTGCGGCCGCTGCGCTCGTGCGCCAGGATCAGTTGCAGGCGCTCCTTGGCCACCGAGGCGGTCTGCTTCTTCTCACCAAGGAAAAAGGACATGAATCCCATGACGACTCCTCGGGACTTCAGCGCGCGAACAGGCGCTTGAAGAAGCCCTGCTTCTCGGCCTCGATGAAGCGCATCGGCTTGTCCTCGCCCAGGAAACGCGCCACCACGTCCATATAGGCCTCGGCGACGTTGGAGCCCTTCATCAGGATGGCCGGCACGCCCTGGTTGGAGGCCTGCAGCACCGCCTCGCTCTCGGGGATCACGCCAATCAGCGGCGTGCGCAGGATCTCGTGCACGTCATCCAGGCTCAGCATCTGCCCGCCTTCCACCCGCGCCGGGTTGTAGCGCGTGATCAGCAGGTGCTCCTTGATCGGCTCGCGGCCGTCGATGGCGCGCTGGGTCTTGCTGGACAGCATGCCCAGGATGCGGTCGCTGTCGCGCACCGAGCTGACCTCGGGGTTGGTCACGATCAGCGCCTCGTCGGCGTAGTGCATGGCCATCAGGGCGCCGGTCTCGATGCCTGCGGGGGAGTCGCAGACGATGTAGTCAAAGCCCATCTCGGCCAGCTCGTCGAGCACGCGCTTGACGCCCTCTTGCGTCAACGCGTCTTTGTCGCGGGTCTGGCTGGCGGCCAGGATGTAGAGGTTCTCGTGCTGCTTGTCCTTGATCAGCGCCTGGCTGAGCTTCACACCGTCCTGGATGACGTTGATGAAGTCATAGACCACGCGGCGCTCGACGCCCAGGATCAGGTCCAGATTGCGCAGGCCGACGTCGAAGTCGATCACTGCAGTCTTCTTGCCACGCAGGGCCAGGCCGGTGGCGAAGCTGGCGCTGGTGGTGGTCTTGCCCACCCCGCCCTTGCCGGACGTGACGACGACGATCTTGGTCATGCGGATCTCAATCCTTGTTCAGATTCAAAACTTCAGGGCTTCCATCACCAGGCGTTCGCCATCCAAGCGCACTTGGGCGGGCTTGGCGAACACCTCGGGCGGCAGGGGCTTTTCGGCGGTGCGGAAGGTGCCGGCCACCGAAAGCAGCTCGGCCTCCAGGCTGTGCGCAAAGATGCGCGCCTCGGCAAAGCCGCGCGCGCCGGCAATGGCGCGTCCGCGCAGCGCGCCATAGACATGGATGTGGCCGTCGGCAATCACCTCGGCGCCGTGGCTCACCAGACCCAGCACGATCAAGTCGCTGTCGCGCGCATAGACCTGCTGGCCGCTGCGCAGCGGTCGGTCGATCACCAGGGCCGGGGCGGACTGCGCGGGGGCCGCTGCCGCAACCGGGGCTGGCGCGGGTGCAGTGATCGGCGCCGGTGCGAGGTTTGCATGGGCCTGCGCATCCCCAATCGCCAAGCCCAGGGCCAGCGCGGCCTCACGCTCGGCGCTGTCCAGCGCCTCGGCGCCGGTCAGGGCCACCGGGCGCAGGGCCCAGGCGCGCAGGGTCTGCAGCAGGCCCGCCCAGTCCATCGCCGATCCAGGCGGCAGCGCGCTCACATCGATGCACAGGGCCTCGCCGTCGAAAGCCTGGGCCACGCCGCCCCACTGCTGCTGCAGTTGCGCGGCCAGCTCACTCACGCTGCGGCTGCGCAGCGGCAGGGAGAGCGCGGCCAGCTGGGCGGACTTGAGGTCGATGCGTGGGGTGGTCATGCGGACGCGGTCATGCAGGGGCGGCGGGGAGAGGTCTGGCCTGGCCCCTGCCAGGCGGCTGGAGCAGTCGGCTGGAGCGGGCGGCGCAAAGCGGCGGATTCTAGGTGGCGTGAAGCTGGCGACCGGCCACGCCGCAGCCCCTGGCGCCTCGGTTCGCGGGATTGGGGGCCCCGGATTTTCCCCAGGTGGCTCGGACTTACCCCCATTCGAAACGACGCGGAGCGCAGCGCATCGCATGCTGCGCCGCACCAGCGGCAGCGCCGTCCGAAAACCGCAACACGACGCTAAGTTGTTGATTCATATAAGCCGCATCGGCCTGCCGAAAAATCGGGCAAGACAAGGCAAAGCGCATGAATTCAAGGGCTTTGCGCGGCCCAGACCGGGTTGCCCACAAAGTTATCCACAGATTTCGTGAATAGCCGGACGGGCGTCCAAAAATCAAGGACTTAGGCTCGGCGGATCAAGTGAAGCTCGAACCCCATGCCGCCTTGCGCGATTGGGTTGGAGTCACCCCTCGACACAAAATCGAGGGCATTGGGGCCTACTTGGGTCGAAAGGGATTGACTTGTCCCCAAAACTACCGCTAGCCGCCGACTGCGGGCCAGCGACCGGGTCGACTCTGGCGAGCACGTTGTAAGTCTTTGATTCATAAGCGACTTTGAATCCAGCCCGGAGCGACAAAGCGGGCAAAACTGGCCGCTGCATCAAGCACTTAGCGCGTTTTTGACAGGGTTGCGCACAAAGTTGTCCACATGGATTCAAAAAAGGCTCTGTTGCCGCGAATCCCCCTGCCCTGCGGCCTTGGCCGGCGCCCGCGGGGCGCAAAAGCCGCTGAAGTCGTAGTCGAAGCGCTCGCGCCCCAGCCCCAGGCGCGCGCAGGCCTTGACGAAGCGCTGGCGCAGCAGGTCGGCCCACACGCCCTCGCCGCGCATGCGGCTGCCAAAGCGCGCGTCGTTGAGCGCGCCGCCCCGCATCTCGCGCACCCGGGCCAGCACGCGCTCGGCGCGCTGCGGGTGGTGGCGCTGCAGCCAGTCCTGGAACAACTCGGCCAGTTCCCAAGGCAGGCGCAGCGGGATGCTGAAGGCGGTGCGCGCGCCAGCGTCGCGCGCTGCGGCCAGGATCTGCTCCAACTCCGGCTCGTTGATGAAGGGGATGGTGGGCGAGACGCTCACGCCCACCGGAATGCCGGCGCGGCTCAGGCGTTCGATGATCTGCAGCCGCCGCTGCGGCGCCGCCGCGCGCGGCTCCAGCGTGCGTGCCAACTCTCCATCCAAGGTGGTCAGGCTGATGTAGACCCCCACGCGGCGCTGCGCGGCCAGTGGCGCCAACAGATCGAGGTCGCGCTCGATGCCGGCGCCCTTGGTGATGATGGAGAACGGGTGGCCGCAGCCGGCCAGCACTTCGATGACGGCTCGGGTGATGTGCAGCCGGCGTTCAATGGGCTGGTAGCAATCGGTGGCCGCACCCAGGCACAGGCGGCCGGGCTTGAAGCTTGGCGCGGCCAGCTCGGCCCGCAGGGCCTCGGCCGCATTGGTCTTGGCCACCAGCCGGGTCTCGAAATCCAAGCCCGGCGAGAGATTCAGATAGCTGTGCGTGGGCCGCGCGTAGCAATAGATGCAGCCGTGCTCGCAGCCCCGGTAGGGGTTGATGGAGAGCTCAAAGCCGATGTCGGGCGAGTCGTTGCGTGAGAGGACGCGGCGCGCCGTTTCCTCGCGCACCTGGGTGCGCGGCGCAAAGGGCTGGGCATCACCCGGGTCGCCGTCATCGTGGGGCCAGCCATCGTCTTCCGTCTGGCGCTGCACCGACACGAAGCGATGCGGCGTGGCCGCCGCCGCGCCCCGGCCCTTGAGGCTGGTGGGGGGCTGAACGGGGTGCTCGGTGATGTACTCAGTGAGGTACTCGGTGGGGTCGCTCATGGTCGGGTCAATGGAAATCCCGGCTGCGGGTGGGCAGTTGACCGAGGTGCTCGCTCAGGTCCACCAAGCGATGCGCAATCAAGTGGCAGACCCCGGCCTCACGCTGCCAGATGCCCCACACGCCCAACAGGCGCGCCTGCAGCAGCTCGGCGCGGAACTGCAGGCGCACCTTGCGCCAGACGATGACCTGCACCGAGCCGTGTTCGTCCTCCAGGCTCAGAAAGGTCACGCCCTTGGCGGTGCCGGGCTGCTGGCGGTTGGTGACGATGCCCACGGCACGCGCCAGCCGGCGGTTGGGCAGGCGGCTCAAGGTCTCGCCATCGGCATAACCCAGGCGCTGCAGAGCCGGCCGCAGCAGGGCCAGCGGGTGGCTGCGCAGGGTCAGGCCCAGGGATTGGTAGTCCCACAGCACCTCCTCGCCTTCGGGGGCGGCGGGCAGATTGGGCGTTGATTCGGGCCCGGCATCGTCTTCCGGCGCGGCGTCTTGCAAGAGCGCGGGCAGGCGCTCCAGCGCGGCGGCGTCCCAGCGCTGCAGGCGGCGTTGGCCCGAGAGCGCGGCCAGGGCATCGCCGGCGGCCAGCGCATTCAGATCGGCCCGGCTCAGGCCGGCGCGGCGGGCCAGATCGGCTGTGCTGGTGAAGGGTCGATGGTTCGATTCGGGCGGACGATAAGGGCCGCGCCGCGCCAGATCGTCGGCCTCACCGGGCGGCGTGGTCAGGGTGCGCGCACTGCCCTCGCCTTCGCGCGCCACCACCACGGCCCGGGCGGCGCGGTGGTGCAAGTCGCGTATCAAATGAAGGCCCAAACGCACCGCCGGCACCGCGCCATCCTCTTCGAGCGTGGACTCCCAAAAGCTCGCGTTCACACAGGGCGGCCGCACGGTGATGCCGTGCCGCAGTGCGTCCTGCACCAGCTGGCTGGGGGTGTAGAAGCCCAGCGGCTGGCTGTTGAGCAAGGCCACCAGAAAGACCGCCGGATGGTGGCATTTGATCCAGCTGCTGGCATAGGTCAGCAGCGCAAAGCTGGCGGCATGGCTCTCGGGGAAGCCGTACTCGGCAAAGCCCTGGATCTGCGCGTCGATGCGCTCGGCAAATTCCTGCGGGTAGCCGCGTTCGCGCATGCCGTCGAACAGGCGCTGGCGAAAGGGCGAGAGGTCGCCATGCCGCGTCCAGGCCGCCATGCCACGGCGCAGCTGGTCGGCCTCGCCGCCGCTGAAGCCCGCCGCGATCATGGCCACCTGCATCACCTGCTCCTGAAAGATGGGCACCCCCAGGGTGCGCGCCAGCGCCGGCTTGAGGGCCTCGCTGTAATAGTCCGGCGCCTCCAGCCCCTGCCGGCGCTTCAGATAGGGATGCACCATGCCGCCCTGGATGGGGCCGGGGCGCACGATGGCCACCTGCACCACCAGGTCGTAGAAGCAGCGGGGTTTGAGGCGCGGCAGCATGGCCATCTGCGCCCGGCTTTCGACCTGGAACACGCCCACCGTGTCGGCGCGGCGCAGCATGGCGTAGGTGGCGGGGTCTTCCGCCGGGATGTCTTGCAGGCGCATGGGCCGGCCTCGCTCCAGGCCTCTCCCCTGCTTCAGCCCCAGCAAATCCAAGGCGCGGCGCAGGCAGCTCAGCATCCCCAGGGCCAGCACGTCCACCTTCATCAGGCCCAGGGCCTCAAGGTCGTTCTTCTCCCACTGGATGACGGTGCGGTTCGCCATCGCCGCGTTTTCCACCGGCACCAGGCGCGAGAGCAGCCCGCGCGTCAGCACAAAGCCGCCCACGTGCTGGCTGAGGTGGCGCGGCATGTCGATCAGCTCGCCGGCCCAGCGGCGCAGCAGGGGCAGGCGCGGGTCGGCGCTCAAGTCCACCCCCAAGTTCGCGCCATCCAATTGCAGATCGTTGCCCCAGCCGTGATGCGCCTTGGCCAGGCGCTCGATCAACTCGGGCGCCAGCCCGAGGGCCTTGCCCACATCGCGCAGGGCCGAGCGCGGCCGGTAGCGCGTGACCACGGCGGTGAGCCCCGCGCGACGCCGGCCGTACTTGGCGTACAGGTACTGGATGACTTCCTCGCGGCGTTGGTGCTCGAAGTCCACATCGATGTCCGGCGGCTCGTCGCGCTCCAGGCTGATGAAGCGCTCCAGCAGGCAGTTGCCGCGTGCCGGGTCCACCTCGGTGATGCCCAGGGCGTAGCAGACCGCGCTATTGGCCGCCGAGCCCCGCCCCTGGCAGAGGATGCCGCGGCCGCGCGCGAAGTGCACGATGTCGGCCACGGTCAGGAAGTAGTGCTCGTAACGCAGCTGCGCAATCAGCGCCAGCTCCTTGTGCAGCTGCGCCTGCACCTGGGGCGGCACGCCCGCCGGCCAGCGCTGCGCCGCCCCGGCCGAGGTGAGCGCGGCCAGATGCGCCCCCGGCGTGAGCCCCGGCGGCACCACCTCGGCCGGGTACTCGTAGCGGATCTCGTCCAGGCTGAAGTGGCAACGCGCGGCAATCACCGCCGTCTGCGCAATCCACTCCGGCGCATAGGGTGAGTTCGGCGCATCCAGCCGGCGCAGATGCGCACTGGCATTGGGCTCCAGACGCTGGCCGCACTCGCTCAGCGGCAGGCGCAGGCGGATCGCCGTCATCACATCCTGCAGCGGCTTGCGCTGCGCGCGGTGCATCAGCACCTGCGGCGCGGCCACCAGGGGCAAGGCCGTGGAGTCTGAGAGCCAGCGCAGGCGCTGGCACCAGCGGGCGTCGTCCAGCTGGTGCTGCAGATCCACCCCCAGCCAGGCGCGCCCCGCAAAGTGCTTGAGCAGCCAGGCGCCCAGGCCCAGCAGCTCGGCATCGCGCGCACGCCGGCTGGGCAAGGCGATGGCCAGCAGCCCGCCCAGGTGCTGCGGCTGGATGCCGCGCCAATCCAGGTGGTACTGGCCCTTGGGCGACGCGCAGCGCAGATCGGTGATGAACTGGCTCAAATTGCCATAGCCCTCGCGACTGGCTGCCAGCAGCACCAAGCGGAACAAGGGCGCGCTGTCCGGCGCGGGCAGGTTCAGGCCTTCGTCCAGTCCAGCGTCCGGTGCATCCGGCGGACGCTGCGCCGCCCGCGCCCGCCCCGGCGCACTGCGCTGCACATCAAAGCGCGCACCGATCAGGAGCTTGAGGCCGGGCTGCACCTGAGCGTGTTGAAGCGCCTGCAGATGCGCCTGCACCACGCCGCTGAGGCTGCAATCGTCCGTCAGCGCCAGGGCCCCCAGACCCAGCTCGGCCGCGCGCTGCACCAGCTCGCGCGGATGGCTGGCACCGCGAAGAAAGCTGAAGTTGCTGAGCACCTGCAGGGCGGCCTGGGGAGGATGGAGCGGATGGGGTGCGTGGGGCGAAGGGGGCGTGCCCGCATCAATGCGCAAATCCGCCCTCCCCGATCGACACCGAGGCCGGCAACGCCCCCGCCAGCCCATCCAAGGGCGAACGCACCGCCCCGCCCCCGAGGTTCAGCACATGGGTGTAGATCATGGTGGTCGCCACATCCGAGTGCCCCAGCAACTCCTGCACCGTTCTGATGTCGTATCCACCTTGGAGCAAATGCGTGGCAAAGCTGTGGCGCAGGGTGTGGGGCGTGGCGGGCTTGGCAATGCCGGCCCGCGCCACCGCGCCCTTGAAGGCACGCTGAAAGGTCTGGTCGTACAGGTGATGGCGCCGGATCACGCCGCTGCGCGGGTCGGTGCTGTGATGGTCTTGCGGGAACAGCCAGAACCAGGCCCAGCTCAGCCCGGCGCGGGGGTATTTGCGCTCCAGCGCATGCGGCATCTCCACCCCGGCTCGCCCGGCCTGTGCATCAGCGGCCCAAACCTCATGGGCGCGCTGCAACTGCCCCCGCAGCTCGGTCTGCAAGCTGGCGGGCAGCATCACCACCCGATCTTTGTCACCCTTGCCCCCGCGCACCACCACAGCCCGATGCCCGAAATCGATGTCCTTGGTACGCAATTGCAGCGCCTCCGACAGGCGCAACCCACAGCCATAGAGCACGCGCGCCAGCAAACGGTGCTCGCCGCGCAGGCCGTCCAACACAGCGGCCACTTCGGCTGGCTCCAGCACCACCGGAATGCGCCTGCGCACGCTGGGCCGCCCGATCTGATCCAGCCAAGGCAAATTCAGTTGCAACACCTTTCCATACAGGAACAGAAGCGCTGACAAAGCTTGGTTGTGGGTAGAAGGCGCCACCCCTCTTTCGCTGGCCAACCAACGCAGATAGGCCTCGATCTCAGCAGCCCCAAGGGTGGCAGGATGGCGACGCCCATGAAAACGGATGAAGCCCCGGCACCAGTGCACATACGCCTCTTCGGTGCGGCGGCTGTAGTGCAAATAGCGAATGCGTTCCCGCAACTGATCGAGCAAGCGCACGGCCTGCAAAGCAGGTAGCTCCAACACGCGCGCCGACGCCCGGCGTTTTGCCCAACTCGCGGGCATCTCAAGAACGGGCATGATGCACCCCCATGGTCCGCCCCCCTTCATGAGCGCCCAAGAAGCGCGCAGCAGGGAACATTAGGGGGACACTTTAGTGCTGTATGTCCATACAGTCAATCAAGGGAGAACATGCAATGCATCAACAACTTGCGCGCCGACGGTCCACCTGCTTTACGCAGCAGGCGACGGTTTTACGCAGTCTCCCGACAACACGTTCCCTTGATCCATTGCTCAGGCAAACCTGGAAGGATAAGTGAGCAACTGTGTATTTATACAGCCTGAGAATTCTGGTAGCTTGCGCTGCGTCGCTGACGCGCTCGCACAAGCGAGCTTGATGCGGACACGCCACCGCCGCAGCGTGAACGAAGCAGCCGAATTGACGGGCTGGATCTCTGACACGGTCTCAGCGTCAACCCTCACCGAGGCGTGCGCCGCAATGGCTCCAGAGAACCTCTCGCTAGAACGGACGTCGCTTCGCGCCGCCGCTCACCTCAAACGTTAGCCATCACAAATGCCGCACCCCTTGCGAGAGGCTGTCAAGCGAGAGTTCTATCCGTTCGCGGCGGAGCGCGGGTTTACACGCGTCAAGTCGAGCAATTCTCTATACACGACGTTCCGCAAGACTGAGGGAGGCGCGACATACGAGTTCGAAATTCAATGGGACAAGTATCACCGCCCCTACTTCGTGCTGAACTTTAGTGCACCGGAGGGTTTGCCCCTGCGAAGCCGAACAAAGCACGGGCGACTTCAGCGCAAGCGTGGTGGCCCACTGAGTTGCTGGTTCAATCTTCGGAAGCCTTGGTTTGAAGTTCTTAGAACGGGACAACTTCGGTACAGGCCTGAGCAGGTGGTGGGCCAGGTGGTTTCATGCTTTGCTGAGATAGAGGCTTGGTGGTCTGAAGGCGTAGAGGGGCCGCATGTGTACTGCATCTAAAGTGCTGGCTAACCACTTGCTCAACCGGACCCGCAACGGCATGACACGGCTGGCCGTCATTTCATTCTCGGCCAGCCGCGTCACGCCGCTGCGGGCCGGTTAGCTACAACGTTAGGCAACTGATTCGATTCCGGAGGAAACGTCATGCAATTGCGCGATTTCGTGAAGGAAGTGCTTACGCAAATCGTTGATGGTGTGCGCGATGCCCAAGAAGCAAACGGTGGGGCATTTGTGGTGCCTGCCGGCGACGGCGGACACAAATATGCGGAGCATCCACGCTTTGCATCAAGCGCACGGATCAAATCAACAATCGTTGATTTCGATGTCGCAATTACTGCGGAAGATTCCGATAAAGCCGGTGCGAAGGCTGGAGTCAAAGTTTTCTCTGTCCAGTTCGGCGCGGAAGGTGAAATTACCTCGAAAAACTCAACAATCAGCAGGGTGCAATTCGCTGTTCCTGTTCTATTGCCCGAGAGCAAGCGCGCATGGCATGAAGAGGAGCGCATTGGTGAATAGGTTGCCTAACCCGTCATTGCAGCCGACCCTGGCCGGCTTCGCCGTCCGGTCGGCTGAACTCCAACGTTAGGCTGCATGAAAGCCACCGAAAACTACTCTCGCCTTTGGGACGGTTCCGAGCCGGGCTGGGTTGTCGTGCGTCACACGGAAGACCGGGAGGCCCTCCACGTTGTCTTCTCCCGTAGCGGTCCAACAATGTTCGAAATCAAGGCGCTGCGATCCGTGATTCCCACCCTTGCAGAGAAGCGAGCGATTGAAGTTCTAGCTAGTTTCAAGGGCATGCTGGAGTTCAGCGTAGGCGAATTTGAGTCAAGCGCAGCTAGAAAACTCCGTAGGCAATTCGAGACAGCCGGCCTTCAAGTTGCCAGCAAGGCATATCGAGTTGTAAGCCACAGTCTCATCAATGAGCTCTCCAAGGTCTACTTGTTGATCGAAGATGCCGCAAAGAGCGAAGAAGTCGCCGAAGAGGCCATCAAGCAAGGGCTGCCGATCCGGCACTCAGTCGTATGACGCCGCGGCCTAACCCCTCCGTCAAGGGGACCTGCCTACGGCAGGCCCCTTACGTCGAACGTTAGACCCCACAGGAAGTGCCGTTAGGCCGCACCATTGCTAACTACAACTCCCTAATCGAAATAGGCTCACATGCTCCGATTCGACCTACCCCAAGTTCCATCAAACGTCATTCGGTGGGAAGCCCTACTCAACACGGTCACATGCCTATTGGCGCTACTCGTTTCGCCCTGGTTCATGCTCATACCGACTGTGCAAGGGTTCATCAAAGGCATCCTTGGTCATGCGCGCTGCCCGGCTCACGTCATGTGGCGCAAAGTCTTCTCGGCAAAGGGCTGGCTGGGCCGACTGGAGGACGCGGGCCCAAAGATGTTCGCGGCGAAGATCCTGTTCTTGGCGTCCGCTGTGTCACTCACGCTCTACATGACCGGAACCACATTGTGGAGGGTACCAGTCGTCGTGTTGGTCGTCTTCACTTGCCTCGAATGGCTACTATCCTTCTGCGCAGCTTGCTGGGCCTACGGACTTTGGTATAGGCACTTTCCTGCCAGCCGCACACGGTAATCGCCACAGCCAACTCTTTGAGACCTCGGTGGGCCATGAAAGCCAAACACAATATCCCGCCCTGGCTACGGGAAGAGAATCCTCCAGCACCGATGTTGGTGCAGGTTTGATGGTATACAGAAGATAACTGGAAAATAGTCAAGGAACACGCGATTGACTCTGATCTGTTTGAGGCAAGCCATCAGGAATGGCTCGAAATGACCGAGGAATCTTTCAGCCAAATTCTGGCATCCGGGATTGCTGCAAAAAAGCCTACATTGACGCGGATGATCTGCTGGCCTGGTGTTTGGTGCACAACAAAGAAAACTCAGCCGCCACAAGATCAGAGTATGTTTCTCAGCTTGGCTTGCGTGGGCCAAGTGGCGTATCTCTTACGAAACACGCTGAGAAGTAGTTGATTTCGCGGAGTCCGTCTCGACGGCCTGGGCAATGCTCAGGCCGTCGTTGCTTTGGGGTTTGACTTGGGCCCGGCATCAGTTGCAAACCCCGTTGTTGGAATCGCCCCGAGGGGGAGATTGGCCACCCTGTGCTATCGGGAGCGCTCCTTGTCGTGCGCCTGCCTCTAATACATGCACAGCTGGCCTCGGGACAACATGGCGTCGGTCCGGCGCGCCAGCTAGGGCCCGTTCAGACTGGGCGAAGCCACTCACAAGTTTCCTGACCGGCGGTCAGCCGACGCGCGCGGCGTTGCCCAGGCTGACTGCCTGGGCGAGCCGTGCAATGACGGTTGGCGGCCGGTCAGTCCTTTTCCCTTCGAGTTGCCACCCAACATGGGGGCCCACTTTTTACCGAAGCCCGCTGCAACATCCGGTTCCTGCTGCACTTCGCGCCGCGTTGGCGTCTTTTCAGGATGACAACGCGCTGGCTTCCATGGGTGTGAACAGGCC
This sequence comes from Inhella inkyongensis, assembly GCF_005952805.1. Lineage (GTDB taxonomy): Bacteria > Pseudomonadota > Gammaproteobacteria > Burkholderiales > Burkholderiaceae_C > Inhella > Inhella inkyongensis. Next base: position 2,211,456 of record NZ_CP040709.1, read on the forward strand.
CTACTGCGCTGCCACCGTCACGATTGACCGCCCACCCCTCACAAGCCCTTGGTCATCTCCTGGTGCTCGATACCGGCTTCCTCGAACGGCGCGCCGCGTGCAATAAAGCCTGCCCGACGGTAGAAGCCGACGGCGCTGGCCTGGGCGTGAAGCAGAACCTGCCGAAAGCCCTGGGCGCGGGCTGATTGCATCAGCGCATCCAGCACCTGGGCGCCAATGCCGGTGCCGCGCACCGCCGCGCGCACGGCCATGCGGCCGATCTTGGCGGTACCCGGTACGTGCTCGATCAAACGCCCGGTTGCCAGGGCCTGGCCCAGGCGGTTGAGGGCCACGGCGTGGGTGCAGTGGTGGTCGGCTTCGTCCCACTCCAGCTCGGCGGGGATGCCCTGCTCGCGCACGAACACGGCCTGGCGGATGGGCTGGGCCTGGGCCCCCAGGGCATCCCAGCCGCCCACCTGCACCGTCACCATGGGCTCGCCGGCCTCAAAGGCCTGCAGAGCTTGGCGCAGGGCCTCCGGTACCGGGGTGGGCTGCAAAGCCTCTCGCTCCACCATCACATAGCGCAGCTCGGCCTTCAGCAAAGTCTGGCTGCCACGCTTGAGCTCGGCCGCGAAGCGCAGGCTGGTGCGGCCGGCGTCCACAAAGCGCAGGCCGCAGCGCAGTTCATCGTCAAAGCGCGCCGGGGCCAGGTAGTCGAGCTGGGTGCTGCGCAGCACCAGATCGGCGCCCAGCAACTCGAAGGCGCCCGGATAGGCCAGGCCCATGGCGCGCCAGTAGCCGGTGCTGGCGGTGTCCAGGTAGTTCAGGTAGTGGGCGTTGAAGACGATGCCCTGGGCATCGACCTCGGCCCAGCGCACGCGCAGGGCCTCCAAGTGGCGAAACTCCGGGTGACGCAAGCTCATGCACTCTCTCCAAAAGCGGTGCGCAGCGCGCGGGCCGCTGCGTCTTGGGCGGCCAGGGCCTCGGGCAGCATGCGGCCCATCTTGATGAAGTCGTGGGTGACGCCGCGGTAGAGCTCCAGCTGCACGGGCGTTCCGGCGGCGCGCAGGGTGTCGCCGTAGGCCAGGCCTTCATCCACCAGGGGGTCGGCCTCGGCCAGGATCAGACAGGCCGGGGCCAGACCGCTGTGGTCCTCGGCGTGCAAGGGGGCGAAGCGCCAGTCGTCTTTCTGCGCGTCGTCGATGTAGTGAGCGAAGAACCAGGCGATGGCCTCGGCGTCCAGCAAGTAGCCCTTGGCAAAGCGGGCGTGGCTTTCGGTGTCGGCGCGGGCGCAGGTGCCGGGGGTGATCAGGAGCTGCAAGGCAAGGGGGATGCCGGCATCACGGGCACTGAGGGCGGCCACGGCGGCCAGGGTGCCCCCGGCGCTGTCGCCCCCCACGGCCACACGGCGGGGGTCCAAGCCCAGGGCGTCGGCTTCGAGCACCAGCCAGTGCAGTGCGGCCACGCAGTCGTCGACGGCGGCGGGGAAGCGGTGCTCGGGGGCCAGGCGGTAGTCCAGCGAGATCACCGCGCAGTGGGCGCGCAGCGCCAGCTGGCGGCACAGGCTGTCGTGGGTCTCGATGCCGCCGATGGTGAAGCCGCCGCCGTGGAAGTACAGCAGCACGGGCAGGCGCTCGGCACTGGGGGCATAGAGCCGCGCGCTGCGGGCTCCCCCGGGGCCGGGCACTTGCAGATCCTGCACCCGGGCCAGCGGCTCGCGCGGCAAGTCCAGGATCTCGGCCCCCATGCGGTAGGCCACGCGCGCCTGCTGCGGGCTGAGGTGGTGGAAGTGGGGCCGGTTGGCGCGGTGGATGCGCGAGAGCAACTCGGCCATGCGGGGGGTCAGCATGGAAAGGTCAGGGAGAGCCGGTCTGAACCGGAAGGCCCGGATTCTGCCGGGCTGAAGCTTTCCTCGTTCAGCCCACGTTGAAGCGCCGCCGCACAAAGCGCCCTGCCCCGTCCATCACCGTGAGTTGCTGCTCCCCCGGCGGCACGCGCAGGCGCAGGGACTGATGTGCGGGCTGCTGCGCCACCAGGCGGCCGTTGAGCAGCCAGTAGAGGGTCTGGTCGCCGCCACCCAGGGTGCGCAGCTCGATCTGCACCCCGCCCTGCCCCGGCGCGGCGCGCAGGCGCTGGCCCTCTTCAAGGCCTTGCAGTTCCCAGGCCGGGCTGAAGGCCTGGGCCTGCGCGCCGCAAGGCGTTGCGGGCTCCACCCAGGGGCTCAGGGCCAGGGGCCAGCGCAGGCGTTCGCCGCAGGGGGTCTGCTGGAGCAAGGGGCTGGAGTCCAGACGGTCCGGCAAGGTGGGTGGGGCGCTGTGCTCCAGCAGCCAGGCGCTGCGCTCTTGCAGACAGTGGGCCGGCGCCGTGCTTTCGGCCCGCCCCCCCAGCGGCCAGCAGATGCGGGCCTGGCTCAGCGAAGCGGGCGGTGCGCGGCGCGGGCCTTCGGCATCGGGCAACAGGGCCAGGAGCTCGTGCAGCAAGGGCGCGGCGGTGTTGGCGCCGAAGTGACCGGGGTTGGGCGTGCCGTCGGGCCGGCCGACCCACACCCCCACCGTGTAGCGCTCGGTGACCCCAATGGCCCAGGCATCGCGAAAGCCGAAGCTGGTGCCGGTCTTCCAGGCCAGCCGGCGCGCTCTGCCCTGCAGCGGACGGCCGGGCTGTCCGCCGGTTTCCAGGATCTCGCGCACCAGATAGGCCGCGCCCTCGCTCATCAGCCGGGCCTCGCGGCGCGGCGCCTCGGGGTGCAGGCGCGGCTGGCCGGCCAGCCCCCCGCGTGCCAAGGCGCGGTAGGCCCCCACCAACTCTTCCAGGGTGGTGCCACCCCCGCCGAGGATCAGGCTGAGGTTGGCGGGCTCGGCGCTGCCGGCCGCGACTTTCGGGAACCGCAGGCGCAGCCCCCCCTGGCGCAGATGCGCCGCAAAGCGGGCCGGCCCCAGCCGGTCCAGCAAGTCCACCGCCGGCACATTGAGCGAGCGGCGCAAGGCATCGGCCGCGCTCACCGGCCCTGAAAAATCAGCCTGAAAGTTGCCGGGCGCGTAGCCGCTAAAGCTCTGCGGCGCATCGACCAGCAGGCTCTCGCTGTGGATCAGGCCTTCGTCCAGGGCCAGCGCGTAGAGAAAAGGCTTGAGCGTGCTGCCGGGCGAGCGCACGCCGCGCACCATGTCCACATGGGCGGCGCGCTCGGAGTCGGCAAAGTCAGCGCTGCCGGCATAGGCCTGCACGGCCAGGCTGTCGTTATCCATCACCAGGGCCGCCATCGAGACCTTGGGCGGCAGCTGACCGGCGCGGTCGGCCAGCAGGGTCTGCAGGCCGGCCTGCAGTTCGGGCTGCAAGGTGCTGAGCAGGCGCCCGGCATGGCGCTCGGGCTCGCTGGCTTGTTGGCGCAGGCGTTCGGCCGCCAGCGGCGCCAACCAACGCTCGCTCAGGCGCTGGTTGCTGGGGGCGGCGGCCACGCGTTCGAGCTGAGCGTCCTGAACCATCGCGGCGCTCCACACGCCTTGCTCGGCCAGGCGCACCAGCACACGGTCGCGGGCGGCTTGGGCGGCTTGGGGGGCGCGGTCGGGCCGCAGGCGCGACGGGGCACGGGGCAAGGCGGCCAGCAGCGCGGCCTCGGCGTGGCTCAGCTGGCGACTGGGCCGCCCCAGGTAGAGGCGGCTGGCCATCTCCACCCCTTCGACGATGCCGCCCATGGGGGCGTGGTTGAGGTAGAGGGTGAGGATCTCGCGCTTGGACAGGCGCAATTCAAGCTGCAGCGCGCGCAGGATCTGCAGGCCCTTGGCACGCAGGCTGCGTTCGCTCAAACGCGGCTCCAGGATGCGCGCCACCTGCATCGTCAGCGTGGAGCCGCCCGAGACGATGCGGCCGCTCTTGGCCCACTGCCAACCCGCGCGCGCCAGCGCCCAGGGGTTGACGCCCGGATGCCAGTGGAAGGCCTGGTCTTCAAAGCCCAGCAGGGCCTCCAGGTAGAGCGGACTGACCTCGGCCGGCGTGATGGGATGGCGCCAAGCGCCATCGGCGCTGGGCCAGGCGCGCAGCGGCGTGCCATCCACCGCCAGCACCACCAAGCCTTGCAAGTTTCCCTGCGGCAGCGGCGGCGGAAACAGCAGGTCCAGCGCCAGCACCAGGGTCAGCAGACCCGCCAGCAGCAGTTCGGTGCGCCGCCTCAAGCTCACGTCAGCGCAATTCGTCCCAGGGCTGAACCGCGAGCCGGGCCAGCAGCAGCGCCCCCAGAGTCGCCACGCTGAGCGTGAAGCCCTGCAGCAGGGTGTGCATCTGCGCCACTTCGAGGCCCAGCAATCCGGCCAAGCCGGCCGAGAAATTGCGGGCATAGGCCAACAGCAGACCCAGCGCCACCCAGGGGCCCAGGCGGTTGGCGGCGGAGCGCGGCAGCAAGGCTGCGGCTGCCAGCAGCACAAGGCCGGAGGCCACAAAGCCCAGCGTGAAGAAGGTGTTGATGACCGAACGGGCCGCCCCCAGGGCCTCACCCGCGTGGGCAAAGGGCCACCAGGCCAGACAAACGCCGGCCAGGCAGCCGGCCACGATCTTGGCGCGCCGGGCCGCCGCACCGGCGCGCTCGCTGTCCGCCTGCGCAGGCTTGAGCAGGGGCAGCACCGCCAGGGTCAGCAAACCGATGCAGGCATCGATGAACAGAGTCTTGGGATACCCAAGGGCTTCGACCGCCAGCCCCTGCCAGGTGGCGCTGTAGGCAATGGCCAGGTTCATCAGCGCCATGTAGGCGGTGAACTGGGTGGCGGCGACCTTGGGGTTGGTCACATCCATCATGGCTGCCGAGCGCGTGCCGTACATCAAGCCCAGGAAAAGGTTGTAGATCAGCGTCGCCGTCCACAGCGAGGCGGCCAGCGCCGGGTCCAGGGCGCCGCTCGTCCCGGGGGTGCGCGGCATCACATAGCCCAGGCTCTGCAAGCGCCAGGCCAACCATGCCACCGGCAGGCTCATCAACGCCAGGTAGACAAAAAGCGTTCGGCGGCGGCCGAGCTTGTCGGACAGCCAGCCGCCCGCCACCATGCCGGCGGCCGAAATGATGTTGGACCACAGCTCCAGCTGCGCGGTGGTGTGCTCATCCAGCCCCAGTTCGGCTGACAGGTTGGAGCGCAGCGCCAGACCCAGCGACATCGCACCGGCCGGCAAGAGCGCAAACCAGACCCCCGCAAAAGCGCCGCGCGTGCTGAGGAAGGCTCGGAAGGACTCGATGGCAAAGCCGCGCATCTCGGTCGCAGCCCGACGCAACCCTCCCGCGGCCTGGCCCAAGGCTTGGGCCTGGGTCGAGATCGCTTCGCCAGCGGCGGCGATGACGGCTTCCTTCATCGGCAGCACCACAAACGATGTGACTGCCAGGATGGCCAGCGCCACCAGAAAGAAGGTGGGCTGAAAGCCGATGTACGGGGTGAGGAAAAGCACGCCCGAGCCGCCGACCGCCTGGCCGATGGCGGCACCGGCAAACATCATGCCGTTGGCCAGGCCGCGTTCGTCCTCGCGCAAGGTGTTGCAGGCCAGCGCGTCGATGGCCACGTCCTGCATGGCGGCAAAGGTGTTGTGCACCAGCAGGATGGCGGTGAAAAGCCAAAGCTGCTCGGGCAGCTTGACCAGCACCAGCACCGCCAGCGTGGCCGCCATGATGAGCTGCGTGCCCAGGATCCAGGCACGCCGATGCCCGAAGCGCTGGGAGCGAAACACATCCACCAGCGGGCCGAAGGCCCACTTGAAGGCCCAGGGCAAATAGAAGGAACCGACGAAGGCGCCAATTTCGGCCGGCCCCACGCCCAACTTGCGCAGGTAGTAGGCCACCGCCGTGGCCGCAAATCCGAGCGGAATGCCCTCGGTCATGTAGAGCGCAAAAAAGGCCGCGAAGCGGCCCTTGCGGGAGGCGAGCAGATTGGGCAGGCGCATGGGATTCAGGGGCTACAGAGGCGGGGCGGATTGTGGCGCCCTGCCCTGCCCCATCACCACGGGTTTGCCTTAGCGGAAATCAGCGGCGCAGGGCGGCCCAGTCCTGGCGCGCCATCACCCACAGGGCGGCCGCACCGGCCAGGGCCACGGCGCTGGTGGCCGCGATCAACTCTGGCCCCGCCGGCAGCCAACGCCGGGCGTAAAGCGCCAGCAGCGCCAGCGCCAGCCAGGGGGTGGCACGGGTGAGCGCACTGCGCGGCACGATGGCCGTGCCCGCCAGCAGCACCAGGGCGCCACCCACAAAAATCAGGGTGTAGAAGATGCCGACGATCTCTTGAGCCCCGCCCAGGTGCTCGCCCCAGAGCTGGTAGGGCAGCCAACTGGCACACAGCAGGGCCAAGATGCGGCACAGGGTGGTGGCGCGCTCCACCGAGCGCTCGGGCTCGCCCGGCTGGGCCGGCTTGAGCAGCGGCACCGTGCCGATGACCAACAGGCCCACAAAGGCATCAAGCGTCAGCGTGATGGGGTAGCCAAAGGCCTCGATGGCCTGACCCTGCCAGGTGGCCGAGACCGCAATGGCCAGGTTGGACATGGCCATATAGGCGGTGAACTGCGTGGCGGCCACCTTGGGATTGGTCACGTCCATCAAATTCGCCTGGCGCACGCCGTATTCCAAGCCCATGGCCACGTTGTAGGCCAGGGTGCAGACCCAGAGTGCGCTGATGAGTGCGGGGTCGATGAAGCCGCGCGTGGCCTCGGTGCGCGGCATCACATAGCCATGGGCCTGCAGCACCTGGGCCAGATAGAGCACCGGCACGCTCATCAGCGCAAAAAAGATGCTCAGGGTCAGGCGCCGGCCCAGGCGGTCGGACATCCAGCCGCCCAGAATCATGGCGGCCGCGCTCAGCACGTTGGACCACAGCTGCAGCGTCGCAACCTGCTCATCGTTCTGCCCCAGCTCCACCGCCAGATTGGACTGCAGCGCCAGCCCCAGGGACATGGCCCCGGCCGGCAGCAGGCTGGACCACAGGCCGGCATAGGCGCCGCGCGTACCCAGGAATGAACGGAAGGCCTCAACCGAGAAGGCCTTCATCTCGCCCAGTGCGTGGCGCAGGCCGCGCTGGGCGTTGTTCAGCGCGCCAGCCGCCTCAGTGGTCAACCCAGCGGCGGCCACCACCACCGCCTCCTTCATCGGCAGCACGATGAAGGTGCTGACCGCCAGGATGGCGCCCGCCACAAAGAAGAAGGTGGGCTGAAAGCCTGTGTAGGGCGTCAGGAACAGCACGCCCGAGCCGCCGATGGCCTGGCCGATGGCGGCGCCCGCGAACATCATGCCGTTGCCCAGACCGCGCTCGTCCTCGCGCAAGGTGTTGCAGGCCAGGGAGTCGATGGCCACGTCCTGCATGGCCGAAAAGGTGTTGTGCACCAGCAAGATGGCCGTGAACAGCCCGAGCTGGCGCGGCAGGTCCAGAAACACCAGCGACGCCAGGGTGAGCGCCATCATCAGCTGGGTGCCCAAGATCCAGGCGCGCCGGTGGCCCCAGCGCTGCGAACGGAACACGTCCACCAAGGGCCCGAACGCCCATTTGAAGGCCCAGGGCACATAGAAGGACCCCACGAAGGCGCCGATCTCGGCCGGCCCCACACCCAGCCGGCGCAAATAGGTGGCGATGGCGGTGATGGCAAAACCCAGCGGGATGCCTTCGGTCACATAGAGCGAAAAAAAGGCCGCGAGGCGGCCGTTTCGGGTGGCGAGCAGATTGGGGAGCATGGCAGGCAGGGGCCGCAAAGGGGCGGAGAGACTCAGTCGGATTGTCCGGGTCACCACGGCACCCGGCCGGCCTCTTCGATTGGGACTTGCCCTTGGGCGGACCGCACAATGCGCGCCGCATGAGGCCCCTCCCCGACCAAGCCCTGAGCCTGTTGATGGCGCACTGCGCGACGCACACCGAGCAGGCGCCGCGCCTGCAACGCCTGCGCAGCTGGTTGGAGGAGCGCGGCTCGGCCGGGGCCGATTTGGCAGCCCGCAGTCATTGGCCCGCCCACCTCACCGTCAGCGCCCTGGCCTGGGAGGGTGAGCGGGTGCTGCTGATCCATCACCGTGCCTCGGGTCTGTGGTTGCCGCCCGGGGGGCATTTGGAGGCCACGGACCTGAGCCTGCAGGCCGGCGCGCTGCGCGAGTTGCAGGAAGAGACCGGGCTGTGTGTCGAGCCCGAGGGCTTGGAGCTGCCGGAGATGGAACTGCGGGCGAGCGAAGTGCTCGACATCGACAGCCACCCGATTGCGGCCCGCGCGGACAAGGGCGAGCCCGCCCATTGGCATCACGACTTCCTGTTCCTGGTTCAGTTGCAGGGCATGACCCCGGCCTTTGAGCCGCAACCGCAGTGGGCCGAGGTGGCGGGCGCGCGCTGGCTGACCCGCGCCGAGGCCCTGCGCCTGGGCAATGCCCGGCTCAGCCGGGCATTGCAAGGCTTGCCCCGGACAACTACCTGAGGTCCTCGATCACCACCACCCCGGTGTTGCGGCCCACGCCGCGCAACTCGGGCCGGTACATGTCCTCGGCCTGGGTGGCCGGAATGCCGAAGCGGCCCGGGCTGACCACGCGCACCAGGTAGAACAGAGAGAGCCAGTCGGGGCGCAGTTCGGTGGCGGCCACAAAGCGGTCGTCGCGGAACTCGCGGTGTTTGACGCGCGGGTCCTGCGCCGCCTCCTGCAGCTGCTGGCCGTTGGCCACCATCTGCTCGGCCGCCCCCTGGGCCAGGTTGAGGTTTTCGATCTCCAGCCCGGCGGGCACCGGGTCCACGACCAGTGCGTCCTTGATCACCACCCGGCTGCGCGCCTGCACCCGCACCAGCAGCATCTCGCCGACCTTCAGCGTGCGGCCGTTGTAGGCCCGGCCATCGGCCTCCAGCCAATCACGCTTGAGCTCGATCACATCGTCACGCGGCGCGGGGGCGGTGCGCGGAAAGCCGCTGCCGTCCAGCTCGACAAACAAGGGGCTCGCCCCCGAGTTGCTCAAGTTCACCCCCGCGCCCAGCTGGGGCGCGGAGAAGCTGCGCATCTCGCTGGAGCGGCTCTCCAGCGATTCGGCCTTGCCGGCCACGTTCAAGAGCGCACTCCAGGGTGCGCCGCGATTCATACCGCCCGCCGCGCGGGCTGCCTGCACCAGATAGAGCTTTTCCTGCGTGCTGCTCCAGCGCCGATTGCCCAGGTGGTCGGCGGCATCGAAGAGCAGTTGCTCACGCTTGGGGTGCTCGATTTGGTGGCGGTGCATCAGGGCGTAGGCCGCGGCGTAGTCGCGCAGGGCCGAACCGTAGTCGCCCAGCCACTCGCTGCCCCACCACGCGGGCATATTGCGCGGCAGGATGCCGTAGGGGCGCAGCATGGCGTCCTCCAGCGCCGCTTTGGCGCGGCGCTCGTCACCCATCAGCTTGAGTGCGATCGACAGATGCAGCAGCGGCAGCGGTGAGCGGGCGCGGTCGCGCACCGAGTCATGCAGATAGCGCAGGCTGGACAGCGGCGCCTTTTGCTCGCGCGCCAACTGGTAGCCGATGTGCGCCAACTCGGCAAAGCGGCGATGGCTGTCGCGCACCAGCTCGTAGTCGCGCCAGAGGTTGCTCGCGAAGTGGCTGGCCAAGTCCCCCTGCGCCAGGGGGTCGAGCTTCAGCTCTTTGGGCAGGCCCGGGAAGCGATTGGCCGCCTGTGCCAACTCGGTCTGCATCCAGCCCACGGCCTTGGTGTGCAGGCCTTCGGGCACGGCAAAGCCGGCCGCCTTGGCGTCCTGCAGGAAGCCCATCACATAGGCGCCGATGTAGAGCTCGTAGCTGCTGCCGCTGCCCCAGAGCGTGAACGCGCCATTGGCGGCCTGCATGCCGGCGATGCGACCCAAGGCGCCTTCGACAAAGGCCTTGCGCTCGGCCAGGCTCTTGGGCTTGAGGCCCCAGGCCTGGGCGGCAGGCTCGTCCACGAACAGATGCGGATAGGCGGCGCTGGTGGTCTGCTCCAAGCAGCCATAGGGGTAGTCCAGCAGGCCCTGCACCAGCTTGCCGATGTGCAGCGGCGGCTTGTCGCTGACCGACAGGCCCAATTGGGCGCTGCTGGGATGGAAGCGCTGCAGCAGTGCGCCCTCGAGCTTCGTGCTCTCCCCCGCGCCCAAGCGCAGGCGCCGGCCCTCGCGCTCGGGGCCATAGGGCGGCTGCACCTGCAACCAGCTTTCGCGCTGCAAGCTCAGGCCGCTGGCGCTCTTGACGCTGAGCCGCAAACGCCCCAGGCCATAGGGCGCCACGGCCTCGACGGGCAAGCGCAGAACCTGGCGCTGCTTGTCCTTGAGCTGCAGGGTCTGCACTGCGCCGCCTACCTTGAGGGGTGAGTCGCCCTGCAACTGCACGGTGAGCTGCTGCTGCTGGCCGCTCAGATTGCTCAGGTCCAGCGCAATCTGCGCCTGGTCACCCGGGGCGATGAAGCGCGGCGTGCTCAGCTCGGCCACGATGGGCGCGGCACTCACCAACTCGGCCTGTGCCTTGCCGTACTGCCCCTCGTTGAAGGCCACGGCCATCAGGCGCAGGCTGCCGTTGAAGTCGGGGATGTTGAGCGTCACCGTGGCTTCGCCCTTGGCGTCCAGCGCCACCGGGCCGCTGAACAAGTCCACCAGCAGCACCTTCTTGGGCAGGCTCTGGGTGTCGCGCGCGCTGGCGTCACCGCCCCAGCGCTGCTTGGTCAGCTGGCCATCCATCTTCTCGATCAGGCGGCCATACATGTCCAGCCACTCGGCGGCAAAACGCTGCTTGCCGAAGAAGAAATCGAAGGCATCGGGGGTGGCAAAGCGTGTGATGTTGAGGATGCCCACATCCACCGCCGACAGGGTCACATGGGTGGCACTGCCCTTGGCCTGGCCGCTGATCTTGAGCTTGACGGCCACCCGGCGGGAGGGTTCGGTCTTGGCCGGGGCTTGCAACTGCACCTGCAGCTGCCGCTCCTGCCGCGCCAGCGGCAGATGCACCAGACCCACGGCCCGCGCCGGAGTCACGCGGTCCCCCTGGCTGCCGGGGCGGAAGGCGGTGACGGTGGCGTAGAGATCGTGCCGCGCCCAGTCGGGTCCGCTGCCCAGCGGGATCTCCACCTCGCTGCCACTGGCGCTGACGCTGATGCGCTGGCTCCACAGCAGGCGAGCTCCGCTCTGCACCGTCACCAGGGCCTCGCCATCGTGCGGGGGCTGGATGCTCAGGCTGGCGCTCTGCCCCTCCTTGAAGGGCGCCTTGCGCCAGGCCAGCTTGACACGGTCGGGGCGGTTGCCCACGGTTTCTGCGTCCTGCGCACCCCAGCCGGCGTAGAAGCGGTAACGCGCCACCTGAGCGGTCTCGGGGTCGTGCAGCTCCAGTCGGTAGCGGCCATAGCGCACCGGCAAATCCACCCGGCTGCGGGTGCTGCCCAGATCCACGGTCTGCTGCAGCTGCAACTCCTCGGTTTCGATAAAGCCGTTCTGCCAGCCGCGCTGGTCGTCAAAGCGCCAGTGGTACTGGCGGTCCTCGCGCAGCAGCTTGAGCTGCACGCCAGAAACAGGGCGCACCTGGCCTTGAGGATCGACGCGGATCAGCTCGAAACCGGCCTTGGCGTCCTCGCCGGCGACCTCGCGGTCAAAGAGCGGGCGCAGACCGATCAGCTGCTGCGCGGGCCACACGGTGCGCTCGATCGAGCGCACCACCGGCCGGCCGCCGGACTCCAGCAGGCTGAAGCTGCCGGTGACCTTCATCGGGCTGTGCGCGCCCTCACCCGGCAGCGGCAAATCGACCTCGGCCTGGCCTTCCTCGTTGAGCTGGGTGTCGCTGACCTGCTGGCGGCTGCGCCGGCTGTCGTCGGCCACATCACCAAAGTAAAAGCCCGGCCAGGCTTTGGGCAGGGCCTCGCGCTGACGCTCAGAGGCGGCCAACACGATCAAGCGATTGCCGGCGGCCGGCGCGCCATAGAGGTAGTCACCCTGCACACTGACCTGAAAGGGCTCGCCCGGGCCCAAGCTGGGTTTGGCGGTCTTGAGCTCGAGCTTCATGCGCTCGGGCAAGAACTCCTCGACCTGGAAACGCCACACCGTACCCGCCTGCTTGGCGGCAGGGTCGTGACGCAGCTCCAGGCTCCAGCGGCCGGTCTGGGCGTCGGCCGGCAGCGCCAGCTTGCGCTGCAAATAGCCGGGGCGCTTGGGATCGGGGCTCCAACTCTCTTGGCTGACGGTCCGACCATCCGGGCGCTTGAGCGTGGCCTGCAGCGGCAGGGGCGGCGTGGGCCGGCCATCCGAGTCGCGGGCCAGCACCGAGAGCTCGAAGGCCTCGCCCGGGCGATAGAGGTCGCGGCCGGCATAGGCAAAGAGCTTGATGTCGCGCGAGGCATGCCCGCCGATGTCGAACTCGCTCAGGTCCAGGCCGGCATCGCGCAGCCGCAATGGGGTGATCTGCTGGCCCGAGCGCGCCAGCACCAGGGCGGCAGCGCTGCTGGGGTTGTCGATGCGCCAGTGGCCCTGCGCATCGGTCTGGCCCTGGGCCTTGGCGCGGTTGTGGGCATCCAGCAATTGCACCTGCACGCCGGAAAGCGCCTTGCCGCTCTTCAGCGAAGTGGCAAACACGCTCAGGCCCTGGGCTTGGCGCTGCAACTGCAGGCCGATGTCACTCACATAGAAGTGGCTGACCTGGTAGGCCTTGGCAAAGCGCCCGGGTTCGCTCATCACGGCGATATAGACGCCTGGCTTTTGCAACTCGGCAATGTGCTCGACCGGCAGGAAGCTGACGCGCCGCTGGTTGGGCTGCGCTTCGGTCGGGTAGCGCGCCATGTGCACCGAGTCGGTCAGGTTCTTCCATTGGTCGAGCTGCCAGCCATCGGTGGCGCCTTTGAGGCGGTTCGCGTTGCCGTCGTAATACCCACCGTACTCGCCGTCGTATTCGTCCCCCTCGCCCTGCCCTTCTTCGCCTTCCTCTTCGTTGCCCTGAGGCGGCGTGCGCTGCCCGGCCAGGCGATCAAGAAAGCGCGGCAAGGCATCGGGGCGCACACGCAGGAACTGCACATCCACCTCGGGCACATTCACCGTCACGATGGGCAGGCCACCGTTTTGCCCGGCCGGCAGCACGGTGCCGCGGCTGGCGAAGTAGTAGGCCGGCGGAATGCTGTCGCTGCGGAGCGCACAGGCCGGGGTATGCGGCAACTTGGCGGCATCGATGGACAGCAAGCCGGCATCCAGCTCGATGCGATAGCGGCGCTGCGGCTGAATGGCCTGGAAGAACAGCTCACGCGGGTCCTCGCCAACCACCCACTGCCCCTGCACCAGGCGCGCCCCTTGCGCGGTGGCGCCGGGCTGGGCCGGTGCCTTGCCGCCTTGCTCCTGGGCGCTTCCGTCCTGCCCCTGAAGGGGCCCTTGGTCGGCCACGCGGATGAATTTGGCCAAGTCCTGGCGCGCATCCACCGGCTGGCTGAAGGCCAGGCGCAGCGCCGGCGAGTCGTCCAGGTTGTGCACCGTGCACGCCGCCAAATGAAAGCCCTCTGCGGCCGGGGGACGGGCTTGACTCGGGGCGTCAGACCGAGCCGAAGCCGGCGCCGCATCCTGCGTTTCCCAGGCCCTCAGGCCTGCCACCGTCGCCCCGAGAACCGCCAACACCAGCAGCGCCGCCCCGACTGTCTTTGCACCCTCGGCCATCGCAAATCCTCCGCTTGAAGGCGGGCATTGTGGCGGTCCGGCAGGCCTTTCCTGACGGCAGAATCACCGCCGATTTCAGGGAGAACCCAATGAAGAAGATCTTGCTCGCTCTGGCCCTGGGCGCTGCGTTGCCGGCGCTGGCCCAGGAACCTGCCCAAGCCCAAGCCCAAGCCCAAACTCAAGCGCCCAGCGCGGCAGCGTTCACCATCGCCCCGGAGTTGCGCGAGCCGCAGCTTTCACCCGATGGCAAGCAGTTGGCTGCTCTGGTGCGCCAAAACGGCAAGCAGGCCGTGGTGTTGCGCGACCTGGCCGTGCAGCCGCCCCAGTACCGGCCGGTGTTCACCACGCAGGACGCTGAGCTGAGCCTGCGCAGTCTCCGATGGCTGGATGGCGAACGCCTGCTGCTGGGGGTGCGCGATGGTCGACCCATGCGCCGCAGCGATTTGAGCCAGGACGCGCTGATGGTGATCTGGCCCGCCAAGGGCGAGTCCATCAACCTATACAGCGGCGCCGGCGCGGCGGTGCGCTGGAACAACCAGCGCGCGGGCCTGGTGGACAGCGCGCACACCGACGCCAATTTCGTGCTGCTGATGGGCGCCGATCCACGCCTCAAGGGGCATGAGTGGGGCGTCTATCGCATCGACACCCGCAACGCTCAGCGCACCCGGGTGGCGGCGGGCGTGTATGGCGCCATGCGCTACTGGGCCGATGCGCAGGGCCAGGTGCGCATGCTGCTGCGCCGCGACGGCGAACGGATGCAGCTGCTCCACCGCTCGGATTCCGCCAACGCCTGGCAACCGTTACGGGAATGGCCGGCCCATCAACAAACCCCCTGGTTTGCGCTTGGCTTTGGCGAGCAGGCCCATGAGTTCTATGTGCGCAGGGCCGACCAGGTGCTGCGTCTGGATTTGCGCCAGGCCCCTGATCAGGCTGGCGAGCCCGTGGCGCAGAACCCGGCCCTGCTGAATGTCCAATCCCTGCTGCGCGCCCCCGACGGGGCGCGCGTGCTGGGCGCCAGCGCCCCTGGCCTGTCTTACTACTGGGACGCAGGGGCGGCGGCGCAAGCCAAGGGCTTGGCGGAGCGCCTGCAAGGGCAGACCGTGGAGTTGCAGCAGTGGCTGGGCAGCCACTACCTGGCGGCCTCCAGCCGCGAAGACAGCCCGACCCGTTACTGGCTGGGGCAACCCGAGGCCAAGCGTTTTGAACTGCTGGCCGAAGGCCGCCCGGGGCTGCGCGATCTGCCGCAGATTGAGCGCGAGCGCCTGAATCCCGCAGGGGCCGGACCGCTGCTGCTGCGCCGCCTCAAAGGCAGCGCGCCGGCCCCGCTCATTTGGTGCATGGACTGCACGCTAGAGGACAGCGACAGCGGCGACACGGCCTTCAACCCTTTGATGGCCTTTCTCGTGAGCCGGGGCTTTGCGGTGGCCACGCCGCAGGCGGCCAATTCAGGCAGCGCCTGGGCGCGCGGTCTCTTGCCCTGGGCGGACGGGCAGATCCCGCGTGTACTAGCGGCGCTCAAGGCCTTGCGCCAGCACCCCTGGGTCCTGGACCAAGCGCCGGTGCTGATCGGCCGTGAGTTGGGCGCCTATCTGGCGCTGCGCCTGGCCCCAGCCTTGACCGACCAGGGCGGCGTCAAGGCCGTGGTAGCCATTGGCGTCATGACGGATTTGACGGCCCAATTGGCGCGGCTCGATGACGCACGATTCACCGACGCAACCCGCGATCGCTTCCGCAAACTACTGGGCAACAGCGACGCCGCTGACTTGCGCGCCGGCTCGCCGATTCATCACACCGCGCAGATGCCCGCCCGGCTGCTGATCGTGCACGGCGAGCGCAACGGCAATGTGGAACCCAATCAGGCCAAGGCATTGGCCGAGGCCCTGCGGACGGCCGGACGGCAACCCCAACTGCTGCTCCTGCCTGGCGCCAACCACGACATCAGCGACGGCCCGGAGCGGCGCCATGTGCTGGAGGCCATCGAGAACCTTATCAAGCCCTGAAAGGCAAAAGGGCGCCGCCCCTTGCGGAGCGGCGCCCAGATCAGGCCGGCTTGATCAACCGTGCTTGGCGTCGAAGAACTGCTCGTCTTCGGTGGAGCCCTTGAGCGCGGCGGTGCTGGCGTTGGCTTCGATGGTGGTGGTGACGGCATCGAAGTAGCCGGTGCCCACCTCGCGCTGGTGCTTCACGGCGGTGAAGCCCTTCTCGGCCGCGGCGAACTCGGCTTCCTGCAACTCGACGAAGGCGCTCATCTGATTGCGGGCGTAGCCGTAAGCCAGGTTGAACATCGAGTAGTTCAGGCTGTGGAAACCGGCCAGGGTGATGAACTGGAACTTGTAGCCCATGGCACCCAGCTCGCGCTGGAACTTGGCGATGGTGGCGTCGTCCAGGTTCTTCTTCCAGTTGAAGCTCGGGCTGCAGTTGTAAGCCAGCAGCTTGCCGGGGAACTTGGCGTGGATGGCGTCCGCAAAGGCCTTGGCGAAGGCCAGGTCGGGCTTGCCGGTCTCGCACCAGATCAGGTCGGCATAGGGCGCATAGGCCAGGCCGCGGCTGATGGCTTGTTCGAGGCCGTTCTTGGTGCGATAGAAGCCTTCAACGGTGCGCTCACCGGTGCAGAAGGGCTTGTCGTTGTCATCGATGTCGCTGGTCACCAGGTCGCCGGCTTCGGCATCGGTGCGCGCCACCAAGAGCGTGGGCACGCCCATCACGTCGGCGGCGAGGCGGGCGGCGACCAGCTTGGCCACGGCCTCACGGGTGGGCACCAGCACCTTGCCGCCCATGTGGCCGCACTTCTTGGCACTGGCCAGCTGGTCTTCAAAGTGCACGCCCGAAGCACCCGCTTCAATCATGGCCTTCATCAACTCAAACGCATTGAGCACGCCACCAAAACCGGCCTCGGCATCGGCCACGATGGGGGCGAAATAGTCGATGTCGTTCTTGCCCTCGGCCCACTGGATCTGGTCGGCGCGGGCAAAGGTG
This sequence comes from Inhella inkyongensis, assembly GCF_005952805.1. GTDB lineage: Bacteria > Pseudomonadota > Gammaproteobacteria > Burkholderiales > Burkholderiaceae_C > Inhella > Inhella inkyongensis. The sequence goes on from NZ_CP040709.1 coordinate 2,227,990, forward strand.
GCGTTGATCTTCTTCACGACCTTGGGCACCGAGTCCACGCTGTAGAGCGACTGGTCGGGGTACATCTCGCCATTGCTGTTGGCGTCACCCGCCACCTGCCAGCCGGAGAGGTAAATGGCCTTGAGGCCGGCCTTGACCTGCTGCATGGCCTGGTTGCCCGTCAGCGCGCCCAGGGCGTTCACGAAGGGCTCGTTGTTCACCAGGCCCCAGAGCTTTTCAGCGCCGCGCTTGGCCAGGGTGTGGTCCACCTGAACCGAGCCGCGCAGGCGCACCACGTCGGCGGCGGTGTAGCCACGCTGGATGCCGGCCCAACGGGGGTTTTCGGCCCAATCCTTTTCGAGGGCGGCGGCTTGTTGTTCGCGGGTCAGGGTCATGAGAGTCTCCGGTTCAGGTAGTGAAAAGGGAAGCAGGAATGGGCTCAAGCCTACGGACCCTTCCCCAACACCGGCTGACAATTGGAGGCAACGCTCTAGGAAAATAAATCCTTCAATATCAAAGACTTACAAAACACATTCCGCAATGTGGATTTGTGTGTTTCATAACAAGAAATTAACACGGGACGCCTTAGTCATCAAATCCACATTGCGAAATTGCCTTTTCGCAATGCGCAATCCAAGGGGATCACAACCCGCCGACGAAATAGCGCTTCAAACCCGCCAACACCATCTCGACCGCGATGGCGGTGAGCACCAAGCCCATGAGCTTTTCCAGCGCCGAGACCACCGAATCCCCGAGCAGCTTGCGAATGCGCTCGGCCAGCAGCAGGGTCAGCCCGCAGATCCACATGGCCACCGCAAGGGCCGCAATCCAGTGCCAAATCTTTTCCGGTTGGCGCGAGGCGAGCAGCAGCACCGTGGCCATGGCCGAGGGGCCTGCCAACAAAGGCACGGCGAGCGGGAAGATCAGTGGCTCTTTGCCAGGCGTCACGCCATAGACCGACTCGCCCTGGCTGGAAAAGATCATCCGAATCGCCACCATCAGCAGGATCACGCCACCCGCGACCTCCAAGGAACGCTCACTGAGGTGCATCACGCGCAAAAAGCCCTCCCCCGTGAACATGAAGCCCAACAGCACCAGAAAGGCAATCGAGACCTCGCGCATGGCGACGCGGGCTCGCCGTTCGCGCGGCACCTCGCGCATGATGGGAATGCAAATCGGCAGGCTGCCCAGCGGGTCCAGCACCAGCAGCAGCAGGATCAGGGCGGAGACGAAGTTGTGGTCCATAGTGGCAGGGGAAGGGTGAATCGGGCCAGTCGCGACCTTACGCCGCTCGAGCGGCGCGGGCTTTGGGGTAAGCGCTATCGTGTACGCATGAACACCCCCGTTGTCTTGGAAACACCGCGCTTGCGCCTGGAACCGTTTGCACCGGCGCATCTGCAGGCCCTGAACGCCATGAACGGCTTGCCAGAGGTCTATCGCTATCTAAGTGGCAGCCCCGAGACGCTGCAGCAGACGCAGACGGTCATCGAACGGGTACAAGCGCGCTGGCAACAATGGGGTTGCTCTTGGTGGTCCCTGATGGCTCGCGATACCAACGAGTTGGTCGGCGCCGGTTGCGTTCAATACCTGGGCCAGGATCCCGCCAATCCCTTGGAACTTGGTTGGCGCCTGCACCCCAAAGCCTGGGGCCGAGGCTTGGCCAGCGAAGCCGCGCGCCACATGGCCGACTGGGCCTTTGACCACTTTGAGCGCGACGCGCTTTGCGCCGTTTGCCATCCCGATAACCAGGCAAGCCGTGCGGTGATGCAACGCCTGGGCATGCACTACATCGGCGAGCAAGCCTGGTACGACATCAGCTGCGCGGTCTATGAATTGCGGCGCAGCGATTGGGCGGCAGCCCGGCATTCGCGGTAGCATCTGCCGCGAAAGAATGATGCGCCTCGGAGGCTCAAAAAATGGAAAACAACAAACTGGATGCGATTGACTGCAAGATTATTGAAGTCTTGCAACGAGACGGGCGAATCTCGAATGTCGACCTGGCCACCGAGGTGCAACTCTCCGCGCCGCAATGTTTCCGGCGTGTGCGGGCACTGGAAGAGCGCGGCGTGGTGCGCGGGTATCGGGCGCTGATCGCGCCGGAAGCCCTGGGCCTGGGCGTGACCGCCTTCGTGAGCCTGAACATCAGCGGAGACGCCTTTTCACGGGTGCGCGACATCGAAGCCCTGCTGCGCGACTTCCCCGAGGTGCTGGAGATTCATACCGTCAGCGGCGACTCCGACTACCTGCTCAAAGTGGTGGTGCGCGACCTCAAGAGCCTGTCGCGCCTGCTGACGGATCGGCTGATGCAGATCGAAGGGGTGGCCGATGTGCGCTCCATGGTCTGCATGGAAGAGGTCAAACCGCCTTCGGCCCTGCCGATTTGACGCCGCTGGGCTCAACCCCGCGGATGGTGCTGAGCCACCACCTGTTTTAGGCGCTCGCGCGCCACATGGGTGTAGATCTGGGTGGTCGACAGGTCGGCATGGCCCAGCAGCAACTGCACCGCGCGCAGATCGGCACCGTGATTCAGCAGATGCGTGGCGAAGGCATGGCGCAAGGTGTGCGGGGACAGCGGCGCCGTGATGCCCGCCTGCACGGCATAACGCTTGATCAGGCGCCAAAACATCTGCCGGCTCATGGCCGCGCCCTGAACGGTGACGAACAAAGCCTCGCTGCGGCGCGCCCCTAGCAGCGCACTGCGGGCATCCATCAGATAGCGGGTGATGGCCTCACGCGCGGGTTCGCCCATGGGCACCAGTCTTTCCTTGTCGCCCTTGCCGCGCACGCGCACCAGGCCATCGCGCAAATTCAGCCCAACGCTGGGCAGGCCCACCAATTCGCTGACCCGCAAGCCGCTGGCATAAAGCAGCTCCAGCATGGCGCGGTCCCGCAGGCCCAGCGGCGTGTCAAGGGGCGGCGCCGCCAGCAGCGCGTCCACCTGGGCCTCGCCCAGGGTCTTGGGCACGCGCAAGGCCTGCTTGGCGGCACCCAGGCGCAGCGTGGGGTCCACAGTGCAGCGGCCCTCGCGCAGCGCCCAGCGAAAGTAGCGCTTGAAACTGGACAGGCGCCGATTGGCGCTGCTGGCCTTGGACTGGCTGTGGCGTTGATGGGCATAGGCCATCAGGTCGGATTCCTTGGCCTGGTCCAGCGCCTTTGCAGATTGCGGACCCTGCTTCATCAGCCAGTCAGCCAAAGCGCTGAGATCGCGGGCATAGGCCTCGCGGGTGCGTTCGGCCAAGCCTTCCTCCAGCCACAGGGCGCGCACGAAGGCTTCAATGCCGCTGCGATCCGGCATTGGCGCCGACGCCACAGACTCGGTTTTTTTCATCTGGAAGTTGGCGACTGATCCATTCAGTTGTCATCATCTGCGGGTAAGTGCCCAGCCATCGGCGGGCATTTCACCGCAACACTCGCACCCTCGTTTTCCACTAGAGAGACCGCTCCGCGGTCCGCAGCACTTATGCGCATCCAACAATCATTCTCGGCCCTGGGTTTGGCCGCCCTGCTGGCTCTGGCCGGCTGCGGTGGCGGCAGCGGCGACAACACCGCGGACACCACGCCGCGCACGCGCATCAGCGCCGTCAAAGTGTTTGGCGACAGCCTGCAGGATTCCGGCACCTTCGGTCTTCGCTTCACCGTGGCCGGTGTGGACAACCCGCTCTATGTGGAGCGTGTGGCGGCCAGCTACGGCAAGACCCTGTGCAACTTCTACGTCTTCAATGGCGCCACCTTTGCGGCCAATCCGACCGCAGGCTGCACCAACTTTGCCATCGGTGGCGGCCGCGTCAGCTACACCGGCGCAGGTGCCTCGGCGGCCAATCCGCTGAACGTACCCACCCAGCTGGCCACTGCGGCTTCGATGGGCAACTTCGCTGCCACCGACCTGCTGATCGTGGACGGCGGCGGCAACGACGCCGGTGACCTGGTCGAGGGCTATCTGGGTGCCAGCCGCGACGGCGGTGCGCGCTTCGCACAAATCCTGGGCTCCGTCATGACCCCCACGCAGCTCGCTGCTGCGCTCGCCGGCGGTGCCGCCGGGTTGCCGGCCGCAGGCACCCAGTACATGAGCCTGCTGGCCGACCGTCTCTATGACAGCGTCAAGACCCATGCGCTGGACAAAGGCGCGCAGCAAGTGGTGCTGATGAACATGCCCGGCATCCTGAATACGCCGCGCTTCCAGGGCGTCTTGGCCCAGATCGCTGCATCCGCCGGCGCCAGCACCCGCGCCCAAGCTGAATCCTTGTTCAAGTCCTGGATTGAGACCTTCAACAACCGACTGGCCGAGCGCGCCCGCTCGGAAGCGCGCGTGGCCCTGGTGGACTTCTACACCGAGTTCAACACCCAGTTCCAATTCCCGGCCCAGTTCGGTCTGACCAACGTGACCAAGCCTTTGTGCACGGACTTCAACGCTCAGTGCTCGGCCACCTATTTGTCGGCCAATCCGCCGGCAGGCCAGACCGCCGACTGGTGGAAGACCTATGCCTTCTCGGACGGTTTCCACCCCACCCCCTATGGCCACCAGCTGGTCGCGCAACTGATCAGCCGCACCATCGCCGCCAAGGGCTGGCTGTAAGTCGCAGGAGCAACGCATGAAAAAAATCTACGCACGCACTTTCGCCATCTCCCCCCTGCTGCTGGCCCTGAGCGGAGCGGCCTTCGCGCAATCCGCCGGTGACATCAGCGTGCGCCTGGGTGCCACGCAGATCGTCCCCAAGGTCGAGAGCGGTTCCTTGAGCGCGCCCTCCTTCTTCAATGCCCAAGTCGATGTGCTCAAGGCCGATTCCTGGGGCGGTGGCATCACCTACCACTTCAGCGATCGACTGGCCCTGGACCTGCCCTTGATGATGCCCTTCGAGCATGACGTCATTGGCGCCGGCTCGCTGGCTGGCGTGGGCAAGCTGGCCACGGTCAAGGTCATCCCCGTGACCCTGATGGGCCAGTTCCGCCCGCTGGGCTCGAGCTACAGCCTGCGCCCCTATGTGGCCGGCGGCCTGACCTATGCCCACACCAAGGAGACTCAATCCACGGCGGTGCTCAATGGTCTGTCCGGCGGCACGCTGGCCAAGCCCACCACCATGGACATGAAGGGCAAGTTCGGTGTCACCGCCCAGGTGGGCCTGAACTGGGCCGTGACCCAGCGCATCTTCCTGGATGTGTCGGCCATGAAGACCTTCATCAATGGTGAGGGCGTGCTCTCCACCGGCCAGCGCGTGCGCCTGGAACTGAACCCGGTGTCCTACTCGGCCGCTGTGGGCTATCGCTTCTAAGCCTCTCAAGGCCTGCTGACAGGGCGGCTTCGGCCGCCCTTTTTATTGCGCCAGCGCCCAACTCGCATGGCGTTGCACCTGCTCACTGCGGTCGGTCATCCTTTCCCTCAGCGCGGCGCGAATCTGCGGACTGCTCGGGCTGCCGGCTGCCAGCGCATTGCCCAACGCCACGGCCACATTGCGCTGCCAGCGCTCGATGCCGATGCGACGGATCGCCGAGCCCTCGGTCTGGCGCAAAAACTCCGCTTCGTCCCAGGCCCAGTAGCGCAGCAAATCCGGCTGCTCCCACACCGTGCGCGGCGCGAAGTCCGGCAGGCTTTGCGTCTGCGCGAACTTGTTCCAGGGGCAGGCCAGCTGGCAGTCGTCGCAGCCATAGATGCGATTGCCAAGCAGAGGTCGCAGGGCTTCGGGAATGTCGCCCGCGTGCTCGATGGTGAGGTAGGAGATGCAGCGCCGCGCGTCCACCTGATAAGGCGCAACGATGGCCCGGGTGGGGCAGACGTCGATGCAAGCCGTGCAGCGGCCGCAGTGAGGGTCCTGCGGCGGCGTGGTGGGCAGCGCCAGGTCCACGAACAACTCGCCCAGAAAGAACATCGAACCGCCCTCGCGGTTCAAGAGCAGGCTGTGCTTGCCGCGCCAGCCCAGGCCGCTGCGGCTGGCCAACTCCACCTCCAGCACCGGGGCCGAGTCGGTAAAGCAGCGGTGGCCGATGGCCCCCACCTCTTGCTGCAAACGGTCGGCCAGCTTTTGCAGCCGGGCGCGCAGCATCTTGTGATAGTCCCGCCCTCGGGCATAAAGCGAGACCTGGGCGTGCTCGGGCCGTTTCAAGCCGGCCCACTCCACCGCCTGCCAATCCGGGCCGTGCCCGGGGCTCAGATAGTCCATGCGCGCCGTGATCACGCTGACCGTGCCAGGCACCAATTCGGCCGGACGCGCACGCTTCAGGCCGTGCGCGGCCATATAGCCCATCTCGCCATGAAAGCCCGCCGCCAGCCAGGCCAACAGGCCGGGCTCCGCGCTGCTCAGATCGATGGGGGCCACGCCGATTTGGGAGAATCCCAGCGCCTGACCCCACTCCTGGATCCGGGCCACCAGGGCGGCCGGCTGGGAAACCGCTGGAGAAGACTCCTGGGCAGGCTCAAGTTTCATCGACGACATGACCTTGATTCTAGAAACCCGCACCCTGCACTGGCCCGACGAGGCCGCTACCGAAACCGCTGCGCAAGCCCTGGCGCGCAGCCCCGAGTTGATGCCGGCCCTGATCCTGCTGGAGGGCGGATTGGGCGCGGGCAAGACCACCTGGGTGCGGCATCTGCTGCGCGCACTGGGCGTCACGGGCCGCATCAAGAGCCCGAGCTATGCGGTGCTGGAGAGCTACGCTCCGCCTGCCGGTCCGGTACACCACTTCGACTTCTATCGCTTCAGCGACCCGCGCGAGTGGGAAGACGCTGGTTTTCGCGAGATCCTGGCCGGCGAAGGGCTCAAGCTGGTGGAGTGGCCCGAACATGCCGAGGGCTTGCTGCCACAGGCCGATCTGCGGCTGCAGATCCAGGATGAAGCGGCCGAGCACGTTGAAGGCCAAGTTTTCGGTGACATTGAAGGTGAAGGCCGGCGCAGCGTGAGCGCGCAGGCCCTGAGCCCGCGCGGCCGCGCCCTGCTGCAGGCGCTGGCCGCATGAGTTCCCGGCGATTGCTGCTGATCCACGGCGCCTGCGCCTGGGCCCTTCCTCTGGCGGCCCCGGCGCAACCGGGTGACGCCGAATTGGTGGCCGTGCGCCTGTGGCCGGCCCAGGCCTATACGCGGGTCACGCTGGAGTCCGACAAGCCCCTGGTGGCGCGTCACTTCATCACCGAAGCGCCCGAGCGCCTGGTGATCGACATCGACGGGCTCACCCTGTCGCCGCGCCTCAAGGAGTTGGTGGCCAAATTGCAGGCCAATGACCCCTTCATCGCCAGCGTACGCGTCGGCCAGTACCAGCCCCGCGTGGTGCGCCTGGTGCTGGATTTGAAGCAATCCATTGCGCCCCAGGTGTTCACGCTGGCCCCCGTGGCCGCCTACCAGCACCGACTGGTGCTGGACCTCTATCCGGCTCTAGGCGCCAAGGACCCGCTGCTTGCGCTGGTGCAAGAGCGCGAAGTCAATGCCGCGGCAGCCGCGGCCGCGGTCAACGACGAGCTGGGGCAGTGGATCGAGAAGCTGCCGCAAAAGGGCGCCACACCCCCAAGCTCCCCCGCCCTGCCCTCGCCCACCGGGGCTGCGTCGGCGCCTTCACCGGCCGCCTCATCGACCGTGCCCGCCGTTCCGGCCACGCCCCCCACCCCTGCCGCCACCCCACCGGGCCGGCGACCGCGGGTCGAGCGCCTGATTGTGGTGGCCCTGGACCCCGGCCATGGCGGCGAGGACCCCGGCGCCATCGGCCCCACCGGGCTGCAGGAAAAGGACGTGGTGCTGGCCGTGGCCAAGCAGCTGCGCGAGCGCCTGTTGGAGCAAGCCAATCTGCGCGTGCTGATGACCCGCGACGCCGACTACTTCGTGCCCCTGCATGAACGGGTGCGCAAGGCGCGCCGTGTGGGCGCGGACCTCTTCGTGTCCATCCATGCCGACGCCTTCATCCGCCCTCAGGCGCGCGGCGCCTCGGTCTTTGCGCTGGGCGAAAAGGCCGCCACCAGCGCGGCGGCCCGCTGGCTGGCCGACAAGGAAAACGCCGCCGACGCCGTGGGCGGCTTGAACAAGCTGGCGGTGCGCGATGAGGGCGTGCTCAAGGTGCTGGCCGACATGAGCACCACCGCCCAGATCAAGGACAGCCTGAAACTCGGCGGCGAGGTGCTCACCCAAATCGGCCGCGTGGGCAAGCTGCACAAGGCCCAGGTCGAGCAAGCCGGCTTTGCCGTGCTGAAGGCGCCTGATGTGCCCTCCATCCTGGTCGAGACCGCCTTCATCTCCAATCCCGAGGAAGAAGCCAAGCTGCGCGACCCTGACTACCAGCGCGAACTGGTCGAGGCCCTCGCCAAGGGCATCCAGCGCTACCTGGCCCGCCGGCCGCCGCTCAAGCGGCCTGTTGCTTAGGCGCGTTCAGCGCAGCGAGCGAGGCCAGTAGCGCGGTGGCCCGCTCCAGGCTTTCGGGCTGTGCAAACACATCCCCGGGGCGGTTGGCGTAGGCCGCCACCGCGCCGCCAAAGTGCATGCCCAGGTAATCGGCGGTGAGCTTGAGCGTCTGCACCAGCGGCTCGGCAAAGGCCGGGTCCTCGTCGCTCAGGGTGGTGATGAGGGAGAGCGTCTTGCCCGCCATGCGCGCCTTGAAGTCCGCGCCCGTCACGCGCAGCCAGGGGCTCCAGTAATCCAGATAGCGCTTCAGATCGGCCGGCAGGCTGTACCAGTAGACCGGGGCCACAAAGACGATGTGTTGGGCCGCCAGGGTCTGTTCCAGCAAATGGGCCTCATGCCCCTCGGGCGGGCCAAACACGGCGCCGGGCTGGTGGCGCCGGTCCTCAAAGCGCGGCAGCGGGTGGTCGAGCAGGGACAGCCACTGCACAGTCTGCGTAGCCGGCAGCGCGGCCGCTGCGGCGCGGCGCGCCAGTTGTTCGGAATTGCCGTCGCGGCGGCCGCTGCCGAGGACGAAGAGGAAGTTGTGTGAAGGGTCGACAGGGTTCATCCAACGCAGGATAGGAAAGCCCGCACGGGCCTGCCGCCCTAAACCTGAAAGCCCACCGTGCGCGACGGGGCTCAAGGCCGGCACCGCGCACCCGAGGGCCGATTCGGCTACATGAACAAATGCTCGCCCGCGTTGTTGCCGCCCAGGATCACGTAGTTCACCTTGCGCAGGTCCATCAGGCTGTTGCCGCCCGAGTAGCTGATCGAGCTCTGCAGGTCTTCGCGCATTTCAGTCAGGGTGTCGGCCAGATGGCCCTTGATGGGTTCGAGGATGCGTTTGCCCTCAACATGGCGGCGCTCGCCCTTGTTGAAGTCGCTGGCCGAGCCGAAGTACTCCTTGTAGCGCTGGCCATCGACCTCGACGGTGGCACCGGGCGACTCTTCATGGCCGGCGAACAGCGAGCCGATCATCACCATGCTGGCGCCAAAGCGGATGCTCTTGGCGATGTCGCCATGGTGGCGGATGCCGCCATCGGCCACGATGGGCTTGCTGGCCACGCGTGCGCACCACTTCACCGCGCTGAGCTGCCAGCCCCCCGTGCCAAAACCGGTCTTCATGCGCGTGATGCAGACCTTGCCGGGGCCGATGCCCACCTTGGTGGCATCCGCCCCCCAGCGCTCCAGGTCCAGCACGGCCTCGGGCGTCCCCACATTGCCGGCGATCACGAAGGCGCTCGGCAGGTGCTTCTTGATGTGGGCGATCTGGCGCTGCACGGCGCTGGAGTGGCCGTGGGCGATGTCGATGGTGATGTAGTCGGCGCCCAGGCCCTCAGCGGCCAGGCGTTCAACGATGGCGAAGTCGGCCGCCTGCACGCCCAGGCTGATGGACACATAGAGCCCCCGTTCGCGCATGTCGCGCGCGAAGGCCACCGCATCGAGGTCGAAGCGGTGCATGACGTAGAAATAGTCGTTCGCCGCCAGGTAGCGCGCGATCGGCTCGTCGATCACCGTCTTCATGTTCGCCGGCACGGCGGGGATCTTGAAGCGGCGCGGGCCGAACTGGATCGAAGGGTCACATTCACTGCGGCTGTTCACGCGGCATTGGCGCGGCAGTAGTTGGATGTTGTCGTAGTCAAAGATGTCCATGGTCTGTGCTCAAGAGTAGTAGTTGGGCGACCACAGCGACCGCAATGACCTCAGGCTCCTTGCCGGTGATGCCGGCCAGGCCAATCGGGCAGTGCAGTCGCTGCAATTGGGGAGCCTGGTAGCCCTTGGCCTCCAGGCGATGAAGAAAGCGGGCGCGCTTGGTGGCCGAGCCGATCAGGCCTACCCAGGGCAAATCGGGCCGTGCCAGGGCGGCCTCGGTGAGCGCCAGGTCCAGGTCATGGCTGTGCGTCAGGATCAGCACCCGCGCACCGGGCGGGCTGTGGCGCAGTTCCGCCGTGAGTTCAGCCGGCAGGCCCTCGGCGCAGACGCGCTCGATATGCGGGGGCAAGGGGTCGTCAGGGAACTCGGCTTCGCGCTCGTCCAGCCAGCGCACGCGGCAATCGATGCCGGCGAGCAGACGCACGATGGCGCGGCCCACATGGCCGGCGCCAAAGAGCTCCAAATGAAAGCGCGGAGCGGGCATGGCCCAGGCCTTGGGATCTGACAGGGTCAGCGGCGTGTAGGCCAGGGTCAGCGCGCCGCCACAGCATTGGCCCAGGCTGGGCCCCAGGGCCAGGCGCTGGGTCTCGGCCTGCTCGGCTCCCAGCAAGGCCCGGGCGCGGGCGATCGCCTGCAACTCCAGATGCCCGCCGCCAATCGTGCCAATCACCTCACCCGCACCCACCAACATGCGCGTGCCCGCCTCGCGCGGCACCGAGCCCTGGTGAGCCTGCACCTCCACCACCACGCCGGCGCGTTGGTCTTGCTGCCACTGCATCGCAGTGGCCCGCAGCGCCAGCGGCAGGGTCATGTGTGCAGGGCCTTCAACACGGCTTCCGGTGTGGCCGGCGCCATCAGCGTGGGCTCACCCCCAGTGGCAGCGGCCACCGCATCCTTGATGGCGAGGAAGACCGCAAAGGGCAGGAGCAGCGGCGGCTCGCCCACAGCCTTGCTGCGGTGGATGCTGTCTTTCGCGTTCGGGCGGTCGAACAACGCCACGCGGAAGTCGGCCGGGCAGTCGTTGGCGGTGGGGATCTTGTAGGTGCTGGGCGCGTGGGTCACCAAGAGGCCCGCCTTGGGCGAACCATCGGCCGGGTGCCAGACCAGTTCTTCGCTGGTCAGCCAGCCCATGCCCTGGATGAAGGCGCCTTCCACTTGGCCGATGTCGATGGCCGGGTTGAGCGACTGCCCCACATCGTGCAGCGCGTCGGCGCGCAGCACGCGGTGTTCGCCCGTCAGGGTGTCGACCAGCACCTCGGCCACCGCCGCGCCATGGGCGAAGTAGTAGAAGGGTCGGCCCTGCAGCTTGGCGCGGTCCCAGCTCAGGCCCGGCGTGGCGTAGAAGCCCTCGCTCCAGAGTTGCACCCGGGCGTGGTAGGCCTGGCGCACTAGTTCTTCCCAGGCGATGCGCTGGCTGCCCAGCACCACTTCGCCGGCCTCGAAGCGAACGCCGTCCGGGGCCAAACCATAGGCTTGGGCGGCGAAGGCGCTGAGCCGATCACGCAGGCTGCGCGCTGCGGCCTGTGCGGCCTTGCCGTTCAGATCGGCCCCCGTGCTGGCGGCCGTGGCTGAAGTGTTGGCGATCTTTTCGGTGTCGGTAGCGCTGCAGCGCACGGCGGCAAGGGGCAGGCCGAGTTCCTGCGCCACCACCTGGGCCACCTTGGTGTTCAGGCCTTGGCCCATCTCGGTGCCGCCGTGGTTCACCAACACCGAGCCATCGGTGTAGACGTGCACCAGAGCGCCGGCCTGGTTCAGGTGCACCACATTGAAGCTGATGCCGAACTTGAGCGGCGTGAGCGCCAGGCCCTTCTTGAGCACCGGGCTGCTGGCGTTGAAGGCCGCCACGGCCGCACGGCGTGCGGCGTAGTCGCTGCTGGCTTCAAGTCGGGCCATCAGATCGGGCAGGCAGAAGTCTTCAATGGTCTGGCCGTAGGGCGTCGTTTGGGGGGGCGTTTGCCCCTCCTGGTACAGATTGGCACGGCGCACGGCCAGGGGGTCGAGCTTCAGGCGCCGGGCGATGGCGTCCATCAGCATCTCGACGGCCAGCGCGCCCTGCGGCCCGCCAAAGCCGCGGAAGGCGGTGTTGCTCTGGGTGTTCGTGCGCGCCGCAAAGCCGCTCAAGGCCACATGGGGCAGCCAGTAGGCGTTGTCGAAGTGGCAGAGCGCGCGGGTGAGCACTGGGCCGCTCAGGTCGGCCGAATGGCCGGCGTTCGAGATCAGGGTCGCCCGCACGCCCTGGATGCGCCCCGCCTCGTCAAAGCCGGCGTCAATGTCAAAGGAAAAGCCGTGGCGTCGCCCGGTGATCAGGAAGTCGTCATCCCGGTCCAGGCGCAGCTTCACGGGTGCGCGATTGCGCACCGCGCCCAAGGCCGCCACGCAGGCAAACAGGGCGGACTGCGACTCCTTGCCGCCAAAGCCGCCGCCCATGCGCCGGCACAGCACGCGCACCGCATGGTTGGGTCGGTGCAGCGCATGCGCCACCAGGTGCTGCATTTCGCTCGGATGCTGGGTCGAGCAATGCAGGGTCAGGCCGCCGTCTTCCTCCGGCAATGCGTAGCTGATCTGGCCTTCCAGATAGAACTGTTCCTGGCCGCCCAGCTCGAAAGCCAGCTGGAGGCGCTGGGGCGCGTTGGCCAGGGCCTGGTCGGCATCGCCCCGGCAGAGTTGCATGGGGGCGATCACATGCTGGCCGGCTGCATGGGCCTCGCGCTGGTGCAGGATGGCGGTCAGCGGCTCGGCCTGAATGACCTCGCGCGCCAGCGCCGCCGCCCGCCGCGCTTGCGCGCGGGTGCGGGCCACCACGGCAAACACCGGCTGGCCGCGATAGCGCAGGGTGTCAATGGCCAGGATCGGGTCGTCCTGGATCAGCGGTCCGCAGTCGTTGCGCCCGGGGAAGTCTGTGCCGGTGAACACGTCCACCACGCCGGGCTGGGCCCGCACACGTTCGACATCCACGCCGAGCAGGCGCCCATGCGCCACCGGTGAGAGGCCGAGCGCCGCGTGCAGGGTGCCCACACGCTCGGGAATGTCATCGGTGTAGGGCGCGCTGCCCTGCACATGCAGATGCGCCGACTCATGCGGCAGCGGCTTTCCAACGACGATATTCACCTTGCCTCCCACACCGACAGCGCGCTGGCGGGCAGCGGATCTTCCGCACGGGTCTCCAGCCAACAGCGCCTGAGCAGGTTTTGCGCCACCTGCAGCCGATAGGCCGCACTGGCGCGCATATCGCTCAGGGGTTTGAAGTCCTGGGCCAGGGCGGCCTGGGCTTGGATCAAGGTGGCCTCGTTCCAGGGCTGACCGCGCAGCGCGGCCTCGGCCTGCGCAGCGCGTTTGACGATGGCCGCCATACCGCCCCAGGCCAGCCGGGCCTCGCGCACCTGGCCGTCCTCGATGTGCAGCGCAAAGGCCCCGCACACGGCCGAGATGTCGCTGTCGAAGCGTTTGCTGATCTTGTGGGTGCTCAAGCGCCAACCCTGCAGCGGCAGCGGCACCCGCAGGGCGCGCAGGAACTCGCCGGCCTGCAGCGCGTTCTTCATGTAGTCGAGGTAGAAGTCCTGCAGCGGCAGGCGGCGCAGCTGCTCGCCCCGCTGCAGTTCCACCGTGGCGCCCAGGGCCATCAGCACCGGGGCGCCGTCGCCGATGGGCGAGCCGTTGGCGATGTTGCCGCCCAGGGTGCCCACCGAACGGATCGGGGGCGACGCAAAGCGCAGGCCCATCTCCTTGAGCTGGGGCCAGTGGGTGGCCAGCTCGGCCCAAGCCGCTTCCAGCGAGGCGCCGGCGCCAATCACCAGCTCGTCCCCAACACGCTCGATGGTTTGCAGCTCGCGCACCTGGCCCAGGTAGATGATCTGCGGCAGGGTCTTGAACTGCTTGGTGACCCACAGGCCCACATCGCTGCCGCCGGCCAGCAGCCGCGCCTCGGGCAGGTCCTGGCGCAGCTGGGCCAGTTCGCCAAGGGTCTTGGGCGCGTGGAAGCCGGCCTCGGTGTGAATAGGCTGGCCTAGCGCGAGCTCACGCAAGGCGGTCTCGACCGGCTCGCGGTCCAGCAGCGGGCCTTCTTGCGCCAGGGCCTTTTCACCGGCGTCCAGGATGGGCCGATAGCCCGTGCAGCGGCACAGATTGCCCGCCAAGCCATCGGCGATGCCTTGACGGCTGGGGGCCGTCCCCTTCATTTCCTCATAGAGCTGCCACAGCGACATCGCAAAACCCGGGGTGCAAAAGCCGCATTGCGAGCCATGGCAGTCCACCAGGGCCTGCTGCACCGGATGCAGGCTGCCGTCGGCGCCGGCCAGGTCTTCCACGGTGAACAGGGCCTTGCCGTCCAGGCTGGGCAAAAACTGAATGCAGCTGTTGACGGGCTTGAGTTGCAGCCTGCCTTGGGCATCGAGCTCACCCAGCACCACGGTGCAGGCCCCGCAGTCGCCCTCGGCGCAGCCTTCCTTGGTGCCGCACAGCTGCTGGTCCTCGCGCAGCCACTCCAGCACCGTGCGGGTGTTGGGGGCGCCGTCCAGCTCCACCACCGCGTTGCGGTGCCAAAAACGAACCGGACGAATCGATTGCGTGCTCAGATCCTGCGGCATCACTTCGCCCCCGCCTCAAACCAGCGCTTGATCAAGTCGCGCTCCTCGTCGCTCATCTGCGTGGCATTGTTCAGCGGCATGCTGCGCGCCACCACCGCCTGCTGGTAGACCGCCAGTGCGTGCTGGGTCAACAGCGCGTCGGTGTGTAAGGCCACGCCCTTGTTTTGCACCGCTTCGCTGTGGCAGAGCACACAGCGCTGGTTCAGCACGGCCTGCACCTGGGCACGGCTCACGGCCTGAGCTTGGGGCTGTGTCTGAGCCGGCGCCGCCACAGGCGGCTTGGGAGCCTGGATCAGCACCAAGCCCGCAATCAGCACCACCCCGGCCAGCGCCCAGCCCCAGGGTGCGCTCTTGCCTGCGATCAGCGCCTTGTGGCGCGCCACAAAGCTGTGTCGGATCAGGGCGCCGGCCAGCATCAGCACGAACAGCAGCACCCAGTTGTAGGCGCCCTGGTAGAGGAAGCCGTAGTGGTTGCTGAGCATGGCGATCAGCACCGGCAGCGTGAAGTAGGTGTTGTGCACGCTGCGCTGCTTGCCGCGCTGGCCGTGGATGGGGCTGACCGGTTCACCGGCCTTCATCTGGGCGATGACCTTGCGCTGGCCCGGGATGATCCAGACCAGCACATTGGCGCTCATGGCCGTGGCCATCATGGCGCCCACCAGCACGAAGGCGGCCCGGCCGGCAAAGAGCTGGCAGGCGGCCCAGCTGCTCAAGGCCACCACGGCCAGCAGTACCAGGCCCACTCGGGCATCGCCACCCACCTTGCCGTCCTTTTCACCCAGCAACCGGCACACCCCGTCATAGACGAACCAGAACGCCAGCAACAGGCCCAGTGCGGCACCCACTGCGGCGCCCGACGAACCCCAGGCGTAAACCTTGGGGTCGATCAGAAAGGTCTGCGCATTGAAGAGATAGAGCACGGTGAACAGCGCAAAGCCGGTCAGCCAGGTGGAATAACTCTCCCAAAAGAACCAATGCAGTTTCTCGGGCAGGGCCTTGGGCGCCACCAGGTATTTCTGCGGGTGATAAAAGCCCCCGCCGTGCACGGCCCAGAGCTCGCCGTCCACGCCCTTGGCCTTGAGGTCCGCATCGGTGGGGCGGGTCAGGCTGCTGTCCAGGAAGACGAAGTAAAAGGACGAACCGATCCAGGCAATGGCCGTGATCACATGGGCCCAGCGCAAGAGCAGATTGGCCCAATCGGCCAGATATCCCAAGTCCATCAAGAACCCCGGTAGGTGGAGTAGCTATAGGGGCTGACCAGCAGCGGCACGTGGTACTTGGCACCCACATCCGCGATGCCGAAGTCCAGATTCACCACATCGATGAAGGGCGGATCGGGCAACTCAAGCCCGCGCGCACGGAAATAGGCCGCCACCTCGAAGACCAGGCGCCAGCGCCCGGTCTGCATCTGGCCGGCGTCCAGCAGCGGCCCATCGGCACGGCCGTCGGCATTCAACTGGATGGACTTCCGGGTGTGGAAGGCGCCGTCGGGCTGCGCCTGTTGCAAATGCACCGTCATGCCCGCTGCGGGGCAGCCATGGGCGGTGTCGAGCACGTGGGTGGAGAGGTGGCCCATAGCGGTGGCGAGAAGCGTCGGCAAACTGTATACACTCAAGCATACACGCATGAACACCACCCTCCCCGCCGAAACCGCCACGCAGCGCATCGTCGACGCCATCACGGCGGCCATCGTCGAGCGCCGGCTCATGCCGGGCACCAAGCTGGTCGAGCAGCAGCTCGCCGACCTGTTCCAAGTCTCTCGCACCCTGGTGCGCCAGGCGCTCAATCAGCTCAGCCGGGATCACCTCGTCAAGCTGCAGCCCGCGCGCGGCGCCTTCGTGGCCGAGCCCAGTGTGGACGAGGCCCGCCAGGTCTTCGAGGTGCGGCAGATGATCGAGCAGCAGCTGGTGCGCCAGCTGTGCGCACGCGCCACGCCGGCCCAGATCACCACCCTGCGCGAACACCTGGCACGCGAGGCCGCCGCCGTGCAAGCCGAGGACATCACCCTGCGCACCCGCCTGCTGGCCGACTTCCATGTCCTGCTGGCGCGCCTGCAGGGCAACGAGGTGCTGGCGGAGTTGCTGGCCGACCTGCTGGCCCGTTGCTCGCTGATCGCGCTGATGTACCAAAGCAGCCACTCGGCCGAGCACTCGGCCAGCGAACACATCGAGCTCGTGGACGCCATCGAGGCCGGCGACATCGAGCGCGCCAGCGCGCTGATGAGCGACCACCTGGGCAATGTGGAGCGAGGCCTGCGCCTGAAGGCGCGCACCACCGATCTGGCCAACGCGCTGGGGACCGTACATCCATGACCCACCTCGCATGAACTACCCCCGCGACCTGCGCGGCCACGGCCGCCACCCGCCCCATCCGCAGTGGCCGAACAAGGCGCGCGTGGCCCTGCAGTTCGTGCTGAACTATGAAGAAGGTGGCGAGAACTCGGTGCTGCATGGCGACACCGGGTCCGAGCAATTCCTCTCTGAGATGTTCAACCCCGCCAGTTATCCGGCGCGGCATCTGAGCATGGAGGGCATCTATGAATACGGCAGCCGGGTGGGCGTGTGGCGCATCCTGCGCGAGTTCGAGCGCCGCGGCCTGCCGCTGACCGTGTTTGGCGTGGGCATGGCGCTGCAGCGCTGCCCCGAAGTGACGGCCGCCTTTGTCGAGTTGGGTCACGAGATCGCCAGCCACGGCTGGCGCTGGATTCATTACCAAAACCTCGACGAGGCGACCGAGCGCGAGCACCTGCTGCAGGCGGTTGAGGTCATCACGGCCATGACGGGCCAGCCCCCGGCGGGCTGGTACACGGGGCGCGACAGTCCCAACACCCGCCGCCTGGTGGTCGAGCACGGCGGCTTTGAGTACGACAGCGACTACTACGGCGACGACCTGCCCTTCTGGCTCCAGGTGCGGAAAAGCGATGGCGCCCTCGCGCCCCATCTGGTCGTGCCCTACACCCTGGACTGCAACGACATGCGCTTTGCCCTGCCCCAGGGCTTCAGCCATGGCGACGAGTTCTTCCACTACCTGCGCGATGCCTTTGATGTGCATTACGCCGAAGGTGTGGAACGGCCCAGCATGATGAGCGTGGGCTTGCATTGCCGGCTGCTCGGCCGCCCGGGCCGCATGCGTTCGTTGCAGCGCTTTCTGGACCATGTGCAATCGCACGCCGATGTGTGGATCTGCCGCCGCGTGGACATCGCGCGGCATTGGAAAGCCACCCACCCCTTTGACGCCGCTACCGCCCATCTATGGACCTGAAGACTCTCAACCAGTCCGAGCCCGCGGCCCTGCTGACCGAGCTAGGCGGGCTGTACGAGCACTCGCCCTGGATCGTGGAAGGCGCGCTGGCCCAACGCCCTTTCGCCTCGCTGGCGGCCTTCAAGCGCGCCTGCTTCGAGGTGCTGGCTCGCGCCACCCCCGAGGCCCAGCGCGCGCTGATCTGCGCCCACCCGGAGCTGGCCGGCAAGGCCATGGTGGCGCAGCAGCTCACGGCCGAATCCACCGACGAGCAAAGCCGTGCGGGTCTGACCCATTGCAGCCCCGAAGAGTTCGCCACCCTGCAGCGCCTGAACACCGCCTATGGGCAGCGTTTCGGCTGGCCCTTCATCCTGGCCGTACGGGGCCCGCGCGGCCTCGGCCTGAGTCGCAGCGAAATCATCAGCACCTTCGAGCGCCGCCTGGACGGTCACCCCGACTTTGAGTTCCAGGAATGCCTGCGCCAGATTCACCGCATCGCCGAGCTGCGCCTGGCTGAGAAGTTTGGCGAAGACCTGAGCGCGGGCGAGCAGGTGTGGGACTGGGCCGAACAGCTTGCCGTTCACAGCGAGGCCGACGACGCCCTGACCGTCACCTATATGAGCCCGGCCCACCGCGCCTGTGCGCGCAAACTGGCGGGTTGGATGCAAAGCTGCGGCTTTGACGAGGTGCAGATCGACGCGCTGGGCAATGTGGTGGGGCGCTACTTCGGCAGCGACCCGTCCGCCCCCCTGTTGATGACCGGCAGCCATTACGACACGGTGCGCAACGGGGGCCGCTACGACGGCCGCCTGGGCATTCTGGTGGCCATGGCCACGGTGCAGGGCATGAAGGCCCTGGGCCATCGCCCCCGCCACGGCCTGGAGCTGGTGGCCTTTGCCGAAGAGGAGGCGCAGCGTTTTCCCGCCACCTTCCTGGCCGCCAGCGCGCTGGTCGGCCGCTTCGAACCGCAGTGGCTGGCCCAGCAAGACGCCCAGAGCGTGACGATGGCCGAGGCCCTGCAGGCGGCCGGCCATGGCGCCCAACCGAGCGCGCAACTGGACAGCATTGCCGCACTGCAACGCGACCCCAAGCAATACCTCGGCTTTGTCGAGGTTCACATTGAACAAGGCCCCGTGCTGGACGCCGCCGGCCTGCCCCTGGGGGTGGTCAGCTCCATCAATGGCAGCCACCGCTACACCGGCGAGATCGTCGGCCAGGCCAGCCATGCCGGCACCACCCCGATGGGCGCGGGCCGGCGCGATGCCGCTGCGGCGGCGGCCGAGCTGGTGCTGCAGGTCGAGCGCATCGCCACCCAGTTGCCCGAAGCCGTGGGCACGGTGGGCATGCTGGAAGTGCCCGGCGGCTCCATCAATGTGGTGCCGGGCCGTTGCCGCTTCAGCCTGGACCTGCGTGCCCCGCGCGACGCCGTGCGCGACCGCCTGCGCGACGAGGTGCTGCACGCCTTGGACGCCATTTGCGAGCGGCGCGGCTTGCACTACAGCCTGCGGCCCACCCTGTCGATTGACGCAGCCCCCAGCCACCCCGACTGGCAGGCGCGCTGGGAAGCCGCCGTGCAGCGCTTGGGCCTGCCCGTGCACCGCATGCCCAGCGGCGCCGGGCACGACGCCATGAAGATGCACGAGATCCTGCCCCAGGCCATGCTCTTCGTGCGCGGCGGCAATGCCGGCATCAGCCACAACCCGCTGGAAACCGTGAGCGCGCACGACGCTCAACTGGCGGTGGAGGCCTTCGAGATTCTGTGGAATTCCCTATGAGCATTGCCGTCACCCCCGCTTACGCCCAACTGGACGCCTGGATCGCCCAGCATTTCGACGAACAGGTCGGCTTTTTGCAGGCCCTGGTTCGCGTGCCCACCGACACCCCGCCCGGCCACAACCGCCCGCATGCCGAGACCACCGCCGCGCTGCTGGCCGCCATGGGCCTGCAAGCCGAGGCCCATGCGGTGCCCGAGGCCGAGGTGCAGGCGCAGGGCATGCAGAGCATCACCAATCTGATCGTGCGCCGCCGCTTTGGCATAGACGGCCCGGTGGTGGCCCTGAACGCCCATGGCGATGTGGTGCCACCCGGCGAGGGCTGGAGCCAAGAACCCTACGGCGGCGCGGTGGTCGAGGGCAAGCTCTACGGCCGCGCGGCGGCCGTCAGCAAGAGCGACTTTGCGACCTACACCTTTGCACTGCGGGCCTTGGAGTCCTTGGGGCTCCCCTTGAAGGGCGGCGTCGAACTGCACTTCACCTATGACGAAGAATTCGGCGGCGAACTTGGGCCCGGCTGGCTTCTGCGCCAAAAGCTCACAAAACCCGACCTCCTGATCGCCGCCGGCTTCAGCTATCAGGTGGTGACAGCGCACAACGGCTGCCTGCAGCTGGAGGTGACGCTTACCGGCCTATCCAGCCACGCCGCCTACCCCGAGACCGGCATCGACGCCCTGCAGGCCGCCACCGACCTGATGCACGCGCTCTATGCCGACAACGCCTCGCTCAAGCTGATCCGCTCCGAGGTGCCGGGCATCAACCATCCCTACCTGAACATCGGCCGCATCGAGGGGGGCAGCAACACCAATGTGGTGCCGGGCAAGGTGGTGCTCAAGCTGGACCGCCGCATGATCCCGGAAGAGGACGCCTTCGAAGTCGAGAAGGCGCTCAAGCACCTCATCGAGACCAATGTGCGCACCCACCACCCCAAGGTGAAGCTTGGCATCCGCCGCCTGCTGCTGGCGCACAGCCTCAAGCACGACCCGCGCAACCAAGCCCTGGTGGACGCCATCCAGCGCCACGGCCAAGAGGTCTTCGGCGAACCCATCCCCGTCACCGGCACGCCGCTCTATACCGATGTGCGCCTCTACGGCGCGGCCGGCGTGCCGGCCGTCATTTATGGTGCCGGCCCGCGCACCGTGCTGGAAAGCAATGCCAAGCGCGCCGACGAACACCTTGTGCTGGCCGACCTGAAGCGCGCCACCCAGGTGGTGGCCCGCACGCTCTACGACCTTTTGAAAGCAGACTGAAATGTTCAAACCCTTGGCATTGGCTGGACTTTTGATGGGCTTGAGCGCCCAAGCCGCGCCCACACAGCTGACCGTCGCCACCTGGAACCTGGGCTGGCATCTGGACCAGGAACTGGCCACCCAGTGGCGCGCCGCCTGCGACGCCCCCTTCGCGCTGGACGCCAAAGACGGCCGCTGGAAGCCCGCTGCGTCCGCCAGTGCCGACACCCGCCCCGGCTGGGCCCTGCCCTGGGGCCGCAACGCCCCGGTGGAGTGGGACATCGGCGCCCTGCCCCCCTGCGACATCTACCAAGTCAACCGTACCGCCCTGCCCGTCACACGCCCGGCCGATCTGCTGCGCCGCGCCCGCCTCAGCGAGCTGCTGCGCACCCGGTTGAACGCCGATGTACTGGCCTTTCAGGAAGTGAGCGGTGCAGCGGCCATTCGCGAGCTGGTGGGGCCTGAGTACGAGGTCTGCAGCTACGAGGGCCACAAGGTGCAGCGCCTGGCCTTTGCCTGGAAGCGCAGCCTGGGCGCCGGCCGATGTCAGGTGGACTGGGGCTTGAGCCTGCCCCAGCGCCCGATGGTCGACCAGGTGCGCCCCGGCCTGGCCTTGCACCTGCAGGTGGACGGGCGCCGCGTCAGCTTCCTGACCGTGCACCTGAAGTCCTCCTGCGTTTCGCCGCTGGACGGCAGCAACCCGCAATTCCCCGCGCCCGCCAGTGAGGCCCGTGGCCAACTGGACGGCCCCAACCCGCACTGCCAGAGCCTGCAACAGCAGGTGGCCCCCTTGGAAACCTGGCTGGATGGCCAGAAGGCCGACGCCCTCGTGTTGCTGGGCGACTTCAACCGCAATCTGGGCCACGAGCAAAGCGCGCCTGCCGAACACAGCGCACGAGTCCAGGGCCAGGCCACCGAGCCCCATGGCCCGGGCGTGAAGGTGCGCAATCTCTGGCGCGAGCTCAACGACGGCCAGCCCCGCAGCCTGACCCTGCTGGAATCCCACTGCGAGGGTCAGCCCAGCTGTCTGCTGGCCAAGAGCGGCCACCTGGACCGCCAGCAATACGGCGGCCTGCGGGCGGCTCTCGGCTGCCGCAACCCGGTGGGCTTGGACCACATCGTGATCGCCGGCGCGCTCAAGGGCTCCACCGCCCGCAAGATCTCCATGGGAGAGCTGGGTGACACCCGGATGGTCAATGGCGTGGCTGAGCTAGGGCTCTCAGATCACTGCCCGTTGGCGGCGACGGTGGAGCTGAAGTAACAAGGCGCACAAGCCCCAGTGACTGCTCCGTAGCGATTGCCGCCGCTGGGTGCTATGCCTCGCAAGGCCCGCAACTGGCCAGAAGCCGTCATCCCCGGCACGGATACCCCGGCATCGAGATTGGCATACCCGCCTGCGACGATTGTCACAGCTGCCGAACCGTAGGTTGACGCTCGTTCTGAATTTACAAATGGACGGGCAAATCAGAATCCAGCGAAGGAATTATGTGCCAAACTTCCGAATACGTTGTTTGAGTTCTTGACTGACCTTGTCGACCACTGTTGGAGCATTGCTGGGGTGAAAGCCCATCACCTTGACTACTGCTAGGCCTATGTCTCCGAGGTCAACTGAAAACCACATCGTGCAAGACGATTGACCTTGATCGACTTTCGTATTGAAAGTTGCCGTATACAAGTAGTCACCGGCTAGGCTAGATCCCGCAGGGGCTATGCAGCCCAGATGGATCGGTTGTCCAGTTCGAACATCTACAGTGTCATTTATTGACCATGCGGGCGAAGATGTCGTATTGCGGGATGGATTGGCTTTATTGAAGGCTTCAATCTCAGCAGCCGTTGCGGTCCACTTGGTCAGAGGCACGCCAGTGAAAGTTTGGGGCCGACCAATCACGCTCAAATCCGTACTCGCAGGAACAGACTGCCTATCGACGATACCCAAAACAACGACGAGAAACCCGTCAATAGGCTCTAAATCGTCGATCTTTTTTTTAGCGGATAAATCGTATTCATTTAACCACCCACCGTTGCGCACAAGAAACCGGTTAAAACCGAAACCGTTGGTCCGACAGGCCCTTGAACTCAAGCCACTAGCGGCCGGCTCGGCAACAATGAAGCCAACTCCATACCTGAACGGGTATTGATCATGTTCGCTGGAGGAGGCAAACGAGCTACACCTAGGCGGGATAACTTCATTTGGCAATTGCCTTGAAGCTCCTGCAATCTGCGCATGCTGGTCGTTTCGCGAATTTTGACCCGCGTTGCGGTCACACCCCGTCATCAATGCCAGTGATGCAGCTAGCACTCCGCCCAATATTATCATTGGATTGGATCCGCCACCTACCCGAGCCCGAGTTATGTCGCGACTGGTGCTCGGTCGGCTTGGACCGAACTCATGTTTGGCGGGGGGTTTCATCCCAGTAAGTTGAATTTTCAAAAATGCTCAGAGGCTTCGGTTCGACTTGTGCCAAGTGCAACTCATTCCGCGCGAAGTCGCGCCAATCGCACCGGAGACTGGCGCAAGTCCTTAGTTTTTTTGGCAATTTTGCCGACACCAAGGCGAGCAACGCCCAGTTCGGTCTGAGTCGACGTATGTGTCAATGCGATTGCAGCTCGAAGCGAAAAAGGAATCCCGCCGTGCAAGGCTAACAGTTGAGTCCGCTCCGATCGGACAAAGCCGCTTTCTCCGCCATGCGCAGCTTTCGCCAGCAGCCTCGCTGGAGGGTACCGAGTTACCAGCATCCGCCGGTCGGTTGAAGTCCGCACAACGTTCGCGCATGCAGTCGTCGGTGCAACAACAACTGACTGGCGCCCGACTTGCGCACTTCAGTCGCAAAGCACTTGGCTAAGCAGCGGATGGCCCAGCCGAGCAGAGCGTGCGGATGACAGCAGTGGGGCGATTCCTGCCGCCGGTCAGACTTGACTGGACTGGCAACTCGCAGCGTGATCATGCCGAGAGGGCTAGAGCTGTTGCGGATTGATCTGCTCATTTCTACCCACGCCGGATCGGCGCCCCCGCCGGCCCCGCCGCATCGGTGGCCCGACGATTGGGCGTGCCCAGCAGCTCAGCCACTGTCATGCGCTGCCAGCCGCTGGCCTCCCACAACCCGGCGGTGAGCGCCGAGCGCGGCACCAGGCAGCGCTGCAAGAGCGGCGCGGCTAAGGTTTCGAAGGGGTTGCGCAGCAACACCAGGCGCTGGGCGCCGTCTTCCTCCAAGCGGCCCAGCCAGTCCAACTGCTGCAGGCCTTCGATCACGGGTTCGAGCTGGAGGGGCTCGACGCGCAGGGTCTGGGCCAGGGCGAGTTTGCTGGCGCCGGCCGCGCCGCGCTGTTGGCGCAGCCACAGCTCGCGCACCACTTGCAGGCTCAGCTCCAGCTCCAGCGCGGGGCTGGGGGGGCGTTGCAGCAGGCCCTGGGTCAGGCCCGGTGCGTTGGCGGCGATCAGCGCGCCCAGGAGCACGATGACCCAGCCCAGGTACATCCACACCAGCAGGATGGGCAGGGTGGCAAAGGCGCCGTAGAGCGTGGTGTAAGTGGGCACCTGGCGCAGATACCAAGCCAAGCCCCATTTGGCCAGGCCAAAGGCCAGGGACACGAACAGCGCGCCCAGCAGCGCGTGGCGCCAACGCACATGGGTGTTGGGCACGAAGTGGAAGAGACCCGCCACGGCGGCGGTGAGCACGCCGAATTGGATCAGGTCAAGCAAGGTCTCGAAACCGCCCGGCAGCTGAGTCACCAGGCCTTTGCTGGCCGAGATGGCCGCGCCCGTGAGGGTCAGGCTGGCGCCCAGGGCCAGCGGGCCCAGGGTCAGTGCAGCCCAATAAACCAGCACGCGCTGGGTCATGGGCCGGGGCCGGCGCACGCGCCAGATGGCGTTGAGCGTGCGGTCGATGGTGAGCATCAGCGCAATGGCGGTGAGGCCCAGAAAGCCCGCGCCCACCACGCCCAGGCCCTTGGCCTTGCCGGCGAACTGGGTCAGGGTCTTGAGCACCGGGCGGGCGATGTTGTCCGGCACCAGATTGGCCAGAAAGTACTGCTCCAGGGCCTTCTGGAAGTTGGCAAACATCGGAAAGGCCGTGAACAGCGCCAGCATCAGCACCAAGAGCGGCACCAGCGAGATCAGCGTCGTGAAGGTCAGACTGCCCGCCGTGACGCCAAGGCGCAGCTCGTTGAAGCGCGCCCGCAATCCGGCGCCGGCCAGTGCCCAGGGCCAGCGGCGCAGATCGCGCCAGCTGGAAAGCAGGCTGCGCAGGCCCGCATGGCGGCGCAGGGTGGCAAAAGAGGGCTGGAACAACATGTCGGGCGCGAGTGTATGAGTGGGCATTCGGGCGAGCTCTTGTGTCGCCTCCCTACACTGCCGGGATGTCTGAATCGATTCGTGTCCTTCCCAGCACCCAAGAGCGCGCCAGCCGTCTGGCCGCTTTCACCCTCTGCCTGCTGCTGATCGCCCTGTGCCTGGCCTGGGAGCTGCTCTTGCAGCCCACCGGCCAGGGCTGGCTGGCGCTGAAGGCCCTGCCCCTGCTGCCGGCGCTGCCGGGCCTGTGGCGCTACCGGATGTACACCTACCGCTGGGTGTCGCTGCTGGTCTGGGTCTATGCCACCGAGGGCCTGGTGCGCGGCCCCAGCGGCCGCGGCCTGGAGGCGATCCTCGGCTGGGCCGAAGTGGGTCTGGCCGTGGCCCTGTTCACCGCCTGCACGCTGCAGATCCGCCAACGGCTGGCCGCTGCGAAGCGAGCCCAAGCGAGCTGAGCCCATGCGGCCCGAGCTTGGCATCCTGCGCGCCGAGTTCGGCGCCGATCAGGTGCTGGACGGCGAGGCCGCCCTGCCCTTCGAACGCGACTGGCGCGGCCGCGCAACCGGCGCCCAGGCGGGCCGCGCGATGGCCGTGCTGTGCCCGCGCAGCGTGGATGAGGTGCAGGCCATGGTGCGCGCCGCGGCCCGCCTGCATTTGGCCTTGGTGCCGCAGGGCGGCAACACCGGCCTGGTGCTGGGTGGCACGCCCGACGCCAGCGGCGCGGAGTTGGTGCTCAGCCTCAAGCGCCTGAACCGCATCCGGCGCATCGACCCCATCAATGCCACGCTGACGGCCGAGGCAGGCTGCGTGCTGCAGACCCTGCAGCAGGCCTGCGCCGCCCAGCAACTGCTGCTGCCGCTGAGCCTGGCGGCCGAAGGCCAGTGCACGCTGGGTGGCAATCTGGCCACCAATGCCGGCGGCACCCAGGTGCTGCGCTGGGGCAATGCACGCGATCTATGCCTGGGCCTGGAGGTGGTGACTGCCGACGGGCTGCTTTGGAGCGACCTGGACGGCCTGCGCAAAGACCACCGGGGGCTGAACCTGCGCGACCTCTTCATCGGCAGCGAGGGCGTGCTGGGCCTCATCACGGCCGCCGTGATGAAGCTCGCGCCCCTGCCGCGCAGCCGGCTATCAGCCTGGCTGACCCTGCCCTCGCTGGAGGCTGCGCTGCAGCTGCTGCCGCAAGCCCGCGCCGCGCTGGGCGATGGTTTGAGCGGTTTCGAAGTGATGGGCCAGGCGGCTCAGCTGCTTCTGCCCGAGTTGCCCCTGCCCGCTGCGCCCTGGGCCCTGCTGGTGGAGGTTTCCAGCCACCGCGACGAGGCGCAGACGCGGGCCGAACTGGAAGCCTGGCTGGCACCGGCGCTGGACGCGGGCCGGATGCTGGACGCCGTGGTGGCCCACACCGAGGCCCAGGCTCACGCCTTGTGGGCACTGCGCGAGTCCATTCCCGGCGCCCAGACCCGCGCCGGCGGCAATCTCAAGCACGACATCGCGTTGCCGCTGGACCGCATTGCGGCCTTTGTGGCGGACTGCGAGGCGCGCATTCAACGCGCCTTCCCGGGCGCCCGCCCCACGGTTTTCGGGCATCTGGGCGATGGCAATCTGCACTTCAATGTCGCCCCGCCCGTGGGCCAGAGCCTGGCGGAATTTCAGCCGCATGAGGCAGCACTGAACCGCCTGGTGTTCGACTGCGTGGCCGACTGGGGCGGCAGTTTCAGCGCCGAGCACGGCATCGGCCGGTTGCGCGCCGCCGAGCTGGCCGCGCGGGGTGACGCAGTGGGCTTGGACCTGATGGGCCGGATCAAGCAGGCACTCGATCCGGCCAACCGGCTCAACCCAGGGCGGGTGCTGGCTTCAGGCTCTGACGGGAACCGCGCAGACGCTTGAAGAGCGCCCACAGGCCCCACAGCAGCAGGATGGGCAGGGCCAGCACGATGGAGAGCAGTCCGCCCAGGATCACCAGCAGGATCTCACCCCCGGTGAGGGCCACGGCCAGGCTGGCGCCGCGGCGCTCCCGGCGGCTCAGGAAGCGCGCCCAGAGCTGCCCCTTGTAGATCTCCAGCCCGTCATAGAAGCTGGGCACCATCAGCAAGGTCAGCACCGTGGCGGTGATGGTGCCGCCGATGATGGCCACGGCCATGGGGCGGTAGAACTCGCCGCCCTCACCCACCCCGATGGCCACCGGCAGCATGCCGGCAATCAGGGCAAAGGTCGTCATCAGAATGGGGCGGAAGCGCTTGCGGCCCGCATGCATCAGGGCTTCCTCGCGGTCGACCCCGTTGGCCTCCTCCTGGCGCGTGGCATCCAGCAGCAGGATGGCGTTCTTCGCCACCAGGCCCATCAGCATGATCACGCCAATCAGACTCATCAGGTTCAGCGTGCCCTTGGTGAGCAACAGGGCCAGCACCACGCCGATGAGCGAAAGCGGCAGCGAGAACATCACGCCCAGCGGCGCGGTGAAGCTGTTGAACTGGATCACCAGCACCACATACATCAGCAAGATGCCCGAGAACAGCGCCGTGAGCATGGCGGTGAACACCACCTGCTGATCGCGCGCCGAGCCGGCCAACTCAATGCCGAAGCCGGGCGGGAAGTTGATGGCCTTGGCCAGCTTTTGCGCCTCGGCGGTCACCTCACCCGGCGAGCGCCCCTGCACATTGGCGCTCACCGTGATGGTGCGCTTGCCGTCGGCGTGCTGGATCTGGCTGGGGCCCTTGCCCATGGTGACGGAGGCGATCTGGTCCAGGGGCACCATGCGGTTGCTGCTGCCCACCGCGATGGGCAGACGCTCGATGTTGCTGGCGTCCACACGGTCGCTGGGGTGCAGGCGGATGGCGACGTCGCGGGCTTCGCCGGTGGGGTCCACCCAGTCGCCGGCCTCGACACCCGCAAAGGCCACACGCAGGGCCTGGGCGGCATCGCTGACCGAGATGCCCAGCTGATTGGCAAGGCCGCGATCCAGTTCGATCTGCAGCTCGTTCTGCGGGTCCTGCTCGGAGTAACCGACCTCGACCGCGCCCTTGATGCCGCGCATCTGGGTCACGAAGCCTTGGGTGATCTCCTGCAGCTTGCGCGAGTCGGTGCCGTAAAAGCGGATCTGCACCGGCTTGGCGATGTTGTTGGAGAGGTCATCCAGCACCACGTACTCCGCACCCACCAGGCGGCTGATGCGTTCGCGCAGGGCCTTGGCCAGTTCAGAGGCCGAGCGCTTGCGCTCGGTGCTCTTGCCAATGTCCACATAGATGCGGCCGCCCGAGGCGTTGGGATAGGCCGTGGTGGCCTTGGTCTCGGGCAAGGTGGCGGCCAGCGCGGCCGCAGCGTCCAGCTTGAGCTTGCTGTAGGCCAGGCTACTCGAGGCGGGGCTGCGCACGTCAACCACCAGGGTGCCGGAGTCGGACTGCGGCAAGAAGCTGGTGCCACCCCACTTGAACTGGGCGCCGCAGGACACCTGCAGGGTGGCCACGGCCATCAGCGCCATCAAAAGGCGGTGCTTGAGGGCCCAGGCAATCACATTGCCATAGCGATCGGCCTGGTGGTCAAACCACTCGTTGAAGCGCTGCAGCAAGAGGCTGATGCCCTTCTTGGGCGCGTGGTGGTAGCCGGGTGGGTCGCCCCAGTAGGCCGAGAGCATGGGGTCGAGCGTGAAGCTGATCAACAAGGACACCAGCACCGAGGCCACCACGGTGAGCGCGAAGGGTTTGAACCACTGGCCCGGCCCGCCACCCATGAAGGCCACCGGCACGAACACGGCCACGATGGCAAAGGTGGTGGCGGCCACGGCCAGGCCGATCTCCGCCGTGCCCTCGCGGGCCGCCGTCTTGCGGTCGCTGCCGCGCTCCATATGGCGCACGATGTTCTCGCGCACCACGATGGCGTCGTCAATGAGCACCCCGATGGCCAGCGACAGGCCCAAGAGGCTCATGAAATTGAGCGAGAAGCCCATGGCCCAGACGGCGATGAAGGCCGCCAGCACCGAGGTGGGCAGGGAGAGCGCGGTGATCAGCGTGGAGCGCCAGCTGTTCAGGAACACGTAGACCACGAACACCGTGAGCACCGCGCCGAACACCAAGGCATGGATCACGTTGTAGAGGCTGTTGTAGGCGTTCTCGCCGCCGTCCTCGGTGATTTCGATGGACGTGCCCTTGGGCAATTCCTTGACGATCTCGTCCACCACCTTGCGCACATCAGCCGCCACCGAGACGGTGGAGGCATCGCGCGAGCGGCTGACCGAGATGCCCACGGTGGGGCGGCCATTGCGCAGCGAATAGCTGCTCATTTCGGCAAAGCCGTCCTTGACCTCGGCCACTTGGCCCAGGCGCACCACATCGCTGCCCCGCCGCTTGACGATCATCTGCTCGAACTCGCTGGGCGACTCCAGGCGACCCAGCAGGCGGATGCTCTGGTCTTCCAGCGTGCCGCGCACCTTGCCCACGGGGGCGGTGGTGTTTTGGGCGCGCACCGCCTGCGTCACTTCGGTGACCGAGACGCCGTACTCGCGCAGCTTCTCGGCGCGCAGCAGCACCGAGAGTTCACGGCGCAGCGCGCCGTTCACATTGACCACCGCTACACCGGGCAGGCCACGGAATTTGTCGGCCAGCTTGTCCTCAGCCAGGCGGGAGATCTCCGCATGCGTCTGCGTGCTGCTGGACAGCGCCAGCTGCATGATGGGCCGCGCCCCTGGATCCACCCGGGTGATGATGGGCTCGCGGATCTCTAGCGGCAGCTTGAAGCGCACCCCTGCGATGGCATTACGCACCTCGTCGGCGGCCTCGATCATGTTTTTCGAGAAGCCGAAGAACAGCACGATGGTGGCGCTGCCTTCACGCGCGGTGGACTCGGTGCGGTCGATGCCCGGGATGCTCTGCATCGACTTTTCCAGCCGATTCAGCACCTCGCGCTCGACCGTATCCGGCGAGGCGCCCGGATAAGGCACGTTGACCACCAGCACCGGCGGCTCGACATCGGGCGTCTGGTTCACACGCAGCTTGGACAAGGCCAAGCCGCCCATGATCATGAGCACCAGGATCAGCACCACCGTGGCGACGGGCTTCTTGATGCTGAAGTTGGAAAGAAACATGGCGCGACTCCTGAACGGTTCAGCGTGCGCTGGCCACGGCCGATGCGGCGCCGGCGCCCGCGCCCACGCGCGTCACCTTTTGGCCTTCGGCCTGGGTGCTCGACGGTGCACGCAGCACCCAATCACCCGCCTTCAACCCGCCCAGCACCACCACCTGCCCGCGGCGGTCGTCGCGCGCGCCCAGTTGCACGGCCACCTTGCGCAGGGTGTCGCCCTCGATGCGCCAAACGCTGGTCGCATCGCCCTGGCGCGTGACCGCGCCCTCAGGCAGCACCAGCGCGGCCTGGCTGGCGGAGTCCACCCGCCCTTCCGCGTACAGCCCCGCCACCTGCGGCGCCTTGGCGGCATCCGCAAACTGCGCCGCCACTTCGACCTGGCGGGTGGTGGCGTTGGCCGCTGCGTCGATGCGCGAGAGCTTGGCCGCGAATTCGCTGTCGCCAAAACCGTTCACCCGCAGGCTGACCGCTTGGCCCAGCTTCAGTTCACCCAGACGGTCGGCGCTGACCTGGCCTTCGAAACGCATCGAGCGCGGGTCAATGACCTTGACGATCTCGCGCCCGATCTGCACGGTGTCGCCCACCGAGACCTTGCGCTCGCTGACCACGCCATCAAAGGGTGCGCGGACCTCAGTGCGCGTCATCTGCTGGCGCGCGCTGACCACGCGGGCGCGCGCCGCCGCCACTTCGGACTGGGCGGCATTGCGGCGCAGCTCGGCATCTTCCAGAGCCTGCATCGAGGTCATCCCCTGCTGGTTCAGGGTCTTCTGACGCTGCAACACGCGCTCGGTTTGCTCGAGGCTTTGTGAGGCCGCACGCAGCGCTTCTTCGGCGCTGGTGAGGTTGTCGCGAATCGCCGTGCTGTCCAGGCGCACGATCACCTCGCCCTGGCGCACGGTTTCGCCGTTGTCCTTGGCCACCTGCAGCACCATGGCGGCCACCTCGGCGCGCAGATCGGCCCGGCGTGCAGCCTGCACCGAGCCCGTGAGCACGGGGCCACCCACCAGACCGCTGGTGCCCACCTGGGTCAGGTCCTCAGGGGCGATCAGCAGCGCAGGCTTGGCCGCCGACTTGCTGGCGTCGGCACCGGCCTCTTGCGGGCGCTGGCAGCCCACCAGCAGCGCAGGAAGGGTCAGGGCCAAGGCCAAGGCGATGGCCGACGGAGACGGAACGTTGACAGTGCGTGACAGCATGGAGGGTGGCGGTTGGAGTTGACGGCGCTCAAAGACCAGCAAAGCGGCGCAGCTTACAGGCCCGCGCGCCGGCCTGCCTGAGGTCACGGACCAAATGGCAGATTGAGCGGCTCAATGGGGATTGGCTGCGATGAATGGCGGCCGGATGGTGCCCGGCATCACCTCGGGCCTCAGTGGCGCGGTTCGTCCGACCCCAGCTCGACCGGCAAGGGCAGGCTCCAGACCTCCACCCCTTCATCGCGCAGGGCTTCCAACTGCTCGGCATCGGCCTGGCCACGAATGGCCCGAGCGGGGGCATCACCGTGGTGAATGCGCCGGGCTTCATCGGCAAACTGCCGGCCCACATCCTCGGTGGCGGCCAACACCGAGGCCACCATTTCCCGCAACAGCTGCGGCAACGCCGGCGCACCTGGGGCTGAGGGAGCCGCCGGAGAAGCCGCGCCGGCAGAGCGAACGGGCGTGGTGGACGTCGTGGGCGCCTCGGGTTGCGGCGCGCCAAGATTCAAGCGCGGCGCACTCAGTCGGCGCTCGATGTGATGACTGCCACATTGCGGACAACTGACCAAGCCGCGCTCGCGCTGTTGATCGAAGTCAGCCCGGGAGGCAAACCAGCCTTCAAAGCCATGCCCATGCGGACAGGCCAACTCAGCGACCCACATGGTTCAGGCCAGGCTTTGCCACCGCAGCGGCCAGGCACCAGCCTGCCAACGCTGCAGCCACTGCAGGCCGATCAGGGTCTTGGCGTCCGTGACTTCACCGCGCGCGCAGGCCGCGTCCAATTGGTCCACGCTCATCTCGCAGAGCTCAATGAACTCGCCCTCGTCGAGTTGCTGCTCGCCTCGGCTCAGGGCCCGAGCAAAGAAGATCTCGATGCCTTCGGTCGAATAGGCAATGGCGTTGTGGAGCACGCCCGCGTGGGCCCACTCCTGGGCGCTGTAGCCGGTTTCTTCCAGCAATTCGCGCTGGGCGCAATGCAGCGGGGCCTCACCGGGGTCCAGCTTGCCGGCCGGGAACTCGAGCACATGGCGGCGCAGCGGGTAGCGAAACTGGCGTTCCATCAACAGCCGGCCATCCGCCAACAGCGGCACGATCATCACGGCGCCCGGATGCACGATGTACTCACGACCGGCCGTCTGGCCATCGGGCAGGCGCACACGGTCGCAGCGCACTTGGAGGAAGTTGCCTTGGTAGACGAGCTGGCTATCCAGCTCGAGCTCCGTCAGATCCCGCGGTTCACTCACTGGAACGCCGCAGATATCGCCAGGCGAAGCCAGGGAAGGCAAAGGTCAGCAGCAGACACAGCAGCACCGCATAGAAGGCCCAGCCCTGGGCGTGGCGCTGGCCCTGGTGCGCCTCAAGGCCCCAGGCCAGCAGCAGCCAAAGGGCGCCCAACACCAGCAACTCCGCCAGCCGCAGGCCAAAACCGCGCTGCGGGCGCAAGGGGCCCACCAAGGCCACCCGCGCACTCACAAAGGGCAAATTGGCGGCCACCAGCAAGAGCAGCAGCAGAACCGCCGTCACCATCTGCCAGCCCTCTGTTTAGGCGAGCGAATGAACGATCGCCTGCTTGCAGACGTTCATCAGACCCGCCGGCAGGATGCCCAGACCCAGGACCAGCACGCCGTTCAAAGTCAGCACGGCGCGCACGTCCCACGGGGCCTGCAGGGCCTGGCGCTCGGCCGGCTCGTCAAACCACATCAGCTTGATGACGCGCAGGTAGTAGTAGGCACCGATCAGCGACAACACCACAGCGAACACGGCCAACTGCAGATAGAGCGGCTCTTGCGTGGCCACCATGGCCTGCAGCACGGCCAACTTGGCGTAGAAGCCCACCGTCGGCGGAATGCCGGCCAGCGACAGCATCAGCAGGGTCATGACCAGCGCGTACCAGGGGCTGCGCTTGGCCAGGCCGGCGAAGTCTTGCAACTGCTCGGCCTCATGACCCTGGCGGGCCAGCAGCATCACCATGCCGAAGCTGCCCAACGTGGTCATCACATAGGTGACGGCATAGAACAGCGCCGAGCTGTAGGCACTGGCGGCCGGCAGGCTGTCGCCCTTGACCACACCACTGGCCAGAGCCAGCAGCATGAAGCCCATTTGCGCGATGGTCGAGTAGGCCAGCATGCGCTTGATATTGGTCTGCGCGATGGCCACGACGTTGCCGACGATCAGCGAGAACACCGACAGCACCAGCAGCATCTGCTGCCAGTCCACGGCCAGCGCAAACAGGCCTTCAATCAGCAGGCGAACGGTGATGGCGAAAGCGGCCAGCTTGGGCGCCGTACCGATCAGCAGCGTGACGGCCGTGGGCGCGCCCTGGTAGACGTCGGGCACCCACATATGGAACGGAGCAGCCCCCAGCTTGAAGGCCAGGCCGGCCACGATGAAGACCAGACCGAAGACCAGCACGCCCTGGTTCAGGCCGCCGGCCGACACCACCGCAAACACCTGCGGGATCGAGAGCGAACCCGTGGCGCCGTACATCATCGACAGGCCATAGAGCAGGAAGCCCGAAGCCAGCGCGCCCAGCACGAAGTACTTCATGGCCGCCTCGGTGCTGACGGCGTGGTCACGTCGCAGCGCCACCAAGGCGTAGAGCGACAGACTCATCAGCTCCAGACCCAGGTAGATGACCAGGAAATGGCGCGCCGACACCATGATGCACACGCCCAGCAGCATGAAGAGGCTGAGCGTGAACAGCTCGCCCTGCAGCATCTCGCGCGCCTTGGCATAGGGGCGCGAAATCAGCAACACGCCCGCCGTCACCAAGGCAGAGAGCCCTGCCAGCAGATGGCTCAGCGGGTCCGTACCCACCAGCCCCTGCATGGCCACCACCTGGTAGCCCTTGTGGTACTTCCACAGATGCAGTGCGGCCACGGCCAGCAGGGTGATCTGGGTGAGCCAGTAGGTGGGGCGGCGATCCGCATCCTTGACCCACAGGTCCACCATCGCCACCAACAAGGCCATGCCCAGCAGCAGCAGCTCAGGCGTCATGGCCGACCAGTTCATAGATGTCATCTTCTTATCCTTGCGTGCGCAGCCGGCTCAAGGCAGCTTGGAAATCGCCACATGGCGCAGCAACTGATCCACCGAGGCGTTCATCACATCGGTGAAGGGCTTGGGATAGATGCCCATGGCCAGCACGGCGACGGCCAGGATGCCCAGCATCACGAACTCGCGGGCATTCAGATCCAGCAGCTGTTTGACGTTGTCATTGCCCACGGCACCGAAGAAGACCCGCTTGACCATCCACAGCGAATAGGCAGCGCCAAAGATCAGGGCCGTGGCAGCCAGTGCGCCGATCCAGAAATTCATCTGCACTGCGCCCAGGATGACCATCCACTCGCCAATGAAGCCTGCAGTGCCCGGCAGGCCGCAATTGGCCATCGCGAACAACACAGCAAAGGCCGCGAACTTGGGCATGGTGTTGACCACGCCACCATAGGCCGCGATCTCTCGCGAATGCACGCGGTCATACAGCACGCCGATGCACAGGAACATGGCACCCGACACAAAGCCGTGCGCAATCATCTGCACCAAACCGCCCGAGACACCCAGCGGATTGAAGATGAAGAAGCCCAGGGTCACAAAGCCCATATGCGCCACCGACGAGTAGGCCACGAGCTTCTTCATGTCCTTCTGCACCATGGCCACCAGGCCCACATAGATCACCGCTATCAGCGACAGCGTGATCACGAACGGCGCATAGGCATGGGCCGCGTCCGGCGTGATGGGCATGGAGAAACGCAGGAAGCCATAGGCGCCCAGCTTCAGCATGATGGCCGCCAGCACCACTGAACCGCCCGTGGGCGCCTCCACGTGGGCGTCCGGCAACCAGGTGTGCACCGGCCACATCGGGACCTTGACCGAGAAGGCCGCGAAGAAGGCGAAGAACAGCAGGGTCTGCGCGTCCATCGGCAGCGGCATCTTGTGCCAGGCCAGGATGTCAAAGCTGCCCACCCCGGTCTGCACGGCGCTCTGGTAGTACAGATAGAGCAGCGCGATCAGCATCAGGAGCGAGCCGGCCAGCGTGTAGAGGAAGAACTTGAACGCGGCGTACACGCGGCGCGGGCCACCCCAGACGCCGATGATCAGGTACATCGGGATCAGCGTGGCCTCGAAGAACACGTAGAACAGCAGACCATCGACCGCCGCGAACACGCCGATCATCAGACCGGAGAGGATCAGGAAAGCGCCCATGTACTGGTTCACGCGGTCCTCAATCACCTCCCAGCCCGCCACCACCACGATGATGGTGATGAAGGCGGTCAGCAGCACGAACCAGACCGAGATGCCATCCACGCCCAGCGCGTAGTGCACATTGAAGCGCGAGATCCAGGGCAGGCTCTCGCTGAACTGCAGCGCAGCGCTTGCCGTGTCAAAGCCCGTGATGAGCGGTAGCGTGACCGCAAAGCTGGCGACAGCCGCCGCCAAGGCCAGCCAGCGCACCAGGCCCGCCTGATTGGCGCGACCCAGGGTCAGCAGCAGCGCACCGCAGGCGATGGGCAGCCAGATCGAAAGACTCAACCAATGCATTTCTTGTTCTCCGGCTTCTTTCTCACTGACCCATCAACTTGGACATGACCGCCTGCAGCTGCGGCGCAATCGTGGGCCACAGCTTCCAGCTCATCAGGCCCAGCACGCCCAGGATCATCGCGAAGGCATAGGCGGTCAGATGCCCGCTCTGGGCCACACGCATGACCTTGGACAGCAGGCCCACCAACTTGGCCGAGCCATTGACCAGCAGGCCATCGATCAAACCAGCGTCACCACCCTTCCACAAACCCACACCCAGACCGCGGGCACCCCGGGCCAGGACTTGCTCGTTGAACCAGTCCATGTAGTACTTGTTCTCCATCACCGTGATGAGGGGACGGAAAACGCGTGCACAGGCAGCCGGAATGCTGGGTTGCAGGATGTAGAACCAATAAGCCAGGGCCACACCGCCCACCGCCAGCCAGAAGGGCAAGGTGCTGAAGGCATGCAAGCCCATGGCCATCGCTCCGTGGAAGTGGCTGGCCAACACATTCATCGCGCCATGGGCCTCACGGTTCACCGTGATGGCATCGGCAAAGAAGCTGCCATGCACCATCGGCGCGATGGTGAAGTAGCCAACGAAGACCGAGGGGATGGCCAACAAGACCAGCGGCAACCACACCACCCAGGGGGTCTCATGCGGCTTCTCACCCGGCGCCAGACCATGGTGGTGATCGTCATGACCATGATCGTCATGCCCATGGTGGGCCTGGCCAAAGCGCTCCTTGCCGTGGAAGACCAGGAAGTACATGCGGAAGGAATAGAAGGCCGTGACGAACACACCCAGGGTCACCGCGAAGGTGGCGAAACCCGCACCGGGCAGCGTGCTGCCATGAACGGCTTCGATGATCGAGTCCTTGGAGTAGAAGCCCGACAGGAAGGGGGTGCCAATCAGCGCCAGCGAGCCCAGCAGGCTGGTGATCCAGGTGATGGGCATGTACTTCTTCAAGCCACCCATATTGCGGATGTCCTGATCGTGGTGCATGCCGATGATGACCGAGCCGGCCGCCAGGAACAGCAGGGCCTTGAAGAAGGCGTGGGTCATCAGGTGGAAGACGGCCACCGAGTAGGCCGACACACCCAGGGCCACGGTCATATAACCCAGCTGCGACAAGGTGGAGTAAGCCACCACGCGCTTGATGTCGTTCTGGATGATGCCCAGGAAGCCCATGAAGAGCGCCGTGATCGAGCCCACCACCAGCACCACATTGAGCGCGGTGTCGGACAACTCAAACAGCGGCGACATGCGTGCCACCATGAAGATGCCGGCCGTCACCATCGTGGCGGCGTGGATCAGGGCCGAGATTGGGGTCGGGCCTTCCATGGAATCGGGCAGCCAGACATGCAGCGGGAACTGTGCCGACTTGCCCATCGCACCGATGAACAGGCAGATGCAGGCCACGGTGATCAGCTGCCAGCCCTCGCCCCACAACGGCATGGGGAAGGCAATCGCGGCCAACTCATCCTTCTTCGCGAAGATCTCGGCGTAGTTCAGCGAGCCCGCGTAGGCGACCAGCAGTCCAATGCCGAGGATGAAGCCGAAGTCACCCACCCGGTTCACCAGGAAGGCCTTCATGTTGGCAAAGATCGCCGTCGGCTTGGTGTACCAGAAGCCGATCAACAGGTAGGACACCAGGCCCACGGCCTCCCAGCCGAAGAAGAGCTGCAGCAGGTTGTTGCTCATCACCAGCATCAGCATGCTGAAGGTGAAGAGCGAGATGTAGCTGAAGAAGCGCTGGTAGCCCGGGTCCTCGTGCATGTAGCCGATGGTGTAGATGTGCACCATCAGCGACACCGAGGTCACCACCACCATCATCATGGCGGTCAGACCATCGACCAGGAAGCCGATCTCCATCTTCAGACCGCCGACGACCATCCATTCATAGATGGTGCCGCTGAAGCGTGCGCCAGCCAGCACTTCCTTGAGCGTCAGGGCCGAGATGACCGCCGCAATGGCCACACCCAGGATGGTGACCATGTGGGCGCCACGGCGGCCGATGACCTTGCCGAACAGACCGGCCAGGATGCAGCCCACCAGGGGCGCCAAGGGCACCCAGAGCAGCAGATTGGGATTCAACATCGGGGCGTTCATCCTTAACCCTTCAAGCTGTCGAGCTCATCCACACGGATGGAACTGCGGTTGCGGAACAGCACCACCAGGATGGCCAGGCCAATGGCCGATTCGGCCGCCGCGACGGTGAGGATGAAAAACACAAAAACCTGACCCGCCATATCGCCCAGGAAGTGCGAGAAGGCGATGAAATTCAGGTTGACCGCGAGCAGCATCAACTCGATCGCCATCAGCAGCACGATCAGGTTCTTGCGGTTCATGAAGATGCCAATGACGGACAGCGCGAACAACAGTCCGCCCAGCGTCAGAAAGTGGCCGAGGGTCAGTGCACCCATCACGCGGCTCCTTGTTGGTCTTGTTCGGCTTTCGCCGCCGGCAGCACCGGTGCCATCTTGACGATGCGCATGCGCTCCTTCGGATTGGCACGCACCTGCTGGGACGGATCCTGCGAACGCGAGTCCTTGCGCTGGCGCAGCGTCAGGGCAATCGCGGCAATGATGGCCACCAGCAGCAGCACGGCGGCAATCTGCAGCGGATAGAGGTAGTCGCGGTAGATCGCGATGCCCAGCATCTTGCTGTTACCCAGCTTGACCGCTTCGGCGCTCAGTTCGGCCGGTTGGCTGAGTTGGAAGCCGCCCATCAGGACCGCGGCCATCTCCAGGGCCACCACCACGCCGACCAGGGCCGCCAGCGGCAGATGCTTCCAGAAGCCCTCACGCGCCTTGTCGCTGTGGATATCCAGCATCATCACGACGAAGAGGAAGAGCACCATCACCGCGCCCACATAGACCAGCACCAGGGTGATGGCAAGGAACTCGGCCTTCAGCAGCATCCAGATGCAGGACGCGTTGAAGAAAGCCAGCACCAGGAACAGCGCGGCATGGACCGTGGACTTCGCGGTGATGACGCGAAAGCTCGCGGCCAGCAGCACGAAGGAAAACAGATAGAACAGTACGGAGGTCGTGTTCATAGGGATCTCGCCTGAGCACCTCAGCGGTACTTGGCGTCGGCCTCCTTGGTCTTGGCAATCAGGGGCTCGTAGCGGTCGCCCACGGCCAGCAGCATTTCCTTGGTGAAGTACAGATCACCGCGCTTCTCACCGTGGTATTCGAAGATCGGCGTCTCGACGATGGAGTCCACCGGGCAGCTTTCCTCGCAGAAGCCGCAGAAGATGCACTTGGTCAGGTCGATGTCGTAGCGCGTGGTGCGGCGCGAACCATCGGCACGCACATCCGACTCGATGGTGATGGCCATCGCCGGGCACACGGCTTCGCACAGCTTGCAGGCGATGCAACGCTCTTCGCCGCTTTCATAACGGCGCAGCGCATGCAGGCCCCGAAAGCGCGGTGACAGCGGCGTCTTCTCTTCCGGGAACTGGATGGTGATGTTGGGCGCCAGGAAATGCCGTCCGGTCAGGGCCATGCCCTTGAACAGCTCGAGGAGCATGAAGCTCTTGAAAAAATCGATGAGTGCTCGCACAGCTCAGGCCCTCATTTCCAAATATTGAAGGGCGACTGGATCCACAGGCCCACCACCACCAGCCAAATCAGGGTGACGGGGATGAAGATCTTCCAGCCCAGACGCATGATCTGGTCGTAGCGGTAGCGCGGGAAGGAAGCCCGCACCCACAGGAACAGGGTGACGACGACGAAGGTCTTGGCAAACAGCCAGAACCAGTTCCACAGCGCCATGGTGCTCTGGATGAATTCGGGCGTCTGCAGGCCGAAGAGGCTCCAGCTCACCGGCGCAGCCCAGCCGCCCAGGAACATGGTGACAGCCAGCACCGAGACCAGGATCATGTTGGCGTACTCGGCCAGGAAGAACATGGCAAAGCTCATGCCCGAGTACTCGATCATGTGACCGGCCACGATCTCCGATTCGCCTTCCACCACGTCAAAGGGGTGGCGGTTGGTTTCAGCCAGACCCGAGATGAAATAGACGACAAAGATCGGCAGCAGGGGCAACCAGTTCCAGCTCAGGAAGTTGATCCCCATGTCGGCAAACTGGCCCTTGGCCTGACCCATGACGATCTCGGTCATGTTCAGGCTGCCCGACACCATCAGCACCACCACCAGCGCGAAGCCCATGGCGATCTCGTAGCTCACCATTTGCGCGGAAGCGCGCATGGCGCCCAGGAAGGCGTACTTCGAGTTCGAGGACCAGCCGGCGATGATCACACCGTAGACCTCCATCGACATGATGGCCATCAGGAACAGCAGGCCGGCGTTGACGTTGGCCACCGCCGCCTCAGGGCCAAACGGAACCACCGCCCAGGCCGCCAGGGCCGGCATGATGGTCATGATGGGGCCCAGGAAGAACAGCCCGCGGTTGGCCGCGCGCGGCAGGATGATCTCCTTGAAGATCAGCTTGACGGCATCGGCGATGGGGGTGAGCAGGCCATAAGGGCCCACTCGGTTGGGGCCAGGGCGCAGCTGCGACAGGGCAATGCCCTTGCGCTCCCACAGCGTCAGATAGGCCACGAACAGCATCAGCGGCGCGACGACGGCCACGATCTTCAGCAGCGACCAGACCACCGGCCAGAAGGCGCCCAGATGGGTGGCGCCGAGTTGAAAGAGTTGCTCGATCATTTCGTCCCCTTACGCCCGCTCCACCGCAATCGCGGTGAATCCGCCGCCCAGGCCCGCCGTCTCGCTCAAGCCGCTCGCCACACGCACCACGCCGGCAGCCAAGCCGGCGTTCAGCTTGGCAGGCAGCAGGGCGTGGCCGGCCCCTTGGCTGACGCGCACCAGGTCGCCATCGCTCAAGCCCAAGAGGGCGAAGTGTTCGGCGTCCAGCTGCACATGGGCCGCTTCGCGCGCGGCGCGGGTGGCTTGCAGGCTGGGCGCCTGGCGCACCAGCATGTCGCTGGCATAGGCCGGCAGCTCAGCCAGACGGAGCGACGGCACCAAGGCGGAGTAAGCTTCCTCAGCGCTTGGCGCGGCTGCCGCCAGCGGGCTGGCCGTCAGGCTCAGACCAGCACGGACCTGCTCGCTGCTCTCGAACTCAAAGCCACTCAGACCCAGGCTGTTGGCCAGCACGCGCAGCACCTTCCAGCCCGGACGGGCCTCGCCCTGCGGCGGCACCACGCCCACAAAGCTCTGCACCCGGCCCTCGGCATTCACGAAGCTGCCCGAGGTTTCGGTGAACGGGGCCAGGGGCAAAAGCACATCGGCCAGGTCCAAAAGCGCATCGCTGCGGTGGGTGGCCAGGGCCACGACCATATCGGCCTGGTCCAGAGCCTGCTTGGCGGCCTGGGGGTTGGCCACATCCAGCAGGGGGTCCACACCGACCATCAACACGCCCTGAGCCGGCGCCTCGTTCAGCAAAGCACGCGCGCTGCGGCCGCCTGCACCCGGGCGGGCACCTGCCAGCTGGACTCCGACCGTGTTGGCGGCCTGACCCAGGAAGCCCACGCTGGCCCCGCTGGTCTGGGCGATCCAGTTGGCGAGAGCGTACAAGGCGCTGGCTTGGGGATGTTCGGCGGCGGCATTGCCCAAGAGCACGGCCTTTTGTCCATCGCCTTGATTCAGCAATTCCGCAATGGCTTGCGCCTCGGCCGAGACCGCCGCCACCTCGACGGGGGCCGCAATACCCTTGGCCTGGGCCAAGGCGGCTGCCACTTCGCCCAGCACCGCCAGCCACTGTGCCGGGTGACG
This sequence comes from Inhella inkyongensis, assembly GCF_005952805.1. Classification (GTDB taxonomy): domain Bacteria; phylum Pseudomonadota; class Gammaproteobacteria; order Burkholderiales; family Burkholderiaceae_C; genus Inhella; species Inhella inkyongensis. The sequence goes on from NZ_CP040709.1 coordinate 2,269,614, forward strand.
CAGCGCCTGGGCGGCAATGGGCATGGCCCAGTCGTCGGCCACTGCGTGGACGCGCGCGATCGCGGCACCATGGCGAGCGGTCTGGCGCAGGCGCTGCGCGAACAAGGGATGATCCTGGCGCAGCTGGGCACCCAGCACCAGCGCAACATCCAGTTGCGACAGAGATGCGATGGAGCGGCCCAGCAGGGGGGCTTCAGCGCCCTGCCCGCTCAATGCGTCATCTTGTTGGCGCAGGCGGCTGTCGATGTGCTCGCTGCCCAAGGCGCGCAGGATTTGGGCGGCCAGGGCAGCCTCTTCCACCGTGGCGTGCGGCGAAACCAGCGCGGCAAGCTGGCCGCCGTGGTTCTTCACACCATTGAGCCCCTTGGCGGCGAAGTCCAGCGCCGTCGCCCATTCGACGATCTGCCAAGCGCCATCGCGCTTGATCATCGGGCGCGTCAGGCGGTTGTCGGCATTCAGGCCTTCGTAGCTGAAGCGGTCGCGGTCGGCGATCCAGCATTCATTGACGGCATCGTTCTCCAGCGGCACCACGCGCATCACGCGGTTGTTCTTGACCTGAACGACCAGGTTCGTGCCCGTGGAGTCATGCGGGCTGACCGACTTGCGGCGCGACAGCTCCCAAGTGCGGGCGCTGTAGCGGAAAGGCTTGCTGGTCAACGCGCCAACCGGGCAGAGGTCGATCATGTTGCCGCTGAGCTCGGAGTCCACCGTGCGGCCCACGAAGGTGGTGATCTCGCTGTGCTCGCCGCGGTGAGGCATGCCCAGTTCCATCACACCGGCGATTTCCTGACCGAAGCGCACGCAGCGGGTGCAGTGGATGCAACGGCTCATCTCCTCCATGGAGATCAGCGGGCCCACGTTCTTGTGGAACACCACGCGCTTTTCTTCGGTGTAGCGGCTCTTCACGCCGCCGTAACCGACCGCCAGATCCTGCAACTGGCACTCGCCGCCCTGGTCACAGATCGGGCAGTCCAGCGGGTGGTTGATCAGCAAGAACTCCATCACGCCTTTCTGGGCGTTGAGGGCCTTCTCGCTCTTGGTGCGCACGATCATGCCGGGCGTCACGGGCGTGGCGCAGGCCGGCATGGGCTTGGGCGCCTTCTCGACGTCCACCAGGCACATGCGGCAGTTGGCCGCGATCGAGAGCTTCTTGTGATAGCAGAAGTGCGGCACATAGGTACCGACCTTCTCGGCCGCATGCATCACCATGCTGCCTTCGGGCACGGCCACCTTCTGGCCGTCGAGTTCGATTTCGACCATTTCTTATGCAGCCTTCTTGGTTTGTGCCGCTTCTATCATGGCGACAAACTCATGCTTGAAATGCTTGAGCATGGCGCGCACCGGCATGGCAGCGGCGTCGCCCAGCGCACAGATGGTGCGGCCTTGGATGTTGTCAGCCACGCTATTGAGCAGGGCGATGTCTTCCATGCGACCCTGACCATGGGCGATGCGATCGATCACGCGGTGCATCCAACCCGTGCCTTCGCGACAGGGCGTGCACTGACCGCAGCTTTCGTGGGCGTAGAAATAGGACAGGCGCAGCAGGCTCTCAACCATGCACCGGCTGTCGTCCATCACGATGACCGCGCCCGAGCCCAGCATGGAGCCGGCCTTGGCGATGGAGTCATAGTCCATCGTGCACTGCATCATCACGTCAGCTGGCAGCACCGGCGCCGATGAACCACCCGGGATGACGGCCTTCAGCTGGCGGCCCTTGCGCACCCCGCCGGCCAACTCCAGCAAGGTGCTGAAGGGGGTCCCCAGCGGAACTTCGTAGTTCCCGGGGCGCTCGACGTCGCCGCTGACCGAGAAGATCTTGGTGCCGCCGTTGTTGGGCTTGCCGATCTCCAGGTAGGCCGGTCCGCCGTTGCGGATGATCCAGGGCACCGCCGCGAAGGTCTCGGTGTTGTTGATGGTGGTGGGCTTGCCGTAAAGACCGAAGCTGGCCGGGAACGGCGGCTTGAAGCGCGGCTGGCCCTTCTTGCCTTCCAGCGACTCCAGCAGTGCGGTTTCTTCGCCGCAGATGTAGGCGCCAAACCCGTGGTGGGCATGAAGCTGGAAGCTGAAGCCCGAACCCAGAATCTTGTCGCCCAGCAGGCCAGCGGCACGGGCCTCTTCCAGCGCGGCTTCGAAGCGCTCATAGACCTCGAAGATCTCGCCGTGGATGTAGTTGTAGCCCACCGAGATGCCCATCGCATAGGCGGCGATGGCCATGCCTTCGATCACCGCGTGCGGGTTGAACATCAGGATGTCGCGGTCCTTGCAGGTGCCCGGCTCGCCCTCGTCCGAATTGCAGACCAGGTACTTCGCGCCCGGGAACTGGCGCGGCATGAAGCTCCACTTCAGGCCGGTCGGAAAGCCAGCACCACCGCGGCCGCGCAAGCTGGAGGCCTTGACCTCGGCAATCACCTGCTCGGGCGTCATGCCCTGGCCTTCACCCTGGGCCAGGATCTTGCGCAAGGCCGCATAGCCGCCGCGCGCTTCGTAGTCCTTCAGACCCCAGTTCTTGCCATTGAGCTCGGCATAGATCTGCGGCTGGATGTGGCGCCCGTGAAAGCAGGTGTGCTCACCGGTGCTTTGGAATTTGGAGAGGTCCAGCATCGTCAGGCCTTCTTCAGCACATCGAGCAGCTCGTCGAGCCGCTCATGGCTCATGTAGCTGCACATCTGGCGGTCATTGACCAGCATCACCGGCGCATCGGCGCAGGCGCCCAGGCATTCACATTGCTGCACGGTGAATTGGCCGTCCGCCGTGGTTCCACCCATCTCGACGCCGAGGCGGTCCAGCACATGCTGCAGGGCCTGTTGGCCACCGCGCAGCTGACAGGGCAAATTGGTGCAGACGTTCAGCTTGAACTTGCCCACCGGCTGCTGGTTGTACATGTTGTAGAAGGTCGTGACCTCGTGCACCGCGATCGGCGCCATGCCCAGGTATTGGGCCAGCACGTCCTCGGACTCACGCGAGACGAACCCCTCTTCCTGCTGAATGATGGACAGACAGGCCATGACGGCCGACTGCTTTTGCTCGGCAGGGTATTTGGCGACTTCGCGATCCCAGCGGGCGCGCGTCGCGTCGGAAAGTTGGTAGCTGCTCATCGATCGATCTCGCCGAACACGATGTCCATGGTGCCGATGATGGCCACGGCGTCCGCAATCATGTGGCCGCGGCTCATCTCATCCAGACCCGCCAAATGGGCAAAGCCCGGCGCGCGGATCTTCAGTCGGTAGGGCTTGTTGGCGCCGTCGCTCACCATGTAGATGCCGAATTCGCCCTTGGGGTGTTCGACGGCGGCATAGGCCTCGCCGGCCGGCACGCGGAAGCCTTCCGTGAAGAGCTTGAAGTGGTGGATCAGCTCTTCCATGTTGGACTTCATGGCCTCGCGACCCGGGGGCGCCACCTTGTGGTTGTCGGTGATCACCGGACCGGCGCCTTTTGCCGAATCGGCTTTGAGCCAAGCCACGCACTGTTGAATGATGCGGTTGGACTGGCGCATCTCTTCCATGCGCACCAGATAACGGTCATAGGTGTCGCCGTTGACGCCGACCGGAATATCGAAATCCATCGCGCCGTAGCAGTCGTAGGGCTGCTGCTTGCGCAGATCCCAGGCGATGCCCGAACCGCGCAGCATGGCGCCGGTGAAACCCAGGTTCAGCGCGCGCTCCGGCGTGACCACGCCAATGCCCACCGTGCGCTGCTTCCAGATCCGGTTGTCGGTCAGCAGGGTCTCATAGTCGTCCACGCAGGCCGGGAAGCGCTTGGTGAAGTCCTCGATGAAATCCAGCAGCGTGCCGCTGCGGTTTTCATTCAGCTTGGCCATGGTCTTGGCGTTGCGGACCTTGCTCGCCTGGTACTGCGGCATCACATCCGGCAGGTCGCGGTAGACACCGCCCGGACGGAAGTAGGCGGCGTGCATGCGCGCACCCGACACCGCCTCGTACATGTCGAAGATGTCCTCACGCTCGCGGAAGGCGTAGATGAAGATGTTCATCGCGCCGCAGTCCAGACCATGGCAGCCCAGCCACAGCAGGTGGTTGAGCAGACGGGTCAGCTCGCTGAACATCACACGGATGTACTGGGCGCGCAGCGGCACGTCCAGGTTCAGCATCTTCTCGATGGCCAGGCAGTAGGCGTGCTCGTTGCACATCATCGAGACGTAGTCCAGCCGGTCCATATAGGGCAGCGACTGAATGTAGGTCTTGCTCTCGGCCAGTTTCTCGGTGGCGCGGTGCAGCAGGCCGATGTGGGGATCGGCGCGCTGAATCACTTCGCCATCCAGTTCCAGCACCAGGCGCAGCACGCCGTGCGCGGCCGGATGCTGGGGGCCGAAGTTGAGCGTGTAGTTCTTGATTTCACTCATGGTTCACAGCCCGCCATAACTGTCTTCGCGGATGACGCGCGGCGTGATCTCGCGCGGCTCGATCGATACCGGCTGGTAGATCACGCGCTTTTGCTCGGCGTCGTAGCGCATTTCCACATGGCCCGATACCGGGAAGTCCTTGCGCATCGGGTGGCCAATGAAACCGTAGTCGGTCAGGATGCGGCGCAGGTCCTCATGGCCGTCAAACAAGATGCCATACAGGTCGAAGGCTTCGCGCTCGAACCAGTTGGCCGAGGTCCACAGCGGCGTGACCGAGGCCACCACGGGCAGGTCGTCATCGGGTGCGAACACCTTGAGTCGAACGCGCTGATTGAGCGTCACCGACAGCAGGTGAGAGGCTACGCAGAAACGCGGCCCTTCCCAGGCGCTGTTGCCGTAGCTGGAGTAGTCCAAACCGGCCAGGTCGATGAGCTGCTCGAAACGCAGCTCCGAGTGATCGCGCAGGGTCTTGGCAACCGCGAAGTAATCGGCAGCCGCCACTTCCACGGTGATCTCGCCCAAGGCGCGGGTCAGTTTGCGAATGCGCTCACCGAGCGCGCTCTTGAGGCTGGCTTCCAGCCGGTCCAAACAAGGGGTCACGGTCATGTCGGCCTTCAGCGAGCGATGGTGTTTTCGCGGCGGATCTTGGCCTGCAGTTGCAGGATGCCGTAGAGCAGCGCCTCGGCCGTCGGCGGACAGCCTGGCACATAGACGTCGACGGGAACGATGCGGTCACAGCCGCGCACCACCGAATAGCTGTAGTGGTAGTAGCCACCGCCGTTGGCACACGATCCCATCGAGATAACCCACCGCGGTTCGGCCATCTGGTCGTAGACCTTGCGCAGGGCGGGCGCCATCTTGTTGCACAGCGTGCCAGCCACGATCATCAAATCGCTTTGGCGCGGACTGGGACGGAACAACATGCCGAAGCGGTCGATGTCATAGCGAGCCGCACCCGCATGCATCATCTCCACTGCACAGCAGGCCAGACCAAAAGTCATCGGCCACAGCGAACCGGTTTTGGACCAGTTGATCAGCTTGTCCACCGACGTGGTGACAAAGCCTTCCTTCAATACACCTTCAATGCCCATAGCGTGCACCAACCTTTTTAGTGCGAGCAGGCCAGGGACGGCCCGCTCTCGAGTCGGTCGGCCACCCCTGCGCCGGACCGCTCACCTCGCCCGGAGGCGGGCTCATTCCCAATCAAGGGCACCCTTCTTCCATTCGTAGGCGAAGCCCACGACCAGAATGCCGAGGAAAACCATCATGGCCCAGAAACCTGTGGGGCCGATTTCCTTGAGCGCCAATGCCCAAGGGAACAGGAACGCGATTTCCAAGTCGAACAGAATGAAGAGGATGGCCACGAGGTAATAGCGCACATCAAACTTCATGCGCGCGTCTTCAAAGGCCTCGAAGCCGCATTCGTAAGGGGAGTTCTTGGCCGCATCGGGCCTGTGCGGGCCCATCAGGGCACCAAGCACTTGGGGGATGACGCCGACAGCGGCGCCGACCAGGATGAAGAGGATGACAGGGAGGTACTGTTCCAAACTCATGGTCTTTGGCCGGGTGACAAAACCGCGGCATCTTATGCGCTAGAAACGACAACGGGCGCTGGAGGTGCCGCGCCCGTTTTGCGGTTTATCAATCTGTTGAAAGGCTTCAACGATTGAACTGAGTATCTGGTGCGCTCGGCGAGACTCGAACTCGCACAGCTTTCGCCACTACCCCCTCAAGATAGCGTGTCTACCAATTTCACCACGAGCGCATCATTTATCTGCTCACCACGCTTGAGGATTGCTGTGTGGTGAACAGCCTCGCATTCTATACAGAAAAACGAGGAGTTTTTACGGCTGCGATGCTGCAGTTTGCGCGGGCAATGCGCCCGGCACAGCGGCTGCACCGCTGACGGCGGCCGAGGCTGGCACCTGCACCGCAGAGGCCGCTGCAGCCGGAGCATCCAACACCGAGCTGCCCGAGCCGCCTTGAGTGCGGGCCGAGCTGAAGCCCGCCAAAGCCAGCGTGCACACAAAGAACAGCGTGGCGCAAATGGCCGTCGACTTGGACAGCACATTGGCACTGCCGGTGGCACCGAAGAGCGTGCCCGAAGCACCGGCACCAAAGGAAGCCCCCATATCGGCGCCTTTGCCATGCTGCACCAGCACCAAACCAATCATCGCCAGGGCGCTCACAAGCTGGACCACCAGCACCAGGTTCATCAGGAATTGCATTTCAGATCTCCGTTACTTCTGTGAATTCAAGCGCGGCAGATGGCATCGAAGTCCGCCGCCTTCAAGGCCGCGCCGCCAATCAAGCCGCCATCAATATCCGCTTGGGCAAACAGCTCGGCCGCGTTGTCGGGCTTGACGCTGCCGCCATAGAGCAATCGCATGGAGGCGGCCGCCGGCGTGGCAGCGGCCAGTTGGGCACGCAGCAAAGCATGCACGGCCTGAGCCTGCGCCGGCGTGGCGGTCAGTCCCGTGCCAATGGCCCAGACAGGCTCATAAGCCACCACCACGTCTTGAATGCGTTCACCCAACAATGCAATCACGGCCGCCAATTGGCGCGTCACCACGGCATCTGTTTGCGCAGCCTCGCGCTCGGCGAGGGTCTCGCCCACACAAACGATGGGAGTCAAACCCTGAGCCAGCGCGGCCTGCGCCTTGCGGGCGACAGTCTCATCGCTCTCAGCATGGTAGGCACGGCGCTCGCTATGACCGACGATGACATAGCGGCAGCCCCAATCCGCCAGCATGGCCGCCGACACCTCCCCGGTGTAGGCACCAGCTGCGTGAACAGAGCAATCCTGCCCGCCCCAAGCCAGAACAGTCCCCTGCAGCTGCTGCGCCGCATCGGCCAGCAAGGGGTGCGGCACACAGACCGCCACATCCGCGGCCCAAGGCGACAGGGCCTTGAGCTCGGACAAGAGGCCCGCAGCGAAGGCGCGCGTGCCGTTCATCTTCCAATTGCCGACCACCAGGGTCTTGCGCATTTCGTCTCTCCTCAATTCCAACGCAGCACCAGCTTGCCGATGTGCGCTCCTTCTTCCAGGGTCTGATGGGCTTGCACCACCTGCTCGGCAGCAAAGACCTGGTGCAGCACAGGCCGGATGCGGCGCGTATTCAGCAAGGGCCAAACCCGTTCGCGCAGCTTTTCGGCAATGGCAGCCTTGTAGGCCAATGAGCGCGCGCGCAGGGTCGAGCCCGCAACAGTCAGGCGACGGCGCAGCAACAAGCCCGCATCCAACTCAGCCTTGCTGCCACCCTGGACCGCAATCAACTGCACCCGGCCATCCTCCGCCAAGCAGCGCAGATCGCGTCCCAAATACTCGCCGCCCACCATGTCCAGCACGACATCGACACCCCGCTGGCCAGTGGCATCGAGAGCCGCACGGACAAAGTCCTGCTCGCGATAGTTGATGGCCAACTCAGCCCCCAAGGCGCGACACGCACTGGCCTTGGCCTCATTGCCCACCGTCACCAGGACTCGGGCGCCGAAGGCCTTCGCCAGCTGAATCGCGGTGGTGCCAATCCCACTGGAGCCTCCATGGACCAGCAGCACATCGCCTGCGCGCAAGCCGGCCTGATCAAAGACATTCGACCAAACCGTGAACAAGGTTTCAGGCAGCGAAGCGCCCTCCTCCATCGTCCATCCCTGCGGCAGCGGCAGGCACTGCGACACGGGCGCCACACACTGTTCTGCGTAGCCACCACCCGCCACCAAGGCCACCACGGCATCACCCACTGCCAAGCCGGCAGCGTGCAATGCCTGCGGATCACCCCCGACGATGTGCCCGGCCACTTCCAAACCTGGCAAGGCACTGACCCCAGCTGGCGCCGGGTACAAGCCCCGGCGCTGCAAGAGATCAGGTCGATTCAGGCCCGAGGCCCGAACAACGATGAGGCATTCCCCCGCAGCCGGAACGGGATCCGGGCACTCGATCATCTCGAGTACCTCGGGCCCTCCGGCTTGGGCGATGGCAATGCCGCGCATGCGCCGACTTACTCGTGGCTAGGAGCCGGACGCTCGATCAGTGCCTTCATGGACAGCTTGACGCGGCCCTTCTCATCGGTGTCGAGCACCTTGACCTTGACCACTTGGCCCTCTTGCAGCACGTCGGTCACCTTGCCGATGCGCTGATGGGCGATTTCGCTGATGTGAACCAGACCGTCCTTGTTCGGCAGGATCTGCACCAGGGCGCCGAAGTCCAGGATCTTGACGACCGGGCCTTCGTAGGTCTGACCCACCACGGCCTCGGCCGTGATGTCCTCGATACGCTTCTTGGCCAGTTCGGCCTTGGCGGCGTCGGTCGAAGCGATGGTGATGGTGCCGTCGTCGCCGATGTCGATGGTGGTCCCGGTCTCTTCAGTCAGCGCGCGGATGGTGGCGCCGCCCTTGCCGATCACGTCACGGATCTTCTCCGGATTGATCTTCATGGTGTAGAGGCGCGGGGCGAAGTCCGACACCTCGGTGTTGGCGGTGGCCATGGCCTCGACCATCTTCGACAGGATATGCAGTCGGGCTTCCTTGGCCTGGGCCAGGGCGACCTGCATGATTTCCTTGGTGATGCCCTGGATCTTGATGTCCATCTGCAGCGCCGTCACGCCGCCATTGGTACCGGCCACCTTGAAGTCCATGTCACCCAGGTGATCTTCGTCACCCAGGATGTCGGTCAGCACGGCAAAGCGCTGGCCGTCCTTGATCAAACCCATGGCGATGCCAGCCACATGGGCCTTCAGGGGCACGCCGGCGTCCATCATGGACAGGCAGCCGCCGCAGACCGAAGCCATCGACGAGGAACCGTTGGACTCGGTGATCTCCGACACCACACGCAGGGTGTAAGGGAACTCTTCCTTGCTGGGCAGCACAGCCATCAGCGCGCGCTTGGCCAGGCGGCCGTGGCCGATCTCGCGGCGCTTGGGGCTGCCCACGCGGCCGGTCTCACCGGTGGCGAACGGGGGCATGTTGTAGTGCAGCATGAAGCGGTCGCTGTACTCGCCGGCCAGGGCGTCGATCAGCTGCGCATCGCGGTCGGTGCCCAGGGTGGTGGCCACCAGGGCTTGCGTCTCGCCGCGAGTGAACAGGGCCGAGCCGTGGGTGCGGGGCAGCACGCCGTTGCGGATCTCGATGGCACGCACGGTGCGGGTATCGCGGCCGTCGATACGGGGCTCGCCATTCAGGATCTGGCTACGCACGATGCGCGCTTCGATCTCGAACAACAGGTTGTCAACTTCGACGCCGTCAAACTCGACGCCCTGCTCCTTCAGCGTGGCCTTGACGGCCGCGTAAGCGGCGCGGCAGGCCTCGGTGCGGGCTTGCTTGCTGCGGATCTGGTAGGCAGCGCGCAGTTGGCCTTCAGCCAACTCGGTCACCTGGGCGATGAAAGGCTCGTTCTTCGCCGGGGCGGTCCAGTTCCAGCTCGGCTTGCCGGCATCGCGCACCAGTTCATGGATGGCGTTGATCGCCACCTTGCCGGCCTCGTGACCAAAGACCACGGCGCCCAGCATCACTTCTTCGCTCAGCTGGTCGGCTTCCGACTCCACCATCAGCACGGCAGCCTCGGTGCCAGCCACGACCAAGTCGAGCTTGCTGTTGGCCATCTCGGACTTGCCGGGGTTCAGCACGTACTCGCCATTCACATAGCCGACGCGCGCAGCACCAATCGGGCCATTGAAGGGGATACCAGAGATGGCCAGCGCGGCGCTCGAGGCGATCAGGGCGGCGATGTCAGCCTGAACTTCGGGATTCAGGCTCAAGGTGTGGATGACCACCTGAACTTCATTGAAGAAGCCCTCCGGGAACAGCGGGCGGATCGGGCGGTCGATCAGGCGGCTGGTCAGGGTCTCCAGCTCGCTCGGGCGGCCCTCGCGCTTGAAGAAGCTGCCAGGGATCTTGCCGGCGGCATAGGTCTTCTCGATGTAGTCGACGGTCAGCGGGAAGAAGTCCTGACCGGGCTTGGCTTCCTTGCGTGCCACGACGGTGGCCAAGACCACGGTGTCGTCGATGTTGACCAGCACGGCGCCGGTGGATTGACGGGCGATCTCGCCGGTCTCCATGGTGACGGTGTGCTGGCCCCAGGTAAAGGTCTTGCTGACTTTGTTGAACAGGCTCATGAAAGCTCCTTGGATTTGCGGGAGGAGCCGGGCTTTCGCAAGCCGTTCGCCATGTCATTCCCAAGCGGCCCGCACTGCAACAAGCAGGCGGCGACTTGGGGATGGCATGCGGTCACGGGTTGCCAGTCCCCGGCGGGATGGAGAAAGAGCCTGCGTTTTGGCGCAGGCTCTTCGGAAGGGGTGCTTACTTGCGCAGGCCCAGCTTCTGGATCAGCGCAGCGTAGCGCGGCAGGTCACGATCCTTCAGATAAGCCAGCAGACGCTTGCGCGAATTGACCATCTTCAGCAGGCCGCGACGGCCATGGTGATCCTTGGGGTTGGCCTTGAAGTGAGGGGTCAGCTCGTTGATACGGGCGGTCAGCAGAGCGACTTGCACTTCGGGGCTGCCGGTGTCATTGGCGCCACGGGCGTGGGCTTGGACGATTTCGGCTTTGTTCAGGGTGGCGAAGGCCATGGTTGTTTCCTGGGTGTGGAAAGCCGCCGCCTGACCAAGTCGGGTCGTACGGTTTCCTAAGTTGAACTTGCGAGCGAGAGTGAAACCGACCCTCGTCGTGCGAGATTGCTTTGCAAAGTAGCCTTGGCGGCCAAATGCAAAACCTGAAGAGTATATCAGCTCATAGCCAATGGCCAACGCGGACGAACCTCGAAGGAGCCTGCCGGGGCCGGGGCCGTTGGGGCAGGCTGACTGGGTTGCCCCGCCTGGGTCGCCTGCCAGCGCATGGCCGCAGCCAGCGCGATCATGGCGCCGTTGTCGGTGCACAGCGCAAGCTCGGGGTAATGAACCCGAACGCCGCGGCGCGCGCAGGCCTGATCCAAGGCCTGGCGCAGGCTTCGATTGGCCCCCACTCCGCCCGCCACGACCAAGCGCCTCAGGCCCGTCTGCTTGAGTGCAGCCAGACTCTTCTTGAGCAGCACCTCGACGATGGCCGCCTGGGTGGAAGCCGCCAGATCAGCGCGCAGCTGTGCGTCCTGCAGGTCGATCTTGCGAGCCTGCGTCAGTACCGCCGTCTTCAGGCCGGCGAAGCTGAAATTCAGGTCACCGCTGTGCAGCAGCGGACGCGGCAGTGCGTAGGCGTCGGCCCGCCCCGACTCCGCAAGACGCGCCAGATGCGGGCCACCGGGATAGGGCAGGCCCAGCAGCTTGGCGCTCTTGTCAAAGGCTTCCCCGGCCGCGTCATCGATGGTTTCGCCCAGCAACTCATAGTCGCCCACCGCGCCCACCCGCATCAATTGGCTGTGACCACCCGAAACCAGCAGACAAACAAAGGGGAACTGCGGCGGGTCCGCCGACAAAAAGGGCGACAGCAAATGCCCCTCCAGGTGATGCACCGGCAATGCAGGGAGCCCCAAGCTGGCGGCCAAGGCCACCGCAGTACCTGCCCCCACCAGCAGCGCACCAGCCAGACCCGGGCCCTGCGTGTAGGCAATGGCGTCCAACTCGTGCAGACCCAAATCCGCTGACTGCAGCACTTGGCGCGTCAGCGGCAGCACCCGGCGAATGTGGTCGCGCGAGGCCAACTCCGGCACCACTCCTCCGTAGGCTTGATGCATCTCAATCTGACTGTGCAACCCTTGCGCCAACAAGCGCGGCGCCTCGCCCTCGCGGCACTCCACCAGCGCTACCCCGGTCTCATCGCAACTGGACTCAAAGCCCAGCACACGCCAAGGCCGCAGGGAACTCACGCCTTTTTCTCCTTGGCGTGGTTGATCGAGTACTTGGGAATCTCGACCGTCAAATCTTCGCGACCCAGGATGGCCTGGCAGGCCAGACGCGAATTGGGCTCCAAGCCCCAGGCACGGTCCAGCATGTCCTCCTCGCCCTCTTCCATTTCGGACAACGAGGTCAATCCAGTGCGCACGATCACATGGCAGGTGGTGCAGGCGCAAACTTGGTCGCAGGCATGCTCAATCTCGACCCCATGATCGAGCAAGGCCTCGCAGATTGAAGTGCCCGTGGGCGCCTGCACGGTACGCCCCTGCGGGCAATACTCGGGATGCGGCAAGATGGTGATGGTCGGCATTCAGATCTCCTGCACCGAGCGGCCCGCCAAGGCGCGCTGGATGCTGCGGTTCATTCGCGCCGCGGCAAACGCCTCGGAGCCCTTGGCCAAGGACTGCACGGCGGCCTCGATGTCAGCCGCAACACCCTGGCCCATGGCCTGGCGCAACCCACGCAGCTGCTGATCAATTTCGGCGCGCTCATTCGGCGCCAGCAAGTCGGCATCTACGGCCAAAGCAGCCTCGGTGGCCATGCACATGCGCTCGCCCTCGACACGCGCCTCACGCAAGGCACGTGCCTCGCGGTCGATCTGCACGCTGGCAAAACCATCGCGCAGCATGGCAGCCACCTGCTCGTCGCTCAACCCATAACTGGGTTTGACGGCGATCGCGGCCTCCACGCCCGAGGTGAGCTCGCGGGCAGACACAGCCAGCAACCCGTCGGCATCCACCTGAAAGCTCACGCGAATGCGCGCTGCGCCGGCGGCCATCGGTGGAATGCCGCGCAACTCAAAGCGCGCCAGCGAGCGGCACTCACTGACGAGGTCCCGCTCTCCTTGAACCACATGCAGCGCCAGCGCGGTTTGGCCGTCCTTGAAGGTGGTGAAGTCTTGCGCCTTGGCCACGGGCAGCGTGGCATTGCGTTCCACGATGCGCTCCACCAGTCCGCCCATGGTCTCCAAACCCAGTGACAAAGGGATCACGTCCAGCAGCAGCAGCTCGCCGTCCTGGGCATTGCCAGCCAACGCATTGGCTTGTACGGCCGCCCCCAAGGCCACCACTTCATCAGGGTTCAGATCGGTCAGCACAGGCTGAGCAAACAACTGGCCGACACGCTCACGCACCACCGGCATGCGGGTGGATCCACCCACCATCACCACGCCCTGTACCTCGTCGACACCCACACCCGCGTCACGCAGAACGCGGCGAACCACCGACAAGGTCTTGTCGACCAGGGCCTTGGTCAGGGCTTCGAAGGTCTCACGCTCCACCCTCAAGGAGAGGCTCCCGGCATCGAGCTCGGCGCTCAGCTGCACGGCTTCATGCGCCGACAAAGACTCCTTGGCCGCTCGTGCCGCCGCACGCAGGCGCTGACGGTCCGCACCCGATACCGCTTCGCGTCCGGTTTGAGCCAGCGCCCAGTCGGCCAGAGCCTGATCGAAATCATCTCCGCCCAGTTGGGCATCGCCCCCTGTGGCCACCACCTCGAACACGCCGCGCGCCAGACGCAGCAGCGAGACATCAAAGGTGCCGCCGCCCAAGTCATAGACAGCGTAAAGACCTTCCGAGGCGTGATCGAGACCGTAAGCAATCGCCGCCGCCGTGGGCTCATTGATCAGGCGCAGCACCTTCAGCCCGGCCAACTCCGCAGCATCCTTGGTGGCTTGGCGCTGCGCGTCGTCGAAATACGCGGGCACGGTAATGACAGCGCCGTACAGCAGATCGTCAAAGCTGTCCTCGGCCCGCTGGCGCAGGCTCGCCAGAATTTCGGCCGACACCTCTACCGGGGATTTGTGCCCCTCACACGTGCGCACACCCACCATGCCGGGGCCATCCTCCAGCGCATAGGGCAGCTTGGCGGCTTCGGCCACATCCACCAGACGACGTCCCATCAGGCGCTTGACGGAGCCCACGGTGTTGGCGGCATCCTCTGCCGCATGGGCCAAGGCCTCGGCGCCAATCTCACGCCGCCCATCACCCAAGTAGCGCACCACTGAGGGCAGGATGACACGACCCTGAGCATCCGGCAAACACTCGGGGCTGCCACTGCGCACGCAGGCCACCAAGGAGTGTGTAGTGCCCAGATCGATGCCCACCGCAATGCGGCGCTGATGCGGATCGGGGGACTGGCCGGGCTCGGCGATTTGAAGAAGGGCCATGGGTCAAATAGGGAACAAGGCGTCGCGACGCCGTTCAATGTCTTTCAAAAAGCGCGCAACAAACATCAACGAGCGCACGGCCTGAGCGGCCTGCTGAGGCTGCCCGCCCGCATCGTCCAGCTCACGTGCCACGGTCTCAAAAAGACCTTGCTGGCGCCGCCGAACCTGGGCTTGCAGGGCGTCAATGGCCGACTCGTCCTGCGCCTCATCGAGTTGCTCGCGCCAAGCCATTTGCTCGCCCAAAAATGCCATGCACATATGGGTATTGCTCTCTGCCTGGATGGCCGCGCCACGCTGCTCGCACAGATAGGCACCCCGGGTCAGCGGGTCGCGCAGGCGTCGATAGGCCTCATTGACTCGCAAGGCCCATTGCATGGCCTGAGCCTGCGCGGCTGCGCCCTGCCCCAGGTGGCGATCCGGGTGCACTTGGGCCGCCAGACTTTTCCAGCGCGCATCCAGCTCGGCCCGATCGAGCCGGTAGCGGGCGGGCAGACCAAAAAGCTCGAAGTCGTCGTGGGCGAGATGCATGAGCGAAGGACAAAAGAAAAGGCGCGACCGGGGGTCGCGCCTTCTTAGCGCAAGGCGAGATTAGACACGGAAGGACTCGCCACAACCGCAGCGGTCCTTTTCTTGCGGGTTGCGGAACTTGAACCCCTCGTTCAAACCCTCGCGCACAAAGTCCAGCTCGGTGCCATCCAGGTAGTTCAGGCTCTTGGGGTCAATCAGCACCTTGACTCCACGGTCTTCGAACACCAGATCCTCGGGGGCGACTTCGTCCGCAAACTCCAGCTTATAGGCCAGGCCCGAACAACCAGTGGTCTTGACACCCAGACGAACACCCACGCCCTTGCCGCGCCGCGTCAGGAAACGCGTCACATGGCGTGCCGCTGCCTCGGTCAGGGTGATGGCCATCTCAAGCCTCCTTGGCCGTTTCTGAGTTCTTGGCGCGGTAGTCCGCGACCGCCGCCTTGATGGCGTCCTCGGCCAGGATCGAGCAGTGGATCTTGACTGGGGGCAAGGCCAACTCTTCGGCGATCTGCGAATTCTTGATCTGGGTGGCCTCGTCCAGGCTCTTGCCCTTGACCCACTCAGTCACCAGGGAGCTGGATGCAATGGCCGAACCGCAGCCATAGGTCTTGAATCGCGCGTCTTCGATCAAGCCGGTGGCCGGATTGACCTTGATCTGCAGCTTCATCACATCGCCGCAGGCGGGCGCGCCCACCATGCCGGTACCCACCGAGTCGTCGCCCTTTTCAAAGCTACCGACGTTGCGGGGGTTTTCGTAGTGGTCGACGACCTTGTCGCTGTATGCCATTTCCTTCTCCTGCTCAATCTCGTTAGCTCCCGGGGCCGGCACCGGGCCACCCCAAGCGGCCCCGCGCCCCCTCGAGGGGTGGCTGCGGTACCCCGCAGCCGGTGGTGATCAATGGGCCGACCACTGAATGGTCGATAGATCGATGCCGTCCTTGAACATTTCCCAAAGCGGAGAAAGTTCGCGCAGCTTGGCCACGCGGCTCTGCAACAGGCGCACCGCGGTATCGATGTCTTCTTCGGTGGTGAAGCGGCCGATGGTCATGCGCAGGCTGGAGTGCGCCAACTCGTCCGAGCGGCCCATGGCGCGCAGCACATAGCTGGGCTCCAGACTGGCAGAGGTGCAGGCCGAGCCCGATGACACTGCCAATTCCTTCACGCCCATGATCAAGGACTCGCCTTCGACGTAATTGAAGCTGATGTTGACGTTGTGAGGCACACGTTGCGTCAGGTCGCCGTTGACATAGGCCTCTTCGATCGAGGCCAAGCCTGCCAGCAATCTCTGTTGCAAGGCGCGAATGCGCGGCAACTCGCTGTCCATCTCTTCGCGGGCGATGCGAAAGGCCTCGCCCATGCCGACGATCTGGTGCGTGGGCAGCGTGCCCGAGCGCATGCCGCGCTCGTGGCCGCCACCGTGCATCTGAGCCTCCAAGCGCACACGCGGCTTGCGCCGCACATATAGAGCGCCAATACCCTTGGGGCCGTAGCTCTTGTGCGAGGCCAGGCTCATCAGATCGATGGGCAAAGTGCGCAGATCCAACGCCATTTTTCCGGTGGCCTGCGCCGCATCCACGTGGAAGATCACGCCGCGCTCACGGCACAGCGCGCCCAGCGCGGCCAAATCCTGGATCACGCCGGTCTCGTTGTTGACCGCCATCACCGAGGCCAGGATGGTGTCGGGGCGCAGCGCAGCTTTGAAGACCTCAAAGTCCAGCAGACCATTGGGCAGCACGTCAAGGTAAGTCACCTCAAAGCCGCGCCGCTCCAGTTCACGGCAGGTGTCCAGCACAGCCTTGTGCTCGGTCTTGACGGTGACGATGTGCCGACCACGGGTCTTGTAGAACTCCGCTGCACCCTTGATGGCCAAGTTGTTGCTCTCGGTGGCTCCACTGGTCCAGACAATCTCGCGGGGGTCGGCCTGGATCAAGGCTGCGACCTGCTCGCGTGCCTGCTCGATCGCAGCCTCGGCTTCCCAGCCATAGGCGTGGCTGCGCGAAGCCGCATTGCCGAAGTGCTCACGCAGCCAGGGGATCATGGCGTCCACGACGCGAGGGTCACAAGGCGTGGTGGCGCCGTAGTCCAGATAAATGGGCAGATGAGGAGTCATGGATTCACTTGCTCAGCACAGTGCCGAGGTCAAAAACTGAGTTGGGTGCTGTCACCCGGATGGTCTTGAGCACCGGCGAGGGCGAGAAAGCACGCTTGAGCGAGCTCACCGGCACCTCATCCACCGCCACGCCTTTGGCGCGCTGCTCGTCAACGATCTGGCGCAGATTGACTGCATTCAGGTAGTCGAGCATGCGTTCATTGAGCCGCGTCCACAGATCGTGAGTCAGGCAAGCGCCGGTCTCATGACCCATGCAATTTTCCTTGCCGCCACAGCCCGTGGCATCGAGCGGCTCGTCCACTGCCAGGATCACATCGGCCACCGAAATATCGGCTGCCGCTCGTGCCAGGGTGTAGCCGCCCCCCGGGCCGCGAGTGGACTCCACCAGATCGGCGCGGCGCAACTTGCCAAACAGCTGCTCCAAGTAGGACAGCGAGATCTGCTGTCGCTGCGCCACGGCGGCCAGGGCCACCGGCCCCGCATGCTCGCGCAGCGCCAAATCGACCATGGCGGTCACGGCAAATCGGCCTTTGGTGGTCAAGCGCATAGAGGGCTCCAGGGGCCGGGCAATACCTGAGCAAAACAGTTGCGATCAGGGCTTACCCGAGTTAATGCCGAGCATTTTAGTCGTGTATTCGAGCGACAGGTCATCGGCACCCCCTATGGCCCCGATAGACAGGGGCTTTAGTTGGGCACTCAAGCGTCGTGTTTGCTGGCCCCCAACACCTGCTCGCGCAGACGCGCCAGCTGGTCACGAAGGCGAGCCGCCTGCTCGAACTCCAGGTTGCGGGCATGTTCGAACATTTGCTTTTCTAACTGCTGAATGCGTCGTCCGATCTCCTTCTCCGACAGGCCCTCCAGCGATTCTTGGGCCGCCATGGCGGCTGGCTGAGCATCGCGCCCCTTATCGGAGACCACGCCGTCGATCAAATCGCGCACCCGCTTGGCCACGCCGCGCGGTGTGATGCCGTGTTCTGCGTTGTGGGCCAACTGCTTGGCACGGCGCCGTTCGGTCTCGCCAATGGCCCGACGCATGGAGTCGGTGATGCGATCCGCGTACAGGATCGCCATGCCATTCAAATGGCGCGCAGCCCGGCCGATGGTTTGGATGAGACTGCGCTCACTGCGCAAAAAGCCTTCCTTGTCGGCGTCAAGGATGGCGACCAGACTGACCTCGGGGATGTCCAAGCCCTCGCGCAGCAGGTTGATGCCGACCAGCACATCGAAGGTGCCCAGACGCAGATCGCGAATGATCTCCACCCGCTCCACGGTGTCCACATCCGAGTGCAGATAGCGCACCTTAACGCCGTTCTCTCCCAGGTAGTCGGTGAGTTGCTCGGCCATGCGCTTGGTCAGCACCGTGATCAGCACCCGCTCGCCCAAATCAACTCGTAGGCGGATCTCGCCCAATACATCATCCACCTGATGCGTGGCCGGGCGCACCTGGACCACGGGGTCGACGAGGCCGGTGGGCCGCACGACCTGCTCCACCGTCTGCCCGAACTCGCCCGCCTGGCGCTTCTCATAGTCCGCCGGCGTGGCCGAGACAAAGACAGCCTGGCGCATCTTGCGTTCGAACTCATCGAACTTCAGCGGCCGGTTGTCGAGTGCAGAGGGCAGCCGAAAGCCGTACTCCACCAGGGTGGTCTTGCGCGCCCGGTCGCCGTTGTACATGCCACCGAACTGGCCAATCAGAACGTGACTTTCATCCAGGAACATCAGGGCATCGGGTGGCAGGTAGTCCACCAGCGTCGGCGGGGCCTCCCCCGGCGCAGCGCCGGACAGGTGACGGGTGTAGTTCTCGATGCCCTTGCAGTGCCCCACCTCCTGCAACATTTCAATGTCAAAGCGGGTGCGCTGCTCCAAACGCTGGGCCTCAACCAGCTTGCCATCCTTGAGCAACTCGCCCACGCGCTGGCGCAGCTCTTCCTTGATGGTCTCGAGTGCCGCCAAGACGCGCTCGCGCGGGGTCACATAGTGGCTGCTGGGGTAGACAGTGAAGCGCGCCAGCTTTTGCCGTAGCTGTCCGGTGAGCGGGTCAAACAGGCTCATGGCCTCGACCTCGTCATCGAACAATTCGATGCGCAGCGCCAACTCGGAGTGCTCGGCTGGAAAGACGTCAATGGTGTCGCCGCGCACCCGAAAGTGCCCGCGGGTGAACTCCAGTTCGTTACGCTGGTATTGCATGCGCACCAACTGGGCGATCAGATCCCGCTGCCCCAATCGGTCACCCACGCGCAGGGTCAACACCATCTGGTGGTAGTCACTCGGATTGCCAATGCCATAAATGGCCGACACCGAAGCCACGATCACCACATCACGACGCTCCAGCAGGCTCTTGGTGCAGGACAAACGCAACTGCTCGATCTGCTCATTGATTGCACTGTCCTTCTCGATGAACAAGTCGCGCTGCGGCACATAGGCCTCGGGCTGGTAGTAGTCGTAATAGCTAACGAAGTACTCCACCGCGTTGTTCGGGAAGAAATCGCGGAACTCGCTGTAAAGCTGTGCCGCCAGGGTCTTGTTGGGCGCGAACACAATGGCCGGCCGCCCCAGACGGGCGATCACATTGGCCATCGTGAAGGTCTTGCCCGAGCCGGTCACACCCAGCAGGGTTTGGAAGCTCAAGCCATCCTGAATGCCCTCGACCAGCTGCTGGATGGCCCCCGGCTGGTCCCCCGCCGGGGGAAAGGGCTGAAAAAGCTGAAAGGGTGAACCCTCGAAGCGCACGAAACTGCCCTCCAGGGGAGCTTCTGGGGCGGCCGCAGCTTCGACCGTTCTTGCAGCATCAGGCGGAGCGGGCAGTTTGGACATGAGCAGACAATCGAGAAAATCGCGACTTCGAGCGGAAAGCCCGGCAGCCTAGCGCAGTTGGTCCGACACGCCGCCCCAATACCCATCGCCTTGCAGCTTCTACCGCACGAATGCTGCAGCGCAGCATTTGAGGCAAGATGCAGCCTCAACAAAGCCGGAGCCCCGCCCCATGCTTTATCAGCTCTATGAAGCCCAGCGCGCCCTGCTGAGCCCCTTTGCCGAGTTCGCCAACGCGGCCGGCCAGCTCTACACCCACCCAATGTCGCCCTTCGCCCACGGCCCGCTGGCGCCGCGGGTGGCTGCGGGTCTGGATCTGATGCACCGTCTGGCCAAGGCCTACGAAAAGCCGCGCTTTGCGATCGAGAACGTCGAGGTCAACGGCGTGCAGGTGGCGGTGCAGGAGCAGGTCGTAATCACCAAGGACTTCTGCCGTCTGCTGCGCTTCAAGCGCTTCACCGACGACGCGCAGGAGCTGGAGCGCATGAAGAACCAGCCCACGGTGCTGGTGGTCGCGCCCCTCTCCGGCCACCACAGCACCCTGCTGCGCGACACCGTGCGCCAGCTGCTGCGCGAGCACAAGGTCTTCATCACCGACTGGACCGACGCCCGCATGGTGCCCATCGACGTCGGCCCCTTCCATCTGGACGACTATGTGGCCTATGTGCGCGAGTTCATCGAGCACATCGGCGCCCATGTGCATGTGATCTCGGTCTGCCAGCCCACGGTGCCGGTGCTGGGCGCCGTGTCGCTGCAGGCCAGCGCGCACGGCGTCGTGCCGCGCTCCATGACCATGATGGGCGGCCCCATCGACGCGCGAAAGAGCCCCACCGCCGTCAATAACTTGGCGATGAACAAGAGCTATTCTTGGTTCGAGAACAACGTCATTTACCGCGTGCCGAGCAACTTCCCCGGCGCCGGACGGCTGGTCTACCCGGGCTTCCTGCAGCACACCGGTTTCGTGGCCATGAACCCCGGCCGGCACCTCTCCAGCCATTACGACTACTTCCTCGACCTGGTGCGCGGTGATGAGGAGTCGGCCGACTCGCACCGCGAGTTCTACGACGAATACAACGCCGTGCTCGACCTGCCGGCCGAGTACTACCTAGACACCATCAAGACGGTGTTCCAGGACTTTGCGCTGGTGAACGGCAACTGGGATGTGGCGGGCCAGCGCGTGCGCCCACAGGACATCCAAAACTGTGGCCTCTTGACCATCGAAGGCGAGCTCGACGACATCTCAGGCGCAGGGCAGACCCGCGCGGCGCATGAACTCTGCACCGGCATCGGCAAGGAGCATCGCCAGCACTTCGATGTCAAGGGCGCGGGGCATTACGGCATCTTCTCGGGCCGACGCTGGCGCGAGCTGGCCTACCCGGTGATTCGCGACTTCATCCTGGCCCACGACCGCCGCCAGCAAAGCTTGCCGCCGCCCGTCAAACGCTCGCGTCGCAAGGCATGACGGCAGACCTTTCCGATCTGGCCGAGCGCATCAACGACGCCCTGCCCCAGACCCAGTGCACCCGCTGCGGCTATCCGGACTGTCGCAGCTACGCCGCCGCCATCGCGCAAGAGTCAGCGCCCATCAATCGCTGCCCCCCGGGCGGACAGGAAGGTGTGCAACGGCTGGCGCAGCTGACGGGCCGAGCGGAGACGCCGCTGGATCCAGACTGCGGCATCGAGGCCGAGCGCTCCTTGGCCACCATCGACGAGCAGTGGTGCATCGGCTGCACCCTGTGCATCACGGCGTGCCCGGTGGACGCCATCGTAGGAGCCGCCAAGCAGATGCACGTGGTACTGAGCGAGGCCTGCAATGGCTGCGAGCTTTGCGTGCCAGTCTGCCCCGTGGACTGCATTCGCATGGACAGCGTAACCCCCGGACGCACCGCCTGGAACGCGTGGACTGCGACGCAGGCGAATGAATCCCGCCGGCGCTACGAACGCCATCTGGCACGCCAGCCAGAGGCCGAGCGTCGGCGCACGGAACGCCTGGCTCACAAAGCAGAAGCCAAGCTCGCCAACCTGCCGGCGCTGATCCGCCAGCCCGAGCAGGCGGACCGCAAGCGCGCCGTCGTCGAAGCGGCCTTGGCCAAGGCCCGCCAGCGATTGGGCAAGCCCGCATGAAGCCGGCCCACATCGAGGCCTTCTTCGCCACGCTGCAAGCCGCCAACCCCAACCCCGAAACCGAGTTGGTCTACAGCAGCCGTTTCGAGTTGCTGGTTGCGGTGCTGCTGTCGGCCCAAGCCACCGATGTCGGCGTCAACAAGGCCACCCGGCGCCTGTTCGCCCTGGCGCCCACACCGCAGCGCATGCTGCAACTGGGCGAGGCCGGTGTCATCGACTGCATCAAGACCCTGGGCCTGTTCCGCAGCAAGGCCCAGCATCTGATGCAGACCTGCCGCATGCTGGTGGACCTGCACGGCGGTCAAGTGCCAAGCGCACGGGAGGCCCTGGAAGCCTTACCCGGCGTGGGGCGCAAGACCGCCAACGTCGTGCTCAATGTGGCCTTCGGTGAACCCACCATGGCAGTGGATACGCACATCTTTCGGGTGGCCAATCGCACCGGGCTGGCGCCAGGAAGGAACCCGCTGGCCGTGGAGCAGGGCTTGCTGCGACGCATCCCTGCGCCCTACCAACTGCATGCCCATCACTGGCTGATCTTGCACGGACGGTATGTCTGCCAGGCCCGCCGGCCGCTGTGCGCCAGCTGCCAGGTGCGTCCGTTTTGCGATCAGGGCAGCGCCCTAGAATCAGCCCCCTTTTGACCCCGCCGCTGCCTGCCATGGCCCAGCTTTCTGAGTTGACTGACCGCGTTGAGCGCTTGTTGCAGCGCCACGAGGAACTCCTGCGGGTGCATGCCCAGTTGCAGGAGGAGTTGGGCAGCGTGACCCGCGATCGCGACAGCCTGCGCTCGCGCCTGACGGCCGCACGCAATCGCATCGACCAATTGCTGCAACGCCTGCCCATCCATGACGGGGAGTCCCAGGCATGAAACAGCTCGAAGTCAACATCATGGGGCAGAGCTATCTGCTGTCCTGCCCCGAGGGCGGCGAGGCCGCGCTGCAAAAGGCCGTAGCGCAGGTGGACCAAGAGATGTGCGCCATTCGCGACTCCGGCAAGATCCGAGCGCGCGAACGCATCGCCGTGCTGGCGGCACTGAACCTGGCCTATCAGCTGGCGCAGAGTCCGCGTGCTGCTGCGGCACCCATCTCTGCCGAAGGCGACCTGGGCGATCTACTGCAGCGACTGGATCGCGCCCTGGCCGAATCGCCCTCTGTCCTCTGAGACAATCCCGCCGTCCATTGCGTTCGCGTGGGTTTTAATTTCCTTGAACCGATGCTCTCGCGAGCAAGGGCTTGGAATATTCGAGGCGGGCGTGATCGTCTCGCGTCAGATGAACCCGAAGCCTTGCTGACCTCGCCCACCTGTACCCCTAGGGTTCAGGACTGCGACCTACGGTACGCAATGGACACCTATCCCCCCCGAAGCGGCCTAGCGGCCGCCTCCCCCTCAAGGGGGCGGCGCGAGTGGCCTGGCGGAGCCAGTTCCACCGCGTCCCCCCATCTGGTTGGAGCGCTTCCCCGGATGCAAACTTGGTTGATGAAGTCGGAGCCGGAAGAAGCTTCGATCGATGACTTGCAGCGCCTTGGCCGGCTGCCTTGGGTTGGGGTGCGCAACTACCAGGCGCGCAACTTCATGCGCGACGCCTTCCAGCTGGGAGACCGGGTGTTGTTTTATCACTCGTCCTGCGCGCAGCCTGGCATCGCCGGCATCGCCCGCGTGGCGTCCGGCGCTTATGCCGACCCGACGCAGTTCGACCCGAGCAACCCCTACTTCGACCCCAAGTCCAAACCTGAGGCACCGCGCTGGTTGCTGGTGGACGTCGCCTTCGAACGCAAGACCACCCTGCTACCGCTGAGCGAAATGAGACTACAGCCTGAGCTGGCCACCATGGCATTGCTGCAGCGTGGCAGCCGGCTCTCGATCACGCCTGTCAGCGACTCCGAGTGGGCATTTTTGGCGCAGCGCCTGACATGAGCGACGGCACCATCCTTGGCCTGGTGGCCCTGGGACTGAGCACCGGCCTGCTGGCAGGGCTGATGGGAATCGGCGGTGGCATGTTGATGGTGCCGGCCCTGACCGCCCTGCTGCGCGCCCAGGGCGTGGATGCGGATCTATCGGTCAAGATGGCCATCGCCACCTCCATGGCCTGCATCGTCGGCACTTCAGCCTCCAGCTTGCGGGCCCACCACCGCCGCGGCCAGGTGCGCTGGGACGTCTGGCGCGCCCTGGCGCCTGGCGTACTCGTGGGCGGCTTGTTGTCCGGGGCCACTCTGCTGGCCACGCTGCGCGGCCAATGGTTGGCCTGGGTGTTTGCCGCTTTTGTCGGGCTGTCAGCGCTACAGATGTGGCGCGGCGCGCGCAGCAGCGGCCGCTGGGATCTGCCCAGGCCCTTCGGCTTGGGCGCGGCCGGCGCGGGCATTGGTCTGGTCTCGGGTCTGGTGGGGGCCGGAGGCGGCTTCCTGTCGGTGCCCTTCCTGACCGCCTGCCGCGTCAGTATTCATCAGGCCGTGGCCACCAGCGCCGCACTGGGCCTGCCCATCGCGCTGGCCAATAGCGCCGGCTACTGGTGGGGCGGGCGGCATCTGGGCCAATCGTTGCCGGGTGCGCAAGGATTCTTCTACCTTCCGGCCCTCATCATCCTGATGCCGCTGAGCATGTTGGCGGCTCCGCTGGGCGCACGCTTGGCGCATGCCTTGCCGGTGGTGCAACTGCGTCGCGGCTTCGCGCTGCTGCTGCTGGGCCTGGCGGCCTCAATGATTTAAGCGCCGAAGGGAATGGCGGCTAGCACCACCTGGTTGCCGCCGCGCCGCTGGGCCTGCACCAGGGCGTCTTGACTGGCCCGCAGCAACTCCTCGTGGCTGGCCGCCGTGTGCGGAAAGCTGGCCACCCCCATTGAGACGGACAACCCCAAGTCCGAGCCATCCATGGCCACAATCTGCTGCGCACACTGGCGCCGCAGTTGCTCCATGCGCGAATGGGCCGTGGCCAGCCCAACGCCCGAAAGCAGCACCGCGAAATAGGGCTCACCGAGCCGACAGGCCGCATCCATGGCACGGGTATTGGCGCGCAACAAGCGGCCCAGGGCTTCGAACAGACGCCGCCGCGCCTCGCCTTGGTCGGGCATGCTGAGGGTCTGCGGAAGATCCACTGCGATCAGCACCAACGCAAATTCGCGATGCTCGCGGGTTGAGAGATCGATTTCACGTTGCAGCAGCTCATCAAACAGACCGCGCTGCTGCAGGCCGGTGGCTTCATCTCGCCCGGAGCCGGCCTGGGCCTCACGGCGCATGGCCTCCATCTCGGTCTGATGCTGCTCAATCTGCGCCAGCGCGCGCTGCAGATGCACTTCGCGGTGACGCTCTTGCGTGCGCTCAAACCAAGCCGTGGCCACATGGGCCGTCCCCATTGGCGCGCGCACCAAGGTGAACTCCCGGCGCCGTCCGCTCAAGTCAAGCCGGTGCTCAGTGGCCGTCATCATGCCGCTCTGCAGCACCTGCAACTCCACCCGGCGCATGGCCGCAGCCTCGTCGGGCCGCATCAGATCGGTGTCGGTCGAACCCACCAGGCTGGACTCGCTGCGCTCGAACAAGCGATCCAGCCCTTCTGAGACTTGCACATACTTGCCGCTGGCCATCGCCTTCACGGACACCCACACACCCAGCGCTTCCAGCATCCGCCAAAAGCTCATCGCGCTGGCGGGCGCACCAGCTTCAAGCATCCAGTCGGGAACAGGGGTGGGATCGGGCGAAGTCATCTGTTTTTGAGCGCGGAGCCAGCGCTCCGAGAGGAATAGAGGTCCAAGCCTGCGTGCAAGCAGTCTGCCATTGAAAGGCGACTTGTCTGGAGCTGGGCCTTAGGATGCCTGTGTGATTGTGACGGCAAGCCTGCGCCGTTTGGCGCCCCTCATTCTGGTGTTTTGGCACACTGCCCAGGCTCAGGTCCTCGATCTGCGCCTGTTGCAGACCGCCGACTTGCACATGCATCTGCTGGATCACGACTACAACACCGATGCGTCGAACCCACAGATCGGCCTGTCCCGGGTTGCCGCACTGATCCACCAGGCCCGCCGTGAACAGCCCAATCACCTGCTGATGGACAACGGCGACTTGCTGCAGGGCAGCGCACTCGGCGACTGGTGGGCGAAGCACAAGGGGCCCAAGACTCAAACGACGCCTGCCATCCATCCGGCTTACCGGGCCCTCAATGCCCTGCGCTACGACGCAGCCAATCTCGGCAACCACGATTTCGACTTCGGGCTGCCATTCTTGCGGCACGCCGTGCGCGGTGCGCGCTTTCCGGTGCTGAGCGCCAATGTGATGGCGCCCGACTGCCAACGAGCCGCCTTCACGCCCACCGCCTTGCTGCCGCGCCGCTGGCGTGATCAAACGGGTCGCCTCCAATTGCTGCGCGTTGGCCTGGTGGGGCTGGCCCCGCCACGCAGCCTCAATCTGTTGCGTGAACAAATGCAAGGGCGGATCTGTGTGCAGGACGCCGTGCAAGCGGCACAAGACGCTGTGGCGGCACTTCGGCGTCAACGGGCCGATCTGATCATCTTGATCGCCCACAGCGGCATCGGCGTGCAAAGCGCCCCCTTGCAGGACAACGTTGCGCTCACCCTGGCGAACCTGCCCGGCGTGGACGCACTGCTGCTCGGTCACGCCCACGGCGAGTTCCCAGGCCCCAATTGGCCGGAAGCCGCCGGCCAGGATGCGGAGGCCGGGCTGCTGCACGGCAAGCCGGCCGTCATGCCTGGGCGTTGGGGCAGCCATTTGGGCGTCATTGATCTGCGCCTTCAGCGACGGGCGGGTCGCTGGCAGGTTCTGTCTTCAAAAGTCGGGTTGCGACCGGTCTGGGATCGCGCGCAGCGGCGGCCGATGGTTGAGGCGGACCCACAAATCGCATCGCTACTGCAAGCGGAGCATCAGGCCACGCGCCAATGGGTGCAGCAGCCCTTGAGCCGAACCCGCCAGGCGCTCTACAGCCACTTCGCGCAGGTGCAGGACAGCGCCCTGATCCAACTCATCAACAACGCCCAACGCGAGCTGTTGGATCGGCTGCTTCAGCAGCCGGAACTGCAGCATCTCGCCAAGCTGCCCCGCCTGTCCGCGGCCTCACCCTTCAAAGCCGGCGGACCCTTGGGCTGGGGGCACTTCGTAGACATCGAACCCGGCCCCCTGGCCCTGCGCCATGCAGTGGAGCTCTACCCCTACCAGAATTACTTCAAGGTCCTGCGCGTCCGCGGCAGCCAACTCAAGGACTGGCTGGAAGCCAGCGCGAGTCAGTTCCACCAAATTGACCCGGCAGGCGCCGCAGAACAACTGCTGCTGCGCGAGGGGCAAGCCAGCTACAACTTCGATGTCATCGATGGCGTGAGCTATGAACTGGATCTGACCCAGCCTGCGCTATTCGATGACCAAGGTCAGCGCCGCAGTGGCCCAGGACGGGTACGCCATTTGCGCCTGCTGGGCCCCTCCGCGAAGCCAGTGGCGCCTGACGATGAATTCCTGGTGGCGACCAACAGCTATCGTGCGCGCGGCGGCGGCAGTTTTCCGGGGTTGGAACAGGCCGAAATGGTGATCGACTCCGCCCGCGAGAGCCGCAGCGTGCTGCTCGACTACCTGCGCGCTCATCCCGAAATCGAAGCCCGCCCGGACTTCAATTGGCGCATCCAGCCCGTTCCCGGTATTCGTCTGCTGTGGCGCAGCGGCCCGGGCGGTCTTAGGCATCTACCGGAGGCAGGATGGCTCGAACTGCGCCGCACTGAAGACGGCTCGGTGCTGTACACCCGCCCAGACTGAAGATTTCGGTCGACGGCTCAGACGTAGATGTCCAGCATCACCCCCGAGAGGCGCAACTGGGTCTGCAACACCCGCAGATTGGCGATGAACTGATAGGCCGCCGTGCGCTGCTCCACCAAAGAGCGCGCCAGATCGGGGTCCTGAGCCTGCAACTGAAACTCACTGGCCGCTCCCTGGTTGATGTCAGCCCGCGGCTGCGCATCGGTGCGCACCAGCTTGGTCGAAGCCAGGGCCACATTATTGGCCGACGCCCGCAGCTTTTCCTGCGCGGCAGACAGTCCGGCCAGAGCGGTAGACAGTTCAACAGCCATGGGGTCAGACCCAAATCCTCAACGGGCCTTGATTATCCGCCTGCGATCGGTGCCAGCAATAGGCCCCTCCACATGGCACCATCAACCCGCCACCGCCTCATAGGCTCCGTTCGAGACAAAGACCCGCACGCAATCCCCGCCTGTGGCCTTGGCCTCGCCGCAGGCCAGGGTGGCAGCCGCCATCACGGAATCCGGGGTTTCCAGGCTGGGCTGCAGCAGCACCACGCCGATGCTCCCCTTGACCCGAGCCCGATGCAGACCCCAGCGCAGCCGGTAGGCCGCAATGGCGGCGCGGATCTTCTCGGCCACGATCTCAGCGTAATGTTGATTGCAGTCCGGCAGCAACACCGCAAAGCGATCCTTCTCAATGCGCGCCACGGTGTCCGAGGCCCGCACTTTGGCCTGTAGCAACTGCCCCACGCCATAGAGGAAGTGGTCGGCGGTATCCATGCCCATGCCGGTGACGATCTCGCCGAACTTATCCAGGTCCAGCCACAGCACCGAAACCGGCTCGTTGCGGCGGCTGCCTACATGGTCGGACAGACGACGCTCGAACTCGCGCCGATTGGCCAACTCGGTGACCGGGTCGTGCTTGGCGGTCCAGGTCGGGGCCAGGCGCGCCGCGCGCGCTGCGGTCACATCCTCGACCACCCACATGGCCTCGCCCCTCGGCTGCTGCCAGTCCACCGGGCTGGCAGTCAGCTTGCCCCAGAAGCGGCCGCCATCGCGACGCACCAATTCAACTTCTTCGGTCATTGCCTGGCCGCTGCCAAAGGAGGCCTGCAGACGTTCGCTGACTGCGCTGTGGCTCGCATCCGACACAAACACCGTCCGCGTGGGCTGTTTGCTGAGGTCGCTGTCGTCGCCATGCGCGAACAAGTGGTTGAAAGGCTCACTGACCGAAGTGAACTGACCTTGGTCCACAAAGGCCACACACAGGGGTGTGCGCACCATGATGGCTTGCAGACGGGCGGAATGCTGGGGATCGGTCATGGGGGCTCCAGACAGGGTCAACACGGTCAATCTTCACCGAAGAGCGCGCCGGGTCAAGCGGCGCTATCCCTCAATCGTTCGGATTCAAGGGCACTCACTCGGCCAATTCCTCAGGATGCGGTGGTGCAATCGCCTCCGCCCAGTCCACCAAAGCTTCCAGGAGCGCTTGGCTGGCCTCGTCCTCATGCTGCGCTTGCAAGGCGTCCAGACGGTCCAGATAGTCCGCCAGCGGCAGCCCGCCGCCCTCGCCGTCATGCAGGCGTCGCGCACGCTGGGCCAGCCAGCGAGCACTCTCCTCCGGGCTGAGGCCCTCTGCATGATGGCGGGCGCGGAAGCGCCACAGCAGTTCATTCAGCCGCGCATCGCTGAAATGAACCCGCCCCTCGTGCACCCGCTGCGCCAACTGGCTGGCACTCCAGCCACGCACCTGCACCAGCAGCTTGCGGTCGCCCTCGCCCACAAAGCCGCCATAGAGGTTGGCTTCCGGGTCTGGCGGCGCCTGATCACCCGGGGGGGGCGCAAAAACCTCGTCCCACAGCCCAGCCAGCAAGCTCCCCTTGGCGCGCAGCTGCTCGGCATGTTGGAGTTGCTGCGCGACATCGATGCCCCAGTGCTGGGCGCGCGCCGGGCTCAGGGTCTGCAGGCTACTGACCACGAAGGGAGACTTGTTGACGTGGATGGTCTTGATCGGCAGCCGCGTCACGCCCTCTGGCAAGTCCGCTTGGCGGACAAATAGACGGGCTCGAATGGCATCGGCCCGCAAATCAAACAGCTCGCCGGGATCGCTGGCCAGATCCCACACGATCAGCTCGTTCTTGTTGCGCGGGTGGGTGGCCAGCGGCCACACCAGCGCCAGGCAACCGCGCTCCACGCCGTACATGCCCGAGACATGCAGCAGAGGTCGCGGCTGTGCCCCCACCTCGGCCCACACGGCGTCCTTGCGGCGCAACTTGAGCGCGAAATCAAAGAGCTTGGGCTGGCGCGCGCGGATCAGCCGCGCCAGGGCGATGGTTGCCCGGACATCCGACAAAGCATCATGCGCCGCCTCGTGCAACAGACCATTGGCCTTCGAGAGGCGCTCCAGCTTGAAGCTGACCCGACCGTCCTCGCCCACCGGCCATTCAATGCCCTCGGGCCGCAGAGCATGGGCCGCGCGCACCAGGTCCAGCAGGTCCCAGCGCCCACAGTCGTTCTGCCACTCACGGGCATAGGGGTCGATCAGATTGCGCCAGAACAAGTGGCGCGTGAACTCGTCGTCGAATCGCAGGGTGTTGTAACCCACGCCCACCGTACCCGGCTGGGCCAGCTCGCGCTCGATCAAGGCCGCGAACTCGGGCTCGGGCAGCCCGCGCTCCTGGCAGAGCTGGGGCAGGATGCCCGTCAATAGGCAGGATTCGGGGTCGGGCAGTCGGTCGTCCAGGGGCTGGCAGTACTGCATCACCGGCTCGCCAATCTCATTGAGCTCGGCATCGGTGCGGATGCCGGCAAACTGGGCCGGTAGGTCAAGCCGGGGCGAGCGGCCAAAGGTCTCGTAGTCGTGCCAGAAAAAGCTCAGGGACATGGGCTCAGCATAATCCCAGCCCTTTCCACTCGCGGGAACGCCCTTGCTGCGACGCTTGCTGATTTGGGTGCTGGGCCCCGTGCTGGCCCTCACCATGATGGGAACGCTGGCGGCCGCCTTTGTCTGGCAGCAACTGCCCAGCCTAGATGCCCTGGCCGACTACCAACCTAAAGAGCCGCTGCGCGTGCTGTCGGCCGATGGCGCTTTGCTGGGTGAATTCGGCAGCGAACGACGGCGCTTCGTGCCGCTGGCGCAGATCCCCAAGCCCCTGCAGAACGCCCTGCTGGCGGTGGAGGACGTGGACTTCTGGCAGCACCCTGGCCTGGACTTCTCCGGCATGCTGCGTGCGCTCTGGCACAACCTCTGGCATGAGCGGCCCCAAGGCGCCTCCACCATCACCCAGCAACTGGCCCGGGACATGTACCTGAGCAAGAAGCAGATCCTCAGCCGCAAGCTGGTGGAAATGCTGCTGGCGCTGAAGATGGAACGAGAGCTGGGCAAGGCCAAGATCCTGGAGGTCTACATGAACCAGATCTATCTGGGTCATCGGGCCTATGGCTTTGCGGCGGCGGCCGAGCGCTACTTTGGCAAGCCCTTGGCGCAACTGGACACCGCCGAGATTGCGCTGCTGGCCGGCTTGCCGCAAAACCCCGTGCATGTGAACCCGGTCGTCAACCTACCGCGCACCCTCAAGCGCCAGCAACATGTGTTGCAGCGCATGGTGGCCGTGGGCTTGATCGACGCCGCACAAGCTGAGCGCGCGCGCCAGCAGCCGCTGCGCCTGCGGCCCGTCAACCCCTTGAGCGGCACCGCCGATCACGCGCTGGAGATGGTGCGCGCCGAGCTCTTTGCCCGCTTCGGCGAGGAGGTCTACACCCGCGGCCTGACCGCCCACACCACGCTGCTGGCCGCCGAGCAGCGCGCCGCCCATGCGGGCCTGCGCCGGGCGCTATGGGCTTTGGAGCGCCGCCAGCCCTATCGCGGCGCCGAGGAAGGGCAGGCCGATCTGGACGCCGACGGCGACATTCCCGACGCCGCGTTTTCCGAACACCCGGACTTGGACGAAAGCCGCGCCGGCATCGTCGTGGCGGTCAGCCGCGATGGGCTGGATCTGCAACTGCGCGATGGCCGGCGCATCCAGCTCGAAGGCAGCGCTCTACGCCCCGCCCTGCCCTTCATCGGCGCCCAGGTGCCGCTGGATCGCCGCATTCAGCGCGGTGCCCGGCTGCGCGTGCAGGAACTCGGACCGGGTCGCTGGATCCTGGTGCAACGTCCGCAGGCCGAGGGCGCGGTCGTCAGCCTGGACCCGCGTGACGGCAGCCTGCGCGCCCTGGTGGGCGGCTTCGATTTCCAGCGCTTGCAGTTCAACCACGCCACGCAGGCCTACCGCCAACCCGGTTCGAGCTTCAAGCCCCTGGTGTACTCGGCCCTGATCGAGCAAGGGGCCAACGGCGCCACCCAGGTCAGTGACCAGCCCATCCAGATTGGCGATTGGCAGCCTCGCAACCACGATGGTCAGTACGAGGAGTCGATCAACTTGGCCGACGCCCTGGCTCGCAGCAAGAACATGGTCACCATCCGCCTGGTGCAAGAAATGGGGCCTGAGCGCGTGCGCGCCTGGAGCGGGTTGTTCGGCCTAGAGGCCGATCGCCAACCTGCCAACCTCACCCTGGCCCTGGGTTCCGGTGCCGCCACGCCTTTTCAGATGGCCAGCGCCTATGGGGTGTTTGCCAGCGGTGGTCAACGCCACCCCACCCGCTTGATCACCGAAGTGCGAGACGCAAAGGGCGCACTGGTGTTTCAGGCCCAAGCGCAGCCCCCGGCCCAGGCGATCTCGCCACGCAACGCCTTTGTCACGGCGCAGCTTCTGCACGGGGTGATGGCGCGCGGCACCGGCGCCAAGGCCAGCCAAGCCCTGCAACGCAGCGATCTGTACGGCAAGACCGGCACCACCAACGACGCCGTGGACGCCTGGTTTGTGGGCTTTCAAGCCGAACGGGTGGCCTCGGTGTGGATCGGTTACCCACAACCGCGCTCATTGGGCGATCGCGAAAGCGGCGGCGGGCTGGCCCTGCCCGTGTGGGTGGATGTCATGCGGGTCGCCTTGAAGGCGACGCCCCTTGCCCCTCTGCAACCGCCAGACGATGGGCTGGTGGCCCAGGACGGCACGTGGCTGTATGAAGAGTTCGCCGGAGAGGCTGCCTTGAAAACAATCGGCCAGCCTCCCAGCGCCGCATCCGCCCCGGCCTCTAGCGCTTTTTGACGATCACGCTGCCGATCGAATAGCCGGCACCAAAGGAGCAGATCACACCCAGGTCGCCCTGGGCCAGATCACCGCGGTGCTGGTGGAAGGCAATGATGGAGCCGGCAGAAGCGGTATTGCCCCATTCATCCAGGATCAGGGGCGCCACCTCCGAGCCGGCCTCGGCGCCCACCAGCTTCTTGATGACCAGCTGGTTCATGCCCAAGTTGGCCTGGTGCAGCCAGAAGCGCTTGACCTGAGTCGGCGCAATGTCCAACTGGCCCAAATGCGCCTCAATGTGCGCGGCGGCCATCGGGACGACTTCCTTGAAGACCTTGCGCCCTTCCTGACGAAAGGTCTTGTCGCGTTCTCTTCCGTTGCTGTCTTCGCAGCGGTTCATGAAGCCGAAGTTGTTGCGGATGTTGTTGGAGTACTGGGTCACCAGCTGCGTACCCAACACATCCCACTGTTCGGCGCTGACGGCCGTGTCGGCGCGCTCCACCAGCACCGCCGTGCAGGTGTCACCAAAGATGAAGTGGCAATCCCGGTCCCGCCACTCCAAGTGAGCGGAAGTGATCTCGGGGCTCACCACCAGGGCGCAGCGGGCACTGCCCACCTTCACGGCGTTCACCGCCTGCTCGATGCCGAAGGTGGCCGAGGAGCAGGCCACATTCATATCGAATCCATAGCCCTTGGCACCCAAGGCGGCCTGGATCTCGCAGGCCATGGCCGGGTAGCCGCGCTGCATATTGGCCGCCGCGCAGTACACGGCGTCAATCTCGCTGGGGTCGCGGCCGGCGGCGGCGCAGGCCTGGCGCGCGGCTTCGACAGCAATCTCGGCCATCACGGAGAGCTGATCGTCGGAGCGCGCCGGAATCTTGGGATACATGCGCGCCGGGTCCAGCACGCCGTCCTTATCCATCACATAGCGGTTCTTGATGCCGCTGGCTTTTTCAATGAACTCCACGCTGGAGGGCTGCAGGGCCACGACCTCGCCAGCGGCGATCTCGGCCGCATGCTCGGCATTGAAGCGCTCGACATAGGCGTTGAAGCTGGCGACCAACTCGGCATTGGAAATCTGATGCGGCGGGCGATAGAGCCCGGTGCCGGTGATGACGGCTTGGTACATGGGGTGTCCTTGATTCCTGAATGCGCGGCAGTTTAGTGAGCCTCCCCCCCGGCTCACGGGGGGTTTCACCGTAGACCCTCCCTAGAATCCGCCCCTTCGCGCGCGCGTGCGCTGCGCCCCAAAAAAGCTCTGAGCCATGACCGAACTTGCCAAGTCCTTTGAACCCGCCGCCCTCGAAGCCCACTGGGGTCCGACCTGGGAGGCCGAGGGCCTGTATGCGCCGACGATGGATGCGGCCAAGCCCAGCTTCTGCATCCAGCTGCCGCCCCCCAATGTGACCGGCACCCTGCACATGGGCCATGCGTTCAACCAGACCATCATGGACTCGTTGACCCGCATGCACCGCATGAAGGGCCACAACACCCTTTGGGTGCCCGGTACCGACCACGCCGGCATTGCCACCCAGATCGTGGTGGAGCGTCAGCTCCAGGGGCAAAGCCGCCACGACCTGGGCCGCAAGAACTTCGTCGCCAAGGTCTGGGAGTGGAAAGAGGAGTCGGGCTCGACCATCACGCGACAGATGCGCCGCATGGGCGACTCGGTGAGCTGGGCCCACGAGTACTTCACGATGGACGAGAAGCTCTCGACCACCGTCACCGACACCTTTGTGAAGCTCTACGAAGAAGGCCTGATCTACCGCGGCAAGCGCCTGTGCAGCTGGGACCCGATCCTGCAATCCGCGGTCTCAGACCTCGAGGTCGAGAGCGAGGAGGAAGACGGCTCGCTCTGGCACATCCGCTACCCGCTGGCTGAGGTGGAAGGTGCGGGTAGTGAAAGCCTGGTGGTGGCCACCACCCGACCTGAGACCATGCTGGGTGACACCGCCGTCATGGTCCACCCCGAGGACGAGCGCTACGCCCACCTGATCGGCAAGCAGGTCAAGCTGCCCATCACCGGCCGCCTGATTCCGGTGATTGCCGACGCCTATGTGGACAAGGAGTTCGGCACGGGCGTGGTCAAGGTCACCCCGGCGCACGACACCAATGACTACCAGGTCGGTCTGCGTCACGGCCTGCCCATGCTCACCATCTTTGACCTGCACGCCAAGGTGAGCAACGCCGAAGCGGCAGACATCCCGGCCGAGTACATCGGCCTGGACCGCTTCGTGGCGCGCAAGCAGATCGTCGCCGCACTGGACGCGCAAGGCCTGCTGGTGGAGGTCAAGAAGCACAAGCTGATGGTGCCGCGCTGCGCCCGCACCGGTCAGGTCATCGAGCCCATGCTGACGGACCAGTGGTTCGTGGCCGTCACCAAGCCCGGCGCCTCGGGGAAATCAATCGCCGACGGCGCCATCGAAGCCGTGGCCTCGGGCGAGGTGAAGTTCGTGCCCGAAAACTGGACCAACACCTACAACCACTGGATGGGCAATCTGCAGGATTGGTGCATCAGCCGCCAGCTCTGGTGGGGCCATCAGATCCCGGCCTGGTACGACGAGGACGGCAAGGTCTACGTGGCGCGCAGCGAGGCCGAGGCTCAGGCACAAGCGCCCGGAAAGACGCTCAAGCGCGACGAGGACGTGCTGGACACCTGGTACTCCTCGGCCCTGGTGCCCTTCTCCACCCTGAACGACAAGGAACAGGACCTGTTCCTGCCCAGCTCGGTGCTGGTGACGGGCTACGACATCATCTTCTTCTGGGTCGCCCGGATGATCATGATGACCAAGCACTTCACCGGCAAGGTGCCCTTCCGCCATGTCTACATCCACGGCCTGGTGCTCGATGCCCAGGGCAAGAAGATGAGCAAGAGTGAGGGCAATGTGCTGGATCCGGTCGATCTGATTGACGGCATTGAGCTGGCTCCGCTGCTGGACAAGCGCACCCAGGGCCTGCGCAAGCCTGAGACGGCACCGAAGGTGCGCAAGGCCACCGAGCAGGAGTTCCCGGACGGCATTCCCGGCTACGGCGCCGACGCCCTGCGCTTCACCTTTGCCTCGCTGGCCACCCTGGGCCGCTCGATCAATTTCGACTCCAAGCGCTGCGAGGGCTACCGCAACTTCTGCAACAAGCTCTGGAACGCCACCCGCTTCGTGTTGATGAACACCGAAGGCCAGGACTGCGGCTTTGTCGAGCATCCGGGCGGCATCTGCCCCAAGGGTTTCAATCACTTCAGCCCGGCGGATCGCTGGATCGTCAGCCGTCTGCAGCGCGTCGAGACCGAGGTGGCCAAGGCCTTTGCCGACTACCGCCTGGACCTGGTGGCCAACACGCTCTACAGCTTTGTGTGGGACGAGTACTGCGACTGGTACCTTGAGATCGCCAAGGTGCAGCTGCAAGAAGCCAAGAACGTGGGCAATGAGCCCGCCGCCCGCGGCACCCGCCGCACCCTGATCCGCGTGCTGGAAACCGTGCTGCGCCTGCTGCACCCCATCACCCCCTTCATCACCGAAGAGCTGTGGCAGACCGTGGCCGTGGTGGCCGACCGCAAGAAGGTCGACGACGGCCGCCGCATCGTCACCGCCGCCTACCCAGAGGCAAATCTAGAAAAGCTGGACGAAACCTCCGAAGCCTGGGTCGCGCGCCTGCAAGAGGCCGTGGGTGTGTGCCGCAGCCTGCGCAGCGAGATGAAGCTCAGCCCCGCCGAACGCGTGCCACTGCTTGTGAGTGGGGACACCACCTTCCTGGCCGAGGCTGCGCCGCTGATCAAGGCCCTGGCCAAGCTCAGCGAACTGCGCGTGCTGGATGACGCGGCTTTTTCCCAAGCCACACGCCTGGCCCCGGTGCTGGTCCTGGGCGGCGCGCGGTTGGCACTCGAAGTGCAGATCGACATCGAGGCCGAGCGCGCCCGCCTGGCCAAGGAGATCGGCCGGCTTGAGGGCGAGATCGTCAAGGCCAATGCCAAACTCGGCAACGAGAGCTTTGTGGCCCGCGCGCCCGAAGCCGTGGTGGCGCAAGAGCGCCAACGCCTGGCCGACTTCGAAGCCCAGTTGACCCAGCAACGCGAACAGGCCACGCGCCTCGGATAAACAGCATGGCCCAAACCGTCACCAAAGCCGTCTTCCCCGTCGCAGGTCTGGGCACCCGCTTCCTGCCCGCCACCAAGGCCCAGCCCAAGGAAATGCTGCCGGTGGTCGACAAGCCGCTGATTCAGTACGCGGTCGAGGAGGCTTATGCCGCGGGCGTGCGCGAAATGATCTTCGTCACCGGACGCCACAAGCGGCCCATCGAAGACCACTTCGACATGACCTTCGAGCTCGAGGTGGCGCTGGAACAGGCCAACAAGCGCGAGCTGCTCGACGTGGTGCGCTCGGTCAAGCCCGATGACATGGAGTGCATTTATGTGCGCCAGGCTCAAGCCCTGGGCCTGGGCCACGCCGTGCTGTGCGCCCAGCGCCTGATCGGCAACGACCCCTTTGCGGTCTTGCTGGCTGACGACCTGATGGTGGGAGAACAACCCATCCTGAAGCAGATGGCCGAGCAGTTCGACGAGTGGCAGGCCAGCATCATCGCGGTGCAGGAAGTGCCCGCCGAGCACACGCGCCGCTATGGCATCGTGGCCGGCACCGAGGTCAACGAACGCCTGCTGGACATCAACCGCATCGTTGAAAAGCCCGCGCCTGAAGTGGCCCCCTCGCGCCTGGGCGTGGCGGGCCGCTACATCCTGACGCCCGGTGTGCTCCGAGAAATCGCCAACCAACCGCGCGGTGTGGGCGGCGAGATTCAGCTCACCGACGGCATCGCCGGATTGCTGCGGCGCGAAAAGGTCTTCGCCTACCGCTACGAGGGCCGTCGCTACGACTGCGGCAGCAAGGAAGGCTTCTTGGAAGCCAATGTCGAGTTGGCCCTGGCCCACCCGCAGATCGGCCCGGGCTTCCGGGACTTCCTCAAAAC
Source organism: Inhella inkyongensis (assembly GCF_005952805.1). Classification (GTDB taxonomy): domain Bacteria; phylum Pseudomonadota; class Gammaproteobacteria; order Burkholderiales; family Burkholderiaceae_C; genus Inhella; species Inhella inkyongensis. Next base: position 2,307,333 of record NZ_CP040709.1, read on the forward strand.
ACTGGCGCTGTAAAGAACAAAGGGGCTCCTCGGAGCCCCTTTGTTTTTCAACTCCACTTCAGCGCCGGCCGCTGCGCCAGTACTGCATCAGGCCGAAGGCGCCCAGCATGCCGCCCAAGTGCGCAAAGTGCGCCACGCCCATGCCGCCGGTCAAGCCCATCAGCAGCTCCAGGCCACCGAATACCGCCACGAAGACCTTGGCCTTCATCGGGATGGGCGGGAACAAGGGCATGATGACCCGCTCGGGAAAAATCATGCCAAAGGCCAGCAGCAGGCCAAAGAGCGCGCCCGATGCCCCGACCGTGGGTGCGGAGCTGCCAATGGCGGCTGTGAACAGCAGCTGCACGGCGGCCGCGCTCAGCACGCTGGCCAACAGCAGATGGAGATAGCGCTTTTGCCCGAACAGGCGCTCCAGTTCGCCACCAAACATCCACAGGCCCAGCATGTTGAAGAACAGATGCATCACATCGCCGTGGAAGAAGGCGTAGCTCAGCAACTGCCAAGGCATGAAGGCCCCAGAGGCCAGCGGGTAGAGCGCAAACCAATAGGTCAACAGCGGCCACAGCACGCTGGCGCAGAACAGACCCACACAGGCCAGCATCAGGGCCTTGGTGATCGGGGGCATTGAGGGCATGAAAACTCGACTCTGCAAACCCCGACTCCCGGGGCGGCCCGCAGTGTAGGGGCCAGATCGTCAGAGGAATTCTTGGTGCCCAGGGTCGGACTCGAACCGACACGCCTTGCGGCGAGGGATTTTGAGTCCCTTGCGTCTACCGATTTCGCCACCTGGGCAGGTTGCACACCGCGCGCTTCTTCAACAATCCTTCAACATTCGCGGTGTTTGCAAGGCATCGCCTTGTCGGAAGCCCGCTATTCTGCCACAGCATTTCAGGGCTTCTGAGCAAACCTGCACAATTGAGCGCATGAGCCCAAGTTATCCGACCCTCGAAGACGTGATTGGCCGCACCCCGCTGGTGCGTTTGCAGCGCCTGCTCTCGCCCGAGCTGGCCGCGCGCGGCAATGTGATTCTGGCCAAGCTGGAAGGCAATAACCCGGCCGGCTCGGTGAAAGACCGGCCCGCCATCAGCATGATCAAACGCGCCGAGGAGCGCGGCGAAATCAAGCCCGGCGACACACTCATCGAGGCCACCAGTGGCAACACGGGCATCGCCTTGGCCATGGCTGCCGCGATCCGCGGCTACCGCATGGTCTTGATCATGCCGGAGGACCTCAGCATCGAACGCGCGCAGACCATGAAGGCCTTCGGCGCCGAGCTGATCCTGACCCCGCGCAGCGGTGGCATGGAGTACGCCCGCGATCTGGCCGAGCAGATGGCACGCGAAGGCAAGGGCCGCGTGCTCGATCAATTCGCCAACGCCGACAACCCGCGCGTGCACTTCGAAACCACCGGCCCCGAGATCTGGCAGGACACCGCCGGGCACATCACCCACTTCGTTTCGGCCATGGGCACCACGGGCACCATCACCGGTGTGTCGCGCTATCTGAAGTCGGTGAAGCCCGAGGTGCGCATCGTGGGCGCTCAGCCGCAGGAGGGTTCGCGCATTCCCGGCATCCGCAAATGGCCCGAAGCCTATCTGCCCAAGATCTACGACCCCAGCGGCATCGACGAGTTGGTGCTCGTCAGCCAGTCCGAAGCCGAGGCCATGGCGCGACGTCTGGCGCGCGAAGAAGGCCTGTTCGCCGGCATCTCGGCGGCCGGTGCCTGCTGCGTGGCACTGAGCATCGCGCGCGTGGTGTCAAACGCCACCATCGTCTTCGTCGTCTGCGATCGCGGCGATCGCTACCTCTCGACGGGCGTCTTTCCAGCATGAACAATGCCCCCAGTCTCCCTTTGGTCGCCCCCCCCCCTGGGGGGCGCTGCTGCCCTTGGGGCGGCCCGGCGGGCAGCATGAAGCACTGCCCCGACTGCGCCACGGAACTGGCCGACATCGAGTTGCATGAAGACGGCGGCCCCAAGACCCGTCGCCGCTGCCCGGCCTGCGGCTTCACGCACTGGAACAACCCCACCCCCGTGCTGGCCGCCGTGGTGGAGTGTGTGGATCAAGGCGGTCGTCTGCTGCTGGCGCGCAATGCGGCCTGGGAGGGGCGCTTCTTTGGCTTGATCACCGGCTTCATGGAAGCCGGCGAGTCTCCTGAGGACGGCATCCTGCGCGAGGTGCTGGAGGAGACCGGCCTGCGCCCCACAGCGCCGCCACGCCTCTTGGGCGTGTGGGACTTTCAAAAGAAAAACCAACTCATCGTGGCCTATCACGTCGCCGCGGCGGGCGAGGTGCGCCTCAGCCCCGAGTTGGCCGAATACAAGCTGCTGGAGCCCGCGAAGGTGCGCTGCTGGCCTCAAGGCACCGGCCAGGCCCTCGCCACTTACCTGCGGCAACGCGGCATCGAACCCCAGTTTTTTGAATGAGCAACCCTGACTTCGATCTCGATCTGGATGTGCGCGGCCTGAACTGCCCCCTGCCCATCCTCAAGGCCAAGAAGGCCCTGGCGGAGCTTTCCAGCGGCCAGGTGCTGTGCATCCACGCCACCGACCCCGGCTCGACCCGCGACTTCCAGGCCTTTGCGCGCCAAACCGGCCACGAGCTCCTGGCTCAACGCCAGGAGTCCGGTGAGTTCACGCACTGGTTGCGCAAGAAGTAATCAGTCGACGGCCATCGCCTCTTCGGCCAGGGCCTTGTTGTGCGTGCGGTGCAGCTTGCGCAGCTCCACGGCATCCAGCTCGGAAACCGTCTTCTCCCCGCGCTGCAGCCGGAACAGTCGGGTTGAGGTGCTGACCAGCGCAATCTGACGCTGCATATCCAGCGTCGAGGCCGAGAGCTCCTCGACCAAGGCGGTGTTCTGCCGTGTCACGCCATCCAGGCTGGCCATGGCCTCATTGATCTGGCCGATGCCCTGCTGCTGCTCCAGCGCCGCCACGCGGATTTCTTCCAAGGCCTGGTGCACGCTGGCCACCGCCTGCAGGGCCGCATCCACGCGGTTGCTGGCCTCGCCCGTGTGGCTGTCGCCCGCGGCTACGCACTCGCCGGCTTCGGCAATCAGACGGCGAATCTCGCGCGCGGCCTCGGCCGCCCGGCCCGCCAGCGACCGCACCTCGTCGGCCACCACCGCAAAGCCCTTGCCGGATTCACCCGCCCGCGCCGCCTCCACCGAGGCATTGAGGGCCAGGATATTGGTCTGGAAGGCCACCCCCTCCACCACCTGCACCATCTCGCCGATGCGCCGTGTGGCGTCTTGAATCGCGGCCATGCTGCTGGCCACCTGCTGCACGCGTTGCTGGCTGTCCTGCGCCACGCGGGTGGTCTCGCCGGCCAGCTCACTGCCCCGCTGGGCCGAGGCCGCCGTATTGCTCACCGTGCCGGTGATCTGCTCCATGCTGGAAGCCGTGGTCTGCAAATTGGACGCTTGGTTCTCGGTCCGGTTGGCCAGGTCCACACCGCCGCTGGCGATCTCGCGCAGCTGCGTCTGCAGGCCATCGATGTCGGTGCGTGCATCCAGCACCACGGTACGCAGATTCACCGCCAATTGGTTCAAGGCCTGCTGCAACTCGCCATTCAAGCCTGTGGCATCCACGGCCACATCCTGGGTCAAATCGCCCGAGCCCAAGGCCTGAGCATCCTCCAGAAGCCGACGCAGCGGTGCCTGCAGCACCGATTTCAGGCTCCACATCCCCAGCCCGGCCAATCCCAGGCCCACCAGCAGCCCCGCCGTCTTGGGCAGCCACCAGCCGGCCGCCAGCGCGCCCGCCACCGGCATCAGCGCCAGGCCAAAAAGCCAGGCCTGCTCGCCTGGGAGCATGCGCTGGACCAGCGCCCCCAATCGGTCCACGCGCCGGAATTGCCCTTGCTCCAGCGCCAGCTTGCGCTGACCCGCAGCCGCCTCGGCGCGCATCTGGGCATAGGCCCGCTCGGCCTGCTCCACCACCGTGCGCGGGCAGGGCACCCGCACGGACAAATAGCCGGTAATCCGGTCCCCGTCCTTCATCGGCGTGGCGTTGGCCATCACCCAGTAGTGGTCGCCGTTCTTGCGTCGGTTCTTCACCGGCCCACGCCAGGGCAAGCCCTTCTGGATGGTGTCCCAGAGGTCGCGGAAGGCCTCCTCGGGCATGTCGGGGTGGCGCACCAGGTTGTGCGGCTGACCCAAAAGTTCCTCGGCCGTGAAGCCGCTGACCTCGATGAACGCCTTGTTGCAAAAGGTGATGCGGCCCTTGAGGTCGGTCACGCTGACCAGGGTCTTGCCGACCGGAAAGGGGAACTCGCGCCCGGAGACAGGCTGGTTGTTGCGCATGAAGCCCTCCTAGATGTCGGTGCGGAACTGCGAAGCCGCGCGGGCCAGCGAAGCGGCGCGGTCGTTCAGGCCGGCGGCCGTGGCCGCGGTCTGCTCCACCATGGCGGCGTTCTCCTGCACCGTGCGATCCACTTCGCGGATGGCAGCGCCCAGTTCTCGGATCTGCTGCGCCTGCTCGCTGCTGTGCAGATTGATGTCCGCCATCAGCTCGGTGATGCGCCCGATGGCCGTGACCATCTCGGTCATGGTGTTGCCCGCCTCGTTGACATGCGCGCCGCCGCTGGTGACGTTGTCAATCGAGTCCTGAATGAGACCCTTGATTTCGCGCGCCGCCGCCGCACTGCGCTGCGCCAAGGCCCGCACCTCGCTGGCCACCACGGCAAAGCCTCGGCCCTGCTCGCCGGCCCGGGCGGCCTCAACCGCCGCGTTCAGCGCCAGGATATTGGTCTGGAAGGCGATGGAGTCGATCACCTGGATGATGTCGCCGATCTTGCGGCTGCTGGCGGTGATGTCGTTCATGGCCTTGACGGCCTGCTCCACCACCGCGCCGCCCCGGCCTGCCACCTGGGCGGTGCTCTGCACCAACTCGTTGGCCTCTTGGGCGCTGGCCATGTTGTCGCCGACCGCCTGCTCCAGCGACGTGGTGCTGGCGCTGGTTTCTTCCACCACGGCGGCCAAGCGCAAGCCGCGCTCTGAGAGGTCTTGATTGGCGGCGGCAATCTCGGCCACCGAGCTGCTGATCTCTTCGGAGGTGGAGCGCACCTGCAGCACCAGCAGGGTCAGACTGCCCATGGCATCGGCCAGCTGGTTGCCCGAGCGCGCCAATTCGTCGCGCCCCTCCAGCGCTGCGCTGCTGCCAAAGTCGCCCTGCCCCAATTTGGCAATGCGCCGGCCCAGGGCCGAAAAGCTGCTCTGCGCAGCGGTGTAGAAGCCCGCCAGCAAATAGGCAGCGACGGCCATGAAGGCGAAGGCCAGGCCCAGGGCCGTCCAGATCTGGCTTTGAAGTTTGGCCTCGCGCACATGCAGCAAGGCTTGCAGCAGATCGCCGCCTTGGTCGTGTAGCTCTTCGATCTCGTGCAACACGGCATTCACCGTCTTGCCCCACTCGCTGCCGTCGGCCTTGGGCGCGGCCCCCCAAGCGAACTCACTGTCGATGCGCGACACCACCTTGGCCTCCACATGCTCCAGGATCTCGGGGCGCAGCGCGCTCAGGGCCTCGGGGTTGGCCTGCTTGGCCTGGGCGTAGACGGCGCCGGCGCGCTCCAGATACTCATCCAACAGGGCATCAGCGTTGTGCAGCGCCATGAACATCTCGGGGTCATCGGCAATCTTGCCGTCGGCCAGGAAGCGGCCCACGCTGCGCACCCGTGCGAGCGCATCCATCAGGCGCGGCACCTCGCTGGTGTAGGCCAGCATCAGCGCATAGGTGTCCACATCGGGGTCCAGCGCCAGATTGGAGTTGTTGGCGATGTACTCGATGAAGCCGCGCACCGCTGCCACCATCGCATCGGCCTGCTCAAAAGCCTCCAGTGCGTTCTTGGGCGTGCCCGCGCGCACAGCGGCCCACTTCTGGCGCAGTTTGGTGAACTCGGGCGCCAGGGCCAGCGGGTCGCCGCTGTCCTTCAAATAGGTTTCAAAGCCGACAAGTTCTTTCTCGGCCTCGGCCACATAGCCGTCGCGCCGGGCCGCTGCGCCATCCTGCCCGGCCACCGAGCCAGCAAAGGCACCGCGCCAGCCCATCACCGGCACGTAGGCACCGTCAAAGGCCTTGATGGCCGCAATGCCCTTGACCTCGCGCTCGGTGAACTCGTACACCCCGTGCCGGTCGCTCACCACCGTGTAGAGCAGGTAGAACAAGGGCACCAGGGCCGCCAGGCAGACGATGGCGAACTTTTGCGCCAGCGGCAGGGCCCGCATCAGGGCGACGGAGGGGCGCAGGAAGGTTTTCAGCATCGTGGGTCTCGGCTGTTTGTTGGATGGGCTCCCCGGGCCCATTCAATCAAAAAAAAGTCCCCGCCGCCGCCGCCAATTCCCTGGGGTTTTCCAGCCCTACCAACCCTGCTCTGGAAGTGGGTATTGCAGCCGCAGCCGCAGCTCGCGCTTCATGCGCGCATTGCCGATGCGGCGCGACTCGCCCAGAAAGCTCAGCTGCATGGGGGTGAGCAGCTGCTGCGCATCGGCCCGGGAGACGCGCAGCGCGCGCGGCAGGCCCAGGCGGTCGGCCGCCAGGTCGAAGTGCTCGCCCATGCGGCGCTCGCTGTCGTCCACCACGTTGTAGGCGCGCAGCGGGCCGGCCAGGAAGAGCGCACGCCAGCAGGCCCGGGCCAGGTCATCGGCATGGATGTGGTTGGTGAACACATCGTCCTCGGGCCGCAGCAGCGGCCGCCCGGCCAGCAGGCGTTCGCGCGGATGGCCCTCGCGGTCGGCGGCATAGATGCCGGGTGCGCGCAGGATGGCCAAGGCCACGGCGTGGCTGCGGGCCCAGTCGCGCAACCGGTCTTCGGCATCCACCCGGCGGCGGGCGCGCTCGGTGGCGGCGCGGCGCGGCGCGGTCTCGTCAATGCGCGCGCCCTGGCAGTCGCCATAGACCCCGGTGGTCGAGACATAGACGAATCGACGTGGCGCGTGGCCGCGCCCCAACGCAGCCAGCAGGTGACGGGTGCGGCTGTCCTGGCCCCCGGCTCCCGGCGGCGGCGCCAGGTGCAGCACCGCATCAAAGGCGCCGGCCAGGCGTGCCAGGCTGGCTGGTTGGTCCAGATCGCCGCGCAGCAGGCGCACGCCGCTGCCGCGCCAGGCGGCCAGTTTGTCGGGGTCGCGCGCCAGCACCGTCACCGCAACGCCCAAGGGCAGCAGGCCCAAAAAGCGCTGCCCCACATCACCACACCCCACCACCAAGAGCCGCATACCGTCTTCCTATGACAATGCGCGCCAGTCTAGTTTCAGCCCCTGCTCCCCATGTCCCTGACCGTCACCGTTCAGCCCGCCGGCCGCACCCTGGAAGTGCCGCGCGACGCCACCATCCTGGCCGCCGCCATCGAGCAAGGCATTCCCCTGCCCTATGGCTGCAAGGACGGCGCCTGTGGCAGCTGCAAATGCAAGCTCATCGAAGGCCGCGTCATCCACGGGGTGCACCAGAGCAAGGCCCTGAGCGCCGAGGAGGAAGCTGCCGGCTTCATCCTGACCTGCTGCGCCACGCCGCAGACCGACTGCACGCTGGAGGCGCGCAATGTGCCGGCCGAGGGCCTGCACCCGGTGCTGAAGATGCCGGTGCGCGTGGCCAGCGTGGCCAAGCCCGCCGCCGATGTGCTGCTGCTCACCCTGCAACTGCCGGCCAACCAGAGCTTTCAGTACCACGCCGGCCAGTACCTCGAGTTCATCCTGCGCGATGGCAGCCGCCGCGCCTACTCCATGGCCAATGCCCCCGGCAGCCTGGAGAACCAGGCCCAGCTGCACATTCGCCACATGCCAGGCGGCAAGTTCACCGACCATGCCTTCAGCGCCCTGAAGGAGCGCGACATCCTGCGCGCCGAAGGACCGTTTGGCAGCTTCTTCCTGCGCCGCGAGAGCAACAAGCCCATGGTCTTCCTGGCCAGTGGCACCGGCTTTGCACCCATCAAGGCCTTGCTGGAGCAGCTCGAAGCCGAGGGCAACACGCGCGCGGTCAGCCTGTATTGGGGCGGGCGCCGCCCAGCCGATCTGTATCTGCACGACTGGGTGGTGGCCGCCGCCAACCGCCTGCCCTGGCTGCGCTACGTGCCCGTGTGCTCAGACGCCCTGCCCGAGGACGGCTGGAGCGGCCGCACCGGCTTTGTGCACCAGGCCGTGTTGCAGGACCAGGCGGACTTGAGCGGCCATGAGGTCTACGCCTGCGGCGCGCCCATCGTCGTCGAGTCGGCCAAGCGCGACTACGCGGCAGCCGGCTTGCCCGATGAGGCCTTCTACGCCGATTCCTTCACCTCTGAGGCTGATAAGCACGGCTGATCGATGTTCAAGCCCCCGTTTGTCGACGGCGACCAGGCCGACACCGCGCTCTGCGGCCAAGGCTATGCCGTGCTCTCGCCCCAAGGCTGCGAGCAGTGGCTGGGTGCACCGCTGGCCGAGCTGCTGGCCTTGCAGCCCTTCTGGAATGACCTGCCCCCCGATGCCTATCTGCGCGACGGCGGGCGTTACCGCTCACGCCGCCACGGCAGCTTTGTGGTGACCGGTGATCGCGTGGACGAGGTGCCGCACCGCGCGCACTGGCAGCCGCTGGACTACAACGCCTTGCACGGGGGCATCGAGCGCTGGTTCGAGCCCCTGGACCCGGCGCTGCCCCCGCGGCCGGTGTGGCAAGCCCTTCTGCGCCGACTGGCCCGCAGTGCCGATGCTTTGCGAGGCGCCCAGCCCTGGTTCACCGAGGCCCACTGCTTTCGCATCGACACCGAGGGCGGCATCGGCCGCCCCACGCCCGAAGGCGCGCACCGCGACGGCGTGGACCTGGTGGCCGTGCTCCTGATGCAACGCCAGCACCTCAAGGGCGGCGAAACCCGCGTCTTCGAGGCCGCCGGGCCGGCCGGCCAGCGCTTCACCCTCACCGAACCCGGCAGCCTCTTGCTGCTGGATGATCCGCGTGTGATCCACGAAGCCACCCCCATCCAACCGGAAGGGGCGGAGCGTGGCGTTCGCGATACCCTCGTCATCACCCTTCGTTCGGGCGGCTTCCAAGATCCCTGAAGCTCGCCTGAGCACCCTCCCGGCCGCCGCGCCACAAGTGCGACCGGCCCTGTCATCCCCCCCTGAGAAAGCCCTACCCCATGCCTTCCTTTTTCGGCCTGCCCCACCAAGCCCCGCACGAGCGCGTGCTGATCGCCGCCGACGCCGCCAGCGGCTTGCGCACCATGATTGCGGTGCACAGCACCGCCCGTGGCCCTGCCTTCGGCGGCTGCCGCCTGTGGGCCTACGAAAACGATCTGGCCGCGCACCACGACGCGCTGCGCCTCTCGCAGGGCATGAGCATGAAGAACGCCCTGGCCGGCCTGCCCTTTGGCGGCGGCAAGGCCGTGATCGTCAAGCCCAAGGGCGACTTTGACCGCGCCGCCCTCTTTGCCGCCTTTGCGCGCGCCGTGGACAGCCTGCAAGGCGCCTACATCACCGCCGAGGACGTGGGCACCACCACCGCCGACATGCGCGGCGTGCAGGCCCTGACGCAATACGTCTCGGGCATTCCGCGCGAAGGCGCCTTCGGCGGCGACCCCAGCCCCAAGACCGCCTGGGGCGTGTTCGTCTCCATCCAGGCCGGCGCCAAGATGGTGCTGGGCCGCAGTGATCTGCAAGGCCTGAAGGTCGCCATCCAGGGCCTGGGCGCCGTGGGCTGGCATCTGGCCGAGTTCCTGCACAAGGCCGGCGCCCAGCTCATCGTGGCCGACATCGACCCCGCCAAGACCGCCAAGGCCCAAGCCCAGTTCGGCGCCACCGTGGTGGGCGTGGAGCAGATCCTGGCCGTGCCCTGCGACGTCTTGGCGCCCTGCGCGCTGGGGGCCTCGCTCAACGCCACCAGCATCCCCGCACTGCAAACCAAGCTGATCTGTGGCGCCGCCAACAACCAACTGGCCCTGCCCGCCGACGGTGACGCGCTGGCCAAGCAGGGCATCACCTACCTGCCCGACTACCTGGTCAATGCGGGCGGCATCATTTCGGTGGCGCGGGAGTACCGCAATGAAGGCGAAGAAGGCGCGGTGATGGCCGAGGTCAGCCGCATTGCAGAACGCGTGGATGAGCTGCTGGCCCGCATCAAGACCAGCGGCCGCACCCCGGCCGCCGAGGCCGATGCCTGGGCGCAGAGCCTGCTCGTGAAGCCGGCCTGAGCTCGCGGAACGACAAATGAAAACGGGGCCCGCAGGCCCCGTTTTCATGCTCGGCTTGAGGCTTACTCGCCAAGGTAAGCCGCGCGCACCTTGGGGTCGGCCAGCAGCTCCTTGCCGGGGCCGGTCATGGTGACGAGGCCGCTCTCCATCACATAGCCGCGGCTGGCGATCTGCAGCGCGCGGCTGGCGTTTTGCTCCACCAGCAGCACCGTCACTCCTTGGCCGTGGATCTCGTTCACGACCTCGAAGATCTTGTCCACCATGATGGGCGACAGGCCCATGCTGGGCTCGTCCAGCAGCAAGAGCTTGGGCCGCGCCATCAGCGCGCGACCCATGGCCAGCATCTGCTGCTCGCCCCCGCTCATGGTGCCGGCCAGCTGATCCCGGCGCTCTTTGAGACGCGGGAAGAAGGTGAACACGCGCTCCATGTCGGACTCGATGCCCGCCTTGTCGCTCCTCGTGTAGGCGCCCATCTGCAGGTTCTCGACGATGGTCATGCGGGTGAAGGTGCCGCGCCCTTCGGGCACCATCACCAGGCCTTGTTTGGCCAGGTCCCAGGCGCCTTGGCCACGGATGCTGCGGCCCAGGTATTTGATGTCGCCATCGGCCACCGGTTGCAGCCCGGTGACGGCCTTGAGCGTGGTGCTCTTGCCCGCGCCGTTGGCGCCAATCAGGCTGACCAGTTCGCCCTCGCGCACCTCAAAGCCCACGCCCTTGACGGCCTGGATGCCGCCGTAGGCGACCTTGAGGTTCTCGACTTGCAGCAAGATGTCTTTCATTTCGATCCTTTCATTTCGGCTCCGGCCGCGGAGGTGCTCGACCTATCAAGCGGCCGCCGTGGAACCGGCTTGGCCGGGCCACTGGCGGCGCCCCCTTGAGGGGGAGGCGGCGCAGCCGCTTCGGGGGTGGGTCAATGTCCTGCGCCGAGGTAGGCCTCGATGACTTTTGCGTTGCTTTGCACCTCGGCCGGGGTGCCTTCGGCGATCTGTTTGCCGTAGTCCAGCACGGTGACGCGGTCGCATAGGCCCATCACGAGCTTGACGTCGTGCTCGATCAAGAGAATCGTGCGGCCGTCCTTGCGGATGCGGTCGATGAGCTCGCGCAGCACCACCTTCTCGGTGGCGTTCATGCCGGCAGCGGGTTCGTCCAGCGCGATCAGCTGCGGGTCGGTGGCCAGGGCCCGCGCAATCTCCAGCCGGCGTTGGTCGCCGTAAGAGAGGGTGCGGGCGCGGAAGTCGGCGTACTTGCCGATGCCCACGTAGTCCAGCAACTCGCGGGCGCGCGCCTCGATGGCCTGCTCTTCGGCCTTGAAGGCGGGGGTGCGCAGGATGGCGCCCAAGAGGCCCGAGTGCGTGCGCACGTGCCGCCCCACCATGACGTTCTCGGCGGCGGTCATTTCGGGGAAGAGGCGGATGTTTTGGAAGGTGCGTGCAATGCCGGCCTTGGCCACCAGGTGCACGGCCGCGGGCTTGTAGGCGCTGCCGCCGAGCTCGAAGTGGCCGCCATCGGGCACATACAGGCCCGTGATGACGTTGAAGAAGGTGGTCTTGCCCGCGCCGTTGGGGCCGATCAGGCCGTAGACCTGGCCGCGCTCGATGGTGATGCCCACCTCCGAGAGGGCCTGCACGCCGCCGAAGCGTTTGCTGGCGCCCTGGACTTTGAGAACGATGTTTTGACTCATGGGCTGATCCTCAGGCTTGGGGCTTCGGCGCGGGCTTGCCGTGCTCGGGGGCGGGCCACAGGCCGCGCGGGCGCATCAGCATGATGACGATCATGGCCAGGGCCACGAGCATCTGGCGCAGGATGGCGGCGTCGATGCGCCCATCGGTCAGGCTTTGGATGTCACCGGCCACATAGCGCAGCACCTCGGGCAGGGCCGCCAGCAGCAGCGCGCCCAGGATGACGCCGGGCAAGTGCCCCATGCCGCCCAGCACCACCATGGCCACGATGAGCACCGACTCCTGCAGGCTGAAGGACTCCGGACTCACAAAGCCCTGGAAGCCGGCAAACATGGCCCCGGCCACACCGCCAAAGGTGGCACCCATGCCGAAGGCCAAGAGCTTCAAGTTGCGGGTGTTGATGCCCATGGCCTTGGCGGCGATCTCGTCCTCGCGGATGGCCATCCAGGCGCGGCCGATGCGCGAGTTCTCCAGCCGCCAGCAGATCAGCACCGAGACCACCACCAGCACGAGGAAGAGGTAGTAGTGCAGGGTCACGCCGGGCAGCTCGATGCCAAAGAGCTCGGTCTTTTGCGACAGCGAGGCGCCGAACACCGAGATCGAGTCGATCTGGCCGATGCCGCGCGGGCCGTTGGTGAGGTTGACCGGGTGCTCCAGGTTGTTCATGAACACGCGGATGATTTCTCCAAAGCCCAGGGTCACGATGGCCAGGTAGTCGCCGCGCAGCTTCAAGGTCGGTGCGCCCAGGAGCACACCAAACATCGCCGCCAGCCCCGCGCCCAGCGGGATCACGACCCACAGCGGCATGTGCAGGCCATTGGGGAAGGCTGCCGCGATGGCTGGGAAGTTCTCCAGCAAGTGCGGACTGGCCAGGAGCGCAAACATGTAGGCGCCCACCGCATAGAAGGCCACATAGCCCAGGTCCAGCAGACCGGCATAGCCCACCACGATGTTCAGCCCCAAGGCCAGCAGCACGTAGAGCAAGGCGGTGTCCAGAATGCGCACCGGCCCGTTGCCGAACTGCTGCGCAAAGAGCGGCAGGCCCAAGAGCAGCACGGCGCAGCCCAGGAAGGTGATGAGTTTCTTGTTCATGTGCAAGCTCCTTCAGGCTCGATCAGCAACGCGCTCGCCCAAGAGGCCGGAAGGCCGCAAGGTCAGCACCAGGATCAGCGCCACAAAGGCAAAGATGTCGGCGTAGTGGCTGCCCAGCACGCCGCCGGTCAGGTCGCCCAGATAGCCCGCGCCGATGGCCTCAATGAGCCCCAGCAAGAGCCCGCCCACCACCGCGCCGGCCAGGTTGCCAATGCCCCCCAGCACTGCGGCCGTGAAGGCTTTGAGGCCCGGCATGAAACCCATGCTGTGCTGGGCCACGCCGTAATTGGCCGCCCACATCAGGCCGGCCACGGCCGCGAGCGTGGCCCCGATCACGAAGGTGGCCGAGATCACGAAGTCGGGCTTGACGCCCATCAGCGCCGCCACCTTGGGGTTCTCGGCGGTGGCGCGCATGGCGCGGCCCAGCTTGGTCTTATTGACCAGCCACATCAGCGCGGCCAAGAGCACCGCCGTCGTGCCCAGGATCAGCACCTGGGTGACCGAGATCACCGGCCCGCCGAGGTCAAAGGGCTCGGTGGGCAGGAGCAGCGGGAAAGGCTTGGGATTGGGCTTCCAGATCACCATGGCCAGGGTCTGCAGCAGCAGGCTCATGCCCATGGCGGTGATCAAGGGGGCCAGGCGCGGCGCGTTGCGCAGCGGCCGGTAGGCGATCTTCTCGATGGAGAAATTGACCACCGAACACACGACGATGGCGCACAAGAGCGCCACGAGCATCAAGGCCCAGCCCGGCAGGCCCGAGCCGGCGAGCGCACCGATCACGGTCCAGCTGACCAGGGCCCCGATCATCAAGATCTCGCCGTGCGCGAAATTGATCAGGTTGATGATGCCGTACACCATCGTGTAGCCCAGCGCCACCAGGGCGTACATCGCCCCCAGCACCAGGCCATTGATGAGTTGTTGAACAAAGACTTCCAAGGGGCTCTCCTCGTGCACGCTTCATAGAGCGCGGCGGATTATGAGAGCCCCTCGGCCCGGGATCGGGCCTGGGATAACCCGCTGGACCCCAGCGGGTGTTTCACACTGGAATCAAGACCAGAAGGTCTTGGGATCGACGTAAGGCTTGCCCAGGTCGCGCGCCACGGCCTCGAAGGTGATCTGGCCTTCGTGCACCGTCAGGCCGTTGGCCAGATGGGCATCGGCCGCGCAGGCCGCCTTCCAACCCTTATTGGCCAGTGCCAAGGTGAAGGGCAGCGTCGCGTTGTTCAGCGCAAAGGCCGAGGTGCGCGGCACGGCGCCGGGCATATTGGCGACGCAGTAGTGAACGATGCCGTCGACCTCGTAGGTGGGTTCGGCATGCGTGGTGGCGTGCGAGGTCTCGAAGCAGCCGCCCTGGTCGATGGCGACGTCCACGATCACGGCGCCGGGCTTCATGCGGCTGAGTTGCTCGCGACGGATCAGCTTGGGGGCCGAGGCGCCGGGCACCAGCACCGCACCCACCACCAGATCGGCCGAAAGCACGGCGGCCTCGGTGTTGTCGATGTTGGCGTACTGGGTGACCAGACGGCCGCCGAAGACCTCGTCGAGCTGGCGCAGGCGCGGCAGCGAGCGGTCCAGCACCACCACCTCGGCGCCCAGGCCCATGGCCATGCGCGCGGCATGCGTGCCCACCACGCCGCCGCCGATGACCACCACCTTGGCCGGCGCCACGCCGGGCACGCCACCGAGCAACACGCCACGGCCACCATTGGCCTTTTGCAGCGCCACGGCACCCACCTGAATGGCCATGCGACCGGCCACTTCACTCATCGGCGCCAGCAGCGGCAGGGCACCGCGCGCGTCGGTGATGGTTTCGTAGGCAATGGCCGTACAGCCGCTCTTGATCAGGCCTTCTGCCTGCTCGGGGTCCGGTGCCAGGTGCAGATAGGTGAAGAGCAGTTGGCCCTTCTTGAGCATCGCGGTCTCGGTGGGCTGGGGCTCCTTGACCTTGACGATCATCTCGGCCTGGTCAAACACCGCCTTGGCGTCGGGCAGGATCTGCGCGCCGGCAGCCTGGTATTCGGCATCGGAGCAACCAATGCCCTTGCCGGCACCGGACTGCAGCAGCACGGTGTGGCCGGCGGCCGTCAGCTCACGCACGCTGGGCGGCGTCAGGCCGACACGGTACTCATGGTTCTTGATTTCGGTGGGGACGCCGATGCGCATGGTGCTGCTCCGCTAGGGGTAGAGAAAGGCGGAATGTTGGCCCTAAGCGCTTCGAATGGGCGTTCGAAAGAGGCCTGGGTAACTACCCGGTTTCTGCAAGATTCTGCGAATCTTTAAGATATCCGCAGCCGATTCACCGAAGAGAGTGCGCTTGGACACGACAAAAATTGACCGAACAGACCGTGCCATGCTGGTGCGCCTGCAGGCCGACGGGCGCCTGAGCAATGCCGAGCTGGCGGAAGCCGTGGCGCTCTCCCCTTCGGCCTGCCTGCGGCGCTTGCAGCGCCTGGAGCACAGCGGGGTGATCCGCGGCTACCGGGCCGAGCTCAGTGGCGCGGCCATCGGGCGCGAACTGACGGTGTTCATCGAGGTGACGCTCTCCAACCAGACCAATGCCGCACTGGACGCCTTCGAGCGCGCCGTGGCGGCCTGCCCCGATGTGCTGGAGTGCCATCTGATGAGCGGCGACTTCGATTACCTGCTGCGCGTCGCGGTGCCCGACATGGCGGGCTATGAAGCGGTACACCGGCACAAGATTTCGGCCTTTCCGCATGTGGCGCGGGTGCGCACGGCCTTTGCGATGCGCGCGGTGATTCCGCTGCGGGGCTACCCACTATGACCCCCCAAGAAATCGACGCCCTGCACGCCGCGATGGACGGCGGCGGCCCGCCCTGCCCCGTGCCGGACCTGGACTTACCTGCCGCCTATGCCTGTGCGCAGGCTTTGCATCAGCGCCGCCTGGCAGCAGGCTGGCAGCCAGCGGGCCGCAAGATCGGCCATACGCGGCAGGAGCTGTGGCCGGCGCTGGGCCTACAGGCGCCGAGTTGGGGCTGGCTCTACGCCGAACGCATGGGGCCGCTGTGGCAGCCCGAGCTCACCCCAACCCGTGAGCCCAAGGTAGAGCTGGAACTGGTGCTGCACCTAGGAACCACACCGCCGCCCGATGCGGACCTGAAGGCACTGCGGGCCTGCGTGGACCAGATCGCGCTGGGGCTGGAGTGGGTGGACCGCCCTTACACCGCGTGGAGCTTTCCGGTGCCGGCCTCGATTGCGGCCGGTGGAGTGCATCAGGGGCTCAGCCTGGGACCGCCACTGCCCCCCGATGCGGTGAATTGGGACACCCTGGAAGCACGCCTGCAAGTCGACGCCGCGGTGAGCGAGGGTGGCAGTGCCCTGGTGCTTGGCAGCCCGCTGCGCGCACTGGAGCGACTGCACAAACTGCTTCAGGAGCAGGGGCAGACTGGATTGCAAGCCGGCGAGTGGATCACCACCGGCGCCCTGGCCCCCGCCCTGCCGGTGCGTGCGGGTCAGCGCCTGGACGCGCAAATCAGCGGTCTGCCGCTTCTGACGATCTACCTATAGCCGACTCCTGATTGGCGGCGCGCAGACGCTCCAGCTTTTCAGCGATACGGCCCTCCAGCCCGCGCGGACTGGGTGAATAAAACTGGCGGCCAACCAAGGCCTCAGGCAGATAGGTCTGCCCGGCTGCAAAGGCCTCGGGCTCGTCGTGCGCGTAGCGATACTCGGCGCCGGCACCCAGCTCCTTCATCAATCGCGTGGGCGCATTGCGCAGATGCCAAGGCACGGGCAACGCGCCATCGGCCGCCACCTGAGCGCGTGCGGCCTTGAGCGCCAGATAGGCCGCATTGCTCTTGGGCGCCACAGCCAGATAGAGCGCGGCCTCGGCCAGGGCCAGCTCGCCCTCGGGGGAGCCGAGGCGCTCAAAGGTCTCACTGGCGGCCACGGCGAGCTGCAGGGCACGCGGATCGGCCAGGCCGATGTCCTCGGCAGCGATGGCCAGCATGCGCCGGCTCAGGGTCTTGCCGTCGGCGCCCCCATCCAGCATGCGCACCAGCCAATAGATGGCGGCATCGGGGTCGGAGCCGCGCACCGACTTGTGAAAGGCCGAGAGCTGGTCGTAGAAGTTGTCGCCGCCCTTGTCAAAGCGGCGCTGGCGCTCGCCCAGCACTTCGCGCACGCGCTCCGGCGTGATGGAGTCCGCTGCCAGGGCGACGGCTTCCACACCATTGAGCAAACGCCGGGCGTCGCCGTCGGCCCAAGCCAGTAAGGTCTGGGCAGAAGGGCCATCGATGGTGGCCCCCATCGCCTGCGCGCCGCGCGCCACGAGGCTCAGCTGCTCGTCCTCGGTCAGGGCCTGCAACACATGCACCCGCGCCCGCGAGAGCAAGGCCGCATTGACTTCGAAGGAGGGGTTCTCGGTGGTGGCGCCGATGAAGACAAAGAGGCCCGACTCAACATGGGGCAGGAAGGCATCCTGCTGCGCCTTGTTGAAGCGATGCACCTCATCGACAAACACCAGGGCCTGGCCGCTCAACCGCGCCTGCTCGACCGCATCGCGGATGTCTTTCACCCCACCCAGCACGGCACTGATCGAGATGAAAGGCAGGCCGCTGGAACGCGCCAGCAAGCGCGCCAGGGTGGTCTTGCCCACACCCGGTGGCCCCCACAGGATCATGGAATGCAGCTGCTGGCGCTCGGCGGCCACCCGCAGCACCTTGCCCGGGCCCAACAAATGCTGCTGGCCCACCACCTCTTCCAGGCTTTGTGGCCGCAGTCGTTCGGGCAGCGGTACGCGCGGGGCCGTCGCGAACAGATCAGCCGTCAGATCAGCCGACATTCGGGTGCGTTCACTGGCCTTCGATCACGTCCATGCCGGGCTGCGGCGCAAAGCGCAGCCGCTCGGGCTCGATCTTGGCGTTGGCCTCAAAGCCCTGGAACACCATGCGCGAGCGCTGTCCCAGACCATCGACGATTTCCAGTTGCGCCAACTCGCGCCCCCGCAGCGCAATGCGCAGGCTCTGGATGCCGGCATCCGTCTGCTTGGGGCGCGCGGCCACCCAGGCCAGATCGCCGCTCTGACCATCGTCCTTGAGCTCAAAGGCCTCGCCCAGCGAGGCGCCGGCCAGCAAGGCCACCGGGGTGCTGCTGAACACCTGATCGAGTGCGCGGCTGCTGGCCTGGTTCAGATCGGGGTCGATCATCCAGACCTTCTTGCCATCACCGATCAGGATCTGGCTTTGCGGTGCGGCGTAATCAAAGCGGAAGCGATTGGGGCGTTGAAACTCAAACTGGCCGCGCGTCTGACGCTGCTTCTTGCCGTCGGGCGAGCTCACGGTCTGCGTGAATTGCACGCGCGCACTTTGGATCTCGCGCTGAAAGCGCAGCAGCTGATCGAGGCCAGCGGCCTGCAGGGAGCCGGCCAGGAAGACCGACAAGGCAGCGGCCAGAAAACAGGATATGGACTTCATTCTTCGTTTCGACGCGGCACGATGATGTCGCGATTGCCATTGGTGGCCATGCTCGAGACCAGACCGGACTTTTCCATCTGCTCCAGCAAGCGGGCGGCGCGGTTGTAGCCAATGCGCAGATGGCGCTGGACCAACGAAATAGAGGCCCGCTTGTGCTCCAGCACCACCGCCACCGCTTGGTCGTACATGGGGTCTGACTCGCCATCGGCGCTGCCGCCGCCGGCTGGCGCATCGCCGCCTTCGCCCTCCAACACCCCGCCCTCCAGAATGCCCTCGATGTAGTTGGGCTCGCCGCCCTGTTCCTTGAGGTACTGAACCACGCGATGCACCTCGTCGTCGCTGACAAAGGCGCCGTGCACGCGCACCGGCAGGCCCGTGCCGCTGGCCATGTAGAGCATGTCGCCCATGCCCAGCAGGGCCTCGGCACCCATCTGGTCCAAGATGGTGCGACTGTCGATCTTGCTGCTGACCTGGAAGGACAGGCGAGTCGGGATGTTGGCCTTGATGAGGCCCGTGATCACGTCCACAGATGGACGCTGGGTGGCCAGGATCAGGTGGATGCCGGCAGCCCGCGCCTTCTGCGCCAGGCGGGCGATCAGCTCTTCGATCTTCTTGCCCACCACCATCATCAGGTCGGCCAACTCATCGATGACCACCACGATGTGCGGCAGGCGCTCGAGCGGCTCAGGCGCTTCGGGCGTCAGGCTGAAGGGGTTGGGAATGCTCTGTTCCTTGGCGCTGGCCTCGGCAATCTTCTTGTTGTAGCCCGCCAGATTGCGCACGCCCAGCTTGCTCATCAGCTTGTAGCGGCGCTCCATCTCGCCCACGCACCAGTTCAGCGCGTTGCCGGCCTGCTTCATGTCGGTGACCACCGGACACAGCAGGTGCGGGATGCCCTCGTAGACGCTCATTTCCAGCATCTTGGGGTCGATCATGATCAGGCGCACATCGCGCGCCTCGGCCTTGTAGAGCAGGCTCAGGATCATGGCGTTGATGCCCACCGACTTGCCAGAACCCGTCGTGCCGGCCACCAAGCAGTGCGGCATCTTGGCCAGATCGGCCACCACCGGCGCGCCGACGATGTCCTTGCCCAAGGCCATGGTGAGAAGCGAAGCCGCGTCGTGATAGACCTGCGAGCCGAGGATTTCACACAGGCGAATGGTCTGGCGACGCGCGTTCGGCAATTCGAGCGCCATGTAGTTCTTGCCCGGAATGGTCTCAACCACGCGGATCGAGGTCAGGCTCAAAGATCGCGCCAGATCCTTGGCGAGGTTCACCACCTGCGAGCCCTTGACCCCGGTGGCCGGCTCGATCTCGTAGCGCGTGATCACCGGGCCGGGGAAGGCCGCGACCACATGCACTTCGACGCCGAAGTCGCGCAGCTTCTTCTCGATCATGCGGCTGGTCATTTCCAGCGATTCGGGCGTCACCGTCTCCACGCGCGGCGGCGCGGCGTCCAACAGATCGACCTGAGGCAACTTGGTGTCCGCCAGCTCTTGGAACAAGGGCTGCTGGCGCTCGGCCGCCACCCGCGTTGAAGGCGGCAACTCCACAACCTCGGGCTCGATGAAGAGGGGCTCCATGCGCGGCGGGGCTTCAGCCTCGCGCTGCTCCACCCGGGCCACCTCGACTTCGCGCTCCACCTTGGCCTGTTCACCCAGGCGACGGTCCTCCTGCTGTTCGCGCACATTGCGGCGCCGTTCACGCAGGGCTTCTAGGCGTGCACCCAGGCGCTCAGCCACCTGCAGCCAGGAGAAATTCAAAGCCCAGCTCAGGCCCCACAGCAGCAGCGCAATGGCCAGCAGCCCGGAGCCCGCAAAGCCAAGCCACTGCATGGCCCAGGGGCCAAGGCTATAGCCCAGTACACCTCCCGCATGACCCGGCAGGCGGGACTCCAGGGCATACAGCCGGGTCCACTCCAGCACACAGGAGGCCACCAGCAGCACCGGCAGGCCCAGAACCCAGCGCCAGCCCGCGCCCGCTTCACCCTGTGCTTCGTCGCGCCACAGGGCGGCAAGCAGACTGAGCCAATGTCGCGCCAGCACCAAGACCAGCCACCAGGCCGAAAAACCCAGACCGAAAAGCAGCAGGTCCGACAACCAGGCCCCAACCACACCCAGGCGGTTCAGGGGGAGGCTGCGTTCGGTCGCAATGGAATAGGCGCTGTCTTGGGCGTCATGACTCAAGAGCGCCAAGACCAGCAAGATCCACACCAGGGCACCGAGCACCAGCCAAATCGGCGTGCGAACCCAGCGGCGTGCCGCTTGCGGCGCGGCGCGCGCCTCGGAAGAAATCCAACTCATGGGCGGATTCTCTGCGATCCGCCCAAAGCGCCCAGTCACTCGTCGATGTCGCTGGCCCCAGGCGAGTCGATGTGCTTGAGCACCACGGAGCCATCCTCCAGGGTCTCGATCTGGCCGCGTTCTTCCAGGTCCTTCATCACCCGACTGACCATCTCGCGAGAAGCCCCCACGACCTTGGCCATGTCCTGCCGAGACACACGGCCGCGCACAATCTTCAGACCGTTGTCGTCCTCGGCCATGTCCAGCAGCGTTCGGGCCACCCGCCCGTACACGTCCAGCAGTGCGAGCGATTCAATCTGCCGGTCAGCATTGCGCAGACGCGCCACCAGCCCGCGCAGGATGCCGTAAGCCATGCTGTTCGGCTCGGGCAGGCACCGCGAGAACTCCTGCCGCCCCAGCACCAGCATGTCGGTCGGTTGCTCGCAACGAACCGTGGCCGAAGGGGGCTCGCCGTCGATCAGGCTCATTTCGCCAAAGTAGTCACCCGCCTCCAGCACGGCCATGATGACCTCACGCCCGCGTTGATCGGCAGTCAGCACCCGGGCGCGGCCGTTGAGCAACAAAAAGAGCGCATTGCTGTGCGTGCCCTGCTCCACCACCACCTCGCCACGCTTGAAGCGGCGCTTGCTCACGCTGTCGGCAACCGACTGCGCCTGCTCGGGCGTGAGCATGGAAAACAGGCGGACTCGGCGGATCAGATCCAGGTTGGACAGCATGGCCATGGCAATCTCCTTGATACAGCCCGTCTATGGGCGTATGTGAGCCGACTTCTAGAATGCCTGCATTCTTCATCACCGCCGGCCCTCAGCCGCCCCGGTGCAACCCTGCCCAGCCGGGCCACCCCGCACACACACCATGAGCAAGCCCCATCACCGCCTGATCATCCTGGGCTCCGGCCCGGCCGGCTACACGGCAGCCATCTATGCCGCCCGCGCCAATTTGAAGCCCGTGCTGATCACCGGCATGGCCCAGGGTGGTCAGCTGATGACGACCACCGAGGTCGACAACTGGCCGGCCGACGTCATGGGCGTCCAGGGCCCCGAGCTGATGCAGCGCTTCCAGCAGCACGCTGAGCGCTTCAACACCGAGATCGTGTTTGACCACATCAACGCCGTCGACCTGAGCGCCCGCCCCTTCACCCTGACGGGCGACAGCGGCAGCTACACCTGCGACACCTTGATCATCGCCACCGGCGCCTCGGCAAAGTACCTGGGCCTGCCCAGCGAGGAGGCGTTCTCCGGTCGCGGCGTCAGCGCTTGCGCCACCTGCGATGGCTTCTTTTACCGCGACCGCGACGTCTGCGTGGTGGGCGGCGGCAATACCGCCGTGGAAGAGGCCCTTTACCTCTCCAACATCGCCACGACGGTTCATCTGATCCATCGCCGCGACAAGTTCCGCGCCGAGCCCATCATGATCGACAAGCTGATGGAGAAAGTTGCCGCCGGCAAGATCGTGCTGCACCTGCATCACACCTTGGACGAGGTGTTGGGCGACGCCAGCGGAGTCACCGGTGTACGCATCAAGCAAACCGAGGGCGGTGCCACTAAAGACATTGCGCTGCACGGCTGTTTCATCGCCATCGGCCACCAACCCAACACCGGTATCTTTAGCGGTCAATTGGAGATGAAGGATGGTTACCTGCTGACGAAGTCGGGCAATGAAGGCTTTGCCACCATGACCAGCGTGCCCGGCGTGTTTGCCGCCGGCGATGTGCAAGACCATGTCTATCGTCAAGCCATCACCAGTGCGGGAACGGGCTGCATGGCCGCGCTGGACGCCCAACGATTCCTGGAGCAGAGCGGCCTTTAAGCGCTGCACCCTGCAGCCAATACGCTGCTCTGGCTTTTCGGGCTATACTCGCGGGCTTTTGCGGACGTAGGCCGCTGGTTTCTTGCACGCAAGTGCCTAGGGCCAGAGCCTGATCGCAAGAAGGGTTACCGCCACCCAAGCACGCTGTGCGCATGGCGAGGTGAGGCCCTTGACGGGCTGCTCAATGGGCAGCCCACAGGGCCGTTTCAAAGTATCGGAGTGTCCTCATGGCACGCGTCTGCGAAGTCACGGGCAAGAAGCCCATGGTTGGGAACAACGTTTCCCACGCCAACAACAAAACCAAGCGCCGGTTCCTGCCGAACCTGCAATACCGTCGTTTCTGGGTCGAAAGCGAGAACCGCTGGGTGCGTCTGCGCATCAGCAACGCTGGCCTGCGCCTGATCGACAAAAAGGGCATTGACGCCGTGTTGGCCGATCTGCGTGCCCACGGTCAAGCCTAATACTTAAGGAGCGACACCATGGCTGCAAAAGGCGGACGCGAAAAGATCAAGCTGGAGTCCACTGCGGGCACCGGCCACTTCTACACCACGGCCAAGAACAAGAAGACCACGCCCCAAAAGCTGGAATTCATGAAGTTCGACCCCAAGGCTCGCAAGCACGTTCTCTACAAAGAGATCAAGCTCAAGTAAGCACGGCTGTAGAGGCCCCAACAAAAAGCCCGCTCTTCGAAGCGGGCTTTTTTTATTCACGCACCAGTTATGGTTTGAGCACGTCCTTCTCGAACCACTCATCCAGCAGGAATCGCTCGTGCTGAAGGGCCTCACCCTTCAGCTGACTGGGCAATCGCCCATCCAGATAGCTCATGTTTCTGAGCGTGCTGGCACCCTGGCGAATCACCTGGCCGCCCTGGCTCAGACGGAACTCCAAGTCAATTCGCGGCATGCTGACCTGGCGCAACACCCGCAGGCGCTCCATGTATCGCCCACCGACTGGCTCCATTTCACCAGCGAGGTTGACGTCCTTGATTTCGATACTCAGGCTCTGCCCACTGGGCAACCTTTGCGCCAGCGCTTGGATGTGCGCACGCAGGACCGCCTCGTTTCGCTCACGCTCCCGCACGGTTTCCCCGAAGTCAGAGAACTTCGCCAGATCACCAAACTGAAGCTCAACCGCAGAAAAGGCAGGCCCACCCAACAGGGCCAGCAGCCCCACCAACAACGGTGCACGAACAAATGGTCGCATCAGCTACTCCCAGAAAAAAGCGCCTGACCGCACGGCGGACAGGCGCTTCGAGTATAGGAAGGCGGGCCGTGCGGCACCACCCAAACGATGCGAACTCGCCCGGGTTGACCGGGCGAACCCGATCTCAGGCCATGGCAGGCAAACGGGTGGCGCGCAGGCGCACCGACAGCGCGCTCAGCTCAGCAATGCCAGAGGCCTCTGCGCGCTGACACCAAGCTTGGAGGTCCTTGACCAATTGCTCGGCCGAGACATTGGTACGCGTCCACATCTGGCGCAACTCTTCACGCATCGTCACCCACTGGTCGAGCACCGGGCTGGCCTGGCGCGCAGCCGCCAATTCCGCGCCCATCTGGGCCGGGATGCGGTCGGCGTCACGCGGCAGCCAGCGCTTGGCCAGCTTGAATTGCTGCCAGCGGGCGCTGTGCTTGGCACCTTCAGCCTTGATGCGAACCAGCTCGGCGCGGCAGGCTGCGCGGGTCTCGCGGGCAAATCGGGCCATCACTTCGTAGCGATTGGCAATCAGCGCCTCCAGCGTGTCGCGGTCGGCCGGCTGGACAGCGCCTTCCACCACACGCGGCGGCGTCTTGCGCGGCTTGGCAAGGCCCAATGCCTGCAGCACACGGATGTAACCCCAGCCCAGATCAAACTCGAAGCGCTTTACCGAGAACTTAGCGGAGGTGGGGAAGGTGTGGTGATTGTTGTGCAGCTCTTCGCCACCAATGATCCAGCCAATCGGCGAGATGTTGGTCGAGGCATCCGGCGCCTCGAAGTTGCGATAGCCCCAGAAGTGGCCAATGCCATTGATGATGCCGGCCGCATTGATCGGAATCCACAGCATCTGCGTGGCCCAAATGGCCGCACCCCAGCCGCCAAACAGGGCCAACTCAATCACCAGCAGCAAGGACACGCCGAGCGCGCTGTGCGGAATGTAGAGATTGCGCTCAATCCAGTCGGTCGGAGTGCCGAGCGAGTACTTGGCAATCGTCTCGGCATTCTTGGCTTCCGCGCGATAGAGCTCCGAACCGGCCAACAGCACCGTCTTCAGGCCGCGCGTCTGCGGGCTGTGCGGGTCGTCATGGGTCTCGCACTTGGCGTGGTGCTTGCGGTGGATGGCGACCCACTCGCGTGTGACCATGCCGGTCGTGAGCCACAGCCAGAAGCGGAAAAAGTGCGACACCACTGGGTGAAGATCCAGCGCGCGATGGGCCTGCGAGCGGTGCAGATAGAGGGTCACGCCCAGGATCGTCAGGTGCGTGGTCACCGCCAGCACCAGGAGCATCGTCCAGCCGCTCGCGTGGCTCAGGCCATTGCCCGCCCAGGTTGCAAAGGCGTCAAAGGCCGTCGTCCATGCATTCATGAAGGCTTCACCGCTTGCGCGGTGCCAAGTCGAAAGAATCGGCGATTTTAGAGCCTAGGCTCCAAATTCACCCAGGCTTCGTTTTGTGGCCCGTCAAGCCCGCCTTCTCCAGCGTGTGCAAATCACGCCTTCTCCCAGGCCGCCGCGAAGAAGCCGTCGGTCTGGTGGCGATGCGGCCAAAGCCTCAGGCAACCGTCCTGGACCAACTCGGCGGCCCGGGGAACTTGGGGCAAAAGGAGTTCGGCCGCATCGAGGCGTCGAAAACCCGGATGCGCCTGATCAAAGGCTTGCGCCACCCCTTCGTTCTCTGCCTGCAACAGGCTACAGGTTGCATAAACTAGGCGGCCGCCCGGCTTGAGCAAGCGCGCCGCCGATGCCAGGATGGCTTGCTGCCGCTGCACCAGATCCGCCAAAGCCTGGGGCGACTGGCGCCACTTCAGGTCAGGATTGCGCCGCAACGTGCCCATGCCGGAGCATGGCGCGTCCACCAGCACCCGGTCGAGCTTGCCACTCAAGCGCTTGATGCGCTCATCACGCTCGTGGGCGATCTGGATCGGATAGACGTTGGACAAACCGCTGCGCGCCAGGCGGGGCCGTAAAGCCTCCAATCGATGACCCGCGACATCAAAAGCGTAGAGCCGCCCGGTGTTGCGCATGGCCGCGCCCAGGGCCAGGGTCTTGCCGCCGGCGCCAGCACAAAAGTCCGCCACCATCTCGCCACGCTTGGCATCCAGGAGCAAGGCCAAGAGCTGGCTGCCCTCGTCCTGCACTTCGATGGCACCGCTCTTGAATTGCGGCCATTGATTCAACGAAGGGCGCCCCTGCAGCCGCAGACCCCAGGGCGAATAGGGGGTGGCCCCGGCGCCTTGGGGCTTCAGCTCCTCCAGCACGGCATCGCGCTTGAAGTTCAGGGTGTTCACACGCAGGTCCAGCGGCGCGCCCTGCAACAGACTTTCGGCGAGTGCCTCAAACTCAGTCTCACCCAACTGCTCCTGCAGAGGCTGCGCCACCCAGTCCGGCAGGTTATGGCGCAACTTGGCGGGCAGGCTGGAGCGATCGATGCGGGCGCACTTGGCCAGCCAGTCGCGCTCCTCCGATTCGGTTCCTGCCTCCAGCGCGCGCGGCTCACCGGCCCACGCCAGCAGCACCAGACGCCGCTCCATCGGCCCCTTGCCGGACTGCGCCAGATTTTGGTAGAGCAGGCGGCGGCGCAACACGGCGTAGGTGGTTTCGGCCAAGGCGTGGCGCTCACGAGAGCCGAGCTCCCGGTTCTCTCGGAAGAAGGCCGAGACCAGCGCGTCAGCGGGCTGCTCAAAGCGCAGCACACGGGCCAGCAACTGGGCGGCCAAGGGGATCAGTGCTTTGGGGTGCATATCAGGTAAAGAGTTGGGCAGCACCGTCGCGGTGCTGCATCCGGCCGCCCTCTTGGCGGAGTTCGCCAGCCAGGAACCAGGCCAGCGCACGCGGGTACATCTGATGCTCCAGCGAGAGCACGCGCTGCGCCAGTCGGGCCTCATCGTCGCCGGCCAGCACCGGCACCATGGCTTGCGCCAGGATGGGGCCGTGATCAAGCTCGGCCGTGACCAAATGGACAGTCGCTCCGGCCAACTGGCAACCCGCTTCCAACGCCCGGCGATGGGTATGCAGTCCGGGGAAGGCAGGCAGCAGTGAGGGATGGATATTGAGCAGACGGCCGGCGTAATGCTCGGTAAAGCCCGGGGTGAGGATGCGCATGAAGCCCGCCAGCACCACCGCATCGGGTGCGTGGGCATCGATGGCGTCCATCAGCGCCGCATCAAACGCTTCCCGTGTCGGGTAAGCCTTGTGATCCAGTGCGACCGTGGAAATGCCTTGCGCCTTGGCAAAGGCCAAGCCCGCCGCCTCCGGCCGGTTGCTGATGACCGCGGCGACCTCGACATCCCAAGCTTCGCGCCGCGCGGTATGGACGATGGCCTCCATGTTGGAGCCACGCCCGGAAATCAGAATCACCACCTTCTTTTTCATAGGGCGGCAGTGTAGGTGGCCAGTCGAAGGGGCCTCCTAGAATCGCCTCCCCTTTTCGTCCCCGTTCCATGACCGCTCCTGCCCGCGTCGTCTCTGGCATGCGCCCCACCGGCGCCTTGCACCTCGGCCACTATCACGGCGTGCTAAAGACCTGGCTGAACTTGCAGCAGGAGCATGACTGCCTGTTCTTCGTGGCCGATTGGCATGCTCTGACGCAGGAAGACCAGCGGCTTGGAGAAGGCGCGGTCTACGACATGGTGGTGGACTGGCTGGCCGCCGGCATCGACCCGCAGCGCGCCACCCTCTTCATCCAGAGTCGCATGCCCGAGCATGCCGAGCTGTTCACCCTGCTCTCTTTATGGACGCCACTGAGCTGGCTGGAGCGCGTGCCGGGCTTTCGCGAAGTTGCGGATCAGCATCCGAGCTTTGGTCGCCTGGGCTATCCGCTGCTGCAGGCCGCCGACATCCTGGCCTACAAGGCCGATTGGGTCCCGGTCGGTCAGGATCAGGCAGCCCACCTTGAGTTGTGCCGCGAGTTGGCCCGCCGCTTCAACCACAGGGCCGAGCGGACCGTCTTCCCCTTGCCCCAGGCCGTCCTCAGCGACGCGCCGCGCCTGCCCGGCCTGGATGGCCAGAAGATGAGCAAGAGCGCTGGCAACACCATTGCCATGCGCGAAGACCCGGCCAGCACACGCACCAAGGTGTTGCGCATGCCCACCGACCCACAGCGCGTTCACCGACAGGATCCCGGCGATCCCGAACGCTGCCCGGTCTGGCCGCTGCACCAAGTCACCACCCCCCCGGCACAGCAGGCCGATCTGGCGCAAGCCTGCCGCAGCGCCAAAGTGGGCTGCGTGGACTGCAAAGAAGCCCTGCTCGAAGGGCTGCTGCCCCAACAGGCGATCTGGCGTGAGCGCGCAGAGTCGCACTTGGCCGCCCCCAAGCAAGTCCACTGGCTGGTCGAAGTCGGCACTGAGCGAGCCCGAGCGCTGGCGCGCAAGACCCTGCGCGAGGTTCGCGACTGCATGGGACTCACGGCTTAAGCGATGCGGGAAGCCATGACCATGGGCGTGCTGCACATCACCGATCTGGAAGCCGCCATCAACTGGTGGCGCGCCCGCAGCCCCTCGGCCGATGGCATCAGTGCCTGCGCAGAAGTCCGGGCCTTGGCCGAGGTCTACGCGCTGATGGTGTACTACCACGACGCCCAGTGGGAGGAGCAACGCCTGCAGGGCCTGGCCCGCGAGGCCTTTCTGGCCTGGTATGAGCAGACACCCGACTCGCCCTGCATCGCCATTTGCTCCACTGCCCAGGGCGACGCGCAGTGCAAGGGCTGCGGCCGCAGCTTTGCCGAGGTGCGGCACTGGCCCGAGCTGGACCCCTTCCACAAACGAGCGGTCTGGCGCCGCATTCAGCGCGAGGGCACGGCCTGGCGCTTTAACCGCTACGCGGAGCGCAGCCGGGACATGCCAAACGCCCAGGAAGCTGCGCCAGAGGGCGGTCCCGCGTGAGGGCCTTTCTCCAAAGCGGACAGCAACTGCGCGCCATGGCCTGGCCGGTCTTCATCGGTCAGGTGGCGGTACTGGCTTTTTCCACCGTCGACACCTTGATGCTCGGGCGCCTGGGTAGCCAAGCCCTGGCGGCGTTGGCGGTGGGCTCGGCCGCCTATGTCACCGTCTTTGTCGGGCTGATGGGAGTGGTACTGGCCATCGGTCCCATCGCCGGACGCCTGTTCGGTGCCCAGCAGCACGCGGCCGCGGGTGCTCAGCTGCAGCAAGCCCAGTGGCTGGCCCTCCTGCTCGCCCTGCCCGGCATGGCCCTGCTGGCTTGGCCGGAGCCCTTCGTCCGCTTGGCGGGGCTGGAAGGCGCTGTGGCGGCGCAGGTGCGTGCCTACCTGGGTCCGATGGCCCTGGCCCTGCTACCTGCCCTGCTCTTCACCGCTTTTCGCGGCTTCAACACCGCCATCTCGCGCCCCAAGGCGGTGATGGCACTGCAGGTGGGCGCGCTGGCATTGAAGGTGCCGCTCACGGCCTTGTTGGTCTTTGGCGGCGGGCCCATCCCGGGCCTGGGCGCGGCGGGCTGTGGCTGGGCCACGGCCATCGCCATGAGTCTGCAGTGGCTGGCCGCCCACGAGTTGCTGCGCCGCGACCCCTACTACCGCCCCTTCGCTCTGGGTCGCTGGCTGGACAGCCGCCCGCAGCGCGCGGCACTGATGGGCCTGGTCCGCCTGGGCCTGCCCATGGGGGGCTCCATCCTGGTGGAGGTGACGGGCTTCACCTTCATGGCCTTCTTCATTGCCCGTCTGGGCGCCAATGCGGTGGCCGGGCACCAGATCGCGGTGAATCTGGTCTCGATGATGTTCATGCTGCCGCTCGCACTGTCCAGCGCCGCCACGGCACTGGTGGCCCAGGCCCTGGGGGCGCGGGATCTCGCCCTGGCGCAGCGCCTGGGGCGGCATGCGCTGATCTGGGGGCTGCTGGTCGCAGCATTGGCGGGGGGATTGGTGGCATTGCTGCGCGAGCCCATCGTCCGCCTATACACCCACGACACCACGGCCGCCGCGGCCGCCCTGCCCTTGCTGGTCTGGGTGTGGTTCTTTCACATTGGCGACGCCGTGCAAACCGTCTGCGCTGGCGTGCTGCGCGCCCACCATGTGGCCACCTTGCCCATGGTCATCTATGTGCTGGCTTTGTGGGGCGTGGGCATCGGCGGCGGCTACACCCTGGCCTTCGGGCTGCAGGGCACGGCAGCAGGGGCGCTGGGCTTTTGGTGGTCGGCGACCTTTGGCTTGGCCCTGGCCGCTCTGTTGCTGAGTGGACTTCAGCTGTGGGTGGAGCGGCAGCTCATTCGTTCCGCGGCAGACTGAGAACAAACACCGAGCCCCCGCCCTCGCGCGGCAGGCAGCGCACGTGGCCCTGATGGACCTGCGCGATCTGCTGCACCAGGGCCAAGCCCAAACCCACCCCGCCGGCCACTTCTGCGTGTCCGGGCAGGCGGAAGAAGGGCTCAAAAATCCGTTCGCGCAGGGCATCTGGCACGCCAGCGCCACGGTCCTCTACCTCGACCCGCCATTGCCCCGGCGCCTGACGCAGGCACACGCCCTGCTCGGCGCCCCCATAGCGACGCGCGTTCTCCAGCAAATTGCGCAGCGCACGGCGCAACAGGCGTTCATCACCCTGCACGATGGCGCTGCCACAGTCGGAATGCAGAGGGATGCCCGTCTGCGCGGCCTCCTCGGCCAGCAGGCCCAGCAAGTCCACCGGCGCACGCAGCGGCTCGGTGGCCTCCAGACGGGCAGAGAGCAATAACTCTTCGATCAGCGCATCCAATTCGGCCAGATTGCGGGACAGCTCGGCGTCCAGCTTGGCATCGGGCCCCTGAGCATCCCTGAGGGCCAGGGCCATCTTCAAGCGCGCCAATGGCGAACGCAGTTCATGGCTGGCATTGGCCACCAGGCTTTGATGGGCCTGCAGCAACGATGCCACCCGCTGCGCGCTGTCGTTGAAGCTGCGCGCCAAGGCCGCCACTTCATCCCGGCCATCGACCTCGACCCGGTGGGCCAGATCGCCAGCACCGAAGCGTTCCACCCCCTGCTTCAAGGCCTCCAGACGCCGGGTCAGCCGCCGAACCACCGGATAGGCCCCTAAGGCCACGGCCACGAAAAGCAGCACGAACAGCAGGATGAGCGCATGCACGCCCCTTGCGCCCCCCCAGCCCGGCGGAAACGGCAGGACCTGTGCGCCGCGCGCTCGCCAGGGCCGCAGCAACAGAAGCCGCCGGCCATCGCTCAGAGGAAGCACCTGCAATGCGGCAGGCCCGTGCTGATCGAGCAGGCGCTCAAAGCGCCCGGTACTGGCCAGGCGCTGACCTCGCTCATCTTCCAGCGCCAGGGGCAGGCGCAATTGCTGGCTCCATTGCCGCAGGGCCAGGGCCTGCTCGTGGGCCGGTGCATCCGCCGCAGGCAACGCTCGCTGCAGCAGCACGGCCATGGCCTGCAGCCGCTCTTCCTGATTGGTTTCGAACTGCTCGCGCTCGCTTTCCATCTGCCGCTGCGCCAGCCAGCCGCCCACCAGCGCAAAGGCCAGCAACACGGCCACCACCGTGAGATAGATGCGCAGGTAAAGCGACTTCACCCCAGCTCACCATCCTGCTTGCGCGCGAACACATAGCCGGCGCCGCGCACCGTCAGCACGCGCTTGGGCTCCTTGGGGTCGTCCTCGATGGCGGCGCGGATGCGCGAGATGTGCACATCGATGCTGCGGTCGAAAGCCTCCAGCGGATGGCCCTTGAGGGCATCCATGATCTGGTCACGACTCATCACCCGCCCGGCATTGCGGGCCATCACCAGCAGCAACTCGAACTGATGGCTGGTCAGATCGCAGGGCTGGCCGCCCAAGCGTGCAGAGCGCTCGCCCAGATCGATTTCAAGGCGCCCAAAGCGCAAGGTCTCGGCCTGCGTGGGCTGCCCGCGCCGCAGCAGAGCCTTGACACGGGCCAGCAGCTCGCGCGGCTCAAAGGGCTTAGGCAGGTAGTCATCGGCGCCCAGCTCCAGCCCCAGCACCCGATCCAGGGGTTCGCCACGCGCCGACAGCATCAGCACCGGCAAGCCGCGCAGATGCGGCTCCTGGCGCAGCTGGCGGCAGAAGTCCAGGCCATCGCCGTCGGGCAGCATCAGGTCCAGGATCAGCAGATCGGGCAAGGCACTGCGCGCAGCCAAGAGGCTGCGGCCCTGGGTCAGATTGGGGGCCACCTGCACCCGAAAGCCGGCTGCCCCCAAATAGCCCTGCACCATCTCGGCCAGGCGCGCATCGTCATCAACGATCAGCACCTGGCCGGGAGTGCGCCCCATCTCAGGCAGGACGGCCATGGGGACCCTTGCGTTCTTCCTTGCGGTCGTGCATGCGCTCTTTCATACGTTCCTGCATGCTCTCCAGGCGCTTGCCCAGCTTCTGAGTCAATTGAGCCCGCTGCTCGGGGGTCAGAACCCGGGCGGCCTCGATCATGGCGCGGCTCATGCGTTGGCTGCGCGCATCGTGCAGCGCCAACTCCTGTCGACGCAGGGCTTCCACGGCGTTGGCGTCCACATTGGGGGCCGCAAAGGCCGCCAGCATCTGCTTGTGCAGGGCCTGGCCCTGTTCACGCTGGGTCCGCAGTTCCTCATGGGCACTGCGCATGATGTCGCGGATCTGCTGCCGCTGGGCCTCGGTGGCGCCCACGTCATCCAGCGCGTGCATCCACTGGGCCCCCGGCATGCCGCCACGCCCGCCCTCGGCATGCGGCATGGCGAAAACGGCCGGCGCGGCGGCGGAAAGAACCAGGCCAGCAGCCAGGATCAGGGACTTCAGGTTCAGGTGGGTTTGCATGGCATCACTCCAGCGGGTTGGGATGATGTCACTGTGCCCAGCCCGCGTTGCGCGGGCTTGCCCTGAACGTAAAGATGCTTTGCTCTGCGCCAGCGGGATCAGGTGGCACCGTGGAAGCGGCTCTGCCGGACCACTGGTGCCGCCCCCTGGGGGGAAGCGGCCTCTTGGGCCGCTTCGGGGGGTCAAACGATGGGCTTGTAGCGGACGCGCTTGGGACGGGCGCCTTCTTCGCCCAGGCGCTTCTTCTTGTCGGCTTCGTACTCGCTGTAGTTGCCGTCGAAGAAGGTCCACTGGCTCTCGCCCTCGCAGGCCAGGATGTGGGTGCAGATGCGGTCCAGGAACCAGCGGTCGTGCGAGATCACCATGGCCGAGCCGCCGAATTCGAGCAGCGCCTCTTCCAGCGCGCGCAGGGTTTCGACGTCCAGGTCGTTCGACGGTTCGTCCAGCATCAGCACGTTGCCGCCCTCGGCCAGGGTCTTGGCCAGGTGCAAGCGGCCGCGTTCACCACCGGAGAGCTGGCCCACCAGTTTTTGCTGGTCGTTGCCCTTGAAGTTGAAGCGGCCCAGATAGGCGCGGCTGGGCATCACGAACTTGCCGACGATGATGTTGTCCAGTCCGCCGGAGACGTCTTCCCAAACCGTCTTTTCGCCTGCCAGGCTGGCACGACTCTGGTCCACGAAGGCCAGCTTGGCGGTCTTGCCGATCTTGACCGTGCCGCTATCCGGCGTCTCGGTGCCCTGGATCATGCGGAACAGCGTCGACTTGCCGGCGCCGTTCGGGCCAATGATGCCGACGATGGCGCCCGGCGGCACCTTGAAGCTGAGGTTGTCGATCAGCACGCGGTCGCCAAAGCTCTTGGTGACGTTTTCGAACTCGATGACCTCATTGCCCAGGCGCTCGGCCACAGGGATGAAGATCTCGTTGGTTTCGTTGCGACGCTGGTAGTCCACATCGCTCAGCTCTTCGAAGCGGGCCAGACGCGCCTTGCTCTTGGCCTGGCGGCCCTTGGCGTTCGAGCGCACCCACTTCAGTTCTTCCTTCATGGCCTTGGTGCGGGCCTCGTCCTGGCGCTGCTCCTGCTCCAGGCGGGCTTCCTTCTGGTCCAGCCAGTCGGTGTAGTTGCCCTTGTAGGGGATGCCCAAGCCACGGTCGAGTTCCAAAATCCACTCGGCGGCGTTGTCCAGGAAGTAGCGGTCGTGGGTCACGGCCACCACGGTGCCGGGGAAGCGCTGCAGGAATTGCTCCAGCCATTCGACCGACTCGGCGTCCAAGTGGTTGGTGGGTTCGTCCAGCAGCAGCATGTCGGGCTTGGAGAGCAGCAGGCGGCACAGGGCCACGCGGCGCTTCTCACCGCCGGAGAGCACGCCGATCTTGGCGTCCCAGGGCGGCAGGCGCAGGGCGTCGGCGGCCAGCTCCAGCTGCAGATCGGTGTTCTCGCCACCGGCCGCAGCAATGATGGCCTCCAGCTCGGCCTGCTCGGCGGCCAAGGCGTCAAAGTCGGCGTTCTCGTCGGCGTAGGCGGCATAGACCTCGTCGAGGCGCTTCTTGGCGGCCACCACGCCCCCCACGCCCTCCTCCACCGCTTCGCGCACGGTCTGCTCGGCATCGAGCTGGGGCTCCTGGGGCAGGAAACCGATCTTGATGCCCGGCATCGGATAGGCCTCGCCCTCGAACTCCTTGTCCAGGCCGGCCATGATCTTCAGCACCGTCGACTTACCCGCACCATTCAGACCCAACACGCCAATCTTGGCGCCGGGGAAGAAAGACAGGGAGACCTGCTTGAGGATCTGACGCTTGGGGGGCACCGTCTTGGTGACCCGGTTCATAGTAAAGACGTATTGCGCCATGGTTGGGCTCGATCTGGAGTAGTTGGAAGGCGGCTCGGACACCGCGGATTGCGGGCCGGCAAAGCGCGCGATTATCGCGGAGCGCTCCTCAGGGCCGCAGGCGCAGCTCAGACAGCACGGATTCGGGCAAGTTGCCGGCGCTTTCCGGGCGCGGCAGGCTCTCCCAGCGCCGGCACAGGTCGGCCAATTCCTCGGCCGGCATGGGCCGAGCCACAAGGAATCCCTGAATGGCGTGACACCCCACATGGGCCAGCACATCCAACTGGGCCGGCTCTTCCACCCCCTCCGCCACCGTGTCCATGCCAAGCACACCCGCCAACTGCAGGATGGTGCGCACGATGGCGCGCGCATCACTGGTGGTCATCAGCTCGCGGATGAAGGCGCGGTCAATCTTCAATTTATCGAAGGGGAAGCGGCGCAGATAGGCCAGCGAGGAATAGCCGGTGCCGAAGTCGTCGAGCGCAATGCGCACGCCCAGTTCCTTGATGGCGTGCAGGTTCTCGACCGCGCTATTGACGTCCTCCATCAGCAGCGATTCGGTGATCTCCACCTCCAACCACTCGGGGCTGAGCTGGTAGCGGCTCAGGATGCTGCGCAACTCGTTGACGAAGGCGGCCCGCTGCACCTGGGCGGCCGACGCATTCACAGCGATACGCAGGCCCGGCAACACATGCTTGGCATCGCTGCAGGCCTTGGCCAGCACCCAGGCGCCGATGTTGTTGATCAGGCCGGTGTCCTCCGCCACCGGGATGAACTCACCCGGCGACACCGACCCCAGGGTCGGGTGGTTCCAGCGCACCAAGGCCTCGGCACTGCGGATGGTCCAAGTCTGCAGATCCACCTGCGGTTGGTAATGCACCACCAGTTCATTGCGGGCGAGGGCCTCGCGCAGCTCGCGCTCCAGCGTCATGCGGCGACGCTGCGAGGTGCCCAACTCGCTGGTAAAGCATTCCACCCGCCCGCGCCCCGCGGCCTTGGCCGCATAGAGCGCCAAGTCGGCCGAGGCGAGCGCTTCGTCCACGCTGTCGCCGTGATCGGGCAAAAAGGCCACGCCGATGCTCACGCCGGTGGAGAGCGACAGATTCTGAATCTCGTGCGGCAGGCGCAGGGCCGCCACCAAACGCTCCGCAAGCGCCAGGGCTTCGTCATCCGAGCGCAGATCGTCCAGCACGATCGCGAACTCATCACCCCCTAAGCGACCGCACAAATCCGACTTGCGCATATAGGCACGCAGCCGCTTGGCCACCTCCTGCAGCACCGCGTCGCCAACGCTGTGTCCGTGGCTGTCGTTGATGGTCTTGAAGTGGTCCAGGTCCAGGCACAGCAATGCGCTGCGCCGGCTGCCGGGCTCCACCGCCTGCGCGAGTCGATTGCGCACACTGACCCGGTTGGAGAGGCCGGTGAGCGAATCGAAGTGCGCCAGATAGGCCAAATGCTGATGAGACTGACGCTCCGCCGTCACATCGGCAATCACCCCCCGCCATCCACCGGCACGGCCCCGCTCATCGCTGACGGGCTTGGCGGTGATGGACCACCAGCGGATGCCGCTGGCCAGTCGGACCCGCACCACCTGGTCGCGGAAGGGCTCACCGCGGTTCAAGCAGTGCTGCAGTCGCTCGACACCCCGGCTGCCCTCCTGCTGCAGCGACTGCAGGATCTGCACCAAACTCAGCTGCGGCAGTCGCTCGATGGGGCGCTCCAGCAGGGTGGCCAATCGGCGCGAAACCTGCACAAACCGGCCGTGACGGTCGATTTCCCACAGCACATCGGAGCTGCTTTCCTCAAAGTCCCGCAGCAGCAGGCTGACCACCTCACCCTGACGCGCGGCCTCGCGCTCGCTCATCAGACGGCGCGAAAAAAGCTGTGCCGCAGCCAGCACGCCGAGCATCAGCACGGCCGCGAACAGTGCATTCAATGCAGCCAAGTGCAGCGCCAAGGCCAGGCTCGACTTCCACAGCGCCCACTGCGCCCCGAGCAACATCACCACCAAGAAACTCAAGGCTGCTGGTGCCAGCAGGGCCAAACCCACCACCCCGCCCGCCATCATGCAAACCGTGATGAGACCCACAAAAAGTTGCGGCTCGTGTGGCAGGTCGGAGAACCACAGCACAGCCGGCAGGGCCCAGCACAGGCCCAACAACGAAGCCTGGGCAATCGCACCACGCACCATGGCGGCCGGCGCGGCCCGCAACACCCGCCCCCGCTGCCGCCAAGCAGCCAACCAACCGGCCGCGCACACCGCCATCTGAATCACCATCCAGACCAGCAAGGACTCCATCCCCACATACGGGCGCAGCACCTGCGCCATCACCAGGGCCACCACCAGACTGGCGGCCAAGGTCCATGGAGAGAGCCGGATGAGCACGCGCAGGATGCGCGCGCGCATCTGATCCGACTGCGCATCGCACCCGAGGAGCAGCCGGCGCTGATCCTGCAGCCATTGGCGCGCACGGACACGCACTGGGGAACGACGCGAAAATGCCATGACCGCACTCTAGCGGCAGCCGTTCACGCCACAGCCCCAAGTAAAAACCCGCGGCTGGGAGTTTCATCCCCTACACTGCGCCCCGCTCTGGCACCCATGCCGTCTGGTGCAGAGCATGCACAAGGCATCCCTTGACCTTCGCACCGCCGAGACGGCGCCGCTCCCCAATGAGTGGCGAACGGTGCAGCCCGTGCTGAGCACGGACCCCTCCCCTGACATGAACTTCGCTGACCTCGGCCTGGCCGAGCCGATCCTGCGCGCCGTGCGCGAGCAGGGTTACGAGACCCCGACCCCGATTCAACAGCAGGCCATCCCCATGGTCCTGACCGGCGGCGACCTGCTCGCCGGCGCACAAACTGGCACGGGCAAGACCGCCGGCTTCACGCTGCCGATGCTGCATCGCCTGATGGCCACCCACCAGCCGCAGGCCAAGCGCGTAGTTCGCGCCCTGGTGCTGACCCCCACCCGCGAATTGGCCGCCCAGGTGGAAGAGCAAGTGCGCCTCTATGGCAAGCACCTGCCGCTGCAAAGCACGGTGATCTTTGGCGGCGTGGGGCTCGGCCCGCAGATCAGCCGCCTGCGCACCGGCGTTGACATCCTGGTGGCCACCCCCGGCCGCCTGCTGGACATCCACCAGCAACGCCATCTGGACCTGAGCAAGGTCGAGATCCTGGTGCTGGACGAAGCCGACCGCATGCTGGACATGGGCTTCATCCACGACATCAAGAAGGTGCTGGCCCTGCTGCCCAGCACCAAGCAAAGCCTGCTGTTCAGCGCCACCTTCAGCGACGAGATCAAGGCCCTGGCCGATCGCCTGCTCAAGAGCCCCAGCCTGATCGAAGTGGCGCGCCGCAATGCCACCGCCGACACCATCAGCCAGCGCATCTACTGGACCGGCCGCGAGCGCAAGAAGGACCTGCTGGCCGAACTGATCAGCAAGAACGACTGGCACCAGGTGCTGGTGTTCACGCGCATGAAGCACGGCGCCAACCGCCTGGCCGAGTTCCTGAACAAGCAGGACATCAGCGCCATGGCCATCCACGGCAACAAGAGCCAGGGTGCCCGCACCAAGGCCCTGGCCGAGTTCAAGGCCGGCACCCTGCAAGTGCTGGTGGCCACCGACATTGCAGCGCGCGGCATCGACATCGACGAGCTGCCGCATGTCGTGAACTTCGAACTGCCCAATGTGCCCGAGGACTATGTGCACCGCATCGGCCGCACCGGCCGCGCCGGCTGCGAGGGCGAGGCCTTGAGCCTGGTCTGCCCGGACGAAGAGCTGTTCCTCAAGGACATCGAGCGCCTGATCAAACGCAGCCTGCCGCGCGAGACGGTGCCGGGCTTCGAGGTACCCAGCGGCGAGCGCGCCGAGCCGATCCAGATCGGTCGCCAGACCATCGGCGTGCGCGGCGGCGGTGCCGGTCGGGGCGCTCCGCGCCCGGCCGCCCATCCGCCCCGTGGCGGCGCCCCGCGCGGCAATGGTGGCGGTCATGGAGCCGGCAAGCCGGCCGGTGCCGGCCAGGGTCGCCCGCCAGCGCAGGGTCGTCCGCAAGGCCAAGGTCAGAACACCGGACGTCCGGCAGCCGCAAACACCGGCGCCCGCCCGCAGGGCCAAGGCCGTCCTCAAGGTCAAGGCCAAGCCCGGCCGCAAGGTCAGGGCCAAGGGCGTCCGCAAGGTAGTGGTGGTAGTGGTCGCGGCCAGGGTGGCGGTGGCCGTCCGGCCGCGCTGCTGGGCGGTCGCGGCGGCCGCAGCGACTGAGCCTCAGCGCCTCCCAACAAGAACGGACCCTCGGGTCCGTTTTTTTATTGCGGCGAAGGCCCCAGCGCCGCCCGGTAGGCGTGCCAACTGGCGTGGCCCAGCACCGGCGCCACCACCGTCAGGCCGGCGAACCAGGGCAACATGGCCAGCACGATCAGGCCGGTCAGCAGCGCGCCCCAGAGCAGCATCACACCGGGCTGCGTCAGCACCAGGCGCAGACTGGTCAGCGCGGCCGTCACCGCATCGGTCGAGCGGTCCAGCAGCATCGGGATCGAGATCACGCTGATGGAATAAATCAGCCCGGCAAAGATCGCCCCCACCGACAGGTAGGCCACGATGAAGCCCAGGTTCTCGGGATTCACGAGCGCCAGCAGCGAGCCTTTGAAATCCGGCATGCCATCAAAGCTCACGGCAAAAACCACCAGCGCCGCGCGGCCCCAAATCATCTCCAGCACCAGCAGCACCATGCCGAACAGCGCCAGCGGCCCGATGCGCGACTCAAAGGCCAGCAGCGAATCGCCAAAGTCCGGCTGCTCGCCGCGCTCCAGCAACTGGCTGACGCGGTAAAGCCCCAGGCACAGCACCGGCCCCATCAGCAAAAAGCCGGCGGCCAGGGCCAGCAGATAAGCCGGGGCGTTCTCGTACACCTTGAGCAGCGCCCAACCCATCACCATGAAGGCGCTGCCGTAGAACAGCCCAATGAAGGGGGCCCGCAAGAAGTCGCGCAAACCCAGGCGCAGCCAGCGGAAGGGGTCGGCCCATGTCAAACGGGTCAAGGGCAACGAGAAGGCGCCCTCGGACGCTGGACCGGGGGGTGTGGCGGGGGTGTTCGAATCGTCGGGCGGTGCAGCGGCAGTCATGCCGCGATGCTAGAGGCCTTGCTGGTGCTCAAGCCCCCGCATATTCCTCATCGGGGCAAACCACCAGCGGCCAGTCCTGCGCGTGCGCCAGCGCCAGCAGGGCGGCCTTCGATTGGCCGGCCATCCAAGTACGCAATGCGACATGGGTGGCCGGTCGCATCCAGTCGGCCGGCGAGCGCAGCATCAGGCCCGCCGCGGCGGCCAGACGCTGCGCGAAATGGGGCTCCAGGGCCGCCACCGCCACACGGCCATCGGCACAGGCATAGACGGCGTAGCCGGCATGCCCCCCACCCAGCAGCCCCCCCGGGGCCGTCAGGCCCCAACGCAGGGGCTGTGCGGCGAACTCGGCGGCCTCGCCCAGGCTGACGGTCAGACAGCGCGGCCGGCGGCCCTGCGCGCGGCCCAGCGCCGCTTCGAACACCGCCTGCACCGCCATCTGGGCGCCGCCCAGATCGGCCAGCAGGCTGGTGGGCATCTGCAGGCCCTGCACCAGGCCCTGCTCGGCCTGGTAGCAGAGGTCGTGACCGGACTCCTCGGCCCGCACACCCGCCGCCCCCACGATGCGCACCTGCCAAAGCCCCGGGTGTTCGCGCCGCAATGCCGCCCAACTCAGCCCCAGACGCCGCAAGGCGCTGGGGCGAAACGAGGTGAGCAGCACATCGGCTCGCGCCAACTCCCGCGCCAGCGCCCGCTG
The DNA here is from genome assembly GCF_005952805.1 of Inhella inkyongensis. Classification (GTDB taxonomy): domain Bacteria; phylum Pseudomonadota; class Gammaproteobacteria; order Burkholderiales; family Burkholderiaceae_C; genus Inhella; species Inhella inkyongensis. The sequence goes on from NZ_CP040709.1 coordinate 2,347,362, forward strand.
GCCGGCGGCCGACTTCAGGTCGAGGGCTAGAACCCGGACGCCCCGGTGCAGGGACGCGTAAAGGGCGAGCTGCACCCGCGCCACCAAATCGCCGTCGGGCGGCTCCACCTTGCACGCCTTTGCACCCAGTTGCACACAGCGCTGCAAGGCCAGCGGCGCAGGCAGGTTCAGGCCCAGACTCAGCAGACGCAGGCCGCGCAGCGCCGCCATGGCTTCAGCCGGTGCGGCGGCGGGTCAGCCGCAAGGCCAGCAACGCCACCGCGCTCAGCGCCAGCGCAGCCGGCTCGGGCACGCCCTGGCGGAAGATCAGCGCCTGGTAGCTGAAGCCATTGCCGTCCTCATTGAAGGCATAGCCCACCGCCACCCCGGCGTCATTGATGTCCTGAATATGGGTACCGGTGGCGCCCTGCCAGTTGTAGAGCTGGTAGTCGGAGGGCGTGCCCAGGAAGGCGCGGTCCACACCGGCCTGGCGCACAAAGCCGGCCATCTGCCCACCCGCATTCACGGCGCGGGCCCGGGTGTCCGTTTGGCCGTCCAGATTGAAGAGCTTCAGCACCCCCGCATCAAAGGTGAACGAGGTTCCCACCAAGCGGCCGGTCACGGGATCGCGGTAGCGGGTGGAGCCCAGGACGCGCCCCTGATCATCCACATGGGCCGCGATGGCACCAAAGCCGCGCATCACGTCGGTGAATTGGCCAGTCTGGCGGTCGTAGACCCAGGCCTGAGTCTCACCCCGCAGAAAATCGAGCACCGAGTAGCCACTCAGGTAGCGGCCATTGTCGGAAATACCCCGGACCGAGGTTTCCTCCGCCCCTTCGTACGCCAGCGTTGTGAACTGGCCGTTCTCGAGCACATAGCCTTTTGCAGGCCCCTCAATCAAGTTGCCCAGGCCATCGTCGCGCATGCTGGTCCAATAATTGCCCACTACAGCACCAGCCTCACTCACGCCCATGGCGTGAGTGCCCAGCGCGCCAGCCGGCCCGCCCAGGAACCGCACCGACCCGTTGACGACCTGAAAGCCCTGCCACTGGCCCGCCACTTTGGCCTCACCCACCATCAGCCCTTGGTTGTTGATGCCGCGAAGGTCCAAAGACTGCACGCCGGCAATGTCAAATCGACTGACCTGCATCACCGGCGCGGCAATGGCCGAACCGGTGACGAAGAAGGCCAGCGCGACGCGCCTCAAGCCCTTGCTGAACGAACCCAACACCATCGAAAGCTCCGCCTGAAAAAGGCGCGGATCTTAGTGACATGAACGAAGACCTCGACGACGGGCCAGACGACACCCCCTTGGGCCGGGCCCATCTGCGACTCGACGCGAACCAATTGCCGCATTCCCCTCGCTTCAACGACCGCTATTCCTCCCCCGCCGGCGCGCTGGCACAGGCGCGCGCGGTCTTCCTGGCCGGCAATGAACTGCCCACGCGCTGGCAGGGCCGCGAGTGCTTCGTGGTGTTGGAAACCGGCTTTGGCCTGGGCAACAACTTTCTGGCCACCTGGGCCGCCTGGAAGGCCGACCCCCAGCGCGCCAAGCGCCTCTACTTTCTGAGCCTGGAGCGCTACCCCTTGCAGGCGGCCGAACTGGCCCAGGCGCACTGTCAAAACCCGGCGGGTAGCGAACTGGAAGACCTGGCCCGTCAGCTGATCGCCGCCTGGCCGCCGCTGGCGCCGGGCCTGCACCGCCTGGACTTCGAGGGCGGCGCCCTGACCCTGCTGCTGGCCCTGGGCGATGTGGCCGAGACCCTGCCCGGTTTCCGCGCCGAGGTCGACGCCTTCTTCTTGGACGGCTTTGCCCCCGACCGCAACCCGGCCATGTGGGACGCGCGCACCCTCAAAACGTTGGCCCGGCTGGCCGCCCCGCAAGCCACCGCCGCCACCTGGAGCGTGGCCCGCGCCACGCGCGAGGCCCTGGTCAGGGCCGGCTTTGTGGTGGAAAAGCGGCCCGGCTTTGCCCACAAGGCACAGCAGCTGCAGGCACGCTTCGCCCCCGTCCACACCCCGCCACGCCCCGCCGCGCATGGGGCGCTGGCGCCTGGGGCGCGCCGCGCGCTGGTGCTGGGCGCGGGGCTGGCGGGCGCGGCCTGTGCCCAGGCCTTGCGCCAGGCCGGCCTGGCCGTCACGGTCATTGACCAAGCGGCACAGCCCGCCCAGGGCGCCAGCGGCAACCCGGGCGGGCTCTTCCACGGCAGCGTGCATGCCGATGACGGTCCCCATGCGCGCTGGAACCGCGCCGCTGCCTTGCGCTGCCAGCAGTGGTTGCGGCGCCATCCCCCGCCCTGGCAGCTGCACGGCCTGCTGCGCGGCGCCGCGGGCGAGCAGCCCGAAAAGATGGCTGCCTTGCTGGCCCGCCAGGCCCTGCCGCCCGACTACCTGAGCGCCCTGGACGGCCCCAGTGCCCAGGCCCAGCTGGGCCTGCCCTGGGCCCATCCGGCCTGGCATTACCCGGGCGGTGGCGCCCTGCCCCCGCCGGACTGGGTGCGCACCCTGCTGCAAGGCAGCGAGCTGCGTTTGAACACCCCTGTCGCCGCCCTGCGCCAAGCCGGGCCCGGCTGGCAGCTGCTGGACGCCGAAGGCAGTGTCATCGATGAGACCGAGCTGCTGGTGCTGGCCAATGGCCCTGGGCTGCCGGGGCTGCTAGCGCCACTGTCCGACCAAGGCGCGCTGCTGGCCCAGGCCCTGCGCCCGCAGCGCGGCCAGCTGGCGCTGCTGCCGGCCGGCCATGCCGGCCCGCGCCCGCGTCTGCCCATCGCGGCAGGGGGTTACCTCGTGCCCCTGCCCGATGGTCGCCTGGTGGCGGGCGCTACCAGCCAGTTCGACGACCCCGACCCCAGCCTGCGCAGCGACGACCACACCCACAACCTGGGCGTCTGGCAGCGCCTGTGCGGTGACGTCCAGCCGCCCGCTGAGCGGCAAGGCCGGGTGTCCTGGCGCCTGTTGGCCGACGACAAGCTGCCGCTGGTCGGTGGCCTGCCCAGCGGCGCCCCGCGCTACCAGGCCACCCAGGCCGCCCACTGGCCGCGCCTGCCCGGCCTGGTGATCTGCGCCGCCCTGGCTTCGCGCGGCATCACCTGGGCCGCCTTGGCCGCCGAGCTGGCCACCGCCCAAGCCCTGGGCCTGCCCGCGCCGGTCGAGAACCGCCTGATCGACGCCGTAGATCCCGCGCGCTTTGCGGTGCGAAGGGTCAGGCGGGCGGGGTGAGGGACAGAGAGTCGGAGGGCAGGCAGGTCACACCAACGCTACGCCACTGCGCCCAAAGCTTCTTCGGCCCGAAGTCCGGGCATGGCCGGTTGGATCGCTAACGTTTGCGGTAAGCGGACCAGCCAGCGTAGCTGGCGCAGGTCCGTTTGACCAAAAGGTTATACGTCATCGTCATGCGGCTGGTCGTCCACGACAAACTCGTCAGAGGCCGTTCTTGCAAAGGCCGATCCACAAGGCGCAGACAAAAGGGCAACGATGCCCTGGTCATAGTTCGCGATGGTGTTGACGTCGTAGATCTGCAAGTTATTGGAATCGTCCAAGTACTCCTGGCTCTCATTACCAGACAAGAAGCGCCAGCCGCTGTCAACGTCGTTGTCCGGCTCTTCACGGTACATGAAACCAACCTTCTGCCCGTCGACCGTGATGTGATCGGACGCATAGCATGCGCCGTGTCCGGGAGCGATTTCTCGAATCTCGTCCGCCCGCAAAAGGAACTTCGTGCTCATGCCGAGAACCTTCCGTGAGACGTATAACGAATGAAAGGGACTTCCCCGTCCCGAGCTACCCGCACAGAGCGGGATACGGCAACGAGTGCCACGATGGGGTTGCGAAATCTCATCAACTCACTCTGAAAGGGGAAGTCCATGAGCATTGTGTGCGTTGGCATCGACCTGGCGAAGAATGCTGAGCCCGGACAGGGAATGTCCCGAGGACATTCCCTGCCTGGCGAAGAGCCGGGCCGCTGGCCCGGTGCGGCCTGCAAGGCTTTGCCCTGCATGGGGTGGATGAGGTGGGCAAGCCCGGGCTGCTGCGGCCTGCGGTGCCCCGCGCCACGCTCTTGAAGTCCATTGCAGCGCTGCCGCCTTGCTTGATCGCGATGGAAGCCTGCTCGGGTGCACACCACTGGGCTCGTGCGTTTCAAGCCCTGGGCCACACCGTCAAGCTCATCGCCCCGAAGTTCGTCATCCCGTACCGGTTGTCGGGCAAGCGTGGCAAGAACGATGCGGCCGACGCAGCGGCCATCTGCGAAGCCGCCCAGCGCCCCAGCATGCGCTTCGTGCCCATCAAAAGCCTGGAGCAACAAGGCCAGCTCTGCCTGCACCGGGTGCGTCAAGGCTTCATCGAGCAGCGCACCGCGCTGATCAACCGCATTCGTGGCCTGCTCAGCGAGTTCGGCATCGTCTTGCCCTTGAAGGCCGCCACCGTGCGCCGCCAAGCCTTGCTGCACCTGGAAGACCTGCCCGGTTGGGCCAACCTTGCTGTGGGCGACTGCCTGAGTGAGGTGAGCCGACTGGACGAGCGCATTGCCGAGTACGACCGCCATCTGGCGCAGATCGCGCGCCAGAGCGAGGCCGCGCAGCGCCTGATGCGCCTGTCGGGCATCGGCGCCACCACGGCCACGGCGCTCATGGCCACGATGGGCAACGGCCATGACTTCAAGAGTGGCCGCCAATTCACCGCGTGGCTGGGCCTGACGCCGGGCCAATACAGCTCGGGCGGCAAGACGAGGCTGGGGCGCATCACCAAAGCGGGAGACGCCTATCTGCGCAGCCTCCTGGTGCTGGGCGCCCGCGCCGTGCTGGCGGCGGCCAAGAACAAGAGCGATCCCATCAGCCGCTGGGCCGTGGCCGTAGAAGAGCGGCGCGGCTATTGGAAGGCGGTGGTGGCCATGGCGGCCAAGAACGCCCGCCTGGCCTGGGCCGTGCTGGCCAAGGGCGAGAGCTTCAAGCTGCCAGGGCAAGGCGCAGCAGCTTGACGCTCTGGCTGACCCCGCAAACCCTCTACCAGGAGAGCGCAAAAACTCAATTCTTCCGCCGCGTGACCGGCACGTCGTTGATGAGCAAAGGTTGGACCTGTGCGGGGTGTTTCTGATGAATTCTGGGGAGCGGGCAACCGGCTCCGACTAACGAATGAGAACCCCCGCGCGCGTCTTCACATCAGGGTCCGCAGCACCAACGAGCTGCACGAATGACCGTTTGTAGTAACCCCAGTCCGCGATTGCTCAAACCTCAACGTCGAAACCCGAAAACGCGCCGGATCAAAGACCGCAATTCCCCTTGATGAATGGCTGCGCCATTCATCAGGGCTGGATATTGCTTGCAATCAGCGGGGAAGCCCTTGTAGTTTGAATTCAGCGGACAAGCCAGCATAGCTGGCGCAGGTCCGCTGCAATGAAGGGTTAAAGCGCAAGAGGCTCACCAAAACTTCCACCATGGACGGTCGACTGCCTTACTGTTCGCTCCAGTCACTTCTGCATGCTTAGAGGCAAATTCAATCATTCCAGGGATTGCCGTGAAAAGGCCGAGTACAGAATCACCGTCTTGATTGGCGAGTTGCTTCTCGACCTTGCTAAACGGAAACACTGATAAGCCCTCATTGATCTTGACCTGCCAGCCGTGCACTGGATCTTGAACCCACTTGCCGCCATATGTCTGGCGAATGCACTCCCCCAGGAATGAACCTAAGGTATTCGGGAGTTTTTCTTTTACATCTGGGCTGGCGCGCTCTCGCTGACCGTCTATGTATTTGTCGAGCCAGCGCACTCCGACTTCGTTGTATTGAACAGCTGTATCAAGCTGCTCCGCCGCCACCTTGCGAACCAGTTCGGCGTTGGCGAGGATATGTTGCTCCATTGAATGCGCTTTAACGTAAAGTTAACCGGCGGCGCGCTTTTGCGCCGTCCGGGTTGAACGCAGGGTTAGACACTCAACGGCCCGTATTCTCACAGTCAATTTGCTTGAGGACAAACTCTGTAGAGTCATGCACCTTTACCGAAACAGTTGTTTTGTCGCGCTTAGCCACAATTGATAAACGCACATTAAGATACCGATCACCATATTTGAGGTAATAGAACCCAGAAACACCTGCAAAGCGGATTCTTGCACCAAGGCGTGTGGTTCTTAGGAACGTCCCGTATGCGCCGTCTCGATTCGGAAAGTCTAAATAATTAATCCATTTCTTTCTTGGCAAAAAAAGGATGCTCTCAACGAATACCTCACCGTCATCCAAAGTTCCTTCTTTAGCAACAAAACAAAATTCATAGCTTGGAGGATACCGATCATTCGAGTTGTAATTGATTGAAGCTAGCCCTGTGTGCTCACAGGCATAATGATCTCCATATGCGTTTCTATACGTTCTTAAGATTGCGGGATCGTAATAAAAGGAACTGCTTGTTGGGCGCAAAAGTTTCTTACTTAGCCCTTCAAGTCCCAGTTCCTTAATATCTAAAATATTTCCGAATTGATTTAATACTCGGACAAAGTCTGCATTCTGTTCATATGAGGCACTCGGGGCCGAGAAATTACATGCGCGTGCTTCAGTGCCATTAGCCAACGTAGTAAAACTGGTTGTGGCAATTAGTGCCAATAGTGCATGAAGAAGTCTCGCCGAGTGCATATGTCTAACGTTTGAATTCAGCGGACAAGCCAGCGCAGCTGACGCAGGTCCGCTGCAATGAAAGGTTATGCATCTTTCAAGACAAAGTGGGCTTGAAGGCTGACAGTGGATTTCTTCGTGTTGAACTCGATTGAGCCAAGTGACTTGTAGAAATTTTCGAGAAGTTCCTGCTGCACATTTCCTTGAAAAGACATTTTGAAGTTTGGCTTTCCGGATTTCGCGAGCTCAATTTGAAGCAGTATTTCTCCGGCCTCCTTGTGGTGGGCGGCATGCTGAGCAAGTACTTCATGGATGTATCCAATCAGTTTTGCAAGCTCTTTGGCCGTAGTATTCATCTCGAAATCAGACTGACTACTAAGCAGTCGTATTCCGGAGTTAACTACTCTTCCCTTCTTGTTGTCGACACCATTCGCAGGAACGTAGGTCTTCCAATCGGCGATATATACAGCGCCATCAACCGGGTTTCGGTAGGGTTCAGCTGCGTTCACTGGCCCGAGTGCCAATGCCATGACGAACAAAATTGGAAGGCTCTTCATGTGGCGCTTAGATGCATAACGTTGGAGTTCAGCCGACCGGACGGCGCAGCCGGCCAGGGTCGGCTGCAACGACAGGTTAGACGTCTTCACCGCACAAGCTCCATGTCCTGTGGGTCAAGTGCTAGCGAATGCGAAGTGGATTGGCCTTCTCCTTCGTGCCACCACTTTTCGACCCACGCGCGACCCCATTGATCCACTTCGTAGACCTCTAGTACTTCGCCGAGCATCGATTGAATACGCGGCACTTCTTCCCGCTCAGTATTTACGAATACTTCTGGATCGATTGTGAGCACGCGCACAAACGATCCAACGCCGACAGATCGGCCGCTTCGATCCAGCGTAGTAATTGAGACGCTCTCGCTCATGACGTCTAACGTGTTATGGACCGCGGTCCGAAGTAGCTACATCTAGCCACTTGTTGATGAATACCGTCAAAAGTTGATAGATACGAATGCTGCATCTATCAACTTTCTTCGACGATCCGGCTGCCCAGCTTCATCCGCAGGGCCTCGCGTTTGGAGATGCGCCAGAGCTTGGCTGCGGGGTCCCAGCGGGCGCCGGCGGCGCGAGCTGCGGCTTGCAGATCGCGCTCCAGCACACCAATGCGCAAGCCCACCTCGCGGGTGGCGCGGGCGGCCACCGGGGCGCTGTCCACCAAAAGCTCCACGGTGGTGTAGCGCGTGGCGCCGTCGGCACTCAGGCGATGACGCACACACAGCAGGTCGGCGCCAAAGCGCTGCGCCCACTTGAGCGCGCCCCGGCTGGTGGGGCCGAGCTTGCGCGCCACCCGGGCGTGGGCGGCGGCGTGGCTGACTTGGCTGGCTGAAATTCGCGACGCTGGGGTTTGCATGGCCGCCTCCCGGCTCGGCTGGTCTGGGCTGCCACTCCTCTGCCGGGAGCTATCAGGCAACGTTTGAACGGCGGCAGTCTAGCGGCGTCCTTTGGCTCAGCGGCTCACCTGGGGCGCGCCTGGCGGCTCACCTGCAGGCCGAGCTTCAGCTGCGCAGCCAGTCGCGGAACTCCGCCCAGCTGTATTGCGTCTGCGCCGCCAGCAGCCCGGCCGGGCCGTAGACCGGGCTCAGGCCGTAGCGCCGCCACAGCGCGTCCAAGGGCTGAGCGCCGACCAGGGCCTCGGCCAGCAACTCGCCGGCCGCCGTGGTGGGCGCCACGCCATGGCCGCCAAAGCTCTGGGCATACCAAAGCCCGGGCGCCAACTCGCCCAGCTGCGGCATCTGGTGGCGGGCATAGCTCATCAGGCCGCCCCAGGCGAAGTCGACGCGCACATCCCGCAGCTGCGGATAGACCTTGAGCAGGTCAGCGCGCAGCAGCTCGGCAATGCGCTGCGGTTCGCGCTCCAGGATGGAAATACGCCCGCCCCAGAGCAGGCGGCCATCTTGGAGCTTGCGGTAGTAGTCGAAGGCAAAGCGGGTGTCATAGATCGCCGCCGGGGTGCGCACGGGCTGGAGGTTCTCCGGCAAGGGCTCGGTCACCATCACATAGGTGGCGATGGGCAGGCGCGCACCACTCAGGGCCGGCAACAGGCCACGCTGCAAGTAGCCACCACCGGCCACCACCAGGCGCTGGCAATGCAGCGTGCCACCGCCCTGCACATTCAGTCGCCAGCCGGAACCTTCGCGCATCACGGCCTGCACCGCGCTGTGCTCAAACACCGCCCCGCCCTCGCGCTGAATGGCCGCCGCCAGGCCCCGGGCGTACTTCAGCGGGTGAAAGTGAAAGGCATCGCGCTCCAGCAAGGCCGCGCCGTAGCGCTCGGTCTCCAGCCACTGGCGCACCTGCTCGGGCGCGATCTCATCCCACTGCACGCCAAAGTGGTCGCGCAGCAGGCTGGCTTCAGCCCGCAAGGCCTTCAGGCTGGCCGGGCTGCGAAACCAGTCCACCCACAGTGCGCCGCCCTCGATGCGTTCGCAGTCGATCTGCAGCTCGTCGATGCGGCGCCGAATCGTGCGCACCGCGTCCCTGCTCAGGGCATACAGCGTGCGGGCCCGTGCGGGTCCCAGGTCCGCCAGCAAGGCGGCCGGCCCCCGGCTGAAGCCGCCGAACACAAAGCCGCCATTGCGGCCCGACGCCCCATGGCCCACCTGCTGGGCCTCCAGCAGCACCGGGTTCTTGAAGCCGCGCTCCTGCAGCGCACGCGCTGTGGCCAGGCCGGCAAAGCCGCCACCCAGGATGGCGACGTCCACATCCAGCGTGCGCCCGCCCAGGGGCTCAAAGACCTGCGGCGTGGCGCTGGCCTGGTACCAAGTCTGTTCTAAATCCATGCCGACATGATGCCCTGGGCCCTCTTTAGAATCCGCGCCCTTTGCCCCTCGCACACGTCCCACCCCCATGGAATTCCTGCTCGACCCCAATGTCTGGATCGCCTTCGCGATGCTCACCGCCCTGGAAATCGTGCTGGGCGTGGACAACATCATCTTCATCTCCATCCTGGTGGGCCGCCTGCCCCCCGAGGTGCGCGACACCGCCCGCCGCCTGGGCCTGGGCTTTGCGATGGCCTCGCGCCTGGCCCTGCTGTTTTCGCTCAGCTGGGTGATGGGCCTGAAAGCCGACCTCTTCCATGTGCTGGGCAATGGCATCAGCGGGCGCGATCTGGTGCTGTTGTTGGGCGGTCTGTTCCTGCTCTACAAGGCCTCGCACGAGATCTTTGTCGAGGTTGAGGCGCGTGAGCAAGATGGACCGCCCGCCGCTGACCCCGTGGCCATGAAGGCCGCCGGCAAGAAGCTGTTCTGGAGCGTGATTGCGCAGATCGCGGTCATCGACATCGTGTTCTCGCTCGACTCGGTGATCACCGCCGTGGGCATGGTCGACCAGATCGGCGTGATGGTGGCGGCCGTGGTCGCCTCGGTGGCCGTGATGCTGTTTGCCGCCAAGCCCATCGGCGAGTTTGTGGACCGCCACCCCTCGGTCAAGGTGCTGGCCCTGGCCTTCCTGGTGATGGTGGGCATGGCCCTCACCGCCGAGGCCTTCGACGCCCATGTGCCCAAGGGCTATATCTACGCCGCCATGGCCTTCTCGCTGGCGGTGGAGGCGCTCAACATCCGGGCGCGCGCCAAGCGTCGAGCGAAGAGCGCCTAACGCAGCGCGGCCGCTGAACGCAAGGCGGTCGCTTCGCGCGCCAGGCGCGTGATGCGGCCCCAGTCGCCGGCCTCCAACGCGTCCTTCGGGCACAGCCACGAGCCGCCGCAGACCTTGACGTTGGACAGCGCCAGGAACTCGGGGGCGCTGGCCGGCGTGATGCCGCCGGTGGGGCAGAAAGCCACATCCGGGAAGGGCCCGGCCAGACCCTTGAGCAGCTGGACCCCGCCCACTGCCGTGGCCGGGAAGAGTTTCAGAAAGCTGTAGCCGGCATCAAAAGCCTGCATCACCTCACTGGCCGTGGCCACACCGGGCAACAGGGGCAAGGCCGCCTGTTCGCAGGCTTGGGCCAAGGACGGACTGAAACCCGGGCTGACGGCAAACCGCGCCCCAGCCTCGCTGGCACGCAGCGCGTCCACCGGGCTGCGCAGGGTGCCGGCCCCGACGATGGCCTCCGGCACCGCGCGCGCCATGGCTTGAATAGCCGCCAGCGCCACCGGCGTGCGCAGCGTCACCTCCAGCACCTTGACGCCACCGGCCACCAGGGCCTGGGCCAGGGGCACGGCGTGCTCCAGGCGCTCGATGACGATGACGGGAATGATGGGGCCGTGGTCGGCCAGGTCGATGGGGTTCAGCATGGTGTTCACAGCCAGGTGATGGCGCCTTGTTCAGCGGCGCTGACGTTGCGGCGCATGCCGCCAAAAAGTTCGCGGCCTAGGCCGTGCGCGTTGTCCTCGGCCTCGGCCGCATCCAGCGTGGCCAGCGGCCGCGCAGTCCAGGCCGCCTCGTCCACCAGCGCCTGCAAGCTGCCCGCAGCGGCGTCCAGGCGGATCAGATCGCCGTCCTTTAGCCGAGCCAACGGCCCGCCGGCCAGGGCCTCGGGGCTGACATGGATGGCGGCCGGCACCTTGCCCGAGGCGCCGCTCATGCGCCCGTCGGTCACCAGCGCCACCCGGAATCCTTTGCCCTGCAAGACCGCCAGCGGCGGGGTGAGCTTGTGCAACTCGGGCATGCCATTGGCCTGCGGCCCCTGGAAACGCAGCACCACCACCACATCGCGTTCCAGCTCACCCGCCTTGAAGGCGGCCAGCATCTGCTCCTGCGTGGTGAAGACGCGCGCCGGGGCCTCGATGCAATGGTGGGTTTCCGGCACGGCCGAAACCTTGATGACCGAGCGACCCAGATTGCCCTCCAGCAGCTTCAAGCCACCGGTCGCGCTGAAGGGCTGCGCCGCAGCGCGCACCACCTCGGGCGCGGGCGGCGCGGCGGGCGGGTCGCGCCACACCAAGGCCTCACCATCCAGACCCGGCTCGCGGGTGTGCGCCCGCAGGCCCTCGGGGGCCATGGCGGCCACCTCGTGCATCAGGCCGGCATCCAGCAGCTCGCGGATCACGAAACCCGGACCGCCGGCGGCCTGGAACTGGTTCACATCGGCGCTGCCATTCGGGTAGACACGGGCCAGCAAGGGCACCACGGCCGACAGATCGGAGAAATCACTCCAATCGATCAGGATGCCGGCCGCACGCGCCACCGCCACCCAGTGAATCAGGTGGTTGGTGCTGCCGCCCGTGGCCAGCAGCGCCACCATGGCATTGACGATGCAGCGCTCGTCCACCAGTTCGCCAATCGGCTGGTCCAAGCGGCTGAGCAAGAGGCGCACCGCTTCATCGGTCAGCTGCTGGCGCAAGCCACTGTGCGGGTGCACGAAGGCGCTGCCCGGCACATGCAGGCCCATGGCCTCAAGCAGCATCTGGTTGCTGTTGGCCGTGCCGTAGAAGGTGCAGGTGCCGGCCCCGTGATAGGCCGCGTTTTCGGCCTCCAGCAACTCTGCCCGCCCCACCTTGCCCTGGGCATAGAGCTCACGCACCTTGGCCTTGTCGCTGTTCGATAGGCCCGAGGCCATCGGCCCGGCGGGCACGAAGAGCATGGGCAGATGACCGAAGTGCAGCGCGCCGATCAGGAGACCCGGAACGATCTTGTCGCAGATGCCCAGCAGCAAGGCGCCGTCAAACACATCGTGGCTGAGGGCCACGGCGGTGCCCATGGCGATGGTGTCGCGGCTGAACAGGCTGAGCTCCATGCCCGGCGTGCCCTGGGTGACGCCATCGCACATGGCCGGCACGCCACCCGCCACCTGCACGGTCGCCCCCAGGCGGGCCGCCGCCGCGCGGATCTGCGCTGGGTAAGCCTCATAGGGCTGGTGGGCCGACAGCATGTCGTTGTAGGCCGTGACCACCGCCAGATGCGGCGCGCGTTCGGCCACGATGCGCAGCTTGTCCTTGGGCGGCATGGCCGCCACCGCATGCGCCACATTGGCGCAGCCCAGTCGATCCGAACCCCGAGGGCGTGAGCGCAGCTGCCGCAGTCGCTCTAGATAGGCGCTGCGCAGCGCGGCCGAGCGCGCCTGGATGCGCTGCGTGACGTGGTGCAGAACCGGGTGCAGGGGGATGGCGGCCATTGCATGTAACTCATGGTTCCAGAATTAAGTAACCATATTACATCGCCAACCCCAGGCCGGGGCCGTCAAGGAGAAATCTGACGCCGTTTCGGGGTCGATTCAGGCTCGGCCTCCTGCATACGCCGCAGGTCCGCTGCCGTGTCCACATCCTGCAGCACGCCGGGGTCGTCCACTTCAACGGCCTGCGCCGCGTAGCGGGCCAGCAAGCGGCGTGCGCCCTCATCGCCTTGAAGCGCAATCAGCTCGGAGTACATCTCGGCCCCGAAACCCACCGGATGGCCGCGCCGACCCTTGTACTGGGCAAAGACCACGGGGTCGCTCATCAAGCGCGCGGCAACCGCACGCAAGGTGGTCGGACTGATCTGGGGCATGTCGCCAGGGAGGATGAGCCAGCCGGGGGCCGAAGCGGCGGCGCTGACGCCCGCCGAAATCGACAGTCCCATGCCCTCCGCCCCACGGGGGGCCGGCGGCAGCACCACCATGTCGCGCGCCGCGACCTTGCTGCGAATCAGCGGCGCCAAGGCCTCGGTGCACACCACCAGCACGCGCATCTGCGAGGCCAGTGCATGGTCGAGCGTGCGCCCCAGCACGGTGCTGGCACCCAGGGGCTGCTGCAGCTTGTGACCGGGCCCCTCAAAGCGGGAGCCTCGGCCTGCGGCCAGCACGATGACGACGGGGAGCCCGGTGTTCACGCCTCGCCCTCCTTGAGGCCCACGACGGACCTCGACAGGGTTTCAGAATGCGCCCAAGCGGCGAGTCGCCCAATGGGGCCTTCCATTAAGTGTTTGCCGCCATCGGGGCGATACTGACCCCATGAATTGGCTATCTGACATGCGAAAGAGCTATGAGCGCGGCGCTCTCGATGAAGAGCACGCCGCGCTCGACCCCCTGGATCAGTTCCGGATTTGGTTTGAAGAGGCGTTGGCGGCCAAAGTGCTTGAACCCAACGCCATGACCCTGGCCACGGTCGGCGCCGACGGTCGCCCCTCGACCCGCATCGTGCTGGTCAAGGAATTCGATGCGCGAGGGCTGGTCTGGTACACGAATTACGACAGCCGCAAGGGCCAGGAACTGGCCCAGCATCCCTATGCGGCGCTGCAGTTTCACTGGGTGGCCATGGAGCGCGTGGTGCGCATTGAAGGTCCGGTCGAGAAGGTCGAGGCGGCGCTGAGTGATGCCTACTACGCCAGTCGCCCCATCGATTCGCGCCTGGGCGCCTGGGCCAGCCCGCAGTCGCAGGTGATTACTGGGCGCGGCGTGCTGGTGGCCAACGCCGCCAAGGCCGCCGCCCAGCACGGCCTGGCACCGAAGCGGCCGCCGCACTGGGGCGGCTACCGCTTGGTGCCGGACCGCTGGGAGTTCTGGGCCGGCCGCCCCAGCCGCCTGCATGACCGGCTGCGCTACACGCAGCAGCCCGATGCGAGCTGGCTGCGTGAGCGGCTAGCGCCTTAAAAGATCAGGCCCAGGCGCAGCTGGGCATTGCGCCCGGGCAGCGGCGCCAAATCGCGCACCGTGGCCAGGGTGCTGGCGTTGTAGGCCAGGGCATTGCCCAGGTTCTGCAGCTTGAGCTCCCACAGTCCGTCCAAGCCGCCCAGCTTGAAGCCCTGGCTCAGGCTGACATCCAACCAGCGGTAGCCCGGCGTGGCCCGGTCATCGGCGGCGACGCGGGTCTGCGCCTTGGCGTGACGCGCATCGACGCGCAAGGTCCAGTCCCCCTGACGCAGTTGCAAGCCCAGGCTCAGGCGCTGCGGCGCCAAGCGAGGCAGCGGCTCGCCGCCCGCGCGCTCACCGCGCACGCGGTCCAGGCTGCCGGTGAGCTGCCAAGCCCAGCCCCCCAGGGTCCAGCGATGACTGGCCTGGACTTCATAACCCCACAGCCGCGCCGGCACGCCCTCGAAAGCGTAGACCGGCACATGCGCTTCCACTTCCTCGGCGCCCCCCTCCTCACCATGGTGGTGCTCGGCTTCGACCTCCTCGCCGGTCGCGCGCAGCAAGAGGTAGTTCGCAAAGCGCTGCCGATGCAGATTGAACTGGAAACTGCTGCCCCCCTGCGCGTAGACCAGGGCCAGCTCCTGCCCCTTGGCGCGCTCCAGCCCCAGATGGGGATCACCGCGCTCAAAGGCCGCCGTGGCCAGATGCAGGCCGTTGGCAAACAACTCGTAATGGGTGGGCGCACGCTGGCTGTCGCTCCACTGCGCCTGCAGGCTCCAACCCGGAGCCGCCTGCCAGCGACCTTGCAGTGCCAGGCTGCGCGGCGCGAATCGGCGTGACTGCGCCGCCCCAAAGCGCGGCTCCTCGGCATCCGGCGCGTCGCCTGCGCTGCTTTGCTGCACCCGCTCCTTGCGCGCGCCGGCGCCCAAGGTCCACGCCCCTTGCTGCCATTGCTCAAACACAAACAGTCCCTGCTGGCGCGTGCGGGTGCTGGGCACAAAAGCCTCATCGCCCAGGGCCTCAAAGGCTTGTGACTCCCACTGCGCACCAAAGGCGCCGCTGAGGCCCGCCATGGGGCGATGGGTCAGTTCCAGCCGGGCGTCGCTGCCGCGCAGCGCAAAGTGCGTTCCCACCTCGCCACTGCCTTCGATCTCATCGTGCGCATAGCGCGTGCGGGCGGCCTGCCAGCGCAGGGCCTGCAGCCAACCCTCGGCAATACGCCACTCGCCCTCATGGCCCAGACGCTGACGCTGCATGGCGATGCGCACATCAGGTTCCGCCGTCACCCCATAGCCGGCATGAAAGTCATCCAGACTCAGGCCCGCAAAGCCAGCCGGACCCACCCACCCTGCGCCCACTGCCGCCGCACGCTGGCTGCCGGCCGAATTGCGCACCTCGCGTGCCGATTCACCTTCGGCCACAAAGAGCGGGCTGCGCTGGTTCTCGCTCAAGCGGCGGCTGGCATCGGCATGCCAAGCCCAGCCCGATTGACCGCGCTCGGGGGCGAAATCCCACACGCCGGCCACCTGACGCTGGGAGGCCGCACCGCCCCAGCGGGTCTCCACGGCGCCGCTGTGACCGCCCCGGGCCTCTTTGGGCACGCGGTTGTCCAGGCTGTTGATGACGCCCCCTAGCGCATTGCCACCATAGAGCAAGGCGGCCGGGCCGCGCAGGATCTCGACCGACTCGATCACCAACGGGTCCAGGGCCACCGCATGGTCCGGAGAGAGCGAGGCCGCATCGAAGGCCGACCCCCCATTGGCAAGGATGCGCAAGCGGTCGCCATCCAGCCCGCGCAGGATGGGGCGACTGGCTTGCGGGCCGAAGGCCGAGGCCGCCACACCGGGCAGTCCGTCCAGCGTGGCGGCCAGGGAATTGCCGCGCCGCGCCGCCAACTCATCGCCACCCAAGCGGGTCGCCCAAGCGTCTTGCAAGGTGTTGCGCAGCGGGTTGCCGGTGACCACGACGGGAGGAAGGTTCTGCGCCTTCTCGGCCGGGCCCGTGTCCGACTTGGGCTCAACCGATGGAGAAACGGGATCGGTGGCTGGAGGGGTGGATGTCTGGGCCTGGACAGGCAGAAGTGCGGACAGGCAGGCGCACAGCGCCAAGAGCGCCGTCGGGCGCTTGGAAGAGGATGTCATGGTGATCAGCGAGCAAGGGGCCGCGCTAAAGCGACAGACAAGCACGACCCGAAAGAGACACGGCGGCGCGGCCACAGCACAGCTGCAACACAGCTGCAACACGGCCACACCGGCACACAGAGGAAGCTGATCAGCCCTGTGGCGGCCCTCGGGCGCTGGCGCGCCACAAACCATTGGCCAGACGCTGCGCCTGCGGCAGGCACTGAAGATCGCCGGCGCTGAGGGTCGGCGGGAGCTGCAGCCCCAAAGGCAGCGGTGCGTCGCCCGCGCCCAAGTCGTCCAGGGCCTGGCACAGGCTATCGCCCGGCTCGTGCGCCGCCACCCATTCCAACTCGGTGGCGGGCGCCAGCCCCTTGGCGTGCGCCACGCCGTGCACCAGCAACAGCTGGCGCGCCAGAATCAGCGCCAATATCAGCGCTAAAAAACACAGCAAACGCAGACCGAGCTTCGGCCCGCTGCGCAACATCCACCGATTCATGGGCTGGGCTTGGCCTCAACCACGCGGTAGTACAGGCCGTAGGGATCGTCCTTGAGGACCGCCAGCAAGCCCTCCACCACCACCGGCTCCAGGCTGTAGCGCACCGGCACCGTGCTGCGCACCTCGATCAGCCCTTCAGGCCCGGCCGGCACGCAGAAATTGCAACTGGTGGGCACGCTGGAGAGCAGAAAGTGCTTCTGCCGATCCCCAGGCTCCAGGGGCATCATGAAGCCCTGCACCTTGACCTTTTGCTGGTGCAAGGCTTGCACGGCCGCCGGAAAACTGGCCACGATGCGCTTGTTTTCGATCCGGGTGCTGACGCTGGCCAACAGGGACCAGGGCAGCACCCCGGCCTTGTCCTGCAGCGGCTTGAAGGGGCTGCGCGGGTCGTGATAGCCCGGGCCCTGCCCCACCACCGGAGTTCCCGGCGCCGGCTGCGCACGCAGGCCCGCGCCACCCCACAGGGCAAGCAAGATCAAAGCGAGAGCGGGCCGACGAATTTGCATAGCGGGGCGCATTGTGCCAAGGCGCTTCAGCGCGGCGCCTGAAGCAACAGCCCCACATCCGCGCGCAGGGCCACCCAGGCCGGACCGGCTGCGGCGAGAAGCGCCATGCCGGCGGCCAGGGGCAACAGCCAGAGTTCATGCGCGCAAACGTAGAGCGCATCCAGTTGCAGCGAGCGCGCCTCATTCAGGGCGTGGGCCAACAGGGCCAAGCCACCATGGGCCATTGCCAGCCCCAGCAGCAGTGCAGCCAGCACCAAAGCCACGGCCTGGGCGGCCACCAGCAACGCCAAGCGCCACGGGCCAGCGCCCAACATGCGCAACAGGGCCAGATCGCCCTGGCGTTCGCGCACCAGGGCCAGCAGCGCCACAAACACCGTCAGCAAGGCACTGACCAAGAGCAAGGCCCCCAGCCCTTGCAGCACCTCACGCCCCACACCCAGCATGCGCAGCAAGCGGGCCGACTCCAGAGCCGGTGCAGCGGCCTGCAGGTCCGTTTGGGCATTCACCCAGCGCGGCAGCATGGCCGCGCCCAATGGACTGCGATAACGCACCAGGAGCAATGAGACTTCACGCGCGGACTCGGTCTGCTGGGCGCGCTCCGTCTCGTCTCCGTGGTCTTCATGGTCGCCATGTTCCTCATGCAGTTCCCAGACCGAGCGCAGATCGGTGAGCACCAGGCGATCCAACACCGAGCCACTGGGGGCCAGGATGCCCACCACCGCATAGCTGCTGTCGCCATGCGCCGGCCCGGACTGCGCCAGGCCATGGCTGGCCATGAAGCGATCTCCCACCCGCAGGCCCTGTGCCTTGGCGACATCTGCACCCAAAACCACCTGCATCGGTGCCTGCCACATCTGCCCCTGCTGCAGCCGCCCGCCATAGAGCGTCAGGTATTCGGGCGTGCTGCCCACGATGCGCCAGCCGGCCAGGCTGTCCCCCAGCGATAGCGGCAACACCTGCGCCACCAGTGGCTGCGCCCGCAGGCGCTCCACGCTCGCAAATGGAATGTTGCCGCTCGGTGAATCCAGATGGAACACGCCGGCCAGCATCAGTTGCATCGGGCTGCCCTTGGCGCCCACCACCAGATCAATGCCGGCCAGATCGCGCTGCACACGCGCCTCGATCTGCTCGCCCACCAGCAGCACAAACGCCACCGTGGCCCAGGCCAAGGCCAGCACGCCGAGCTGCATCAGCGTGGCCAAGGGCCGCCGAACCATCAGGCGCAGGGCCAGGCTCAACCAGCGCACGGGGCCTCCGGCTCACTCAAGTTCATGGACTGCAGACCTGGCAGATGCGCCATGCCCTGAACGACTCGACTGTCATGCGTGCTCAGCAGCAGGCTCAGGCCCTGCTCCTGGACCACTTCGGCCACCAGATCCATCAGTCCCCGCGTGGCGGCATCGTCCAGGCTGCTGCTGGGCTCGTCCAGCAGCAAAAAGCGCGGCCGGCGCATCAGCGCACGCGCCAGCGCGGCGCGCTGCAGCTGACCGACGCTGAGTTGGTCCGGGCGGCGGCCCAACAAATGGCCCAGGCCCAAACGCTCGCTCAAGCCCTGCAGTCGCGCCGCGTCGGGGCGCAGGCCGCAGGCCAGCTCCGGCAGCTCCAGGTTATGGCGCAAGCTCAGGCCCTCCACTAGGTGCAAGCGCTGCGGCATCAGGCTCAGGTGCGCGGCGCGCCACGCATCGAGGGCACCCGGACTCAAGGTGTGCAGGCTCTTTCCCATCAGCCAGACTTCACCTCGGCTGGGACGGCGCAGGCCGCTGAGCAAGGCCAGCAAGCTGCTCTTGCCCGAGCCCGATGGGCCGCGCAACAACAAGTGCTCGCCAACGCGCAACTCGCCATCCGGGAAACGCAGCCCGGGCCCGCCTGCAAAGTCCAGGCCTAAACCCCGCCATCGCAGGCTGTGGGGGGCGCTGTCCGCCGCCAAAGCCACGCCTCAGGCGTCCGGGCGCAGCAGCGCCGCAAACCGGCGCCCGAAACGCTCGACCTTGGGCGCCACCACAAAGCTGCAATAACCCGCCTCAGGATTGCGTTCGAAGTAGCGCTGGTGATAGTCCTCGGCCGGGTAGTAATCACGCAGCGGGCAGATCTCGGTGACCAGCGGCGCCTCGAACCGGGCAGCCTGCTCGGCCAGCACCTGCTGGGCCAGCGCCTGCTGGCCGCTGTCCTGGTAGTAAATGCCCGAACGGTACTGGGTGCCCACATCGGCCCCCTGGCGATTCAGCGTGGTCGGGTCGTGGATGGCAAAGAAGACCTCCAGCAAGCTGCGCAGCGCAATCTGCTCCGGGTTGAAGCGAATCTGCACCACCTCCACATGGCCGCTGGCGCCTGAACACACCTGCTCGTAACTGGGGTTCGGCAGGTGCCCATTGCAGTAGCCGGACTGCACCGCCTGCACCCCGCGCAGGCGCGTGAACACCGCTTCCAGGCACCAAAAACAGCCGCCCCCCAGGGTGATGGTCTCCATCATTGTCCGTCCTCTGCATCAAGAGCCGGCGAGCATATCGCCGGGCTGCCCACGAGCTGAATCAGCCTAGAAACGGCAGTTGGACACGGCCGAGTGCGCCGTGATGCGGTGCGCTGGCAAGGCGTAACGACGCAGCGGGCTCGCGCCCGCCAGGAGGAGCAACGCAGCCAGCGTGCCGCAGCGCCGTGCAATCGGCTGTGTAGCGCACTCACCCGAGCGGTGAAGGGGGGCGTGAGCGGAAAACTCAGCAGTGCCGAGGACTTGCATGCGGAGACGAGCGGTCAACTGCCGTTTCTAGGCTCAGGGCAGGCTCAAACCCAACTCCACATGGGGTTGCCAATCCGCCTTGGCTTCGGCCTCTGGGCGAACCTTGGGCGCCGCCAGGAACAGGCGCTGCAGCGGCAAGCCCTGCGCCACCAGGGCATCGCGCACGGCAGCGGCGCGCGCCAAGGCCAGCTCACGCACATCGTCCTGCGTCACCTTCTCGGCCGCCTGCAGACGGGCCAGCATCTCGCCCTCGGGCAGGGTCTTGAGCAGGCCGAGCAGATTGCGCGGGCGATCCGGCAGGGGCCGACTGGTGTAGAGCGCACGCAGCAAACGCGCGCGCTCGCTGTCGGGCAGCTTGAGGCTGGCCGCCTGATCGGCTTGGCCCCGCTCGCGCGCCCAGGCCTGGCGCAGTGCGGCCTCGACCCGCTCGCGCGCCAGGGCCGGCGCCTCCAGCTCGGGGTCGTACCAAGACGTCAGGGTAAGGAGCAAGGCGGGCTTCTGCTTCAAACCCTCGGCCAACTGAACCATCTGCGTGAGCTGCTGCGACGCACCGCCTTGCTCTGCCCCCAAGGCCAGGCTCCATTGCGTCGTCCCAGGCGCAAACACAAGCCGTCCGGCCGCTCCCTGCTCGCCGCCGCCCGACATCCAAGCAAAGGGCGAGCTGACCACCTTGACGATCAGGTTACCAATCAGCTTCCAGACCAAGGCGCCGATGCGGAACTGCGGGTCCTGCAGCGAGCCTTCGATGGGCAGATTGATGTCGATCACCCCCTCGCGGTCCGAGAGCAAGGCCAGGGCCAGACGCACGGGCAAGGACGTGGCCTCGGGGCTGTCGACCCGCTCGCCCAGCGTCAGCTGATTCAGCACCACCCGGTTGTCGGCCTGCAACTGCCCCTCGGGGCCGAGGCGGTAATGCAGCTGGCTGGAGAGCTTGCCACGCTCAATTGCATAACCCAGGTACTTGCCCGAATAGGGGGAAAACAGCGCCAACTCAATGTCGCTGGCCTGGGCACGCAGATCCAGCTGGGGCGGCTGCAGCGCCGGGTGCAGCTCACCCTCGACATTCAGCACGCCCGTGCCGGCCACACTACCGCTCAGGCGCAAGGGCGCACGCTGCCGTTGCTCGCTGTCAAACCGCCCCAGCTCACCACTGAGCCGGCCCAATTGGGCGCGGTAGCTCGGCTTGACGAAGCGGTCCTCAAAGTCGACCGCTGCGTTCTCCAGCCGCACACGGCCGACGCGAATCCGTGGCGCGGGACTGGCTTCGGCGGGCTGCGCGCTGGATGGGGCTGGGCTAGTTTGCGCGTCCACCTGGCCGCGCAGCCGCAACTGGCCCTGGGCGTCGATCAGCAGTTGCGCCTGCAGGCCCTGTAGCGCCACTTCCTCGGCGTGGAACTGCGCGCGCTCGCCAGCCAGCAGGGGCCAGCGCACATCCAGACCCAGCGCGCCCAGGCGCTGCCAGGCCAGCAGGCCCTGATCGACCCAGCGCTGCGACGCTTCCTCGCGCACGCTGACCAAATCCAAGGACTGCAAATCGGCCGCGCCGCGCAGCTGCAGCGCCTGCGCATCGGCCCGCAAACTCAGTTCGGCACCCACCAGGGCATCCCGCAGGCCCAGGCCCAGATGGGGCGGCAAATAGCTATCCAGCACCGCCAAGGGCCAGCGCCGCAAACTCAACCGGCCGTCGGCCCAAGGGCTCTGCGCCGTACCCAGACTGGAAACCTGTCCTCGCCACTGCAGCAGAGCCGGGTTCCGTTGAGGGCCACTGCGCAAACCCAATTGCAGCGAGGCACTGGTCAGCCGATCGCCCTCCCAACGCAGCGGACCGGACTGCAGTTGCAGGTCACGCCCCTGCCAGAGGGTCGTGCGCTGCACCTGTCCGGCGTCTTGCAAGGGCCGAGACAGCGTGTCCTGCCATTCAATGCGCCCAAGCGCCAGCTTGAATTCATCCAGCCCCAGACGCCAGGGCGCGGCTTGGGGCGAAGGCTCGGCCGTGGCGCCGCCGCTCGCTCCAGACGACCAAAGGCCGTCCGCATCGCGGCGCAATCGCAACGCCGCCCCCTTGAGGCTCAAGCTTTGTGCGCGCAATTCACGCTGTCCGCCCCACACCAGGCCTGCGAGTTGCACTTCACCGTTTTGCCACTGCAAATCATCACCATGGCGCAGCTGCAAGCCCTGAGCGCTGAGCTGTTCCACCTCGACCTGAAGCCGCTCACCGGGCCCAGGCTGCAGGGGTTGCGTGAGACGGACCTGACCCTGGGCCGCCACCTGCCCTGCCAAGCCCCAAGGCCGCCCCGCGCCGTGCCAGGCCTGGGCGACAGCCAAATCCAACGCCGCCAGCTGCCACTGCGCCTGTAGCTCTTCGGTCAGTAGCGCGCCCTGCGCATCGGTCTGCGCCAGGGCACGGCCGGACTCATCGGCCCAGCGCGCCTGCAGCTTCCAACTTGCAGTCTTGGCCGGCTTGGAGGCCGCGTGGACAGGCCCTGCGAGGGGCCACTGCAAATCGGTCACGCCGCCCTCCAAGGCCACAAGCTTCAAGCCCTTCATGCCAGCAGGCTTGAGCGACGCCTGCTCCGCGCTGAGCGTGAGCGAGCGCAGCTGGAACTGCTGCTTCAAGGGCTCCGAGGCGAGCAAGTCCAAGTCCAGACCAGCCCCTTGAACAGAGCGCAGAGGCCCCTGCGCCAAACTCAAGCCCAGGCCCTCAACCTTCAGACGACCACTCAGACCCAAATACGGCGCCGCCTTGGGCGGCATCAGAAAGCGCAGGCGCAAGGCCCCGTCAATCTGCCCCCCTTGCAGGCGCAGACCCAAACTCTGAGGCAACCAGGGGTCCAGCTGGGCCAGCTCGAAGCCTTGCCAATTCAGGCTCAGCCCGGCCTCGGGAGTGGCCAAAAAGGGCCGGCTCTGAACCTCAGCCGCGAACTCACGGCCTTGCCAGCGGCCGCTCAGACGGGGCTGAACATGAACCTCCACATCATCCTGGTGGGTTGAAAGAAAGGGCAGGCCCAGGGTCAAGTGATCCAGCACCAGACGGGGGCCATCGGCCTGCTGCAACTGCACCCGACCACCGCTCAGGCTCAGGTTGTAGAGCGCCCAAGCCAAGGCTGGCCCGGTGCGCTCCGGGCCTGACTTGAGCCGGGCCAGCACGTCATCCACGCTGGTGCGGCCGTCTGACTCGCGGCGCAAATTCAGCTGCGGACCGCGAACGCTGAGCTCGCGCAGCACCGGCATGCGTCGCCACAGGCTTGACGGCGCCAGCGCCAACTCCACCCCCTCCAGGGTGAAGAGCGGTTCGCCCTGATCGCCGCGCGCGGCCACCACCAAGCCTTGAACAGCGACACGCCCGCGCAATAGTGAGAGGTCGACCGCCTCGACGCCTACCGTACGCCCAAGGGCCTGCTCCATTTGGGCTTTCAGCTGCGCCTTGAGCCAAGGCTGCAGGGCCCAGGGCAAGGCGGCCAACACGCAAACCAAACCCAAAAGGAACGCCATCAGCCCAAGGGCCCAGCGGCGCGCTGTACGGTTCGCAGTCAGTTTCATGCCCCGATGCTAGAAGATGAGGGCATGCGCAACTTGATCCTGCTCCTGATCCTGCCGCCAGCCGGCCCTTTGCTGCTGATTCCGCTGGCTGCTGCGTGGCGCCGGGCGCGCCTGGCCTTGATGTGGATCAGCGCTGCCGCCGTCTGGATTCTGTCCAGCGAAGCGTTTACCGCACCGCTGACTAGAGCGTGGTCGCGATCTGCGCCAGCATCAGTCACCTTGACGCAAGCACAAGCCTGGAGCGGCCAACCCGATGCCGTGGTGTTGGTACTGGGTGGGGGGCTGCGAGTCGGCGCGGGGCCCGAAGGGAACTACGCGCCCAAACTGGAAACCCTGGAACGACTGCAGCGCGGCGTTTGGTGGGCACGTCGGCTCCAGTTGCCCTTGGCCTTCACCGGGGGGCGCAGCCCGGCCGCAGCACCGGATCAGCCCAGCGAAGCAGCCGCCGTGCGCCAGCACTTGGCCGAGCACGGGGACACCACGCTGGCCTGGGCCGAGGAGCAGTCCATCAACACCCGCGAGAACGCCCGCCTGAGCGCACCGCTGCTGGCCCAAGCCGGTGTCCGCAAGGTGATCCTGGTGACCCACGAGCAGCACATGAAGCGCAGCCTGCGCAACTTTCGGCAGGCCTCGCCCGCCATCGAATTTCTTCCCGCGCCGCTGACCCAGGCGCCGCAACCTGGGTGGAACGCACAAGACTTCATGCCCAGCTTCCAGGGCATTCGGCAAGGTCGCTACCTGGTTTATGAATGGCTGGCCTACGGAATGGGGCATTGAAGAATGCGGCACGGATTCCGATTCAAGCGCCCAAAAAGTAGAAACCCCTTCCGGTCAGAACAACCGGAAGGGGGCTGGTGGCATGACGCCACCGGTGGGGCTCCAAGGCCATTTGCCGAGGGGCTCCTGGCGCGCAGAGACTGCGCCAGTTGAAGACCTCCGTGGAGGCGTTCTCAAGTTAGGCGCCCAGGCGGCGCACTTCAAGCAGGCTTTTTCAGGACTTGCCCTCTTGACCCGCAGAAGCGAACAGGGCGTTGTACAAATCCTCAGCCCGCTGGGTGGCTGCCGGTGTCATCTGGATGGTCCGCCCCCACTCGCGCTGGGTTTCGCCGGGCCACTTGTTGGTGGCATCCAGCCCCATCTTGCCGCCCAGCCCACTGGTGGGCGACGCAAAGTCCAGGTAGTCGATGGGCGTGTTGTCCACCAAAACCGTGTCACGGGCCGGATCGACACGGGTGGTAATGGCCCAGATCACATCGTTCCAATCGCGCAGATTGACGTCTTCATCCACGATGACGATGAACTTCGTGTACATGAACTGACGCAAATAACTCCAGACACCAAACATCAAGCGCTTGGCGTGGCCGGCATAGGCCTTGCGGATCGACACCAAGGCCATGCGGTAGCTACAACCCTCGGGCGGCAGGTAGAAGTCAACGATCTCGCTGAATTGCTGCTGCAGCAAGGGCACGAAGACTTCGTTCAGCGCCAGGCCCAGCACAGCAGGCTCGTCGGGCGGCTTGCCGGTGTAGGTGGAGTGATAGAACGCGCCGCTGCGCTCCGTCACCCGGCTGAGTTCGAACACCGGGAACCACTCTTGCTCGTTGTAATAGCCGGTGTGATCGCCGAAGGGCCCTTCCAGGGCATGAAGATATCCATCGCGCTCCATCAACGGCACACCCAGATCACTCTGCCCCTTCCACCCAATCGGCGCGGGCGGAATGTGCCCCTCCAACACCATCTCGGCATGGGCGGGCACCTGTAAACGGCAATCGCCCTCGCCGACGCCGCTGTCGACCAATTCGGTTCGAGCGCCGCGCAACAGGCCAGCGAACTGGTACTCAGAGAGGCTATCGGGCACCGGCGTCACCGCGCCCAGCGTGGTCGCCGGATCGGCGCCCAACACCACGGCGATGGGAAAGGGCTGGCCGGGATTCGCCAAACGGAATGCACGGAAGTCGAGTGCGCCGCCGCGATGGGCCAGCCAGCGCATGATCAGTTGTCGACGGCCGATGACCTGTTGGCGGTAAATGCCCAGGTTCTGGCGCTTGCGCGGCTGCGCCACCGATTGCGGCCCGCGCGTCACCACCAAGCCCCAAGTCAACAACGGCGCAGCGTCTTCGGGCCAGCAGTGCTGGATGGGCCAACGGCTGAGATCAATATCGCTCCCCTCAGTGACCTCCTGCTGACAAGGGGCCCGACCGACCACCTCGGGACGCATCTGCCAAACCGAGCGGGCCAAGTCCAACACCCGCCCTACATCACGCAGGCCACGCGGTGGCTCGGGCTCGCGCAGCCGGGCCAGGACCTGGCCGACCTCTCGCAGGCTGTTGGCATCTTGCGCCCCCATGCCCAGGGCCACGCGCCGAACGGTGCCGAATAGATTGGTGAGCACCGGACGATCGCCCTGGGTAGGGCGCTCAAACCACAGCGCCGGCCCTCCAGCCCGCAACACCCGGTCGCTGAGCGCCGTCATCTCTAGATAGGGGCTAACGGGTGCGTCCACACGCTTGAGCTCCCCCATCAACTCCAACTGCGACAAAAACCCGCGCAGATCGCGATATTCCATAAAAGTAATAACGAATCGATTTGAAATGGTTGACCGGTTATATGCAGATCCAACAGAATCCGCGCCGCCCTCGGGTTAACCCAGGTTCGCGGCCAACTCGGCCCAAGCCAGTGTCTCACTCGGTGCCCTGTCTCCTCCATCGACCGCCAGGAAATTCATGCCCAACGATCACGCCCTCAGCCTCTCGCTG
Organism: Inhella inkyongensis; assembly: GCF_005952805.1. Lineage (GTDB taxonomy): Bacteria > Pseudomonadota > Gammaproteobacteria > Burkholderiales > Burkholderiaceae_C > Inhella > Inhella inkyongensis. Next base: position 2,373,629 of record NZ_CP040709.1, read on the forward strand.
CGCCAGTTTGGCGGCGGGTGCCTGCTATTCATCAAGGACGTGGCCCATGGTCTGGCGGTGGTCAGCCACAACACCTTGGCCCTGCTGGGCTTGGCCCTGCTGGCCTGCGTGGTGGCGGTGATGAGTCCGACGGGCTGGCGCGAGACGCTGGAGCGTCAAACGCTAGATTGGTTGGCAGCACGCCATCAAGCCCGCATCCAGGTGAATGAGCAGGACCTGCCCGTCGCCGACTCGATGGCCAGCCAACGCGTAGCGGCGGCCGATCTGACCGAACTGAGCAAACCGCAGGCTGCGGTCGCCAACTATCTGTCTCGCCGCTACAAGGTGGCCCTGGAGCCGGTGAGCCGTCTCGTGCTGGAGGCCTGGGAAGCCGGCGCGCGGGCACGCATCGACCCGACCCTGGTGCTGGCTGTGATCGCGGTGGAGTCCAGCTTCAATCCCTATGCACAGAGCCCAGTCGGGGCTCAGGGCCTGATGCAGGTGATGACGCGCGTGCATGATGAAAAGTTCGAAGCCTTCGGTGGCAATCGAGCGGCCCTCGATCCGATTTCCAATCTGCGCGTCGGCGTGCAGGTTCTGCGTGAGTGCATTCAGCGTGGCGGCAGCGTCGTGGAGGGTCTGCGCTATTACGTCGGCGCAGCCAATTTGGACGATGACGGCGGCTATGGCGCCCGGGTGCTGTTTGAGCATGAACAACTGAAGTCCGTGGCAGCAGGCCGCGCGCCTCCGGCGCGCCCGAACCCAGCCCCGGCGGTACCCGCTCAGCCGGCTCCGGCCGCTTCGGAATCGGCGCAACTGGCCTTGCTCTAAGCGCCAGAGCAGCCCGCTACACTCGCCGCGCCGCGTCACTGGCGATCAGGGGCCAAGCCCTGAGGTGGAGACCCACCGGGAAGCGCGGCCGAGTGCCCCTGCATTCGTACCGAGCCGTTCGCCTGGGCCACCCGCGACGCCGTCACTCCGGCGCGTGCGGGCCCTCCTCTTCCAGAGTCACGCCATGAGCATCACCCTGTCCCGTCTTGCCCTGCCTGAAGCCGACCCCGAACTGTGGGCCGCCATCGCCCAGGAAACCCAGCGCCAGGAAGACCACATCGAGCTGATTGCGAGCGAGAACTACACCTCGCGCGCCGTCATGCAGGCCCAAGGCAGCCAGCTCACCAACAAGTACGCCGAGGGCTACCCGGGCAAGCGCTACTACGGCGGCTGCGAGTTTGTCGATGTGGCCGAGCAACTGGCCATCGACCGACTCAAACAACTTTACGGCGCCCAATTCGCCAATGTGCAGCCCAATAGCGGCTCGCAAGCCAACCAAGCGGTCTTTCTGGCTCTGCTGAACCCAGGCGACACCATCTTGGGCATGAGCCTGGCCGAGGGCGGGCACCTGACCCACGGCATGGCACTGAATATGAGCGGCAAGTGGTTCAAGGTGGTCAGCTACGGCCTGAATGCCGAAGAAGCCATCGACTACGACGCCATGGAACGCCTGGCCCACGAGCACAAGCCCAAGCTCATCATCGCGGGCGCCTCGGCCTACAGCCTGCGCATCGATTTCGAGCGTTTTGCCAAGGTGGCCAAGGCAGTCGGCGCCTATTTGATGGTGGACATGGCGCATTACGCCGGCCTGATCGCCGCCGGCGCCTACCCCAACCCCGTGCCGCACGCCGACGTGGTGACCTCCACCACCCACAAGAGCCTGCGCGGCCCGCGCGGCGGCGTCATCTTGATGAACGATGAAGCCATCGCCAAGAAGATCAACAGCGCCGTCTTCCCCGGACTGCAGGGCGGCCCCCTGATGCACGTGATCGCCGGCAAGGCGGTCGCCTTCAAGGAAGCCCTGTCGCCTGACTTCAAGGCCTATCAAGAGCAGGTGGTGAAGAACGCCAAGGCCTTGGCCGAGACTCTGGTGGAGCGCGGTCTGCGCATCGTCTCGGGTCGCACCGAGAGCCATGTGATGCTGGTGGACTTGCGCCCCATGAACCTGACGGGCAAGGAAGCCGAGGCCCTGCTGGGTGCCGCCCACATGACCTGCAACAAGAACGCCATCCCCAACGATCCGCAAAAGCCGATGGTCACCAGCGGCGTTCGCCTGGGCACGCCAGCCATGACCACCCGCGGCTTCAAAGAAGCCGAAGCTCGCAAGGTGGGCCATTTGATCGCTGATGTGCTGTCCGCACCGACGGACGCAGCAGTGCTGGAGCGCGTTCGCGGCGAAGTGGCGGCATTGGCCAAAGCTTTCCCGGTCTACGCCTAAGCCAGTGGCGGTCTAGCCATGCGCTGCCCGTTCTGCGCCCACACCGAAACCCAAGTCGTCGAGACCCGTGAGTCCGACGAAGGCGATGTGGTGCGCAGGCGGCGGCGCTGCCAGGGCTGCGAAAAGCGCTTTACCACCTACGAGCGCGCCGAGATCGCGCTGCCGATGGTTGTCAAGAAGGACGGCACCCGGGCCGAGTTTGATGCCAGCAAGGTCAGGGCATCGATGATGCTGGCACTTCGCAAGCGCCCGGTCAGCACCGAGCAAGTGGATTCCGCCCTGGAGCGCATCCAGGAACAATTGCTGGCCCTGGGTAGCAAAGAGCTGGCCTCGACCAAGATCGGCGAACTGGTGATGCGGGAGCTCAAACGCATCGACAAAGTGGCCTATGTGCGCTTTGCCTCGGTTTACCGCAGCTTCGAGGACATCGACGAGTTCCGTCAGCTGATCCGCGACATCTGATCGCGCGCAGCGAGCCCCCCCCCATTTTTCCCACCTTTGGGGGAGCGCCTTTCAAGCGGGCAATTCCTAGAGTGCAGCCACCCGCACTCAGGAGTTGTCGCCATGCAAACCCAAGCCCGCCGTCACCAAGGATTCAGTCTCGTTGAAGTGCTGACCTGCATGGGTGTCCTGGCCATCTTGCTGGCGCTGACCCTGCCACGATTTGGCCAGCTGATCGAGCGCAAGCGCCTGGATACGCAGTTGGGCGCCTTGTACGTGGATCTGCAGCAGGCTCGCGCCACCGCATTGACGACCGGCACCGCCGTTCGGGTGCGCTTCCAACAACTGGCCCAGGGCAGCTGCTGGGTCATGCACCTGGGCCCCGTCGACAGCTGCAGTTGCACGGAACAAGGCCAGGCGCAGTGCCTGAACCCCGAGCACCTGCTCAAGCATCAATGGCTGCCGAGCAGTGGCACATTGAGAGTGGATGCAAATGTGTCGCAAATTGCCTTCCACCCCCGTTTTGGCACCGCATCACGCGCGGGGACCGTCGCCATCGCCAGCAGCAGTGGCTTGCGCGCCGCTCATGTCATCGCCCTCACGGGCAGGCTGCGGAGCTGCGCATCAGCTGAATCGGGCCTGAGTCTGCCGGTCTGCAGCTGATCCCCCCTGTGTTTGGGGGCCAAGACAGGCGGCAAATTCATCGTGATGGGCGGGCCCCGGGGTTGCTCCCAAATCGCGTCGGGTCTGTAAGGATCCGAGCATGCGAAATCATTCCACCGCAGCGTTCACCCTGATCGAAGTCATGATCGTGGTGGCCTTGCTTGCCGTCCTGGCCGCATTGGCCTACCCGAGCTATCAAGATGCGGTCCGTAAGGGCCGCCGCTCAGATGGTTTCGACGCCTTGATTCAAGTTCAACAGGCACAGGAACGTCACCGTAGCAACAACCCTGCCTATGCGTCGGCGCTGTCTGACCTCGGCCACTCTGGCACGTCATCGGCGGGCTACTACGAGCTCAGTCTGACCAGCGCCACCACCACGGGATATGTCGCAGTGGCTAAGCCCAAAACCGCCACGCCACAGGCCGCTGACAAGACCTGCGCTGAACTCAAAGTCACCATCGAACGACTGGGCAGCACCCGCAGCGCCGTGGACAGCAATGGCACCGACAGCACGGCCCGATGCTGGCCCAATTGATGAGGATTGCGATGAAGGCTAAGGGCTTGACCTTGATCGAACTGGCGGTGGTGGTGGCTGTGTTGGCCGTGATTCTGACCCTTGCCGTACCCAGTATGAGTGATCTGATCTTTCGACGTCGGATTGAAGGCATCGCATCGGAGTTGGTGAGCGACATTCAACTGCTACGCGCCCAGGCGCTGCTCAAACCTGGCGGATACGACGTCAAGGAATTGGTCGCGGCCATTCAGGTGGGCAACGGACTCGGAGCCGACGCTTGCTACACCCTGTACTGGCAGTGGGACGGCTCCACTTGCGACTGTTCCAAACCGCCTGGCCAAGCTTGCCAGTCAGCAACTCCCTGGGCCGAGATCAAGACCGTCCACTTGCCAAAAACCAGCGGGTTGAAACTCAGCACCAATGAGCCCAGCGCAACGGGGGGCTTTGAACCCGGTCTCCATTGGTTTGATCCGGCGGGCTTTCGGGTCACCGTCGCCGGCAATCGTGCAGGCAGCCTGAGTGTGCTGGTCGACAAGCTGGGACGCGTGAGCATCTGCAGTCCTGACGGCAGCTTCAAGAACTATGTGAAGTGCCAGTGATGTCGACCTCCAACCCAACCGAGGGAAGCCCACTGCCCCGCTTGCAGCGCCTGTCATCGCGCGGGCTCAGTCTGGTGGAAATGATGGTGGGCATCACCGTGGGCCTTCTGGTCGTCGCAGGAGCCTCCATGGTGGCGGTCAATCAACTGGCTGAAAACAAGCGCATTGCCTTGGAGACCCAAGTGCAGCAAGAACTTCGCGCGGCCAGCGAAATCATGGTGCGGGAGTTCCGCAAGGCCGGCGCCTGGGGGTCGCCCGAACTGGGCCTATGGTCGCCCCGGACACCCAATCCCAAGCCCAATCCCTTCAGAGATGTGGTGATCTCACCAGCGGGCACGCAGGTCGAGTTTTCCTACTCGAACGCACTGAATCCCGGCGACCATGGCTCTGACAAGGATGTCGCGCCAGATGCAGACGAAATGCGCGGCTTTCGCCTGAGCGACGAACAGCTGGAATTCAGGATCGGTGACTCGGGCTACCAGCCTCTGACGGACAAGAACGCGGTCGTTGTGACCCGGTTTGCCGTCGAACTGAAAACAGCGGTGACCGAGCTTTCGGGCTCCTGCTTCAAGCCCTGTGATGCGGGAGCCGCCAACTGCCCTCCACGGGTGACAGTCAGAGAGCTCCAAGTCGAATTGGCCGGGCATGCCAAGCACGACGCCAAAGTCACTCGGCAGCATCGTTTTACCGTCCGACTCAATGGCGATACCGTGGAGGGCGAATGCAAAGCCTGACGCGTCGCCAAGCCATGCGGGGTGCCGCCACTCTGGTGGTGGTCATGGTTTTGTTCTTTGTCATGGCCTTGGTGGCGGCCTACGCCAACCGCAATCTCATCGTCGAGCAGCGCATTGGCGCCAATTACCAGGATGCGGTTTTGGCCAATGAAGTGGCCGAGCGGGGGGTGAATACTTTTATCAACTTACTCAACGCCCCCAATATCAACGAGACCTGCCAGATCGCAGCAGCCGGCGCCAACACCGCGCGCGATCGCTACCTGCGATTTGAATCCACGGGCGAAATCAGGTTTCGAGCCCCCATCGACACCGACATCATTCACTGCAACCAAAGCGGCGGCAGTTGGAATTGCCAGTGCCCGCTGAACTTCACCCCGGTCGGCGTGGCCGCGGGGAGCCAGCGGACCACCTCTGCACGACTTCAGCTCAATGACGGTTTTGGAGATGGCATGTTGCAGTTGTGGGCCATGGGTTGCGTGCAATCCAGTGCGAACTGCAAGGACACGCTGAGCAGTTCCGATGCCGATCTCGGCTTTTATGCCCAGATGAAGAAGCGCGTTCGTCTGCAGATGGTGCCGGCGCTGAAGTCACGCCCGAGCAGTGCTGCCGTAGCCACCGGCTCCATTGACCTGGGGGCGGGCATGGTGGCCGTTAACGACCACGCGCAAACGGGCGGTGTAGCCCTGCAAGCCGGCGGCGCGGTGCTGGGCACGCGAGATAAGGTTCAAGGCCCCACGGGAACGCCGCCAGCCGTGGCCTTGCAAGCCAACCAAACAGCGCTTCAAGGCATCGACGCGGAAGGCCTGTTCAAGCGCTATTTCGGCATGTCGCCGGCACAGTTCCAGCGCCAACCGGTGGTCGAGACGCTCAAATGCCCCGCCCAATGTGCCACGCAGTTGTCACTGCGGGCCGCAGCTGGCGTGCGAGTCTTTTGGTTTGAGGGTGACCTGACCCTGGATGAAGATGTCACCCTTGGGAGCGTCAGCAGACCCATCCTGTTGGTGGTGAAGGGCAAGCTGAGCGTTCAGGGCGGCCTGCGTTTGCACGGCATGGTCTTCAGTTTTGACAACGCCCAGTGGCTGAATGCCAGTGGCTCCCCTTCATGGCTGGATGGCAGCTTGGTGGTCGCGGGCAACCTCGGCTCAGGCAGCGGCGTCACCATGCGTCATGATGCGGCAGCCATGGAGTCCCTGATGCTTTCCGCCGGAACCTTTGTACGTGCGCCAGGCGGCACTTGGAGTGAGCAATGAAGTCCAGCCATCCACTGAGCATCCCGCGCGAACGCGGCACCACCCTCATTGAAGCCCTGGTGGCCTTGCTGGTCATGGCCTTCGGCATGCTGGCCATCGCAGGGCTGACCGGCCGGCTCCGCCACAGCGGCGAGTACGCCAAACAACGTGTCGAAGCGGCCCAGATTTTGCGCGCCGAGAACGAACGCTTGCGAGGCTTTGTGGCCATGAGCCGCGAGGCCGCCACGCCGGCCGGCTCGCTGGTATACGACGAACTCATCGCTGACACCGCCGATCGCACTGTCACAGGCGCAGCAACCACCTACACAATCAAGCGCAGCTTCACACCCGTGGGCTCGGCGGGCGTCGGCGTTCGGCTGGCGGTGAGTTGGACGGATCGTCAGTCGCAGAGCGGCAAACCGCATGAGTTGGTGTACGAGAGCGACCTCCCCGCCACGGACCCACGCCTGTTCGCCACCGCCTACGTCCCCCCAGAAGACGGCAGCACCTTCCGCAGACCCCAGAACCGTCATCCCGCCATTCCTCAGGCCGCCAAGTCACTGGACAACGGCAGCAGCGTTTTCAAGCCGCAACCCGGCGGTACGGCCGCATGGGTTTTCAATAACCGCACGGGACTGATCACGTCGTTCTGCACAGTCAGCGCGAGCAGCCCCACCAGCAGCCTAAGCCTGGCCGATCTGGCCAGTTGCACCACCGTGGCGGGCAGCGGCGCCTTTTTGCTGAGCGGACACATTCGCTTTTCCATGCTCAGCCCACCTGACTCTGAGTCACCCAGCAGCCCCGTTTTGCCGCTGGGCATGGAAGTCACTCTGACCAGCAGCGTGCACGCGCTGGCGCCCCACTGCGTGACCGATCCAGTCAGCAATCCCGCGGCCGGGGTCGAGGCCGTGGACTATTACTGCGCGGTCTATCCGCGCACCGAAACTGTCGGCGACAAGCTGTTGTACTGGAGTGGCCGAAGCCGCTTGACCGGTTTGAACTTGGCCGCAGGTGGTCAACGGGTCTGCCGCTACAGCTCGGACTACGACGGCAATGGCCGTATTGGCAACCCTGAACACCCGCTCGACTACAGCCGAGTGAGCGAATCGCTGGCCCATCAAAACTTCCTCGTGATCCGCTTCGAGGACAGTTGTCCCAGCGGCCATGGCGTCAACCTGAGTGCCGGCCAGTTCAGCAATACGGTGACGCTGGCCCACCAGCCTTGAATCACCTGGGCAAGCCCGGCGGTCTAGCCCCCTAGACTGCTGGAATGACTTCGCCGAGCCCTGAGCCCCCCGTCTTTCCCTCCGCCGCCGCGGCCATGCAGGCGGCGCTCGCTCTGGCCGAAAAGGCGGTTGGACTGTCGGATCCCAACCCACGTGTGGGCTGCGTCATTGTTGACGCGCAAGGCCATCTGCTGGGCCAGGGCCACACCCAGCAAGCCGGCGGCCCACATGCCGAAATCATGGCCTTGCGCGCCGCACGCGACGCCGGTCATTCACTTCAGGGTGCCACGGTCTACGTCACGCTGGAGCCCTGCGCGCATTTCGGCCGCACCGCGCCCTGTGCCAATGCCCTGATCGAGGCCGGGCCGGCAAAAGTGGTGGCGGCCCTCGAAGACCCCAACCCCAAGGTCGCAGGTCAGGGTCTTGCCGCTTTGCGCCAGGCCGGCATCGAGGTTGAACTCGGACTGATGGCCGAGCAAGCGGCCGAACTCAATATTGGCTTTTTACACCGCATGCGCACCGGCCGACCCTTCGTGCGCCTGAAGTGGGCCTCCAGCCTGGACGGCCGGACTGCCCACCCGGATGGGCACAGCCAATGGATCACCGGAGACGCCGCGCGCCTGGACAACCAGGCCTGGCGTCGACGCGCCGGGGCCATCGTGACGGGCGTGGGCACTGTGCTGGCTGACGACCCCCGACTGGATGTGCGCGCCCTGCCCACCTCATTGCAACCGCTGCGGGTGGTGTTGGACTCCCAGGCGCGCACGCCACCGACCGCTCGCATCCTTCTGCCCCCAGGCCAAGTCTTGCTGCTGCACGCCGAGGGCGCCCACCCGGTAGCCGCACTGAACGCCGAGTGCCGCGCCATCCCAAGGCGCAAACTGGGACTGGACTTGGAGGCGGTGCTGGCGCATTTGGCCGAAAGAGAGATCAATGAGCTTCATGTTGAGGCAGGCGCCCGCCTCAACGGCAGTTGGCTGGCAGCGGGCCGGGTCGATGAATTGCTGATCTATCAAGCGCCGCGACTCATTGGCCCCGGACGAGCCTGTGCCGATCTGGCCGCACCCCTGCCGCTTGATGAAGCCCATCGCTGGCGCTGGCACGAGGTCCAACCCATAGGCACCGACCTGCGACTTAGGCTGCGCTCACCGCATCCCTCAGCGAAAGGCAATAGGGCCAGCCCCTAGAATCCGCCCCCTATGCCCATGTCCCCCATCCCCGAACTCGTGGCCGATCTGGCTGCGGGCCGAATGGTCGTCTTGATCGACGACGAAGACCGCGAGAACGAAGGCGATCTGGTTCTGGCAGCCGATTGCGTGACGCCCGAGGCCATCAATTTCATGGCCAAGCATGGGCGCGGTCTGATCTGCCTGACCCTGCCACGCGAGCACTGCGAGCGCCTGCAACTGCCGCCGATGGCCCGGCGCAACGGCACCCAGCACGGCACCGCCTTCACGGTTTCCATCGAAGCCGCCACGGGCGTGAGCACGGGCATTTCTGCCGCCGACCGCTCCCGTACCGTCCAGGCAGCCGTGGCCCCACAGGCCAAGCCCAGCGATCTGGTCCAGCCCGGCCACATCTTTCCGCTGCAGGCCCAGGATGGCGGCGTTCTGATGCGCGCAGGCCATACCGAGGCAGGTTGCGATTTGGCACGCATGGCGGGACGAAGCCCCACGGCCGTCATTTGCGAAATCATGAACGACGACGGCAGCATGGCCCGGCTGCCCGATCTGGAGCGCTTTTGCGCCGAGCACGGTTTGAAGATCGGCACCATCGCCGACTTGATTGAGTACCGCAGCCGCCATGAGTCGCTGATCGAGCGCCTGGGCGAGCGCGAATTGCAGACCCGTCACGGCAGCTTCAGCGCTCGCTTGTACCAAGACCGCACCGGTGCGCAGCACCTGAGCCTGCGGCGCGGCCAGTGGCAGCCCGAAGACGCCGTGCTGGTGCGTGTGCACGAGCCGCTCTCTGTGCTCGATCTGCTTGACCACGCAGGGGGCGGCCACAGCTGGGCCCTTGACGCAGCCCTGGCCCGACTGGCAATGGCGCCGGCCGGCGTGGCCGTGCTGCTCAATGCCGGCGAGGGTGATCTGCTGGCCGCCTTCGGCGCCGCCGCCGCACCGACCGCGCGCGCCAATATGGACCTGCGCACCTACGGCGTGGGGGCTCAAATCCTCAAGGACCTGGGCGTTCAACGCATGCAGCTGCTGGGGAGCCCCCGGCGGATGCCCAGCATGACCGGCTATGGCCTGGAAGTCTGCGGCTTTGAACCGATGGAGGCCGAGCATGCAGGGCGCTGATCAAGGGCAGATCGCCTTGGACGGCCGCGGCGTGCGCGTCGGCATCGTGCGTGCCCGCTTCAACGACGCCATCACCCAGGCCCTGCAAGACAGCTGCGAAGCGGAGCTGCAGCGTTTGGGTGCCACTATCGCCGCGCGCCACACCGTACCCGGCGCCCTGGAAGTCCCCCTGGCCCTGCAGGCGCTCGCCCAGCGCGGCGGAGTGGACGCTCTGGTGGCCCTGGGTTGCATCATTCGCGGCGAGACCTACCACTTCGAGTTGGTCGCCAATGAGAGCGGCGCCGGCGTCAGTCGCGTCAGTCTGGATGCGCAACTGCCCATCGCCAACGTGATTCTGACCGTCGAGATCGAAGCCCAAGCCTGGGCTCGCATCGACAAGGGCCGTGATGCGGCCCAGGTCGCCGTCGAAATGGCGCGCCTTTGCGCCCAACTCAACCCCCACGGAGACCCCCTGTGAGCGCCACCCCTGCCTCGTCGGCCAAGAAAGCCCCCGCCAGCAAGGGCGCCAAGCCGCATGGCGGCGGCCGCTCGGCACGTCGCCAGTCGCGCCAGGTGGCGCTGCAAGGTCTGTATCAATGGCTGCTCACCGGCGACGACGCCGCAGCCATTGATGCCCATCTGCGCGAGCAGGCCAGCTACGCCAAATGCGATCAGGGCCACCTGGACCTGCTGCTGCAGGGCTGCATCCGCGAAGCCGGCGCCCTGGACGCCGTGCTGGCCCACCATGTGGACCGCCCCACCAAAGATCTGAGCCCGGTGGAACATGGCGCCCTGCTGTTGGGCGCCTATGAACTGCAGCATTGCATCGACGTGCCCTACAAGGTCGTCATCAACGAGGCGGTCGAACTCACCAAGGGCTTTGGCGGCACCGACGGACACAAATACGTGAACGGCGTCCTGGACCGGGTGGCGGCGGAGTTGCGCCCGGTCGAGGTGCAGGCGGCGCGCGCAGCCGCCCCGCGTCGGTGAACCCTGAGTTTCGCGCGAACTACCGCGCGTACTACGAGGACACCGACGCCGGTGGCGTCGTCTATTACGCCAACTACCTGCGCTTTCTGGAGCGGGCCCGCAGCGACTGGCTGCGTGAATTGGGAGTCAATCAGGAGACCCTGCGCCTGTCTCAGGGTTGGGTCTTTGTGGTCGCCCATGTGGATGCCCGCTACCTCAAGCCAGCCCGACTGGATGATTGGCTCAGCGTCAGCGCACGCATCGCCGAACAGGACCGCGCCTCCTTGGTGTTTGCGCAGCAAATCCACCGCGGCGCGGACCTGCTGCTCGATGCCCGCATCCGCGTGGCCTGTGTGGACGCAGCGAGCTTCAAGCCCAGGCGACTGCCCCAGGAAGTTTTGACGCGCCTTACCGAATCGCATTCCCTGCCCTGACCTTATGAGCCAAGACCTCTCCATCTTTGCGCTGGTGGCGCAAGCCAGCCTGATCGTCCAGTTGGTGATGGCCGCCCTGCTGGCGGTCTCCGTCGCCAGTTGGAGCGTCATCTTCACCAAGTTCTTCGCGCTGGGTCGCATCAAGCGCGCCAATGAAGCCTTCGAGCAAGACTTCTGGAGCGGCCGCAATCTCAATGAGCTGTATCAGGGTGTAGCCAACCGCCCGCAAGGCGCGCCGCTGGAGCGCATCTTTGCCTCGGGCATGCGGGAGTTCTTGAAACTGCGCGAGCGCCGCGTCACCGATCCCGGTGCCATGCTCGACGGCGCCCGCCGCGCCATGCGTGCCAGCTATCAGCGCGAACTCGATGCCTTGGAATCGCACCTGAGCTTTCTGGCCTCCGTCGGCTCGGTCTCGCCCTATGTCGGCCTGTTCGGTACCGTGTGGGGCATCATGCATGCGTTCGTGGGCCTCTCAAACCTGCAGCAGGTCACGCTGGCCACGGTCGCGCCCGGCATCGCGGAGGCGCTGGTGGCCACGGCCATCGGCCTGTTTGCCGCCATCCCGGCCGTGATCGCCTACAACCGCTTTGCGCGCCAGATCGACCGCAGCGCCATCACGCTGGAGACCTTCATCGAAGAGTTCTCCAACATCCTGCAGCGCAACGCCGCCAGCCCGGCGGGCCAGGCCTAAGACATGCCCGCCGTCGGCCACCGCGGCAGCCGCCGCCGCACCATGAATGAAATCAATATGGTGCCCTTCATCGATGTGATGCTGGTGCTGCTGATCATCTTCATGGTCAGCGCGCCCATGATCACCACCGGCCTGATCGATGTGCCCAGCGTGGGAAAGAGCCGGGCTCAGCCCGAATCGGTGCTGCAGGTATTGATCGACGGTCAGGGCAAGCTCAAGTTCAAACAAGACAAGAGCGAACCCGAGGCGCTGGACCTGAGCGCCCTGGTGCAACGCGTCAAGGCCGCGCAGGCCGGCAATGCCAATGTGCCGGTGGTGATTTCGGCGGACCGCAAGGTGCAGTACGAGTCCGTCGTTCAGGTCATGGACAAGCTGCAGGGCGCTGGCGTGCTGCGGGTGGGCTTGTCGGTCAAGTCAGGCGGCAACGCTCGTTAAATCGATGGCGGCCATGGCTCCCTCCCTTCGGCCCGAGTCCCCTGTGGGCCTGTGGCGTGGTGCCGGCATGGCACTGCTGGCCCACGGCCTGCTGTTGCTGGCGCTGAAAGCAGGCTTGGACTGGCGCAGCCATGCCGAACCGGCGTTGGAAGCCGAACTATGGTCCGCCATCCCGCAAGCGGCCGCCCCGCGAGCACAGGAACCTGAACCGGAGCCGCAGCCCAAAGTCGAGCCCAAGGCCGACCCCAAGCCTCAACCCCGGCCGGAGCCAGACCGAGCCCAACAGCAAGCCCAACAGCAAGCTCAGCGCGATGCCGAGATCGCCATCGAACGCGAGCGCGAAAAGAAGCGCCGCGAACAGGTCGAGGCCCGCGAACGAGCCGAACTGCTCAAGAAGGAACAAGCCAAAAAGGCCGCCGAGGCCGAACGCCTGAAACAGGAGCAGGCCAAGCTAGAAAAGCAGAAGACCGAACAAACCAAACGCCAACAGGCCCAAGAAGAAGCCCGCCGCGAGGCCCAGCGCCAGGAAAACCTGCGCCGCATTCAGGGTCTGGCGGGTGCCAGCGGTGGGCCACAAAGCAGCGGCACCGCACTTCAGAGCAGCGGCCCCAGCGCCAATTACGCGGGGCGCATCAAGGCCCGTGTGCGGCCCAACATCGTGTTCAGCGAGGTCGTAAGCGGCAATCCTCAGGCGGAGGTCGAGGTGCGTTGCGCTCCTGATGGCCTGATTCTGTCCAGCCGCTTGCTCAAGCCAAGCGGACATGCCACCTGGGATCAGGCCGTGCTGCGCGCCATTGAAAAGACCGAACGCCTGCCGCGCGACACCGACGGCCGCGTGCCCGCGTCCCTGGTCCTGGTGTTCAGGCCGAACGAGTAAAGCGGCCGATCAAGGCGTCCAAGCTCAGCCGCCCGGCGCCGAAGAGCAAAACCCCCAAGAGCAAGACGCCCCAGAGCTGATGCTGCAGCAGGGCGGCCGGGGCGATTTCACTCAGGCTGAACACCGCCACGAGATTCACGACCGAGAGCCCCGCTGCCGCGAACCTGCCACCCAGACCCAGCGCCAGCAGCACCGGCAGTACCAGTTCACCCCCCGTTCCCGCATAGGCCGCCACTTCCGGTGACAGCAAGGGCACTTGGTATTCATCCTGGAACAGCGCCAAGGTGATGTCCCAGTCGCGCAGCTTGGTCAAGCCGGAGAGAAAAAAGGCCTTGGCCACAAAAAGCCGGGCGGCCAGCAGCGCCACCGACTGCAAGCCCAGCAGTGGCCGTTGCAGCCAAGCCGGCAGGCGGCTGGGCACGACGCCAGCGTCGGTTGCGCACGCCAGCGCAGCGGCGGCCATCGACTTGAAGCGGAAGGAAGGGTTCATGGCAAGGCCTGTTGTTCGAAAGAATGAAGCTTGGTCGGAGCCAGCGGCCCAGCCTTACGCCGGCCCCAAGATCCAGGCCTCGCGCAGGGCCACCAGCAACCAAGGTCCTGCGTCCCAGCCCGGTGCTTGCTGCTCGGCGCGCATCAAGCTGGCCTCCAAGTCCAAGCCTTCGCGCAAATCCGTCAGACGATCAACCCAGATCTGCGGCACCCGCGCCCAAACCGGGCGCAAGCCCTGTCGCCAGACCAGGGCGGGACCATCGGCAGGCTCACTGCCCAAGTCAAGTGACACAGCCGCGGGGTCATGCTCAAAGGCAAGCCAGTCTTCGGACCGCACTTCAGGCCACTCAATGACTGCGAGATGCTGGCTTAGGCGCAGTCGGTCCACCTCACCGGCCTGAAGCCGGGATACGAGTTCGGGGGACTGCTCTTCGTCGGCGGCCGCTTCGAGCCGATGCAGGGCCCAGTCCAGCAGCGCCAAAGCCAGGGGCAATGCATCCATCTGCGGCAGCTGGGCCAAGAATTCGGGCAGCCGCCTGCCCCATTGCGCCACATCGCCCAGCTCAGGCGGATGCGCCCGCGCAAAGGCCCAGGCCAGCCCGGCAAAGTCCGCCGCGCCCAACCAGGACTGAAGCCGCGGGAATGCGGCTCCCAGGGCACGCACACTCAAAGCCTTGGCGTGTTCCCGATAGGCCGCAAAAGCACGCTCTGCGGTGTGCCCCCCCAAGCCCTGCAACCCCAAATCGGCCAAGCATCGCCCCAAGTCGGGCTGCACCTCGCCCCAAATGAGCTGCTGCAGCTGGGCCTGAGGACTCAGCACTGCGCCGCTTCCCGATCGGCGCGCGCGGCTTCGCCCAGCAAGCGATCCAGAGTGGGCAATTCAGTGTCCCACTCCACCAAGGTGGGCAGGAGCCCTAGGCGTCCCAGCGTATGCCGGTACAGGGCCCACACAGGCTCCCGTACGGCGCTGCCATGGTCGTCGATGGCCAAGCCATCGGGCATCTCGGTGTAGCCGGCCAAATGGATCTCGGCCACGCTGCCAGGCCGGATTGCATCGACCCAGGCCTTGCAACTCTGCAAGGCATCGGCTTCGGCGCGGTTGTGCGCGTTGACCATCAAATTGTTCAGATCGAGCAGCAACTGACAGCCACTGCGCCGCACCAACTCATTGAAAAACTCGGGCTCGGGCATGTCGCTCTGAGACCAGTGGAGATAGGCGCTCAGGTTCTCCACCGCAATCGGCCGCGCCAAGGCATCCTGCACCTGCTGAACCTGATCCACCAACAAATCCAGACTGCTGCGGGTAAAAGCGATGGGCAGCAGATCCGCCGCATGCAGGTGCGTGCCCTCAACCGCCACCCGCGCGAAACAGGCGTGGTCAGAAACTCGCAGCGGTGGCACGGCCGCGCACAGTGCACGCAGTGCGCGCAAATGCTCGGTATCCAGCCCAGCCTGTGAACCCAGGCCCAGGCCAACCCCGTGCAGGCTGACGGGATAGTGCTCGGCGGCGCGCTGCAGCAAAGCCAGCGCGGCACCACCGGCACCGAAGAAGTTTTCCGAATGCACCTCGATGAAGGGCAGTTCGGGGAACCGCCTCAGCAGCTCTTCATGGTGCGGGTGGCGCCAGCCAATGCCGCACAGCGCCACGCCACCCGGCATGACTTACTTCTTGATCTTGGCCTTGGCTTCTTCGGGGCTCATGCCCTTCATGGCCTTGCACTGGCCCTTGGGAACGTACTTCC
The DNA here is from genome assembly GCF_005952805.1 of Inhella inkyongensis. GTDB lineage: Bacteria > Pseudomonadota > Gammaproteobacteria > Burkholderiales > Burkholderiaceae_C > Inhella > Inhella inkyongensis. The sequence goes on from NZ_CP040709.1 coordinate 2,389,199, forward strand.
ACTCATCCGGCGCGTTGTCCACCGTGGACTGGCCGGCGCAAGAATGCGAGCCGCTGAGGTTGGCGCAGTCGTTCTGGCCGGCCTTGGAGATGCCGAAACACTTCTCCTTGGCCTTGTCCTGCGCTTGCACGGCCCCCACAAGGCCCAGACTCAATGCAGCGCCAAAGGCCGCCAACACCAAACGCTTGTTCTGTTGCATGTTCACTCCTGATTGGAAAAGGGACACGCTGCTCGAATGAGTCTGCGCAACGCGATCTTCGTTGAAGATGGGCATCAGTCGTTGAACTGGGCGCATCCTTACACTGCCGGCCCGCAGTCGACCACCGCCGCCCCTCAAGCCCATGCACGCCATTGCCCAAGAACTGGAGGCCCTGCGCCCGCAGTTGCTGAAGTTCGCGCAACTGCAGTTGCGCAATGCGGCCTGGGCCGAAGACGCTGTCAGCGAGACCCTGCTGGCCGCACTGGAAAAGCCCCAGGCCTTTGCCGGCCGCAGCCAGCTGCGCAGCTGGCTGATCGGCATCCTCAAGCACAAGCTGGTCGACCAGATCCGTCGCAACTGCAAAGAGATGAGCACCACGGGCGCCGACGCCGAATCCATCGAGGACGATCTCTTTGCCGCCGACGGCCACTGGCGCGACACCCCGCAGGACTGGGGCGACCCCGAACGCAGCCTGGGCCAGGTCGAGTTCTTCCGTGTGCTGGAAGCTTGCGCCGAAAAATTGCCCGGCCAACAGGGGCGGCTCTTCATGATGCGCGAGTGGCTGGAGTTGGAGACCGACGAAATCTGTAAGCAACTGGGCATCACGCCGACCAACCTTTGGGTGATGCTGCACCGCGCGCGCTTGCGCTTGCGTGAATGCCTGCAGCTCAATTGGTTTGGTCAGCCGGGGCACTCCGCATGATGGGCTTGGGGCGCTGCAAGGAAATTTCGCTGCAGGTGGTGCGCAGCGAGCATGAAGCCCTGCCAGCCTGGCAGGCCCTGCAACTGCGCCTGCACCTGATGATGTGCCGCGGCTGCAGCAACTTTCGAGGGCAGATGCGCCTACTCTCCGCGGCCAGCGCACGCTGGCGCCATTACGGCGAAACGCCGCCCAAAGATTGAAGCATCCGGCCGCCTACAGGCGACCGCAATCTCCCGCTACATTGCGGCAAACGTCACTGCCGCACGGCCCTCAGGGCAGGCCCCCAGGCGGCGGGCGCTGATTGACCGCTAGCATTGCCTCTTGTCCTTGCCCACCCCTTGACTGCGGGATCGAGATATGAGCTTTCTTCGTCAGATGCGCATCAGCCACCGCCTTTGGTTGAGCTTCGGTCTGTTGATCGTGCTGCTGGTTGGCATCGGCATCTATGGCGCCAACAGCGCCTCACGCCTGGCCAAGGATTTGGACCGCACCGCCAACATCAGCCTGGTGAAGATTGAGGCAGTGCAAGGCGCAGAAGACCAAATCAGCGTGATTGCCCGCGCCACCCGCGATCTGCTGCTGCTGGACGCAGCCAATCAAATCAAGAAGCAACAAGCGGCCATCGACACCGCCATCGAGGAAAGCAACAAGCTCCTCAGCGCCCTGGAAGGCCGCGTCGACAGCGACAAGGAGCGCGCGCTGCTGGCCCAGATGAAGGAGCGTAAGGACAAGCTGATGGCCGCCGTCGCCAAGTTCCGCGGCATCCAAAAGGATGGCAGCCCGGACGAGGCACGCGAGAGCCTGATCGGCGACATCCGCCCCGCGCAGGCCGCTTACCAAGAGAGCCTCAAAGGCATGGTGGACCTCCAGTTTGAGAGCGCCCGCAGCCTGGCTGAGGAAGGCTCGGCCGTGGCCAATTCGGCCAAGCTGATCACGATCGGCCTGCTGCTGGTGGCGGTGGTCATCGGCGTCGGCGGCAGCTGGGCGATTGCCAACACCATCGTGCAGCCGGTGGAAACCGCGCGCGCCGCCGCCGAGGCCATTCGCAGCGGCGACCTGACGCATGAGATCCGCGTTCAGGGTCAGGACGAGCTCAGCCAGATGCTGACCTCGATGCAGGAGATGCAATCTGCACTCTCAGGTGTGCTGGCCAGCGTGAATGCCGCGGCGAGCGAAGTGGCCGACAACGCCAATGCCATTGCCCACAGCAACCAGGATTTGAGCGAACGCACCTCGCGCTCCGCCGGTAATTTGCAGACCACCGCCGCCTCGGTGGAGCAGATTGCCGCCAATCTGAGCGGCGCCAGCGAGCTGACCCGCAAGGCAGCCGGCATCGCCACCCAGGCCCGAAGCTCCGCCTCCACCGGCGGTCAGGTGGTCGGCCGTGTGGTGGCCACCATGGAAGAGATCAGCGCCAGCTCACGCCGCATCGGCGACATCATCGGCGTGATCGATGGCATCGCCTTCCAGACCAACATCCTGGCGCTGAATGCGGCCGTCGAAGCGGCGCGCGCCGGTGAACATGGCCGTGGCTTTGCCGTCGTGGCCTCCGAGGTGCGCGCGCTGGCCAGCCGCGCGGCCGATGCCGCCAAAGAAATCAAAGTGCTGATCAGCGAATCCACCGTCAAGGTGGAGAACGGCACCTCGCTGGTGAACAACGCCGGCAACACGATCCGCTCGGTGGTCGACGAGGTCAACAACATGGGCCAGCTGATCGAAGAGATCTCGCTCTCGGCCCAGGAACAAGCCGGCGGTGTGGCGGTGGTCAACCAGGCCATGAACGAGTTGGACCGCAGCACCCAGCAAAACGCCAGCTTGGTGAGCGAACTCAATCAAAGCACCGAAGCCCTCACCGGCTCTTCAGCCCGGCTGTTGGAGGCCGTGGCTTACTTCCGTACCCAGAACTAAATCCGCAGATTCAAGGAGTCCCTGCAATGAGTTGGTTTGCTCGCACAAACGCCAAGGTCCTCGCCCTTGCCCTGATCCTGGGCGCCAGCACGGCCATGGCTGCACCCAAAGTCATCAAGAAGGTGCCGCCCGAGTTTCCGGCCGAAGCCGCGCGCAAGGGGGTCAATGCCGGTTCGGTGAAGGCCAAGCTGACCATCGGCCCTGATGGTTCGGTGCTGGAAGTGGAAATCGTCGAAGCCGAACCCAAGCGGGTTTTTGACAAGGCTTCGATCGAGGCCCTGAAGGGCTGGAAGTTCGAGGGCTCGGGTCAAAAAGAGACCCACGAAATCAAGCTGGTCTATCGCAACGAGGAATAAGCCGCTCGGCCATGCGAGCCGCCGCGCCCCGATGGGCGCCGGCAAATTCAGCAGCCGCCCGCGCCATTTGGCCCAGGGCGGCTTTTTCATTCAGAAGCTGCTGAGCGAGGCGCAGCGCCTCCTGGGCATCGGCCACCCGACGTGCCGCGCCGGCAGCCAGAGAAAGCTCCGCCGCCTCCGCGAAATTGAAGGTGCTGGGTCCCATCAGCAAAGGGCAACCACAGGCCGCCGCCTCAATCAGGTTCTGCCCGCCCAGCGCCTCGAAACTGCCGCCCAACAGCGCCACATCGGCCAGCGCGTAATAGAGGGCCATCTCGCGCATCGAGTCGCCCAGCCACAAGGGGCTGCTCAGCGCCTGGGCATCGGGACCGGACGGGCCCCAGCGCGAACGGCGCGCCACGCCCGGCATCAGGGCTGCCACTTCATCAAAACGCTGTGGGTGCCGAGGCACGATCAAGAGCCGCGGGCGCGGCGCCGGCAATTGCTGCCAGGCCGCGAGGAGCAGCGCCTCCTCCCCCTCGCGCGTGGAGGCCGCCAACACCAAGCCCTGCTCGCCCAGCAGCGCACGCCACTGGCCGGCCAGCGCCAGCAATGCCGGATTGGGCGCGAGGTCGTACTTCAAATTGCCCACCACCTCGACCTGCGGGCAGCCCATGCGACGCAGGCGCTGGGCATCGGCCTCGGTCTGAGCCAACACCGCGCGCAAGCGCGCAGCGGCCACGCCCAATAGCGCCGGGGCGCGCTCCCCCTTGCGCAGGCTACGTTCACTCAGGCGCGCATTGGCCAAGTCGACTGGCACCCCGGCGGCCTGTGCCGCCGCCAACAACTGGGGCCACGCCTCGGTTTCCATCAGCACGCCCTGACGCGGTTGCCAGTGGGCGAAAAAGCGACGCGTGGCACCCGGTGTGTCCAGGGGCAGCCACGCCTGGGCATCGCCGGCGCGCAAAAGCTCGGCACCCGCAGCCCGGCCGGTGGCCGTGGTGTGCGTAAGAAGCAGTCTCAGACCCGGCTCACGTTCGCGCAGCGCTGCAATCAGCGGTGCCGCCGCGCGCGTCTCGCCCAAGCTGACGGCATGCAGCCACAACCAGCCGGCGCCGGGCGCCGGGCCTGAGTACCAAGCCAGACGCTCCGACAGCGCCTGCCGATAACCCGGTTCGACCCGACCCCGTCGCCACCAACGCAGCAACAAAATGGGCGTGGCCAGGCGCATGGCCCAGCCCCACAGACCCAGCGCGAGGGCCTTGGGCATGGGGCTCAACGGCCTGGGGCTCAATGCCCAGCGGTCGTGGTCGCGTCCGGCTTGACTTTGAGCAGTTCGCCCATCACCTCGGCCTGCACACGCTCCAGCGCTTCTTGCGTGTGCCCTTCGAAGCGCAACACCAGCACTGGCGTGGTGTTGGAGGCGCGGATCAGGCCGAAGCCGTCCTTGTACTCAACCCGCAGGCCATCGATGGTGATGACTTCCTTGGCGTTGGGGAACTTCGCCACCTCCAGCAGCTTGGCCACCACGGCGTGGTGCTCGCCCTCTGCGCAGGGCACGTTCAGCTCGGGCGTATTGACCGAATCCGGCAAGCTGTTGAGCAGCTTGCTCGGGTCCTTCTCGCGACTCAGGATTTCGAGCATGCGTGCGGCGGTGTACATGCCGTCGTCAAAGCCGTACCAGCGTTCGTTGAAAAAGATGTGGCCGCTGAGCTCACCGGCAATGGGCGCGCCGGTTTCCTTCATCTTGGCCTTGGCCAGCGAGTGCCCGGTCTTCCACATCAGCGGACGGCCGCCGTGCTTCTTGATCCAGGGCGCCAGGCGCTGCGTGCACTTGACGTCAAAGATGATCTCGGCGCCAGGTACGCGGGTCAGCACGTCCTTGACGAGCAACATGTACTGGCGGTCCGGCATGATGACCTTGCCGTCCTTGGTGACGATGCCCAGTCGATCGCCGTCACCGTCAAAGGCCAAGCCCAGCTCGGCGTCGCAGGCGTGCACGATCTTCTTCAGGTCTTCCAGGTTCTCGAGCTTGCTGGGGTCCGGATGGTGGTTGGGAAAGTCGCCATCTACCTTGGAGTAGATGTCGATGACTTCGCAGCCCATGGCGCGCAGGATGGCCGGGGCCGAGGCGCCAGGGATGCCGTTGCCGCTGTCCACCACCACCTTCATCGGGCGCGCCAGCTTGCAGTCGCTGACGATGCGCTGCAGGTACTCGGCCTGGATATCCATCTGCGCAGCACGGCCCTTGCCCTTGGCGTAGTCCTCGGCCTCGATGCGACGACGCAGGCCTTGGATTTCCTCCCCGAACACGGCGTGGCCGGCCAGCACCATCTTGAAGCCGTTGTAGTCCTTGGGGTTGTGACTGCCAGTGATCTGGATGCAGCTATTGCAACCGTGTTTGCCGCGCGTGGCGGCCACGTAATAGGTCATCGGCGTGGTGACCATGCCGATGTCCACCACATCCACCCCAGTGGAGCGAAGACCACGGATCAAGGCCGCAGCCAGCTTGGGGCCGGAAACACGACCATCACGACCCACCACCACGGCCTTCTCGCCCTTCGCCCGGGCCTCGGTGCCGAAGGCGCGGCCGATGTGCTCGGCCAGCTTCTCATCGAGGTTCTTGCCCACGATGCCGCGGATGTCATAGGCCTTGAAGATGGTCGCGTCGACTTGCATGGTGTGTGAACCTTGTTTCTTTTGAGGCGCGGGATTGTAGGGAGCCCGCCTGCAGCGAGTTACTGCGGCGTTTCGTCGATTGGTCGCAATCGCTGTCGATTGGTCGCGCGCCCGCGGATGAGCCGGTGCAACTGGCTAGAGTGCGCGGCCATGTCATCCCTGCTCCCCACCCTGCGCCTGGCGCAACAGGACTTCTTCAAGCTGCGCAAGCACCGGCCCGCACCGGCCTGGGCCCTGTGGCTGCTGACCCTGATCTACAGCCTGGGCTTCGGGCTGGGCTTCATGGTGATTGCGGGTGTGCTGGGCCGGCAGTGGAACTCATTGAGTTTTTGGCAGCAGTCCGCCCTGCCCTTCATTGCGGTGGCCCTGGTGATTGGCCTGGTGGTGCACAGCGTCTTCAGCCTCATCGAGCACTTTGCACCCCAGCGCTTCATCGATTGGAGCAATGGGGAACCCACCCTGGCGGTCGGCGCCTTCTTTGGACTGAGCATCACGGCCTGCGTGGGCCTGGGGGTCATGCTGTCCAGGCTGCTGCTCGGGGGTTTGCCTGGCATGCAGCATGTCAGCTGGCAGCCCAGCCAAAGCTGGAGTGGTTTTCTGGTGCTGGCTGCCTTCATCAGCGTGATCGCCAGCCTCTGGGCCTGGCAGGAATGGCGCGAGGAGCAACTCAAGCGTCAGGCCCAGGAGGCCCAGTTGCGCCTGCTGCAGGCCCAGATCGAACCGCACTTCCTCTTCAACACCCTGGCCAATGTGCGCAGCCTGATTGACTGCGAGCCCCGGGCCGCCGGCGAACTGCTGGATGCCTTCACCGACCATCTGCGCGCAAGCCTCTTGTCGATGCGCTCCGAGCGGGTCTCGCTCGACAAAGAGTTGGAGCTGGTGGGGCATTACCTGCGCCTGATGCAACTGCGGATGTGCGAGCGCCTGCAGTTCCACATCGAAGCCGACGACGCGGCCCGCCAGGCCCTGCTGCCGCCGCTGCTGCTGCAGCCCTTGGTGGAAAACGCCATCCAGCATGGATTGGAGTGCCAGGTCGAGGGCGGTACGGTGCGTATCAAGGCCACGGTCGAGACTGGCACCCTGCGGATTCAGATTCAAGACGACGGCCGCGGCCTGGAGGCCCCGCGCCGCAGCGACCGCAAGGGCCATGGCGTGGCGCTGAACAATATCCGGGAACGCCTCAAGAGCCGTTACGGCGAAGCAGGAACACTGCAATTGCACGCCGCCCTGCCGCGCGGGACCGAGGCCCTGATCGCCCTGCCCTATCAAACTCAATCATCAAACTGAAGCATCAAACTGAAGCGTCCATGCCCACCGCCCTGATTGCCGACGACGAACCGCATCTGATCCGCCACCTGGAAACCCTGCTGGGCCAGGCCTGGCCCGAGCTACAAATCGTGGCCCGGGCCCGCAACGGTCTGGAAGCCGCGCAGCAGATTGCAGCCCAGCAACCTGATTTCGCCTTCCTCGACATCCAGATGCCGGGCCTCACCGGACTGGAAGTGGCGCAGGGCATAGAAGGGGACACGCGCGTCGTGTTCGTGACCGCCTACGACGAATACGCCCTGCCCGCCTTCGAGGCCGCCGCGCTGGACTACCTGCTCAAACCCTTGCAACTGGCGCGCCTGGAGCGCACCGTGGCCCGCTTGCGCGAAGCCCTGCCGCAAGCCGAGACCGATCAGCAGTTGCATCAGGCGCTGCAAAGCCTGGCCCCGCGTGTCGGCACCCCGCTGCGCTTTGTGCGCGCCAGCCAGGGCGAGCTCACACACCAGATCGCCGTGGCCGACATCCTCTACTTCCACGCCGACGACAAATACACCGTCGTCCAGACCGCCCAGGGCGAGCACCTGATCCGCACGCCGATTGCCGAGCTGCTGACGCTGCTGGACCCCGAGACCTTCTGGCAGGTGCACCGGTCCACCATCGTCAACGTCAGCCACCTCAGTGGCACGCGGCGCGATGACAACTCGCGGCTCTTCGTGCGCTTTCACGGCCATGCCCGCGAGTTGCCCGTGAGTCGCGCCTATGTGGCGCGCTTCAAGGCCATGTAGCACTGGCGGCGCGAACCGCGCCTGACCAGTGATGGGCGGTAAGCGCCAGCAGGCGCCCCTCTCCATCGCTCAAATGCGCATCGGCCTCTGCCACCGCCACACACAGCGCCAGCACCTGCGCACGCAGCGCCGGGTCCCGCACCTCGTCCAGTAGCGCCGGCAGCAGATGGCTGTCGACCGCCCCCTGCCACTGCGAGGCCTGCGGGGTCAGAAGGTCCTCGCAGAGTTCGCGCAGCACCTGCAGCAATTCGGTAGCGCTCAGGCCCAGACGTTCGGCAGCGCGCATCCGCCCCAGGGCTTCGAACTCGCTGGGACTGGCCACTCCGTCGCTGATCAAAGTGAGGGCCACGATGCGGGCCGCGGCCTGGGGACTGTTCATCGGGTAGCTGCGCATGGTTCACTCGTTTTGGTTGGCAAAGCCCAGCAAGGCCAGCAGGCTGCTGAACAGGTTGTAGATCGAGAGATACAGGCCCACCGTGGCCATCACGTAGTTGGTCTCGCCGCCCTGCACGATTCGGCTGGTCTCGAACAAGATCAAGCCAGCAGACAACAGCGCGACCGCGCCTGCGACGGCCAGGGACAGCGCCGGGATCTCGAAGAAGACGGCCGCCAGCCCGGCCAGCAACGCCAGCACCATGCCGGCCATCAGGAAGCCGCCCAGGGCCGAGAAGTCGCGGCGGCTCACCAGGGCATAGGCGGACAGCGACAGCACGATCAAGCCCGTGGCCGCCAAGGCCAGCGCCACCGTCTGGGCCCCGCCCGGCAGGGCCAAGTGCTGCCCCAGCACCGGCCCCAGTGAATATCCCAGGAAGCCGGTGAGGGCGAAGACCGCCGGGATGGCCGCCGCCCGATTCCGCAGTTTGTGCACCAGAAAAAACAGGCCCAAGGTGCCCACCAGGCTGAGCACCAGCCCGGGGTGTGACCAACCAAGCAGTACGCCGGCAGCGGCTACCCCGGCCGAGAACAGCAAGGTCAGCGACAGCAGCGCATAGGTGTTGCGCAGCACCCTGTGCACGGGCGGTGCCAGCGTGGCCGGCCCAACCGAAGCGGACCGTGCGACCTGCCCCCAGGCCCTTGTGTCGTTCGAAAGATGGTTCACGACAGCTCCCTTCAAGAATCAGACAAGAGATCGCGCCCGGCCAGGCCAGTACGCACTGCACGACGACGCCGCTCCAGCAGGCGACGCAGGCCACGCTGCAGTCGCTGCGTCGCCTGCGCCAAGGCCACACCCCATTCGCTGTGCCGCGCGTGCGCGCACACATGCTGGCCCGTCCGAGTCTGGAGCTGCAGCAGACACTCCTTGTCGGTGCCCCCGCGTGGACCATTCAAATCCGCCAGCCGCAGTTCGATGCGCGCCACGCTCTCACCCAGACGCCAGAACTGCTGCGCAAGACGCGCCCGCAGACGTTGGCCATTCACCGGGAAGCCCCGGGCAATCACCTGAATTTCCATGTCGTCCTCTTGTCCCCATTCCGTACGGGGTGAGGCCATGGTGCCGCCGCCATCAATTCGAATAAAGCAGAGAATCACGAATCGTTTGATCGATAAAACATGAACTACAACCACCTGCACTACTTCTGGGTCGTGGCCACCGAGGGCAGCATGTCGCGCGCCGCCGAGCGCCTGGGCGTGGCGGTGCAGACCATCAGCAGCCAAGTGCGTGCCCTGGAGCGCAGCCTGGGCGCAGCCTTGTTCCGGCCCGAAGGACGGGGGCTGGCGCTGACGCCCGCCGGTCAGGCCGCCTGGCGGCAGGCGGATGAGATGTTTCGTCTGGGAGAGCGCCTGCCCGAGCTGGTACGCGAAGCCGATGGCGAGCCCATCCTGCGCCTGGCCGTCGGGCTGGTGGACGGCCTCCCCAAGCTTTTGGTACATGCCCTGCTCACCCCCATCTTGAATGAGCCGCGCTTGCGCCTGCAGTGCTTGGAGGATCGGCCCGAAGCGCTGCTCGCGGCCCTGGCCTTGCATCGCCTCGATCTGGTGCTGACCGATCGTCTGCCCGGCCCGAACCCCAACCTGAAGGTGTACGCGCACCGATTGGGCAGTTCGGGTTTGAGCTGGTGGGGCACGCCAAATTGGGCCGAGCGCGCGCGTGACCGTTTCCCGCACAGCCTTGGAGAGCTGCCTGTCCTGCTACCCAGCCCGCACGCGGCCGTGCGCATGCAAGTGGATCGCTGGTTTGCGAGCCACGGCCTGCGCCCGCAGGTGGTGGGGGAGTTCCAGGACAGCGCGCTGCTCAAGACTTTTGGCGCGAGCGGACTGGGCCTGTTCCCGGCCGTGGACCGGGTGCAGGACGACTTGCGCCAACGCTATGGCGTCGAGCGCATCGGCGCGCTGGATGACGTGCAGGAGGAGTTCTTTGCGCTCAGCACCGAGCGCGTGGTGCACCACCCCTTGGTGAAGCGACTGATGCAACCAGCAACAGGTCCGGAAACAGCAGCTTGAGCGCCAGCAGACGCCCACAATGGGGCGCATGAATGCCCTCCGGCCCCTGGACCCCACAGCCTGCTACAGCGCCCTGACCGCACGCGACCCGCGCTTCGACGGGCATTGGTTCGTCGGCGTCAGCTCCACCGGCGTCTACTGCCGTCCGGTCTGCCGCGTGCGCACGCCCAAGGCCGCGAACTGCAGCTTCTACGAGCACGCCGCAGCCGCCGAAGCAGCGGGCTACCGCCCCTGCCGCAAATGCCGGCCTGAGTTGGCGCCGCGCGCCTTCTCCACCCTGGTGGCCAGCCAGCAATTGGCCGAGGCCGCCCGCGAGCGCCTGGATGGCGGCCTGGATCTGCCGATGACGGCCGTGGCCGAACAGCTCGGCGTCACCGACCGTCACTTGCGTCGCATCTTCCAGTCGCACTGGGGAGTGAGCCCGCTGCAGTACCAGCAGACCCAACGCCTGTTGCTGGCCAAGGCCCTGCTCACGGACACCGGATTGCCCGTCGGTGAAGTGGCCGCCCGCGCCGGCTTTGGAAGCACCCGCGCCTTTCAGGCCGCTTTCACACAGCACTACCGGCTCAGCCCGCTGGCCCTGCGCAACGGCCGGCGCGCCGGCTCCGGCGCTGCACGCCTGGAGCTGGGCTACCGCCCCCCCTACGCCGTGGCCGAGTTGCTGCGCTTCCTGGCGCGACGCGCCGTCCCTGGCGTTGAATCTGTCGACGAAGCGCAGGGCCGGATCGAGCGGGCCTGGCCCCTGCCCGACGGTCGCTGGGGCAGCCTGGTGCTGCAGTTCTGCAACCGGGATCGTGTCGAGCTGACGCTCTCGCCCCTGTTGTGGACGGCGCCGGCAGCCGTTCGAGCCGGCGTGCGGGCCTGGTTGGACCTGGACGCCGACCCCACGGCCATCCAAGAGCGGCTGCAGGCCGCAGGCATCGAGGCCGTACCGGGCCTGCGCCTACCCGGCTGCCCGGATCGCTTCGAGCTGGGCCTCCGCGCCATCCTCGGCCAACAGGTGACGGTGGCGGCTGCGCGCACCTTGGCCACGCGCTTGGTGGAGCGCTTCGGCGCGCCCTTGCCTGCGGGCGAAGCCCTGGGCCCGCAGATCACGGCGCGCCTGCCTAGCGCAGCCGAGCTGGCCGTGGTGCCCGCCGAAGCCCTGGCCGCCCTGGGGCTGCCGCTCAAGCGCGCACAGGCCCTGGTGGGGCTGGCGCAGGCCTGGCCGAACCTCGCGTTTGCACAGCGCCGTGGCGATCCCCTGGCCGCGGAGCAGGAACTCACCCAGCTGGCCGGCATCGGCCCCTGGACGGCCGCCTATTTACTGATGCGCGGCTGGCCCTGGCCCGATCGCTTCCTGCCCGGCGATGTGGTGCTGAAGAACGCCCTGAAGAACCAGCCCGCGCTCGCACCCGAGCTCAGCGCCCCCTTTCGCAGCTATGCCGTGCTGCAAATTTGGAATGCCACCCCATGAACCGCAGCGCACGTACGGGCCAATTCTCTGGCCAATTCGTTGGCCAATGCCGCATTGACACCCCCTTTGGCCCGACCTTGATGCGCCGCACCGCGGCCGGTCTGGCCGGCCTGTGGCATGACGAGCAGGCCCACCACCCGGGCTGGCAGACCCTGCCGGACGAACCCGATCACCCCTGGTTCCGCCATACCCAAGCCTTGCTCAATCATTGGGCCGGCTTGAACGCTGACCCGGCTCTGCCACCCCTGGACCCGCAAGGCACCCCGTTTCAGCAGCGGGTCTGGGCCTTGCTGCTGCAAATTCCGCGCGGCCGTTGGACCAGCTATGGCGAGTTGGCGCGGCGCCTGGGGGATCCCAAAAAAAGCCGGGCCGTGGGGGCGGCGGTGGGACGCAATCCGATCGGTGTGCTGATCCCCTGTCACCGCGTCCTGGGCCATGACTGCAGCCTGACTGGCTATGCCGGTGGCCTCCCGATGAAACGCCAACTACTCGACTGGGAGGGCGTGGCCTATCGCGAGAACTCAATGGGCAGCGACGCCCGCCAACTCAGCCTCTTGGGGACCCCCGCATGAAGGCGCGCGACCTCCTCGACCTGATGCTGCTGGGTGCCATCTGGGGCGCGTCCTTTCTCTTCATGCGCCTCTCCAGCCCCGAGTTCGGGCCGTTGACCCTGGCTTTCCTGCGCGTGGCGGGTGCGGCCTTGCTCTTGCTGCCCATCCTGGCCTGGCGCCATGGCTTGCAAAGCTGGCGCGGCAAGGGCTCGGCCCTGCTGGCGGCCGGCTTCCTGAACTCCGCCCTGCCCTTTGCCCTTTATGCCTATGCGGCTTTGCATCTGCCCACTGCGCTGTCCAGCATCCTGAACGCCACCGTGCCCATGTGGGGGGCAGTGGTGGCCTGGGTTTGGTTGGGGCAGCGGCCCGGCCCCTGGCGCGTCCTGGGCCTGGCGTTGGGCTTTGCCGGGGTGAGCTGGCTGGTGCTGGCGAAATCCGGCGCCAGCCTGGAGGGCGAGACCCGGACCCTGGCCGTGCTGGCCTGCGCACTGGCCACGCTCAATTACGCCATCGGCGCGGTGGCCACCAAGCGCTGGCTGGGCGATGTCCCCCCGGTGGCGGTGGCCGCCGGCAGCCAGTTGGGTGCCAGCCTGTGTCTGCTGCCCTTCGGCCTGTGGGCCTGGCCCAGTGCGACGCCCAGCCCCAGCGCCTGGCTCAGCTTGCTGGCCCTGTCGCTGCTGTGCACCGGAGTGGCCTATCTGTTCTATTTCCGGCTCATGCATCGCATCGGCCCCACCCAGGCCGTCACGGTGACCTTTTTGATTCCGGTCTTTGCGGTGATCTGGGGCGCCGTCTTCTTGCACGAGGCGCTGACGCTGTCGATGCTGGGCGGCGGTCTGCTCGTGCTGGCTGGCACGGCGCTGGCGCTGGGCTTATGGCCCAGACGCTAAGAACTGGCCCGACGGGAGGGACTCGAACCCCCGACCTGCTGCTTAGAAGGCAGCTGCTCTATCCAGTTGAGCTACCGTCGGTCTTCCATGAAGAAGGGGCTCCGTAGAGCCCCTTCGCATTGTGCCTTGCTCGATTCCTCGATCAGGCCAAAGATCAGGCCAAGAGCACGTTGATGATGGCGTTGCCGATACCCATCAGCGCGGCGCCCGAGATCAGGCCGGCGCAGATCGGCTCCAGGCCTTCCACCCACACGCGATGGCCCTTGCTGGCGGGGTCCTTGTGCTTGCGACCCATGGCCCAGAAGATCAGCGCGCCGACGAACATGGCCAGCACCGACTCCGGCGGCAGCACCACACCCAGGCCGATGGCCACGGCCGAGAGCGGGAACTTGCCCTTGGTCTTGACGCGCAGCACCTCGATCACCACAGCAGCCAGAGCCGCCACGGCCATCGAGATCACGGCGGACTCGGGCAGGCCCTTCAGGCCCTTGGCGATGATCTCGGCCACGCCCTTCCACTGCAGCGCAGCAGGCATCGCGAACTGGTCGCTGACGATGGTGCTGACCGAGCGCACGCCATTCACTTCCGGCAGGAACAGCAGGAAGAACAGCGGCACGCAGAACAGCACGCCCGCCAGGTTGCCGATCACATGGCCGATGGCCTGGTGGCGCGGCTTGCCGCCCAGCATGTAGCCGGGCTTGATGTCCGACAGCAGGTTGGCGGCATTGGAGGCGATCTCCGAGGTCATGGCCGCGGGCAGCAGGTTGGAGCCCGGGTTGCTGCGGTCGATGGCACCCATGGTGAACTGGGTGATCTTGGCCATAGAGCCCGTCGGGGTCCAGGAAGTCAGCGCCATCGAGTTCGTGCAGATCAGGGTCAGCACAAAGATCAGCGGCAGGGAGACCAGCGAAATCCAGAACGGCACACCGAAGAAGGCATGGGTGACATAAGCACCCAGCACCGAGAACACCGGCACACCGACATAGCTGATCCACAGCGGCAGTTCGATGTCCTTGAGCACGTCCGTGCCTTGCTTGTCCTGCTTCTTGCCCAGGCTCTTGAAAGCGGCCGTGAAGATCTCGGGCTTGGCGGCCAGGCTCACCAGAGCGCCGACGACCATCATGGTCACGCCCCACCACAGCGACCACTGGTTGACGATCTCACCGCGGTTGAGCGGAATAACCGTGCCATTGGCGGCGATGCGCGGTGCGATGTCGCCGAGCTGGATCATCATGGGCGCGAGCACCACGAAGTTGATGAAAGCGCCCAGCATGCAGCTGGCAGCCACGGCAATGCCCATCAGGCCGCCAACACCCAGCATGGCGGCGTCCAGCGTGAAGCGCAGGCCCAACTGGCGGATGTCGGTGCCCAAGATGCTGGGAATCCAGCCTTCGGCCTTCACCGCCCACTGGTAGTAGTAGTGATCGAGGCGCTCATGGAAGTGCCAGACCTCTTTGACGCCGGCCCACTTGTCCAGCATCAGGATCTTGAACTGCACCAGCTTCATCCAGCCATCGCTGGCCAGGGCCTGGTAGAGCGCCGTCAGGCCACCCACCACACCCAGCAGCTTGGCCTTGAACACGCCCTCGCTGCCTTCGCCGTGATAGAGGGAATCCAGCACCACGCCGCAAGCGCGGCCTTCGGGGAACGGGGCCTGGTCTTCGTTGATGAACTTGCGCTTCATCGGGAAGGCCAGCAGCACACCGATGGCCGAGACCACAAAGATCCAGATCATCAGCTGCCACCAGGTCGGGATGACCCCTGTCACCAGAATGTAGGCGGCCAGACTGGAGAACAACGGCGAGACCACGTAGCCGGCCGCCGTGGCGATCGACTGGGTGCAGTTGTTTTCCAAGATGGTGTAGTCACGCGCCATGCCGCTGGCAGCGATGGCCCGGAACAGCGCGAAGGCCAGGATCACCGAGGTCAGGCCGACGCCGATGCCGATGCCGGTCTTGGCGCCGATGTAGAGGCCCGTGGCCGACAAGATGCCGCCGAGCAGGAAGCCGGTCAGGCCCGAGCGCAGGGTCAGCTGCGCCATATCGGCCTTGTAGACGTTCTCCAGCCACCAGCGGTCTTTTTGCTCGCGGCTCCAGGTTTGGACTTGTTCGTCCGTCAGGTGCAAGAGGGCCATCTCGTCCTCAGGGTTTATCCGGGGTGACAAGCGCGCATGCAAAAAGAGGACCGAAAGGTCCTCTAGATGGAAACGCGACGATAAGAAGTTTTGGTCGGGGCGAGAGGATTCGAACCTCCGACCCTCTGCTCCCAAAGCAGATGCGCTACCAGACTGCGCTACACCCCGACGAAACCGCGCATTCTAGGCGCAGTTTTGCTTCACACCGTTTCCATCGCCGGCCACGGGTGTAAACGCCCATCTGCGCTGATGAAAGCGCCGCGCACCGCGTCCGCAGGCTCGAGGGCCTGGACGGCCCGCACATAGCGCTCCATCTGCAACTGGTACTCCGGCACCGTGGCGGGCGCCGGGTGCAGCTTGTAGTCCAGCACCCACCATTCCCTTCCTCCTTCACGCCGACCCTGACACTCTCGGCAAACCAGGCGATCCAAGCGAATCTCCTGCCCCTGCCAAACCAGTCCGACTTCGTTGCCCGCCCAGAGCAGACCGGCATGGTCCAAGAACGGCGCCAGCGCCTCGCTGCCGAGCAGGCCCTTCACCCAGTCCGCCAAACTCTGCTGGGCCCGCGCGTCCAGCCCATACATCTGCGCCGCCGCAGCCAGCCACTGGGCCAATTCGACACGCTGCGCCCCGGGTTGCGTGGCCCACTCCATCACCCTGTGCAGGGCCTCGCCCAACTGGGCCGAGCGCGGGTCCTCGGCCTGCCCGCAAGCCTGTGGCCGGGCGGCCGGCTCGCCGCTCGACTGGGGCCCTGGCGGCGGCAGGCAAGGCAGCGGCGGCCGCTCCAGCGCATGCGCAAGCTGTGCCTCGGGCAGGGGATGTGGCCAGGGCGGCAGGTGCGCCAGCAGGCTCCAAGCGCTGGCCGAGTTGGCGCCGCGCAGAGCCGCAGTCCGGCTGACGACCAACTGGCGCCGCGCACGGGTCAGGGCCACGTAGAGCCCATTGAGCTCCTCGCGCCGGCGCTGGGCCATTTCTTCGTCCATCGCCGCTTGAAGCTGCGGAGGTGGGCGCGACTCACTGGCCAAGAAGGCCACCGTGGTCGGCCCGGGCGCCTCCACCGGCCAGTCGATCAGTAAGGTGGATGACTGCGCCCGTGCGGGTGCCGCATCGGCGTCCACCAGGATCACCGTATCCGCCTCCAAACCCTTGGCGCCGTGAATGGTCAGCAGTTGCACCCCCTGCCCATGGGCCCGCACAGGCACCACCAGCGGGCGCTGGCGCAGGGCACGCACAAAGCCATAGAGGCTCCAGTAGCGCCCGCCGTCCAGGTTCAAGGCCTGATCCAGCAGGGCATCGATGGCAGCCCAGCGCGGCCACAGGACCGCCGGACTGAGACGCGCCGCCACCCGGGCCTTGAATTCGCCCTCGGTCAGCACGCGCTGTAGGGCCTCGAAGGCACAGGCGTGCCGCAGCTCCTGCCACCATGCCCCCATGAGTTGCTGGGCCCGTGCCAGGCCCAAGGCCTGCGCCTGCGCTGGCGGCAATGCCAACAGACTGGTCAACCAGGACTGCCCTGCCGCCGCCGCAGCTGCCTGCAGCCCCAGCAGCGCCGATTCATCCACCCCGAACAGCGCGCTACGCAACACCCGGGCCAAGGCCAGGTCGTGGCCCGGCGAGGCCAATACATCCAGCACCGCCAGCAGATCCAACACCTCGGGGCAATCGATCAGCGCCTGGGACTCCGGGGTCTCGTGGGCGATGCCACGCTCGCGCAGTCCAGCCGCCACGGCGGCCAGCGCATCGCGCTTGCGCGCCAGCACCATGATGTCCGTGGGCGCCAGGGCATCGCGTTGCAACAGGTCTTGCACCAAGGCCGCCACCCGCCGCCCCTCAGCCGCACGCCGTTGCACCTCTGCACCCTGCCGGGCTTGTTCGAGGCTGGGGCGCCAGGCCGATTCCGCCTCCTCCCCCATCTCTTCTTCGCCTTCGGCCTGCGCCGGCGGGGCATCCAGGGTCCACACCGCACCGATCGGATCTTGAGAGGCGCCCTGATGCGGTCGAAAGCCTAGGAAAGCTCCACCGCGCATCAGCGGCTCAAACACCCTGTTGACGCAGTCCAGCACTGCCGGCGCGTTGCGACGCGTGCGGTCGCAGCTCAGGCGCAGCCCCCCCAAACCCTGCACCACAAAGTCAGCCGCCGCATGGAAGACCCGAGGTTCGGCGCGACGAAAGCGATAGATGCTCTGTTTGGGGTCGCCCACCACAAACACACTGAGTGCCGCCCCACTGCCCGACCCTGCATAGGCACTGAGCCAGGCCTGCAGGGCCTGCCACTGCAGCGGACTGGTGTCCTGGAACTCATCGATCAGCAGATGCCGCACCTGCAGATCCAGCTGTTGCTGCAGCCACCCGGCTTGAACCGGATCTCCCAGCAAGGTGCAAGCGCCCAGCTCCAGGTCGCCCATGTCGATACAACCCCGCTCGCGCTTGAGCGCCGCGAATTCCTGGGCCTGGGCTTGGGCCAGCTGCAGCAAGGCCTGGTGGTCTTGGTGGGCCCACCATTGCTCGCGATCGGCCTGCAGTTGCTCAAAGGCCGCAACCGCATCGCGCCATTCGGCCGATGCGCTGGCTTCGGGCAGCTTGCGCACCGATCCGGTGGAAGTGAACAAGGCGGCCCTTGCGGCCGCAAAGCCGGCTTCGGCTTCATCGCACAGCAGGGCATCGACCAGTCCCGCCGCCACCTTTTGCGCCGTGGCCTTGCCTTGCCCCAGGCCCCGGGCTGCGGCTTCCATCAGGGGTCGCAGCGCGGACCAAGCCGCGATGGGATCCTCCTGCCAACTCGAAGGTGCGGGCACGCTGCGCCCGGCGGCTTCGGCACCCAGATCCAACTCGACACGCCGCTCCAGCGCGGCATCCAGCCAATCACGCAGCTTCGAGAGCCCATGCCGGCGCACCAGATGGAAATAAGCCTCACGCAGCGCATCGGCCTGGATCACACGGCGCCGGAAGCGCCGCCCCAGTGCCACGGACAGCTCGCTGGCGTCCTCGATCAGCCGCAACTCTGGGGCCAGGCCGAGGCGGTGCAATACATCGACCGGTGCCGCGCGCAGCAGTTGGGCAAACCAGGCGTGAAAGGTGTGCACCTCAACCGCTTGACCTTGCGCCAACAAACGCCCCTGCAGGCCGCGCAACTGCGGCAGCAAGTCCTGCGCCTGAGGCGCCGTCAGTCCGCGTTGCTGCAGGGCCTGCTGCAAGCTGGCGTCGTCCGCCTGCGCCCATTCGGCCAACCAGTCGTCGAGGCGCTCACGCATCTCGGCTGCGGCCTTGCGCGTGAAGGTGATGGCAACGATCTGGTCCGGCTGCGCTCCTGCAAGCAGCGCCCGCACCATGCGCGACACCAGCATCCAGGTCTTGCCGGCACCCGCACAGGCCTCCACCACCACCGAGCGATCCACCGAGCAAGCGGCGGCATAGAAGGCCTCGGGCGTCACCGCCGCGTCATCGATGCAGTAGCCCAAACTCAGACCCAAACTCAATCCCTTGGAATCGCTTGTCACACTCAAGGCTGGGCACTCCAGTCGTCGCGCCGGCACAAGCCGCGCATTTCGCAAAAGCCGCAGACCGCCTCCTCGCCCAGGGCCCGCAGGGGCTGACCCGCGCGGATCGCAAGCAGGTCGGCGGCCAGCCCTTCGCGCAGTTGCTCGGCGCTGGTTTGCAAGTCCGGATGCGACAGTTCGTTCACTTGGCCTTTGGTGTCCAAGGCGATGTAGCTGGCGCTGCTGACCGGCTGGCCCATGGCCTGCAAGAGCGCGGCATAGAACGGCAGTTGGGTGTCCTCTCCGGCTTGTTTGAGTTTGTCGCGCAAGGCGCTGGCCGAGCCCGTCTTGAAATCCAGCAAGAGCCGCTGCCCGGCGTCGATTGCGCCGACACGATCAATGCGATCAATGCGCCCCTGCCACACCAAAGCTGCCAACGCCGGGTCGGCATGGTCAGCCCACACCGGGGCCTCAACCGGCCACTCGCGTTCGAGCACCGCCTGCCCGGCTTGTACCTGCCCCAACCACCAGGCCAGGTAAGGCACACGCCAGCGCTCCAACAAGGCGGCCAAGCCCAGGGCCTGGGCATCGTCCTGCTGCTGTAGCAGAGCCTGCGCGCAAGCCTGCCAGCGAGCGCCCCCCTCCTCCATCGAGGAAATGGGCTGCTCATGCAGCGCGGCCAACAGGGCGTGCAAGCCTTGGCCCAGGTCGCGGGCGTCGGCGTCTTCGTCCAACTCATCGGCCTCGCGCAAACGCAGCCGGCGTTGGGCAAAAAATCGATAGGGGCAGGCGCGCAGGGTCTCGGCCGCCGCTGCGCTCCAGTGCTCGGGTAACCAACCGGACAGGCCGACCTGCGCCTGGACCAGGGGCGCCTCGGGCAAGCGCTGCATCGAACGCGCGTCCGCAGCGCCAGATAAAGGACCCACCAACGCCACCAGCCGCCGCAAGGGCCAGCCGGGCTCCAGGTGCACAGATCCTGCCGTGCGCGCCCGCAGCAGACACACAGCTGGGGCACGCAACAGCTGACAAAAAGCCTGCCACTGCGCCGCTTGCGCCCTCTCGTGATGCGCCAAGCCCAGGCGCTGTGCCAGGCTGTCGCTCAACAAGGCCGGCGCCACCCTTCCCAGGGCCATGCTCTGGGCATCACAGCCCGCCAACAAAACCCGGTCGAAAGGCCGCAGCAAGGCGCGCGACAAGGGGGTGATGAACAGCTGCGGATCGGCCACCACCAGCGACGGCGTGGCACTGGTGCGCAGGCGCTCGTCCACCCAATCCAACCAATCACCCGCTTCAATCCGTACGCCTTGCAGCACCGCCTCGGTGGCACTGCCCGGCCACGGCTTGCGCGTCAACCAGAGGGCTTCACCCAGCGCCAGCAGCTCGGGCTCGGTGCGCAGGCGCTCCTCCAACCCGCATTGCTCCAGCAAGTCCCGTAAACCCTGAAGCCAGAGCCCCAGGCTGCGTGCCCCACCGCCCAAGCGCTCCAGGCGCGGCCGCAGGCCATCCAGCAAGGCTTGAGCGGGCGCCGGCGCACTGCGCACACCTCGCCATTGCGCCACCGACTGCCGGCGCGCCCAGCCCTCCAGTTCGCCCAGGGCCTTCGCCTCGATGAACTGCGGCGCCAGCGGGCTCTTGAGCCAGGCCAGCAAGTCGTCCAGCCCTCCACCCAGCACGGCTCGGAGCAGATGCATGAGCGCCGCCGCCGCGCTCTGGGCCGACAGCGTGGCGCCCGTTTCGTCGTGGATGCGCAAGCCATAGGGCTGCAGCAAGGCCAGCACCCGCCGCACCAGCGACCGATCCAGCGCAATCAAGGCCACCCGTTCGCCGGGCACCGCCTGCAGCACTTGCATTGCACAGCGCAGGGCCAGGTCCTGGGCGTCTTCGGCCAAGTCTTCTTGCACCCGCCCTTTGGCCAGGGTCAACCAAGGTGCCGGGGCGTCATCTGCGCTCAAAAGCAGGCTCGGCACGGCGCTTTGCTTCAACACGGCGCGCGCCAACAGATCCGGCTCACCCGCTTCAACCAAGATCCAGGCCTTGGCGCGATGAGCAAACAGGCGATCGGTGGCTGGTGCGGCAGCGGTCTGCGCCCAGGCCAGCGCCAGGTTGCCCAAGAGGCCTTCCCAAGCCGGGGCCTGATCCGCCCGCTGCTGCAACAGCCCCTGCGCCGTCTGCCACCACGCCTCACGCTCATGGGGTGCGAGCTCGGTGGCACGGCGCATCAAGGCGTGCGTGAGTTCAACCACCCGAGCACAGAGCAAGCGCAGGCCGCGCTCGCCACCCGGCATCTCGGCCGGCGATAGGCCTTGCTGGGTCAGCAGCTGACGCGCCAGCAAGCTGTCGGTGGCCAAGTCACCGCTGGGCTCCGAAGCCCGCGCCAAGGGGCTGGGACCCAAGGCTGAAGCCAGGCTGCGGGTGGTTTCGATACGCGGCGCCCAGCCCGCGCCGAACGCGCGCCGAGCCAAGGGCAGTTGTTGCACAAAGGGCAGCAGCAGTACAGCCTCTTGCGGCGCCACCCCTTGCTCAGCCAACCATGTGCGGACCTTGTCGGCCAGGCCCTGCCAAAACGCCTCAACGCCGCCTTCTAGAGGCCAAGCTCCCGCCCAAACTTCCACCCTGGCTCCTGTAGGCCTGCGCCCGCTGGGGCGATCACCCCTTGTGTAAGAATCATTCTGCCCTCACCTGTGGGGCCAGCCGCCAGCTCTGACCCGCAGCGGCCGCAGCGGGATCGGCGCTGCCGACCCGACTCCCCCACCCAGACTAGGAATTCCCCCATGAGCAGCGAACTGATCAAGCACGTCACCGACGCCTCCTTTGAAGCCGACGTCATCCAATCCGGCACCCCCGTGCTGGTGGATTACTGGGCCGAGTGGTGCGGCCCGTGCAAGATGATCGCCCCCATCCTGGACGAGGTCAGCGCGGCCAATCAGGGCAAGCTGCAAATCGCCAAGATGAATGTGGACGAGAACCGCGAAGTGCCGGCCAAGTACGGCATTCGTGGCATCCCCACGCTGATGCTGTTCAAGAACGGCCAGCTGGCCGCCACCAAGGTGGGCGCACTGTCCAAGGCGCAACTGCAGAGCTTCCTGGACGCGCACCTATAATCGCGCCCCAACAGCCGCCGCCCTGCACATCCGGGCAGCGGCTGTCCCCCTGCGATCCCCCGAGCCGAAAGCTTGCAGCGCGATCCGGGCCCTCCCAAGACCTTTCCGTTGTTCCGCCGCCAGCCATTGCGCTGGCTCTGCTCCAACCTCGGAGCGAAGGACCGATAGGACCCTCATGCATCTTTCCGAACTCAAAGACCAGCACGTCTCCGCCCTGATCCGCATGGGCGAAGAGCTGGAGATCGAAAACGTCACGCGCATGCGCAAGCAGGAGCTGATGTTCGCGATCATGAAAAAGCGGGCCAAGGCCGGCGAGCAGGTCTTTGGCGACGGCGTGCTCGAAGTGCTGCCCGATGGCTTCGGCTTCCTGCGCGGCCTGGACACCAGCTTCATGGCCAGCACGGACGACATCTACCTGTCGCCCAGCCAGATCCGCCGCTTCAATCTGCACACCGGCGACATGGTCGAGGGCGAAGTGCGGGTGCCCAAAGATGGCGAGCGCTACTTTGCCCTCGTGAAGGTGGACCGCATCAACGGCCTGCCGCCCGAGGACAGCAAGAACAAGATCATGTTCGAGAACCTGACGCCGCTGTTCCCCAAGGAACAGTTCAGGCTCGAACGCGACAACTTCAAGGGCGAAGAAAACGTCGCCAGCCGCATCATTGATCTGGTGGCGCCCATCGGCAAGGGCCAGCGCGCCCTGCTGGTGGCCCAGCCCAAGACCGGCAAGACGATGCTGATGCAGCATCTCGCCCACTCCATCGTGGCCAACCATCCGGAAGTGCACCTGATCGTGCTGCTGGTGGACGAGCGCCCCGAAGAAGTGACCGAAATGGTGCGCACCGTGCGCGGCGAGGTCATCAGCTCCACCTTCGACGAGCCGGCTGCTCGCCATGTGCAAGTGGCCGAGATGGTGATCGAGCGCGCCAAACGCCTGGTCGAACTCAAAAAGGATGTGGTGATCCTGCTGGACTCGATCACCCGCCTGGCCCGCGCCTACAACAATGTGCTGCCCAGCTCCGGCAAGGTGCTGACCGGCGGCGTGGACGCCAATGCCCTGCAGCGCCCCAAGCGCTTCTTCGGCGCCGCGCGCAATGTCGAGGAAGGCGGCTCGCTGACCATCATCGGCACGGCGCTGATCGATACCGGCTCCAAGATGGACGAGGTGATCTACGAGGAATTCAAGGGCACCGGCAACTGCGAGATCCATCTGGATCGCCGCATGGCCGAGAAGCGGGTCTACCCCTCGATCCTGATCAACCGCAGCGGCACCCGGCGTGAGGAACTACTCCTCAAGCCCGAAATCCTGCAAAAGACCTGGATCCTGCGCAAGCTCCTCTATCCGATGGACGAGATCGAGGCGATGGAGTTCCTGCTCGACAAGATGAAGGCGACGAAGAACAACCACGACTTCTTCGACCTGATGAGGAGAGGTGGCTGAGGTCGGAGCGAGAAGGGTCCTGGGGACCCTTCGACCCCGACCGAAGGACAGCGGCCGTCTTGCGGCCGCTGGCTGAGACAGGACCGAGCAAAGCCCTGAGGGCTTTGCGACGCCTGTCGAGGGACACGTCGCGTCCCGCGCGGCGTGGCTGGGGATGCTCGGTAGCGGCACGCCTCAAACCCTGGCTATAATCGCCGGCTTTTCGCCCCACCCCGGAAAAGTGCGCCCATTTCATCAAGCGGCGTGGCTCTCCACCTACTTCTGAGGTTCCCATGAAAGAAGGCATTCACCCCAACTATCGCGACGTCTGCTTCGTCGATCTGTCCAACGGCTTCAAGTTTGTGACCCGCTCGACGGTCCAGACCAAGGAAACCATCAAGATGGAAGACGGCCGCGAGCTGCCGCTGATGAAGCTGGAAACCACCAGCGAGTCGCACCCCTTCTACACCGGCACCCAAAAGAGCGTGGACAACCTGGGCGGTCGCGTCGAGAAGTTCCGCAACAAGTTTGCGCACATCAAGAAGTAATCTGCTTCTCCTGGTGGACAAAAAGCAGCCCTCGGGCTGCTTTTTTATTGCCCCCTGCCCTTTGTTGGCATGATCCCGCCCGTGAATTCATCCACCCCTGCCATCGTCAGTCAAGCCGGCGCTCGCCCTCTGAGCCGCTGGGCTCTGCTGCTGATCTGCATCGCCTATCTGCTGCCGGGCCAGCTACAGCGTGAGCCCTGGCGACACGAAGAACTCAGCGCGTTTGGGTTCATGAGCGCCCTGGCGCGAGGCGACTCAGCCTGGTGGCTGCCCAGCCTGGGCGGGCTGCCCGCACCCGATGGCGCGTTGCTGCCGTACTGGCTGGGCGCAGCCGCCATCAAGCTCCTGCCCTGGGTGGATGCCGGCTTGGCCGCGCGCCTGCCCTTCATCGCCCTGTTAGCGGGTGTGCTGGCCCTGTGCTGGTATGCCACTTTTCATCTGGCGCGGACCGAAGCTGCACAGCCGGTGGCCTTTGCATTTGGGGGCGAGGCCCATGCGGTGGACTACGCCCGCGCACTCGCCGATGGAGCCTTACTGGCACTGATGGCTTCGCTGGGCCTGATCTTGATCGGCCACGAGAGCAGCTCAGCCCTGGTCCAGCTGTTTGGCGTCAGCCTTTGGCTCTACGCCCTGGCCGTCACGCCGTTTCGCGAGAGGCGCGCGCAAAGCTTGGTTGCGCTGGCCCTCACCGTCCTGGCCCTGAGCGGCGCACCCTTTGTGGCCCTGTTGCTGGGCTCCGCAGGTCTATTGATCTGCCACTACTCGCGCTTCGCCGAGGCCCGTCGCCTGCGCCCGAGCCTGGCACTGGGCATGCTGCTCAGCCTGGGCATCAGCGCATGGACGCAAGGACTGAGTTGGCGCATCGGCTTGCCCGAAGGCGGCAGCTTGGTGCGTTTGCTGGCCTGGTTCGTCTGGCCCAGCGCGGCGCTGGCGGCCTGGACCCTGTGGCGCTGGCGCGGCCACTGGCGCAGCCGTCACCTTTCGGTGCCTTTGGGCCTCAGCGCGGTGGGCCTGGTGGCCTGCGTCTGCATGGGCGGCTATGACCGCGCCTTGCTGCTTGCCCTGCCCGGCCTGGCCGTGCTGGCCAGCTTCGCCCTTCCGACGCTGCAACGCGGCGTGAGTGCGATGTTGGACTGGTTCTCGCTGTTCTTCTTCAGCGCCCTGTCCTTTGCCATTTGGGCCTACTTCCTGGCTCTGCACACCCCCTGGTTGCCGCGCATGCTGGAAAAAGTTCGCCAGCAAGCTCCGGCCTTTCAGCCCGGGCTGGACCTCTGGGCGCTGGCACTTGCCAGTCTAGGAAGCCTGGCCTGGCTGTCCCTGGTGCGCTGGCGCACCAGCCGACAACGTGCTGCGCTATGGCGGAGTTTGGTGTTGCCTGCGGGCGGCGTGGTGCTGGCCTGGCTGCTGGCCATGACGCTATGGCGCCCCGCCATCGACCATGCCATGGGCCATCGCAGCCTGCTGGGTCAATTGCGCAGCGTCCTGCCGGCCACCGCGAACTGCATTGCCGCACCGCGCCAAAACCTCTCGCTCCTGGCCACGCTGGAGGCGCAAGGCGGCTGGAAGGTGGACGGTCGGACCAGCCTGAGCCAAAGCAACTGCGACTGGGCAGTGCTGCGCCTGCCCCGCGAGGCCCAACCGGATCTGCCCTCGGCTTGGCGACCTGCCCATCTGCTGACCCGCGCCGCTGAGCGCGGCTCGCGCTATTGGGTGCTACGCCGCTCCGTGGAGCAATCAGCGCCTTAGCGAACCCGAACGGCAGGCCAGACCAGGGAGAAGACCGAGCCCTTGCCAGGCTCGGACTCAATGCGCAACTGGCCGCCATGGCGTTGGCAGACATGCTTGACGATGGACAGCCCCAGGCCCGTGCCGCCGGTCGCGCGCGAGCGCGAACCGTCCACACGGTAGAAGCGTTCTGTGAGGCGCGGCAAATGCTCAGCCGCAATTCCGGGGCCGCTGTCGCTCACACGGATCATCAAGCCGGCATCCGGCAGGCGTTCAACACTCAGTGAGATTTGCCCCTGCTCCGGCGTGTAACGCACCGCATTGGAGAGCAGATTGGCAATCGCACTGTGTGCTTCGGACTCGACGCCCGCCAACTCCACATCCAGCGCCGTGCTTGGCCATGCAAACTGATGCCGCCCCTGCGACAAAGACTCGGCTTCGGCGCGCACCAGGTCGAGCAGATCACCTAGGCGCCACCACTGATCCGGCGCTGGCCGCGGGCTGCCTTCAAGGCGGGCCAGGGTCAACAAATCTTGCACCAGCGACTGCATGCGGTTCGACTGCTGGCGCATCAATTCCAGCACCCGCGCTCGCTCATGCTCCTGCAGTGGCAGCGTAGCCATGGATTCCACAAAACCGATCAGGGCCGCCAACGGGGTGCGAATCTCATGCGACACATTGGCCACGAAGTCCCGCCGCATGGCCTCGGTACGCTCGCGGTCGCTGACGTCTTGGCTCAGCAATAGTCGCGCACCTTCGCCGTAGTGACGCAGTTGAATGGCAAGGCTGCGTCCCTCATGCGTCTGCAGACTCAAGACCTGATCCTGGTCATCGATCTGCAAATAGCGCCCGAAGGCCGGCTGCCGCACCAAATTGGTGATGTGTTGGCGCAGGTCGCGCTTCGGGTCCAGCCCGAAGTGGTCCGCCGCCTGGGTGTTGAGCCACACGATCTGCGCGCCAGCGTCCAGAAGCAGCACACCATTGGGAGAGGCCTCGATGGCCTGGAGGAAGTCCTCCAGGCGCTCGCGTTCGCGCTGGGTGTCCTTGCGCGATTGGGCCTGCAAGCGCTCGATGCGCAGGGCCACATCGCCCCAAGCGCGCGCCACGGCGTCAGGCGCCTCAGCCTGCGGATTGCGAAGCCACTGGAGCAACAAATGACGGCGCCAGCCCCCCACCCAAACCAAAATCGCCGCCGTCAGGCTGGCCGCCACGATGGCCGCCAGCCACGAGCGCTCCTCGATCTGCGGGACGGCCAACGGCAACAAGCTGGCGCAAGCTACCAAGATGCTGACCAAGGCCGGCCGCAAGCCCATGCGCAGCATGGGCTCAGGCCAAGGTGGCTGCGAGGCGCTCGGCGCAACGGCGCGCCATTTGGGCGTCGGCCGCCTCCACCATCACACGCACCAGCGGCTCGGTCCCAGAGGGGCGAATCAACACCCGGCCCTGCTGTCCAAGCTCGCGTTGAACTTGCTCTTGCACTTGAGGCAGATCGCGGTTCGCCCGCCAATCCTGTCCGGCCTGCAAGCGCACATTGATCAAGGTCTGCGGGAACAGCTCAATGCCCGCCAATTGCTCGGCCACGCTTTGACCCGAGCGCACCACAGACTGCAGCACCAACAAGGCACTGACCATGCCGTCACCCGTGGTGTGCTTGTCTAGCGCCAGCAGGTGGCCCGAGCCTTCACCGCCCAACTGCCAGCCGCGTGCGCTCAACTCTTCCAGCACGTAGCGGTCACCCACCTTGGCGCGCACAAAGGCCACGCCTGCGCGCTCCAGGGCCAGTTCGACGGCCATATTGGTCATCAGCGTGCCTACGGCGCCGGGAACCGGCACGCCCTGGCGCAGACGGTCCTGAACCATCAGGTAGAGCAACTCGTCGCCATTGAAAAGTCGCCCTTGCGCGTCGACGATCTGCAGACGATCCGCATCACCGTCCAGGGCCACGCCGTAGTGCGCGCCGTGTTCCCGCACGGCCTTTTGAAGTGCCGCCGGAGCCGTGGCCCCCACACCGTCATTGATGTTGTAGCCATCCGGGCTGCAGCCGATGGCAACGACTTCGGCGCCCAATTCGTGAAAGACGTTGGGGGCGACGTGGTAGGCCGCACCGTGCGCCGCATCCACCACGATCTTCAAGCCCTTCAGGCTCAAGTCCGCACCGAAGCACGCTTTGCAGAATTCGATGTATCGACCGCGCGCATCTTCAAGCTTCTTGGCCTTGCCCAACTCTCGGCTGTGCACATAGGCCGGGGGCTCACTCAACGCTGCCTCTACCTCCAACTCCCAGGCATCGGGCAACTTCTCGCCTTTGGCGGAAAAGAACTTGATGCCGTTGTCATCAAAGGGGTTGTGGGAGGCAGAAATGACCACCCCCAAGTCTTGCCTCAGAGCGCGAGTCAGATACGCCACCCCAGGTGTGGGCAGAGGCCCGGTCAGCAGGACGTCGACGCCCACAGAAACCAAGCCCGCCTCCAAAGCGGACTCCAACATATAGCCCGAGACACGGGTGTCCTTGCCGATCAAGACGCTGGGGCGCGCCTGGGCGCGCTTGAGCACCCTGCCCACGGCCTGACCCAGACGCATCGCAAAATCCGCCGTGATGGGCGACTGACCGACCGGGCCACGAATGCCATCGGTACCGAAATATTGACGACTCATTGTTGTTCTCCGCTCTTATCGCTTCAAGTTGGGACGGATTGTCCCGCAGGCGCCATGACGGCTCGATGTAACCGCAAGGCATCGACCGTAGCGGCCACATCGTGCACACGCAGCACACGAGCGCCCGCCTGCGCCGCCAGCAGGGCGGCTGCCACACTGGCCGCCAGCCGCTCTTGCACGGGACGACCTGTGACCCACCCGAGTGTGGATTTGCGCGACCAACCCACCAACACGGGTTGCCCCAAAGCCACTAACTCGCGCAGGTGGCGGCTCAGCGCCAAATTTTGCTCGGGTGTCTTGGCAAAGCCCAATCCAGGGTCAAGGGTCACACGCTCGCGACCTACACCGGCGGCTTGAAGGGCCTGCAAACGCTGGCCCAAAAAGTCCCGAACGTCCTGCACCACATTGCTGTACTGCGTGTGTTGTTGCATGGTGCCGGGCTGGCCTCGCATGTGCATCAGGCACACACCAACTCGGGGGTGGGCACTCAGCAGATCCAGCGCACCAGGAGCCTGCATAGCTTGGATGTCATTGATGATGTCCACTCCCAAGTCCAAGCCCCGCGCCATGACCGCCGGCTTGCAGGTATCCAGGGAGACCGGCACGCCCCAACGCAAGGCCTCCCGCAACAAGGGTTCCAAGCGAGTCCACTCCTCGTCCGCCGACACAGGCGGGGCGCCTGGCCGACTGGACTCGGCCCCAAGGTCGAGCAAATCAGCGCCCTCACGCAGCAACTGCTCGGCATGCCGCAAGGCTAGGTGCTCGGTGCTCAGGCGTCCGCCATCCGAAAACGAATCAGGCGTCAGATTGACGATGCCCATCACCCGGGGCTGACCCAGGTCAATTTCAAAGCGTGTCGTCAACCAGCGCATGACCGCATCCAGAAGTGGAAAAGGGCCCCGCAGGGCCCTGGTTCAGATGACACCGAATTAAACCGTGGCAGTGCTGCCTTCGGTGACGGGCGCGCCGCCGCCGGCATCCGGCCCGCCGCTGGGTCCATTGCCGCCCGAGCTTGATTCCCGCGGCGCACGCGGATCACGTCCTTGCATGATGTCTTCGACCTGATCAGCGTCGATGGTCTCCCACTCCAGCAGGGCCTTGGCCATGGCGTGCATCTTGTCGCTGTGCTGCTCAATGAGCTTGCGGGCGATCGAGTACTGCTCATCAATGATGCGCCGCACCTCCGCGTCCACCTTGCGCATGGTCTCTTCCGAAATGTTCTTGGTTTGCGTGACCGAACGGCCCAAGAACACCTCGCCTTCGTTCTCTGCGTAGACCATCGGACCCAGGGTATCGGTCATGCCGTAGCGCATCACCATGTCGCGCGCAATCTGTGTCGCGCGCTCAAAGTCGTTGCTGGCACCGGTGGTCATCTGGTCCATGAACACTTCTTCGGCAATGCGCCCACCGAACAGCATGGCGATGGTGGACTGCATACGGATCTTGTCGGTGCTGTAGCGATCCCGATCGGGCAGAGAAACCGTCACGCCCAGAGCCCGGCCACGCGGGATGATGGTGACCTTGTGCACCGGGTCGAGCTTGGGCAGCAGCTTGCCGATAAGGGCATGACCCGCCTCGTGATAGGCGGTGTTCTTGCGCTCTTCTTCGTCCATGACCATGTTCTTGCGCTCGGCGCCCATCAGGATCTTGTCCTTGGCACGCTCGAAATCGATCATTTCGACGATGCGCGCATTGCGCCGCGCCGCGAACAAGGCGGCCTCGTTAACCAAATTGGCCAAGTCGGCACCAGAAAACCCAGGGGTGCCGCGCGCGATGATTTCCGCCTTGACATCGCCGCCCAGGGGCACCTTGCGCATGTGCACATTCAGGATCTGCTCACGGCCACGGATGTCCGGCAAGGTGACATAGACCTGGCGGTCAAAGCGGCCCGGGCGCAGCAGCGCAGGGTCCAGGATGTCTGGCCGGTTGGTGGCGGCCATCACGATGACGCCCATATTGGTCTCGAAGCCGTCCATCTCGACCAGCATCTGATTCAGCGTCTGCTCGCGCTCGTCATTGCCGCCACCGAGGCCGGCTCCACGATGGCGACCCACGGCATCAATTTCATCGATGAAGATGATGCAAGGCGAATTCTTTTTGGCCTGCTCGAACATGTCGCGCACACGCGCCGCGCCGACACCCACGAACATCTCGACAAAGTCCGAGCCCGAGATGGTGAAAAACGGCACCTTTGCTTCGCCGGCAATGGCCTTGGCCAGCAAGGTCTTGCCGGTTCCCGGCGGGCCGACCAGCAGAACACCCCGCGGAATGCGACCACCCAGCTTTTGGAATTTCTGCGGATCCTTCAGGAAGTCGACCAACTCCTTGACCTCTTCCTTGGCCTCGTCACAGCCGGCCACATCGGCAAAGGTGGTGGCGTTGTTGTTCTCGTCCAGCATGCGCGCCTTGCTCTTGCCAAAGCTAAAGGCACCCCCCTTGCCACCGCCCTGCATCTGGCGCATGAAGTACACCCACACGCCAATGAGCAGCAGCATCGGCCCCCAGCTCAGCAGCAGGGTCATCAGCAGGCCCTGCTCTTCTCGCTTTTCAAAGCTGAACTTGACGTTGTTGCGGATCAGGTCGCCAGTCAGACCACGGTCTGAGAAACCGCCCTGAACACGGATGTCGCGGCCATCATTGGTCTTGGCCACGATTTCGACGCCGCCGGGCCCCTCAATCAGCTTGGCGCTGCCAATGCGGCCCGCGTTCACTTCGGCCAGGAACTCCGAATACTGCATCTGGTCCGCCCGCGCGCTGGCACGGTCGAACTGCTTGAACACCGTGAACAGCACCAACAAGATGACTGCCCAGACGGCTAGTTTGGAGAACCAGGGGTTGTTCACTACGTTCCTTCCTTTGGCCACGCCTGCAAGAGGGCCGCGTGGCTACTGCGATGCCCATGTTGGGGCAACTGGGGGCGATTCTAGGGAGTTCAAGCCCTTAGCGCGGCGCCCTGCGCAGTCTCATGCCAATCAGAAAGGTCTCTGCCGAACGGTCGCGGCTGGCCTTTGGCTTTAGGGGCTTGACCACCTGGAAGTGGTCCTTGAACAACTCCAGATAGCGGTTGTACCCGCTGCCATGGAAGACCTTGGCCACCAATGCGCCATCGGCCTTCAGGTGCGCCTGACAGAACTCCAGCGCCAGCTCGATCAAATGCTCAATGCGGGCGGCATCCGTGGTTTCAATGCCCGACAGATTGGGCGCCATGTCGGACACCACCAGATCCACCGCCGCCCCTTGCAGCGACTGCGCCAGCTGCTCGGCCACCACCTGTTCGCGAAAGTCCCCCTGGATGAACTGCACGCCCTCGATGGCCTCCATCTCCAGCAGGTCCAGCGCGACGATGCGGCCGTTGAGTTCGCCCACGGCTGCACCGCCCTGCCCCGCCACCTTGGGCGCAAAACAGCGTCGCAGATACTGGCTCCAGGCACCCGGTGCCGCGCCCAAATCCACCACCAACTGTCCCGGCTTGATCAGCCCCAAGCTCTCATCAATCTCCTTGAGCTTGTAGGCCGCGCGCGAGCGATAACCGTCCTTTTGTGCCTGCCGCACATAGGGATCGGTCACATGGTTATTGAGCCATGCCTTGTTGACCTTTTTGCTCTTGGTTTGGGTTTTCATGGGGCGACGATAATCCTTCTATGACTGCATTGATTCTGAACAGCGCGCAACGGCGCGATCTGCGGGCCCAGGCCCACCATCTTGTGCCCGTGGTGATGATTGGCGGCGATGGCCTCACCCCTGCGGTGACCAAGGAGGCCGACGCCGCGCTCAACGCCCATGGCTTGATCAAGGTGCGCGCGGCCATCGACGACCGCGCTGCGCGCGAAGCCGCCTATGTGCAGCTGTGCGATGCCTTGGATTGCGCACCGGTGCAGCACATCGGCAAGCTCTTCATCGTCTGGCGGCCGATCCCTGAAAAGGTCAAGACCATCGACGAGAACGCCAAGCCGGCGCCACGCATCGTCAAAGTGGTCAAAGCCTCCAAGAACAAGCACCAGCGTCCGCAGGTCAAGAAGCTGCGCGTTCTGGGCAATGAGCGCGTGACTGCGGGCGGCATCGTCAAGCGCGCAAAGCCACGCCAGAGTGGCAAGAAGAGCGGCTGAGACGCCACGCTAGCGCTGGCGCCAAGCCAGCGTTAGCACGGCCAGCGTTTTACCGGCGAAGGCGGCCATGGAGAGCCCATGCAGCCAGGCAAAGCCCTCGCCGGCCACCCGGGCTGCAGCCATCTGCGGCACCAACACTTCGTGTCCGAGCACGGTCAAGCCAATGGTCAGGGCCGGCAGCAACAGACCCGCACTGAAATAGACCCGCTCCGGGTGCGCCCAACGCTGCAGGCGCTGCTCCATCAACACCATCAAGAGCCCCAGCCCCAAGCTAATCTTCGCGTCCAGAGCGAACAGCCGCTGCACATAAGCAGCCGCCTCAGGGCGCGCCAGAACGGCAAAGGCATTGGGCGCGGCCAAGAGGGCCACGGTCAGCAGTTGGCCGGCCCACAGCGCCGCCAACAGCCCGCGCAACTTATTCGTAGCGCACCTCAACGATTTCGTAATGGCGCTCGCCACCGGGCGCCATCACCACGGCCACATCCCCGGCTTCCTTGCCGATCAAGGCGCGAGCAATGGGCGAACTGATGGAGATACGCCCCGTCTTCAAGTCCGCCTCGTCGTCACCAACGATCTGATAGGTCACCTCGTTGCCGCTGTCCTCATCCGACAAGTCCACCGTGGCACCAAACACCACACGGCCGCCGGCATCCACTGCGGCAGGGTCGATCACCTGCGCCGCTGCCAATTTGCTTTCCAACTCGAGGATGCGGCCTTCAATGAAGCCCTGCTTGTCCTTGGCGGCGTCGTACTCGGCGTTCTCGCTCAAGTCACCCTGAGCGCGCGCTTCCGCGATGGCTTGAATCACCGCATGGCGCTCGACGGTCTTGAGCCGATGCAGTTCTTCGCGCAGCAGCTCGGCGCCGCGCACGGTCAGGGGGATGGTGGTCATGGTCTAGGAGGAAAGGGGCAACGGGCAGAGGGCAAAAGCAAGCCGCCGCCCCCGGCAAGCCAGGAGCGGCGGCGATGAATGGCGCGATTTTAGGTGAGCTCGGCGTGCAGCTCTTGCAGGGATCGCACCAACAGCCCATCTTGGTGCTTCATCCCTTCCACAGCCGCCTCGCACCCCGCCATGGTGGTGTAGTAGGTCACACGGTTGGCCAAAGCAGCCTGGCGGATGTAGCGACTGTCCGCAATGGCGGTTCGGGTTTCATCCACCGTGGTGAAAACCAACTGGATCTCGCCGCCCTTGATCGCATCAGCAATGTGCGGACGCCCCTCCTTGATCTTGTTAATCGCCCGGCAGGGCACGCCCACGGCCTCGATGGCCGCTGCGGTGCCGCGCGTGGCAATCACGCCAAAACCCAGTGCGTGCAAGTCCTTGGCCAGGGCCACGGCCCGCGCCTTGTCGCCATTCTTCACGCTCAACAGCACATTGCCCGAGCGCGGCAGGCGCGAGCCGGCGCCAATCTGGCTCTTCAGCATGGCCTCGCCAAAGGTCTTGGCCGCCCCCATCACCTCGCCGGTGGAGCGCATCTCGGGGCTGAGGATGGGGTCCACACCAGGGAACTTATTGAAGGGGAACACCGCCTCCTTCACGCTGTAGTAGGGCGGCGTGACCTCACGCGGCGCAACACCGCCCAGGCCCTTTTGATCCTTGAGCTTGACGCCCGCCATGCATCGCGCGGCGATCTTGGCCAACTGCTGACCGGTAGCCTTGGATACGAAAGGCACTGTGCGTGAAGCGCGGGGATTCACCTCCAGCACGTAGACGGTGCAGGCCGACAAGCCCTTGCTCACATCGCCCTGGATGGCGAACTGCACGTTCATCAGACCGACCACCTTCAAGGCCTTGGCCATGGCGGCCGTCTGGCGGCGCAGTTCGTCCTTCACATCCTCGGCCAGGGTGTAGGGCGGCAGCGAGCACGCCGAATCGCCGCTGTGGATGCCGGCTGCCTCGATGTGTTCCATGATGCCGCCGATCAGCACCTCTTCGCCGTCGCTGATGCAGTCGGCATCCACCTCGACCGCGTCCTCCAGGAAGCGGTCCAGCAGCACCGGGCTCTTGTCGGACACGCGCACGGCCTCGCGCATATAGCGCTCCAGGTCCTTGTCACCGTGCACGATCTCCATCGCCCGACCGCCCAGCACATAGCTGGGGCGCACCACCAGGGGGTAGCCGATCTCGTTGGCCAAGGCCAGGGCCTGGTCCTCGGTGCGCGCAGTGCGGTTGGGCGGCTGCTTCAGGCCCAGCTCGTGCAGCAGTTTCTGGAAACGCTCGCG
This sequence comes from Inhella inkyongensis, assembly GCF_005952805.1. GTDB lineage: Bacteria > Pseudomonadota > Gammaproteobacteria > Burkholderiales > Burkholderiaceae_C > Inhella > Inhella inkyongensis. Next base: position 2,423,801 of record NZ_CP040709.1, read on the forward strand.
GTCCTCGGCGATGTCGATGCTGTCGGGCGTGGTGCCGATGATGGGCACACCGGCGCGCTCCAGGTCCAGGGCCAGCTTCAGCGGGGTCTGACCGCCGTACTGCACGATGACCCCAACGGGCTTTTCCTTGTCGACGATTTCCAGCACGTCTTCCAGCGTCACAGGCTCGAAGTACAGGCGGTCGCTGGTGTCGTAGTCGGTGGAGACGGTCTCGGGGTTGCAGTTGACCATGATGGTCTCGTAGCCATCCTCGCGCATCGCCATGGCCGCATGCACACAGCAATAGTCAAACTCGATGCCCTGGCCGATGCGGTTGGGGCCACCGCCCAGCACCATGATCTTCTTCTTGTCGGTCGGCTCGGCCTCGCACTCCTCGTCATAGGTGGAGTACAGATAGGCCGTTTGCGTGGCGAACTCGGCCGCGCAGGTGTCCACGCGCTTGTAGACCGGGCGGATGCCCAGCGCATGGCGGCGCGCGCGCAGCTCGTGCTGGTGCGTGCCCAGCAGGGTGGCCAGGCGGCGGTCGCTGAAGCCCATCTGCTTGTAGGCGCGCAGGGTGGCGGCGTCCAGATCGGCAAGGCTTTTGCCCTTGAGCTGGTTCTCGGCTTGAACGATTTCCTCGATTTCACGCAAGAACCAGGGGTCGATGGAGGTCTCGCGCTGGATCTCGTCGAAAGACATGCCGACGCGGAAGGCGTCCGCCAGGTAGAGGATGCGGTCGGGCCGCGCTTCGCCGATCTGCTCGGTGATTTCCTCGCGGTCGCTGCTCTTGGGCGTCAGGCCATCGATGCCGGTCTCCAAGCCGCGCAGCGCCTTCTGGAAGCTCTCTTGAAAGCTGCGGCCCATGGCCATCACTTCGCCCACCGACTTCATTTGCGTGGTTAGACGCGAATCGGCCATCGGGAACTTCTCGAAGGCAAAGCGCGGGATCTTGGTGACCACGTAGTCGATGCTGGGCTCGAACGAGGCCGGCGTGGCACCACCCGTGATGTCGTTTTTCAGCTCGTCCAGCGTGTAGCCCACCGAGAGCTTGGCCGCGATCTTGGCAATCGGGAAACCCGTGGCCTTGGAGGCCAGGGCCGAGGAACGCGACACACGCGGGTTCATCTCGATCACCACCATGCGGCCATCGGCCGGGTTGATCGAGAACTGCACGTTTGATCCACCCGTATCCACACCGATCTCGCGCAGGATGGCGATCGAGGCGTTGCGCAGCAGCTGGTACTCGCGGTCGGTCAGGGTCTGGGCCGGCGCCACGGTGATCGAGTCGCCGGTGTGGATGCCCATCGGGTCCAGGTTCTCGATCGAGCAAACGATGATGCAGTTGTCCGCACGGTCGCGAACCACTTCCATCTCGTACTCTTTCCACCCCAGCAACGACTCCTCAATCAGTAGCTCATTGGTCGGCGAGAGGTCCAGCCCGCGTTTGCAGATCTCTTCGAACTCTTCGGGGTTGTAGGCAATGCCGCCGCCACTGCCACCCAGCGTGAAGCTGGGGCGAATCACCATCGGGAAGCCGGCGCCGCCGATCTCGGCATGGATGCGACGCTGCACGCCCCAGGCTTCTTCCATGGAGTGCGCGATGCCCGACTTGGCCGAACCCAGGCCAATCTTGGTCATCGCGTCCTTGAACTTCTGGCGGTCCTCGGCCTTTTCAATCGCGTGCTCGTTGGCACCGATCATCTCGACGCCGTATTTCGCCAGCACGCCATGCTTGTGCAGGTCCAACGCGCAGTTCAGCGCGGTCTGGCCGCCCATGGTGGGCAGGACCGCATCGGGGCGCTCTTTGGCAATGATCTTCTCGACCACCTGCCAGGTGATGGGCTCGATATAGGTCGCATCGGCCATCTCCGGGTCGGTCATGATGGTCGCCGGGTTGCTGTTGACCAAGATGACGCGGTAGCCCTCTTCGCGCAGGGCCTTACAGGCCTGGGCGCCGGAATAGTCGAACTCGCAGGCCTGGCCGATGACGATGGGGCCGGCGCCGATGATGAGGATGCTCTTGAGGTCGGTACGCTTGGGCATTCTTCTTATTCCTTGGCCATCAGGGCGATGAAGCGGTCAAACAAATAGCCGATGTCGTGCGGCCCCGGGCTGGCCTCGGGGTGTCCCTGGAAGCTGAAGGCCGGCTTGTCGGTGCGCGCGATGCCCTGCAGGCTGCCGTCGAACAGACTGATGTGGGTAGCGCGCAGGTTGGCGGGCAAGGTATCGACATCCACCGCAAAGCCATGGTTCTGGCTGGTGATGCTGACGCGGCCACTGTCCAGGTCTTTGACCGGGTGGTTGGCACCGTGGTGGCCAAACTTCATCTTGAAGGTCTTGGCGCCGCTGGCCAAGGCCAGGATCTGGTGCCCAAGGCAAATACCAAAGGTGGGCAGGCCGGCACTCACCAAGACACGGGTGGCCTCGATGGCATAGCCGCAGGGCTCGGGGTCGCCCGGGCCGTTGGAGAGGAAAACGCCATCGGGTTCCAAATCAAACACGCGGCTGGCCGGAGTCTGCGCCGGCACCACCGTGATGCGGCACCCTCTCTCGGCCAGCATGCGCAAGATGTTGCGCTTGACGCCGAAGTCATAGGCCACCACATGGAAGCGCGGGCGTTGCACCTCTTTGAAGCCCTGCCCCAACTGCCATTCGCCCTGGGTCCAGACCTCCTCCTGTGTGCGACACACCACCTTGGCCAAGTCTTGGCCGGCCATGCTGGGGGCGCTACGTGCTCGCTCCAAGGCCTGGGCCCAATGAGTCTCCGTCACTGCTTCACCCTCCGGCAAGGCCCAGAGGCAGGCGTTTTGCGCGCCCGTGTTGCGCAGAATGCGCGTCAGGCGCCGTGTGTCGATGCCCGCGATACCCACGCAATTCTGGGCCGCCAGATAGTCCTGCAGACGCTGCTCGCTGCGGAAGTTTGACGCCGCCTTGGGCACCTGACGCACCACCAAACCTGCAGCATGGATGCGATCAGACTCCGCATCCGCCTCATTGACCCCGTAGTTGCCGATATGCGGGTAGGTCAGCGTGACGATCTGGCGGCTGTAGCTGGGGTCGGTCAGGATTTCCTGGTAACCGGTCAGCGCCGTATTGAAGACCAACTCGCCCACCGAGGAACCAAGGGCTCCGATCGATTGGCCAAGAAAGCGCGAGCCATCGGCAAGCACCAGCAAGCAGCTGGACGGGAGGGGTGTAGCGGGCGAAAGCAAAGGCGCAGCTCCTTCGTGAGCGCGCCCCGCCTGCCCTTTGATTAGCGGCCTGATTGCGGAGATCGAAGGGGTGTTCGGGTCGAGGCGCGCTGATTTAGGGTAAACCTGAGGAGTATACCGGTGGCGTCAGGCCTCTTTGCCAACGGCACCTGCACAAACCAAGACAAAGCCCTTGAAAACCTGGGGGCAGGCCTCAGTTCTCAGCGGCGATCCCTAGAATCGCGCCGTCCTTAACCCAGGAGATCTTGGATGAACCCTCAGATGCCTTACGCCTACGGTCACGTCACGCTCGACGCGACGCAGCGTCAGCGCGTATTGCGCAATACCTATGCTTTGCTGGCCTTGTCCTTGCTGCCCACGGTGGCGGGTGCATGGTTGGGCGTCAGCACGGGATTGGGCGCCCTGTTCACGGGCGGCTTCGGGCTGATCGCCTTCTTAGCGGGTTCCTTCGGCTTCATGTGGGCCATTGAGAAGAACAAGGACCGCGCCGCCGGCGTCTACTTGTTGCTGGGTTTCACCTTCTTCATGGGCGTGATGCTCTCGCGCCTGATCGGCGCGGTGCTGGGCCTGTCCAATGGCGCCAACCTGATCATGCTGGCCTTTGGCGGCACAGCGGCAGTATTCGCTGGAATGGCCAGCCTGGCCGGCGTCATCAAGCGCGACCTCAGCGGCATGGGAAAATTCCTGATGGTGGGCGCCATCATCATGATGGTGGCCGGCATCGCGAATTTCTTCTTCCAATCCAGCGCCCTGATGCTGGCCCTGCTGGTTGCCTGCCTGGGCCTGTTCAGCGCCTTCCTGCTGTACGACCTTAAGCGCGTGATTGATGGCGGCGAGACCAATTACGTCTCTGCGACCTTGGCCATCTACCTCGACGTTTACAACATCTTCCAAAGCCTGCTGTCGCTGCTGGGCATCTTCGGCGGCGAGCGCGACTGAAGACTTATCAGCGTCTGACGCAATCACAAAGGGGCCCGGTCGGGCCCCTTTTTCTTGCTTCAGTTCGTCGCTCAGGCGTCGCGCTCGAAAACTGCGATCGACTCCACATGGGCGGTATGCGGGAACATGTTAACCACGCCCGCTGCGGTGCAGCGGTAACCCGCCAGGTGGACCAAGATGCCCGCGTCACGCGCCAGCGTCGCGGGGTTGCAACTGACATACACGATGCGCTTGGGTGGCTGCCAGCCGGCCGCTAATTCGGGCGACTGGATGGCATCTGCTACGGCCTTGGCCAGGGCAAACGCCCCTTCGCGAGGGGGGTCGACCAGCCAGCGCTGTGCGGTCCCATAGAGGGCCAGATCGCTGGGCGCCAACTCAAAGAGATTGCGCGCCTCAAAGCGGGTCTTGGCTTCCAGGCCGTTGTGCCGGGCGTTCTCGCGCGAGCGGGCCACCAGAGCCTCACTGCCTTCGATACCCAATACTTCGGCCGCCTGAGTGGCCAGAGGCAGCGTGAAATTGCCCAGGCCGCAAAACCAGTCGATCACGCGCTCGTTCGCCTGGACATCCAGCAGGCCCAGCGCCTTGTGGACCAACACCCGATTGATGTCGTGATTGACCTGGGTGAAGTCAGTCGGCCGAAAGGGCATCTCCACACCGAATTCGGGCAGGCGATAGAGCAAGGGCGGGCCGTCGGCATCCAGCAGATGAACGCTATCTGGACCCTTGGGCTGAAGCCACCATTGAACGCCGTGCTTCTGGGCAAACGCTCTCAGGGCGCTCTGATCCGCCTCGCTCAGCGGCTCCAGATTGCGCAGCACCAAAGCCACCACCTCATCCCCCATAGCCAACTCGATCTGCGGCAGGCGCTCGCGAGCCTGCATGCCATGGATCAAATCGCGCAAAGGCAGCAGCAGCGCGCTGACCTGCGGCGGCAACACCGGGCACACCGACATGTCAGCCACATATCGGCTCTTGCGCTCATGGAAACCCACCAGCACTGCGCCCTTCTTGGCCACATAGCGCACCGACAGGCGCGCGCGCCGCCGATAGCCCCAGGGCACGCCCTCGATCGGCCGCAACACCCGCTCCGGGCTGACCTTCGCCAGATGCTTGAGGTTGTCCTCCAGCACTCGCTGCTTCACTGCGATTTGCGCATTGGGATGGAAGTGCTGCATCTTGCAGCCACCACAGGCCCCGCCGTGAAGCCCGAAATGCGGGCAACCCGGCTTGACGCGCTGCGGGCTCTCGCGCCGCAGTTGGGTGATGACGCCCTGCTCCCAGTTGTTCTTGCTTCGCCCCACTTGGGCTCGCACCACTTCACCGGGCAAGGCGCCTTCAATGAACACCACCTTGCCGTCAGCACGTCGGGCCACGCCCTGTGCCTCCAGGTCGAGTGATTCGACCCGCAACCATTCGTTCTGATCTGTCATGGCGCGATTATCCGCAGCCCGCATAAGCCACTCGGCATCGCACCGGCAAGCTCAGAACAAGGCGTCGCGCTGCACCCCTCGGCGCACCAGGGCCCGTTTGAGCTTCTCCATCGCTTCGTGCTGAATTTGCCGGATGCGCTCGCGCGTCAGACCGAGCCGCTGCGCCAAGACATCCAAGGTCTCGGGTTCACGCTCGCGCAGACCAAAGCGGCCCGCCAGCACTTCCTGTTCGCGCGCAGTCAATGCGCTCAGGGCCGCGCCCAACAAGGCATCGACCTCATGGTGCAAGTGCTCACGCGCCGGGTCCAGCGACTCCTCGTCGACCACTCGCTCCAGCAGAGACTCGCCAGCCTCGCCCGCGCGATCCGCCGGCGCATCAAGCGATGCCGGCGCTTCTGCGTGCCGCAGCAAGCCCTGCACCTCTACCACCGTCCAGCCCAGTCGTGCGGCAATGTCCTCAGACCGAATATTGGCAACTGCACCATTGGCCTGAGCCTCCAGCGCGCGCCGCACTCGCAACACCTGGGTCAATTCACGCACGACATGAACGGGCAAGCGGACCAATCGCGTCTGCTGCACCAAAGCGCGCTCAATGGCCTGCCGGATCCACCAACTGGCGTAGGTGGAAAAGCGAAAGCCGCGCTCCGGCTCGAACTTCTCAATCGCGTGCATCAGCCCGAGATTGCCCTCTTCGATCAGATCGCCCAGGGGCAGGCCACGCCCCAGGTGATTCTTTGCAATCGAAACGACCAACCGCAGATTGCGCTCAATCATCAACTGCCGGGCTTCGAAATCGCCCGCACGGGCCCTTTGCGCGGTGGCGTACTCTTCGTCCGCCGTAAACAGCGGGGCGCGTCGGATATCGCGCAAATAGGCTTGCAGCGCATTCGTCGCTTCAGCCTCACCCGCCACCTCACCCGACACCTCACGCGCCAGCCCCGCAAGCTCAGTGCGCCGCACTTCCCCAAGGGACTCCTCCTCAGCCGAACCGGTGCTCATGGGACTCCTTCCCCCCTGAGCACAATCTGTGCTTCAGCGAGTGGGAAGCAGCTTAGCAGGGTCTATGGGTTTACCCTTGCGGCGGATCTCAAAATGCAGCTTGACCTGATCTGCATCCGAACTGCCCATTTCAGCAATGCGCTGGCCCTTGCGAACCACCTGATCTTCCTTGACCAACAAGGCCTGGTTGTGCGCGTACGCACTCAGGTAGGTGTCGTTGTGTTTGATGATGACCATATTGCCGTAGCCGCGCAGGCCGGAACCGGCGTACATCACACGCCCATCGGCTGCGGCCAACACGGCATCGCCCGGCTTACCGGCGATGGCGAGTCCTTTGTTGCGTTGCTCGTCAAAGCCGGCCGACAAAGGCCCACTCGCCGGCCAAGACCAAACCAACTCACCGTCGGGCAAATTCGCAGCCCCCTGCGGTGCCGGTGAAGAAGCCGAAGGGATGGCCGGCGCAGCCGATGTCGAGCTTGGTGCTGCCGGAGTTGGAGAGGCAGCAGCCGGGCTCGCATTGGCTGGCCCTGAGGCCGGTCGCGCCTCCAATGGACGGCCCTCCGCGCGAGCGACGGCCACCGGCTTGCTGCTAAGCCCATCCCCCGCGCCCGGCGCCACCACGCGCAAGACCTGGCCCACCTCAATCAAGTTGGGGTTGTCCAGTCCGTTCCAACGCGCCAAATCGCGCCAACTCACGCCGTGGTCGAGCGCAATCCGAATCAAGGTATCACCCGGACGCACGGCGTAGCTTCCAGCCCGGGAGGGTTCCACGCTACTCACCTTGGGCTCAACCACCGCGGGCGCATTGCCTGGCGCAGCGGTAGCCGTTGGCGCACGCTCTTCAACTGGCGCGCGGTGAGGCTTGGGGGCGGCGCATCCGGCCAGCAGGCCCACGGCAACCGCAGTTGTGAGCAGCTTGAACTTCGACGTGGTGGAGCAATTCAGAACCAAGGGCTTGGGCGGGCAGCAAAGCATGGAGTGAGCAATCGGCGACGTCATCGACCCCTGGTCGCCAAGACTTTGGCTAGGGAATGAGGCCAGATTTTAGAGGGACGAACAAGACCCCTTCGTGCTCCGAGCGGCGCCACTCGCTACGTCCGGAAACCACACAGTGATCGACGACCACCAAAATCTGCGTCACGCCATCGCGCGCCAGGGTGGGCGCCACAAGGCGACCGCCCGGGGCCAACTGATCCAGCCAGGGTTGCGGCAGGGACTCCCCTCCCGCTGCCGCAATGATGTGATCAAAAGGCGCCGAAGGCTTCCAGCCAAGTCGCCCATCGCCATGGATCAGTTGCATCGGACACAAGGGCAACTCGCGCCGCAGTGCGGTGTGGCGATGGGTCGCCGCCTGGTGCAGCGGCCCGAGGCGTTCGATCGACACGAGCTGCTTAGCCAGTAGACCCAGGAGCATGGCCTGGTAGCCGCATCCCGTCCCAACTTCCAACACCCGCCCAAGCCCGCCGAGGGCCGCAGCCGCCTCGCTCTGATGCAGAAGGTCCAACATCCGCGCCACCACCGAGGGCTTGGAAATGGTCTGACCATGTCCGATCGGCAAGCTGGTGTCTTCATAGGCCTGGGGGGCAAAGGCGGTGTCCACAAAGCGGTGGCGCGGCACCTGTGCAAAGGCTTGCAGCACACCCTCAGCCTGAACTCCCTGGCGACGCAAACGCTCAACCATGCGCAGCCGAACGCCCGGGGAGTCCAGACCAATGCCGCTAGGCGCCGCCAGGCGCGCGCGGTCTTGCGCCGCCTGCTGAAGCAGGCGCTGAGGCCGCAGCACCGGAGGGCCGCCGCGCGAACTCACTGAGAACCCTCAGCAGAGCCCAAGCGCATGCGCCAGCGATCCAGGTCGCCGTGATGGGTCAGATCCACCTGCAGGGGCGTGATCGAAACGCGCCCATTCGCTACCGCGAAGAAGTCAGTCCCCTCCCCGGCCTCCCGCACATCGCCCGGAGGACCAATCCAGTACATGGTCTCGCCACGCGGGTTGACTTGGCTGTGAGCGCCGGCATTGGCATGCCGCTTTCCAAGGCGCGTCACCTGCCAGGGCAGTTGGTCGGCATCGCTGCGATTGGGAATGTTCACATTGAGCAGAAAGGGCGCCCCAAGTGGCTGAGAGAGCACATGCTCAATCACCCGCCGCGCTGCACGGGCCGCCGCATCCAGCTCGCCCCAGTCCCGATCCACCTGGGAGAAGGCAATGGCAGGGATGCCAAACAAATAGCCCTCGGTAGCGGCCGCAACAGTCCCCGAGTAAATCGTGTCGTCGCCCATGTTGGCCCCGTTGTTGATGCCCGAAAGCACCAAGTCAGGACGCCAGTCCCCCAACAGCGTGGTGAGCGCCAAATGCACGCAGTCCACGGGCGTGCCGTTGACGAAGCGATGCCCATTCATGCCCCGGTGCACGCTGAGTGGCCGGTGCAGAGACAAGGAGTTCGAGGTACCACTGGCGTTCTGCTCAGGGGCGATGACTTCGATGTCACCCAAGCCCTGGCAAGCCTGCACCAAAGCAGACAAACCCGGCGCGAGGTAGCCATCATCATTGGCAATCAGGATGCGCATGCAGCATTCTAGAAAGCCTTATCGGCTCCCCCCGGCTGCGGGGGGTCTGCAAAGCGGTCAGCGGGTAGCATGACCGATCGCTCTGCTCAATCCCATGCCTGTCAAAGTTCTGATCCTTGAAGACAATCCGGTTGCCCGGAGCTTTTTGTGCAAGGTTGTGCGCGAAAGCTTCAGCGACGAACTGCAGATCATTGAAGCTGCGGACCTGGAAACCGCACGCCGAGAAGTCGCCCGCCATGGGCACGGCGTAGATGGCGGCGTCAAGCTATTCCTTGTTGACCTGGAACTGCCCGATGGCAACGGCATGGAACTGCTGGCCGAGTTGGCGGGATCCGCTGCGCTGAAGATCGTCAGCACCCTCTATTCGGACGACGATCATTTGTTCCCCGCACTGCAGTGTGGCGCCGATGGCTATCTGCTGAAGGAAGACCGATTCGAAGTACTGGTGGAGGAATTGCAGCGCATCGTGCGCGGGCAACCGCCGCTGTCCCCCGCTATCGCACGCCGATTGCTGAGCCACTTTCGGCCGGGCAGTTCCGGCGAAAGCGGGCCGATGGGCCTCAACAGCGGCTTCGGTGCCTTCTCTGCCAGCGGCTATTCGGTCTCACGCCCTGTGGCGCTGGACCCCATTCAGGCCGAATCCATCCGGCTGTCGCCGCGAGAGAACGAAGTGCTGACTTACCTCAGCAAGGGCTTCACCATCAAGGAGATTGCAAACCTGATGGGGATCAAGTGGTACACGGTGAACGACCACATCAAGTCGATTTACAAAAAGCTCAATGTATCCAGCCGAGCCGAAGCCGCCGTATTGGCCAGCAAGCAGGGATTGGTTTAAAGCCCTTTCTTTGCCGGCAGAATGAAAAAAGGCGCTCCAACTGGAGCGCCTTTTTCATGTCTTGGGGTGGCTGACGGGACTCGAACCCGCGACAACAGGAATCACAATCCTGGACTCTACCAACTGAGCTACAGCCACCGTCGAAAGCCAAGCAGTATAGCAGGCTTTTTACTGTTGAGAAGCTGCAGATGCAGCAGGCGCTGCAACGAGCAGCTTGGCCTTCAAGCTCAGCTTCAAAGCTTCCAGGTAGGCCTGAGCTTCGGCTGCTGACTGGGCCTGCGCAAACTGGGGGGCGGCGGACTTTGCCATCGTGGCCTCGGGCGCGCCGATCTTGCCAACGCGAATCAGCAAATAGCCCGCATTGCCAAGGTCGACTCCCACCACAGCAGGAAGCTTCTTGGCGTCGGCCCGCATCAGCGCGCTCATCGCTGCCTCAGGCAAACCCTGCGCAGCGGCACGAGAAACCCAGCGAGGCGCATCCCACGCCTGCGACTCCGGATCCTTTTGCAGCGCTGCGAGTTGCTTCTCGCCATCGGCCTTCGCCAACGCCGCAGCACGCTCAGCCACCAGTTGGCCACGCACCAGTTCGCGCACTTCATCCAGCGCCGGCGCTGCGGCCGGCTGATGCTTGAGCACGCGTGCGGAAACCATCTGTTGCGGCGCCGTCTCTACCGCCTCGGTGTTGCGCTTGCTCTTCAACGATTCCGCAGCAAACACCAGTTCCAGCAGCTTGGCAGAAGCCAACGGCCCCTGCGCCCCAGGGCGCGGCTGACGCGGCAACTCGGCCTGCTGCACCTTGAGACCGAACTTTTCAGCCACAGGTTGCAAGGCATCTGCCTGCTCATAGACCATATTGCTGAACTGCTCAGACAACTCTTGGAAGCGCTTGCGCGCCAAGTCAGTTCGCTGCTGCGCCTCGATCTCCGGCCGCACTTCCTCGAAGCTACGCGCACTGCCCCCACGGATGGCGACCAGCTCAATCAGGTGAAAACCGAATTCACTGCGGACAATGGGACTGACTTCACCCACCTTGAGCGCGAAGGCTGCATCCGAGAAGGGCTTGACCATGGCCTCACGACCAAAAAAGTCAAGGTCGCCACCATTCGCAGCCGAGCCCTCATCCTGCGAGTGCTTGCGCGCCAGATCTGCGAACTGCTTGGGGTCCTTGCGCAGTTCGGCCAGCAGTCCCTCGAGCTTGCTGCGCGCGGCCTTCTCCTCATCCGGCTTCGCATCAGCAGCGAGTTTCACCAAAATGTGGCGAGCGCGGCGCTCCTCGGCGGTCGAGTAACGGCTGCGGTTTTGCTCATAGAAGGTCCGCAGATCCGCCTCAGACACCGTCACACCGGCCTTCAGCGCCTCGGCATCCAACACCAGGTACTCAATCTGGGCCTGCTCTGGCCGCTTCCAGCGCTCTTGCGTCACCGGCAAGGCATAAAAAGCCTTGACCTCGTCGTCGCTCACCGTCACTTGCGCCTTGAAGGCAGCCGCGTCGACTCGCTTGAGGCTGATCTCACGCTGCTCCAAATAGGCGTTCATCACGGCCTGAGTGGCCACCGCCGTCTCGCTACCGCGAGACTGGGTGGGCGACAGCACCTGGCGCAGGGTCAGGTCCTGACGCAGCCGCTGGACAAAGCCCTCGCTGCTCATGCCCTGGGCGGCTAGCACCGCCTTGTTCACACTGCCATCGGCATTGCGCAAGAAGGCCAAGTTCGGATCGCGATCGAACACCGACTTCAGGCGGGCATCGGCCACTTCCAAGTGCTGCTTCTGCGCCGCGGAGAGCAACACCCGCTGATCCAGCAATCCCTCCAGAGCCTGCTGACGCGCCTGCGGCGAGTCCAAAAGCTTGGCGTCAATTTGCGGATTCTGGCTGCGCAAGCGATCCGCCTGCTCGCGCACAGCGGCATCCCACTCCGCTTGGGTAATACGCTGGCCGTCCACCGTGGCCACACCGGCTCCCGAGCCATCCATAAAGCCGGAATACCCCTGCACACCCAGCGCAACAAAGGAAGGCAGGATCAGCACAAGCAATCCCAGTTGCAGCCAGCGGCTGTGCGTGCGAACGAACTCAAACATCCGAAGTCCTCAAACGGCGCCGTGGCGCCGGTGCAGTGAACAAGCTAAAACAACCAGACCGAACAGCATGCAAGCAAACAAAAGGCGAACCGAAGTTCGCCTTAGGGGGCCCGTAGGGGCGCGATTGTAGGCAGTCAGCCAGCGTCAAACCGCGTTGTAAAGGAAAGCCGGTGGTGGGTGCTGACGGGCTCGAACCGCCGACCTACGCCTTGTAAGGGCGCCGCTCTACCAACTGAGCTAAGCACCCGGCCTTCTATTACTTGATGGCGTCCTTCAAGGCCTTGCCCGGCTTGAACTTGGGCGTCTTGCTGGACTTGATCTTGATGGCGTCACCGGTGCGCGGATTGCGACCGGTGCGCGCAGCGCGCTTGGTCACACTAAAGCTGCCAAAGCCCAGGACCGACACCGTGCCGTTCTTCTTCAGGGTCGTCTTGATGCCACCAATCATGGCCTCCAGGGCGCGCTGCGCGGCCGCCTTGGAAAGATCAGCCTGCTTGGCGATGTGTTCAATCAATTCAGTCTTGTTCACGCGAACGCCCCCTCTTGGCGAATTCATGGAAAAACTTTTGTGCCCTTGCCTGCGACAGCGGCGACAAGGGCGCGGATTCTAGGCGCAGCTTCAGCCCGCGCGCGCGCGAATTTCCGGCACGGCCTTTTGCAGGTAATAAACCATCGACCACACCGTCAGGATCACCGCCCCCCCAAGCAGCCATTGCCCCCAGAGCCGGGTATCGATCACACCGAAGAGTTGGCCATCAAAGAGCAGGAAGGGAATGGCGACCATCTGCGCCGTGGTCTTCAGCTTGCCCACCATATGAACGGCCACGCTGCGAGAAGCACCAATTTGCGCCATCCACTCCCGCAGGGCGGAAATGGCGATCTCACGCCCAATGATGACCAGCGAGAACAAGGCGCCCCAGCCACCCATGCGCTGCATGTCCAGCAGCACCAACAAGGACGCGCAGACCAAAAACTTGTCGGCCACGGGATCAAGGAAAGCACCAAAGGACGAGGTTTGATTCAGGCGCCGGGCCAAGTAGCCATCCAGCCAATCTGTCAGTGCCACCGCCACGAACAACACTGTGGCGACGAGATTGCGCAACTCGGCACTCCAGGGCATCTGAAAAATCCCCACGATCAGGGGAATGGCCACGATGCGGGCCCAGGTCAGCAGCGTTGGAAGGGTCAGAAACATAGAGGCATTGTGGGGCAGGCCGCGTCAGTTCAGGCTGCGCGGCTTGAAGCGGCGCGCGTCATCGAACAAATAGGTCTCGGTGAAGACCAGGGGACCAGGCACGCGGCGCAAATCACCAAAGGGTGCCGCCCGCTCAATCGCCTTGCGGGCCAACTGAACGGTGTCCTTGGCCTGGCCAGGTTCACGCAGCAAGTCGATGCGCTTGACTCGCCCGTCGGAATGCAGCTCCAGCTTGAAAACCGGAACCGCCAGCAGCACCGCAGGCGGTTGACTCAGGTAAGCCTGCTCGGGATTGGCCTCGACCACACAACGCGCCACATGCAGACGCAGGGCATCCAAACTGCGCACGGCATGCGCCTGCGTCGCGCAACTGGCGGGCTTATTGGGCCGCGCGGCTTCAGCGCGCCCCCCAGGGCGCGGCAACTCGCTAGGGACTGGCCGATCGGGAGGAGGCGCAGGCTGCCGCTGACCACAAGCAGACATCAGCCCCAGAAGGCCCACAGCCATGGCGCGACGCAGCGCTGTGCGGCCCATGAAATCAGCGGAACGCACGGTAAATCTCCTGCGCCAAGTCCCTGGATATGCCCTTGACGCCGGACAGCTCCTCAACGCTCGCAGCCTCGACACCCTTGATGCCACCAAAGCGCTGCAGCAATGCCGCACGCTTGCGCGGCCCCACGCCGGCAATGTCTTCAAGCCGCGACCCGCGCATGCGGGTGCTGGCACGCCGCGCACGCATGCCGGTAATAGCAAAGCGGTGGGCCTCATCACGAATTTCTGCCACCAGCATCAAGGCCGACGACTGTGGGTTCAAGCTGAGCTTGGGGCGCCCATCCGCAAAGACCAGCTCCTCCAACCCCACTTTGCGGCCCTCGCCTTTTTCCACTCCAACCAAGCGGGCCAAATCCGCCCCCAGAGACTCAAACACCTCGCGCGCCACACCCACCTGGCCACGTCCACCATCAATCAAAACGACGTCGGGCCAGCGCAGAGAAGCAGAGGACTCCTCCGAGGACTCATGCTGCGCCAAGGCGCTGGCCAATTTGCTGTACCGACGCGTCAATACCTGGCGCATAGCGGCATAGTCATCACCCCCCTGGATACCTTCGATGTTGTAGCGACGGTACTGGCTCGGTTGCATGGCGTGCTGCTCAAACACCACGCAGGAGGCCACGGTCGCCTCGCCTGCGGTATGGCTGATGTCAAAGCACTCGATGCGCAGCTGACCCAGGTCCGCCCCCTCAAAGCCCAAGACTTCAGACAGGGCTCGCGTGCGCGCCTGCTGCGAGCCCTCCTCGGCCAACAAGCGTTCCAGGGCCAGATCAGCCCCTTGCACACACATGTCCAGCCAGATTCTGCGTGGCCCCCGCGGTTGATCCTGCACGGTCAGGCGTCGCCCGGCTTGTGCCATCAAGGCCTCCACCAGCGCGGGATCCACGGCCTCATTCACCAAGATGAGCGCCGGCATCTCTCCACCGAGGTAGTGCTGCGTCAAAAAGGCCTCCAGCACCTGCTGTGCGGCACTCTTTTCTTGGGGCAGCACAGTGGTCTCGTCTCCTTCCGCCCCGAGCTGCAAGGCGGTCGCGTCTTCAACGTGGGAAGGGAACAAGGCCCGATCTCCCAAATGCCGCCCGCCCCGCACCATGGCGAAATTGACGCAGGCACGCCCACCACGCACTCGCACCGCGATGACGTCGACGTCGCGCTCGCCCCCGCTGGCACTGCTGGCTTCCACCGCTTGCTGCTGCAACACCTGTGACAAGGCCGCGATCTGGTCGCGGACCTCGGCCGCCCGCTCGTATTCCAAGGCCTGCGCGTGCAGGGCCATTCGCTGCTGCAACTCGCGAAGCACTTCATCGCTGGCCCCCCGCAGAAATGCGTCGGCTCGGTCCAGGTCTTTGTCGTAGTCAGTCTCACTGATCAAACCCACACAGGGCGCACTGCAGCGGCGGATCTGGTGCAAAAGGCAGGGTCGGCTGCGGTGATTGAAGACCGCGTCCTCACAGGTTCGCAGGCGGAACACCCGCTGAACCAGCTCAATGGTCTGCCGTACCGCCAGACTGTTGGGGAATGGCCCAAAGTAGCGCCCTCGTTTATCGACCGCACCGCGGTAGTAGCTGAGGCGGGCAAAGCGGTGCGCAGAGAAGCGCACATAGGGATAGCTCTTGTCGTCGCGGAACAGGATGTTGAAGCGCGGATCCAGGGTCTTGATCAGCGTGTTTTCCAGCAGCAAGGCCTCAGCCTCGGTGCGCACCACGGTGGTCTCCAACTTGGCCACTCGAGCCACCATCAGGCCGATGCGAGTGCCCCCGTGGTCGCGCTGGAAATAGCTGCTGACACGCCGACGCAATAGCTTGGCTTTGCCGACATACAGCACCTGCCCGCGCGCATCCAAAAAGCGATACACACCAGGCAACAAGGGCAGAGCAGCCACCTCAGCCAAAAGACGTTCGCGCAGTGGCCGTGCGGCCGCTATGAGAGCAGCGACCTCCTCGGCCTCCATCTGCGTGGCCCGCTCCCGCTCTTGCTCCCAGGTCAACAGCTGCGCAGCCCCAAGATCGCTATCTAGAGAGGACGGTGGCGGGTTCACAGCAGGATCAACAGTCATTCCCGCATTTTGCGAGCCTTGGACAATGTCCTAATGCAAATCAGGCTCTGGGATATTTTTTGCCGCGTCATCGACAACTATGGCGACATCGGCGTGTGCTGGCGCTTGGCGCGCAACCTGACCCAACGCGGTCAACGGGTTCGGCTGTGGATCGACGACCCGCGGGCGCTGGACTGGATGGCATCGCATTCCCAAGAACTTGGAACGGCCTCCTCCGATTCTTTCCATCACCCCTGCGAGGTTCACCCCTGGCCCGGACAAGGCTGGCCGTCGCACTGCACGCCAGGCGATGTGGTTATCGAAGCCTTCGGTTGCGAGTTGCCACCCGACATCCAGGCAGGTCTGGCCCGTGTGCGTCCAGCACCTCCCGTATGGATCAATTTGGAATACCTGAGCGCCGAGGCCTACACCCTGAGGTGCCACCGGCTGCCCTCGCCCGTCTCCCACGGGCCGGCGGCGGGGCTGACCAAACACTTTTGGTACCCCGGCTTCGAACCCACCAGCGGCGGCCTGCTGCGCGAGCCCGGGTTGCTGGAGCGGCGTCGGATCCATGATCGCAACGCCTTTCTCGCGCAGCTCGGCATCGCACCCAAACCGGGCGAACGCCTGGTCAGCCTGTTCTGCTATCCCTCAGCCCCCGTTGAGGCACTGGGTAAAGCCCTGGCGGGGCAGCCCACCCTGGTGCTTTGTTGCGGCGGCTCAAACAGTGAGGCCCTAAGAGGGCTGCCCAACATCCAGCAGCACGCCCTACCCTGGCTAGATCAAGACGATTACGACCGCCTGCTCTGGAGTTGCGATCTCAACGTCGTGCGCGGTGAGGACTCCTTTGTGCGGGCCCAATGGGCTGGACAGCCCTTCCTCTGGCACATCTACCCCCAGGACGATGGAGCACACGCTCAGAAGCTGATGGCCTTTCTGTCTCTGATCTGCAGCGCAAGGCCAGAGGCAGAGCGACAGGCCATTCAACCAGTCTGGCTGGCATGGAATGGGTTGGCGCCCCTGGACAGTCTGGATCAGCATCATCTGGATTCGGTCCTCAAGAGTGATCTTTGGGGCCAGTGGTGCAGCCGCTTGGCCGCGCAGACTGATCTGGCTGACCAATTGATCAAATTCGCGCAGTCCAAGAAGAGCTGACGCTGAGTGGCGAGGACTTTTCAACGCTAGCCAAACACTCCTCAGATAGAATGGCTGGCTTTGCGCCCGCTTTCTATTTCTTGGAAGCGCTAAGGGCGCCCCTTTCAGCCCTTACATCGCTACCCCATGAAGATCGCCCAAGAAATCCGCGCCGGCAACGTGATCATGCAAGGCAAGGACCCGATGGTCGTGCTCAAGACCGAGTACAGCCGCGGCGGCCGCAATGCCGCCACCGTGCGCATGAAGCTCAAGAGCCTGCTGAACAACTCGGGCACCGAAGTTGTCTTCAAGGCCGACGACAAGATGGACCAGATCATCCTCGACAAGAAGGAGTGCACCTACTCCTACTTTGCCGACCCGATGTATGTGTTCATGGACACCGAGTACAACCAGTTCGAGGTCGAGGCCGAGAACATGGGTGACGCCATCTCCTACCTGGAAGACGGCATGGCCGTGGAAGTGGTGTTCTACGATGGCAAAGCCATCTCGGTGGAGCTGCCCACCAGCGTGGTGCGTGAAATTACCTGGACCGAGCCGGCCGTCAAGGGCGACACCTCGGGCAAGGTGCTGAAGCCCGCCAAGATCGCCACCGGCTTCGAGATCATGGTGCCGATTTTTGTCGCCCAAAACGACAAGGTCGAAATCGACACCCGAACCCACGAGTACCGCAAGCGCGTCTAAGACCGCGGAAACTCGAACATCAGGGGCGCCGCTGGCGCCCTTTTTCATGCCCGGCTCTCATCCGGAGAATGGGCATAAAAAAGCCCCGCCGAAGCGGGGCTTGGTCTCAGCCGAGGCTGATTACTTCTTCGGGGCCACCGTGCGGGTGCCGACCACTTCGATCTCGACGCGGCGATTCTTCGCTTTGCCTTCACGGGTCTTGTTATCAGCCACAGGGCTCTTTTCGCCCTTGCCTTCGGTGTAGACGCGGTTGGCTTCGATGCCCTTGCCGGTCAGATAGGCTTTCACGGCTTCTGCGCGACGCACCGACAGCTTCTGGTTGTACTCATCCGAGCCATCGCTGTCGGTGTGGCCGACGGCAATGATGACTTCCAGATTGATCGCGCCCATCTTCGAGGCCAGGTCGTCCAGCTTGGTCTTGGCTTCAGGCTTCAGCACGGCCTTGTCCACATCAAAGAAAGCGTCAGCCGCGTAGGTGACCTTTTCGATGATGGGCTTCGGAGGAGCCGGCGGGGCGACCGGGGCCACCACGGGCTTCGGAGCCTCAACGGCCTTGGGCGGTGCGGGAGGGGCCGGCGGCGGGGGCAGCAAGGCGCCATCACAGCTGTCGCCAGCAAAGCCTTTCATGCCCTTCAGATTGGCCACCTGCTTGGCTGCCGTGGCCGGCGTCCAAGAGGCGTTGCGCCAGCAGTGCTCGCTGGTGCCGTTCAGCCACACCAGCTTGCCGGACGCATCCATCCAGTTGTCGTTCACTTGCGCCTGGGCGCCAGTGTGGGTCAAAGCGGCCAGGGCCAGCAGCGATGCCACGCGGGTCAGTTTGTTCATATTTCTCCTCTTAAGGGTGCCGCAGTTTTCTGCGCAAGGATGGGTCAGCCAAAGCCTCAAGGGACGCCCACCACGCAGGCAGTTCCGAAGGGTTCGAAACCATTCTGCCATCGGGCTTTCCAGCGGCGCATTGTGGCGGCCGACTTGCGAAGCCTTTGTGTCCCTGTTGCAGAGTCGCGACAAGGTGCGCCCCATAGAATCGCCCGCTTTCCCCGAAAACCCTTCCGCCCGCACATCTTGATGGGGCGAGCGGAATACAGCCTGCGCCCGCATGACGTCTCAGTTCGCCAAGGAAACCCTGCCCGTCAGCCTCGAAGAGGAGATGCGCCGCTCTTACCTCGATTACGCCATGAGCGTGATCGTGGGCCGCGCCCTCCCCGACGCCCGGGACGGCCTCAAGCCCGTGCACCGTCGCGTCCTGTTCGCGATGCACGAGCTCAACAACGACTGGAACCGCCCCTATAAAAAGTCGGCGCGTATCGTCGGTGACGTCATCGGTAAATACCACCCGCACGGCGACAGCGCGGTGTACGACACCATCGTGCGCATGGCGCAGGATTTTTCCCTGCGCCATATGTTGGTGGATGGCCAGGGCAATTTCGGCTCGGTGGACGGCGACAACGCCGCGGCCATGCGATACACGGAAATCCGCCTGGCCAAGGTGGCGCATGAAATGCTGGCCGATATCGACAAGGAAACCGTCGATTTCGGCCCGAACTACGACGGCTCGGAAAAAGAGCCGCTGGTGCTGCCCACGCGGCTGCCGAATTTGCTGGTCAATGGCTCCTCGGGTATTGCGGTGGGCATGGCCACCAATATCCCGCCGCACAACCTCAACGAGGTGGTGGACGCCTGCCTGCACACCCTGCGCAACCCGGATGTCAGCATCGACGAGCTGATGGGCTTCATCCCGGCGCCCGACTTCCCCACCGCCGGCATCATCTACGGCCTGGAGGGCGTGCGCGAGGGCTATCGCACCGGCCGTGGCCGGGTGGTGATGCGCGCCAAGGTGCACTTCGAAGACATCGATCGCGGCCAGCGCCAGGCCATCATCGTTGACGAGATTCCCTATCAGGTGAACAAAAAGAGCCTGCTCGAGCGCATTGCCGAGTTGGTGCACGAAAAGAAGCTGGAAGGCATCAGCCACATCCAGGACGAATCCGACAAGTCGGGCATGCGCGTGGTCATCGAGCTCAAGCGCGGCGAAGTGCCCGAAGTGGTGCTGAACAACCTGTACAAGCAAACCCAGCTGCAGGACAGCTTCGGCATGAATATGGTGGCGCTGATCGATGGTCAGCCCAAGCTCTGCAATCTGAAGGACCTGATCTCGGTCTTCTTGGAGCACCGCCGCGAGGTCGTCACCCGTCGCACGGTGTTCGAGCTGCGCAAGGCGCGCGAGCGCGGCCATGTGCTGGAAGGCCTGGCCGTCGCGCTGGCCAATATCGACGAGTTCATTCGCATCATCAAGAACTCGCCCACGCCGCCGCTGGCCAAGGCCGAGCTGATGGCCAAGCGCTGGGACTCCAGCCTGGTGCGCGAGATGCTCGCGCGCGCCGATGCCGCCAACCCCGGCACCGCCGCCGCTTACCGCCCCGACGGGCTGGAGGCGCAATACGGCCTGCAGGCCGACGGCCTCTATGCGCTGAGCGAGACCCAGGCCGGCGAAATCCTGCAGATGCGTCTGCAGCGCCTGACCGGGCTGGAGCAGGACAAGATCGTCGGCGAGTACAAGGACGTGATGGCGCAGATTGCCGATCTGCTGGACATCCTGGCCAAGCCCGAGCGCGTCACCGTCATCATTGGCGACGAGCTCACTGCCCTGCGAGCCGAGTTCGGCCAGACCAAGCTGGGCGAGCGCCGCTCGGTGATCGAGCGCAATGCGCAAGAACTCGGCACCGAAGACCTGATCACCCCCACCGACATGGTGGTCACGCTCAGTCACACCGGCTACATCAAGAGCCAGGCGCTCAGCGAATACCGCGCGCAGCGCCGCGGCGGGCGCGGCAAGCAGGCCACGGCGACGAAGGAAGACGACTGGATCGACCAGCTCTTCATCGCCAACACGCACGATTGGATCCTGTGCTTCAGCAACCGCGGGCGCGTCTACTGGCTCAAGGTTTGGGAAGTGCCGCAAGGCAGCCGCAACTCGCGCGGCAAGCCCATCGTCAACATGTTCCCGCTGCAGCCCGACGAGAAGATCACCGTCGTGCTGCCGCTCACCGGCGAGTTCCGCAGCTTCCCCGAGGACCACTTCATCTTCATGTGCACCGCACTGGGCACGGTGAAGAAGACCTCGCTCAAGGAATTCAGCAACCCGCGCAAGGCCGGCATCATCTCGGTCGACCTCGACCCGGGCGACTTCCTGATCGGCGCCGCGCTCACCGATGGCCACCACGACGTGATGCTCTTCAGCGATGGCGGCAAGGCGGTGCGCTTCGATGAAGATGATGTGCGCGCCATGGGTCGTCAGGCGCGCGGCGTGCGCGGCATGCAACTGGAAGATGGGCAATCGGTGATTGCCATGCTGGTGGCCGAGGACGAAACCCAGAGCGTGCTCACCGCCACCGAGAACGGCTACGGCAAGCGCACCTCCATCGTCGAATACACCCGCCACGGCCGTGGCACCAAGGGCATGATCGCCATCCAGCAAAGCGAGCGCAACGGCAAGGTCGTCGCCGCCACCCTTGTGCGCCCCGAGGACGAAATCATGCTGATCACCGACAAGGGCGTGCTGGTGCGCACCCGCGTGGCCGAGATCCGCGAACTGGGCCGCGCGACGCAGGGCGTGACCCTGATCGCCCTTGATGACGGCGCCAAACTCAGCGGGCTGCAGCGCATCGTCGAGAACGACGCCGGCACCGACACCGAGGGCAATCCTGAGCCCACCCCCGACACCCCAACCGATTCCACCGGAGACTCCGAATGAACAGCCCCACCCTCCTGCTGAGCGCGCTGGCCCTGAGCCTGGCCGCCCATTTCCCGGCTGAGGCCCAGTCCAAGAAGGAGCTGCTGGCCAAGGTTGTCAAAGTGCAACAGGCCCAGATCGAGCAATTCGGCTCCATGCTGCTGCAAAGCAATCTGGCCCCAATGCTGCAGCAGGTCTCTCAGGTGCTGCGCAGCCGCGTGCCGGAAGACAAGCGTGAAGCCACGGCCAAGGCGTTGGATGTCGAACTGCAGGCCTTCCGGCGCGAGGTCGAGCCGGCGCTGCGCGCCAGCGCCATGAAGAATGCCCCCGAGGTCTTCACCAGCAAGCTGGACGCCAGCTTCAACGAAGCCGAACTCAAGGAACTGCTGAAGTACTTGGAGTCCCCGGTGGTCAAGCGCTACGGCCCCATCGCGGCCGAAAGCCAAGGCCTTCTCGCGCAGAAGATCGTGGCCGACACCAAGCCCCTGGTGGAGTCCCGCATGAAGGCGCTGGATCAGAAGATGGCTGAGATCCTGGGCATTAAGCCGGTTGCCGCCGCTTCAAGCGCCAAGCCTTAAGGACCATGGCCCACGCGTCTACGCGCCCCTACAACTTCTCGGCCGGACCGGCCTGCCTGCCGCTACCCGTGTTGGAGCAGGCCGCCGCCGAGATGTGCGACTGGCAGGGCAGCGGCATGGGCGTGATGGAGATGAGCCATCGCGGCCCGCAGTTCGGCGCCATCCTGGCGCAGGCGGAGCGCGACTTGCGGGCGCTTGCCGGTGTACCCGATGAGTTCGCCATTCTGTTCATGCAGGGTGGCGCCCTGGCGGCCAACGCCCTGATCCCGCTCAACCTCGCCCATCGCGGCCGGGTCGATGTGGCGGTCACGGGCAGTTGGTCGGCCAAAAGCGCCGACGAAGCCGCCCGCTATGCCCTGGTGCAGCGCGTGGTGGACACGCGCGCCGAGGGCTATCTGGACATTCCAGCGCCCGACAGCTGGGCCCTGCGCGATGACGTGGACTACGTCCATCTGTGCTCGAACGAGACCATCGATGGTGTGGAGTTCCAGGATCTGCCGAACCTGCGCGCTCTCGGCTGCGAGGCCCCGCTGGTGGTGGACTGCTCCTCCAACCAGCTTTCACGCCGCTTTGACTGGTCGCGCATCGGTCTGGCCTTTGGCGGCGCACAAAAGAACATCGGCCCGGCCGGCTTGACCCTGGTGTACGTGCGCCGGGATCTGCTCCAACCCGCTCTGGCTGCCTGCCCCACGGCATTCAGCCTGGAGCGCGTGGCGCGCGAGAACTCCATGTTCAACACACCGCCCACCTACGCGATCTATATCGCCGGGCTGGTGTTCGCCTGGGGCCTGCAATTCCGCTGGAATGGGCTCCAAGGTCTTGAAGCTCTCGAGGCCCATAACCGCGACAAGGCGGCCCTGCTCTACGCCGCCCTGGATGACTCCAACCTGTTCGAGAACCGTGTGTCATCCGCGGTGCGCTCGCGCATGAACATCCCCTTCTTCCTGCGCGAACCCGGTCTGACGGACACTTTCCTGGCCCAGGCTGCCCAGGCCACACCGGTCGGCCTGCTGCAATTGAAGGGTCATAAGAGCAAGGGCGGATGCCGCGCCTCGCTTTACAACGCCATGCCGCTGGCCGGCGTTCAGGCCCTGGTTGATTTCATGCAGGACTTTGAACGCCGCCATGGCTGAGACACCCAAGGAAAGCCCAACACCCGCGCAGGACCACGCCTTGGCCGGTCTGCGCGATCAAATCGACGCCGTTGACAGGGAACTGCTCAAGCTGCTGAACCAACGCGCGGCGCTGGCACAGGCCGTGGGCGGCATCAAGAAACAACAAGGCAGCCTGGTGTTCCGCCCTGAGCGCGAGGCGGCGGTCATTGCCGGGCTGAAGGCGCACAACCCAGGACCGCTGCAGTCCGACACCATCGCGCCGATCTGGCGCGAAATCATGAGTGCCTGCCGCGCGCTGGAAACGCCCACCCGGGTCGCCTACCTGGGACCGGCAGGGACGTTTTCAGAGCAGGCCAGCCTGGGCTTCTTCGGCTCCAGCATCGTCCGCGTGCCCTGCACCAGCATCGATGAGGTATTCCGAGTCACCAGCGCGGGTGCGGCAGACTTCGGCGTCGTCCCGGTCGAAAACTCCACCGAAGGCGGTGTCGCGCGCACACTTGATCTGCTGCTCTCCACGCCGCTTTTCATCGTGGCCGAGACCAGCCTCTTTGTGCGCCACAACCTGCTGCGCGTGCGCAATGACCTGGCTGAGATCGAAGCTGTGGTGGCCCATCCCCAAGCCTTGGCCCAGTGCCAGGGTTGGCTGGCCCAGCACCTGCCGCATGCCGAGCGACGGCCCGTCTCCAGCAATGCCGAGGGCGCCCGACTGGCGGCCCAGGATGCAAAACTCGCGGCCATCGCCAGCGACCGCGCCAGCAGCGAGTACGGCCTGCACATCGTGGCGCCCGCCATTCAGGACGACGCCCACAACCGCACCCGCTTTGCCGTGCTGACCCAGCCCGAGTTGCACCCCAGCCCGCGCGCCAGCGGCCGGGACTGCACCTCCCTGGTGGTCTCCGTGCTGAACCGCCCGGGCGCCTTGCATGATCTGGTGGTGCCCCTCAAGACCCATGGGGTCTCAATGACTCGCTTCGAGTCGCGCCCGGCCCGCAGTGGCGGTCAGTGGGAGTACTACTTCTACATCGACCTCCAGGGCCACCCCGACGAAGCGCATGTCGCGCGCGCCCTGAAAGAATTGCGCGACTGCTGCGCCTTTTTCAAGGTGCTTGGTACCTACCCCTTGGATACACACTGAATACACACTGAATACAAACTGAGCGCCAACATCGAATGACCCGCCTGCCCCGCCCCCACTTTCAACAGCTTGGACTGATCGGCTGCGGCCTGATTGGCGGCAGCTTTGCGCTGGCGCTCAAGCGCGCCGGCCTGGTCAAGCGGGTGGTGGGTTACAGCAAGAGCCCGAGCACCACGGAGACCGCCAAACGCCTGGGGGTCATCGATGTCGCTGCGGAGTCGGCGCTGCTGGCGGTATCAGGCTCCGATCTGGTCCTGATTGCCGTGCCCGTGGCAGCCACCGAGGCCACGCTGCGTGCCATCCGCCATCTGGCCCAGGTGCAGCCACAGACCCTGTTCATGGACGTCGGCTCCACCAAGGCCGATGTGGCGATCGCGGTGCAAAAGGTACTGGGCGCCCACGCGGCCCAGTTCGTACCCGCGCACCCCATTGCAGGCAAGGAACTCGCGGGCGTGCAGAACGCCGAGGCCCAGCTGTTCCAGGGCCGCCAAGTGGTGCTGACCCCGCTGCCCGAAAACGAACCCGCGCTGGTGCAAAAGGCGGCCGGCGTATGGGCCGCGATGGGCTGCAAGGTCCTGCGCATGACGCCGGAAAACCATGACGCAGCCTATGCCGCCGTCAGCCACTTTCCGCATCTGCTGGCCTACGCCTATTTCCAATCGGTGATGCGCCAGCCTTCGGGGCGCGAATTCATGGAGTTGGCAGGCACGGGCTTTCGCGACTTCACCCGCATTGCGGGCGGCGACCCGGCGGTCTGGCGCGACATCTTCCTGGCTAATCGCGACGAAATCCTGCACCAGTCGCAGCGCTTCCGCAGCGTGCTCGACCGCCTGGAGCACTGGATGAAGGAAGGCGACACCAGCGCGCTGGAGACCCTGCTACGCCAGGTCAGTGAGGCCCGCAACAAGTGGTCGCCCACCTTCTTCGATGCCGAAGACGGTGAGCCCTCTTCCCACTTTTGATTCATTTCTAAGCTCGGCGCAGCCGCGCCATCGACATGCTAAAGATCCCCTATCTGGACCTGCCGCCCCTTTGCGGCGCAGCTGGGACCGTGCGCCTGCCTGGCTCCAAAAGCATTTCCAACCGCCTGCTGCTGCTGGCCGCCCTGGCCGAAGGCGAGACCCGGATTGAGCAATTGCTGGAGGCCGATGACACCGCCGTGATGTTGGATGCTCTGCGCAGCCTGGGTTGTGCCTGGCACCGCAATGGCGACGGCAGCGTGACCGTGCAGGGTCTGGGCGGGCATCTACCGGTCTCGCAAGCCGATTGCTTTTTGGGCAACGCCGGTACCGCGATGCGCCCGCTCGCGGCCGCGCTGGCGCTGTTGTCCGCCCGCGATGGAGGCCGCTTCTTCTTAAGCGGCGTGGCGCGCATGCACGAGCGCCCAATTCGCGACTTGGTAGACGCCCTGCGTGGCCTGGGTTGCCAAATCGAAGATTTGGGCCAGCCGGGCTACCCACCGCTGGCCTTGTCCGGCCCCGCCCCTTTGGCCCTGGACCAGCCGGTGCGCGTGCGCGGGGATGTCTCCAGTCAGTTCCTCACCGCCCTGCTGCTCACCCTGCCCTTGGTGGCACAGCGTGCCATCGTCATCGAGGTCGAGGGCGAACTGATTTCCAAGCCTTACGTGGAAATCACCCTGGCCCTGCTGGCGCGCTTTAACGTCAAAGTGGAACGCGAAGGCTGGCAACGCTTCACCATCCCGGCCGGCAGCCGCCTGCGTTCGCCCGGGCGCCTGGTGGTCGAGGGCGACGCCTCGGCAGCCTCCTATTTCATTGCCCTGGGCGCCCTGGGCGCCACGCAGGCGCCCGTCCGCATCGAGGGCATCGGGCGCGATGCTCTGCAGGGCGATGTGCGTTTTGCCGATGCCGCCGCTGCCATGGGGGCGCAGATCGAGTGGGAGGACCATGCGCTGCGCGTGCGCCGGGGCGCTTGGCCGCTCAAGGCCATCCAATTGGACTGCGTGGCCATTCCGGACGCGGCCATGACCCTGGCGGTGATGGCGCTCTATGCCGATGGCCCCAGCCGCCTCTCCGGCATTGCCAGCTGGCGAGTCAAAGAGACCGACCGGATTGCCGCCATGGCGACTGAATTGCGCAAGCTCGGCGCCACGGTGGCCGAAGGCCCGGACTGGATCGAGGTGCATCCGCTGCAGAGCTGGCGGCGCACCGCCATCCACACCTACGACGACCACCGCATGGCGATGTGCTTCTCTTTGGCCGCCCTGCACCCCCTGACCGGCACCCCACCTCAAGACTTGCGCATCCTGGACCCAGGCTGTGTGGCCAAGACCTTCCCCGACTACTTCGAGACCCTGTTCGGACTGGTGCAAGCCGATCCAGCGCACATCCCAGTGCTGTGCATCGACGGGCCGACCGCCTCGGGCAAGGGCACGCTGGCCGACCGGGTGGCCGATCAATTGGGCTACTGGGTCCTGGACTCAGGCGCGCTCTACCGGGCAACGGCGCTGGCTGCGCGCTGCGCCGGTGTGGCACTGGATGACGAACCTCGCGTGGCGGCATTGGCCGCCAGGCTGCCCTTGCACTTCGAGGCCGGACGCTGCTTTCTGGACGAAGAAGACGTCACTGATGCCCTGCGGGCGGAAGAAGTGGGGCTGGGCGCATCGGCGGTGGCCGCCTTGCCCGCCGTGCGACAAGCCCTGCACCAGCTGCAATTGAGCTTTCGCCGCGTTCCAGGTCTGGTGGCGGACGGGCGCGACATGGGAGTCGCCATCTTTCCGCAGGCCCAACTCAAGGTATTCCTCACGGCGAGTGCCGCGCAGCGCGCCGAGCGGCGCTATAAGCAATTGATTTCCAAGGGGTTTTCGGCTAATATCGCGGGCTTGCTGCAGGATTTGGAGGCTCGGGACGCACGCGATAAATCGCGCAGCGCTTCACCTTTGGCTCCGGCGCAAGACGCCCGACTCCTGGACAACTCGGACCTCAGCATCGACGCCAGCGTCGAACAGGTTCTGGCTTGGTGGGATGAAAAGCGCGCCTTTGCGGACTGAGTGCCGGCGCTGAACTCAGCGCCTCGCACCCCGCCCCAAGGCACCCCGGTGGTCTGTGACCCCGCCCTTGGCGCCCAAGCGCCGAAGGCAGGCCGCAGGCTTTTTTGAAGCTCCGGGTGGCCGCCAGGTCGCCCGTGTTGTCGTCAGCCCCGCAGACTTTTCTGCGGACCTAGGAAACCCCATGACTCTCACCCAAACTGCCGCCGCGGTCGACTCGTTCGCCGCAATGTTCGAAGAATCGCTGCAACGCTCCAATATGCGTTCCGGCGAGGTCGTGTCCGCCGAAGTGGTGCGCATCGATTACAACTTCGTGGTGGTGAATGCCGGCCTCAAGAGCGAAGCCTATGTGCCGCTCGAAGAGTTCAAGAATGATCTCGGCGAGATCGAAGTCCAGATCGGTGACTTCGTCTCCGTCGCTGTGGACGCCGTTGAAAACGGCTACGGCGACACCATCCTGAGCCGCGACAAGGCCAAGCGCCTGGCTTCCTGGCTGAGCCTGGAGACCGCGCTGGAGTCTGGCGACTTCGTCACCGGCACCGTCAGCGGCAAGGTCAAGGGCGGCCTGACCGTGATGGTCAATGGCATCCGCGCCTTCCTGCCGGGTTCGCTGATCGACACCCGCCCGGTCAAGGATCTGAGCCCGTTCGAGGGCAAGACCATGGAGTTCAAGGTCATCAAGCTGGACCGCAAGCGCAACAACGTTGTGCTGTCGCGTCGCGCGGTGGTCGAGGCCTCGATGGGCGAAGAGCGCGCCAAGCTGCTGGAAACCCTGTCCGAAGGCGCCATCGTCAACGGCGTGGTCAAGAACATCACCGAATACGGTGCGTTCGTGGACCTGGGCGGCATCGACGGCCTGCTGCACATCACCGACATGGCCTGGCGCCGTGTCCGTCACCCGAGCGAAGTGGTGACGGTGGGTCAAGAGCTGACCGCCAAGGTGCTGAAGTTTGACGCCGAGAAGAACCGCGTCTCGCTGGGCATCAAGCAGTTGGGCGACGACCCCTGGATGGGCGTGGCCCGCCGCTACCCGAACAGCACCCGCCTGTTCGGCAAGGTCACCAACATCGCTGACTACGGCGCCTTCGTGGAAATCGAACCCGGCATCGAAGGCCTGGTGCACGTTTCCGAAATGGACTGGACCAACAAGAACGTCGCCCCCACCAAGGTGGTGACCCTGGGCCAGGAAGTCGAAGTCATGGTGCTGGAGATCGACGAAGACAAGCGTCGCATCTCGCTGGGCATGAAGCAGTGCCGCGCCAATCCGTGGGAAGAGTTCGCCGAGAACTTCAAACGCGGCGACAAGGTCAAGGGCCCGATCAAGTCGATCACCGACTTCGGCATCTTCATCGGCCTGGCCGCTGGCATCGACGGTCTGGTGCACCTGAGCGACCTGTCTTGGAACGAGACCGGCGAAGCCGCCGTGCGCAACTTCAAGAAGGGCCAGGAGATCGAGGCCGTGGTGTTGGCCGTGGACGTCGAGCGCGAGCGCATCAGCCTGGGCATCAAGCAGATGGACAGCGACCCCTTCACCAACTTCACCTCGGTCAACGACCGTGGCGCCACCGTGACCGGCAAGGTCAAGGCTGTGGATCCGCGTGGCGCTGAGGTGGACCTGGGCGAAGACATCATTGCTTACCTGCCGGCCAGCGAACTGAGCCGCGACCGCGTGGAAGACGCTCGCAACCTGCTGAAGGAAGGCGACGAAGTCACCGCCCTGATCATCAACGTGGACCGCAAGTCGCGTTCGATCAAGCTGTCGATCAAGGCCAAGGACGACGCCGATTCGCAAGAAGCGATGAAGAACCTGTCGGCCACCTCCGAGCGTGAAAACGCCGGCACCACCAGCCTGGGCGCCCTGCTGCGCGCCAAGCTGGACAAGGGCGGCAACTAAATCAGCCGACCCCAGGCGTCCGCCCCGGCGGACGCCCGCTATCCTTGAGGGCTCGCGCATTCCACGCGGGCCCTTTTTCTTGCTGCGCCACCATGACCCGCTCTGATCTAGTCACCTTGCTTGCCGAACGCTTTCCGCAGATCACGCAGAAGGACACCGAGTTCGCGGTGAAGACCATTCTTGACGCCATGAGCGATGCCCTGGCGCATGGCCACCGCATCGAGATTCGGGGCTTCGGCAGCTTCTCGGTCAACCGTCGTCCGCCGCGCATGGGCCGTAACCCGCGCACCGGCGAGCAAGTGCCCATCCCGGAAAAACTGGTGCCGCACTTCAAGCCGGGCAAGGCCCTGCGCGAAGCCGTCGAAGCCCAGGGCAAAGCCGAGACCCGCTGAGCCATGCGGCTGCTGACCTGGCTGCTGCGCGCCTTTCTGTTCTTCGTGCTGTTCGCCTTTGCGCTGAACAACACGCAGACGGTGACCGTGCATTGGTTCTTCGGCCATGCCTGGAGCACCCCCCAAGTCTTCGTCGTGCTGGCCAGCTTCGCTGCCGGTGCCGCCTTGGGTGTGTTGGCCATGGTGCCGGCCTGGTGGCGTCAGCGCAGCCAGATCAAACGTCAGCGCCCGGTGAGCGAGGCCACTTCCTCTTTCAGCGCAGAGCCCCCAGCCGGTATTCGTGATGGACTTTGATCCGCTCTGGCTGCTGGTCCTGCCCCTGGTCTTCGGCATGGGATGGCTGGCCTCGCGCCTGGACCTGCGCCAGGCCAAGCGCGACCCACGTGACGCCTCCAAACCCTACTTCCAGGGCCTGAACTTCTTGCTGAACGAGCAGCAGGACAAGGCCATCGACGCCTTCATCGAAGCCGTCCAGCACGATCCCGACACCGCCGAACTGCATTTCGCCCTGGGTAATCTGTTCCGCCGTCGCGGCGAGACCGAGCGCGCTGTTCGCGTGCATCAGCATCTACTGCAGCGCGGGGACCTGCCCGCCCTGGAGCGCGCCCGTGCCCAGCACGCGCTGGCGCAGGACTTCTTCAAAGCCGGCCTGTTTGACCGCGCCGAGGCCGCCTACCGCGCGCTGCGCGGCACCGTGTTCGAGCCCGAGGCTGACCTGGCCCTGCTCAGTCTGTATGAGCGCTCGCGCGACTGGGCGCAGGCGGGCCCTGTGGCACAGGCGCTGGAAGAGCGCGGCATGGGCTCCTTTGCGGCCCGTCGGGCCCACTACCTGTGCGAGCAAGCTCTGCAAGCACGCAGCGAAGGTCAGACGCCGCAGGCCCTGGCCTTGCTGCAGCAAGCCCGTCAGATAGCGCCGGGCCACCCGCGCGCCCAGATGTTGATGGGGCAATGGGCCCTGGCCCAAGGCGATTCCCAGGCCGCGCTGGGGCACTTCGAAGCCCTGCTCTCAACCTGCCCGGCCAGTTTCAATCTCGCCGCCGCCGACTACGCCCGTGCAGCGCAACAGGCGCAGGGATCGGCGCCCATCGAACGGGCCGGCAAGTTGCTGGAGGCGCGCTACAGCCAGGACCACGCGCTGGCCCTGGTGCTGGCGCTGAACCAGTTGCAACCCGACCGTCAGGCCGAACGCCTGAGCCAGCATCTCAAGCTGCAACCTGGCTCGCTCAATGCGGCCAAGGGGCTGTTCTCGGCCCTGGACCTGGCCGGTGCGGCCTCCGCGGCCCAAATCCAGCCCACCCTCGAACGGGCCGCCAAGCCGCTGATGCGCCACCGCTGCGCCGCCTGCGGCTTCGAAGCCGCCCACTACTTTTGGCAATGCCCGGGCTGCCTGAGCTGGGACAGCTTCCCCCCCCACCCCGTAGAAGAGCTATGACCCTCCAAACAAGCGGTGGCGATCGCTTCATCATGTGCATGAAGTGGGGCACCAAGTACGGCCCCGAGTATGTGAACCGGCTCTACGCCATGGTGCGCCGCCATCTGCGCGGTCCGTTTCGCTTCGTCTGCCTGACCGATCGCAGCGAGGGCGTGCGCCCCGAGGTCGAATGCCTGCCCATCCCTGAGCTGAAGCTGCCCGCCGGCATCCCTGAGCGCGGCTGGACCAAGCTGACCAGCTTCGAGGCCGATCTGCACGGCCTTCGTGGTACCGCGCTGTTCCTGGACCTGGATGTGGTGATCGTGGACGACATCACCCCCTTCTTTGAGGCGCCAGGCGACTTCCTCATCATTCACGACTGGAAGCGCCCCTGGCGGGTCACGGGCAATTCTTCGGTCTATCGCTTCGAGCTCGGTACGCATGCCGAACTGTTGGCCAATTTCCGCGCCAATTTCGAGTCCATCCGCGCGCAGTTCCGCAACGAGCAAGCCTATCTGTCGGACTGGCTGCACGCCCGCGGCAAGCTGCAGTACTGGGACGGCCGCTGGTGCGCCAGCTGGAAATACCACTGCCTGCCCCTTTGGCCCACGAGCTATTGGCGTGACCCCTTCATCCCCGAAGGCGCCCGCATCCTGGTCTTTCACGGTGTGATGAACCCGCCCGATGCCCTGGCCGGCCGCAGCAATGGCAATTGGCGCCATGCGCGTCCAGCGCCTTGGATCGCCGATCACTGGCGCGAGTGACCGAGAAACGGCCCAGCATGCGCATCCTCGTTCTGTTGCGCGATCAATCGCCCAACGGCATCACGACCTACAACCGCATCGTGGCGGAGCACTTGCGTCACCAAGGCCATGTGGTTGACGTGTGGCCGCCAGCACCCGGCTGGCGCCGTGCCCTGCCCCTGCACCGCTGGAGCGTCCCGTTGTTGAGTGGCGCAGTCAAGGGCTTCCAGCCCGACCTGATCTTCATCAGCCATTACACCCAGGCCGAATTGGCCGCCTCGCTGTCGCAACAGCTGGGCGTACCCTGGGTGGCTTGCATGCACAACGGCCATTCACCGGCTCGCATGGCGCAGTGGAAGGCCTTGTTTGGTTCAGCCGCCGGCGTGGTGACCATGTGCGAGAACCTGCACCAGAAGTACAGCCAGTTGATCGGCGCATCCCGTCCGTCCGTGCTGCTGTCGCGCCTGCCCATTGCGGCGCCGCTTCTCGCGCCGCGCGGACAAGGACCGCTGACCCTGGCTTATTGCTCGCGCATGAGCGGACAAAAAGGCCCGCGCTGCGCGGCCTGGCTGCGTGCGGTGGCCAGCCTGCCAGAGGCCCAGGAGTTCAAGGTGCGCGTCATCGGCGGCGGCAGCTATCTGCCGCAGCTCAAGAGCTTGGCGCAGGAACTGAAGCTGGCCGTCGAGTTCACCGGTTTGGTCCCCGACGCCAGCCCCTATCTGGCCGATGTCGATGTGATGACCGGGGCCGGCTACGCGCTGATGGAGGGCATGGTGCGCGGTGCCAGCGCCGTGGCCCTGGGCTTTGCCGGCTGCTGGGGCGCGGTCACCGCCGAGAACTTCCATCGGGCCGTGGCCGTGAACTTCGGAGACCACTGCGACACGCCCTTGCCGGAGGACGCTCAAGCCCTGGCCGCCGCACTTCAGCAGGCCATCGCCCTGCGCCGCGGAGACGGTGCGGAACGCCTGACTGCGCTGGCCCGTCAGCACTTCGACGCCCCCACTGTGGTGTCCGAATTGGCCGACTACTTTCAAGCGCTGCGTTGAACCACGCGCGAAAACGCATGCTGCCCATCCGTTTCATCAACCTGGACCGCGACGCCCAGCGCTGTGCCGGCATGTTGGCCCAGGGCCAGGCCCAAGGCCTGACCCTCGAACGCCACCCTGGCGTGCTCTGGACCGCCCTACCCGCCACCGAGCAAGACCGCCACTACGACGCCGCGCTGAACCAGCGCCAATTCCATCGCCCGCTGGTGAATGGCGAGAAGGGCTGCTATGCCAGCCACATCAGCTGCTGGCAATGGCTGCTGGACTCGCCCCACCCCGCCCTGATCGTCTTGGAAGACGATGTGCGTCTCGGGCCGCAGTTCAAGGCGGCCATCACCGCCATCGAGGCCCTGAAGCGCCCCTGGGATCACATCAAGTTGATCGGCCGCCAGGCCGTGGGCAAGAGCGAAAAGCTGGCGGGCTCCCAAGCTTTGACCGAGGGCCTGCGCCTGGCGCGTTACCGCCGCATCCCCAGCTTCACCGCGGGTTATGCCGTTTCGCGACAGGGTGCCACCAAGTTGCTGGCCAGCCGGCTGCCCTTTGGACGTCCGGTTGACGACGATTTGCGCCACTGGTGGGAATGCCAGCGCCTGGAAGTGCTGGGGGTGCAACCCGATGTACTGAGTCTGGATGAGAGCAGCCTGCAGAGCTCCATCGAACCCAAGGGCGACGCCCGCAGCTTGGGGCTGCGCCTGCGCAAGGCCGGCTACAAGCTGAACTACAACCTCGCAAACAGCTGGCACCGGCTGCGCTGAGCATGCGAATTGCGCACCTGATGCTGACCCGCCATTTCGCCGGCAGCGAACGCTATGCGGTCGAACTGGCCAACGCCCAGGCCGAGCGGCATGAGGTGGCCATGCTGCTGCCCAAGGCGGCCCAAGGCGATTCACCCCAGACCTGGGCGCGCCACCTCGACCCCAGGGTGCAGCAGATCCCCTTGCCCAACGCCCGCTGGCTGCAGCCCTGGGCCGCCCGGCGGGCGCTGAACGCCTGGCAGCCTGAGGTGGCCCACGCTCATCTGAGCCTGGGTTGCAAGGCTTTGGGGGGCTGGCGCGCGCCCAAGACCCTGCGAGTGGCCACCCTGCACATTGAGTACAAGCCCCAGCAGCACGCCAGGCTGGACGCCTTGATCGCCATTGCGCCCTGGCAATTGTCCGCACTGCCCGCCCTGCCCACCGGGCTGCGCGAGCACTGCGAGGCCATCGCCAATTGGTCGAAGGCCCGCCCCAGCAGCCCCGGCGCGCGCGAACGCCAGCGCCAGCAATGGGGCGTAGGGCCGGATGAATTCCTCATTGGCACCCTGGGTCGGGCCGAGCAGAGCAAGGGCTGGGAGGTCTTGCTGCAGGCATTCGAGCAAGCCGCCCTGCCGCAAGCCCGCCTGGTCCTGGTCGGCCAGGGTCGTGACTGGGCTTCGCTGCGCAAGCGCGCCCCACAGCAGGTCCTCATGCCCGGCTTCACACAGGCCCCGCAAGACTGCCTGGCCGCCTTCGACCTTTTCGTCAGCGCCGCCCACAGCGAGCCCTTCGGCCTGGTGTTCCTGGAAGCCATGCACGCCGGCCTGCCCATCTTGGCCACGCGAACAGAGGGCGCGCAGTTCTTGGGCCGCGAGTTCCTGGGCCGCGTTCCCGTGGGTGATGCCGCAGCCCTGGCTGACGCCCTGCGCGCCGCGGCCGCGCAAAGGCCGGCCCGGCGCACCTACCGGATGGACGATTTCGAGCCCGATGCGCAAATCGCACGCATCGAGAACTTTTATCAGCGCGAGCGAGCTCGCCTGCTGGCTGCAAGCGCATGAGCACCAACGACCTTCGCACCACCACCCGCCGCATGCTGGCCTTTGTGCGCCCGCATTGGCGCGGCCTGATCGGCGCGCTGCTGGCCTTCATTGCCGCCGCCGCCACCGAGCCCCTGTTGCCCTGGCTGCTGCAGATCACTTTGGATTCGGGCTTTGGCGCCCCGCGCGCCTCGGCGCTGGGGCCGCAACTGCCCTCCCTGAATCTGCCCAAGCCCAGCGAGCCCTTCCCCATCTGGATGGTGCCGGTGGTGCTGATCGGCCTCTTTGCCGCGCGCGGACTGTTCAGCTTTCTGGGCCAGTACCTGCTGCAATGGACCGTGGGCCGCACGGTGCTGGACATCCGCTGCGCCCTGATGAATGCCCTGATGCGGGCGGACGCCAGCAATTTCACGCAGATGGCCGGCGGCACGGCGGTCACCAAGCTGGTGGGCGACCCCCAGCAGGCGGTTCACCTGGTCAGCAACGCCGGCCTGACCCTGCTGCGCGATGGCCTGCCGGCCCTGGCCATGCTCGGCTATCTGCTCTACACGAACTGGAAGCTCACGCTGCTGACCCTGGTCACCCTGCCGGTCATGGCCCTGGTGCTCAAGCAGGTCAACAAGCGGGTGCGGCGCGTGGGCGGTCAGGCCTATGAGGCGCAGATGGCGCTCTCCAACGCCGTGGACGACGCCACCCGCGCCTGGAAGCTGGTGCGCAGCTTTGGCGCCCAGGAGCATGAGCGCGAGCGTTTTTCCACCCGCGCTCAGAACCTGCGACGCCAGACGCTCAAACAAGTGGCGGCCAACTCCATGGCCCAGCCGCTCTCGCAATTGATTGCCTCGGTGGGGCTCTCGCTGATCGTGGCGCTGGCTATCCTGCAGGGTCGTCAACAAGGCGGCACACCGGGCGAATTTCTGGCCTTTGTGAGCGCTTTGCTGCTGCTGATGAGCCGCGCCCGCCACCTGGCCGAGATGATGCAGCCCTGGACCAATGGGCTGATCATTGCGCGCGGCGCTATGGAGCTTTTGGACCTGCCGCCCGAGGACGACCGCGGCACCGTGACCCAACACAGTGGCCCGGGTGCGCTGCGCTTGCACGACATCCGCCTGCAATACCCTGGCAGCGAGGCGCCAGCCCTGAATGGCCTGAGCCTGGAGATTGCGGCGGGCCAGACTGTGGCGCTGGTCGGCGCCTCCGGTGCCGGCAAGAGTTCGGTGGTGCACCTGTTGCTGGGTTTTGCACGCGCCCAAGGCGGTCGCTACGAGATCGATGGTCTGGACAGCACCACACTCAGCCTGGCTGCGCTGCGAAGCCAGTTCGCGGTGGTCAGCCAAGACACCCTGCTGTTTGACGACACCGTGTTGGCCAATGTGGCCTATGCCCAGACGCCGGACCGCGCACGCGCGGAATCCGCGCTGCGCGACGCCGCCCTGTGGGACTTTGTACAAGCCTTGCCGCAAGGCATGGACACCCGCATCGGCAGCAATGGCAGCACGCTCTCGGGCGGCCAGCGTCAGCGGCTGGCGATTGCCCGGGCGCTCTATCGCGATGCGCCGATCTGGATCTTTGACGAGGCCACCTCGGCCCTGGACACCGAGAGCGAGCGCGCGGTGCAGGACGCCCTGGCCCGCCACCAGGGCCACAAGACGGTGATCCTGATTGCGCATCGACTTTCCACCGTGCGCCATGCCGACCGCATCTTTGTGCTGCAGGCCGGCCGCGTGGTGGAGTCCGGCAACCATGCGGAACTGCTGGCTGCAGGCGGCACCTACGCCGCCCTGGTCAGCCTGGGCGAGGGATGAGACGCCGCGCCGCCATGCTGGCGGCAGTGGCCGGGCTGGCCATGTCAACGCCCTTGCGGGCCCAGCCGAGGCAGTTGGAACTCAACACCGCCTCACGCGCCGAACTGGAGTCGCTACCGGGCCTGGGACCGCAGCGGGTGGCGGATCTGTTGGCCCAGCGGGCACAGCGGCCGTTTGCGGACTGGCAGGACTTGCAAGCACGGCGCTTGGGCTTGGGGGCGGCGCTATGCCGGCGCCTTTCGGCCGCCGGACTGCGCATTCAGGGCCAGGCTTACCCTGCCGGCAACGCCGTGCCCCAAGCGGGCGCGTCGGGCATTACGGGTTCGGGATCGGAATCGGAATCGGCATCTTTGGCTTCTTCCGCCTCAGCGGCTTCAGCAGAATCCACAGCGCCCGGCCGCAAATAGCCCTCGCGCTCCAGACGCCGCCACACCGGTTCCGGCGCCCGATCCGGCCAACCAAAGAAGGCCTGCACCTCCGCACGACGCTGCAGGGTGTCCGTCATTCCCAACACGATGAGCTCGGTGGTGTAGCCGGGCTCAAACAGCAGATAACTCACCAAGGCTGAGCCACGGGCAGCCGTGCCCTGACCCTGCACGCCCACCGCACCCAACAAGGTGCGAATGGGCAACGGCAGCTCGTGTTGGTGCAGGCCGGCCAAATCGTCCAGGCGCTTACTGGGCGAAATGACCAGCACATCCAGCGGCCGCAGCGGCGTGTTGGCCCGCGCCTCGGGGCTGAGCAGGCTCAGGGTCTTGTTGATGCGTTGCAGGCGCTCGATGTCCACCGCCAGGGCATCCAGGAAGATGTTGGACAGCGCGTGACCGGCGATCTGCGCCATGCTGGGTTGGCCGGTATGCACCTGCACATGGCGCTCCTCGGTCGTGCCCGGCTGCTGCATACGCCCGGCACCGATGATCAACACGCGTTCGGCCCCCAGATGCACGGCCGGTGAGATCGGCGCGTTCTGACGCATCGAGCCATCACCGAACCACTCGTCCTGGCCCTGCAGCGGCAACAGCTGCGGCGGGAAGATGAAAGGGATGGCGCTGGAGGCCAGCAAGTGCTCCAACGTCAACTCAGACTGAACCGCGATGCGCTGCGAGCGCAGCCAGGGCTCCACGGGCTTGGCGCTCTCGTAGAACGTGACGTGCTGCCCCGAGGTGTAGCTCGACCCTGTGACGGCCAGGGCCTGCAGATGCCCTTCCTCAAACAGCTTGGGCAGGCGTTCAAAGCGCACGCGACGGCGCAGCAGGTGGTAGAGCGGTTCGTTGTCCAGCAGGCTGCGCGGACGGGTGCGGCGCCAGCGATTGACGGCCCAGCCCAGGCTCATCATGGTCATCCAGCGCGTGCCGGTGCGAATGACGCCGAAGGTGTCGGAGTGGTAGACCTGATCGACATGGATGCGCGACCAGATTTCCACCAGCCCGTCGATGGCCTGGTCGAATTTGTCGGCCTCGCAGGCCAGGGTGGCAGCATTGATGGCGCCGGCCGAGGTGCCCGCAATCACATCGAAGGGATTGCCGCCCACGCCGCAGTCACGGCGAATCTGGGCGATGGCCTGCAGCACGCCCACCTGGTAGGCGGCGCGGGCACCGCCGCCGGTGAGGATCAGTCCAGTGGTTGGGGGCTTGGGCGCGCTCACGCCCACTAGCTTAGCGATACAAAAGCTGCGCCGGCACCCCGAGTTGCGCCAGTTCCTTCAATGCAACATCACTGGGCCAATGCAGCGAGGCGGCCCCCAGGTCCAGCACGGCCTCCGCGCCGCCAAACCGCAGTGGCCAGCGCGCCGGCAGGCCACGGGTGACCACCCCGGCTTCGTCTTCGACGCGCTGTGCAGGATGGCGCTGCACCCAGGCCTTGAAGGCGGCGATCTGCGCCTCATTGGGGTGCAGCAGATCGATCTGCAAGGCCTTGCCATAGCGCGCGCGCGCACCGGCCAGGTCCATGGCCTGCAGCGCCTTGCCGCGCAAGCCGCCGCTAAAACGATCAAAGCGCACCTGGGCCTGCAGCAAGACCAGGTTGTCCTCGCTCAGCAACTCCTTGTGCTGGTCATAGAACTCGCCCGCAGCGGCCACCTCCAGGTTGGCGCTGCCATCGTCCAATTTGAAGATCGCAACCCGGCCGCGGGCGCCATTGATGACGCGCATATCGCCCACGATGCCGGCAATCATCAGCGGCTCGCGGCTGTCTTCCAGTTCGTTGAGCTGCTTAGGCACCAGGCGCCGGACTTCCGCCTCGTGTTCATCGAACAAGTGGCCGGACAGGTAGAAGCCGATGGCCACCTTCTCCAGGCTGAGCTTCTCGCGCACACCCCAGGCCGGGGCCAGCACCAGATCGGGCTCGCTGGCCGGCGCGTCGGCGAAGTCAAACAGGCCGCCCTGTGAGGCATTGGCCTCCAACTGCTCGGCATGCTGGAAGGCCAAACCCACCGAGGCCAGCACGCGCTCGCGCTCCGGATGCAGAGCATCGAAGGCACCGGCCTTGACCAAGGCCTCAACCACCCGCTTATTCACCGTGCGGCGGTCCACGCGGGCGCAGAAGTCGAACAGGCTCTTGAAGGGTCCGCCCTCGTTGCGGGCGCGTTCAATCACCTCGATGGCGCCGGCACCCGTGCCCTTGATGGCGCCCAGGCCGTAGCTGATGAGCTTCTTGCCCAGGGGCACGAACTTCAGCTCGCTGCGGTTTACGCAGGGCGGCTGGAAGTCAATGCCAAAGCCCTTGGCGTCGGCCAACAGGATCTTGAGTTTGTCCGTGTTGTCCGATTCGATCGTCATGTTGGCCGCGAAGAACTCGGCCGTGTAGTGCACCTTGATGAAGCCGGTGTGATACGCCAGCAGCGAGTACGCCGCGGCATGGCTCTTGTTGAAGCCATAGCCCGCGAACTTCTCCATCAAGTCAAAGACCTCGTCGGCCTTTTCGGCACCGATGCCCTTCTCGGCCGCACCCTTGCGGAACAGCGCGCGGTGCTCGGCCATCTCCTCGGCCTTTTTCTTGCCCATGGCCCGGCGCAGCAAGTCGGCGCCGCCCAGCGAGTAGCCGCCCATGATCTGCGCGGCCTGCATCACCTGCTCCTGGTACACAAAGATGCCGTAGGTCTCGGCCAGCACCTGCCCGAGCAGATCATGCGGGTACTCGATCTTTTCCGAGCCGTGTTTGCGCGCGCAAAAGCTCGGGATGTTCTCCATCGGGCCGGGGCGGAACATGGCGTTCAACGCGATCAAGTCTTCCAGCCGCGTGGGCTTGGCCTCCTTGAGCATCTTTTGCATGCCCATGGATTCAAACTGGAACACCGCCTCGGTCTTGCCGTCGCTGAAGAGCTTGTAGGTGCGCGCGTCGTCAATGGGCACGCTCTCGTAGGCAAAGTCCGGTTTATGCCGCTCGACGATGTACTTCTTGGCCAACTCCAGGATGGTGAGCGTGGCCAGACCCAAGAAGTCGAACTTCACCAGGCCAATCGCTTCGACATCGTCCTTGTCGTACTGGCTGACCGCTGAGTCCGAGCCCGGCTGTTGATAGAGCGGGCAGAAGTCGGTGATCTTGCCCGGTGCGATCAGCACGCCCCCGGCGTGCATGCCGATGTTGCGCACCATGCCCTCCACCTGGGTGGCCAGGGCCAGCAAGGTGGCCACCTCCTCTTCGGCCTCTTCGCGCTGGTTCAGCTCGGGGGCCTCCAGGCGCGCGTAGATGATCTTGTCGCCCGGGTCCTCAGGCGGCTTGGCCAGCGTCACCGTCTTGCCCGGTGGTGCCGGAATGAGCTTGGCGATGGAGTCCACCTGGCCATAGCTCATGCCCAGCACCCGGCCCACGTCGCGCAGCGCGGCCTTGGCCGCCATGGTGCCGAAGGTGGCGATCTGGCTCACCGCCGCACGGCCGTACTTGTCCTTCACATAGTCGATCACCCGATCGCGATTGCCCTGGCAGAAGTCGATGTCGAAGTCGGGCATCGAGACGCGCTCGGGGTTCAGGAAACGCTCGAACAGCAGGTTGTAGGCCAGCGGGTCCAGGTCGGTGATGGACAGCGCATAGGCCACCAGCGAGCCCGCGCCCGAGCCCCGGCCCGGCCCCACGGGGCAGCCATTGGCCTTGGCCCAGGTGATGAAGTCCGCCACGATCAGGAAGTAGCCCGGGAAGCCCATCTTGATGATGGTGGCGAGCTCGAACTCCAGGCGTTCGACATAGCGCGGCCGTTCGGCCTCGCGCTTGGCTTCATTCGGGTAGAGGTGCTGGAGCCGCGTCTCCAGGCCCTCGAAGCTGAGCTGCCGGAAGTAGTCCGCCATCGGCATCGGACAGCCGTCTTCCAGCAGGGGCGTGGGAAAGTCGGGCAGCTGGGGCTTGCCCAGCACCAACTCGATGGAGCAGCGCTCGGCGATCAGCACGCTATTGGCCAGCGCGGAGGGAATGTCGGCGAAGCGCGCGACCATCTCGGCCTGGGTCTGGAAGTGCTGGTCGGGTGTGAAGCGCTTGACCCGCTTGGGGTTGTCCAGCGTCTCGCCCTCGGCGATGCAAACCCGCGCCTCGTGGGCGTTGAACTCCTCTTCCTCCAGGAACTGGATCGGATGGGTGGCCACCACCGGCAGGCCCAACCGAGCGGCCAGCGAACAGCTGGCCCGCAACAGACGCTCTTGGGACAGGCCCTTGACGCGCTGCAACTCGATGTAGAAGCGCCCCGGAAAGGCCTGCGCCAGCTGCTGGGCCAAGGCGTCGGCACGGGCTTCGTCGCCACTTTGCAGCAGCGTGGCCAGCGGGCCCAGCCCAAAACCGCTCAGGCAGATCAGACCCGCGCCCAACTCGGCAAACCACTCAGTCTTCACGCAAGCCTGGTTGCGGATCACATTGCCCACCCAGGCGCGGCTGAGCAGCTCGCACAGATTCAAGTAGCCCTGGCTGTTCTGCACCAAAAGCAACAGCCGGCTGGGCGGCGGGGCCTGTACGCCGGGGGTGGTCTGTCCCTCGGGTTCCAGCCAGACCTCGGCTCCCAAGATGGGCTTCACCCCTTTCTTGCGCGCCGCCTTGTAGAACTTGACCGCACCGAAGAGGTTGGCGAGGTCGGTGATGGCCATGGCCACCTGCCCATCCTTGGCAGCCGCCTTGACCGCGTCATCCACGCGCAGGGTGCCGTCAACAACGGCGAATTCGGTATGGACACGCAGATGGGCAAATTGCATCGGGGCATTGTCCCCGAGCCGATTGAGGATGCCCCTCCTCCCCCCAACACCCTCAGCGCAGATCGCCCGCCAGGCAGGCCAGGGTCTCGGGAGCGATGCGCTGGTGTGCCGGGTAGTGGGTGTGGTCACAGCCCAGCACGGCCGAAGCACCGGCGCGCAGCGCCTGGCATTGGGCCCGATCGAACTCAAAGCGCAGGAAGTGCACGGCCGAGGTCTTTTCGGCCGTCTCGCGCTCCAAGTCCTCATCGGCAATGGCATAGACCCGCCCATGCCCCTCAATCTCGACGAACATCCGCGCGGCCACGCCCAGCAGGCGCGCCAACTCGCGGCGGCGCTCGTTCACATCGGGGTACTCCAGCAACAGGGTGGCCTTCCAGTTGCTGCCATCGGGCACCAGCGGGCTATAGGCCGCAATCTCGCTGTGAATGCCCTCCTCTTCGAAGATCTTTTCAATGCGCAGCATCTCCTGGATCTGGTAGCGGATGGTGCGTTCGTCCTCGAACTGGCAGGTCATGTGCTCCCCCAGAGCGACGCTGCGCAGGCGGCGGTGCGCCATCAGTTCGGGCTTGAGGGCCTTGCGCGCTTTGCTCCAGGCTTCCAGGCTTTGCAGGGAATCGATCGTGATGCTCATGCTCACTCCAGCCCGTAGGCGCGGCGAATCAGGGTCAGCGGATGGGCCAAATTCTTAGCCGGTGTTCCAGCCAGTTCCATGCCCTGTTGAATGTGATGGCCCGCCAGGGCGCAGTCGGAGGAAATCACATCCGGCCGATCATCGCCATGTTTCGCCATGGCCTTGAAAACCGGACGGCCGATCTTCATCGCGTCGAGATGATGCGCGGTCTTCACCCCATAGGTGCCGGCGTGGCCTGAACAGCGCTCCACGGTGTTGAGCTGCACATCTACGGTCTTGCCCACGAGTTTGAACATCTCTTCGGTCTTGCGACCGATGTTCTGCACCCGTCCGTGACAAGGGATGTGATAGCTCACGCGGCCCAGCGCGGTCTTGAAGTCGGTGCGCAGCAGTCCATCCTTGTGGCGCGCCACCAAGTATTCGAAGGGGTCCCACATCGCCTCCTTGACGGCGAGCACCGCCGCCTCATCGGGGAATAGATGCGGCAGCTCCTGCTTGAACATCAGGGTGCAACTGGGGATGGCGGAAACAATGGCCCAGCCCTCGCGGGCATAGCGCTCAAGCACCGGAATGTTCTTGTTCTTCAGCCGTTCCACCGATTCAAGATCGCCCAACTCGAACTTGGGCATGCCGCAACACGCTTCCTTCTCGACGATCTCGTAATGAATTTGGTTGTGCGTCAGGATCTTGAGCAAATCGTGCCCGATGCCCGGCTCGTTGTAGTTCACATAGCAAGTGGAAAAGAGCGCCACCTTGCCGGGTGTGCGTTCACCTTGGGTGCTCACCCGCGCCGGGCTGTCCGCAGCCGACCAACGAAAGCGCTTGGGCGCCAACTCGGGCATCCAGGCCTCGGGATGCACGCCCAGGGTTTTGTCCATGGCCTTGCGCGCCAGGGAGGTTCGGTTCACCGCATTGACGGCTTGCACCACGATGGGAATGCCGGCAAAGCTGCCATGCACATCGGTGCTGGCCAGAAAGCGCGCGCCCGCGCCGACCTCCCCGCGCTTGAACTGGATGGCCTTGGCCCGCAACATGGTGTGCGGGAAATCCAGATTCCAAGTGTGCGGCGGTACATAGGGGCACTTGGTCATATAGCAAAGATCGCAGAGATAACACTGGTCCACGACCTTCCAGTAATCCGCGCGCTTGACCTCGGTCAGTTCACCGTCTGAAGTGGCATCGACAAGGTCAAACAGGGTTGGAAAGCTCTGGCAGAGACTGACGCAGCGCCGGCAACCATGGCAGATGTCAAAGATCCGCCCCATCTCGTCCAAGCAGGCCTGCTCGTCGTAGAAGGCCGGGTTCTTCCAATCCACGGCGTGGCGGGTGGGAGCCTGCAAATTGCCTTCGCGCTTGTCCATGCCCACTCCTGTAGCAAAGCGGCGCCCGCAGGCGCCGCCTCAAACCTCATGCGAAATCAGTCCACCAACTGTTCGAGCGCCTTGACGTAGCGATTCGCGTGCGAGCGCTCGGCCTTGGCCAAGGTCTCGAACCAGTCCGCAATCTCGTCGAAGCCCTCGTCGCGCGCCGTCTTGGCCATGCCCGGGTACATATCGGTGTACTCATGCGTCTCACCGGCAATCGCTGCCGCCAGATTCAGGCGTGTGCCACCAATGGGCAGCCCGGTGGCGGGGTCACCCACCTGCTCCAGAAACTCCAGGTGCCCATGGGCATGCCCGGTCTCGCCTTCTGCGGTAGAGCGAAACAGCGCCGCCACATCGTTTTGCCCCTCGACGTCCGCCTTGTTGGCGAAGTACAGATAGCGACGGTTGGCCTGCGACTCGCCGGCAAACGCGTCCTTCAAGTTCTGTTCGGTCTTCGATCCTTTCAGTCCCATATCGATCTCCACACGGTGAGAGGGAAGAAACCGCCCGACGCCATTCGCCATTCATCCGTTTGACCCGGCGGCGCGGCTTGAGGCTAGCGCATGGCAGCGCAGCGCACCAATACGGGTTGGCGATGAGTTCCATAGGGCTCGGCTATTCGTGCCACAAGGCCCCCCGATGCCACCCAACAGGCGTGCTACAGTGCGCGCCTCGCGTGGGGGGGTAGCTCAGCTGGGAGAGCGTCGCGTTCGCAATGCGAAGGTCGGGAGTTCGATCCTCCTCCTCTCCACCACAAAAACCGTAAGTACATCAAGGGCTTGTGACTTGAAGCATTGGATTGCACCGTGTGCAATCCTTAAGTTCATTTCACAGGTGCAAGCCTTAAGTTCAACAGCCCCGCCAGGG
This sequence comes from Inhella inkyongensis, assembly GCF_005952805.1. Taxonomy (GTDB): domain Bacteria; phylum Pseudomonadota; class Gammaproteobacteria; order Burkholderiales; family Burkholderiaceae_C; genus Inhella; species Inhella inkyongensis. Next base: position 2,468,108 of record NZ_CP040709.1, read on the forward strand.
GCTGTTTTTGTTTGGTCGGACGCCCCTGCTCAGGCTGGATCGCGGAAGACGTGAGCCCGATGAAACGCGAGGTTCACACAGTGCGACGGCCTGAGACTGGCGAGAACCCAATCCGCTCTTACGCCCAACCGCTCGGATTCCGTTGGCGCCAACGCCTCTGAAATCAACAACTTGCCGTTGTCGGCGAACGAAATCCAGCCCCCATCAAACAGGGCGTCTAGGTGAGGCGCGAGCAGCAGCCCGTTGAACACGTCCAGCCGCTCGTTGTCGCTCTCGCAGGATGCCCAGGGCTTGATGTGCGAGGCCCGTAGCAGCTCTGGCACGGTGAGCCCGGTCACGCAGCATCGGCCTTGCCAGTAGTCCAATAGTGCCGACCGGAACAAGTTCTGGCCCACGCGCTGGACCACGACGCGCTCTGCCTCGGTGGACCGGGGCATGCCGGCGGTTTCACGCCGGAAGGCATCGGCCACCCGGTTCGGCAGCGTCCTGGCATGCGCGGCGGCGGCACGCAGGACGTCATACAGCGCGCCGAAGCCGTCCACCTTCACGATGTCGGCGCCGTCGACCGAATGGAGCAGGCCCGCGCTGGATGCACTGACCGTCAGAGTCGACGACCCGGTCGACTGCACGAGCAACGTCTCCGGAAACCGCGCCGAGCGCAGTTCCAGGCCGCCGTCACGCTCGAGCGGCGTCATTTCGAATCCGCAGTCGGCGGCAGCCTTCTCGATGCGCAGACGGTCGAGCGGTGTCATGCCGCCGTTCCAGCCAGCTTCTGGTAGCCCTGGCGAATCACGCTGGCGATGAGCGGGCGCCTGGCCGCCAGGAACTGGTCGTAGCTCATCGTCCACCACTGCTCTGGCAGCGCGTGCCACTGCATCATCGTGGCCAGCGTTGCCTGGTCGAATCGCTCGGCGTACTTGCCCCAGTACTGTGCGGGCGGTGCGTCTGAGATGGCGATGTTGTCGTCCCACTCCACCAGCGCGTAGTTTGCAATCTGGTTGATGTCGCGGACGCTCTCGATGCCCTGCTTCTTCAGGTATTGCTTCGGGAACAGGTGATGCCGCTCCAGCGCCTTCTTCTGGCCTTGTGCCGGCGGGTCCAGTAGGTCCACCACAGGGCTCTGTGAGAACAGGGCCTGGGCACCCAGCAGCGTCTGCGCCGCGTAGAAGCCGAACAGCGCCGGGCTGCGGCCCGCCGATGTCGCCAGGTCCATCGGCAGCGTCTTGGTCCAGTAGTCGTCCGTCAACGTCCCGGACTCCACGGTCGCCAGCCTAGCGAGGAACTGGTCGGCAGTCTTCAGCTCCCGCAGCTCGGCCAGGTCTTGCTCCATGCGTGATTCCGGCGAGGACGTGAACCGGCCAGTCAACAGCGACATGAACAGCCAGCGCGCGATAGCGTTGCGCAGCTTGAACCCTTCGACGTCGTACTCGGTGCGGCCCAGCAGGTACAGCTGGTAGGCGAACACCAAGGCGTTCACCGAACTGATGGTCTTGGCACTGCGGTAGCCTGCGGCGCGCACCACGTTCAGGGAGTCCGCCCAGTAGGTCAGGTTCAGCACGCGCCCCTGGGCATCGCGCAGCTTGTCGAACTGGCTGTTGCGTTGCGCAAGGCTGACCTCGCCGCTGGCCAGGTCCTTGCCGCGCAGCAGCGAGTAAACGTGCTCCAGCCTGGCCCGCCGGAAGGCCACGCCGACGTCGACGCGCAGCAGATGGTCGGGGTCGGGCTGGAAAATCTGGTTGAAGGGGCTTGCCTGACCGGCCGGCGCCGGCTGGCGCGCCGCACGGCAGAACTTCTCCAGCTCAGTACGGCCGTCGTCCCAGAAAACCGACATCAGCGTCAGGATGAAGTCGGACTGGTTGAGCTTCTTGCCCTCGCTGTTGATGCGCACGAAGACATCGGCCACCTGCTCTTCGGTGCACTGCTGTGACAGCTCCAGCGCGATGAACGGGAAGTTCGTCAATCCGGCCAGACGGCCGATGGCGTCGGCCACCTTCTCTTCCTCGGCGTCGGACACTTCGCGCGACGCCGTCAGGCGCTTCAGGTACTCGCCGATGGTCTTGTGCGTTGGCCGGTTGAACACCTCGGAGATGTCGAGGATGTACTCCGGGTCACGCTCGGTGGTCGCGTCCGGCACAGCGAAGGTGCCGCTCTGCGGCCGGAAGGCAATGCGGATGTGCTCGCGCTCAAAGTTCTCGCGCAGCACGGCCTCGCGCCGGATGACTGCATACAGCGAGGTGAGGCGCTGTTGCCCGTCCACGATGAGCAGCGACGGCGCCTTCTGCTTGTTCGCATCGCCGATGACCTTGGTCTCCACGCCCTCGGCGCCGGTCTGCCAGAACAGGAAGTAGCCGACCGGGTAGCCGCGGTACATCGAGTCAAACAGGTCACGGACCTTGGCGTTGGCCCAGACGAAGGGGCGCTGGATGTCGGGCAGGCCAATGCGGCCGAGACCAATGTCGCCGATGAGGCCGCCCAGTGAATAGTGGACTTCTTTGAACAGCGTGTCAGTCATGATTCATCAGGCAATCTTCTTGGAAAACTCGGCCCAGCTGTTGAGCGCCACCTCGTCGCCACCAACAAACTTCACGGCATGCGAGAACGGTTCACGCCCATCTCTTGGAAACAACGCCACGTTCACGCTGCCGCGCGAAATAGCGCTGGGATAGACGATGCCATCGAGCATCTTCCCGTCAGCCGTCCTGAAAACCTGTGCAAAGTATTCCGAAACCACTTGCGATGGAACGTAGTTGATGTGTTCTCGGCCGTCTTTTTGCACTGGCTGACAGATGTCCGCGACGAAATCATCCAAGAACAGGACAACCTCTCGAATCCGGTGATTCGCCTCGTCAAAGACGGAGGGCCGCGGCGGGAGGCGCGTCATGTCAAGTACAGCGAGCTCCTCGACAACCTCGAAGGTTGCAATCGCAGCGCGACATGGTGGACCTCGCAACACCTCGGCAAGCGCCCCACCTTGCGTCATCGACATATAGAGGTAGGAGATTCCCGCTGGGTTCATTCGGCCGGCATTCGCCAGTCGGCTGGGAGGGGCGCCAACCTCTTCGGCGCAAATCGGCCAGGCTGCACTACCGACTCTCTCGCGTACCCGGTATAGCTTGGTTGCCTTCGGAAGAAAGGTTAGTAGTCCCAGCCTGGCGGCCATGTCGCCCACCCGTTCGAGCACTTGAAGTGGCGACGACCGGTATGGTGACTCCGATTCATTGGGTGAAGACATGAAGAAGTGGCGGCTTCGATGCTTCACAATTTCAGAGAACGCCTGCCACTCCTCAGACCATTCCTCGTTGCGGTGGGATGAGGCCCAATGGCCATCTGCTGCTGCAACCCAGGCAGTGTTGGAGAACGAACTGGCGACATCTTCGAACAGGTCGTCATGGCATTCGAATGGCACACCCATCAATGCATCGGCGGTGTCGGTAGGCTCGAAGACCCACCCCCCGTCATACGGAACTCCCGCATGTGTAGGCTCGGCGTAGTAGTAGCCCAGCGCGGATGCAACCGCAGGCATGATGGATTCGACCGCTGCGGCGGATGGCTTACGCGTTCGCTTGCCGCAGTAGTCGCACTGCTGGGTGCTCGCGTTGTGCCGAATGAGGTTCTTCAGAAACTCGTCTTCGACGCAGGCGGGACAGACGTGCTTGTCCGGAGCTGACCACCCCCGAGCCTCGTACTCTTCCCATTCTCGTTTCGCTTGCCCCATTCAGCGCTCTCCAATCAGGGCCACCCTGCGTCCAACCCCGTCAGGTCTGGTGTCAACTGCCGCTTGAACAGCAGCGCCTCATCCGCCCCCGGCGCCAACTCCAGGACGACGTGCGGCGCCCCCCCGAGCTCTTCTGGCGGCGCCGAGGTCGTCGTGACGATGAACTGGAACGGCGCCATGCCATCGCCACCAAGCTGCTCCGCCGCCTCTGCAGCCGCGAGGAAGAACTCGCGGTACAGGAGCTCGCTCATGTCCGCCTCTCTCGGGCAGTCATGAACCAGAAAGCCAGGGTGGTTGCTGGCTTCGGACACGGCCGAGTCGAGCAGGCAAACGATGTCGCCGAGCAGCACCTCCAACACCTGGTAGGCCTCGCCGCCGCGCGCCACTTCGAAGGGGCGTACCTCGTGCCCCGGGAGGAACCTGGCGTGCCCTGCGGCGCCGAGGAGCCTGCTCGACACGGTGGCCGTCAATGCCTTGATGGCGTCGACCCTCGACGACTGACGAGACCGTTGGCTGACCTCGGCCGCCCGAAGGGATTCCAGCGCTGACTCGAACTCCAGAAGCTGCTGCCGCGCCTCGGCCAGTTCCGCCGTGTCACCGCCCTGGTTCCGTTGGGTGTGCTTCAACTGGAGGTCGTCCCAGGACTGCTTCAAGAACGTCCGCGAGGTTTCGCTCGTGGCGATGCGAACGCGCAGTCGGTGGAGTTCAGGCCTCTTCTTGGCGATGAGCTTCTCTTGCTCAGAGACCGCCTTCTCGGCCTTGTCGAGCGCGACCGTGCTGGCCTGATGTCGCGCAGCAAACAAGGAAGCATCGGCCTTGGCCTGCTTGCCGTCCTGGAACCAAGTCATGTTGAAGGTGGTCTTGTTTTTCTGGACGTGCTCGCACTCGCTGAACTCAATATTCCCAGGTTCGCATCGCCCCTCCAGGCCTGCCAGCCGGTCACGGACTTTGCTCAGCCGCTCGTAGTCCTCTAGCTTCGCATCGACCAGGGACTTGGCCATTTCGTTCTCAACCTTCGCAAGGTCGCAGGCCTTGGTTAGCTCATGCAAGCGCACCCGCTCCTGGGCCAGAGCCTCGTCGGCCTGCTCCGCCTCACGCTCCCATCCGCGTTCGTCCGACTCGGCCTTCTGCAGCGCCGCTTGAACACGAGACTCGACCGATTCGCCAACGGTGGTCGCGAAGACGGGTTCGTCTTCTTCCGCCCGTACTTTCAAGCGCAATTGGCGGTCGGCATGGGCGAGCGCGAAGGCCGGTGCCCGTTCGAGCTCGGGGATGCGCTCCTTGCACTGCTCGACCTGCTTCTGCTTGGCCTCGATGTCGCGCAGCAACTGGTCCAAAGCCTGGTCCACCAGGCCGAGCACCGAACCGACCAGCAGCGGCGGGTCGCGCCGCGAACGCTTGAAGCCCAAGCCTTCGCCCTCGCGCCAGTGGTAGAAGCCGTCGAAGCGGGTTCGCTGTTCCCGGATGCACCAGGCCAGCAGATGGCGCCATTCGAGCGGCTGATTCGTGCCGGGCAAAGAGCGGGCCGCAAGCCGGCCTATCGAGAACTGCTCCAGAGCGCGGCCATAACCGTCGAAGTCGTTCGGCGCGGTGCCCTCGAACAACCGGTCCAGGGCGTCGCATCGGGCGGCCAGGGAGTGGCTGTACAAGCCGTACGGCCGGAAGACCAGCCAGACGGCGCCATCCACATGGACCTTCGCCGCCACTCCGCCTTTGGGAAAACTGCCAGCGGCCTTGCTGCGCAGGGTGGCGATGGCAGGCGCATCGTCACCCAGAACGTACCTCAGCAACAGGCACAGCGAAGTCTTGCCGACGCCATGACCTGCGCTGGCCAACCCCGATGCATCGTTGGAGGCGGACTCCTTGGCCCAGACGATGTTCAACCCGGCATGCAGGTCGATGGTGCGCGTGAGCACCATCGGCTCACGGGATTCGACCAACCACATCGTTTCAACCCAGAGCCTGGGCTGCGTGCGGACCGGTTGACTTGCCTTGAGCCAGGTCGACATGGCGTCCTCTTACTGTGTGCCGGTGGCCTTGGGGCTGGCCGGTAGTGCCGCGCTCTTTTCGACCTCTGCAGCTACGCGCCGACTCTCGGCCCGCCACAGAAGCCGAGCAGTCTCGGGATGCTCTGGCAGCTGGATGACATCTCCCGGTGACGCACCTGCGCCTCGCGTGTAGAAGGCCTTGCCATCCCGGGTTGAACGCACGAGCACATCAACACCAGCAAGGCGCTGCACGATGGGCTGGACGCGGCTCAGGAGAGGCATCACGTCATTCATCCCGAGCGCCGGCCGCAAGGACTCGAAGCGCGCGCCTTCTTCGGGGGCCAAGTAGTGCCCAGCCGCTGCCAACGCAGCCACCGCTGACTGGATGTCCGCCAGCGAACAGCCCTCCGTCCGCTCGGCGACCAGTGCCGTCACCAGGCCAGCCAGCCGGCCTTCCTCGGCATTGCGAATCATTCCGAGCTCGGGGTACGACACGGGCACCGGCTGCGGCGTGAACGACACGCTGGCCTGCTGGTCCCATGCCTCTAGCACCAGCCTCCGCGTTCGGTACTCACGGTAGGTCCGCATCTCGCCTTCCTGCAGGACCCGGAAGGTCTCGCTTGGGTAGTCGGCGCCCATCACATCCTTGGGGTCGAGGATGTAGCGCAGCTCGTCCCGGGTGAGGCCGTAGAGGCGGGCGTAGTAGGCGTCGAGCTCAGCGCGCAGTTGGGCGCGGCGCTCGGGGTTCCAGGCGAAGGGCTGGCCTTGCTCGGCGGCAGGGCGCGGGTCGTAGGCGGCGAGGTCTTCGCCCCAGGCCTGCAGGTCGTGCGAGGTGTAGGTGAGTTCGAGGACGCGGGGGACGATAAAGGCGAGGTCGGCGTCTGTGTAGCTGCCGGGGGGCAACACCGGGAACTGCTTCAGGTAGCCATACGTCAGGTGTGTGCCTCCCACCTTTTGGCGAGCGACGTAGTCGAAGGTGATGGACTGCCAGTTGCCCAGAAGGCACGCCTGCAGCGGCGCTTTGCCTTGACAAAAGTACAGCGGAAGCGTGTGGCCCACACCCAGCCGCGGCATGACAGTCCCAATCACCGTTCGCACCTTCTCGACGCCGGTGATGTCCCGCCAGCCCATTAACCACCGTGGACTGCGCCGGTCCATCCACTCATCCACAAAATTCAGGAGTGAGCCAATCCTGGTTCCGGCGTTCGACAAACCGTGGAAGGACTGCTGCCACACCTGAACCGCCGTCTCCTCTGCGTTGTCGAACGGCGTCTCAGCATCCTGCCGCGCCCACTTGGCCCAATTGCTAAGGTCCTCGCCGCCTCTCGTACGGCGCAGCGCTCCAAGTAGCGCTGCAGCGCCACGGTCCATTTCCGCAGTCGCGCGCCACTGAGCTTCTGCCAGAACCCTTGCGCTGGCGTTGGTCAGCCCATGACCACAAAGCCGCCGCATCCACTCCCCGGCAAGCCACGACGCCACAGCGAATTCAAGCGACTTCTCGTCGTCGAAGTCGGCATACGGTCCTTGTTGATGTGTCAAGAGCCAAGCTCGCGCAACCCGAGCAGGTACGCGGGCAATACGGGCCAGAACCTCGCGTTCATCGACCCAGTAGCGCGGACGCACAGTGCATACAGGGTCACCCTTCTGGGCGTCGCTCAAGTCGGCGGTTTCGACCTCGCCCGCAACACCGCTGGCTGCGGCGACATAGGTCGCCCAGCGGTGGTCGAACTGGTGAATCATCTTCGCTTCGTACAGAGGCAAGAGAGCGGACGGGCCAGAAGTCGCGGGCGTGGTGGCGAACAGGCCGCTGTCACCCGACATATGGAACATGGTCTGGAAGCGGATTCCCCACGGGTTCACCTCAAGCCGCAGCGACTTGCCGTCCTCTCCCACTTCACCTTCGGTGATGAGCACGGGCGCTGCGCGGTAGAGCTTCTTGGTCAACTCTGCGTCGCGCTTGCTACGAAATACCGGACATGTGCGGGTGTTCGGGTTGATGAGGGCGAACTCGTCGGGCGTGAGCGAGAAGCGACGATGGCGGTCGTGAATTTGCTCGGGCTGACGCGCAAAGAACACGAGCGAGGCGGCTTCGTCGTCGGGCTTTCCCCCAAGCGTCAACAGCGCGAATCTGAACGCATGGTGCACCGACGGGAAGACGAACTCTTCATTTTCCAGACACAGCAGACTGCGCAGATGGCCACCAAGGGCTAGGCGCTCAAAGTAGGCCTTGGTGGAGTCGTCCGTGGCGATGCCGGTTGGCACGATGAAGCCCGCACGTCCATCGGGCGCTGTGGCTTGGAAGAAAGTCTCCGAGAACAGCGCATACGTATTGACATCGCCAACGCCGGTTAGTGGGTAACGCCGACTGTCGTGCGCGTAGAGACTGGCGGCCTCGGCACCACGGCGCGCGGCGATGAAGCTGGCATACAGCGCCATCTCGGCGCGGTTGGGCGGCGTCAGTCCCTCAGCGCGCTCCAGGTCCGGGTTCACGCGATGCAGTAGGACGCCTTCACGCAGCCACTCGATGCGCAGGGCGCGCTCGGCCTTGTTCTTGGCCATGGCCACCAGTGGGCTGCGGGTAGCGAAGAACTCTTCCTCCTGCAGCTTGATGCGCTCCCAAGGTGGGTTGCCCAGCATCACGCTGAAGCCGCCCTTCGCTGCCACCTGCGGGAAGGCCAGCCACCAGTGGAAGACGCTGTGCTGGCGGCACAGAGCCTGCGCAACATCCTCCACCTCGGCTTTGGGTGCCTGGCCGCTCAGCACACCCCAAAGGTATCCCGACAGCGGCACTGCGTCGGCAGCACCGGCCAGCTTTGGCGCCAGGAAGGCCGCCACATAGGTGTCTGCCAGCCGTGCAAAGCTGCTGCGCTGAGCCTGGGCCTGCGCCGTGGCCCAGGCCTGGCGCTTGGCGGCCAGGTGCTCGGGCGTGTCGTCGTCTAAGGTCTCGACGCTGACGGCCTGCGCGGCCAGTCCGGCCTGGGTCAGCAGGTCGCCGCCGGCAATCTGGCGCCAGCTCTTCAGATCGGCCTTGTTCTGCTTCTTCAAGGCGCTGGCCACGGCCTTTTCGTCACCCGACAGCGCGGTGTAGGCCTCATCGGGGATGCCGCCTTCCAGCACCTTGGGGTCCAGCACGCCCAGCAGTGCGTCGCCAACGCGCAGGTGGTGGTCCACAAAGCTCAGGGGCCGGTCGGGCGAGTAGGCCTCCAGCCACAGCGCCGTCTTGGCCAGCTGGATGGCCATCGGGTTCTTGTCCACGCCGAAGATGCAGCGGCCCACCACGTCACGCAGTGCGTGGCGGTAGTCTGTTGGCGTCGGGGCCCCACCTTCTCGCTCAGCAGCCGCACGGTGCAGCGCGACCTCGTCGGCCAAGCGCCGCGCAGCCGACAGCAGGAAGTGGCCACTGCCGCAGGCGGGGTCGCACACGGTGAGCGCGAGCAGCGCCTCCACCGGGCGCTCGGGGTTGGCCTTCACCGTCTGCGCGATGACGGGCTCCAGCGCGCTCTTGATGAGCTCCTGCACCAGGCTGTCGGGCGTGTAGTAGCTGCCGGTCAGCTTGCGCGTGTTGCCCTTGGTGCTGGCATCGGTCTCGTCGTCGCCGACGAAGGCCAGGCGCGCCGTGGTGGGCGATGCCAGGCCCTGCAGGTCGGGTACCAGCTCCAGCAGGCTCTCGTAAACGCTGCCCAGCTCCTCGGGGCCCATGTCGCGGTAGTTGACGCGCGAGAGGGCACCGTCGGCGCGGAACCAGCCAAGCTGGAACACGGCGGCCAGCAGGTGGCGGTTGTCCAGCTGAGCGGCGTCCAGACGCGGGCACTGGTCGGCATCGAACAGGCCGCCCAGGGCGGGCAGGCCCAGGGCTGGTTGCCCGCCGGCCAGCGAGCCGAAGGTGATGATCAGCGCATGCCAAAGGTCGGCATGGCGGTCGTGCTGGCTGCGACGCACGGCGCGGTCGCGCAGCCAGGTGAGTGAATAGCCGGTCAGGTAGCGGGCCTTGGCCTCGTCGCTGGCATCGGGGGCGAAAACCAGGCGCTCACCGGTGCCACGGTCGCGGCGGTCTTCCACCGTGGCCAGGAAGATGAAGCGGTAGACCAGGCGCAGCAGCTCTTCGAAGAAGGCCTGGCGGTCGTAGCCGTCCTGGGTGCTTTGCAGCGCAGTGCGCAGGGCCCCGTTGGCCGGGTGCGAGAGGAAGCCGGTGCCCAAGGCCCGCAGTGCCTCGGCCACTTGGTAGCGCAGCTTGCCGCGTACAGTGACACCAGCCTGCTGACCTGCGGCGCGCCAGCGCTCCCATGGGCAGTCGGTGGGTGGTGTCTCAGCCGTGCCAAAGCGCGAGGCATGGGCCAGCAGCCAGAAGGCGCTGAAGTCGGCCAGCAGCTCTTCGGTGAACAGGGCTTCGAGGTCGACCTCGATGTAGGCCGGGCGCGTGAGGCTGGCGTTGTCGCGCAGGATGCGCAGGGTTAGGCCGTTGCTGACGATGGCCCACAGGGACGCGTCGCTGGCGTTGAGCGCCTCCTGAGCCAGCATGAAGGGGCTGCGGCGGCGGGTCTTGCCGGTGTCGGGGTTGGTCTCGCCAAAGCGTTCGGCGGCGCTGTCCAGCGGCTGGTCGAAGCCGGCGAAGACCAGAGGCACGCGGCCACCGTTGCCTGCGTAGCCGATGGCGTACTGGTGGCCAGCATGCTCGATGGCCGGGCAGCGGGCGGCATCGCTGAAGTGCAGCACATCGCGCAGCAGCGGCAGCAGCCATTCGCGCACGGTGACCTCATGCGCTTGCACATCCTGCCGGCGACGCAGGGCCTGGAAGTCCTGCCAGAGGGTGAGTGCAATCTTGAAGTCGCGCGCGATTTCATCGCGCAGCTTAAGTCCTTTGGCGATGCGGTACTGCGGCTCGGTCTGCTCGCTGGCCTTGGGGTCGGCCAGCAGGGTCAGCCGGGTCAGTTCCTCGGCGGGGAGCAAACCTCCTTCGATGCGGATGGCGCGGTAGGCGAGCTGGTGGAGAGGCTTCTTGGCCATGGTGTCAGGCGCCCACGGCGTTGGAAGTGGCTGCATCCGGCAGCAGCACGTACAGGCCCATCACGTCGACAGGCAGGCTGGCGGTGACCTGGTAGCTGCCGCGGCCTTCTGCTGCCTCGCGCACGCGGCGGTGGTCGGCCAGCAGCGCTTGGGCACGGGCCTTGGCCATCGCCTCCAGCTGGGGCTGCCAGCTGGGCAATGCGTCAAGAGCGGTCTGCAGTTGACGGTCACGCAACGGGGCGGGCATGTTGCGGGTGGTTTCGGCGCCCAGCAGTTGGCGGGTCATGTCGGGGGCGAGTTCGGCAAAAGGCTCGGAACCGCTGGCGGCCACGGCCACAGCTTCTTCGCACATCAGCAGCCGGGTCTGGCTGCCATGGGTGACGGTGAGCTGGTGGCGGATGCGCAGCAGCAGCACGGTGGTCTTGAGCGACACGCCATGCACGAAGGCGGCGCCAGCGCGGGCGACGGCAGCGTCATCGGCGGTGGTGCTGGCGTCGTCCAGCGCCTGCTCCAGCAGCGTGTCAGCCAGTACGGACACCAGCGGGTGCGTGCGGTGGACGAAGTTGGCGCCCTGGGCGGCAGGCTGGTGGAAGTCGATGCGCAGGGTGTTGGCCAAGCCCTCGGCAGCGAGGCGCTCGCGCACGGCAGGTGGCAGGTGCTCCGTCAGCAGCTTGAAGTGCTGCTTCACCGGTTGCAACGGCGCCCCCAGCTGCGCAGCGGCACGGCTGACGAAGCGCTCGACTTCGGCCTCGCCACCCAGCACAGTGGCAGACTTGCGCCACTCGGGCAGCACGTCCTCCGGCTTCAGGCGGCGCTGGGCAAAGATGCTGCGGTTCTGCTTGGCCTTCTCTTTGGCGCTCTGCCAGGCCAGGTCGATTTCCTTGGCCGGCTCGCCGAACAGGTCCAGCTGCGATTGGGCGTTGAGGTGGCCCTTGCGCAGCAGCACGGCGTTCATCAGCGCCTGAGTTAGTTTTCCCTCGTTGTCGGGCATAGGCACGAGAACGCCCAGCTCCTTGCGGATGCTCTCGGCCTTGCGCAAGATGACCTGCAGCACGGCGCCGTCAACGGGGTTGTCTTCACCGTACAGCATGGTGCTTCGCACCTCGCGGGCCTTTTGCCCGAAGCGGTCCACGCGGCCTTCTCGCTGCTCGTGCCGGGTGGGGTTCCAGCTGAGGTCGTAGTGGACGACGGCGGTGAACAGGCCCTGCAGGTTGATACCTTCGGACAGGCAGTCGGTGGCGACCAGCACGCGAGTCTCGCCCTCGCCCAACTGTTCGACCGCGGCTTCGCGCTCGTCGGGAGTTAGCTCACCGGTCACTGCCTTGATAGTGGCGGTCTTGAACTTCTCCCGCAGTGCCGCTGCCAGGTAGTGAGCCGTGGCGATGTAGCGGCAGAAGACAACCGGCTGGAAGCCATCCTTCAGCAGCAGCGCCACGTGCTCCTGCAGCTTGGCAAGTTTGGGGTCGTTCTGCTGGCCAGCCAGCGCCGCAGCACTAGTCATCAGCGCTTGCAGGCGTTGGCTGTCTTCGGTCTGGGCCCCGGGCTCGATGTCGTCGGTGGACAGTGCATCGTCGGTGCCGTCCAGCACGCGGTCGCTGGCCTGGGCCTCGAACTCCTCCAGGGACGTCGCTTCAGCGCCCCCGGCCTCGCCAAGCGCGCCTTGCAGCCGGGTTCGCAGTGCGTTGACGGCTGCAGCGGGTGACGACGAGATGCAGCGCAGCAGTGCGAGGGCCGCCCACCAATTCATGCGCTGTTCGCGCAGACCTTGGCCTTCAGAGCGCTCGACTAGTTCACGGGCATAGGCAAGCACGTCGTTGAACAGCTGGCCCCAGGCGCCAGTGAGCTTGTAGGTGATTTCGGCGGACTTGCGGTCCGGAAACATCGAGGTGTCTTGCCACTCGGCGATGTCGGGCCGGCGGCGCTGGACGAAGTGCCGCGAAAGGTCTTCGCGCAGGTCGCTTCGTTGGCCGGCGGGCAGGTCCTTCAGCTGCGTGAAGTCGGTGCGCAGCAGGCCCAGTAGGTTGAAGAACGCCTCCTCGTCGCCGCTGTGCGGCGTGGCGGTGAGCAGCACCAGGTGCCGCGTTGCGTCAGCCGCCAGGCCCTTGAGCAGTTGATAGCGCTGCTGACGGCCCTGGCCGGCTTGGGTACAGGTATGGGCCTCGTCGACGATGACGAACTCGGGGCAGAAGCGCTGGAAGGCTTCACGGCGGCGCTCTGACTTGATGTAGTCCAGGCTGACGACCGTGTAGGGGTGGGCGTGGAACACAGAAGTGCCCGGCGGAAGGTCGCGCTCCAGCCGGTCGGCGGTGTTGGAGCGCACCACCACGGCGGGAATGTGAAAGCGCTCGGCCAACTCGCGTTGCCACTGCTCGCATAGGTGCGGCGGGCACAGCACGGTCATGCGCTGGACCTCGCCACGGTCGAGCAGCTCGCGTGCGATGAGCGCACCTTCGATGGTCTTGCCGATACCGACGTCGTCCGCAATTAGCAGCCGCACCGTCGGCTGCTTCAACGCCATCAACAGCGGCACGAGCTGGTAGGCACGTGGCTCGACGGCAATGTTGCCGAAGCTGCGGAAGGGGCCAGCGCCGCTGCGCAGCTTGAGCTGCAGTGCATCCAGGAGCAACTGGCTCGCTGAGTGGTTGCGCGCCTGGGCCACAGAGGGCCAGGGGAAAGTGGCCGGCTGGACCGGCTGGCGTTCCAGGGGCAAGTAGATGAGCGTCTCATCGCGCTCACCGCCGCCCAAGGGGCGCAGGCGCAGGGTCTGCGTGTCGGACTCGGGCAGGACTATCCACTCGCGGCCACGGGCCGCAACCAGGCTGCCCGGGAGGAATTCCGGCGTCGGAGCATTCATGTCGTATCAGGCCTTGCCTGGACCAAACAGGTCGGCGTTGTTCTTAAAAATGTCGGGCCAGCGAGCCTGCTCCTTGGGGAAGCGCACCACCAGATAGCCCAGTTCGTCCAGGGCTCGGTCGATGGCGGCGTCCGCAGCCCGCTGGGTGTCGGTCTCGTGATGAGGTCCGTCGATGAAGACAGCGAGATTCAGGTCGTCGTAGAAGAAGTCCGCACAGGCGTTGGCGCCGCTGACCGTGTGCTGCCCGCGGTCAGGCTTGCGGTAGCCGTGCTCATTGACGTGGTCCAGCCAGGCCTGCTCCAGCGTGCTGCCTGCGGTGCGGGCGAGCTCGGCGTCGTGCTCTTGCGGCCCGCGACCTTGCGTGCCCTGGTGAGCCCGGGCAGCCGTCAGGCGGCAGAGGATGTCTAGCAGCAGCCCGCCGGCATCCTTGTCCTTGCGGTCGATGAGTGTGTGGTCAGGCTGGTTGTAATACGACAGCAAGCAGCGGTAGCAGCCGGCCTCGCACAATGGCTTGCCGTCGTGGTCGAGCTCTTCGGCCAAGGTCTTGCGGGCCCACGGTTGGCCCGCTGGCGGCGGCAGGAAGTGCAGCACCTCCAAGGCTTTGGCAGCCACCGCAGCCAACGCGTCGGGCTCGGTGGCCAGGCGCGTCAGCACGCCAGCGCCACCCTCGGCTGCCTCGAACAGCAGGATGGACTGGCGGTTGTCACGCGTGGGCAGGGGCTCGGCCATCAGCTCGCTCTCTTCGAGCTGGTAGACCGCCTCGATACCGCGTTTGAGCGCGTACTGCAGCGTGGTCAGCGTTTCAGCTGCGAGCTCGCCTAGGCGGTAGTGCGGGCGCACGATGAGGATGTTCCGGCGGTCCTCGACGTAGGGAACGATGCGCTGCGGCGGTGTTTTGTCCGGCGGGGCCTCGCCCTCAGCCTCTTTCTCGCCGTTGCCATCGTCGACGCCACCAACCCAGTGGCCGGTGACCGGGTTCATCATGAAGCCCTGGATGGCCTTCTCTTTTCGGCGGCGCCAGCCGAAGTTCATGCGCCAGACCGTTGCGGCCGGGCCGTACTGCATCTCGAGCAACGGGCCTTCGTCATCCTCGACGACCGTCGTGACCATTTGCAACTTGCCGTCGGCTTCGGCGAACTGCAACGTGGTCTGCATCTCGTAGCCCTGGCGTACCCGCTCTTCCTCGTTGGCGGTGATGCGCTCGGCGCGCTTGGTGGAGACGTTCTCGATGCGGTACAGGTTCTTGATTTCCTGAGCACCGGACAGTGACGCCCCGCAGGAAATGCAGCGGTCCGAGTCGCGCTGTGAGCGGAAGTGGCCATAGCCGCACGCCGGGCACAGGCGGGCGATTTCAGTGGGCAGGCGAGCGCCTTCGCTGACCTGGTCTGACCCGGTGATGGTCAGCAAAGCCTTGGTCACGCGGTACTGGCTGCCCTCGTGATAGATGAGGCTGTAGGGGCCAAACTCACCGAGCGCCAGGAAGCGCGGCCGTGACAGAAAGCTCTCACGGCCAATGGCGCCACGCCGAGCCGGCAGGTAGGCCAGCAACGGCAGGCGCGGGAAGTTATAGCCCGGCAGGAAGCCTTGGCTGGCGAGGTAACGGTAGGTGTAAAAGTCGCTGTTGAAGGCGCTGTCGCCTGCCAGTAGCAAGTCACGCTGCTTGCGGGCTTCGTTGTGACGCTGCTGGGCCTCACGACGCTCGCGTTCGCTGGCAGCGGGGTTGTTCTCGATTTTGAAGTTCAGCTCGATAGCCTGTGCCGTGGCGCGGTACAGGTCGCGCCAGCGCTGCAGGGCACCGTCGAACTCTTGGTACGCTCGTTGGAACACAGCTTCGGCCCACTTGTCCGTGTACCAAGGCGCGCTCGTGGGCGTCAGCTCGTTCGTCAACATGCCTAGCACCTTCAGGCCACGCTGATGCGCGCGCTTTTTCGCTTCTGACTTGTCCAGGTCCGACGCCATCTCTTCGGTCACCGGCAGCACGTCAGGCTGGTTCATGTCCAGCAGGTCGCGCACGCTGTTGCCCAGGCGCTTGCTGGTCTCGGCCAGCCAAATGGCGTGCATGTGGCTTTTGACCAGTTCGAGGTTGGCCAGGTCCAGCGTCGGGGCGTTCACCTGTCCGTGCACCATGCGGACGGGGTCGCGGAAGTAGTACTGGTCGTGCGGGCTTTGCGATGCGCAGTACGTTATGACCAAGGCCGGCTGGCCGGCACGTCCGGCACGGCCACTGCGCTGGGCGTAGTTGGCCGGCGTCGGCGGCACGTTGCGCATGTAGACGGTGTTAAGCGACGAGATGTCGACGCCGAGCTCCATCGTCGGGGAGCAGAACAGCACCGGCAGCCACTCGAGTTCGACGCCGTTCTTGCCGCGCCACTCGGCACGGTCCTTGTCGGTGAAACGGAAACGCGCTTCGCGCTCCATCCGGTCTTCCTGCTCGACCTGGGCCGTGTGCTCGCGGGCCTCGAACTCGAAGAGTTGGTGCACGGGGCTGTCGAGCAGGCCGGCGATGTTCAGGTACAGGCTGCGGAAGAAGGCGTTGTCCTCGGCCTGACGCTTGCTCTCGCCAGAGCCGAGCTCCCACTGCAACGCGGTGCCGCTCAGCTGCCACCCCAGCACACCGAAATCCGTCTCCTCGCGCTTGACCATGCCGTAGGACTCGGCAGCCTTCAGCAGCGCCTGGATGACATCCGGATAGGTCTGGTCGTTGATGTGCTTGTAGTAGGGGTTGCCACCGCCCCAGGTGCTGCCCTGGCGAAGCAGCCTGCCCAGGCGGGAGCGGCTGGAGCCAATGACCAGGAAGTCTTCGACCACCACCCGACGACCGCGACGGTCAGACTCTTCGCGCGGTCGCGAAGTGGCGAACCAACGGGACGGCACTGGGCGTTCGTCTTCGGTGAAGCCCCAGGGCTCGCACAGGTTGGCGTAACTCTGGGTGCGAAGCTGCTCGAGTTCGGTGCGGTCGAGGTAGCGCGTGGCGATGCACAGGCCCTGGCGCATGAAGTCGAACAGCTCGCGCAACACCTTCGCGCGCTCGGCCGGGCTGGCCGCCTGGAGCACCTGCGGGGCCTGGGCCCATTCGGCGGCGTCGGCGGCGAGGTCGTCAATGTCTTGGTAGCCAATGCGAATCAGCCCGAGCTGTTCGAGGTTGGGATTGTTGAATCGCCAGCCTCGGCGCAAGTCAAAGTAGCTGCGGTAGCCCAGGATGCCGCGCATGGCCTCCTGGACCTGCCGTCGGGTGTTGCCCTTGACCTCCGGCTGCTGCATGTACTCGGCACGCACGGCGGGGTCATCGCGGTGGAACCCCAGGGCTTCGAAGACCGCGTTGGCGACCTCACGCTCGGACAGTGCCCGGCCGCCGGCCTTGCGCACCGCCGACAGCAGTGCCGACCGGGTCAGCAGCACCTGGAGGAAGTCGTTGAAGTGCCCGGCTTGCAGCGCGGCGTCCTGCCGGTTGTCGGAGAAGCCGAGCACCTTCTTGGCATCGGCCGACAACTCCTGGTCCTGCTCGTACAGGTAGCGCAGGGCCGACAACGTCAGCATCGTCGTCGCCGAGCTGCGACCCTCGCCAGAAAGCGAAGTCAGGCGCAATGCGTCCTTGCCGGACGTTGTGTGCGACACGCCGCAGGCCAGGCAGAAGCGGAAGGCGCCCGGGATGAACCAGCTTGGCAGGCCGCTGTCGGTGCTGACAACACCATCAGGTCGCACTTTCACCGACTGGGGAAGGAACTTGCGTTGGCCAGACTTGATGCGCCACTCGCCATCGGCCCGTTCCTCGAGCCAGGACTCCGGATAGCGCTCCAGTGATTCAGGGTCCCACAGGCCGCGGCCATCCGGCATCAGGAAGCCGAACTTGACCTGCTCGTCGTCGTGCTGCCGTTCTTCGATGCTGCGAACGTTAAACGTCCGGCCCTCGTGGCCGTCTGTATCCCAAACCGGGATGTACTCCTGGCCGCAGTCGCGGCAGAAGTGCACGTGGTAGTAGCGGCGCTGCCGCTCGTCATCGCCCGAGACGAACTGCTGACCGTCGAGCGTGATGGCACGATGTCCTGGCGCTTCCAAGGTTGTGAAGACCTTGCCACCGCCAGCGATGAACTGGTGGAGCTTGAACGCGAACAGGCTCTTGCCGGCGGCATCGGTGACGGCGTAGGCCCGCAACATGAACTGCTGCAGGTAGGCCAGGCAAGTCTCGATAGGCTCGCCGGAGGCATCGTGCAGCAGCATGGCGGCGTCGGCCAGGGTGCGCGGACGTGCGCGCCGTGGCTTGTCGTCTTCGTAGGTCAGGCCCAGCGTCAACTCGACCCAGACCGACATCGGGTGCGCAGCCAGGGCCTCAAAGCCAAGGCCGGCGGGAACGCCAGACCGGATAGCGGGGCCGAGGCGGCTGCGGATGGATTCGAGCGTCTGGCTCTCGGGCGTCGTGCGCCGCAGGGTCTCGGTGATGACGTTGCGGTCGGCGATGGCGGTGCCGAACAGCCGGCGAGCCACTCGTGCGACGACGGCGTTGCGTTCCATCTGGCTGCCCTCGGACGCCATGGTGGCCGAGGTGCCGATGCAGATGAGCTCGTCGGCCAGCGCTTCGCGCACGCGGCGCACCAGCAGCGCCACATCGGCGCCCTGGCGACCACGGTAGGTATGAAGTTCATCCAGCACCAGGAAGCGCAAGCCCTTGGCGTTGCGCATCACCGCCTTGTCGATGTCGTTCTGCCGGGTCATCAGCAGCTCGAGCATCATGAAGTTGGTCAGCAGGATGTCCGGTGGCTTGGCCGCCATGGCTTGCCGCTCTTCGTCCGATTCCTGCCCGGTGTAACGGCCGAAGCTCACAGCGCGGGTTGCAGGGTCAGAGCCAAGAAACTTCTTCAGCTCCTCGAGTTGGGAGTTCGCCAAGGCGTTCATCGGGTAGATGACGATGGCGCGCGTACGCGGGGTGGGGTCGGCCTTCTTGGCCTTGAGGCAGGCGTCGACGACCGGAATGAAATAGCTGAGCGATTTGCCGGAGCCCGTGCCGGTGGTGAGAACGTAGCTCTCACCGGCCAAAGCCAAGCTGATGGCCTCGGCCTGGTGCTTGTGCAGCGGCAGTGTCACCCCGACGGAACTGGCCGACTTACCCAGACGGAAGATGTCCGAGCACTCGGCACTCAACTGGCCTGCTTGGACCAGCTCATCGACCGTGCCCCCCGAACGGTAGTTCGGGTTGATTTGGATGAGTGGCTCTGGCCAGTAGCGCTGGCTGTCGTACTCGCGGTCGACGAAGGCCCGAATGTCATCGGACCGGATGCGTGTGAAGCTGCGGGTGAACTGCTCGTACTCGCCGACGAGGTGCTCCCGGAATTCAAAGACGTCCATGCTTCTACTCCTCCCTGCCGATCTCGATGCCAACCTCTCTGGTCGGTCTAAGTCGATCGATTTGCCTTACTCGCTTTATCCACCGCCTGCAATCCGGGAGCTATGCCACGGCTCTTGCAGTAATCCAGCACCATGAACTCGACCATGGAGGCCAAGCTGCGGCGTTCGTGCTCCGCCGCAGCGACCAAGGCCGCTTTCACGTCGGGCGGAACGCGGACGCTTACGACTTCGGTTTTGGTGACGGCCAAGGAAGCTCCTGTGTGAAAAACGCTAGCGTTTTGCCAAGCGTATCAGTGAAGCTCATTCCGGGCCAAAGAAATCTTCGGAGTTCGTGTGGTCCGCGCACGAGGTGCCATCGCGCAGCTGAGGCACCACCATCAAGTCGCAGCCCCACAGGACTGTTCGTTGAACATCCGCAATATGACGCCGAAGCCGCCCTCCGCCTAAGGCCACTCCGAATAAATGAGCAGCGCTTATTAACGACGGCGGCACAAAGTCGGAGCGCAACCTGCGCGTCATGAGCTGACCATCGCCAATGATGCGCGACGTTGAAATGTGCCCTTGACATGCGCGGGGCACATTATCAGAGAGCAGCCGTTGAATCTATTTTTCTTCCGGCATCAAGGACTTAGCGCCGGCGCAATCCTCTTGCGCCCCTAGCGCCCATAACCTAGCATCGACAGTATTTGGCAACGTCAATGCGCTGCCAAACAGTTGTTCGGTCGAAATTCAAGGAGATTCGCCAACCCAATTACTGATCCGCACTAGCGCAGGGGAGCAGCCACTCCCCTGCACAAGATTGGAGAAAGCAGGGCGCTTTCCGGGGTGACATCTGGAATTTAGCTCTGGTTTCGCCACGGGTCAACTTTTCCCTGGAGAAACTAGATATGCGCCACACCAGATCAGCGCAGGGGCGTTGCTACGCCGAAAAAGGCCGGTCCGCCTGCCGCCGGCGCGCGAAGGGCAGCGCCGACGAGACGACGACCGCGTCGCACGAGGTGGCTTCGCCATGCTGACCGACGACGAGCTGGCCGAGCTGTTTGACCGGCTCGCTATGCCAGCGGCTGGTCGCGAGTACATCCGGCGGGTCCGTGCGGAACCGCCATCGCGCGCAACCAGCACCAACAAGTGCTCAGGCAAGCTGCGCTACACACCGCTCAAGATGCCCTTCGTGGTGGAAGCAGAGGCCGAGAGCACTGAGTACGTGACCCTCGTCGACATGGACCACGACGAGACCACGCTGGAGTTCTACGGTCAGCCCCCAAAACTGAAGATCTTCTACCTGCTTCCGGACGGACGTCGCAAGACATCGGTCTACACGACGCCAGACTACCTGCGCATCACGGCGGATTGCTTCGAGTTCATAGAGTGCAAGCGTGAAGAAGAACTGCAGCGCTTGGCCCAAAAGATGCCAGGGCGCTACCAGCAGGAGGCTGACGGCACGTGGCGGTCTCGACCTGCCGAAGCTGCTGCGCAAGCCCTCGGCTGCTCGTTCAAGGTCCGATCCAGCGCACAAAACAACTGGGCTCGCCACGAGAACCTCGAACTGCTCAAGGACTACTTCCTGCAGCAGCCCTCCTCCACCAGGTGCGCGGCCACTGCTGAGCTGCTGGACCGACTCGCCGGGCAGTGCCGCCTGTGCCTCTTCGACCTAATTCATCTGGAGCCAGCAATTCCGGCGGACGCCATCTACTTGGCCATCGCGCGCCGGCAGGTCTTCTTCCCAATCGACACCCAGCGGCTCACTGACCAAGAGCGTGCGTACGTCTACCGCGACGAGACGGCCTTCACAGCATTTCAGTCATTCCTTCCCTGCGCCACGCCGGCGACCGCCCTGCCAGCCCTTGCAGTAGAGCTCGTGCCCGAGACCAAGTTCCTGTGGGACGGGGTGCCATGGAAGATCGTCAACGCTGGAGAGACCAGGTTCACCGTCCGATGCCTCGACACCAAGGCACGAGATCAACTGGGAGAACTCTCGCCCACAGAATTTGACGCACTGGTTCGGGCAAGGAAGATCTTCGTTGTGTCCGCGAACGAGTTGCTTGAAGCCGTGGACCTTGGTGTCGAGCTTCTGAAGAACGCATCGAAGAGCGAACTGCAGGAGGGCATCTGGAGGCTTGAGGTCCTAGAGGGCCGAGCCAACATCGAGAACAACCCGCTGGCAAAGCGAAGTACGCGGGCCGTCAAGTACTGGAAGGCGGCCTTCCGTGAGGCCGAAGCGCTCTACGGCAATGGACTTGCCGGCCTGATCCCGCGACGCAGCGGCAACCGGACGCCAAAGGCATCACACAGAGCGCTCACGCTGGCGGAGGAGCACATCCACGCCAACTTCGCAACGATCCGGGCGAAGAACCGCATCACGGTCTGGGGTCACTACTGCTTAGCCGCCTCTGCAGAAGGTGCTCCGCCAGTGTCGTACGAGTGGTTCTGCCGCATGGTGAAGAAGCATTCGGGCCATGCTCAAACGGCAGCTCGGCTTGGGGAGAAGGCGGCATATGACGAAGAGCCCCACTACCTACAACTGGAATGGACGACACCCAGGCATGGCGTTCGCCCCTGGCACATCGGGCACATCGACCACACACCCATACCGCTGAAGTTTGTCCACAGCGAGCTGGGCAAGATCGTCGACACGATCTGGCTCACGATCTTGATTGACGGCAACACCCGGAAGGTTCTTGCCTACTACTTGAGCTTCGACGAACCCAGCTATCGGTCTTGCATGATGGTCATGCGGGACTGCGTCCGACGTCACGGACGCGTCCATCAAAAGCTAGTCGTGGACCAGGGCTCAGAGTTCAAGGGCGTCTACTTTGAAAAGCTAGTGGCCTCGCTCGGCATCGACAAGCGCGAACGCCGCGCCGGAAAACCCCGAGAGGGCAGTGTCTGCGAGCGCATCTTCAACACCTCCCAAGAGCAGTTCATCAAGCGGCTGATGGGCAGCACAGAGGTGGTGGAGAACTACTTTAGGCGCGTGAGCCCCGAGGTCGAGCCCACCCGACACGCGGTCTGGACGATGGATCGATTTGACGAGGGGTTCCAGGCGTATCTGGATGAGGTCTACCACGTCAACCATCACACCGGCCTGGACATGTCGCCAAACGAGGCCTGGGCACTGGGCCTCAGATCCCACGGGCAGCGCAAGCACCGCGTCATCCCGTACGACGAGAAGTTCCTGATGGAGAGTTGCCCCGAAGTGCACAGGGGCCATGCCAAGGTCTGCCCGGCGGGCATCAAGGTGAACTACCGCTGGTTCAGAAGCCCAGTTTTCAATCAACCTGGCGTCCAGGGCACATCCGTCCGTGCTCGATACGACCCCTTCAACTGCGGCGTCGCCTATGCGTGTGTCAATGGCTCCTGGCATGCATGCTATTCAGAGCACTTCGCCGTCTTCTCGATGCTGACGGAGCGTGCTGTTCAGCGAGCCACGGAACAGATCAGGCTAACTGACCGGATCAGCGGACGAAAAGCGCGGCTGAATGCCGCGCGAATTGCCGCCTTCCTCTCAGAAAGAGAACTTGAGGAAGACGTCGCGCGACAAGCCCGCAACGATTTGGAGGCTCAAAACCACAGGGCAAAGCTGACCGATTCGCGGCAGCAGACACCTCCGGCTCCAAAGCCTGGCCCTGTGCCAGCACCTGATTGCAAGTCGACCTCTGCCTTTCAACCCCGCATCCTGGAGGACCTATGAACGACTCCCACCTCGACCCCCGGATCAATAGGTTTCGCGAAAAGATCGTCAAGCACGACCAGCTGGAGGATGTTCTGGATCACGTCATTCGCCTCGTCACGAGCCCCAGACCGGAAACCGTTGCTGCACTCGTGGGCCCAAGTGGGGTGGGGAAGAGCACCATCATTCGGGCCGTGCAGCGGCATCTTTGTGCCTTGCACGCCGAGCGCATGGAGCGGGACCCAGGCTTTTTGCCATATCTGTCATTCAAGGCCACGTCTCCGCTGGACGGTAACTTCAGCTGGGGCGACTTCTTCACCCGAGCCCTTGTAAAGGCCAACGAGGCGCTGGTTCGGAAGAAGTTCATCCCCCAAATGCAGGTGGAACTCGACGGATCCACGGTGAACTCGGCACGGGGCCTTATCCCCCAGGAGCTCAGGCGAAGCTTCGAAAGCTTGATCGAAAGTCGTGACGTTCAGGTCATGATCATTGAAGAGGCCAGCGCCCTACTACGCATCAAGAAGAGCGGCATACCCATCTTGCAGTTCGAGGTGCTGAAATCACTTGCAGTGCAGCTCCGGAAGCCAATCCTTTTGATCGGCGCCTACGACCTCCTCGGTATCCTGGATGGCGGAGGCCAGCTACTGCGGCGGTCGGACGTCGTCCATTTCCCGCGCTACAAGCTCGATGCTGGCGCATCCTTGATGACAGGTGCCCAAGGCCAGGCGCCGCAGGCATTCGTCAACGTTCTGCATACGTTTCTCGAAGCCATTCCTATCGAGAAGGAGGCAGATCTCATTCAGCATGCCGACTACTTCTTGGCACGGTCAGTAGGTTGCGTGGGCGTCCTCAAAGACTGGCTGGACCGAGCCCTCGTTTCTGTCCTCTCAAAGCCGGGGGCACCGGTCTTGACGAGAGCTGCCATCAAGGAGGCGGCGCTTCTGAACGGCACTGTTCTGCAACTCACTGAAGAAGCGAAAGCTGGGGAAGCCCGCTTGCTGCAGTGCTCGGACGACGAGCTCGCGAGGCAGCTCGGCCTCGACAGCATGCCCGCACTTGACGCGCCCTTTCCGCCCCAAACTACCGAGGAGAAAGAGAAGCCCCAAAAGCGTGGCAAATCGAGCAAGGTCGGCAACCGGGGACCAAGTCGAGATGCAGTGCGTACAGCCTCCGACCCGGCCCCGTCAACGTCCGCGTGAGGGGAGCGCTGCCGTGAGAAATTGTCCCGATCTCTTTGAGGCTGATGAAGCACAGGATCTTCCGCCAAGAAGCGCGTTGTACCGCCTTGAGCCCGCCGATGCGGGAACCGCGTTGCACGAATCCTTGCTGAGCTACCTGCATCGACTTGCGGCGAGACACTGCCTCCGCGTCCGCGACTTGATGACAGAGTTCGTGTTGCCGCGCACCGGAATTTGTGAAGTCAGCTGCGGTCATCGTTTCTCCACAGACTACGCCAAAACGATCAACGGCTTCGGCAAGTACGCGATCGAGGTCTCTGCCGCCCTCAACGCGCTGACGGGGCGTGATGATCTGCAACGCTGCACGTTCATTCCCTGGCGAGACCTGCTCGACCCAAAAGGCGGAGGGCTGCTGGAGCATTCGATGCGCTGGTGCCCGAGTTGCCTGGCACAGAACATCGACCGCTCAGAACCGTGCGTGTATCCGCTTCTGTGGTCCTGTCGGAGCGTCAGTCACTGCCCCGTGCACGCCTCGGCCCTTGTGAACGAGTGCTTGCGTTGCGGCCGCCTCCAGCGAGTCCTTTCGGATAGCAACGCCTACGGAAGATGTTGGGCGTGCAGCGGAAGCCTCGGAGCACGCACCGGCCTGTGGGAAGAGTCAGAGCCGACGCCGCGACAGCTCTTCGATGCCGATGCCGTCTCCAAGATGATCGCGACGGGGGCCGTGGCCCCCGAGTTTGCGACTATCGGCCGCTTCTCTCAGAACCTTCAACAGCTCTGCGAACTGCACGGTTGCAAGTCAGGGGCCGAGTTCGCACGACGCCTCCACATGGACTTTGACACCATGCGCGACTGGCTGGCTCGGGGTATGCGGCCAACACTCACCAGCTTCCTGGAGGTCGCGTTTCGACTGAACCTCGATCCAGTTCACCTCTTGTCCGAGCCGCCGTCGACCAGCCCACCATCCTTACGGACCGGCGCAACGCCGAGAACTCGGAAGTTCCACCGGCTGTCCCGGGAGGACATGGACCGACTGATGGCTGAAATGGCCGCCTCGCTGGATGTGTCGGATCGCTATTTGGACGCAACCGACCTTGCCGGGAAGTTCGGGACCAGCGTGGCCTACATCCGATATCAGTGTGGCGACCTTTACAGGGCGTTCGCTGCTCATCGAACCGAGGTCATGGCCGACCTCAGTCGAAAGCGACTAGACGCTCTCCTGCACCAGACTGAGAGCGTTGTTCGCGCCCTCGTCACCCAAAACACGGTGCCGACGCGCCGAGGGATCTACCGTGCTCTTGAGGCCGAAGGTATCACGATGAAGGACCCGCGCATTCGCAAGAAAGCCTTCGAGACAGCAGCTGCGATTCGGCAGACAGCGAGGCCTGCGGACCTGAAAACAACGTCTTCCGCCGCCCAGCCCCTGGGGACTATTGGTTGACGGGTCTGCGCCGATTGACTCAAGAAGGCGGCACTCACCGAGCGACGCTCTGTTTTCGGGACAAAGAGCCGCTTGAGCGCACTCAAGGCCACGAGTCTGTTTGTGGACTCCGGGCTCATCAGTTGCGCGTCCTGGTGATGATCGGATCAGTCTGGGTGCTGTCGTTCGTCGTCAATGCTACGAGTGGCGGCTTTGACCGGCATCGGTCATTGCTCACGAAGGCGCCGACCGGCCGTTGTTCACGCATCGCCGATCATTCACAGGCGGAAGCGGTGCGTGGACGGCTGCTATTGGCGGAGCCGACTTGCTCAATTCGACGCAACGAGGACGCGCGCGGCTAGGAAAAGCGCCCGTCGGTCAAGCCCCAAACCGTTGACGCACCGAAAGCTCTTCTACCCTTCTGACCGCTGGCAGTCTTCAAGGATTTGGCTGGCCGCTGACGTCTAGTACGCTGGCGAGAACGACTGTTGATTCATAGGTAAGGACAAGACGTGAGCAACAAGAATGCCAAAGCGCCAAGCATGAGGAAAGCCGGCTCCGGCAGTCATTCGATGACCGGTTATGAGTATCAGATCGACGTCTCCGTCTGGTTGGCGCTTGACCTGGTGCTGTCGAGTGAGTTCGCAAAGGAGGTTGTCCTCGAGCCGGCCTCAGAGGAGGACATCGAAGCAGATCTTGCCGAAACCGAGCCTGGGCGTGTGGTGACGACCGCCATGGTCGAACAGTACCGACTAATAGTTCAGGCAAAGCTCCGCAGCGGCGACGCTTGGTCTGTCGCTGGGGTGAAAGGGCTGCTCGAGCACGGAACAAACCGTCCTTCGGCCGCGAGCCGCTTGGCGGATCCGCGAAATCGATACCTACTGGTGACCTCCGCTGCTGTGAATGGAGGCGCCCGCGGCTTACAGGTTCGCAGCGCGGGGCTTTGGCCAAAGGCCATCGATATGGCCGTCTCCATCAAGGATGCGATGCCCGCGGGTTCAGCTGGGCGGGTGGCAATCGTCGGGAACCAGGATTTCGAGCGGCTCGAGCGCGACATCAAGGCCTTACTCTCGGAGAAGCTACGCGTGCCGAACGCGAAATTGGAAGAGTGCCGCCGGAAGCTCCGGGACGAAGCCCGGGCCCGCATGGGTGGGGCGGGTGGCGGTCGCTGGACGCGCGCGGAGCTTGAGGAAGTCATCCGTGCTCACGACGGCTACATCGCCAGTTCTCCTGAGCTCGAGCACTACATAAAGCCAATCAACTGGGGAGAGATCAAAGCGGCAATGCTCGAGCGCAATGCGGCGTTGATCATTGGCCAGTCGGGCACCGGAAAAACCATGGCCACACTGAAGCTCTACGACGAGCTTCGCAAGGACATTCCAGGGCTTACAAGGGTTCCCATCAAGTTCGGACCTGAACAGATCAGGGACGACAGGACGCCACCGCCAGTTTTGTATGACATCGAGGACCCATGGGGGCGCTACGACTTCGATCCAAGAAGTCGCCCATGGAACGATCAGCTCGCCCAGCACTTCGCGCACGCCCGGCCCGATCGGCTGGTCGTTGCAACCTCGCGTTTGGACGTCGCCAGAAGCTCCGGCGCGCTACAAACGGTCAAGCGTTGGGAAGTGAGCCTTGAGGCCGAGCATTACGGCGTGCGCGAGCGTCAACGCCTCTACCGTACCCGCATCAGCAATCTGCCGCGCAACGTCCAGACGCTGGTTAAAGAAAACGAGGCGGTCGTGCTGGCTGAGCTTGCAACGCCGCTCGAAATCCAGAAGTTCTTCGACGCGATGGCCACACCTGCGGACAGGGAAAGGCGCTCAGACTCCCAGTTGATCACCGACGCAATTCAGCGCGCCCACCAGGACTCCATTGAACGGACGGTGGTAGACCAAATTGAGGAGCGCGAAGATGTCCGCGCCGCAGCCGTGCTATGGGGGCTGCTGAAGGCCAATGACAAGGTGGCGCTACAGCTATTGCGCCAGATCGACGGTGCACTTGCCGACGCGCACGAAGCCTTTGAAAAGGGAGCGATGCCGCTGGTCAATTTCTTCGTCGCTGCGCGGAACCTGCGCCAGTCCGAGGGCACGGTGTCTTACTATCATCCGCGGGTTGAGGCCGGGATTGAACAGGCGCTGAAGAGGGCGGAGAACGTTACGGTCAAGTCGCTGCGGCTTTTGATTGAGACGCTCTCTTCGTCGAATGGACCCGACGAGTCGTGGGGCATTGCCGCGTCGGCCAGGTTGCTCTATGCACTGGATAGGACGCCAGAGCTGCGGCCCAAGCCCTCGTCTGAGGTTCAGGCAAAGATTGATACGTGGCTGGTCGGCGCGGTCTGCGAGGGTGGCAAGGAGTTCGAACGGAACCTCAGACTTGCTGAGGCAGTCGGATCCAGCACCTGCAATATCGCGGAGGTGGCACGCTTTCTTCTGCACCGGCCCGACCGAAGTTTTGGGGGGCACATGACCTGGGGAGAACCCAGCCACCCGGAGGCCTGGTATGAACGTATGCGGGCAGACGCCTCGGTCAGGATGGTCGTTGAGACTTTCATCCGTGACATGCTACCCCATGGCCGCGATGACTTCCGCGCAGACTTCGTGGCGGCGATCGAGCGCGTGGCCCCTAACTTGACGCCTGCGTTCCTTGATGCAGCCTCTACGGCGGTGTACTTCGGGTACATCAGCTCGGAGGACGCCATTTCGACAGGCGCGCTGAGGGATCTTCAGGGGTTCGAGGCGATTGTGGACCTAGCTGTGGCAGAGCTCACCCCGAGCGAGGCAGAGCTGCGGCGGGCTGAGGAGTTTTCGCTCGGTGTCAAGAACAAGGAGTTCAACGAGGACTACGTCCAGTACTACTCTGACGATGACAGCGGCTGGACTGCCGGCGAGTTTCTTTCTAGCTACATCGACAAGGTACGTGCAACATCGGGGTACCAACTTCTACTTAAGCACCGACATCGCGATCAACTGCTTCCGCGCTGGCTGAATCGCCTTGCTGGGGACGTGCCGGTGCCCGCCGACGAGCTGAGGGACGTTTATCGGGTCGCACGCCACGGAGACGGCGAGGGCACACTTTGGATCGTCTTGACCAAACATTGGCTACCGGAGGTCGAACAGGATCTTGTGGATCTGGTATTCACAGGCCATCAAGACCCCGGTGTTCGGATCAGCGCACTAACTTGCTTGGTTGAAAACGCGGCTGCTCGCTTTCCTGGCGTGATTGACCAGTTGGTCCGGGAGAGCAAAGAGGCCCGATTGGTCGAGATTGCGGTGGAACTTGGCGACCTGCGCGACCGGCGCGATGTCTCCGAGAAGCTTCACAAGGAAAGCGCAGCGCCCTGGACTGCTCCATCGCTCTTGAGCCCGTTCGACGAAGTCAGCGAGGCCGCCTATGCGCTCGAGAAGAAGCAAGTGCCGGTTCTCTCCACCGAAGCGCAGTCCTTGGTCGGTCGAATCAGCTCGTCCAGCGAGGAGGTGCGAGTTTTCCGGATGAAGCTAGACAAGTACATGCCAGTCGGCTCTGCGGAAGACGCCCGGTGGCTCCTGGCGCATTCTGATGACGAAAAGGCCGCAGAGCTCGCGATTGACTTCGCCATTCGACACAGCATGGCTGAGGATGTTCAGGCTAGCCTATCCCATCGGTTCGCAGACGTAGTGGCGCCAGCATTGATTGCTGTGGCTACGCCACTGCCGGCTCCGCTGCCACCATCGATACTTGCTCTTGCCGAGAACAAGGGCAGCCGCGTTTGTCAAACCCTGGTAGCCTTGCTCGACGCGAAGCCGCATCCAGATCATCGCGCTACGCTCTTGCGGCTTGCCAAGAACGGGTGGTCCACTCGATCAGCCTACTACGGCGAGGAGGAGCACCTCCCGATCGCGCAGGCCGCCATTGAAGCGCTGGGCAAACTGGGCGCACTCAACGCAGCGACTGCCGATGACGTGTACAGCCTGGCCATTGACACCCGCGACTTGGATCTTCGTTACGCCATCTTCGTCTTGCTGGTCAACCAGGCGGAGGAGCGCTTCCAAGAGGCACTGATGGACATCGCGCTTAGTCCTGGCGACAAGTGGATTCGGCAGCAGGCAGCGCACGCTTTGATGGTCGCGCACGAGCACATCGCGCCTTCGGTTCTGCAGCGCATCACGCCGAAGGTCTTGACTGGCAAGATTCCGCGCGTCGCGTCAAGGCTGCTGCTGTTGCTGGCTTACGCGGGCGACACGGATGCAATGCTCAAGGCCGCCGAGACACTCTCAACCTTTTCGAGCCGGCGCGTGCTGTTGCTCCTCGCCATCAAGGTGCTTCGGGAGCGGGACCAGCAGTTGGCAGAACGCGTCGGACGGATGCTGCCTCCCGGCAGTGTGGGGGTTTCCTGGGCGTTGGCCGGGAGCGAGGGCAAGCTGCGCGATACCGCGCTGGATGACCTGGGCGACCCGGCTTGTGTCGACCAGGTGCTCCAGTTCATGCAGCCTAAGAACAAGGAAGAGTGACCGTGCGCCTCAGGGCAAATCGCTCTGGGGTTTCGTAGACAGGTTTCAGCCCTGCACCGAGCCCGAAGGGAATGCGACGATTCGAGCCGACACTGCTTAGTCACCAGTGCGGCACTGACTCCCGCTAGCGTCGCCTTCAGCCGGTAGGCTGCGGACAGGTCGCCTTCGCGCTCGCCCCTGTCTGCCATCGTCAACGACCGCTTGATGATCATCAGCGTGAGTTTGCTCCGCTGCAGCGACCGGTCACAACAGCTACACAGCACCCCTTCGGCAAAACGAGCGGCGGTCAATCAAAGCGAGCGCTGCTGGTCAGTGCAGGCTAGCGACAGCGTCCGTCATCGAGCGCTGCGCATGATGGCCGATTCTCAGGGTGGAGATCGAAGCGGCACCCTCGATTGCTGCCGGCGATAGTCGAGCGAATTGAGCTCAGTACCGCCATTGGAGTCTGCGAGGGCGTCATGAGGCAAGGGTGTGTCGAAGGCCTGCGGAACGAGTAGCGTGCCCTTGGCAAACCCTATGGGCGCTTTGTGATGTTCGTGGCGAGTACTGGATCGAAAATGCCCTGACGCAGGCGATAGTCCTCTTCCATCAGGCGATCAAAATCCGGGCTGCCGAACTCGCGTCCGACAGCGCGCATGCGATCCCAGATCTGGCCTTCCAGCGAGCCGAGCAAACGCCGCATCAAGAGCATTCCGATGCGCCGATTGAGCTCGGTTCGGCGCCTTCTCTGAGATGTCACCATTTCTAGATCACCTTGCTGGATGCAGCGCGAGAACGGGCGGAACCTCGTGTCCGCGAGGCCTACGCAGATGCTACGCGGGTTATGGACTTCTGCACGCATCCAACTGTCAGGCTCGCGGACGGCCGCGTCCCGCCTTTCAATCGCCCGGCCGGACGTGCCGGGCGCTGGTTCCCCATGCAGCTCACCACGCTGGCCCGAGCCTTGAGGTAGTTCGCCTGAGCGGCAACTGGTGGATCGCCAACCGGCCGCACGATGCGAACGACAAAGTGCAAGGGCAGCCAAAGCCTTTGTGCAAAGTGCAGCGCGTTGATTCACCTAACAGACGGGGCCGCATGCAAATCTCGGCAGCAGATCTGGCCTTCGCGGGCCAGAAGTGCAATCCGTTGCTGCACCGTCAGTGCAACTTGATGCTCCATGTCGCAGGCTTGGCTTCGCGCCAGGCCCTTTTTGTTTTGCGCCTCGAGCGCTCGGCTCTTTCTGTCGCCATTGCCACATCTTCCTCATGACCGAAGCTCTCTACACCAGCCTTCCGCAGTGGCCCAAGGCCTATCCAGACAGTGGCGCCAGCGGCCGGCTGAAGGTCCTGAACGAGGACTTCCAGGTAACGGAACTGCCTTTGCAGTTGCCCTCCGGGGCTGGCGAGCACCTTTGGCTGGATGTTGAGAAGAACGGCGCCAACACCGCCTTTGTCGCGCAGCAGCTGGCCGAGGCGGCCGGGGTGAAGGACTGGGATGTGGGCTATGCCGGACTGAAGGACCGCTACGCCGTGACTCGGCAGTGGTTCAGCATCTATCTGCCCACCGGCAAGGCCGGCGAGACGCCCGACCTGACGCAGCTGCAACACCCGGAATTCAAGGTCCTGAGCCAAAGCCGGCATGTCAAGAAGCTACGCCCCGGCGATCTGCAGGGCAACCGCTTTCGCATCGTGCTGCGGGATGTCGCTGGCGAGCGCGCAGCGATCGAGGCCAATTTGCAGGCCGTGGCCTCAAGGGGCGCCCCCAACTATTTCGGCGCACAGCGATTCGGCTTTGACGGCGGCAACGTCGAGCAAGGCCGGGCCATGCTGGCGCGCGAGATTCGCGTGCGCAACCCGAAGAAAAAGGGCATCTATCTCTCAGCGGTGCGCTCCTTTGTCTTCAATGAAGTGCTGGCGCTGCGAATTCAGCAAGGACTCTGGGGCAAGCCCCTACCAGGTGACGTGATGGACGCTGCAGGCCGGCCCACCGGCCCCTTGTGGGGTCGCGGCCGGGTGACGAGCACCGACCAAGCGCAGGCCCTGGAGAACAGCGTGGCCGAGCGGCACGCCGTCCTGTGCGATGGACTGGAGCACGCCGGTCTGGACCAGGAGCGACGCCCCCTGGTGGCCTCTGCGGTGGACATGACCTGGGAGTGGCCGCAGGCTGACCAGTTGGTGCTCAGCTTTTCCCTGCCTGCGGGCACGTACGCAACGGCTTTGCTGAGCGAAATCCTGCAGACCACCGAGCCGGAGCGACAGGCCGAAGGCGACCCTCCAGCGCTTGAATGAAGTCGGCTGAGGCCCGATAAGAACAAAAGGCCGCATCACCCGATGCGGCCCTTTTTGTTGCGTCAGCCCTTACGCCAACCCTTAAAGCTGCGTCACCTTGCTCTGCATGTACCGATCGAAGATGGCCTCGGTGTAGCGGAACCAGCGGTTGCTTTCCTTGCGGAAGGCGGCGTAGTCCTCATAGACCTTCTTCCAGTTCGGGTTCTTGGCTGCGATCTCGCTATAGAGCGCCATCGACTCCTTGAAAGCCAGATCCATCACCGGCGTGGGCATTTGCACCAGCTTGGTCTTGTTGGCCAGGAGCTGAGTCAGCGCGGCCGGGTTGCGGGCGTCGTAGCGGGCCTGCATCTCGGTGTGCGCAAAGGCTGAGGCCGCTTCAACGATGGCCTTGTACTCAGCCGGCAAACCGGCATAGGCCTTGGTGTTGATGTAGAGGTCGAGCTGCGGGCCGCCCTCCCACCAGCCGGGGTAGTGATAAAAGGGCGCGACCTTGAAGAAGCCCAGCTTCAGATCGTCATAGGGGCCGACCCACTCGGCGGCGTCGATGGTGCCCTTTTCCAGCGCCTGGTAGATCTCGCCGCCCGGGATGTTCTGGGGCACTCCGCCCATGCGCTCCAGCACCTTGCCGGCGAAGCCACCAATACGCATCTTCATGCCCTTGATGTCGTCGACGCCCTTGATTTCCTTGCGATACCAGCCGCCCATCTGGGCACCGGTGTTGCCCATGGGGAAATGGATGATGTTGTAGTTGGCGTAGAACTCACGCATCAGCTTCAGGCCATTGCCCTCGTACTGCCAGGCCGTCATCTGGCGGCTGTTCAAGCCAAAGGGAATGGCACACCCAAGAGCAAAGGTCTCGTCCTTGCCAAAGAAGTAATAGGGCGCGGTGTGGGCCATCTCGACGGTGGCGTTCTGCACCCCATCCACCACGCCAAAGGCGGGCATCAACTCGCCACCGGCATGCACCGAGATCTGGAACTTGCCGCCCGACATCTCGGCGACCTTCTTGGCGAACACCTCGGCCGCCCCATAGATGGTGTCCAACGCTTTGGGAAAGCTGGAGGCCAGCCGCCAACGCAGGGCGGTCTGGGCCTGCACGGCCGGGGCCATGCCGGCGGCCAGGATGCCAGCCAAACCGGCCTGGCCGACAAAGGAACGACGCTCCATCAAGGACTCCTTCAACGGTGAATGATCAGCGGGCGCAGTCTAGAGAGACCCACCCAATCTGACACCGCGCAGGGGTCCGCGTTTTCCCTCAGCTGCCGGCCAATTTCATCCGCGAAACCAGCACCGAACCCACGGTCTTGGTACCCAAGGTGTAGCGGTCGTTGCCGATGGCCACGATGTCCTGGAACATCTCGCGCAGATTGCCGGCAATCGTCACCTCCTGCACCGGGAAGGCAATCTCGCCGTTCTCGACCCAGTAACCGCTGGCGCCACGCGAGTAATCGCCGGTGACGTAATTGACGCCCTGCCCCATCAACTCGGTGACGAACAACCCCCGGTGCAAGCGTCGGATCAGGGTGGGCAGGTCATCACCCGGCGCGGTGCAACGGCTCTTCATCGCCAGATTGTGCGAACCGCCAGCGTGGCCGGTGGTCTTCATGCCGAGCTTGCGCGCCGAGTAGCTGGAGAGGAAATAGCCCGACAGCACCCCGCCCTGCACGACCTTGCGCGCGCACGTGCGCACCCCCTCATCGTCAAAGGCCGAGCTGCCCTTGCCACGCGGCAACAGGGGGTCTTCCTCCACATCGATGTGCGAGGCCAGAACCGGCTGACCCAGGCTGTCCAGCAAGAAGCTGGCCTTGCGGTAGAGCGCCCCACCGCTGGTGGCCTGCACCAAGGCGCCCAGCAAGCCGGCCGCCACGGTGGACTCGAACAGCACCGGCACTTCCGCCGTGGCCACGCGGCGCGCTTTCAGGCGCGAAAGCGCGCGCTCGGCGGCATAGCGGCCGATGGCCTCGGGTGCCGCCAGATCCTCGGCGCGGCGCTCGCTGCTGTACCAGGCATCGCGCTGCATGCCCGCCCCGCGCCCGGCAATCGGGGCCACCGACACCGAATGACGGCTGCTGGCATAGCCGCCGCGAAAGCCGCGTGAGTTGCCCGCAAAGAAGTGCGACTGCTGCGCCGACACCGCCGCGCCCTCGCTATTGCTGATGCGCCGATCCGTCTGCAGGGCCGCCGCTTCGCAGCGCAGGGCAATCTCCGCCGCCGCAGACGCGTCGACGCTCCAGGGGTGGAAAAGGTCCAGATCCGGGGCCGGCTCCAGCAGCAGATCCTCGGCATCGGGCAGGCCGGCGGCCGGGTCTTCAGCGGTGAAGCGGGCGATGTCGTAGGCGGCCTGCACGGTGTCGCTCAGCGCCCGATCGGAAAAGTCAGAGGTGCTGGCATGACCTCGGCGCTGCCCCAGATAGACCGTGACGCCCAGGGACTTGTCGCGATTGCGCTCCACGTTTTCCAGCTTGCCCAGGCGGGCCGAGACAGACAGGCCGGCGCCCTCGCTGACCTCGGCGGCCGCATCGCTGGCGCCACGCTCGCGGGCCTTTTGCAGAGTGCGTTCCACCAGGTCCTGGAACTCGTCGCGCGAATGCGCAAAGCCTTGGGCTGCGGTCATGGGTGAGTCTGTCATCAAGGGGCGCTCATTATGATGAGCCCATGGCAAACCCTGATCGACCCAAGCGCGCCCGGCCCGGACCGCCCTCGCACCTGCTGCACACCGACGACGAAGACGAGTACGGCCCCAGCAAGACCCAACTCAAGCGCGAAAGCGATGCGCTGCAAAAGTTGGGCGAAGACTTGCTGAGCCTGCCCGACTCGCGCCTGAACGCGCTGGAGATGGGCGAAACCCTGCGCATCGCCCTGCGCGACGCCAAGAAGATCACCGCCCATGGGGCGCGGCGCCGGCAGCTGCAATACATCGGCAAGCTGATGCGCCAGGTCGACCCCCAGCCCTTTGAAGAGGCGGTGGCGGCTTTCCGACTGGGCCATGCGCAGGACCAGCTGCGCCTGCACCAGCTGGAATTCGTGCGCACCGAGCTGATCGCCAGCGACGAGGCCCTGCAAACCTATATCGCCGAACACCCGGGCGTCGATGTGCAGCAGCTGCGCAGCCTGGTGCGCTCGGCCCGCAAGGACGCGGCGGCCAACCCGGAAGCCCGCAGCGGCCGTGGCTTTCGCGAACTGTTCCAGTTCTTGAAGGAACAACCCGCACCGGAGCAGGCCTGATGGACGGTGTGCGCATCGGCATCGTCAGCTGCTCCGACCGCGCCAGCAGCGGCGTCTACGAGGACAAGGGCCTGCCTGCGCTGCAGGAGTGGCTCAGCCGCGCGCTGCGCAACCCCATCGAGTTCGAGCCCCGGCTGATTCCGGATGAGCGCGCCACCATCGCCGCCACCCTGCGCGAGTTGGTGGACGAGGCTGGCTGCGACCTGGTACTGACCACCGGCGGCACCGGCCCGGCACCACGCGATGTGACACCCGAAGCCACCCGCGATGTGTTGGAGCGCGAGCTACCCGGCTTTGGCGAGCAGATGCGCCAGATCTCGCTGCGCTTTGTACCCACAGCCATCCTGTCGCGACAGACGGCGGGGGTGCGCGGCCGCAGCCTGATCCTGAACCTGCCCGGCCAACCCAAGGCCATTGCCGAAACTCTGGGCGGGCTGCCCGAGGTGCCCGGCATCTTCGCCGCCGTGCCCTACTGCATCGACCTGATCGGTGGGCCCTACCTGGAAACCGACGAATCGGTCTGCAAGGCGTTTCGGCCCAAATCGGCGCAGAAGCCCGCGCTGACGCCTACTTCACCAGCCGGCT
Source organism: Inhella inkyongensis (assembly GCF_005952805.1). Classification (GTDB taxonomy): domain Bacteria; phylum Pseudomonadota; class Gammaproteobacteria; order Burkholderiales; family Burkholderiaceae_C; genus Inhella; species Inhella inkyongensis. The sequence continues at coordinate 2,503,844 of NZ_CP040709.1, forward strand.
GAGCTGCTCGGCGTCGAAGTGCTCGGTGGCCTGGGCGTCGGCCGGCACGCAGTCACCCAGACCTTTTTCCAGGCGCTGCAAGGCTTGCCACAGCAGTGCGATCTGGTGCTCGTGGCCGGCGGCGTTGTCGATCAACCCCTTCATGGCCTGCGCCACCGGATCGTCCCCCTGCGTCACGGCATAGGCCGAGAAGCCCATCTTGCTGGCAGCGTCCTCGCGCATCTGGGCCTGGCTGGCCTCGATGATGCGGGCCGGGTTGCCCACCGCCGTGGCCCCGGGGGGGACCGGCTTGGTCACCACGGCGCCGGAGCCGATCTTGGCGCCCTCGCCCACCGTGAAGCCGCCCAGCACACAGGCGTTGGCCCCCACCACCACGCCCTTTGAAAGCGTGGGATGGCGTTTGGCACCTTTGACCAGGGTGGTCCCGCCCAAGGTCACACCCTGGTAGATCGTGACGTCGTCATGGATCTCGGCCATTTCGCCGATCACCACGCCCATGCCGTGGTCGATGAAGACCCGGCGGCCGAACTGAGCGCCGGGATGGATCTCGATGCCGGTCAAGAAGCGCCCCAGGTGCGAGACAAAACGCGCCAGGGTGCTGAAGCCGCGCCGCCACAGCCAATGGGCGCGCCGATGAATGATCAGCGCGTGCAGACCCGGATAACACCAAAACACCTCCCAGCCGCTGCGCGCGGCGGGGTCGCGCTCGAGGATGGTGGCGATGTCTTCACGCAGGCGGGCAAACATGGGCAATCAGAGTCCGGAGAGGGTCGGCGAGTGTAGGGAAGACGGCTCTGGAGCGCGCCTCAACGGTCTTTCGGCGCGGCCTGCATGGCACGGGCAATGCCGCGCAGGATATGGATCTCTTCGCTTTGCAGCCCGGCGCGGTTGAAGAGCTGATTCAGGCGTGGCATCAGTTTGCGAGGCGCGGCCGGGTCCAGAAAGCCCACGGCTTCCAGCGCCTGCTGCCAATGGGTCAGCAAACCCTGCACGGCCTGGGCATCGGCCAGATCGGGTGCCTTGGTGCGCCCCTGGACCGCAAAGCCCCCCAAGGCCTGGCGCCATTCATAGGCCAGGATCTGCACCGCCTGGGCCAGATTGAGCGAACCGTAGTCGGGCGCGGTGGGAATGGAGACCACCGCATGGCAACGATAGACATCCTCATTGGCCATGCCATAGCGTTCGCTGCCGAACACCAGCCCCAGGCTGGGCGGCTCGGGCCGCGCGGCCAGCTCTTCGAACAGGGCGCGTGGCGCATGACAGGGGGGGCCGAAGTCGCGTGGCGTCATGGCCGTGCCCACCACGAACTGCACACCATCAAGCGCGTCTTCCAGGCGCCCCACCACGCGGGCGCGCTCCAGCACCTCGGTGGCACCGCTGGCGAAGGCCAGGGTCTCGTCCTGTGTCAGCACATCGGCAAAACGGGGCTGCACCAGCACCAATTCACCAAAGCCCATCACCTTGATGGCCCGGGCGACGGCGCCGACATTGCCCGGATGGCTCGTATTCATCAAGATGAAGCGTGTGGAATGCACGACAGAAGGCCTCGTCAACATCAGTAGAATCCCGGGCATTATTGCGGCCGGTCTGATGGATACATGGGCCGGCCTTGCTTTTGCCGCGTCGCACGATGCGGCTGCTCTTTCTCATCGCCAGCCCACCCCTTAACCAGATCCAGGAATCTGTCGCATGTCTTCTGCTGCTTTGCACCCCATGCTGAACGTGGCCATCAAGGCCGCCCGTGCCGCCGGCGCGCTCATCAATCGCGCCTCGCTGGATCTGGACATCATCAAGGTGGGCGCCAAGGCGTACAACGACTTCGTCACCGAAGTCGACCACGCGGCAGAAGCCGTCATCATCAAGACCCTGCTGGAAGCCTATCCCCAGCACGCCATCCTGGCCGAAGAATCGGGCAAGGAGCATGGCAACCAGTCGTCCGACTATCAGTGGATCATCGATCCGCTGGACGGCACCACCAACTTCATCCACGGCCTGCCGATCTATGCCGTGTCGATTGCGCTGGCCTTCCGCGGCCAAGTGCAGCAGGCGGTCGTGTATGACCCGACGCGCAACGACCTCTTCCACGCCAGCAAGGGCCGCGGCGCCTTCCTGAACGACCGCCGCCTGCGCGTCTCGCGCCGCACCCGCTTGTCCGATTCCCTGGTGGGCACGGGCTTCCCCTTCCGCCGCGGCGACAACTTCAAGCGCTACCTGAAGCTGTTCGAGGACGTGATGCAGCAGACCGCCGGTGTGCGCCGCCCGGGCGCGGCCTCGCTGGACCTCTGCTATGTAGCGGCCGGCTATTACGACGCCTTCTTCGAGACCGGCCTGTCGCCCTGGGATGTGGCCGCCGGCTCGCTGATCATCACCGAGGCCGGTGGCCTGGTGGGCAACTTCACCGGCGAATCCGACTTCCTGCACCAGCGCGAAGTGCTGGCCGGCACGCCCAAGATCTACGCCCAGCTGGTGCCGCTGCTCACGCCCTACTCGCGTGTCATCCAGACGGCCGAAGAGGCTGAAGCCCCGGCGCCGGCCGCAGCTGCGGTGGCCCAGCCGAAGTCGCGCCGCGCCACCCTGGTGCGGGCGCAAGACGGTGCAGCCAGCGCCTCAGAGTGAGCCGCCGGCTGGAGTCAGATAGCGCTGTTTGAACTCGGCCGGCGCAACCGGCCGACCAAACAACCAGCCCTGCCCCACCTCGCACCCCAAGGCCGTCAGGAACGCGGCCTGCTCGGCCGTCTCCACGCCTTCGGCCACCACGGTCAGCTTGAGCGCATGGGCCATGCCGGCAATGGCGCGCACCAAGGCGTCATGGTCAGCGCCCTGACCCAAATCGTGGATGAAGCTGCGATCCACCTTGAGCACATCAACCGGGAAACGCCGCAGATAGGACAGCGACGAGTAGCCGGTGCCAAAGTCGTCAATCGCCAGGCTGACGCCCAGATCCTTGAGGGCGAACAGCATCTCGCGCGTGCGGCCCTCGCGCTCCAGCAGCACCGACTCGGTGACCTCCACCTCCAGCGCACTGCCCGGCACACCGCAGCGCTCCAGCTCACGCGCCAAGCGCAACACCAACTCGGCATTGCGGAACTGTCGACCGGATAGATTGGCGGCCAGTCGCAGGCGACTGTGCCCCTGAGCCTGCCAGTCCTGCAGCAGCTCACAGCACTGCGCCAGCACCCAGTCACCGATGGGTTCGATCAGGCCCGTTTCCTCGGCGAGCGGAATGAAACGATCCGGTCCGACCGGCCCGAGGGCGGCACTGTTCCAACGCAAGAGCGCCTCCGCGCCCAGCACGGTCCGATCACTCAATCGCACCTGGGGCTGAAGGTGCAGACTGAGCTCGCGCTGCGGCATGGCTCGGCGCAGATGATTGAGCAGCTGCACCCGCTCCAACGAACGTTCGTTCATTTCAGCGCGGAAGAACTGATGCAAGCCGCGGCCGTACTCCTTGGCCCGGTGCAAGGCCGTCTCGGCGTGCTGCATCAGGCCCTCAGCCCCTTCGCCATCCTCTGGATAGAGCGTCAGGCCTAGGCTGGCCCCCAGGAAGTGCTCCTGGTCGCCCAGTGAAAACGGCTGACGGAATAGACCCAGCAGCATGCTGCCCAGGGTTTCGGCCTCTTCGGCGTCCCGCACCCCTTCGAGCACCACGCCGAACTGATCACCGTTCAGTCGCACCACCAAGTCCTGCCCACGCAGCCGGTTGCGCAGGCGCTCGGCGCAACCATTGAGCAAGGTATCCCCCGCAGCCATTCCGAAGGATTCATTGACCAGGCGGAACTGATCCAAACCCAGGCAGCCGACCAGAACCTTGACGCCCATATTGGCAGCCCGCGCAATGGCCTCTTCCAGCCGCTCGCGCATCAGCAGGCGATTGGGCAGGCCCGTCACTGGATCGAAATGGACCAGGCGGTCGATGCGAGAAGCGGCGTCCTTGCTCTCCGTGATGTCCATCAAAGTGCCCGTGCGGCTCTGCCCCTTTTCGGGGTCAGCGGCCTCCACATGGAGCAAGAAGTGGCGCTCGCCCCCCGGGCCGTGATGGCGCAACTCGGCATCCAAAGCGCCCATGCCCTGATTCAGACGCTGCCAGATTCCTTCAAGCTGTCGACGCGACTCCAGTGGCAAGGCCTGCAACAGCGCCTGACGCTGGATCTGCCCGGCCTCGGGGTGGCCGAAACACTGCCCCAACTCGGCCGACCAACTCAAGCTGTCCGTCTCGGCATGCCACTCCCACCAGCCTACCCGGCTGGCTTGGCTGATGAGCCGCAGCTGCTGCTCACGCTGGCGTCCCTCCACAGCGGCCTGGCGCTGCGCGCGCAGATCCACGTCAATGCAATACATCTCAGGGTCGCCCCAGCCATTGCGCAGCATCACATGGCTGGAAAACACCGGCACCGCATGCCCATCTTTGTGCAGCAACTCCAGCTCAGCGGCAGGAATCGCCTCGTCCCGCTCCACCCAGGCGGTGTGGAGCGCCACCACGGCATCGCGCATCGGTGGCGGAATGATCAGGTCTTCCAATTGCCGGCCCATGGCTTCGAAACGGCTCCAGCCATAGAGCGCCTCGCTGGCGGCATTCCAGTAGATGACCCGCCGTTGTCTGTCATAGCCCTGCACTGCCGTGGTGGGCGTCTGGTCAAAAGCATGGCGAAAGCGCTGCTCGGAGTCGCGCCAATGATCCATCCGCGAGCCCTCGCCCGGCAGGTCCGTCAGCGCACCCTCAAGGGCCTCAGGCGTGGCCAGTGCCGTCAGCCGGGCCCATTGACCGGCCGCCGGACCACCAATCAGCTTGAAGCGCCGGTTGATGCGCCCGCCTTGGGCCTGAGCCGCCTCGACGGCAGAACGCACCGAGACCCGATCTTCCGAATCGATGACGGCGTAGAACTCTGCCAAATCAGCTTCGATGGGCAGTCCCAATGCGGCCGCCACATCGGCCGCGCAATGCAGCCTACCGCTCGGCAATTCCAGGCGCCACAACCCTGCAAAGCCCCCGCCCGCCCAGCGAGGCACACCCACAATAGGTGGAAAAGGAGCTGCCTTCACGCGAACACCTCCGACTTGAGCACGCCCTGACGTTCTACGGGGATTGACATCAGCGGTCAATCGCCATTACGAAGGAAGCCCGCTCGTTCAAATCGCGCAGAGCTGCAGATGCACATGCTGGCGCACTTCGTCGAGGCACTCGGCCGCATCAGCCGCCGTCGGCTCGCCCTCGGCGCAGCGCTTGAACAGCTGTGCCGCACGCCAAAGTCCCAATGGCGCCAGGCCGGTTTCCAGCAGCGCCATCCGCTCCCGCGCAGTCTTGAGGGCCTCGGCATTCAGCGCGTTCGCAAACTCAGCGACCAGCAGTTCCAGTTGGCGTTGCAGGCTGAGCAAATAAGCCCGGTAGCGATCCGGCATCAGCTTCATGCGCGCCATGGTGGACTCGGGGGCCTCCAACATGCGGGCATGGCATTGGCTGAGCACCTTGTCCAGGCGCGCCCGGGCATCGCCCTGGGTGAAGGGCTTGACGATGTAGCCACTGACGCCAAACTGGATTGCGCTCTTGATGGTGTCGGCGTCATTGGCCATCGAAATCAGCACGAAGGGCAGGTCTTTGAAGGCCGGATTGGCGCGCGCGCGCTGCAGCAGCTCGATGCCCGACATCACCGGCATGCGAATGTCACAACAGACCAACATGGGTGGAATCAAAGCGGCATTGAGCTGAGTCCAGGCCTCTTCGCCACTGCTGGCCTCCTGCACGCGGTAGTTGCCCGCGCTTTGAATCACGTCCATCAAGGCCATGCGCGAGATGGCCTCGTCGTCCACCACCAAAATCTTCATCGTCCCCCCTCGATCGCCTCGATGCAGACTGCTTCGATGGCAGCCCTGAAGTGCTCGAACTGTTGCACAAAGGCCGGGCCTTGCCCGGCATCGGCCAATTCCTCCAGCAGCCGGGCCAAGCGAAAGGCTTCACTGTCGGGGGCCACATAGGCCAAACTGCCCTTGAGCCCGTGCGAAATCACGGCGGCGTTCTCCCAGTCGCCGGCACGCATCGCCGCCTCGATCTCCACCAAACGCAGCGGCGCCTGCTCGACGAACACGGCCCGCATGCGGGCGCTCAGGTCGGCCGACATCAAGCCTCGGCGCGGCTCCATCGTTGGAGGCGGACTTGTCGGCGCAGGAGCCGGCGCCTGAATCTCCCCACCCGCGGGCGGCAGCAGCAAGGCATCCAACTGCGCCAGCAGGTCGGGGCCGCCGGACACGCCGGCATCGGACGAACGCTGGGGCCGCAGCACATGCCCTGCCAGCCGGTGCTGGGCGATCACCTGGCTCAATACCCGGTGCAGGGCAGCCTCCTCAAGCGGCTTGGTGAGAAAGTCGTCCATGCCGGCGGCCAGAAAGCGCACGCGATCCTGGTCCGAAGCATTGGCCGTCAAAGCCACCACCGGGATGTGGGACTGCTCAATGATTTGATCGCGCCAGATGCCCGCACGAATGTGCTGGGTCGCCTCCAGCCCATCCATCACAGGCATGCGCCCATCCATCAAGATCAGGTCAAAGGACTCCTGCAACAAGGCCTGCAAGGCCTGCTCGCCGTTCTCCACCAAGCGCACGGTGTGGCCCATCTCCTGCAGCAGCGCCTCCACGATGAGCTGGTTGGTCGGCGCGTCCTCGGCCACCAGCACATGCAGGCTGGCGTCGTGCTGGCCCAAGGTCGGGTCAGCGTCCTGGGCCGGCGCCTCGCCGCGCGGCAGGGGCAGCTCAAAGTAAAAACGGCTGCCCTGCCCGGGCCGGCTGTGCAAACCGATCTGGCCGCCCATCAACTCCACCAACTGCTTGCAAATGGAAAGTCCCAGGCCAGTGCCGCCAAAGCGGCGGGTGGTGGACTTGTCGGCCTGCTCAAACTTGCGGAACAAGCGATGCTGGGCCTGCGCATCGATGCCGACCCCGCTGTCTTCGACTTCGAAGTGCAGACGCAGGGCGCTGTCCGGGGCGACACCCGAGAGCCGGTTCACCCGCAGGCTGACGTGACCGCGCTCGGTGAACTTGAGCGCATTGCCCACCAGGTTCAGCAGCACCTGGCGCAGCCGGGTCGGATCGCCCTGGACATAGGGCGGGATGGCCGGGTCCCAATCCAGGGTGAAAGCGATGCTCTTTTGCGCGGCTCGGTCGCGCATCAGGTCCATCACCTCGGTCACCATGGGCTGCAGCCCAAAACTCAATCGCTCCAGCGTGAGCTTGCCAGCTTCGATCTTGGAGACATCCAGCAGGTCGTTCACGATCTGCACCAGCACCGAGGCATTGCGGCAGGCCAGCTCCACGCGCTCGCGCGCCACCGCGTCCATCTGCCCGCGCAGGCTGAGCTGGAGCATGCCGAGCACACCGGCCATCGGCGTGCGCAACTCGTGGCTCATCAGGGCCAGAAACTCGGTCTTCAAGGTGGAGGCCTGTTCGGCTGCGTCCTTGAGCGCCAGCAGATTGGTGCTCTTCTCAGCCAGCTGGGCATCGCGCAGCGCGATCTGGTCAAGCATCTGGTTGAAACCCAGGGTCAGGGCACCCACCTCGTCGGGCGCCTGGATCGGCGCGCGCAGATCCAACTGGCGCCCCGCGGCCACCTGCTCCACCACCTGCTTGAGATCGCCAATCGGTGCCAGTGCGCGGTGCAGATAGCGCCGCGCCGCCAAGGCCGCGGCCAAACCCGCGCCGCCCAGCACCAACAGCAGAGACAGCCCGAACTCCGCCACCGAGCGCCACATGGGCCGCAAGTCCACCTGCGCAGCCACTTCACCCACGCGCTCCTGCGAGACCCAAACGGGCGTGCGCAAATAGAGCGCATCGGAAAACAGGTCGCTGCGATTGCTGGCTGCCTGAGTCAGCCGCGGGTCGTCAACCTGACCGCGCGCCAGATGCTGCGCCAAGCGACTGCCATCGGGCCGCAGGATGAATGCGGCCTGCAGACCGGGATAGATGCTGGCGGCGCCCAAGATGTCGGCGCCCCCACGCGGATCGTCAAAGGCCAGCGGCGAGGCCGCCTGCACGGCCAGGGTGTTGAGCCAGGCCTGCGCAGCGGTGAGCTGTGCCGCGCGCTGCACATAAAACTCCTTGGCCGTGATCAACAGCAGCGCGGCCAAAAGCGCCGCACCAATGGTGGAGACCAGGATGGATTCCAGGCGCCGCACCAGGGAGCGCTGGCGCCGCGCACCGCGCGCCGCTGGGACCAGGCTTTGCTGCGTCTTCACTGCGTGGAACGCGCCAACTGCAGCACTTTGGAGGACAGCTCCACCCCGCTGCGCTTGACCCGGCTCAGGCTGACATCAAACACCAGGCGCTTGCCCTCGACCGCCAGCACGATGCCCAAGCCCGGCGCTGGCGTGTCCGCCACGGTCAGCACCGGCGCCTCACCCAATGCGCTATGGATCAGGCTGAGATTCGGGATCTCGCCCTCGGCGATGAAGAGCAGGTGGCAGCGTCGCACGCCCGCATAGCCGCGCAGGCGCTGCACCTGCAGGCGGCGCCCATTCACCGGCTTGCCCTGCAGGCCATCCAGGGCCGAACCGAAGGGGTCACTGCCCAGCACGCACAGGTTCAAGGGCTCGCCCGGCTCGGGCGCGGGCCACTGCGCAAACACCATGAAGTTGTAGAGATAGGTCGCCTTCATCGTGTATTCGGGCACGGCTTGGGCCCAGACCCTGTCCCCACCCCAAAGCAGGGTGCTGAACAGGATCAGGCGCAGCCAGGCGGACATGGTCAGCGACCCCACCCAACAACCCACTGCAACCAGACACTGCGACCGTCCTGCTGCAGGCTGTCCATGAAGGCGCCGCTGTCGTCCCAGCGTACCGGGGCGGTGGGCAGCTCGGCGCGCCGGTTCAGCAGGTTCTTGACGGACAGGCTCAGCTGCCCCAGCTGCGGCCAGCCGGGGATGCCCGCCGGCGGGGTGCTGAGCGTCAGGTTCAGGAGGGTCATGGCCCCCAGGCGGCGCCCTGAGCGCAGCAAAACCTCGTCGTCACCACGCAGCGGCAGGGTCAGCCGGCTGCCGTAATGCAGGGCCTCCACACCAACGCGCAGCAGGTCCTCGGCCAGCGGCGCGCTGAGCTGCAGCTTGGCCATGTGGCGGGGTGAATTCACCAGCGGCCGCCCCCCGGGGTCGCGAGCGCGCTGCCAGGCACCGCTCAGTCGCAACTGCCAGCCCGGATCCCAGCGCCCTTCGTACTGCAGCTCCAGGCCCCGGGTATGGCTGCGGCCATCAAAGTGCTCCAGGCCCGCATCGCTGCGGTGGCGCAGATCGCTCAGGTGGTAGTCGTAGAGCGAGGCCACCATTCGGCTCTGTGGGCCCAACTCCTGCTGCAGGGCCAGCTCGGCGGCCCGGATCTGCTCGGCACGGTAGAGATCCGACTGCGTGGAACTGCTGATTTCGCTCGGATTGGGCAGCCGGAAGGCGCGGCTGAAGGAGGCCTTGATGCTGCGCTGGCTGTCGCTCTGGTAGGCCAGGGCCAAGCGCGGGCTCAGCCGGTGCTGAGTGGCGTAGGCAATACAGGGCGCCACCGAGCAGTCGATGGCATGGGCTTGATCGGCGCGCAGGCCCAGATTGGCGCTCCAATCCGAACTGAGCTGAACTTCGTCGGCCAGGTACAGGCTGCGGGTGCGGTTGGTATAGGGATACCGGAAGTACTCCGAGCTCCACTCCCCCGCGTCGTTCAAGCCGATGGCGGACAGGCGCTGCTCAAAATCGCGCCGCAGCTCGGCCCCGAGCACCAGGGTGTGGCCGCGCCAACCGGTGTAGACCCATTTTTGGTCCAGCCCCCACCATTGCCCCCGGTTGGCATTGCGGCTGAACTGGTCGATCGGATCGATCGTGACATAGCGGCGCAGCGTGCGGTCCTCGTAGCGCCCGTAGTACAGGCGGGACACCGACTTGAGCGAGGGCCCAAGGTCGAAGTCGTACTTGAGCTGGAACTGGCCCGACTCGTCCACCACCTCGTAGCGCAGGCCAAAGGCGTTTTGCCGGCGCGGCAGCGGCGACACCTTGGTGCGGCTGACATGGGCTGCCTGCAGGCTCAAGCCCTCCCACTCCAGCTTGGCCAGATAGCGCCGGCTGCGCTCTGTGTCCAGACCGCGAGCCCAGCCCCCATTGATGCCCAGCGCCTCGAAGTAGGGGAAATGCAGATCCTGCCCGTCGCTGTGCAGGCCCGAGGCGGAGAGCAACACATCGAGCCCGCTGTCAAAGCGCTGCCCCCAGCTCAGGCGCAGCTTGCGTCCGCCAAAGCTGCCGCCTTCAAGCGCCAACTGCGCGCCGCCGAGCTGTGTTCCCTTCTTGGTCACCACATTGATGATGCCCAGCAAGGCGTTGTTGCCATAGCTGACCGAGCCGGTGCCGGGCACGTACTCCACGCGCTCGATAAGTTCCAGATCGATCAGCCCGGAGTGATCCAAAAAGGCCTGGTTGTAAAGGTTGTCCTGCACCGCCGTGCCGTCCACCAAGAGCATGATGCGGCCGGTGTAGTCACCGGGTGCGCCAAAGCCGCGCCCGCCCAGGTATTCATAGCGTCGATCGCCCGTGGTGTAGAGCCCGCGCATGCCGTGGATCACATCGGCCAGGCTGCGGTAACCAAAGCGGCGGATCTCGTCGGCAGTGACGATGGAAACGGCGGCCGGCGACTCGCTGACCTGCTTGGCCAGGCGCGAGGCGGTCAGCACCTCGGTCTGCAGCAGTTGCTCGAAAGGCAGCTGGGTCAAGTCCTGTGCGCCGACCGTCTGGGCCATTTGGGCCCACAGCAGTGCGAGGGCGGCTCCCCACTCCCTCATCGTTGTCGAATGCATGGGCATCAATATAGAGCAGGCCGCCCCGCTAAACTGCCCAGCCTTTCCCCGACCCAAGCCCTCCAACGCCGAGTACGCGCCCCTCTCGCGCCGCTCTTGCGCCCCTATCGCGAGGGCTTCTCCATCCCCCGGTTCCCATGAGCGACGACTTCAGCGCCCACACCCCTTTGATGGCGCAATACCTGCGCATCAAGGCTGAGCACCGTGAGCTGCTGGTGTTCTTCCGCATGGGCGACTTTTACGAAGTCTTCTACGACGACGCACGGCGCTGCAACGCACTGCTGGACATCACCCTGACGGTGCGGGGACAAAGTGGCGGTGAACCCGTGGTGATGGCCGGGGTGCCCGTCTCAGCGCTGGAGAACTACCTGGCCAAGCTGCTCAAGCTGGGCGAGTCGGTGGCCATTGCCGAGCAGGTGGGTGAGGTGGGCGTCGGCAAGGGACCGGTGGAGCGCAAGGTCGTGCGCATCGTCACCCCGGGCACGGTGACCGACGCCGAGTTGCTGGCCGACAAGCAAGATGCCCCACTCCTGGCCCTGCACGCTCAAGGCCAGCGCTTCGGCCTGGCCTGGGTCAGTCTGAGCCAGGGCGAAATCGGCCTGCTGGAATGCGGCCGCGCCGAGTTGCCCGGTTGGTTGGTGCGCCTAAACCCGGCCGAAATCCTGCTGGCACGTGACCACAGCGTGCCCGGCCTGCCCGAATCCCTGTCCACGGTGCGCGCCCCGCTGACCCAGCGTCCGCCCTGGCAGTTCGACGCCGCGCTGGGCCAACGCCGCCTGTGCGAACAACTGGGCGTGGCCAGCCTGCAAGGGCTCAACGCCCAGGACCTGACCCTGGCCCAGACCGCCGGCGGCGCGCTGTTGGCCTATCTGGAGCACACCCAGGGCCGCGCCCTGGCCCACATCAAGCGCCTGGCCGTGCTGCGCGCCAGCGAGCTGATCGATCTGCCCCCCGCCACCCAGCGCAATCTGGAACTGACCCAGACCCTGCGCGGCGAAGAGGCCCCCACCCTGCTCTCCTTGCTGGACAGCTGCCGCACCGGCATGGGCAGCCGTGCGCTGCGCCAGTGGCTGCTCACCCCCGCCCGTGAACGCACCCAGGCCCGCGAGCGCTTGGCCTCGATCGCCACCCTGATCGAACTGGGCTACTCCCCACTGCGCGAGGCCCTGCGCCAGGTTTCGGATGTCGAGCGCATCAGCAGCCGCGTGGCCCTGCGCCAGGTGCGGCCGCGCGAGCTGGCCGGTCTGCGCGAGACCCTGGCCCAGATGCCCACCCTGCAGGCCGCGCTGCCGCCCGGCGCGCCGCTGCTCGAGCGCCTGCGCCAGGATCTGAATGCCCCACCGGCGGTGCGCGAACTGCTGGCCGCCGCCGTGGCCGAGCAACCCGCCGTGTGGCTGCGCGATGGTGGCGTCATCGCAGCGGGCTTTGACGCCGAGCTCGACGAGCTGCGCGCCATCAACGCCAACTGCGACGCCTTCCTGCTGGACCTGGAGGCGCGCGAACGCGAACGCACCGGCATTGCGAACCTGCGCGTGCAGTTCAACAAAGTACACGGCTTCTACATCGAGGTCACCCAGGGCCAGAAGGACAAGGTGCCGGACAACTACCAGCGCCGCCAGACCCTGAAGAACGCCGAACGCTTCATCACGCCCGAGCTCAAGGCCTTCGAGGACAAGGCCCTGTCCGCCAGCGAACGGGCCCTGGCCCGTGAGAAGTTCCTGTTCGAGCGCCTGCTGGATGAGCTGGCGGCCTTCATCGACCCCTTAAGCCGCCTGGCCCGCGCCCTGGCCGCGCTGGATGCCCTGGCCGCCCTGGCCGAGCGGGCCCAGGCGCTGAACTGGTGCGCCCCCGAGTTCGTCAGCCACCCCGCCATCGACATTCAGGCCGGCCGCCACCCGGTGGTCGAGGCCCGCCTGGCCGAGACCCGCGGCGTTCCGTTCCAGGCCAACGACTGCCGGCTGGATGCCAAGCGCCGGCTGCTCCTGATCACCGGCCCGAACATGGGGGGCAAGAGCACCTTCATGCGCCAAGTGGCCCTGATCGCCCTGCTCGCCAGCATGGGCAGCTATGTGCCCGCACGCGCCTGTCGCCTGGGGCCGCTGGATGCCATCCACACCCGCATCGGTGCCGCCGACGACCTGGCCAATGCCCAGTCCACCTTCATGCTGGAGATGACCGAGGCCGCCGCCATCCTGCACGCCGCCAGCGAGCAAAGCCTGGTGCTGATGGACGAGATCGGCCGCGGCACCTCGACCTTTGACGGTCTGGCCCTGGCCGGCGCCATTGCCACCCATTTGCACGACAAGAACCGCGCGCTCACGCTCTTTGCCACCCACTACTTCGAGCTGACCGAGCTGCCGGCGCAAAAGCCGCAGGCGCACAACATGCATGTCTCGGCGGTCGAGGCCGGCGAGGACATCGCCTTCCTGCACGAACTGCAGCCTGGCCCCGCCAGCCGCAGCTATGGCGTGCAAGTGGCCCGCCTGGCCGGCATGCCCGCGCCCGTGCTGCGCCAGGCGCGCGCCAGCCTGGAGGCGCTGGAGGCCCAGAAAGCCGGCGCGCAAGACCAGGTCGATCTGTTTGCCGCGCCGCCCGCACCGCCCCCCACGGAAGACAGCCCGGCGCTGCGAGCACTGCGCGAACTCGATCTGGACAGCTGCAGCCCGCGCGAGGCGCTGGAGCAGCTCTACCGGCTCAAGCAGCTCGCACGCTGAAGCCGCAAACAAGCCGCCAGGCCAGCAGACCCACGGCCACCAAGGCCAGGCTGGCCGGGGCTGGCACCGGCTGAGGCTGGGTTTGACGCGCGAAGTCGTGCCCACTGGCGCCCATCAGGTTCATGCCAGCCACCGAACTGCTGAGCTCGAACAGGGCCGAGTGGCCGAAGTCGGCAAAGGTGCTGCGAGCGGTCTGCGCGTAGTCACTCACAGACGCAGCGGCATAGAGCATGCCGTTCAGGCCCAGTTCGTGGCCGACAAAGGTGTCCAGGCTGAGCAGGTACTGGCCCACCGCGTCCTGCTTGGCATTCCAGCTCAGGATCGAAGATTGGCGGGTGGTCAGGTCGGTCAGACGCACCTCGGCCAGTCCGTCGGCGCTCAGAAAGCCCCCCATTTCCCCATTGGGCTGGCTCAGTCGCCCACTGATGTCCAGGTGCACCGTGTAGCGCACCGCCGTGCCGAATGCCAGGCCGCCCCCGAACACCGAGATGGTGTCGTAGAACTGGCCTTGCACCGAGGTGTGGGTGTAGCCCTGGTTGATGCGGTGGCCGGCGATATCGCAGCAATAGGGGTAGGAGGCCGAAGCGGTGGCACGCAACAGGCCGATGCGACCTTCGAAATGCCCCTCGGTGCGGCCGCCGTTGGGCGTGGCCCCCATCACCTCGTGGCGTTGCAGCAGCCGCGCCTCGGGCTTGTTGAACAGGTCAAAGCTTTCGTTGTCCTGAAAGGAATAGACCGGCCCTGGGGCGGCCTGCACGGCGGTGGACTGCAGCAGGCCGCGCAGCTGCCAGGTGCTGGCACTGAGCTCGGCGGACAGGCTCAGGCCCAAGATCCACAACAATGATCGAATGACTTTCATCTGGCTCTCCTGTTGGCCTCCCCGTGAGGCTCTACTGGCACCAACGGCCTGGCGCGGCGCAACCGGACACGGGCAGCCCCCAGGGAAACCCGCATGAGCCTGCCTCCGGCCTGGGAGCAGGCCTACCCGGAGCTCAAGCGCATTGCGCGGGCTCGGCTCTATGCCAGCGGGCGGGCGGCCGGGCTGAACACCACCGCCCTGGTGCATGAGAGTTTTCTCAAGCTGGCGGGCGGCAGCCTCGAGTTCCCAAGCCATGGGCACTTTTATGCCTATGCGGCCCGGGTGATGCACTCGGTCATCGTCGACAGCCTGCGCCAGCAACAGGCCCAGCGCCGGGGCGGCGAGGCCAGCCTGCTGCCCCTGGACACAGCCATCGAGGCCGATCTGGCCGCGCCCGAGCCCGAGGGCCTGCAAGTGCATGCCGCGCTGGCCCAGTTGGCGGCATTGGAGCCGCGCCTGGCCCAGGTCGTCGAAATGCGCTACTTCGGCGGTTTCAGTGAGGCCGAGATCGGCGAGGCCCTGGGACTGAACGAACGCACCGTGCGGCGCGACTGGGACAAGGCCCGCGCCCTGCTGCGCACCTTGCTATGAGCCGCTTTGCGTTCCTGATTGCGTTGGCTGAGGCATGAGCACCCTGCCCTGCCCGCCCGAGCGTTGGGCCGTCTTCAGCCCCTTGATCGATGCCCTGCAGGCCCTGCCCGCCACGGAGCGCGCGGGCTTTGTCGAGTCCTGTACCGAACTCGACCTGCGCCCCGCCCTGCGCCGCGTGCTGGCGGCCCTGGCGCAGCAGGAGGACAGCTTCCTGAGCCATCCCGGCGCAGGCCTTGGCGCGCCGCTGCAGCCCGGCGACACCCTGGGCCCTTACGCGTTGCTGCGCCCCTTGGGCCAGGGCGGCATGGCCGAAGTGTGGCTGGCGCGGCGGGCCGACGGCGCCTTCGAGCGCGAACTGGCCCTCAAGCTGCCCCACCCCGAGCTGTGCAGCCCTGCGGCCTTGCAGCGCTTTGTGCGCGAGCGCGACCTGCTGGCCCGACTGGAGCACCCGCACATCGCGCGCTTCTACGACGCGGGCGTGGCCAGCGACGGCCGCCCCTATCTGGCGCTGGAGTATGTGGACGGGCAGCCGCTGACGCTGCATTGCATCGGATTGAGCCCGCGGGACAAGGTGCGCCTGCTGCTGCAGGCCTGCGACGCCGTGGCCCACGCCCATGGGCTCTTCATCGCCCACCGCGACCTCAAACCGGCCAATGTGCTGGTCACGCCAGCCGGCCAGGTGCGTCTGCTGGACTTCGGCATTGCCACGCTGCTGGCCACCGAGGGCGGACCGGAAACCACCCAGCTGCGCGCCGGCACGCCGCGCTACGCCGCGCCCGAGCAGCGCCTGGGCCTGCCCTGCAGTGCCGCCACCGATGTGCATGCGTTGGGCTTGTTGCTTTGCGAACTCATCAACGAACAGCCACCCTTGCCCGGGCCTGCGGCCCCCGCGCCCCTGCGCCCTCCCGGCCCCGCAGCCCGGCGCGGCCTGCAAGACCTGCAGGCCATCGCAGCGCGCTGCCTGGCCGAGGACCCGGCGCAGCGCTATGCCTCGGCCGCGCTGCTGGGAGCCGAGCTGCGCGCCTGGCTGGATGGCCGCCCGACCCTGGCCCGTCCGATCGGACCCTGGCGGCAGCTGGCCCGACTGCTGCGCCGGCACTGGCTGGCCACCGCCCTCTCCCTGGGCCTGCTGCTCAGCCTGTTGCTGGGCGGCAGCCTGGCGCTACGGCAGGCGCGCGAGGCCGAACGCCAGGCACGACGCGCCGAACTGGCGCAGCAGGAACTGATGAGCGTCTTCCTGGGCGCCGACCCCCGGCGCGCCGACCGCAAGCCGGCCAGCGAACGCACCCTCAAGGAGCTGCTGGACGGCCGCCTGCAGGCCCTGCTCAAGCAACCGACCCAGGACGCCGAAGTGCTGGAGCCCTGGCTGCGCAAGGTCAGCAACCTCTACGCCTATATGGGCGAGCCGGTGCAGGCGGCACAGATCGAGGCCCGGCGCATCCAGTTGATGGCGGCACGCGGCCCGGCCGACCCCGCCGTGCTGGACGCCCGGCTGGCCCTGGTCTGGGCCCTGCAGGGTCAGGGCGATTGGCGCGCCGCCCAAGCGCAAATCACCGAGTTGGCGCGCTGGCTCGACCCCCCGACCACCAGCAGCCTGCAAAGGGCGGAACTGGACCTGGCGCGCCACGATCAACTGGGCGCACCCGAGGCCCCGGGCGGCGACCTCAAAGCGCAGCGCCTCCACTGGCTGGCTCGCGCCCGCCAGGGCTACCAGGCCCATGCGCCGGGCGATGCTGGCCACGGCGCCGTGCTGATGCACCTGGGGCAAGGGGCGCTGGTCGACGGACACGCCGCGCAGGCCCTGGAACTCGCCGACGAAGCCCTGCAACGCGCACCCGGCCCCGCCCCACAGGAAGCCCGGCTGCTCGCCCTGCGCGCCCGCGCCCATCAGGCCCTTGGGCACAACGAGGAGGCGCTGCAGGACCAGTTGCGGGCCGCCGAGCTCATGCGGGGCTCCATCGGTTGGAGCAATCCGGGCGCCTGGGACGTGCTGGCACAGGTTCTGGCGTCCCTGTGCCGCACCGACCCCGCCCGGGCCCTGGCCTGGAACGCCCAGGTGGACCGTTTGGCGCGTCAACGCCACCCCACTCGCGCCGCGCTGCTGGACCAGGCGCTGCAGCGCAACTGCCCCGCGCCATGAAACCCACTCTGGTCTTTGCCCACGCCAACAGCTACCCGGCGGCCTGCTACCGCCGGCTGTTCGCGCATTGGCAGGCCGCCGGCTACCGCGTGCTGGCACTGCCGCAGTTCGGCCACCACCCCGACCATCCGGTGGACCGCAATTGGCAGTCCTTGGTGGACGAGTTGTTGGCTTTCATGACGGCCGAGCTCGACCCTGACGCTCCGCGCATCCTGGTCGGCCACTCGCTGGGCGGCCTGCTCAGCCTGATGGCAGCAGCCCGCCGCCATCAGGCTGTACAAGCCGTGCAGGGCGTGCTGATGCTGGACTCGCCCTATGTCAGCGGCTGGCGTGCGACCCTGCTGCGCCTGGCCCAGCTCAGCGGCCGCACTCAGCGCCAACCGCCGGCCTCGGTGGCGCGCCAGCGTCGTGCCCACTGGCCCGACACCGACGCCCTGCAAGCCCACTTTAGCGCCAAACCCCTGTTCCAAGCCTGGCATCCCGAGGTGTTGCAGGACTATCTGCATCACGGCTTCGAACCCGACCCGCAGCGCGGTGGGCTGCGCCTGGTGTTTCGCCCCGAGGTCGAGGCGCAGATCTATGCCACCGTGCCCGCCGAACTGCCCCGCCTGACGGCTGCGCTGACGCGGCCTATGGCCTTCATAGCCGGACAACACAGCCGTGAGATGCGCATGGGCGGCATCCAGGCCACGCGCCGCCGCGTGGGCGCGCTCTACCGCGAGATCGAAGGCAGCCACCTGTTCCCCTTCGAACACCCCGACCGAACGGCCGCGCTGAGCCTGGAGTTGCTACGCGCGCTTTCCGAAGCGGGAGGGCCCGACCGCAGACCCGGGTAAACCCGCGCCGCTATACTCCGGCTTTCCTCTTGAGCGTTCTTAGCCCGCTGGCTCCTTAAGGGGGTGCAAGGCGTGGGAACGCGGTGCACAACATGACCAAATACGTATTCGTCACCGGCGGTGTGGTGTCCTCTTTGGGCAAGGGCGTGGCGGCGGCGTCGCTGGCCGCCCTACTCGAATCGCGCGGCCTCAAAGTCACGCTGATCAAGCTGGACCCCTACATCAACGTCGATCCGGGCACCATGAGCCCGTTCCAGCACGGTGAGGTTTTCGTCACCGACGACGGCGCCGAGACCGATCTGGATCTGGGCCACTACGAGCGCTTCATCACCACGCGGATGAAGCGGGCCAACAACTTCACCACCGGCCAGATCTACAAATCGGTGCTAGAAAAAGAGCGCCGCGGCGACTACCTGGGCAAGACGGTGCAGGTGATCCCGCACATCACCAACGAGATCCAGGACTTTGTGAAGCGCGGCGCCGGCGCCGGCACCGATGATGCGGTGGATGTGGCCATCGTTGAGATCGGCGGCACGGTGGGCGACATCGAGTCCCTGCCCTTCCTGGAGGCCGCGCGCCAGATGAGCCTGCGCATGGGCCCGACCAACACGGCCTTCGTGCACCTGACCTATGTGCCCTGGATCGCCGCTGCCGGTGAGCTGAAGACCAAGCCGACCCAGCACACGGTGCAAAAGCTGCGCGAGATCGGTATCCAGCCCGACGCCCTGCTGTGCCGCGCCGACCGCCGCATCCCCGAGGACGAACGCGAAAAGATTTCGCTGTTCACCAACGTGCCCGAGTACGGCGTGATCAGCATGTGGGATGTGAACACCATCTACAAGGTGCCACGCGTGCTGCATGAGCAGGGCCTGGACCAGCTGATCTGCACCAAGCTGCAGCTCTCCACCCGCAGCACCGACCTGTCGCGCTGGGACACCCTGGTCAAGGAAGTGGAGCACCCGCAGCATGAGGTGCGCATCGCCATGTGCGGCAAGTACACCGACTTGTCGGACAGCTACAAATCGCTCAACGAAGCCCTGCGCCACGCCGGCATCCACAACCACGCCCGCGTCAACATCGAGTACCTGGACTCCGAGGTGCTGGAGAACGGCTCGGTGGACCATCTGGCGCAGTTCGACGCCATCCTGGTGCCCGGTGGCTTTGGCAAGCGCGGTGTGGAGGGCAAGATCCGTGCCGCCCAGTTCGCCCGCGAGCACAAGATTCCCTACCTGGGCATCTGCCTGGGGATGCAGGTGGCCACCATCGAGTACGCGCGCCATATGGCCGGGCTGGAAGGTGCCAACAGCTCCGAGATGGACCCCGAGGCCAAGCACAAGGTCATCGCCCTCATCGACGAATGGCAGGATGCCGACGGCTCGATCCAGAAGCGCGACGCCAACAGCGATCTGGGCGGCACCATGCGCCTGGGCGCCCAAAGCTCGGATGTGAAGCCCGGCACCATTGCCCACGCCATCTATGGCGATGTGGTGACCGAGCGCCACCGCCACCGCTACGAGGCCAACGAGCATTACCTGGACAAGCTGCAGGCCGCCGGCCTGGTGATCTCGGCCATCACCCAGCGCGAGAAGCTGACCGAGATCGTCGAACTGCCGCAAACCGTTCACCCCTGGTATGTGGGCGTGCAGTTCCACCCCGAGTTCAAGAGCACGCCCTGGGATGGGCACCCGCTCTTCATCGCCTACATCAAGGCGGCGCTGACCCAGAAGGAGTCCAAGGCATCATGAAGCTCTGCGGTTTCGACGTCGGGCTCGACAAGCCCTTTTTTCTCATCGCCGGACCCTGCGTGGTCGAGAGCGAGCAACTGCAAGTGGACGCGGCTGGTCAGCTCAAGGAAATGACCGCTGCCCTGGGCATCCCCTTCATTTTCAAGTCCAGCTTTGACAAGGCAAACCGCACCAGCGCTACGGCCTTCCGCGGTCTGGGCATGGAAAAGGGCCTGGAAATCCTGGCCAAGGTGCGCAAGGAGCTGAACGTGCCCGTGCTCACCGATGTGCACCGCGAGGACGAAATCGCCACGGTCGCCCAGTTCGTCGATGTGCTGCAGACCCCTGCGCTGCTGGCCCGCCAGACCGATTTCATCCAGGCAGTGGCGCGCTCGGGCAAGCCGGTGAACATCAAGAAGGGCCAGTTCATGGCCCCGGGCGATATGAAAAACGTCATCGACAAGGCCCGCATCGCTGCGCGCGAGGCCGGACTGGAGCCGAATGCCTTCATGGCCTGCGAGCGCGGTGTGAGCTTTGGCTACAACAACTTGGTCAGTGACATGCGCAGCTTGGCCATCATGCGCGAGACCGGCGCTCCAGTTGTGTTCGATGCCACGCACAGCGTGCAGCTGCCAGGTGGGCAAGGAACGAGCAGCGGTGGCCTGCGCGAGTTCGTGCCGGTGCTGGCCCGGGCCGCAGTGGGCGTGGGCATCAGCGGCCTGTTCATGGAAACCCACCCTGACCCGAACAAGGCGCTATGCGACGGCCCCAACGCTGTGCCCCTGAAGCACATGCGCGCGCTGCTGGAACAGCTGGTGGCGCTCGACCGCGTGGTCAAGGCGCAGCCCCTGCTTGAAAACGACTTCAACGCCTGAATCCCGTGAGCACCCCCGCCTACGCCCTCATCACCGTCAAGATCGTCGACCCCGAGATCTTCAAGGCCTATATGGCCGCCGCGCCCGCCACCATTGCGGCCTGCGGCGGCGAGTACTTGGTGCGTGGCGGCGCCTTCGAGACGGTCGAGGGCGAGTGGAACCCGGCCCGCATCACCGTGCTGCGCTTTCCCAGCATGGAACAGGCGCGTGCCTGGTACTTTGGCGAGGGCTATACGCAGGCGCGCGCACTTCGCCAAAGTGCCACCGAGTATTTCAATGTCACGCTGGTCGAGGGCTACGCACCCGCCTGAGAACGGCCGGTTACCGCCCTAGACTGACCCCAGTTTTCTTTACTTCCCCCAAGGCAAGCTTATGAGCGCCATTGTTGACATCGTCGGCCGCGAAATCCTGGATAGCCGCGGCAACCCCACCGTTGAATGCGACGTGCTGCTGGAAAGCGGCACCCTGGGCCGCGCTGCGGTCCCGAGCGGCGCCAGCACCGGCAGCCGCGAGGCCATCGAACTGCGCGACGGCGACAAGAGCCGCTACCTGGGCAAGGGCGTGCTCAAGGCCGTCGAGCACATCAACACCGAAATCAGCGAGGCCGTTCTGGGCCTGGACGCCGCTGAACAAGCCTTCCTGGACAAGACCCTGATCGACCTGGACGGCACCGAGAACAAGAGCCGCCTGGGCGCCAACGCCATGCTGGCCGTCTCGATGGCCGTGGCGCGTGCCGCGGCCGAGGAAGCCGGTCTGCCGCTCTACCGCTACTTCGGCGGCATGGGCGGCTGCCAACTGCCGGTGCCGATGATGAACGTCGTCAACGGCGGCGCACACGCCAACAACAACCTGGACCTGCAAGAGCTGATGATCGTCCCCGTGGGCGCCACCAGCTTCCGCGAAGCCTTGCGCTGGGGCGCCGAGGTCTTCCACGCGCTCAAGAAGATCATCCACGACCAGGGCATGAGCATCGCTGTCGGTGACGAAGGCGGCTTCGCCCCCAATGTGCCCAGCCATGAGGCCGCGATCCAGATGATCCTGCAGGCCATCGAGGCCGCCGGTTACACCGCCGGCACCCAGATCGCGCTGGCCCTGGACTGCGCCGCCAGCGAGTTCCACAAGGACGGCCTCTATGTGCTGGAAGGCGAAGGCGGCATCAAGCTGACCGCCGCCCAGTGGACCGACATGCTGGCCACCTGGGTGGACAAGTACCCCATCATCTCGATCGAAGACGGCATGGCCGAGGGCGACTGGGACGGCTGGAAACTGCTGACCGAGCGTCTGGGCAAGAAGGTGCAGCTGGTGGGTGACGACCTCTTCGTCACCAACACCAAGATCCTGAAGGAAGGCATCGACAAGGGCATCGCCAACTCGATCCTGATCAAGATCAACCAGATCGGCACCCTGACCGAGACCTTCGCCGCGATTGAGATGGCCAAGCGCGCCGGCTACACCGCCGTGATCTCGCACCGCTCGGGCGAGACCGAGGACAACACCATTGCCGACATCGCGGTGGGCCTGAATGCCGGCCAGATCAAGACCGGCTCGCTGTCGCGCTCGGACCGCATGGCCAAGTACAACCAGCTACTGCGCATCGAAGAAGACCTGGGCGAAGTGGCCGTATACCCGGGCCGTTCCGCCTTCTACAACCTGAAGTAAATGCGCTTCATCGCCGTGCTGCTGGCACTGGGCCTGCTCTGGGTGCAGGCCCAGACCTGGTTCGGCCAGCGCTCGGCCGCGCGCGTGGCCGAGCTGCGCACCCAGCTGCAGCAGCAGGAGCAGGCCAATGCCCAGGCCAGAGAGGCCCAGACCCGCGCGCGCGCCGAACTCAAGGACCTGCGCGAAGGCCTGGAGATGGTCGAGGAAAAGGCCCGCTCCGAGTTGGGCATGGTCAAGCCCGACGAGATCTACGTCAAACTGAAGTGACCCCCCGAAGCGGCCTCGGCCGCATCCTCCTGCGAGCGACACCAAGGGCTCGGCTCAGCCGCTTCCACGGTGTCCGCTCGATCGACGGGTTGACTGCGCTGGTTTGCGCGCCTTTGCCGAATACGACCCGCTGAGATGGATCTCCTTCTTTCCCCCGCCTTCACGGCCTGGGGCGCACCCTTCACGTGGCTGGAGCTGCTGGCCTTTGTGCTCTCCATCGCGATGGTGCTGGGCAATATGCGGCAGTGGCTGATGGCCTGGCCGCTGGCGGCGGCTTCCTCGCTGCTCTACGCCTTGCTCTTTTGGAACGGCAAGCTCTATGGCGAGGCGGCGCTGCAGCTTTTCTTCGTGGCCATGGCGGCTTGGGGTTTTGCGCAGTGGTGGCGTGGGCGCACGCAGCTTGAGATGACCGTGCGCCGCATGGGCGCGCGGGCCTGGGCCTGGAGCCTGGCCACCATCGCGCTCGGCGCCCCGGCCCTGGGTTACTGGCTGGACCAGCGCACCGACTCCCCCCTGCCCTATTGGGACGCCCTGCCCACCGTGGCCAGTGTGGTGGCCACCGTGCTGCTGGGGCGCAAGTACATCGAGAACTGGCCCTTCTGGGTTGCCATCAATGCGGTCTCGGTGGTGCTCTTCGTGCTCAAGGCCTATTGGCTGACGGTCATCCTCTACGCCGCCTTCATCCCCCTGGCCCTTTGGGGCTGGCGCGAGTGGGCGCGTGCCTCGCGCGGCACGGCAGCTTCGGCATGAGTTGGAAGATCGCGCTGCTGGGCGCTGAGTGCACGGGCAAGAGCAGCCTGACCCAGATGCTGGGCCAGCGGTTGGCGGATCTGCGTGTCGCCACGGTGGCTGAATATCTGCGCGAGTGGTGCGACAGCACGGGCCGCACGCCCCTGCAGTCTGAACAGGCGCTGATCGCCGCTGAGCAGCGCCGCCGCATCACGCTGGCCTCGGCCGCCCACCCCCTGGTGGTGGCCGACACCACGCCGCTGATGACGGCGCTCTACAGCATCCACTACTTCCAAGACGACAGCGCGCTGGACGCCGCCGTAGAAGAACAGCGCGGCTTTGACCTGACCCTGCTGTGCAGCCCCAGCGGCGTGCCCTGGCAGGCCGATGGGCACCAGCGCGAATCCCCCCATGTGCGCGCCGCCACCCATGCCGAGCTGCACCAGCTGCTGCGCGACCGCGGCCTGCCCTTCACCGTGCTGGCCGGCCCACTGGCGGAGCGTGCGGCCTTGGCCGAGGCCTTGATCCGGGCCCTGCCCCGGCGCGATCAGAGGCAAGGCGCCCCCACTGAGGCCCAAGAGCTCCAAGGGCTTTGGGCCTGCGCCTGCTGCGACTGGCCGCACGCCGAACAGCGCCTGCGCCAGACTGCCCCTACGGGCTGAAGCCCCCACTGCCAAGACTGAACGAGAATCTCGCCCCCGCCCGAGAGTCCATCCATGCGCCTGCTGCCCGTCCTGACCGCCCCCCTGCTGATCGCTGCTCTTTTGGCAGGCTGCGCCACGCCGCCGCCGCCGTCCGGCCCGCTGAAGGTGCAGGTGCTGGCCATCAACGATCTGCACGGCAATCTGCTGCCGCCCAAGGGCCTGCGCCTGCCCGATCCGGCCGAGCCGAGCAAGACGGTGGTGATGGAAGTCGGCGGCGTCGAGGCCCTGGCCACGGCCGTCAAGCAGCTGCGCAAGGATCAGCCCAACCACATTTTTGTGGCCGCCGGCGACTTGATCGGTGGCACCCCCCTGCTCTCGGCCCTGTTCCGCGACGAGCCCACCATCGAGTCCCTGTCCACCATGGGCCTGCATGTTTCGGCCGTGGGCAACCATGAGTTCGACCTCGGGCGCGATGAATTGCTGCGCCGCCAAAAGGGGGGCTGCCACCCGGTGGATGGATGCAAGGGCCCGCAGCCCTTCAAAGGGGCGCAGTTTCAATACCTGTCCGCCAGCACCATCGACACCGCCACCGGCAAGACCCTGCTGCCGGCCTACCTGATCCGCCGCTTTGAGGGCATCCCGGTGGCCTTCATCGGCCTGACCCTGGCCGGCACCCCCGGCCTGGTGATGCCCACCGGCATCCAGGGCCTGCGTTTTGACGACGAGGCCCAGACCGTCAACCGCCTGGTGCCGGAGTTGCGCGCGCAAGGGGTTGAGTCCATCGTCGTGCTGATTCACGAAGGCGGCTACACCACCGGCAATGTGGACGAGTGCCCGGGCCTGACCGGGCAGATCGAAGCCATCGTCAAGAAATTCGACCGCGCCGTGGACCTGGTGGTCACCGGCCACACGCACTGGGCCTACAACTGCATGATCAATGGCATGCGCGTGACCAGCGGACACAAGTTCGGCTCCATGGTCACCGACATCACGCTGACCATCGACCGCCAGACTCGCGACGTCATCGACAGCCAGGCCAGAAACATCCTGACCCGCCTCGATCAGTTCGCCAAGGACCCCGAGCAAACCGCGTTGGTGGCCGGCTATCTGGACCGCGCCCAGCCGCTGATCGAGCGGCGTGTCGGCCGCCTGGAGCAAGAGATCCGCCAGACCGTGAACGACCCGGCCGGCAATTGGCCGATGGGCCTGCTGCTGGCCGATGCCCATTGGGCCGCCACCCGCGCGCCCGAGGCCGGCGGTGCTGAAATGGCTTTCACCAACAAAGAAGGCGTGCGCGCCGGCCTGACCCCGCGCGCCGACGGCAGCGTCACCTACGGTGATCTGTTCACGGTGCAGCCCTTCTCCAACGAGCTGATCACCATGACGCTTAGCGGGCGCGAGATTCTTGAGATCTTGGAGAGCCAGTGGCGCTCGCGCCTGGGCTTCGACCCCCTGCAGCCCTCCGCCGGCTTCACCTATCAGTGGGACCCCAAGGCCCCGGTAGGCGCCAAGGTGGTGCCGGGCTCGGTGCGCTTGAACGGCCAGCCGCTGCAGATGGAACGGGATTACCGCGTCACCGTGAATTCCTTCGTGGCGGCCGGGGGCGATGGTTTTTCGCTCTTTGTGCGCGGTCGCAATCGCCAAACCGGCATGCTCGACGTGCAAGCCCTAGAGCGCTACGTCGCCAGCCAGCAGGTGCTGCGGGCCCCGGCGCTGGACCGCATCCAGCGCCTCAACTAAGACGGCAACGCAGAGCCCACGGGCATGCACGCGGCCGCCTGCGCAGCGAGGCTGGCGGCACTTAGTCTTCATCGGGCACCATCGCCGTGAACACGGTGAAGCCCAGCCCAAAGATCAGGCCCAGCCCCCACATCCAGCGCGGCAGGGTGGGAAAGATGGTGCCGACCAGGGTCAGCACCACCATGGGCATGAGGACACGTTGAACCACCGTGCCCTCTGCGGCCCAGCCGCCCAACAAACCCGACAGCACGGGCGTGCCCACCAGGGCCACCCCCCCCCCGGCCAGGACCGGAAACAGGCTGGTGCCGGGCAGTGCACGGTACAGGCCATGCGCCAGCGCCAAGGCCAGCACCGCCCCTGCCACAAAGGCCAACACACCCGCCATGGCGGATGGTCGGTCCTCGCTCAATGCACCCCTCCGGGCGAGGCCGCCACGCTGCCCTCAGCCTGGAAAAGCTGCGCGCAGTCCACCGCATCGAAGCGATAGGGCGCGCCGCAGAAGTTGCAGGCGATCTCGACCTCGGCGCGCTCGGTGAGGATGGACTCCACCTCCTCACGCCCCAAGCCCACGAGCATGCGGCCCACGCGCTCACGCGAGCAGGTGCAGGCAAAGCGCGGCGCAGCGGGTTCGAAGTGCCGCAGCGGCTCTTCCCAGAACAGGCGGTGCAGCAAATCGTCCATGGGCAACTGCAGCAACTCCTCGCGGGTCAGGGTGCCAACTTTCAGCGCCAGGCGTGGGAAGGCATCGGCCAGTTCGGCCGCGCGTTCGGCGTCCAATCCCCCCCCCTCGAGATTGCCCTCACCCGCCAGCGGCATGCGCTGAATCAGCAAACCCGCCGCGCTGTGGCCATCGGCAGCCAGCATGATCTTGGTGTCGAGCTGCTCGGACAGCTTCATGTATTGCTCGACCGCCTCGGCCAGGCGGCCAAAGCGCCCGGCTTGCTCGTCGTTGAGCGGCACCACCCCTTGGTAGGGCTGCACACCCTGAGGGCGATCGTCCGGGTCCAGGGTGATGGCGCAACGCCCGCCGCCATGCACATTGAGCAGATCCGCCAGATTGAAGCCTTGCGCGCCCAACTGCGGCACGGCGCCGGTGACGTTGGCGGTGGCCCGGTAGCTCAGGTCAGTGCGTGCCTCGGCCACGGCCAGCTTGACCGGTCCATCGCCCGCCATCTGCAGGATCAGCGCGCCCTGGAACTTCAGATTGCCCTGCAGCAGCAGCGCACAGGCACTCATCTCGCCCAGCAGGGCCGTCACAGCCGCCGGCAGAGGCTGCTCGCGCCGGCCTTGCAACTCCTGCCAACTGTCGGTCAGGCGCACCACGACGCCGCGCACGGGCAGACCTTCAAACAAGAACTTTCTGAATTCACTCATGCTTCATTCATTCCATCTTTTCCAATTCAGCCCCGTACCGCAGGCCGTTGCGCGCATAGTGCGCGGCCGAATGCAGCAGGCGCGCACTCTCTTCCTCGGTCAGCTCCCGCAGCAGCTTGGCCGGACTGCCCACGATCAGGCTGCGCGGCGGGAAGACCTTGCCCTCGGTCACCAAGGCGCCGGCGCCCACCAGGCTGCCCGCTCCAATGCGCGCACCATTCAGCACCACGGCTTGGATGCCGATCAAGCAGCCCTTCTCGACATGGCAGCCATGCACCATGGCCTGGTGGCCGATGGTGACATCGTCCTCGATCACCAGCGGGAAGCCGGTGTCGGCATGGAGCACCGCGTTGTCTTGCACGTTCACACGCGCGCCCAAGGTCAGGGTGTCGGAGTCGCCGCGCAACACGGCGCCAAACCACACCGAACACTGCTCACCCAGAGAAACGCGCCCCACCACCGTGGCACTCGGCGCCACCCAGGCGCTGGCTGGCACATCAGGCTCGTGCTCGCCCAGTCGGTAGATGCTCATCGCCGCCCTCGATAATCAAAAACATGATTGTCGAGCTTCGCCAACAGGCGCTGGAACTGCTGGTCGAGTCAGACCCCAAAACCAAGGCCGCCGGGGCGCAGGCACTGCGGCGTCGCTGGCTGGCAGGAGGCGTCAGCCTGGACCCGCAGGCCACACCGCAAAGCCCCCTCCCCCTGCCGGGCCGCCCACCCAAGCCCGAACTCAAGCTCGCACTGACTTCCAAAAGCCGCAGCGCGTTCACCCCGGAGGGCCGCGCCGCACTGCTGCATGCCATCGCGCACATCGAGTTCAACGCCATCAATCTGGCACTGGACGCCGTGCAGCGCTTTGCCGGCCTGCCTTCGGCGTTCTACGCCGACTGGCTGCAGGTGGCCGCCGAGGAAGGTCTGCATTTCGAGTTGCTGAGCGCCCACCTGCAAGAGCAAGGCAAGTCCTATGGCGACTTCGACGCCCACGATGGCCTGTGGCAGATGTGCGAACGCACTGCGCAGGACTTCCGCGCCCGCATGGCCCTGGTGCCGCGCACACTGGAGGCGCGCGGACTGGATGCCACGCCGCCCTTGCAAAAAAAATTGGCCCAGGCCGGCGACACGCGTGCGGTCGAGATCCTCGACATCATCCTGCGCGACGAAATTGGCCATGTGGCGATTGGCAACCGCTGGTACCGCTGGGCCTGCGAACGCGACGGGGTGGACCCCGAGACCGATTTCCCGGCCCTGTGCCAGCTCTACCAGGCGCCGCGCCCACGCAAACCGCTGAACTTGGGCGCGCGCGCACTGGCTGGCTTCACCGATGACGAACTGGCCGCGCTGAACGCGCAGGCACAGTAAAGCCAATGACCCGACTACAAGCCGACCTCCTCCTCACCTTCGTCGCCATCATCTGGGGCTCGGCCTTTGTCTTCCAGGCCCATGGCATGCAGCACTTGGGCCCCATGGCCTTCACCGGCGTGCGCTTCCTGCTGGGCGCGCTGGTGGTGCTGCCGCTGGCGCTGTGGGAAGCCCCGCGCCGCCGGCCGGAGTCCCGCCAGCGACCGATGGCACCCACCTTGCTGCTGCTGGGGAGCCTGATGGCAGTGGGCGCGGCCTTTCAGCAAATCGGCATCGTCACTACGAGCGTCACCAACGCCGGCTTCCTGACCGCCCTCTATGTCCCCCTGGTGCCCGTGCTGGGCGCCCTGCTGCTGAAAGAATCACCGCACTGGAGCGTCTGGCCCTGCGCGCTGGCCTGCGTGGCCGGCGCCTACCTGCTATCGGGTGTGCAGACCCTGCAACTCCATGTCGGCGACGCCTGGGTGATTGCCTCGGTCTTCCCCTGGGCCCTGCACGTGCTGCTGGTGGGCCGCATGGCCGACAAATTCGATGCCCCCTTCGCGATTGCGAGCGGCCAGTTCGCAGTGGTTGGCGCCCTGTGCCTGGCCTATGCGTTCCTGTTCGAGCCCTTCACCTGGGCACAGGTGCAGGCGGCGGCCATTCCGATCGCCTACACCGGCATGCTGAGCGCCGGGGTGGCCTTCACCGCGCAGGTGGTGGCGCAGCGCACCGCACCGGCCAGTGACGCCGCCATCATCCTCAGCAGCGAGACCCTGTTTGCCGCCGGCTTTGGCTACTGGCTGCTGGGTGAACGGCTCAATACCCAGGGCCTGTTGGGCTGCGCGCTGATTCTGGCCGCGCTGCTGGCAGTGCAACTGCTGCCCTTGCTGCATCCGGCGCTCAAGCGCAAAACGGCATGAGCGCTGTGATCGGAAGACCACAGGCCTATCTCTGCCTGGCCGCCAGCATGGCCCTGGTGGGCAGCTATGTGGGTCTGTCGAAATGGCTGGTGGCGGTGTTCCCCGTTTTCTTGCTGGCGGGGCTGCGCTTTGCCTTGGCCGCTGTGGCCATGGTGGGCTGGATGCGCCGTCCGGCGGAAGAGCCGGCGCTCGATGCACGCGACCACCTGGTGCTCTTTCTGGGCAGCTTCTTCGGCAACTTCCTGTTCTCGATCTGCATGCTGTTCGGCGTGCAGGCCACTTCGGCCTTGGCGGCCGGGGTGGTGATGGCAGGCATTCCGGCAGCGGTGGCCCTGCTCTCCTGGGCCTTCCTGGGTGAGCGGCTCAACGCCCGCATCGTCGCGGCCATTGCCTGCGCCGGCCTGGGGGTGGCCCTGTTGGCCTTCTCGCGCCACGCGCCGGGTGCAGAAGAAGCCCCGTGGTGGGGCTATGCGTTGCTGCTGGCCGCCGTGGGTTGCGAGGCCGCCTATGTGGTGGTGGGCAAGCGCCTGACCGCCAAGCTCTCGGCCAAACGCATCAGTGCGCTCATCAATCTTTGGGGCCTGGCCCTGGTGGCCCCGCTGGCCCTGTGGCAGGGCTGGGGCTTTGAGTTCTCGGGCGTGGGCCAGAGCACCTGGACCCTGCTGCTCTTCTACGCCCTGGCGGCCAGCATGGGCACAGTGTGGCTGTGGATGCGCGGCATGCCCGCCGTGCCGGCTCAGCAAGCCGGCCTGTTCACCGTGCTGCTGCCCATCAGCGCGGCGGGGGTGGGCATCGTGCTGCTGGGCGAACAGGCCACCGCCCTGCATGGGCTGGCCTTGGGCCTGGCGCTGGCGGGCATCTATTTGGCAACAAGAACGGCCAGCCCTCAGTAGTGCGTGAGCACCAAGGGACCGACCCGGTAGATGGTGCGGCAGTCAAACGCCGCTGGCGGCGCCGCGCTGCGCACGGCCTCGTCGCTTCCGGCGATGGCAAATTGGATCGCACCCGCACCGTTGTCCAAGGCCTGCACCACGTCCTGGGTCACATCAACAGAAAAGCTGGCGCGCTGGCCGCCCCCATCAAAGCTGGTGGCACCGCCGGGCAGGCTGCCGGAGATCCAGGGCTGGGGGAAGTTGACCCTTCGCGCACCGCTCAGAAAGCGCACGCGCGCGGTCGCTGGCATTTCTGTGAAGGCGGCCGCAGGCAGCGCCTGCCCCAAAGATAGACGCACCAAGCCACCGCCACCACCCGTAAAGGGTTCGCACAGAAAGCCCGGGCGCTGTGGCGGCAAGATCTCGGCATGGACGCTCAGCATGGCCTTGACGACCAGGCCCTTGAGCGCCTGCTGGGCAAGCAGTGAATAGCCGAACTCGGTTCGGTATAGATCCTGGCGGAATCCAGCGCAGCCGGGCCGCGGGTTGGGGGTCAGATGGAAACCCACCAGACCCTGATTCACCAGTTTGGGCGGCTGCTGAGGCGGCAGACTGTTCCACCAGCTCTGCGGTGCGGGGACGATGGGCCCCTGGCAGGACTGCACGGCGTCGGGCTGGCCTTCAATCAGGGCGATGCTGCGCACTTCTGGATCGATCTGACGGCTCAGGGGCTGGGGCGGGCTGCCCGGGCAGGCGCTCAGAAGGGGCAGCACGGCGGCCGCGCTCAAGAGACGAAACTTCGACGGCAGGGAGTGCATAGCGGGCTCTCGGATGCAGGCCAAGATCGGCGGCGCCGATGCTGCGCGTTTGTGCCGGCGCGTCAATCCCCTGGCGTTGCGGCGTCCAGTGCCATCACCCGGTCACCGGCCTGCGTTAAGCAGCCCTCGCCCAGCGGGGCGCCGTTTTCTCGTCGAATCGCCCGGCTCTGCACATGACACCACTCCACCCGTTGCAACTGCGGGTGCTGACGCTGCAACAGGGCGTGGAGATCGCGCGGCAAGGTGGTGCGCAACTGCAGCGCCGCACGATCTTCTGGCGGGTGGCCCTGTTGACTCAGCCAAGGCACAAAGGCAGCGGCCACAAACCAAAGGCCGGTGGACAGCTGCACCGGCTGCACCGCATGCCCCTGATCGCGCAGCCAGGCCTGCGCGCGCTCGCGCGGCGTGGGCTCGGGGCGGCCGGCCGCGCCCCAGGCCTCGGCCAAAAGCTCGGCCAGCCACTGGTTGCAGTTCTGGCGCAAAGCGTCGTCGGGGTGGGCATTGGCCACGTACTGCGGGCCCATCAGGGCCAACGCACGCTCGCGGTCCAGGGCGGCTTGCTCCAGCAGTCCTTCAGCCTCGGCGGGCAGCAGCAGCACCAGCAAGCGCCCTTGGTCCGCCCCTTCGCTGCCAAGCAAAAAGCCCGTCAGGCCTTGATCAAACAGCGCCGACTGGCGGGCTTCGCAGTCGTAGTAAAGCTGGCGCACAGCCCAGGGGCCTTGCGGGTTGTGGCGCAACGCTAGACCGGCGTGGCTGTAGTCCACGCCGAAGCGGCGCAGATCAGTGCCCGCGCGTGCCACCACGGCCAGGCGGGCGCCGCGCGCTTCCAGGTCCTGCTGGATCAACTGGGAGAGCTGCAACAGCCGGTCCTGCTGCCGCAGACTGGGCGGCGGCCCGGGGTTGCAGGCGCGCAGGGCTTCGGCCTGGGCTGTGCCACACAGCAGCGCCAGGGCTAAGCCGCGTATGACTGCCCTCAAAGTCGCGGCCGCGTCAGCGGCCTTCAAAGCTTCCTGTTGGCGAGCTCGCGCGGATCCTGCAGGGCCAGGAAGAAGGGCTCCGGGGCCGGGCCCGCCGCATTCCAGCGCGCCAGCGCCAGGCCGTAGGCGCGGTTTTGCACATGCAGGGTCTGGCCAGCCTGCAGAGCTTGGGCTGCCACCACGGATTCGGGCAGGTCCAGCGCCACGGTGGGGGTCGCTTCGTCAGCGTCCAGGCGCCGTAGCACCAGGCGCTGCTGGCCCGGCGCCTCGGGTAGCGGCTGCAGCCGCACCAACACATAGGGGCCGGTGGCCACCTCGGTGCCGGTGGAACTGTCGCTGGACTTGCTCACAGAGTTCGACAGGCTGCCCACCGAATCCGAGGCCGAGCTGGCGGCGGTCGAACTGGCCTGGACAGCGCCCAGGCTGAGCATCAAAGCAAGAAGGGTGAGAGGGGTCTTCATGGGGTGCAGGGGCTTAGAACGACGAACCGGGCTGCTGCAGGAACTGCAATTCTTCCTCGGTGGAGGCACGGCCAAGGATGGCATTGCGGTGCGGGTAGCGCCCGAAGCGGTCGACGATGGCCTTATGGCGCAGCGCGAAATTCAAGGTATCAGGCCGGCCCAGGGCTTCAAAGTGGGGCAAGGCCCAGGCATGGATGGCGGCGGATTCGCTGTGCATGAAGGGCATCAACAAAAAGGGTTGCTGCACCGCCGGCAAGGCGGCCAGGGCCCCGGCCGCCAGCGCCTCCTGTGCCAGCACCAGGGCCATACCGTCCTGCGCAAAGGCCAGGGGACTGCCGCGATGGATGTTGCGCGAGAACTGGTCGAGCACGATCACCTCGGCCAATCGCCCACCTGCGGTGGCGCGCCAGGGCAGCAACTCGCCGGCAGCCGCCTGCCGCAACAGCGGGCCGAACCGCTCGGCCAGCCGCGCGTCAAAGGCCGGATTCACACGCCAGTGCTGGGCCGGCTCGATCTCGTCGAACCAGAAACCCAGCACCGCCTCGGGACTGTGCGGCAAGCTCATGCGCTGAGAGATCGGCGCTGGCGCACCGCGGCGGCCAGCTCATGCAGCAGCGGCTCGGTCTGGGCCCAGCCCAGGCAGGCATCGGTCAGCGACACGCCGGGCTTGAGTGCACTCTTGGGCGTACCTTCCACATGGTCCTGGCGCCCGGGTTGCAGATGGCTCTCGATCATCACGCCGCAGATGCGGCGCTCACCGCCGGCGATCTGGGTCGACACATCGCGCCCGACCTCGATCTGGCGCTCGTACTGCTTGCTGCTGTTGCCGTGACTCAGGTCCACCATCACCTGCTCGTGCACGCCGCTGGCCTTCAGGGCCTGGCAGGCGGCGGCGATGCTGGCGGCGTCGTAATTGGGCGCCTTGCCGCCGCGCAGGATCAGGTGGCAGTCCTCGTTGCCGCGCGTCTCAAAAATGGCCGCAGCGCCCATCTTGGTCATGCCCATGAAGGCGTGGCCGCTGCGCGCCGCCAACACGGCATCGGCCGCAATCTTGATGCTGCCATCGGTGCCGTTCTTGAAGCCCACCGGGCAGGACAGGCCGCTGGCCAGCTGGCGGTGGCTCTGGCTCTCCGTGGTGCGCGCGCCAATCGCGCCCCAGGCGATCAGGTCGGCGATGTACTGGGGTGAGAGCAGGTCCAGGAACTCGGTGCCGGCCGGCAGGCCCAGGGCCGTCACGTCCAGCAGCAGGCGGCGCGCCAGGCGCAGGCCCTCGTTCATGCGGAAGCTGCCATCGAGCTGCGGGTCGTTGATATAGCCCTTCCAGCCCACCGTGGTGCGCGGCTTCTCGAAGTAGACGCGCATCACCACGATCAAGTCCTCACGCAGGGCGTCCGCCGCCTTCTTCAGCAGACGTGCGTAATCCATCGCCTGGTCGTGGTCGTGGATGGAGCAAGGGCCGACCACCACCACCAGGCGGTCGTCGCTGCCGCGCAGCACCCGGCCAATGGCCTGGCGGGTGCCTTCCACCAATTGCAGCTCGCCTTCGCTCACCGGCATCTCGTCCTGCAACAGGGCGGGGCTGATCAGCGGGCGCACCGCGCGGATGCGGGTGTCGTCGGTGCGGGTGGCGTCCAGGGTGGCGTCGGCATGGCCCACTTCGCGGTCGTGGGCGGGGTTGTCTAGTTGTTGCATGGCATGAGCAGGGAGAATCCGGACCATTGTTGCCCGTATTGAGCCCCCCAGTCCGCCGCCATGTCTTTTCTGCCCTACGCCTTTGCCCGCCCTGCCCTGTTTGCGCTCGACCCTGAGCACGCCCATGAGTTGACGCTGGGCGCCCTGGAGCGCTTCCAGCACAGTCCACTGGCCTGCCTGTGGGGCGAGCGCCGGGTGGACGACCCGGTGACGGTGGCCGGCCTGCGCTTCCCCAACCGCGTGGGCCTGGCCGCCGGCCTGGACAAGAACGGCCGCGCCATCGACGGCCTGGGCGCTATGGGCTTTGGTTTCATCGAGGTGGGCACCGTCACCCCCAAGGGTCAGCCGGGCAACCCCAAGCCACGCATGTTCCGGCTGCCCGAGCACCAGGCCCTGATCAACCGCCTGGGCTTCAACAACGAAGGCCTGGACAGCTTTCTGGCCAATGTGCAGCGCGCCACGCGCTTTCGCGCCCACGGCGGCATCTTGGGCCTGAACATCGGCAAGAACGCCGCCACGGCCATTGAAGACGCCGCCAGCGACTACCTCAAGGGACTCGAGGGCGTCTACCCGCACGCCGACTATGTGACGGTCAACATCTCCAGTCCCAACACCGCCAATCTGCGCAGCCTGCAAAGCGATGAGGCCCTCAAAGCCCTGCTGGACGCCCTGATGGCGCGCCGCGAACAGCTGGCCGCCCGCCTGGGCCGCAAAGTGCCGCTATTCGTCAAGATCGCCCCCGATCTGGATGCCGACCAGGTCGCCGTGATTGCCCGCACGCTGAAAGAGAGCGGCGTGGACGGCGTGATTGCCACCAACACCACCTTGTCGCGCGAGGCCGTCAAGGGCCACCCGCATGAGGGCCAGGCTGGCGGCTTGTCGGGTGCGCCGGTGCTACAAGCCAGCAACCGCGTCATCGGCCAGTTGCGCGCCGCCCTGGGGGCCGACTACCCCATCATCGGCGTGGGCGGCGTGCTCAGCGGCGCCGACGCCGCCTCCAAACGCGCCGCCGGAGCCGATCTGGTGCAGATCTACACCGGGCTGATCTACAAGGGCGCCGGCTTGGTGCGCGAGTCCGCGCAGGCCCTGAAGGCGGCAAGCTGATTCACAGGGCCTGATTTGGCAGGAGCCCGCGGCGCCTCGCCAGCATTAGGGCAGCCCCGGGGTCGAGTGAGGCGCCATCTGTGTCACCGTGCGCCCCACAAGGGAGCAACGATGTCCGAAGGCCTGCCATCCACGGATCAGATGCACCAGGTGCTGCGCACCAGCGCCCGCTTTGGCGCGTTGGATGAAGCCCATCTGGCCCTGCTGGTGCAGCAACTCAGGCCCGCCTTCGTCCAGGCCGGTGCCCATGTGTATCGCGAGGGCGATGCCTCCGACGGCCTGGTGCTGGTCATCGATGGGCGGCTGCGTGTCACCCGCACTGACCCGCGCGGCAGCCTGCTGCTGTACAACGAACTCTGCCCGGGCGAGAGCCAGGGTGAGGCCGGGCTGATCCTGGGCCAGCGCCGCCAGGCCAATCTGATCGCATTGCGCGACACCCAAATCGCCCGCCTGGACCGCGCCGGCTTCGAGGCCCTGCTGCGTGCCGAGCCGGTGCTCTTCAACCAGCTGTTCTCGCAGGCCCTGCACGACTACCTGCGGCATGTACAGCAACTGCAGGAGCGTCGGCGCGCCCAGACCATCGCCGTGCTGCCCCTGCATCCCGGCCCCGAAGGCCAAATGCTGGCCCAGGGTCTGCTGCAGGCCTTTGGTGAACGCGCACGGCTGCTGGCCCCCAGTGGGGAACTGGCCAGTGAGGCCGATCTGGCCCACGCCATGAATGGGCTGGAACGCCTGGAGACCGAGGCCGAGCTGCTCTTGATCCAGGCCGAGGCGCAGTTCAGCCCCTGGACCCGCTTTGCCCTGCGCCATGCAGACCAACTGGTGTTTGTGAGCGGCCCCAAGCAGGCCCCGCTACCCAGCGCCTTCGAGCGGCGCCTGCGCGAAGAAGCCGGCTTTGAATACAAGCGCCAGCACCTTGTGCTGCTGCACCCGGCCGACAGCCAGCGTCCCGCCGCCCCCGGCCCCTGGCGCAAGGAGCGTCAGGCGCTGGAGCGCGTGTTGCTGCTGCGCCAGGATCGCCGCCCCGACTTTGAGCGCCTGGCGCGCTTCCTGACCGGCCGCGCTGTCGGTGTGGTGCTGGGCGGCGGCGGGGCGCGCGGCTTTGCGCATCTGGGCGTGCTGCGCGCGCTGGATGAAGCCGGCATCCCCATCGATCTGATGGGCGGCAACAGCATGGGCGCACTGATCGGCTCACAGTTCGCGCTGGGTGCCTCGTTGGATGAAATCCGCGAGCGCATCGTGCGTTTCGCGGCCGGGGGCGAGCGGCCCACGGTGCCGGTGGTCTCGCTCTTGAGCGGCCGGCGCATGGAGCGCGACCTGAAACTCATGTGCCAGCTCGGCCACGCCGAAGCGCAGGTCGATGCGCTGTGGCTGCCCTTCTTCACCGCCGCCTGCAACCTCAGCCGCGCCTGCACCACGGTGCTGGACCACGGCCCGCTGTGGCGCGCGGTGCTGGCCTCCAACAGCCCGGCCGGCCTGCTGCCCCCCGTGCTCTACAACGGCGATCTGCTGGTGGACGGCGCCATCCTGGACAACGTGCCCGTCGAAGCCATGCGCCAGCGCCTGGGCACGCCGCTCGAACGCCGGCGAGGTAACGGCACCGTGATCGCCATCGACGTGGACGTGCGCGAGCCCCTGAGCGTGCAAAGCGATATGGAGCGCCTCTCGCCCTGGGCCAAGCTGCGGGGCGTGCGCTCCGAAGGCCAGGCCCTGCCCGGCATCGGCGAAATCCTCTATCGCGCCGGACATATGGGTGGGCTGACCCAACGCGGCAAGACCATCGGCCTGTCCGACTTCTATCTGGAGCCCCCGGTCGCCGACTTCTCGCTGATGGCCTACAAGCGCGCCGCCGAGGTGGCACAGCGCGGCTATGAATACGCACAAACCGAGATCGCGCGCTGGGACCTGAGCCGGGTGCTGGCTTGAGCACGCTCGTCGACACGCTCGCCTACACCCAGGCCCAAACCGAAGTCTGGATGGACCAGCGTGCCTGGCCGCAGAGCTCGCACCTGTGGGTCGGCGGCAGCGCCAAACTGATCGGCCCGCTGGACCTGCCCAAACTGCGCCAGGCCCTGCAGCAGCTCAGCGACGAGCAACTGGCCCTGCGCCTGGTGCCTCAGCCCGATCACGAGCAGCAAGTGCTGCTGGCCCAGCGCCCGGTGGAGCTGCGCGAACTGCCCCTGCCCGCCGGGCTGAGCCTGGACGAGGCCCTGCAGGCCCACTGGACAGCCCTCACCCAGACCCCGGCCACGCTGGGCCAGGAACCGCCCTGGGCCATGCACCTGATCCGCCCGGCCCCTGAAGGCCCGCAGGCGCTGGAGCACGGCCTGCTGCTGGTGGCCCATCACCTGGTGCTGGACGGCTGGGCCACCGCGCAATTCATGCGCCGCTGGGCCGAGCTCTACACCGCCCTGGTGCTGGACCAACCCGCGACCCCCAGCGATGGCGAGGCTTATCGCGAGGCCATCGAAGCCAGCCTGTCCTACCGAGGGAGCAAGGCCCAGGCCGAGGACACCGCCTTCTGGCGCCAGCAGTGGCCCGAGGCCCCGCCCGCGCTGCTGCCGCGCCGCCAGTCCCCGAACGAGCACCTGCTCAAGGCCCAGTTGCCCGCCGCCCTGCTGCACGCAGCCCGGCTGCCGCGCGAGCGCTACGTCGCCTGGGGGCAGGCCGCGCGCACCGCCGGTCAGACCGAGTTCGCCCTGCTGGCCGCCGCGCTGGCGCTCTACTACGCCCGGGTGCAGGGCCTGAGTGAAATCTGCCTGGGCGTGCCCACCCTGAATCGCAGCGGCCGCAGCCACCGCCAGGCCCTGGGCATGTATGCCGGCGTGCTGCCGCTGCGCATCGCCGTGGACCCCGAACAGAGCGGCCAGGCGCTGATGGCGCATGTAGGCGCCCAGCTGCGCGCCGCCATGCGCCACGCCCGATTTCCGCTCAGCGACCTGGCACGCGAACTGCAGCTGATGCGCGCCGGCCGCGACAGCCCCTTTGACCTGCTGTTGTCCTTCGAGCGCCAGGATTACGCGCTCAGCTTCGGTCTGGCACGGCTGGTGGAAACGCGCCAGATGTTCGCCGGCCGGGCTCGCTTCCCGCTCTCGCTGACCCTGTGCGAGTTCGGCCCCGAGCGCGACATCGAGTTGGTCTTCGAGGGCTCCAGCGCCTGCCTGGAGCAGCGCGAACTGGACCTGCTGGCGCGCCGCCTGCTGAGCCTGATGCAGCATCTGGCCGAACGCCCCGAGCGGCCCGTGGGCCAGCTGCCGCTGCTGGACGAAGCCGAGCGCGAGGCCCTGATCGAGGGCACGCATCGCGACCTGGCCCGCCTGGACGCCGCCCCCTCCTTTGTGGAGCGAGTGCTGGATCAGGCCACCCTGCACCCCGAGTCCCTGGCGCTGATTTGGGACGGCGGTGCGCTGCGCTATGGCGAGCTGGCCGCCCAAGCGCTTGCGCTGGCCGGCCGCTTGATGGCGCGCGGCGTACAGCCGGGCTCACGCGTGGCCCTGGCCCTGCCCCGCGGCGCCGCCCTGGGTGTGGCCCTGCTGGCCGTGGCGCGCTGCCGCGCCGCCTTCCTGCCACTCGACGTCGAACATCCCGATACCCATCTGTGCCAGATCGTGCAGGAATCCGGCGCCGTGCTGATCCTGGGCCTGGCGGAACAGACCGCGCGCTGGCAGGCCCTGAACCTGCCCCATCTGGGCCTGAGCCCGGACCTCAACAGCAGCGCCATGGCGCCGCTGATCGAACTGCCCCCTCTGCCGACCGAGAGCGATCTGGCCTACGTGCTCTACACCTCGGGCTCCAGCGGCCGACCCAAGGGCGTGGCCATGTCGCACGGTGCGCTGGCGCGCCGCCTGGCCTGGCTCAGCCGGGTCTGGGACATCAGCCCTGGCGACCGCAGCCTGCAAGGCACCCAACCCTGCTTCGACCCGGCCCTGATCGAGTGGCTGCTGCCGCTGGTGAACGGCGGCAGCGTGGCCCTGCCGCCCCCAGGCCGCCAGGCGCCCGAGACCTGGGGCCCGTTTGCCGCCCGCCACGGCTGCAGCTTCAGCGCCCTGGTGCCCACCACCCTGCAGCGTCTGCTCGATGGCATCGAGGCCCTGAGCGAGACCGAGCGCGCCCGCCTGCGCCTGCGCGTGGCCTGCTGCGGCGGCGAAGTGCTCAGCCCCAATCTGGCGGCACGCTGGCACCGGCTCACCCGGGCGCAGCTGTGGAACGTCTATGGCCCCACCGAGGCCTGCATCTTTGCCACCGCCTGGGCCTGCCGGCCCGAGGACCAAGGCGTGCTGTCCGTGCTTCCGATTGGCGTGCCGGTGGACGACACCCGCGTCTATGTACTGGATGCCCAGGGCCAGCCCCTGCCCTATGGCGCGGTGGGCGAGCTGTGGATCGGCGGCGCCACCCTGGCCCAGGGCTATCTGAACCGCCCCGACCTGGATGCCAAGGCCTTTGCGCCGGACCCCTTTGTGGAAGGCGGGCGCATCTACCGCAGCGGCGACCGCGCCTGGTGGGACGGCGAGGGCCGCCTGCAGTTCGCCGGCCGCGGCGACCGCCAGATCAAGCTGCGCGGCTACCGCATTGAGCTGGCCGAAGTGGAAGCCGCCATCCTGCAACTGCCGGGCGTGCGCGAGGCCTGCGTGCAGGTGGCCGAGTTGCACGGTCGGCGCGCGCTGCAAGCCTGGGTCAGCCCGCGCGAGCTCGACCCCCACCATCTGCAAGGCCTGCTGCGCGAGCGCCTGCCCGACTACATGCTCCCCGCGCATTGGCAGCCCATGGTGGCCCTGCCCCTGCTGCCCGGCAGCCTGAAGGTGGACCTCAAGGACCTGCCCAAGGCCCAGCTGGAGCATCTGCCGGCACGCGCCCCGGCCAGCCGGCTGGAGGCCGAGCTGCTGCAGCTGATGCGCGAGGTGCTGCAGGACCCCGAACTGGGCGTGGACGACGACTTCTTTGACGAAGGCGGCGACTCCCTGGCCGCGTTGGACCTGCTGTTGGGCGTGGAAAAGCGCCTGGGCCAGCGCCCCACGCTGCAGATGCTGGCACGCGCCCCCACCGCCGCCGCCCTGGCGCACGCGCTGGCCCAGCCCGAGCCGGACGCGCGCAGCCCGCTGAACGCGCCGCGCGTGGCCCTCACGCTCTCGCTGGCCGAGGACAGCCTGACCCCCACCCTCTTCCTGGCCGCCAGCGGCCACGGCGACCTGCTGCGCTTTCAGGGCCTGGCCCAGGCCCTGCTGCCGCATTTGCAGGTGCAGATGCTGCAGCCGCCGGCCCACCAAACCATGCAGGAACTGGCCGACGCCTATGCCCACCACATCGCAGCCCAGGTGGGTGGCCGGCCGG
This sequence comes from Inhella inkyongensis, assembly GCF_005952805.1. Classification (GTDB taxonomy): domain Bacteria; phylum Pseudomonadota; class Gammaproteobacteria; order Burkholderiales; family Burkholderiaceae_C; genus Inhella; species Inhella inkyongensis. The sequence goes on from NZ_CP040709.1 coordinate 2,544,312, forward strand.
TGCTGCTGGCCGGCTTTTCGGTGGGCGGGGTCACCGCCCTGGAAACCGCGCGCCGCCTGCAGGCCCTGGGCCAGACCGTTCAAGCCTTGGTGCTGATCGACTCGGTATTCCCCCGCTGGCTGTTCCGCCAGGGCTGGCTATGGAAGCTCCTGGGCGGGCTGACCAAGCTGCTGCGCATCCAGGAGCTGACCATGAACGGCCGGCGACTGGGCGCCATGTTCAACGACCCCGGCCTGGTGGGCCAGGTGCTGGCCCTGCGCGACTACCGCGTGGCGCCCTACTCCGGTGCGGTGACGCTCATCCGCACCAGCGGACTGGGGCGCTGGCAGCGCGGCCTGTTCGGCCCCTGGCAGCGCAGGCTAACGGGAAACAAGCACGGCAGCCTGACCGAGCTGGAGGTGCAAGGTCTGCACGGCTCCATCTTCGAAGCCAGCCGCGTGGGCGGGCTTGCACAATGCCTGCTCCGCGCCTGCCGGGCGCTGCCTGCGCCCCCAAGTTGACTCCCAGCCCCCGCCGCAAGCTCATCCTCCTGGCCGTCCTGGCCTTGGCCCTGATCGCACTGGCCCTGGTCTGGCAATTCAGCCCGGCCGCGCAGTGGCTGTCGCCGCTCAAAGCCGTCGAACAGGTGCAGCAACTGCTGCACGCCATGGGCTGGCCCTGGCTGTTGGCCGCTTTCGTGCTCGGCGGATGCTTGGCCTTGCCCCTCTCGCTGCTGTGCCTGCTCGCCGTGCTGGCACTGGGCCCCCTGCCCGGCATCGCCTTCTGCCTGAGCGGCGGCAGCCTGATCGCCCTGCCCAGCTTTGCGCTCGGCCGCGCTCTGGGCCGTCAGGCCGTCGAACAACTGGCTGGCCCCAAGGTCCAGGCCCTGAACGCCCTGGTGGGCCGGCGCGGCCTGCTGGCCGTGATCGCCGTGCGTCTGGTGCCGGCCGCGCCCTTTGCCGTCGTCAACCTCGCGCTGGGCGCCACCCTTGTCGGCTGGCGCGACTTTCTGCTCGGCAATGTGATCGGCATGCTGCCCATGGTGCTCACCACCGCCTGGCTGGCGCCGCAAATCCTGCAACAACTGCAAAACCCCAGTGGCCTGGGCTGGGCTGGCTTGGCCGGCGTGATCGCGCTGGTCGCCGGCGCCACCTGGGCGCTCAAACGATGGGCCCGTCAGCTATGAAAACGCGACTCTGCCTGGTGCGCCATGGCGAAACAGCCTGGAATGCCGAAGCTCGGCTGCAAGGCTGGACCGATGTGCCGCTGAACGCCGAGGGCGAGGCCCAGGCCCGCGCCGCTGCCGCCGAGCTGGCCGGCACGCGCTTCGACGCCCTGTTCAGCAGCCCGCTGGCGCGCGCCCGCCGCACGGCCGAGCTCATCGCAGCGGCCCAGGCGCCCGGTGCGGCTGCGCTGCAACTCGACCCCCGGCTGCGCGAGCGCCACCACGGCGAGCTGCAGGGCCTGACCCGCAACGAGATCGCGCTGCACAGCCCCGCCGTGCACGCCCTGCTCAACGCCCGCTGCCCGGGCTATCTGCCCCCGGGCGGCGAATCCGTCGAAGTCTTCGCAGCCCGCGTGCATGCCGCCCTCAAGGACCTGGCCCGCCTGGGCGGCACCGTGCTGGCCGTGGCCCACGGCGGCGTGCTGGACATGGCCTATCGGCTTGCGACCGACGCCGACCTGCACTCCGCGCGTCAGCACGCGCTGCCCAACGCGGCCATCAATTGGCTGGTGTTCAGCGGCGGCGGGTGGCGGGTCGAAGCCTGGGGGCTGACCGGGCATTTGGAGCGGGAGGGGCGGGATGAGACGGGGGGATGAGGATGGGGGCTTGCTATTCGGTTTGGCGTGGCGCTGGGCCGGGCTGGGCAGGCTTCAAACTTTGGACCAGCACCCGAAGCCCCCGGCAAAAGCACCCTGGCCAAGCTATTGCTGGGCTTCGACCAACCCAGCGCCGGCAGCATCAAGATCGACGGCGTGGACCTGCGCAACCTCAGCGCCAACGAACTGCGCAACTACTTTGGCGTGGTGCCGCAGGAAACCATGCTCTTCAGCGGCAGCATCCTGGCCAATCTGCGCGCCGGCAACCCTGCCGCCAGCTTCGAGCAGGTGGTGCAGGCCTGCCGCATGGCCGGCATCCACGACGTGGTCGAGGCCCTGCCCCAGGGCTACGAGACGGAAGTGGGCGAGCGCGGCGCCGGCCTCTCCGGTGGCCAAAAGCAACGCCTGGCCATTGCCCGCGCCTTGCTCAAAGGCCCCAAAGTGCTGATTTTCGACGAGGCCACCTCGGCCCTGGACGGCCCCACGGCCGAGGCCTTCGCGCAAACCACCAATGCCCTCAAGGGGAGGGTGGGGATGGTGTTTATTACGCAAGCGATGCCGAAGGGGCTTGTAGTAGACAGAAACCTTGATCTGAAGGATTCATTGCGCCCGGTCGTCAGTCGAAATAACAGTATGACAACACTTGCATGAATGACTGGCTGTTCAAGGACAAAGGGATAAAACTTGAAAAGTTGTAGCAGACGATTGGATCCGTCGCGCAGCAAGTTGACCGAGGTGCGTCAGAGGGCGGTATATAGGGTTTATGCCGCATTCTTAGTGACTTCGCTGCTGCTTTTATCGTTAGGCTTCGCCTTTTTCTATCCGGCTGATCTGTCAAAAACCAGAGAATTGGATGGTGAGTACACCTATAGAGAAGGGCGCGATGGAATTAGATCAGGCGAGAGTTACATCTCCGGAGTAAGGGTTTACTGTAGAGTTGGCGCCTTCTTTCCAGCAACGCCGTGCAAGCTGCGGTTAAGCCAAAGGGAAGGCATTAAGGCGTTAACTGTTCGTGTGGAGACGGCGGTGGGCCCTGCGGAAATCCTTGTAGAAGCAAGGGCGGGGTGGCGTACCGTGTATGTAAATGATCCCGAAAGCATAACTACATTCTGGATGATATATACGGCGATCTGGTCATTGATGGCGAGTCTACTGATTGCTGGTTTGGTGGTTTTCGTTACTGTTAAAGAATAAAAATTGCCGACAAGAAATTTGGATAACTGCTCAATAGGACCATGCCCGGGGTCAGATACCGTCTTGAATTGCAAGCCCCGGCATTGCGATGTGCGGATTGAACGGCCGGCCTGAGCGCAACACGCCATAGATCAGCATCGCCAGCTTGTGCATGCAAGCTCCGACCACGGCCTTGGGCGCCAAGCCCACAATGCCGGGGGTCGATGCCGGGGGTCAGGTCTATGCCGGGGGTCAGCTATGCCGGGGGTCAGCTATGCCGGGGGTCAGGCCTCAAATTTCAAAGATGCTGATTGTTGATGAAGCCGCTTCGGCCTTGGTCGGCCCCACCGCAGAAGCCTTTGCGCAGACCATCAATGCCCTCAAGGGGAAGGTGGAGATGGTGTTTATTACGCATGCGATGCCGAAGGGACTTCAAGTAGACACGGTTTTCATGATTGGCTCCAGAGACTGCGGTGATTCGAAAGGGGCGTTACTTTGAAAAAGTATTCGAGGTGCCTTTGGCGCTTAGTGCCGATATGTACTTATGCTGTGTTGGCGGGGTGCGGAGGCGAGGGGCGCGGCGGGGGATTTATCCGCCTTCGCGATACGCAGATTACAGTGCCGGCAGCCTTTACGGATATGAGGCCGAAGTCCGAGAAAAAATACTAACGCCGCATCCTTTTGGTTTGTACATGGATATGTGTACGGGCGCCCCTGCAGGTGGCTTTAAAAGCGGTTCGGTTTGGATTCGGATGTTCCCGAAACACTCCAGACTGGTTCCTAAGAAGAGCGACCGGATGATTGACATGTCTATTCCGAATGGCTGGCAGGTAGTGGCGCCGGGTGTTGCGGAAAAGAGCCTGGAAGACGCATTCAAATTTGAAAGCGAGTGGTACTTGGCGACAGGTCATCAAGGTTTCGAGAAGCCGCCAGCAAAGCGGCGCTACTATTACGAAATTAGGATTCCTGGCGCAAATGCGGATCTGCTCGTGATGATTCACGAGGAGGATGGCAAGCGTTGGGGGGGCTGCAGTCAAGTTGTTTCTGACAAGCTAAAGATTTTTGGTTGGAGGTTAATGTGAGTTCGGCGGCGCCGAGGTCAAGCCTTAAATTTCAAGTCAAGTCCACCCGCGAGACGCCGCCACTCAGCAATCCACGGCCATCAGCGCAAAGCACCGTCATACCGATCGACGACTGGTCCTCTCGGTTTCCGGCTCAGGACTTGATTCCTTGATCAACCCCATGCTCCTCCGCCCCACCCAACGCGCCGACTTCCCCGCCCTGCTGGCGCTGAACACCGAGTCCGAGTCGGTGTTGAGCCCCCTGGACGCGCCCCGTCTGGCGGCCCTGCACGAGGAAGCGGCCCTGCACATCGTGCTCACCGATCCGGCCGACGAGCAGGTGCTCGCCTTCCTGCTCGCCTTTCGCGAGGGCGCGCGCTACGACAGCCCGAACTTCCTCTGGTTCCAGGCCCGCTACCCGCGCTTTCTCTACATCGACCGCGTGGTGGTGGCCCAGGCCCAGCAGGGCCAGGGCCTGGGTCGGCAACTCTATGCGGCGGCCTTTGCCCAGGCCCAGGCCAGCGACGCCGAGCGCCTGTGCTGCGAGTTCGACATCGAGCCGCCGAACTCAGCCTCACAGGCCTTCCATGCCCGACTGGGCTTTGTCGAGGTGGGCCAGCAGCGCGTGGCGCAGGGGAAAAAGCGGGTGTCGCTGCAGGTGGCGGAACTCGCTCCCGCACGCTGACCCACAATGCCCGCCGTGCCGGGCAGCGCCCCGCTCACTCCTGCCCAGGCCCAGTTCGTCACCATGTCCTTCACCCTCGAAGCCATCGCTCATGTCCACGCCCCACGCCCTCATGCGGAGGACGATTTCTGGGGCGGTGAAGAAGCCACGATCACCCTCGCCCCTAACTTTGGGCCCGAGGCACTGCAGGGTCTGGCGGCGTTCTCCCATGTGGAGATCGCCTACCTCTTCCACGAGGTAGCGCCCGAAAAGATCGTCAGCGGCGCACGCCACCCGCGCAACAACCCCGATTGGCCGGCGGTCGGCATCTTTGCCCAGCGCGGCAAGAACCGCCCCAACCGCATCGGCATCACGATCTGCCGCCTGCTGCGCGTCGAGGGGAATCAGTTGGTGGTGACGGAGCTGGACGCCATCGACGGCACGCCGGTGTTGGATATCAAGCCCGTGATGGCGGAGTTCCTGCCGCGCGAGGCGGTGCGTCAGCCGGCCTGGTCGCACGAGTTGATGCAGCAGTACTGGTTGCGCCGCGAATGAGCTCAGTGCGCCTGGCGGCCTTGATCGGCGCGGGCATCGCCTTCTTCGGCACGCTGATCCATTGGGTCGCCCCGCTGCTGGGGCCAGACTGGTACGCCTTCCTGACCTCGCCGGCCTGGGTGGTCGCCTCGGCCCGCGCGCAAACCTGGGAGGCCCCGGCCGGCGCCTTGGGCGTGGGTGCCCTGATGGGGATGTGTGGGCTGTTCGCGCTCTCAGCGGCCGGCTTGATGCAGCGCCTGCCCCTGCTCAGGGCCGGCCTGGCCGTCAGTGCCCTGGTGTGCACGCTGCGCGGGCTGCTGCTGATCCCCTTCCTGATCCGGGTGCCCGAGCGACTCACGGCCTTTGACATCACGGCATCGCTGGTCTGGCTGCTGGCGGGACTTTGCTTTGTGTGGGTGGCGCTGCGGCGCTGGAGGGACCTCAGCGCAGCCACACCCAGCCAGGACTGAGCTCATCATGCTGCACCACCTCTCCTTCGCCACCGCCGATCTCGCCCGCAGCGGCGCTTTCTACGACGCGGTGCTCGGCGCCCTGGGCTACCGGCGGGTCTTCGAGGCCGCCACGGCCGTTGGCTATGGCTTGGTGACTGATGAGGATCAGTTCTGCCTGAAGCTACGCCACCCGGTCACGCCGCCGGGGCCAGGATTCCACTTGGCCTTCGCGGCGCCCAGCCGCGCGGCGGTGGACGCGTTCCATGCCGCGGCGCTGGCCCAGGGCGGGCAAGACAACGGCGCACCAGGCTTGCGGCCGGACTACGGCCCGACCTACTACGCGGCCTTTGTGATCGACCCCGACGGCCATCGCATCGAGGCCGTATTCAAGGGCTGATCAGCTCAGCCGACGCAGCAAGGCCCGCGGCAGCAGGCGCTGCAGCGCGCGGATCGCTCCCCAGGGCTGGGAGGGCACCGTGGCATCGGCCACGCGGCGCTCAATCAGCCGTGCAGCGATGGCGCCGCCCTGCTCCAGCGAGACCAGGAAGGGCCGGCTCTTGGCCTTGCGATTCAGGTCGGTGTCGATGAAGCCAGGGTGCAGCACGGTCACGCTGAGCCCGGTGCCGCGCAATTCGCGGCGCAGGCATTCCATGTAGCTGCTCAGCGCCGCCTTCGAGGCGCAATAGGCCCCGAGCTTGGGCAAGGCGCTGAAGGCGGCAACGGACGAGATGCCCACCACCTGGCCCCGGCCGCGCGGTTTCATCAGGGCCACGGCGGCGTCCACGGTGGCCACGGCGCCCTCCACATTGGTGCGCAGGGTTTGCAGCTGCGCGGCCAGCTCGCCCGCGCCCACACGCGCCACCGGGGCAATGCCCGCGTTGGCCACCACCACGTCCAGGCCGCCCAGGGCCTGATCCAGATCCTGCATCACCGCTGCCACCTGTTCGACATCGCAGACATCGAGCGCGCGCACCTCGACGCGCAGGCCCGGGTGCCGGGCTTGCAGCTCGGCGCGCAGGGCCTGTAGCGCGTCCAACCGCCGCGCGGTCAGGGCCAGGGCGTAGCCGCGCGCGGCAAATTCGCGCGCCAGCTGGCTGCCAATGCCGGCGCTGGCGCCGGTGATCAGGATGCTGGGCATGGGGGTGGCCTTAAGCGCTTACCAGACCTTGCACTGCTCGGCTTCAGGCTTGACCATCTTCTGCCCCGGCTTGCAGGCAAAGGCGGGCGCGAACTCGGGCATGTTCACCGCCACCCCGTTGATGCGGTAGCGGCCCGGCGAGTGCGGGTCGGTGCGGGCATGCATGCGGGCGTACTCGGGGCGGGCGTGGCTGCAGTCCCACTGGGCAAAGCCGATGAAGAAGCGCTGCTCGGGCGTCAGGCCATCCACGGGCTTGAGGCGCATATTGGCGATGTGCGCTTTCCAGGCCTCCATGGCCAGCACCAGGCCGCCGATGTCGGCCAGGTCTTCGCCCAGCGTGAGTGCGCTGTTGATCTTGAGGTCATCGACCACCACGTACTGTGCGTACTGCTTGCTCACACAGGAGGCGCGCTTCTCAAACGCCTTGGCGTCTTTGCGGGTCCACCAGTCCTTCAACGCTCCTTTGGCGTCGAACTGCCGGCCTTCGTCGTCAAAGCCATGGATCAGTTCGTGGCCGATGGTGCCGCCGGTGTTGCCGTAGTTGGGCGCGTCATCCAGCTTGGCATCAAAGAGCGGCGGCTGCAGCACGGCGGCCGGGAAGTTGATGTCGTTCATCTGCGCGTTGTAGTAGGCATTCACCGTCTGCGGTGTCATGCCCCACTCGCCGCGGTCCAGCGGCTTGCCGATCTTGGCCAGGTCGCGCGCCAGCTCAAAGGCCGCGCCGCGCTGCGCATTGCCCAGAAAGTCACCCGCCTTGACGGTGTAGGCGCTGTAGTCGCGCCAGACATCGGGATAGCCGACTTTGTTGACCATGGTGGCCAGCTTTTCATGCGCCTTGGCCCGGGTGGCGGCGCTCATCCAGTCGAGCTGGTCGATGCGCTGGGCCATCACAGCCTTGATCTGGTCGGTCATCTTGACCACGGCCTCCTTCAGCTCGGGGCTGAAGCTGCGGCGCACGAACTCCTGGCCCAGGGCCTCGCCCATCTGTTGATCGGCCAACTGCACGCAGGTCTTCCAGCGCGGCTTCATCTGCGGCACGCCCTGCAGGGTCTTGCCATAGAAGGCGAAGTGCTCGCTCCGCCAGGCCTGGTTCAACCAGGGAGCCTGGGTGCTGATGAGCTGCCAGCGCAGCAGGGTCTTGAGCTCCGCCAGCGGCAGGCTTTGCAGCAGCCGGCCCCAGGCGCGGATGAACTTGGGCTCGCTGACGTTGACCACCGGCATTTCGGCCGGCGCACCCAGGGCCTGGCGGTAGGCGGCCCAGTCAAAGCCGGGCGTCAGGGCCTGCAACTGCGCGGCTTGGTAGCGGTTGGCGCTCTTGTAGGGGTCGCGGCGCTCCACCGGGCTGAGGGTGGCCTGGGCCAGCTGCGTCTCGGCGGCCAACACGCGACGGGCGGCGGCCTTGGGTTCCGCAATGCCCAGCAGCCCCAAGCTGCGCTCAATGTGCGCCAGATAGGCCTGGCGAATCTCTACCGAGCGCTTGTCCTTGCGGAAGTAGGCATCGCGCTCGGGCAGGCCCAGGCCGCCGGCGTTGACAAAGGCGATCACCTGGGTGGCATCGGCAAAGTCCTGCCCCGAGGCAAAGCCGAAAAAGGCGCGGCCCATGGCGCCGCTGCGGTGCAGCTCGGCCAACAGGGCCGGCAGCGCGCGGCGATCTTCCAAGGCGGCGATGCGCGCCAGCAAGGGCTGCAGCGGCTGAATGCCGGCCGCCTCGATGGCCTCTTCGTTCATGCAGGCGGCAAAGTGTTCGCCGAGTTGGCTGCGCTGGGGCTGGGCGGCCAGCTCGTTCAGGATGCCCCACAGGAAGCGCTGGTTCTCGCCGGCCAGCTTGGCGTAGACGCTCCAGCGCGCCTCATCGGCCGGGATGGGGTTGTTCTTCATCCAGCCGCCGCAGGCGTATTGGTAGAAGTCTTCGCAGGGGTCCACGGAGGTGTCCATGGCACTGCGATCCAGGCTGGGGGTGTAGGGCAGGCTGGTCAGGGGCTGGTCGGCGGCAGCGGCCGCGCCGCAAAACACAACGGCAGCAAGGGCGGTAAGGGTCTTCATGGCGGAAATGGATGTCGGCAGCGGCGCCCAGCGGCGCAGCAAAGCGGGCGATTGTCTCTGCCTGCCCCGCCCCAGCCTTCAGTCACCCATCTGTGTGGGGTGGCGTACCGACGCGGCACCACGCAGCCGGCAGGCTGCAGACCACACCGGCCTGTGCCGGGACGAGAGGACGGTCATGCCACTCAAGATCCGCCTGCACCCCGGGGCGCCAGCCCCAAGCCGCTTGCGCCTGGCCAGGGCCTATCTGGCGGCTGAACGGCGCTGGGTGTTGCGCATCGGCGGCGCGCTACTGCTGATCAGCCTGGCTTGGGCCCTGTGGGGACTGCTGATGCCAGTTCCAATCCCTGCCTGAGAGACCGGGCACTCAGGGCGGCGGCAGCAGCCGGGCGTACTCGCGGCGCACCACGGCATAGCACTCGCAAGTGCGAGCTTCCAGGCCGGCGCGGTCCAGCACCTGGATGTGCCCCCGGCGGTAGCTGATCAGGCCGGCCGCATCCAGCTTGCCGGCCGCCTCGGTCACGCTCTCGCGCCGCACCCCCAGCATGTTCGCGATCAGCTCCTGGGTCATCACCAGCTCGCTGCCCGGCAGGCGATCCAGGCTGAGCAGCAGCCAGCGGCACAGTTGCTGGTCGAGCGAGTGATGCCGATTGCAGACTGCCGTCTGCGCCATCTGCGTGATCAGGGCCTGGGTGTAGCGCAGCAGCAGATGCATCAGCGCGCCACCGCGGTTGAACTCGGCCAGCAGCAGGTCGGCGCGCAGCCGCCAGCCCTGGCCGGCGCTTTGCACCACGGCGCGGCTGGGTGTGGTTTCTCCACCCATGAAGAGCGAGATCCCCACCAGCCCCTCACGCCCCACCACCGCGATCTCGGCCGAGTCGCCGTCTTCCAGCACATAGAGCAGGGAGACGATGGCCGTGGTGGGGAAGATCAGATGGCTCATGCGCATGCCCGACTCATAGAGCACACGGCCCAAGGGCAGCGCTACCGGCTGGAGCGCCGCAGCCCAGGACTGGCGCAGTTCAAGCGGCAGCGCGGCAAGCAGTTCGTTGTCAGAGTGCATGGGCGGGCCGGCTGCGCAAAGGGCCCTAAGCCTAAGGCCAGTGCGCTTCTCGCGGGCGTGCATGTGGGCCAGCGCACAGAAACTCTGCCCTCAAAGGGTCAGGATGTCGTCCAGCCAAACGCTCGAACCCAAGCCGCCCATGAACCCATTCAGCCCACGCAGCAAGCTCACTACCGACTGCAGCAAGACACAGCTGCGGCGCCTGCTGCGAGTGCTGGCCACCACCCGCAAAGCCCTGCGCGCCGCCCGGGCGCGCGAGCAACTGGCGCGGCAGCGCTCGCAATGCGACGACCTGACCGGCCTGGCCAACCGCGAGGGCTTTGCCTGCCTGACCCGCGCCAATCTGGCCGACCCTCTGCCGCTCGATCAGGTCTGCGCCCTGCTCTTCATCGACCTGGATGGCTTCAAGGCCATCAACGACCAGCTGGGCCATGCTGCAGGCGATCGCCTGCTTCAGATCGTGGGCGCACGCCTCACCCATGCCATGCGCGCCGGCGACTCGGTCAGCCGGCACGGCGGAGACGAGTTCCTCTGCCTCTTGCCACAGCTGCACAGCGAGGCCAGGGCCATGAGCATTGCGCAGCAATTGGTCGGCCTGATCGCCGCCCCTTGTGAGCTGGGCGGCATCCGGGTCTCGGTGCGGCCCAGCATCGGCCTGGCCTTCTACCCACGCGACGGCGCCACCCTGGAGCTGCTGCTCGCCCATGCCGACCAGGCTATGTATGCCGCCAAGCGCGACGGCGGCGGCGTGGCGGCGGCGCAGCGATAGAGCGCGGCGAGACACGCTCGCGCGCCGGCTCAGTCGCTGATCTGCACCGCCTGCACAAAGGCCACGTGGTCCTTGAGCGCCGCACCCAGCTCAGTGGGCGCGGGATAGAACCAGACGGCATCGGGCAGCAGGTCACCGTTCACGAAGAGGCTGAGCCACTGCTCCTCCCCATAGGCATTGCGGCTGCGGTGGTTGCTGAAGGTGGTCAGTTCCCGCTTGAGACTGGCGGCGGGGAAGTAGTGGTTGCCGTCCATGACGACGGTGTGCGGGCTGTCCGCGATCACGGTGCCCTTCCAGATGGCTTTCATTCCCGCTTCACTCCTTGATCCCCGGGGCGATGCCCGTCACGTCCTTGAAGCCCTCAACCGCCTTGCCCTTGCGCGCGCGTTTGCCCGCGTGCGCCGCCAGGCCCGATAGCCGCAACAGCTCCTCCTTGGGCTTGTTGCCGCGCGCAATGCCCGTGAGCTGCAGGCCGGCGGCAAAGCAGCTCACCGCCAGCAGCTTGGTCTTGGGGGCCAGCTCCATCAGCGTCAGGCCCCGCCCGCCCTTGGGCTGCAGCTTGAGCTCGGTGACCGGGAAGGTGAGCAAATGCCCGTCATCGCTCAAGCAGGCCAGGTTGGGCTGCTCGGGCGAGACCAGGGCGGGCTTGAGCGGCAACTCGCCGGTCTCCAGAGCCAGGAAGCTCTTGCCCACACGCTTGGAAGCCGTGAGATCGCCAATCGTGGCCACCAGGCCAAAGCCGCCGCTGCCGGCCAGCACCAGACTCTGCGAGGCGGGGCCGGCGAAGTAGTGCAGCAGCTGGGTACCGGCCTCGAGGTCGATCAAGCTGGTGACGGGTGCCCCATCGCCGCGCCCACCCGGCAGGGCCGCCACCGCCACCGAGTAGCTGCGGCCGCTTGACCCCAGCGCGATCAGGGTGTCCACCGAACGGCATTTGAAGGCGCCGTAGAGCGCATCGCCAGCCTTGAAGGCCAGGCCGTTCACATCAACCTCATGGCCCTTGAGCGCCCGTGCCCAGCCCTTTTGGCTCAGCACCACGGTGACGGGCTCGTCCACCACCTTCAGTTCGGCCACGGCGCGCTTTTCGGCCTGGATCAAGGTCCGGCGGGCGTCGCCAAACTGCTTGGCGTCCGCCTCGATTTCCTTGATCAACAAGCGCTTCAGGGTACCGGGGTTGCCAAGGATGTCGCGTAGTTTGTCGGCTTCTTCGCGCAGGTTCTTGAGCTCCTGCTCGATCTTGATCGCTTCCAACCGAGCCAACTGCCGCAGGCGGATTTCCAGGATGTCCTCGGCCTGGCGGTCCGAGAGGCGGAAGCGCTCGATCAGCGCCGGCTTGGGCTCATCCGCATTGCGGATGATGGCGATCACCTCGTCGATGTTCAGCAGCACGATCTGCCGACCTTCGAGGATGTGGATGCGGTCCTCGGCCTTTTGCAGACGGTGCTGGCTGCGGCGCTGCACCGTGGTCTGGCGGAAGGCCAGCCACTCGGCCAGGATCTGGCGCAGGTTCTTCTGCACCGGCTTGCCGTCCAGGCCCACCATGGTCAGGTTGATGGGGCTGCTGGTCTCCAGGCTGGTGTGGGCCAGCAGCACCTGGGTCAGATCGGCCTCGCTCACCGTGCGGCTCTTGGGCTCGAACACCAGGCGCACGGCGGCGTCCTTGCTGCTCTCGTCGCGCACGCCGTCCAGCACCGCCAGCAGGGTGTTCTTCAGCTGCAATTGCTCAGGTGTCACGGCCTTCTTGCCGGTCTTGACCTTGGGGTTGGAGATCTCCTCAATCTCCTCCAAGACCTTCTGGCTGGACACGCCGTGGGGCAGTTCGGTGATGACCAGCTGCCATTGACCACGCGCCAGCTCTTCCACCTTCCAACGCGCGCGCAGCTTCAGGCTGCCTCGCCCCGTGGCATAGGCCGCGCGGATGTCGTCGGGGCTGGAGATGATCTGAGCGCCACCGGGGAAGTCGGGGCCGGGGATGGCCGCGAAGAGTTCATCATCGGGCAGCTGCGGATTGCGCAGCAGGGCCACGGCGGCGGCGGCCACCTCAGCCAGGTTGTGGCTGGGCACCTCGGTGGCCATGCCCACGGCGATGCCGCTGGCGCCATTGAGCAGCACGAAGGGCAGACGCGCCGGCAGCTCCTTGGGTTCTTCCGTGCTGCCGTCGTAATTGGGCGTGAAGTCCACCGTGCCCTCGTCCAGCTCCTCCATCAAGAGCCGGGCCAAGGGGGTCAGGCGGGCCTCGGTGTAGCGCATGGCGGCCGCGCCGTCGCCGTCGCGCGAGCCGAAGTTGCCCTGGCCGTCCACCAGCGGGTAGCGCTGTGCGAAGTCCTGCGCCATGCGCACCAGGGCGTCGTAGGCGGCTTGGTCGCCGTGCGGGTGAAAGCGACCCAGCACATCACCGACCACGCGCGCGCTCTTGACCGGCTTGGCCCCATTGGCCCCGGCCCAGGCCAGGCCCATGCGGAACATCGAGTAGACGATGCGCCGCTGCACCGGCTTTTGCCCGTCCGTCACCACCGGCAGGGCGCGGCCCTTCACGACCGAAAGGGCGTACTCCAGATAGGCGCGCTGGGCGTACTCACCGAGCAGCAGGGCGTCGCCGCTGTCTTCGGCGCCGCCATCGCCCCCCCCATTCGTGTTGCGGGGGGGCTCCATCTCATTCATCAGGCTCAACTGCTCGGGCATGGGTTCTTCCTCGAAGGGCGCGCATTGTCGCCAAGCCGGCCGCCACAATCATGGGATGGCCCGCCTATTGATTCCCTTACCCCGTCAGGATCACGACCCCAGCGAGGTGGCGATCCCCTGGCAGCTGCTGCGTGAGCAGGGCCACATTTGCGTGTTCGCCACGCCCGATGGCCGTCCCGCCCAGGCCGACCTGCGCATGCTCAGTGGCCAAGGCCTGGGACCTTTCAAGGGCCTGCTGGCGGCCGACGCCCGAGCCCGCGCCACCCATGAGGCGCTGCGCGCCGACCCGGCCTTCCAACGGCCCCTGGCCTGGAGCGCGCTGCAGGACCAGGACTTCGACGCCCTCTGGCTGGCTGGCGGGCATGCCCAGGGCATGCGCGAATACCTGGAAAGCCCGATGCTCCAGGCCTTGGTGGCCCGCCACGCGCAGGCGGGCCGGCCCTTGGCCGCCGTCTGCCACGGCGTGGTGCTGGCCGCGCGCAGCCGGGACGCGCAGGGCCGTTCGGTGTTGGCCGGCCGGCGTGTCACCGCCCTGCTGGCGCGCCAGGAATTGGCCGCCTGGTGGCTGACCCGCGCCTGGTTGGGCGACTACTACCGCACCTACCCGCAGACGGTGCAGGCCGAGGTCACCGCCGCGCTGGGCGAGCCCACCCTGTTCGAGCCCGGCCCCTTGCCCATCGCCCGCGACGCCCCCGGGCAGGAAGGGCGCGGCTTCGCGCAGCAGGATGGAAATTGGGTCACCGGCCGCTGGCCCGGAGATTTGCACCGCATGGTGCAGCTATTCAGCCCCTTGCTGCGCCCAAGCAACGCTGCATCCACAGCGAGCTGAGCGCCCGCCCGCTCTTGAAGGCGTACTCGCGGAATACGCCCACCTCTTCGAAGCCAAAGCGCCGATGCAGCGCCACCGAGGCGGCATTGGGCAGGGCAATGCCGACGACGGCTGTGTGCAGGCCCTGCCCCTGGATGGACTCGAACAAGCGGGTGTAGAGCGCCGAGCCCACACCCTGCCCAGCACCCTCCGGCGCCACATAAATGCTGGTCTCGATGGTGCGTGCGAAGGCCGGGTGATCGCGGTAGCGCTGGCTGCAGGCATAGCCCCGCAATGCATCGCCCTGCACCGCCACCCACAGGCGATGCGGCCCCGCCGGGGCGTAGCCTTCCATCCAACGCTCGACCGCCTCCAGGCTCAGCGGCTGCTCGTCAAAGCTTGCAAAAGAGTGCGCGATGTAGTGGTTGCGCAGCGCCAGCAAGGCTTGCGCGTCGCCGGGAACCGCAGTGCGCACCTCAAGCATGGGCGAGCGGACCTTGGAACTCCTGCGCCAGCATGGACATCACGACCAGGCTGTCATAGCCGCCATCCGGCAATCGCACCGACTCCCGCAGCCGCCCCTCCTCGACAAAGCCTTCGCTCTGATAGAGCTTGAGCGCACGGGCGTTCAAGGCCCGCACATCGAACCAAAAGCGATGCGCCTTGAACTGGGAGAAGGCCAGGGCCTTGAGCTGGCGCAAGCAGGCCCGGCCCAGGCCTTGGCCCTGGACTTGCGGCTGCAACACCAAGCGCTTGAGCTCCAACGAACCGTTCGGATTGCGGCAGCCTTGCAGGATGACAAAGCCCAGACGCGTCCGGTCCGGCCCTTCGATGATGAAGTGGCGGCTGTCCGGGAAGCGGACGGCACCTTCGTGCTGGGTGCGCTCCCAGGGGGTGATGAAGGGCCGGTTGGCGCCGTCCTGCTCCACACCCACCACCCATTCAAGGTCGCTGAGCATGGTGGGGCGCAGGCGGGGGCTCATGCAGGTCTCCAGTGCTGGACCAAGCCTTGCGCGCCTTCTTCCATGCAGATCTCGGCCCAGGCGCCATTGGCCAGGGTGATCTGCGGCGGGCGGTGGCCGATGTCCATGTCCATCACCACCGGGCCGGTGAAATCGCGCAGCACATCCTCCAGCGCGCTCCAGCCCGAGTAGCCGTCCTCGGTCTGCTCAAGCGCGCTGCTGCGGCCGATCAACAGGCCGGCGAGCTGCTGCGGCGCGAACCAGCCGTGCAGGGCCAGGCTGTGCAGGGTGCGCGCCACTTCATAGGGCGCGGCCTCGCAGGCTTCCAGGTAAAGCAACCAGGGGCCGCCCGCTTGAAGCGGCGCGTAGCGCGTGCCCGCCAGGCGGGAGACGGTTTCCAAACACCCGCCGATGAGCCGCCCTTGGGCGCGGCGCGGCATGTCTTCCCGCAGCAAGCGCCAGCAGGTGGGAGTGTCCGTGCGCAGAGAAGCCGTCGGCTCTTCTCGCCAATTGGCTCCCGCCCCCTGGCGAAAGGCCGCACTGGGATGCTGAACCCAAGGTTCGGACGGCTCAAGCGTCAAGGCCTGCAACAGGCCGGCCGTGGTGGGGTTGAGTTCGGCGTCGCCCAGCTCCATCAGATTGGGCCCATGCAGCGTGACCCAGCGCGCACACAGGCTCAGGGGCAGGTAGAGCGTGCTCAGGTCCGAAAAGCCGCTGACCCATTTGGGCGGGGCCGCGCGCAGGCGTTCAAAGTCCAGATGGGGCAGCAACTCGATGGCGCGCTCGCCCCCCCAAGGAGCCAGCACCGCTTGGTAGTCCGGATTCAGCAAGGCGCCCTGCCACTCCGCCGCGCGCTCGGGCGCCGGGGCGCTGACCTGGTGCCGGCTTTGACGCAGGCAGCGGCCCTCCTCCACCCGCCAACCCTGGGCGCGCAGACGCTGGAGGGCCAGATCCAGCCGAGCGTGCAATAGAGGCGGCACGCCGGCCGAGGGCGCAGTCACGAAGACCGTATCACCCGCCTTGAGGGGAGCGGGCCAGCGAAAGGCTTCAGTCATCAAATGTCCACTTCCACCGCGTCGCCCAGGCGCTCCATCAGATCGCGCCGCGCGGCCGCTTCGTTGCGGCCCATCAGCTGGGTCAGCACGCCGCTTACGGCCTCGGCATCGGGCACGTCCACGCGCAGCAGGCGGCGGGTGTCGGGGTTGAGCGTGGTGTCCCAGAGCTGCTCGGCGCTCATCTCGCCCAGGCCCTTAAAGCGGCTGATGGTCCAGCTGCCTTCGCGGGCGCCTTCCTTGCGCAGCTTGTCCAGGATGGCGTGCTGCTCCCCCTCGTCCAGCGCATACATCTTCACCGGCGGCTTTTTGCCGCGCGCCGGGGCGTCCACCCGGAACAAGGGCGGGCGCGCCACATAGACATTGCCGGCCTGCACCAACTGCGGGAAGTGCTTCTGGAACAGCGTCAGCAGCAGCACCTGGATGTGGGCACCGTCCACATCGGCGTCCGACAGGATGCAGACCTTGCCGTAGCGCAGACCGCTGAGGTCGGCGTTGTCGTTCGGCCCATGGGGGTCGACGCCGATGGCCACCGCGATGTCGTGCACCTCGGTGTTCTTGAACAGCAGGTCGCGCTCGACCTCCCAGGTGTTGAGCACCTTGCCGCGCAGCGGCAGGATGGCCTGGGTTTCCTTGTTGCGGCCCATCTTGGCACTGCCCCCGGCGCTATCGCCCTCGACCAGGAAGAGCTCGTTCACATTCAGATCGCGGCTCTCGCAGTCGGTCAGCTTGCCGGGCAGCACGGCCACGCCACTGCCCTTGCGCTTTTCCACCTTCTGCGCAGCGCGCTGGCGGCTCTGGGCCTGCTTGATGACCAGCTCGGCCAGCTTCTTGCCGGCCTCCACATGCTGGGACAGCCACAGCTCCAGCGCCGGGCGCACATAGCCGGCCACCAAGCGCAGGGCATCGCGGCTGTTCAGGCGTTCCTTGGTCTGGCCCTGGAACTGCGGGTCCAGCACCTTGGCCGAGAGCACAAAGCTGGCGCGGCTGAACAAGTCCTCGGGCATCAGCTTCACGCCCTTGGGAAGCAGGGAATGCAGTTCGATAAAGGTCTTGACGGCCTGGAACATGCCGTCCTTCAGCCCCGCCTCGTGCGTGCCGCCGGCCACGGTGGGGATGAGGTTCACATAGCTCTCGCGCTGGCTGGCGGCCTCTTCCGTGAAGGCCACGCACCAGGCCGCGCCCTCGCCCTCGGCAAAGTTCTCGGTGTCGCTGGCCTTGGCGTAATGGGCGCCCTCGAAGAGCTCGATCAGGGGCTCGGCGTTCAGCGCGCCCTGCAGATACTCGCGCAGGCCGCCCTTGTAAAGCCAGGTCTGGGTCTCCCCCTTCTTTTCATCGGTGAGCGTGACCGTCACCCCCGGCATCAGCACGGCCTTGCTGCGCAGCAGATGGACGAGTTCGCCGCGCGGCAGCTCAGGCGCGTCGAAGTACTTGGCCTCGGGCCAAACCCGCACCCGCGTGCCCTGCTTGCGCGGGGCGCCGGGCTGCACGCTCACCGGCTGGATCACATCGCCGTGGGAAAAGACGATGCTGGCCACCTGGCCCTCGCGCTGCACGGTCACCTCCAGGCGCTTGGCCAGTGCGTTGGTCACCGACACCCCCACGCCGTGCAGGCCGCCGCTGAAGCTGTAGGCACCGCCCGCGCCCTTGTCGAACTTGCCGCCCGCGTGCAGCCGGGTGAAGACGATCTCCACCACCGGCACGCCTTCTTCCGGGTGCAGGCCGAAGGGAATGCCACGGCCGTCGTCCTCGACCGACACCGATCCATCCGTGTGCAGGGTCAGCGCGATGCGCTTGCCAAAGCCCGCCAAGGCCTCGTCGGCCGCGTTGTCCAGCACCTCCTGAATGATGTGCAGGGGGTTGTCGGTGCGGGTGTACATGCCCGGGCGCTGTTTGACGGGCTCCAGGCCCTTCAGAACGCGGATCGAGGCTTCGCCGTAGGTAGGAGTGGAGGCCATAGCAATTCAGACTGAGGGGCGCGGATTCTAGGAAGCTCGCAAAATCCACCCCCATGAATCCCTCCCAGCGCCCCAGCGCGGCCCAAATCCTGCTCTGCGGCGCCGCCATCGTCAGCCTGGCCATGGGCATTCGCCATGGTTTCGGCTTGTGGCTGCAGCCCGTCACCCTGGAGCGCGGCTGGACGCGAGAAGACTTCGCGCTAGCCCTGGCGGTGCAAAACCTGGCCTGGGGCGCTTTTGGGCCGCTGACGGGCCTGTGGGCCGACCGCGTGGGGGCGGTGCGCCCTGTGTTGCTGGGCGCCTTGCTGTATGCCCTGGGGCTGATCGGCATGTCGGCGGCCGACTCGGTCTGGGCCTTTGTGCTGGCCGGCGGGCTGCTGATTGGCGCGGCACAGTCCGGCACCACCTATGCCGTGGTCTACGGGGTGATCGGCCGCCAGCTCGACCCGGCGCGGCGCAGTTGGGCCATGGGCGTGGTGGCCAGCGCCGGCAGCTTCGGCCAGTTCGCCCTGCTGCCGCTGGAACACCAGCTGATCGAGCACTTTGGCTGGCAGCCCAGTCTGTGGATCGTGGCCGGCCTGGTGCTGCTGATGATCCCCGCCACCCTGGGCCTGCGCGAGCCGGCGCGAGCCACGACCCAGGCCGTTACGTTGCGGAGCGCCAAGCTGGCGCTGGATGAGGCCCTGGGCTCCCCAAGCTTTCGCTGGCTGATGGCGGGCTACTTTGTCTGCGGCTTTCAGCTCTCTTTCATCGGCGTTCACCTGCCTTCCTACTTGAAGGACCAAGGCCTGCCCGCCCAGGTGGGCAGCTATGCGCTGGCACTGATTGGCCTGACCAATATCGTGGGCAGCTATGCCGCCGGGCAGCTGGGTCAGCGCTGGCCCAAACGCTATTTACTGGCCGGCATCTACAGCGCCCGGGCGCTGGCGCTCACCGCCTTCTTGCTATTGCCGCTGACGCCAGCCAGCACCTATGTGTTTGCGGCCGCCATGGGCCTGCTGTGGCTGTCGACCGTGCCTCCCACCAATGCCACGGTGGCGCAGATCTTCGGCGTGGCCAATCTGTCCATGCTGGGCGGCCTGGTGTTCTTCAGCCACCAGGTCGGCAGCTTCACTGGCGTCTGGCTGGGGGGCTGGCTGTTTGAGCGCACCGGCTCCTACCAACTGGTGTGGTGGATCGCTGTGGGCTTAGGGCTGGCGGCCGCCTTGGCCAATTTGCCCGTGCGCGAACAGCCCCTGGCGCGCACCCAAGCCGCGTGAAGCCCGGCATGAAACGCACTGCCGCCCTGCTCGCCGGTTTAGCCCTGATCGGTCTGGCCTGGCTGGGCTGGTCCGACCCCACATTGATGCACCGTCTTGCCGATGCCGTTCGCAGCTGTTTCTGAGTCCACGCCCGCTCTCACGCCGCCCTCCGGCTGGCTGCGCCGCTGGCTGCCCCAACTCCAAGCGGGGCAGACCGCACTGGACCTGGCCTGCGGCGGCGGACGCAACAGCCGCGCGCTACTGCAGCAAGGGCTGAAGGTGACCGGGGTCGACCGCGACGCCCAGGCCCTGGCCCAGTTGCCCGCGAGCATGGAGGCCCTGTGTGCCGACCTGGAGAGCGGCCCATGGCCCCTGGTGGGACGCCATTTCGACCTGGTGCTGGTGTGCAACTACTTGTGGCGGCCGCGCCTGCCCGAGCTGCTGAGCCTGGTGGCGCCCGGCGGTTGGTTGATCTATGAAACCTTTGCCCTGGGTCAGGAACGGTTGGGGCGCCCCCGCAACCCGGACTTTCTGCTTCGGCCTGGAGAGTTGCTGACTCTGTGCCAGGGCAAGCTGCATGTGCTCGCTTACGAAGACGGCATCGTCAACGGCACTCGAATTCAACGCGTTGCCGCGCGCGCCCTGGAGCCCGCTCAAGCGCAGTCAGCGGCGCTTCTAGAATCCCCGGCCTTTCCAAGAGTTCCCGAATGAAACCGATTACCGGCAGCATCGTCGCCCTGGTCACCCCCATGCAGGCCGACGGCAGCGTCGACTACCCCGCCCTCAAGCGCCTGATCGATTGGCAAATCGCCGAGGGCACCCAGTGCATCGGCGTGGTGGGCACCACGGGCGAGTCGCCCACGGTCAGCACCGACGAACATTGCGAGATCATCCGCGTGACGGTGGAGCATGTGGCCGGTCGCGTGCCGGTGCTGGCAGGTACGGGCTCGAACAACACCCGCGAAGCCATCCATCTGGCCCGCCACGCGCTGGCCGTGGGGGCCGACGCCCAACTCAGCGTCGTGCCCTACTACAACAAGCCCAGCCAGGAAGGCATCTACCAGCACTACAAGGCGCTGGCCGAAGCCACCGAGTTGCCGCTGATGCTCTACAACGTGCCCGGTCGCACGGTGGCCGATATGTCGGTCGAGACGACCCTGCGCTGCGCTGAGCTGCCGAACGTGTTCGGCGTCAAGGAAGCCAGCGGCGACATCGAGCGCGCAGCCCAGCTGATCAAGCGCGCCCCCAAGGGCTTCTCGATCTACAGCGGCGACGATGGCACCGCCGTGGCCATGATGCTGCTGGGTGGGCACGGCGTGGTGAGCGTGACCAGCAATGTGGCGCCCAAAGCAATGCGTGCGCTCTGCGACGCCGCGCTCGCCGGCCAAGCCGCCCCGGCTGCGCAACGCCAATTTCAACTCCTGGACCTGCACAAACAGCTGTTTTGCGAGCCCAGCCCCGCCCCGACCAAATGGGCACTCAAGCGCCTGGGCCTGATCAGCGACACCGTGCGTCTGCCTGTTTTGCCATTGAGTGCGGCAGGCCAAGACCGCGTTGAGCCAGCGATGCGTGAAGCGGGCCTGCTCTAATCCGGCGCGCCACACCGCCCGGCCTGCTCTAATGCCGCGTGCTGCGCAGCGCGGCCTGCTCTAATCCACCCCTTTCGAATTGTCAGGATTGCCCTGCCGTGACTCGTCTCCTGCCCCGCTCTGTGCCCCGTTTCACTCTTAGCGCCCTGAGCCTCGCGCTGTTGGCTGGCTGCAGCTCCCTTGGTATCAGCGAAGACAAAGTCGATTACCGCAGCCAATCCAAGCAAACCAGCGGCCTGGATGTGCCGCCTGATCTGAGCCAGTTGCAGCGTCAATCTCCCTTGGGCACGGCCAGCATCAGCGCAGCGGCCCTGGCCACGCAGGCGGGCGCACCCGCTGCCGCTCCGGGCGGCCCGGCGGTGGCCCTGAACAAGGTCGGCACGGCAGAGATCGTGCGGGTCGGCAGCACCCGAGTGATCCGCACCAGCCAGACCCCCGAACAAGTCTGGCCGGTGGCCCGCAGCTTCTGGATGGATCTGGGCTTTGACCTGCCCAAGGACATGGCCGAGGCCGGCGTGCTGGAGACCGACTGGAAAGAGAACCGCGCCAAGCTGCCCAAGGACCTGATCCGCCGCACCATCGGCACATTGATCGAAGGCCTCTACTCCACCGGTGAGCGCGATCTGTTCCGCACCCGCATCGAGCGCGTCGACGGCCAGACCGAGATCACGCTCACGCATCGCGGCATGCAGGAGATCTACACCTCGAGCCAGCGCGACCAAACCACCTGGACCGCCCGTCCCAGCGACGCCGAACTCGAAGCCGAGATGCTGAACCGCCTGCTGCTGCGTCTGGGTGGCGTGGCCCCCAGCGCGGCCACCGCAGCGGCAACGCCCAGCAGCACCCTGCCCACCGCCGCGCCGACTGAAGGCGCCAAGCTGGTGCTGGCCAATGTGCCGAACGAACTGGTGCTGGCCGAGGACTTCGAGCGCGCCTGGCGCCGCGTCGGCCAGTCCCTGGACCGCCACGGTTTCACCGTGGAAGACCGCGATCGCCGCGCTGGCCTCTTCTTCCTGCGCTATGCCGACCCGACCTTGGCCGGCAAGGAAGAGCCGAACTTCTTCCAGAAGCTTTTCTCGTCCACGCCGGACAACAGTGGCACCGGCCGTTATCGCGTGTCGGTCAAGAGCGAAGGCCAGCGCTCCACCATCCGTGTGCAAGACCCGCAGGGCACCCAGATGACGGACGACAACGCCAAGCGCATCCTGGGTTTGCTGCAGCAAGACCTGCGCTAAGCCGCCAGTTGCTCAATGCAAAAGCCGACCCCTGGGTCGGCTTTTTTCATGCCAGCGGCATAGGCAATCGCAAGCATCTGCAATCGCAGAAAAGCAAAAAGCCGCAGGACTCGCGTCTTGCGGCTTTCTGTGCCGGGGGTGGCCTAGACCACCCTGGCGACCTGCAGCTTAGTTGCTGGCGGGAGCCGAAGCGGCTTCAGCAGCGGGAGCCGAAGCGTCAGCGGCGGGAGCCGAAGCGACTTCGGAAGCAGCCACCGGAGCGGGAGCAGCGGTCTCGGCGGGGGCCGGAGCAGCTTCTTCCTTCTTGCTGCAGGCGGTCAGGGCAACGGCGGCCAGCACGGAAGCCAGCAGGATCGACTTGTTCATTGGTGTCCTCTAGAAGACTGAAAAAAGAAAAACGAAAACCGGTCAGTTTGCGGAACTGCAGGCTTGCACCCACAGTCCCAAACCAAATGAGTCACCCCATTCGGCAAGGCTTTGCGAACCTCGAGCGTTCACAACACCTAGCCGGCCATTATAGGAAGGTGTTTGAGCTTGTCTTCACAGGCCCAAAGTGGTGAGGGGCCAAGCCGGGCCAGATCGTTGCGCGATCGCATCAAAATTCTCTAGAGCAAGCTGCCTATCCGAGGCCAAATGCGGGCCGGCGCGGGTCCAGCGGGCGCGACCGTCCTCTCGCTCCAAGATCTGCAACACCGGCCCAGGTTGCGCAGCCAAACCGCCCAGCAAGGCCTGCGGCCCCACCTCACCTGGCTCATAACTGCGAATCAGCAGCCCGTGGTCGTGGTGCGCCCGCCAGGCCATGAAGCGCGGATGGCGGCGCGCGCAGGCCTCGTAGTCCAGCGCCAGCATTTCCAGGCGATGACCGGCCCGCACCCACAAGGCCAGTTCGTGCAGCAGCTCAGGGTTGGACCAGGGCCAGTGCACAAAGTCGGGGTCGAGCACCGTCAGGCGCCGCGCACCGCCCTGCAAGGCCTCAATCAAAAGGGTTTGCAGCCCCCCCTCGATGGCCTGCCAGCCCTCCAGCCGACCGCTTTCGCCTTCCAAGCTCACTGCGTGGGACATAGCCACCCCCAGCTCATCCAATCGTTCAGTAGCGCCTGCGCGCCCTCGCTCAGGCGCGCACGCTGCGCGGCCGACAACTCACGACCATCGGCCAGGCGTTTGATCACGGAAAAATCGCTACCCGCCGCGCAGTAGGCCTCCCCATTGAGGAAGACATGCCAGCGGTCGTAGAGCATGCGACTGGCCGGGGCCAGGCGAACGGCCCCCGGTTGCGGCTCGCTGGGCTCAAAGGTCTGGTGCGGCTTGGGCTCGCTCAGGTACTCACCCAGCGCACGGGCCAGGGCCTGGCGATCCGTCAGCACCCGCTGCAAGGCATCGAGCGCAAAGTCTTGAAAGGCTTCAGGAATGGCGGCCGGCGTGGCGCTGGGCGCCGTGTTCGCATCGGTATAGAGCACCTGCAAGGCCGGGCTGGGATCGTCCTCGGGATCAAGCAGGCGCGGCAGCAGCGCGTCGGCCAAGTCCAGGCGCGAGGGGGCGCGCAGGCCGACGGAGGCGGTAATGCAGTCCGCTCCCAAGGCCACGCCATCGTGGGCCCAGTTGGGCGGCAGGTAGAGGATGTCGCCCGGCTCCAGCTCCCATTCCAGCGTCGGTTCGAACTGGCGCAGGATCTTGACCGGCAAGCCCTCCACCAGATCACGCTGTTTCTGGTTCGAAACCCGCCAGCGGCGCCGGCCCGCCACTTGCACCAAGAACACGTCATAGGCATCGGTGTGCGGGCCCACACCCCCCTGGTCACTGGCCCAGGACACCATCACGTCATCCAGCCGCGCCTCGGGCAAGAAGCGAAAGGCGTCCAGCAACTCGCGCGCGGCCGGATGCAGGGCCTCCATGCCCTGAACCAGCAGAGTCCACCCCGGTTTGCTCACCGCCGGCAGGCTGCGGCGGTTGATCGGACCTTGGCGCAACTTCCAGTTCTGCGCCTCGTTGCCGCTGACCAGGCGCGACTCGACGTCTTCGCGCTCAGCCAGCGCAAACAGTTCCTGGCGCTGCATTCGCCCCACCCAAGGCAGCGCCGCAGCGCGCAGCACGGCGGGTTTGCGCTGCCAGTGACGGCGCATGAATTGTTCGGGGCTCAAGGCGCCCAGCAAGGGCCAGGGTGTATCGAATTCGGGCTTCATGGTCGGCATTGTGGAGGCTCGTGCGAACATGCCGCCCCCTGCAAGCAGCGAGCCGCGCCCCCTGTTGATGGCGCGCAAATCATGGAAGAAGTACAAAACCCCTGCGTGGTCAGCCTGACCTGGAGCCTGAACGACGCCCAAGGCGAACTGATCGACACCCTGGATCAACCCACCGAGTTCCTGGTTGGCGGCGAAGACCTGCTGCC
This sequence comes from Inhella inkyongensis, assembly GCF_005952805.1. GTDB lineage: Bacteria > Pseudomonadota > Gammaproteobacteria > Burkholderiales > Burkholderiaceae_C > Inhella > Inhella inkyongensis. The sequence continues at coordinate 2,568,919 of NZ_CP040709.1, forward strand.
CAAGGTCGAGGCCGCCCTGATGGGCCAGATGGTGGGCGCCGAGATTGGTGTGGCGCTGGAGCCGGCCGACGCCTTTGGCGAGTACGAGGCCGAGTTGGTCTGCTTCGAACCGCGCAGCCTGTTCCCCGAACAACTGGAAATCGGCATGCGCTTCGAAGGGCTGCCCGAGGGCGCGCAAACGCCGGACATGCCTCTGGATGCGGTCTACACCGTCACCGAGCTCTACCCCGAGCACGTGGTACTGGATGGCAACCATCCGCTGGCCGGCATCGGCCTGCGCCTGCATCTGCAGATTCGCGCGCTGCGCGAAGCCAGCGCCGAAGAGCTGGAAGCCAAGAGCGTGGGCGGCAGCTTTGTGCAGGTGCTAGAGGGCACCGCGCCGGGTGACACCCCGATTCACTGAGCCCCTAGTTAGCCCCTAACTAGCCCCAGTCGATCCAAACCCGCCGGCGCCGCGCGTGCTGGCGTGGAACTCGTCCACCACCTCAAAGCCCACCTGCAGCACCGGCACGATGACGAGCTGGGCGAGTCGGTCCAGCGGCTGGATGGTGAAAGCCTGTGTGCCCCGGTTCCAGCAACTCACCATCAGCGGGCCCTGGTAGTCGGAGTCGATCAGGCCCACCAGATTGCCCAGCACGATGCCGTGCTTATGGCCCAAACCCGAACGCGGCAGGATGATGGCCGCCAGGCCAGGGTCGCCCAGATGGATGGCGATGCCGGTGGGGATCAGCTCGGTCTGACCAGGCTGGAGCGTCAGCGGCTCCTGCAAGGCGGCGCGCAGGTCCAGGCCGGCGCTACCCGGCGTGGCGTAGGCGGGCAATTGCTCGGCCAGACGGGGGTCCAGCACTTTGAGTTGAACTTGGTGCATCAGGCTTGGCGCGCATTCAGGCGACGCGCGATTTCTTCGATGAGTTGGGCGGCCAAGGCCGTCTTGGAGGCGCGCGGCAGCTCGCGCGCGCCTTCGGCATCCACCAGCAGCAGCGCGTTGTCGTCCTGACCAAAGGTGGCCGGGCCCAGATTGGCCACGATCAGCGGCACGCCCTTGCGCGCACGCTTGGCCTGGGCATGTTCCAGCAGCTTTTCGCTCTCGGCCGCAAAGCCCACGCAATAGGGAGCATCGGGGCGCGCCGCCACGGTGGCCAGGATGTCGGGGTTTTCGGAGAAGGCGAGCGTCGGCGTGGTGCCGCTTCCGTCCTTCTTGATCTTGTGCTCGGCACACACAGCCGGTCGCCAGTCGGCCACGGCCGCGGTGGCGATGAAGAGGGTCTGACCGGGCAGCGCCGCCAGCACCGCATCCCGCATCTGTAGGGCCGACTGCACATCGATGCGCCGCACCCCAGCCGGCGTGGGCAAATGCACCGGCCCAGCCACCAGCGTCACCTCGGCGCCAGCGCGCTGCGCCGCCTGGGCAATGGCAAAGCCCATCTTGCCGCTGCTGCGGTTGGTGATGCCGCGCACCGGGTCGATGGCCTCGAAGGTCGGGCCGGCGGTGATCAGCACGCGCTGCCCGGCCAGACGCTTGGGCGTGAAATGCGCAACCAGGGCCTCGAACAGTTCGTCGGCCTCCAGCATGCGCCCGTCGCCAAACTCGCCGCAGGCCTGCTCGCCGTGGCCCACGCCCAGCACGTCAGCACCATCGGATTGCAAGAGCAAGAGATTGCGCTGCGTGGCCGGATGCGACCACATCTCGCGGTTCATGGCCGGGGCGATCAAGAGTGGGCAGCGTTCCCGGGGGCGCGCCAGGGCCGTGAGGCTGACGATTTCATCCGCCCTGCCCTGCACCAGCTTGGCCATCATGTCGGCGCTGGCCGGGGCCAGCAGCATCACCTCGGCCCAGCGTCCGGCGTTGATGTGATGCATGTTGTTGGGCGCCGCAGCGTCCCATTGATCGAGCAACACGGCGCGGCCAGAGAGCGCCTGCAGGGTCACCGGGGTGATGAACTGCGTGGCCGCCTCGCTCATCATCACCTGCACTTCGGCGCCGGCCTTGACCAACAGCCGGGTGAGCTCAGCAATCTTGTAGCCGGCGATGCCGCCGGACAGGGCCAGCAGCACGCGGCGGCCGGCCAGAATCGAATCAGTCATGCGCCCACTCTAATGCGCCCACACTACACAGCACCCGACGCCGTGGCCGGCCGGGGGCTGGTCCGGCGAATCAAGCTCCACAAGGCGCTCAGCCCCAAGCCCACCAGCAGCAGCAGGAAGAGGCCGCCACCCCATAGCAGGCCCAGGCCCCAGTTCAGCCAGCCCTCGGGCACCTGGGCCCAGGCGCGCTGAAGCTCGGGGCCGATCTCGGCCAGCACCTCCAGCAGATCGCGCAGCACATCCAGGCCGATCCAGTCGGCCAGCCAGCGCGGCAACTCGATCGTGGGCAAGTGGGCGGCCCAATCCTCGCCGGCCGCCCAGCCCGGCCAATGCAGCAGCCGATACAAGCCCCAGCAGGCCAGGCTCCAGAAACCCATCAAACCGCTCATGAAGAGCCAGATCAGCAGATGGGCCAGCATGTTCAGACCTTTTCGAACACCAAATCCCAAACGCCGTGACCCAGGCGCAGTCCTCGGGCCTCGAACTTGGTCAGCGGGCGGTAATCGGGCTTCTCGGCATAGCCGGGGAAGCGGTTCTTCAGGCCGCCTTCAGCGCTCAACACCTCCAGCATCTGCTGGGCATAGGGCTCCCAGTCCGTAGCGGCGTGAAAGTAAGCGCCCGGGGCCAGGTACTGCAGCAGGTCCTTGATGAAGGCCGGCTGCACCAGGCGGCGCTTGTGGTGGCGCTTCTTGTGCCAGGGGTCGGGGAAGAACAGATGCACGCCGGCCAGGCTGGCCTTGGGAATCATCCGCTCCAGCACCTCGACGGCATCGTGCTGGACGATGCGCAAGTTCGTGAGCTGACCTTCGTCGATGCGCTGCAAGAGCGCCCCCACGCCGGCCTCGTGCACCTCGCAGCCGATGAAGTCGATGTGCGGCAGGGTGGCAGCGATCTTGGCCGTGGCGTCGCCCATGCCAAAGCCAATCTCCAGCACGCGCGGCGCCTGGCGGCCAAACACGCCATCCCAATCCGTGGCCAAACCCGGCGCCTGCTCGGCATAGGGCAGCATGTATTTGGGCGCCAACTCCTGCAGCGCCTTGATCTGGCCCGTGCCCATGCGGCCGCCGCGCTTCACAAAGCTCTTGACGCGGCGCGCATGCACCGGTGTTGCGGCCTGATCCTCGGCCGGGCAGTCTTGCTCGTCCATGCCCATGGCCTTAACCCACGACCTCGGCAATCAGCGGCGTGGGCGTGACCGCCTGCTCACTGATGCGGCAGGCAGCCTGGTAGGCCGCCACGGCGCGATCGGCCGCTGCCTCGTCGGCCGCGTGCACAAAGGCCAGGGGCTCGCCGGCCTGCACCGCACGTCCCAGGGGGCGCACGGCGCTGAAGCCCACGCGGGTGTCGATCTTGTCGGCGGCCACGCGACGGCCACCGCCCAGTTCGATCACGGCAATGCCGATGGCGCGGGTGTCCTGCGCCGTCAGCACGCCGCTATGCAGCGCCGGCACGGCGCGCTTCACCGGGGCCAGCTGCAGATGGTGCTCAGGGCGCTCCATCAGGTCGGCAGGGCCGCCCAGGGCCGCCACCATCTGGCCGAATCGCTCGGCGGCCGCGCCGCTGTCCAGCGCCGCCTGCAGCTTGATGCGGGCCGCCTGCTCGTCGGCCGCCAGGCCGCCCAGTATCAGCATCTGCGAGCACAGGGCCAGGGTGATCTCGTGCTGGCGCGGCTCCACATCCTGACCGCGCAGGTAGTTGATGGCCTCCAGCACCTCCAGCGCATTGCCGGCCGTCAGACCCAGCACCTGGTTCATGTCGGTGATGAGGGCCCGGGTCTTCATGCCCGCGCCATTACCCACGGCCACGATGCTGTCGGCCAGCTCGCGCGCCATTTGGGGCGTGTCAGCAAAGGCGCCGCTGCCCACTTTCACATCCATCACCAGGGCCTGCAGGCCAGCGGCCAGCTTCTTACTGAGAATGGAGGCGGTGATCAGGGGCACGGATTCGACCGTGGCCGTGACGTCGCGGGTGGCGTAGAAGCGCTTGTCGGCCGGGGCCAGATCGGCCGTCTGGCCGATGATGGCGCAGCCCAGACGGCGCACCTCGCGGTCAAAGTGCGCGAAATCCGGCGCCGTGTTGTAGCCGGGAATGGCCTCCAGCTTGTCCACCGTGCCGCCGGTGTGCCCCAGGCCGCGCCCGGCAATCATGGGCACATAGCCGCCGCAGGCCGCCACCATGGGGGCCAACATCAGGCTGATCTTGTCGCCCACGCCGCCCGTGGAATGCTTGTCCACCACCGGGCCCGGCATGTCGGGCCAGTGCATCACGCGGCCGGAGTCGCGCATCGCGCGCGTCAGCGCCACGGCCTCGTCGCGGCCCATGCCGCGCAGGAACACCGCCATGCCCAGCGCGGCCACCTGGCCCTCGCTCCAGCTGTGGTCGGTGATGCCCTGCACAAAGGCCTGGATCTGCGCGGTGGACAGCACGCCGCCATTGCGCTTGGTGCGGATGATTTCTTGGGCCAGCATCTCAGTAGGCTCCCTGCGCGGCGGTGTTGGCCTTGCCATCGAGCACGGCCAGGATGTCGTCCAGCAGACCCGAGGCGCCAAAACGCAAGCGCTGCGGGTTCAGGGCTGCCTCACCCAGCTTCTCAGCGGTGGCCGTCACATAGTCCTGCCCCTGGACCACGGTGCGGATGCCGCCCGAGGCCTTGAAGCCGGCCGCCGACAAGCCGCTGTGGGCGATCTCATCGAGCATGGCGCGCGCGGCCTCCAGCGTGGCCGAGACCGGGGTCTTGCCGGTGCTGGTCTTGATGAAGTCGGCGCCGGCACTCAATGCCAGCTGGGTGGCGCGGCGGATGTGAGCTTCTTCCTTCAGCTCACCCGATTCGATGATCACCTTGAGCGTAAGCGGGCGGCTGGCATGGCGCACCTCGGCCAGGAATTCGGCCACCTCCTGGGTCTGCCCGGCCAGCAGGGCCTTATAGGGCAGCACCACGTCGATTTCCTGCGCGCCAGCCTGGGCGATGGATTCGATATCGGCCACCGCACGCGCCACATCCAGGGCGCCGTCGGGGAAATTGGCCACCGCGGCCACGCGGATTTCCGCCGGCAGCGCTGCACGCGCCTGTGCCACAAAACGCGGCCACACGCACACGGCCGCCACCGGGCCATGGGCGGTCTGCGCCTTGGCACAGAGCGCGGCGATGGTCTCGGGCGTGTCGCCGTCGTTCAGGCTGGTCAGGTCCAGGCAGCGCAGCAGGGTGCGCGCTGTGTCCGTTGGGTTCACAACCGAATTCATCAAGCAGCCTTCAGCGATTCCAAGGCGGTCAGGCGGTCCAGCAGGGCCGAGAGGAAACCGGCGGCGCGCTCGCCGCTGTCCTTGGCCTCGCGCAGAGTCAGTTCATGCGTCAGCGCCTCGGCCGAGAGACCAGCAGCCATATTGGTGATCAGGGCCAGGCCCATCACGCGCAGGCCGGCATGGCGGGCCAGGATGGTGTCTGGCACGGTGGACATGCCCACGGCGTCAGCGCCCCAGGCGGCAAACATGCGGATCTCGGCCGGGGTTTCAAACTGCGGGCCCAGGGCCCAGCAGTACACGCCCTCGCACAGGCGCTGGTCGATTTCCTTGGCCAGCTTGGCAGCAGTCTGGCGCAGTTCCAGGTCGTAGGCGCAGCTCATGTCCACAAAGCGGTGGCTGCCCTGCACGCCCACCAGGGGGCTGCGCTGCGGCGCGTTGATGTGATCGCTGATCAGCATCAGGCTGCCCGGAGGCTGGTGCTGGCGCAGCGAGCCCGAGGCGTTGGTGGACAGCAGCACCTGCACGCCCCAGGCCTTCAAGCTGCGGATGGGCGCGGCCATGCCGGTGCAGTCGCCGCTCTCATAGGTGTGGGCACGGCCGCGCAGCATGGCCACGCGGGCGCCGCCGGCCGTGGTGCCCACCACCACCTCGTTCACATGGCCCTCGACCTTGGGCAGGGGCCAGCCCGGCAGATCGGCATAGGAGATGCGCTGCACGTTCTGCAACTGATCGCTGGCACTGGACCAGCCCGAACCCAGCACCACGGCAATCGTCGGGGCATCACCAAAGGCGGCGCGCAGCTTGGCAGCCGCGGCTTCAACGGCGGCGGCCAGGGCGTCGCCCTGCAGATAGGGACTATTCATTGCTTATCCTTTTGAAAGATGTTCCGGACCGAAAGACTGTGGGAACAGTTCTTCCAGGGTCCACTGCTGGGGCTGACCGTTTTCATTCACAGCCAACACCAGGAATTGATCGGGCTGCCCGAACTCGCGCAGCTTCTGGCGGCAACCGCCGCAGGGAGAAATCGGGTGCGGCCCCTCGCCCACCACCAACACGGCACGGGCCTTGCGCACCCCGGCCAGGACCATGGCGGAAAGTGCGCCGGCCTCGGCACAAACGCCCTCTGGGTAGGCGGCGTTCTCGACATTGCAGCCGCCAAAGATCCGGCCGTCCTCGCCCAGCACGGCGGCGCCGACGCGGTAGCTCGAGTACGGGGCATAGGCCGCTGCGCGCGCGGCGCGGGCCACGGCGAGCATCTCAGCCTGGAGAGCGGCCGAAAGCATCAACGCTCTTTCAGATACGGCCGGCCCAGCGCCTTGGGCGCAATCGCCTGCCCGATGAAGCCCGCCAGCAGCACCACGGTCAAGAGATAGGGCAAGGCCTGGATGGCCTGCACTGGGATCTCGCCGATGCCGGGCAGGCTCACGCCTTGCAGCTGGATGGCCATGGCGTCCAGGAAGCCAAACAGCAAGCAGGCGGCCAGCGTGGGCAGCGGGCGCCAGCGACCGAAGATCATGGCGGCCAGCGCGATGTAGCCCCGGCCGGCCGTCATGTTCGGGCTGAAGCTGGCGTTCTGCGCCATGGAGAGATAGGCACCCGCCAGGCCGACGAGCACTGCGCCCATCAAGAGCGCCCCGTAACGCAGCGCCGGCACCGAGACGCCGGCGGCATCCACCATGGCCGGGTTTTCGCCCACGGCGCGCAATCTCAACCCCAGACGCGTGCGCTCCAGCAGGAACCACACGCCCAGTACGGCGGCGAAGGCCATGTAGACCAGCAGGTTGTGGCTGAACAGTCCGTGACCCAGCAGCGCACCCAGAAAGCCGCCGTGCGCCTGCGCCGCCGCACTGGGCTCGGCCAGACCGGGGGACAATGCTGTGATGCGAAGCTCCGCGGGCAATGTGGGGGTCTGTCCGCCGGTGTTGAACCAGGCGATGCCCAGCACCACGGTCAGGCCCGCCGCCACCATGTTCAGCGCCACGCCGGACACCACCTGGTCGCCCCGGTGGCTGATGCAGGCAAAGCCATGGATCAGGGCCATCGCGGCGGCCACGCCAACGGCGGCCACCAGGCCCCAGGCGATGGACTGCGTGGCGGCGGTGGCCGCAGCCGCCGCAAAGGCCGCCGCCAGCATCTTGCCCTCCAACCCCAGGTCCACGACGCCGCTGCGCTCACTCAGAAGGCCCGCCAGCGCCACCAGCAACAAGGGAGCGGTCAGGCGCAGAGTGGAACCCAGCACCGAGCCGATCATGACCATTTCATCCACGGCCGGCTCCCTTGAAGAGTGAATACAGCTTGGCAAACAAAGGCGCGCTGACCATGGCCATGGCGCCGGCAAACAACACGATCAGGCCTTGCACCGTCACCACCATCTCGCGCGAGAAACCTGGCAACTCGAAAGCCACCTCGACGCCGCCCTGGTAGAGCACGCCGAAGAGCAGCGACGCCAGCACGATGCCCACGGGGTGGTTGCGCCCCATCAGGCTCACCGCGATGCCGGTGAAGCCGGCGCCGGCCACAAAGTCCAGGGTCAGCTTGCCCTGCACGCCCGAGAGTTCGTTCACCGCCACCATGCCGGCCAGGGCACCCGAGAGGGCCATGGCCACCAACACCTGGGCGCGCGGGTTCAAGCCGGCGTACTGCGCAGCGCGCGGTGCGCTGCCCACCGCGCGCAGGGCATAACCGGCCCGCGTGCGCCACAGGAACCAAGCCACGAACACACAAGCAGCCAGCGCCAGCAGGGCCGCCGCGTTCAGCGGCGAGCTGGGCAACTCCAGGCCGAAGCGCGCGGCCAGCTCGTGCACGGCGGGGAGCTTGGCAGCCTCGGGGAACGGTTCGGACTCGATCACCATCGAACCCCCGCCCACACGCAGCGCGTTCACCAGCAGGTAGACGTTGAGCGTGGCGGCCAGGAAATTGAACATGATCGTCGTGATGACGATGTGGCTGCCGCGCCAGGCCTGCAGATAGCCCGGCACCAGGCCCCAGACCGCGCCAAACAAGGCCGCCGCGCCCACCACCAGCGGCAGCAAGGCCCAGGCCGGCAGGCCGGGCGCAAGGTAGAGCGCCGCCAGCGCCAAGCCCAGGCCGGCGAAGGTGGCCTGACCCTCGGCCCCGATGTTGAAGAGACCGCAATGGATGGCCACCGCCACCGCCAGGCCGGTGAAGATGAAATTGGTAGCGTAGTAGAGCGTATAGCCCAGGCCGCGCGGGCTGCCCAGGGCGCCGTTGACCAGCACCTCAAAAGCCTGCACCGGGCTGTGGCCGATCAGCTTGACCACCAGGGCCGCGACCACCAGGGCCACCGCCAAATTCCAAAGGGGAAGAATGCCGAGCTCGATCCAGCGCGGCAGGGCCAAAGCATTACTCATCAAGCGGCTTCCGGTTGGGCCGCCATCAACAGGCCCAGCTTGCGTTCATCACAGTCGTCAATCGCCAGTTCGCCGGTGATGCGACCAGCGTTCATCACCAGCACACGGTCGGCCAAGGCCAGGATCTCATCGAGTTCGCTCGACACCACCAGCACCGCACAACCGGCATCGCGCAGGGCGCGCAACTGGTTGTGGATGAATTCGATGGCGCCAATGTCCACGCCGCGCGTGGGCTGGCCCACCAGCAACACCTTGGGCGACTCGCCAATCTCGCGCGCCAGGATCAGCTTTTGCTGATTGCCGCCGCTGAACTTGCTCGACCCGAGTTCGGCATTGCGCGGGCGCACATCAAAGCGCTCCATCATGGCGCTCGTTGCGGCCTTGAGCACCTTGCCGTTCAGACCCAACAGGCCCTTGCGGTATTTGGGCAGGTCCTGGAAGCCCAGGCCCGCGCTCTCCCAGGCTGGAAAGCCCATCACCAGGCCGCAGGCGTGGCGGTCTTCAGGCACATGGCCCAGGCCCAAGGCGCGAGCGCGCTTGGGGTTCAGCCAGTTCGCTGCATCAAAGCGTGCGTCACCCAGGCTCATTTGCCCGGCATCCGGGCGGGCCAAGCCCGAGAGCAACTCCAACAGCTCGCTTTGCCCGTTGCCCGAGACGCCAGCCACGCCGACGATTTCGCCGGGGCGCAAGGCCAGCGACACATTCCGCAGCAGCGGCACACCCTGCGCACTGCGCAGGTTCAGGTTTGACACGGCCAGCAGCGGCGCGGCGTCAGGCTGGTGCGCGGGCGAGCCGTCGCGGCCCAGCACCACCTTGCGGCCAACCATGGCCTCTGCCAGCTGGGCCTCGTCGGTCTCGGCGGTCTTGCAGCGATGCACCACACGGCCGGCGCGCATCACGGTGATGGCGTCCGAGAGTGCCATCACTTCCTTGAGTTTGTGGGTGATCAGGATCAGGGTGGTGCCGCGCGCCCGCAAGCCCCGCAGCACCTCGAACAATGCCTGCGTCTCCTGCGGAGTCAGCACCGCCGTGGGCTCGTCCAGGATCAGGAACTTTGCACCGCGATAGAGCGCCTTCAAGATCTCCAGGCGCTGCAACTCGCCCACCGGCAGGCTGTCAACTCGAGCGTCCAGGTTCACCTGCAGTCCGGTCTCGCGCATCAGCTGTTCCAGCCCGGCGCGCACTTGGGCCTGAGCCTTGGGCAGATAGCCATGGGGCTCGGCCCCCAGCAGCACATTGTCGAGCGCAGTCAGCGTATCGACCAACATGAAGTGCTGGTGCACCATGCCGATGCCCATCGCAATGGCTTCGTGCGAGTTGCGGATCTGCACCGCCCGTCCATCGACCTCGATGGTGCCCGCATCGGCTTGGTAATAGCCGTAGAGGATGGCCATCAGCGTGGACTTGCCCGCGCCGTTCTCCCCGATCAGCGCATGCACCGTGCCGGCCTCAACCGTCAGGTCGACGCCGTCATTGGCCTGCACCGCACCGAAGCGCTTCTTGATGCCCCGCAGGGCCACAGCCGACATAGGCGCCTTACTTCTTGGCGCAGGCGGCCGGGTCGGCCATCGCGTCGTTCACCTTGATCTTGCCGCTGACGATGTCGGCGCGCGCCGCATCCAGCTTGGCCTTGGTGGCGGCGTCAAAGAGCTTGGCGTTGTGCTCGTCCATGGCGGGCATCACGCCATCCTCTTTCAGACCGAGCTGCTGCAGGCCGGGCTTGAATTCCTTGAGCACGTTGTAGACCGCCACATCCACGCGCTTGACCATGCTGGTGAGCATGGTGCCGGGCTGCAGATGGTTTTGGTTGCTGTCGACGCCGATGGCCAGCTTGCCGGCATCCTTGGCGGCCTGATAGACGCCCGCGCCGGTGCCACCGGCGGCGGCAAACACCACGTCCACGCCCTTGGCGAACTGATTCTTGGCCAACTCGGCACCGCGGGTCGGGTCATTCCAGGCGGTGGCGGTGGTACCGGTCATGTTGGCGAAGGTCTCTGCCTTGGCGTTGGTGGCCTTGACGCCCTGCTCGTAGCCGCACTGGAACTTACGGATCAGCGGGATGTCCATGCCGCCGATGAAGCCCACCTTGCCGCTCTTGCTCTTCAGTGCCGCCGCCACGCCCACCAGGTAGCTGCCCTCGTGTTCCTTGAAGGTGATGGAGGCGACGTTGGGCAGGTTGACCACGCCATCAATGATGGCGAACTGGGTCTTGGGAAATTCCTTGGCAACCTGCTGCAAGGCGCTGGCCTGCGAGAAACCGATCGAGATGATGGGCGAAGCACCACGCTCGGCCATGCGGCGCAGGGCCTGCACGCGCTGGGTCTCGTTGCTGATCTCGAACTCCATATAGGGCTTGCCGGTTTCGGCCTTCCACTTTTCGACGCCGCGATAGCCGGCCTCGTTGAAGCTCTTGTCGAACTTGCCACCCATGTCAAAGATGACCGCCGGTGCGGCCAGGGCGCCACCGGCACAGACCAGGGCCAGGGCAGCAATCAGGGGACGCGACAAATTGGACATGGCAGTCAAACTGTATACAAAAGGGGCGCCATTCTAAGGAGGGGAAGGACCGCTTCTCGCCCCTGGGGTAGACCCTAGCCCCCAGTCGGTCACGGTCGAGACGGTGGCGCGGGCTAGCATCCGCCATGGCCCAGCCCCTGCCTGCATCGACTGCCCGCCCCCACTGGACCCCCAAAACCCCAGCCGCCTGGCTGGCGCTGAGCGCCGCCTTGGCCCTGAGTTACTGGGCCGCCGGACTGGTTGGGCTGGCCGCCGCTGTCGGGCCGGGCGGCACCACCGCCATCTGGCCGGCCACCGGCTGGGCCTTGGGCGCCCTGCTGCTGTGGGGCTGGCGGGCCCTGCCCGGCCTGGTTTTGGGCAGCCTGATCACGGACTCTCTGAGCAACCCGGGCCAAATGGCAATGGCGGTGCAGCTGAGTGCCGCCTCGATCCTGCAATGGTGCGTCATACGGGCGGTGCTGGCCGACTGGTGGCCCCGCATGCAGGCCTCGGGCGGGCGCTTTGCGCTGCGCTATGTGCTGGTCGTCTGCCTGGGATGCCTGGTGGCAACCACCGTGGGCAATGCCGTGCTGCTCTCGTTCGGCAAGCTCAGCAGCAGCGACTGGGCCTACGCCTGGCTGACCTGGTGGGTGGGGGACAGCGCCGGCATGTTGCTGATCACACCGCTGATGTTGATGGCTCTGCACCCCGGGGTGCGCGCGCACTGCGTGCTGAACCAAGCCTACCCGGTGCTGGCCATCGGCGTGGGCCTGAGCCTGTCGGGCAGCTTTCTGGTGGGCCATGTGGAGCGCGACGCGCGCCTGCGCGCCCAAGCCTCCGACCTGCGCTCACTGGCTCAGGCGGTGGAAAACCAGATGGCCCTGGGCCTGTCCGATCTGCTGCGTCTGGGAGCGCTGCATTACCGAATTCAACTCAGCGAGACCGAATTCGCCCAGAGTGCCCGCGCCATTCGCACCGAACACAGCTGGCTCAGCAGCCTGGCCTATCTGGCGCGCGTCACCCCCGAACAGCGCGCTGCACTGGAGGAGAAGCTCGGTCAAAACCTGTCCAGCGTGCAGCCCGACGGCAGCCTGCACAACGCGCCCAGCCAATCCAGCTACTGGGTGCCGCTGCGCCTTGACCCCTTGGGCGGACAGGAAGCCCGGGTGGGGGTGGACGAAGGCAGCGACCCGCTACGCCGCCCGGCCATTGAAGCGGCCCTGCGCACCGGCCGCCCAGCGCTAACCCCGGTGCTGAGCAATCTGCACTACGCCCAGGACGAGCCGCTGATCGTGCTGGCCTATGCGCCGGTGTTCGAGGCGCCGGACGCCAAGTCGGCCGCCGAGCCCACCGGCCTGGTCAGTGCCTCCTTGCAACTGCGCGATCTGCTGCAAACCGCGCTCAACCAGTTTGACCGCTGGCAGCAACCCCTGCTGCTGCTGAGCGACGACAGCCAACCCGCCGGCCTGCTGTATGACGGCCACACGCTGCAAGACCTGCCCGCCAGCGCAGCCCATACGGCCCTGCAGACCTGGCTGGGGCAGGCCAACCTGACCCAGACCATCGCCTTCGGCAGCCACCGCTGGACCCTGCGCACGCCAGCGCAGTCGGCGGACCTGCGGCCCAGCGCCGTCCAGGCCATCTCTCTGGCCATCGGCCTGGCCTTCACAGCGCTGCTGACCGCCTTCCTGATCGCCCGCTCGCGCCGCGATGAAGCGCTGACACGCTGGCGCGAAGAACTGGAGCTGCAGGTTCAGCAACGCACCCAGGAGCTAGCCGGCACCAATCAAGAGTTGCGCCACGAAGTGCTGGAGCGCCAACGCATGGCCGATCAGCTGCGCGAGTCCGGCGCCGAATTGGGCCGCCAACAGGCGCAATTGCGCGCCCTGCTCGACCACATCCCCGATCCCGTGTGGATGAAGGATCTGCAGGGCCAATACATCTTGGTCAACCCCGCCCTGGAACGCTTTTTCAATCAAGCCAGCGGCAGCCTGCTGGGGCGTCGCAGCGCCGACATCCTGCCGCCCGATCAGGCGGTGCGCGACCGCGAGTTGGATGCCAGCGCCCTCTTGGTACCAGGCCCCATCGAGACCGAAAACGAGGCCGTCGATAGCGCAGGCAAGCGCTGCGTGCACACCATCACCCGCGCGGCGGTGCGCAATGCCGAGGGCGAGCGCATCGGCGTGCTGGGCGTGGCGCGCGACATCACCAAACGGCTGGAGCGCGAGCAGGTGTTGCAGCGATTCCGCTGGCTGGCCGACAGTGCCGACCAAGGCTTCCTGATTGCCGACCTGGACCACACCGTGGTCTATCTCAATGACACCGCCAAACGCTGGCTGGCTGACACCGACTGGGACGAGGACGGAGCGCCACGCCAGCTGCCGCAGTACTGGAGCGCGGCCACCTTGGCGCAATGGCAGGCCGAAGTGCTACCGCAGCTGCGCGAGCGCGGCAATTGGGGCGGCGAGCTGGCCCTCCAAGGCCTGCCCGGCGCGCAGCCCCCGGCCCTGCTCTCACACTTCTTCCTGATGCGCGACGAGCAGGGGCAGGCCCGCTATGTGGCCCAGCTGATGACCGACATCAGCGAGCGCCTGCGCCTGGAAAAGGAACTCAACGAGGCACGGCTGCGCGCCGAGGGCGCCAACCGCGCCAAATCTGCCTTCCTGGCCAATATGAGCCACGAGATCCGCACCCCGCTCAATGCCGTACTTGGCTACGCCCAGCTGCTGCGCGAGGAGACCCATCTGCCCGAGGGCTCGCGCCAACGCGTGCAAAGCATCTACAGCGCCGGCTCGCGCCTGCTGCGCCTGATCAATGATGTGCTGGACCTCTCCAAGATCGAGGCCGGCGCGCTGCAACTGCATGCCGAGCGCATCGATCTGCGGCGCGAGATCGAGGATTCGGTGCAGTTGCTGCAGGAGCGCGCCCGCAGCGCCGAGCTGGATCTGAGCACCGAGATCGACCTGCCCGACACCCTGCCGGTGCTGCTGGACCGCGGCAAATTCGGCCAGGTGCTGGTCAATCTCTTGGGCAATGCCATCAAGTTCACTCCAGCCGGTGGGCAAGTGAGGCTGCAAGCCAGTCTGGTGGACGGCGACCAGCTGGATTTGCGCATCCAGGACAACGGACCGGGCATCGCCGCCGCCGAGCTGAGCAAACTCTTTGTGCCCTTTGCGCAGGGCGACTCCGGGCTGAAGCGCGGTGGCACCGGCTTGGGCTTGAGTCTGTCGCGCAGCCTGTTGCGCGCCATGGGGGGCGAGCTGCGCCTGAGCAGCGAAGCCGGTCAGGGCACTTGCGCCTGGATCGAATTGCCGCTGCAACGCGTTCAGGCGCCCGACACCCCGAAGCGCATGCGGCTCAAGGCCAGCGAATTGCATCTGGCGCCCGACAGCCCCTGCTGCGTGCTGGTGGTGGAAGACGACCCCGACAGCCGCGAACTGCTGGTGGCTCTGCTGCAGGGCCTGGGCTGTCAAGTCTTAGCGGCCGAACACGGGGCCCAGGCGCTGGAGCGCTGTGCGCAGCAGAAGCCCGACCTCATCCTTTCGGACATGCGCATGCCCGTCATGGATGGGGTGGAACTGCGCCGCCGCATTGCGGCCGACGAGCACTTGAGCGACATCCCGATGGTCGCGGTCACGGCCTCCAGCCTGATCCATGAGCGCGAGGCCTTCCTGGACATGGGCTTTGCGGACTTCATCGCCAAGCCCTATGACTTTGACCAGATCCTGCTGATGCTGCGCGCCCACGCCGGTGCCCAGCTGGTGCCGCGCGCCGAAGTACTGGCCAGCACCCAGCCAGCCCCCATGGCCCCCAGCGCACCGGTCGAATCGGTAAGCCCGGCGGCATCCGCGGGTCCGTTGGACTGGGCCCAGGCCTTGAGCTGGGCCCAGGCTGGCCAGGCTGTGCCGCTGCGCGCCTGGGCAGCCGAGTTGCCACCGGACGAAACCGCATTGCGCGAGGCCATGCAGGCCGCGCTGGCTCGCTACGATCTGCAGGCCGTGGAAGCCCTGCTACAACCCCGCGTGCAGACCCAGGGAGAGTGAATGAACAAGGCCAAGCTGCTCATCGTCGACGACACGCCCGAAAACATCGACCTGCTGGTCTCCATCTTGGCCGGCGCCGAGCTGGACATCCTGGCGGCCAATAGCGGCGAACGGGCGCTGGAGCTGGTGGCCCGCACCCTGCCAGACCTGATCTTGCTGGACGTGATGATGCCCGGCATCGACGGCTTTGAGACCTGCCGGCGCCTGCGCGCCGATGCCCGCAGCAAGGACATCCCGGTGATCTTCGTCACCGCCCGCGCCGAGGACGTCGGGCAGGGCTTTGCCGCCGGTGGCGCCGACTACATCGCCAAGCCGGTGCGCGCCGACGAGGTGCGCTCGCGCGTCAACCATCACCTGGAGAAGCGCCGCCTGGTGCACCAGCTGATGGAGCTCAACGGCGTGCTGGAGCAGCGCGTGCGCGAACGCACCCAGGAGCTGGTGCAGGCCAACCGCAAGCTGCGCGAAGAGATCAACGAGCGGCGCTTCATGCAGGACCGCCTCTCCTATCTGGCCACGCACGACTTCGTGACCCGGCTCTACAACCGCGACGCGCTGGAGAGCCATGTGCAGGGCCTGCTGGCGCGCGCCGACCGCGGCGAGGACAGTGCCTGCGTGGCCATGGTCGAACTGACCCGCTTCGCCATCGTCAACGACGCCTGCGGCTACATCGCCGGCGACGAATTGCTGCGCCAGGTGGCCGATCTGCTGGCCGCACTGGCCGCACCCGAAGACTTCATCGCGCGCTTAGGGGGCGACCGCTTCGCCATCCTCAGCGCACGCCCGGTGGAACCGGTGATGTCGCTGGCGCAGCGCATCAAGCAGGCCTTCGAGAGCTTTGGTTTTGTGTGGGATGGTCGCACCTACCACGTCGACGCCCGCGTCGCGGTGGTGCCGATTGGCACCGAGTACTACTCCTTCGAGCAGGTGATGGTGAAGGCCGACGAGGCCAGCTACCTGGCGCGCCGCGAAGGGGGCCCCGGTGTGCGCCTGCACCGTGCCTCGGCCCGCGACGCCGATCCGCGCGAAGCCGTCAACTGGGCCTACCGGCTTCTGGACGCGCTCAAGCAGAGTCACTTCCGGGTCTATTTCCAACGCATCGTGCCCTTGGCCGAACCCAACCCGGGTGGCCTGCGCTTTGAGACCCTGATCCGCCTGTGGGACCCGGAGTCACGCCGCATCGTCGCGCCAGGCGCCTTCATCGGCCCGGCCGAGCGCTACCAGCTGATCGATCAGCTGGATCGCTGGATGGTGCGCGAGGTGCTTTCACGCCTCTCGACCCTGACCGCCCTGCTGCCCCAGGTTGAACTGGTGACGATCAATCTATCGGCCTACTCGCTGCGCGACACCAGCTTGGCCGAGCGCATCCTCAACCTGCTGCGCGATCTTCATTTCCCCGCCAACAAGCTCTGCTTCGAGATCACCGAAACCGAGGCCATCGTCAACCTGGATGCGGCGCTCAGTTTCATGCAGGCGCTCAAAGAACAAGGCGTGCGCTTCTCGCTGGACGACTTCGGCACCGGCTTCGCCAGCTTTGCCTACCTCAAGCGCCTGCCCTTCGACACCCTGAAGATCGACGGCGCCTTCGTGCGCGACATGGACCACGACGAGGCGAACGCCACCATGGTGCGCTCCATGGTGCAAATGGCCCAAGCCCTGGGCCTGCCGGTGGTGGCCGAGTTCGTTGAGAACGGTGCGGTGGCCAAATTGCTCAGTGAACTGGGCGTTCAGTTCGCCCAGGGCTATCACTTCCACCAGCCCGAAGCCCTCAGCGAAGAAGCGCTTCAGGCCGCCCTGCTCACTCTCAAATGAGTACCTCGGTCACCTCCGGGTGACCGAGGAAGCGCGCCGGACTGGCGCTGGCGCCATAGGCGCCGCTCTGGAAGATCACCACCAGGTCACCAATCTCAGCCGCCGGCAGGGCCATTTTGTCGGCCAGC
Source organism: Inhella inkyongensis (assembly GCF_005952805.1). Classification (GTDB taxonomy): domain Bacteria; phylum Pseudomonadota; class Gammaproteobacteria; order Burkholderiales; family Burkholderiaceae_C; genus Inhella; species Inhella inkyongensis. Next base: position 2,586,091 of record NZ_CP040709.1, read on the forward strand.
AAATCCAGCGGGGTGCACAAGGGGCCCACCGCCGAGACGGTCTCGGTCGCCCCACCCTGGCGGTTGCCGATGGTGGCCGGATAGTTCTTGCGCAACACCTGGCCGAAGTTGCCGCTGGCGCTCAGGTGGTGATTCAAGCCACCGTCGCAGACCAGATAGGTGTGGCCGCGCGAGACCTTTTTGTCAACCACCCGCGTCACATACACACCCGCCTCACCCACCAGGTAGCGACCCAGCTCGATCACCAACTCGGCCTGAGGCAGCTCGCGCGCAGCGCGCTCGCTCAACTCGGCCAAGTTGGCCGAGATCGGGGTCAAGTCCAGGCGCTGTTCGCCCGGGAAGTAGGGAATACCGAAACCACCGCCCAGGTTCAGGAAGCGGATGGGCGTGGGGCAGGCTTCGGCCAGGCGCAAGGCCAGGGCATAGCTCTTCTGCTGCGCCTCACAGATCGAATCAGGCTTGAGGTTTTGCGAGCCGGCGAACAGATGGAAGCCTTCGAACTGCAGGCCGCGCTCGCGCATCTCGGCCAGCACGGCCGGCACGCACTCGACGTCCACCCCGAATTGCTTGGGGCCACCGCCCATCTTCATGCCCGAGCCCTTGAGCTCGAAGTCCGGATTGACGCGCAGTGCCACCCGGGCCGGCAGGCCCAGCTGCTGGCTGGCGCGTTCCAGCACCGCGAGCTCGCGGGCCGACTCCACATTCACCAGCACCCCCGCCGCCACGGATTGCAGCAACTCCGGGTCGCGCTTACCGGGTCCGGCAAAGCTGATCTCGTGCGGATCGGCGCCGACATCCAGAGCGACTTTGAGCTCACCCGCGCTGGCCACGTCGATGCCGTCCACCAGGCGCGCCATGTGCGCGACCACGGCCGGCATCGGGTTGGCCTTCATCGCGTAGTGCAGCTTCAGACCCTTGGGCAGCGCGGCGCGCAGGGCGGCCACGCGGGCGTCCAGCAGGCTGCGGTCGTAGGCATAAAAGGGCGTGCTGCCGACCCGGGCGGCCACGCGGCTCAGGAGCTGACCGTTGATCAGCAGTTCGTGGCCCTGGACCTGGAATTGGTCCATGGGGACGTGAATGGGGGGCGCGCTCATAGGTTTTCCAAAGTCTGCGACAGGGCCTTGCGGTCGATCTTGCCGTTGGGGTTGCGCGGCAGTGGACCCGCACGCTCCTCCACGGTGGCCGGGATCATGTAGGCCGGCATGCGGGCGCGGCACTGTGCCAGCAGGGCCTCGCGATCCAGGCTGTCAGCCCCGGCCGGCGGCGTCGCGATCACATAGATGGCCTGGCCCAGCTGCGCATGCTCCACCCCGAAGGCCGCGCATTCGCCCACCAGCTGGGTGGCGTACAGCACCTCCTCGACCTCGGTGGGGCTGACGCGGTAGCCGCTGGTCTTGATCATCTCGTCGCGGCGACCGATGAAGTACAGGAAGCCCTCGGCATCGCGGCGCACGGTGTCGCCGCTGAACACCGCGTACTCGGGCAACTGCAGGCCGCTCAGGCGCGCTTGCGTCGAGCCGGGCAGCAATTTGTAGCGTTCGGCCGTCTTTTCAGGATCACCCCAATAGCCCAGACCCACCAGTGCACCGCGGTGCACCAGCTCACCGGGCTCATCGGGGGCACATTCGCTGCCATCCTCGCGCAGAACCAGGATCTCGGCGTTCGGGATCGCCTTGCCAATGCTGTCCGGCCGGCGGTCCACCTCTTCCGGCGGCAAATAGGTGGAGCGGAAGGCCTCGGTCAGGCCGTACATCAGGAAAGGCTGGGCGGCCGGCACGCGGGCGCGCAGTTGGTCCAGGGTGTCCCGCGGCATGCGCCCGCCGGTGTTGGCGAAGTAGCGCAGGTGCTCGTTGATGCTAGCCGGCCACTCCATTTGTGTGAGCTGGATGTAGAGCGGCGGCACGGCGGTCAGGCCGGTGATGCGCTCCTTTCCCAGCGCACGCAGCACATCGCGCGGCATCAGGTAATTCAACAGCACCACCCGGGCGCCGACGTGGAAGGCCGTGGTGAGCTGGCTGAAACCCGCGTCAAAGGACAGCGGCAGCGCGGCCAGCAGGCTGTCGCCGCTGTGATTGCCCAGATAAGAAGAGACTGACTTGGCGCCCGCCACCATATTGCGATGGCTCAGCACCACGCCCTTGGGCTTTCCTGTCGAGCCACTGGTGTAGAGGATGGCCAGCACATCGGTGTCGATCACCCGATGACCAGTGCGTGCCGGGGCCCGCAGAGCTTCGTTCCAATCGAGGATGGCCCAGCGCTGACTGCGCTGCTCGCTCGCCCCCTCGGTCAGGAATACCGCCTGCAGCTCGGGGCAGCCCTGCAACACCGGCTCCAGCTGGGCATAGCGGTCGGCCGAGGTCACCAGATAGCGCACCGAACAGTCCTGGGCGATAAAACCCACCTGCTCGGGCTTGAGCAAGGGATTCATCGGCACAAAGACCCCGCCCGCTGCCGGGGCGCCAAAGCTGGCCACCACGGTCTCGAAACGTTTTTCCAGATAAATGCCGACGCGCTCACCGCGCTGCAAGCCCTGCGCCAACAGCCCGTGGGCAAAGCCCTGCACCTGGGTCCAAAGCTGGGCGTAGCTGAGATGCTGGCCGCGATAGCTCAAGGCCAGGCTGTCGGGCGCGCGCGCAGCACTGCGCTCGATCAGCTCGTGCAGCAGGGTGGATTCGAGAGGGTGATTCATAGGGAGATCGCGGGCGATGCAAGCCCGCGCCAAACCATTGGCAAAGGTGGCCGGCAATGTAGCGCAGCCGCCCCCCGCAAGACGGGGGTTCCCCCGGGTCTGTGGGGGCCCCGGCGGTTAAAGTCTCGCGCCTTCCCCGCCGCCTTGGCGGGCTTTGTTTTTCATCTCCCGAATACCACCCATGTCCACCGACCTTCAGGCCCAAGTGCTGCGCCTTCTTGATGATGTTCTGAGCCTGGAAGGCCGCGCCCAGTCCTTCACCCGCGCCACCGCCCTGCTGGGCGCCGTGCCGGAACTGGACTCGATGGCCGTGGTTTCGCTGATGACCGCCATGGAAGAGCAGCTGGGCATCAGCATCGACGACGACGAAGTCGACGGCGATGTGTTCGCCACCGTGGGTTCTCTGACCGACTTCCTGGCGGCCAAACTCGCCTGAGCGGCTGTGTCGTGAGGCAGCAGCCCCAATTTCTCGAATGGGCGGGCGCGCGGCGCTTCGCCCTGCTGCACCGCCCGGCATCGATGCCTCGTGCGGTGCTGCTGCTGCTGCCGCCCTTTGCCGAAGAGCTGAACAAAACCCGCCGCGCCCTCGCACAGGCCTGCATGACCCTGGCCGAAGCCGGCTTTGCAGTGCTGCAGCTGGATCCCCTGGGCTGCGGCGACAGCGACGGCGATTTTGGTGATGCCGGCTGGTCCGACTGGCTGAATGATGCCCAGCAGGGTCTGCTCAAGCTGGCGGCCGAGTTTCCCGATCGCCCTCAGGTGCTGTGGGGCCTGCGCGCGGGCTGCTTGCTGGGCAGCGCAGTGGCTGAAGACCGGCCCCAGCTCTGGTGGCAGCCCGCCACGCAGGGCAAGGCCGTGCTGCAGCAGTTCCTGCGTCTGCGTCTGGCGGCTGAAATGGACGCCGCCGAGCGCAGCACCATGGCGGATCTGAAAGCCCAGCTGGCGCAAGGTCAGCCCGTGGAAGTGGCCGGCTATTTGCTCAGCCCCGCCCTGGCTGCCGGACTGGAAGCCGCCGAGCTGCAGGCCGGCAATGGGCCGACGCTGTGGCTGGAGGCCAGCAGCCAGGCCGAACCCGCCCTGCTACCCGGTTCGCAGTCCTGGCTGGCGCGCCACCCCGGCGTGCAAGCCCAGGCCCTGCAAGACCCTGCCCCCTGGGCCGCCACCGAGCTGGAAGACAGCCCGGCCCTGACGGCCGCCAGCCTGTCTTGGCTGCGAGCGCAGTTTCCGGCATGAGTGCGGACCGCATCATTTCGCTGGGCGACGGGTCAACCCAGCGTTTCGGCCTGCTGAGCCCGGGCACCGCGTCCGTGGGCGTGGTGGTGCTGGTGGGCGGCCCGCAGTACCGCGCGGGCTCGCACCGTCATTTTGTGCAGCTGGCCCGCTTTCTGGCCCAAGCAGGCACACCCTGCCTGCGCTTTGATCACGCCGGCATCGGTGACAGCTCAGGCAACAACCCGGGCAACAACGCGGGCGCCCTGCCGGACTTCTGCGCGCTGGACGCCGAGGTGGATCTCGCCATCAGCGCTCTGATGCAGGCCCAGCCCCAACTGCAAGGTGTGGTGCTGTGGGGGCTGTGCGATGGCGCCAGCGCCGCCCTGCTCTACATGGCACGCCGCAATGACCCGCGCGTGCGCGGCCTGTGCCTGCTCAACCCCTGGGTGCGCTCCGCACAGGGCGAGGCCCGTGCGCGGGTGCAGCACTACTACTGGGAGCGTCTGCGCAACCCCGAGTTCTGGCGCAAGCTGCTGGGCGGCGGCGTCGGCCTCGGGGCCCTGAAGGGCTGGTGGGCCGCACGCCAATTGGCCCGCCAGGCCGCGCCCGCAACTCCATCGGGCGCCACGCAGTGTTATCAGATGCAGATGGCCCAGGGCTACCAGGCCTTTGCCGGCCCGCGCTTGGTCCAGCTCAGCGGACGTGACCACACCGCACGCGAGTTCGAGGCCGCCGGCGAGCTGTTCCCGCTCTGGCGCAACTGGCAATCCCATGCCGGGCTGACGCTGCAGCACTACCCCGAGGCCGACCACACCTTCTCGCGCCGTGCGCTGCAACAGCAGTCCTTTGAGGATCTGCTCAGCTGGCTGCACAGCCACTGGCCGCAGGAGGCCCGCGCATGATCGGCCTCTGGAAGGGCTTGCGCGCGCAGTTTGATCGCGCCACCACCCTGCTCTACATCACGCACCGACTGCTGGAGAAATGCAGCGGTGGGCGCGCGGGCCTGGTGCCCTATCTGCTGTATGCCCAACCTCTGGGTCAGCTCGGAAATGCTGCGCTGGCCTCCGTCAAGGACGACCCGCAGACCCAGATCGCGCTGTGGCCGGCCGGCGATGCCCGTGTGGCGGCCTTCCCGCGCCCGCCTGAGGTCATGGCGGAACGCTGGGCCAGTGGCTCGCGCTGCTACGGCGCGGTGGTCAAGGGTGAGGTGGCCGGCTGCATCTGGATCGCGCTGAACGAGCACCTGGAGGACGAGGTGCGTTGCCGCTACCAACTGCCCCAGGACGGCGTGTGGGACTACGACGTGCTGGTGCTGCCGCGCTGGCGCCTGGGCCGCACCCTGGCCCGCTTATGGAAGGCCGTGGACGCCGACCTGGCCGCCGAGCAGCGCCGCTGGAGTTTCAGCCGCATCTCGCGGTTCAACCGCGCTTCCATCGGCGCCCACGAGCGCCTGGGCGCACGCGTGGTGGGAAGCGCCACCTTTCTGAAGCTCGGCTCCTGGCAGCTGAGCTGGCAGGGCGCTGCGCTGCTACCGCATTGGGACGGCCGCTCGGGCTGCCCGACCCTGACCCTGCACGCTCCGAGCACCCCATGAAGCGCGTCCTCCTCATCGCCTACCACTTCCCGCCGCTGGCGGGCTCCAGTGGCATCCAGCGCACCCTGCGCCTGGCCCAACAGCTTCCGCAGTTTGGCTGGCAACCCACGGTGCTGACCTGTCAGTCCCAGGCCTACGAGCGCACCAGCCCGGATCTGGCCGCCGAGTTGCCGGCCGATCTGCATGTCGAGCGCGCGTTTGCGCTGGACACCGCACGCCACCTGGCCATCGCCGGCCGCTACTGGGGGCGGCTGGCCCGCCCCGACCGCTGGATGAGCTGGCGTTGGGATGCGGTGCGCCGCGGCCTGCGCCTGATTCGTGAGCAGCGTATTGACGCCATCTGGTCCACCTACCCCATTGCTACCGCGCACACCATTGGTGCCGAACTGGCCGCGCGCAGCGGTCTGCCCTGGGTGGCGGACTTCCGCGATCCGATGGCCCAGGATGGCTACCCCGCCGACCCGGCCACGCATGCGGCCTATTGCCGCATCGAGGAGCAGGTGTTTGGCCGCGCCCGGCTGGCCACGTTCACGACCCCCAGCGCGCTGGCCGACTACCGCGCCCGCTTTCCCAAGACATCAACGCGCCTGGAGTTGCTGGAAAACGGCTATGACGAGGCCAGCTTTGGCGCCGCCCCCCAGCCCGAGCCGCTCAACCCCGGCCGCTTGACGCTGCTGCACAGCGGCATCGTCTACCCCTCCGAGCGCGACCCCACCCAACTGTTCGAGGCGCTGGCCGCCCTCAAGGCCCAGGGCCTGGGCGAGCGGCTGCGCCTGCGCTTTCGCGCGGCCGTGCACGACGAGTTGCTGCGCCAACTGGGCGCCCAGCATCAGGTGACGGAGATGGTCGAGATCCTGCCGGCAGTGGGCTACCGCCAGGCCCTGGCCGAGATGCAGCAGGCCGACGGCCTGCTGGTCATGCAGGCGCGCAATTGCAATGCGCAGATCCCGGCCAAGATCTACGAGTACCTGCGCGCCGGCCCCGCCGTGCTGGTGCTGGCCGACCGCGCCGGTGACACCGCCCAGGTGCTGCGCGCCGCCGGGCTGCAGCAGCAGGCCCAGCTCGATGAGGCCAGCGACATCCAGGGTCTCTTGACCCGCTTCGCCCAAGACCCCACCGCGCCGCAGTGGCGCCCTCAACCCGACGCCATCCAGCAGGCCTCGCGCCTGGCGCGCAGCGGCCAGCTGGCCAGCTGGCTGAACCAAATCACCTCCTGAAAGACCCCATCATGAACATCAGCATCTTTGGCCTTGGCTATGTCGGCGCGGTTTCCCTGGCCTGCCTGGCCCGCGATGGCCACCAGGTCATCGGCGTGGATATCGACGCCAGCAAGCTTGAACTGATCGCCGCCGGCAAGACCCCGGTGGTCGAAGAAGGCATGGTCGATCTGATGCAGCAAGTGGCCGCCAGCGGCCGTGTCAAGGTCACCACCGATGCCGAGGCCGCCGTGGCCGATTCGGAAATCTCGCTGGTCTGCGTGGGCACGCCCTCGGCCGCCAATGGCAGCCAGGACCAGACCGCCGTGCTGCGCCTGGCTGAGGCCATGGGCCGTGCGATTGGGGCCAAGTGCGAAAAGAAGGCCGCGCCCCATGTGGTGGTGTTCCGCTCCACCCTGGTGCCGGGCACCGTCGAGGACGTGCTGCGTCCCATCATCGAGAAGGCCTCGGGCAAGAAGGACGGCGTGGACTTTTTCTTGTGCTTCCAGCCCGAGTTCCTGCGCGAAGGCTCGTCGATCCGTGACTACGACAAGCCGCCCTTCACGGTGGTGGGCGCCAACCACGAAGAGCCGCTGAATCGCCTGCGCCAGCTCTTCGGCCACCTGCCCTGCCAGTTCCTGCCCACCTCGGTGCGTGCCGCCGAGATGATGAAGTACTGCTGCAACAACTTCCACGCGCTCAAGATCACCTTCGCCAACGAGACCGCGCGCCTGTGCGCGGCCCTGGGCGTGGACCCCTTCGAGGTGATGAATCTGGTCTGCCAGGACACCCAGCTCAACATCTCCAAGGCCTATCTGAAGCCGGGCTTCGCCTTCGGCGGCTCCTGCCTGCCCAAGGACCTGCGCGCCACCAGCTATTTGGCCAAGACCCGCGACGTCGAGCTGCCCATGCTGTCGGCCATCCTGGCCTCCAACGAAGCGCATCTGAACCTGGCCTATGAGGCGGTGATGGCCTCTGGCCGCCGCAAGATCGGCTTCGTCGGCCTGTCCTTCAAGACCGGCACCGACGACCTGCGCGAGTCGCCCCTGGTGACCCTGGCCGAACAGCTGATCGGCAAGGGCATGCAGCTCTCGGTCTATGACCCCGAGGTGCATCTGGCCCATCTGCTGGGTTCGAACCGCCGCTATGTCGAGACCCATCTGCCCCATATCGGTCAGCTGCTCAAGCCCGAGCTGGAACAGGTGATTGCCGAGTCCGACTACCTGGTGGTGGGCCTGGCCGATGCGCGCGTCTATGCCGCGCTGGCCCAGCATGCCCGCGCCGACCAGCTGGTGCTGGACCTGGTGAACCTGCCCAACCGCGCCGACATCAAGGCCGAGGTCAAGGGCCTGAGCTGGTGATCACGGCCAGCGCACCTGCCGACCTGCGCCTCTGCGTGGTGGGCCCGCTGCCGCCCCCCTCGGGCGGCATGGCCAACCAGTGCGAGCAGCTGGTGCGCCTGCTGCGCGCCGAGGGGCTGCAGGTTGAGCTGGTACGCAACAACCCGCCCTACCGCCCGGCTTGGGTCGGCCGGCTGCCGGTGCTGCGGGCCTTCGCGCGCCTGCTGCCCTACCTGTGGGCGCTTTGGCGAGCCGCAGGGCGCAATCAGGTCATGCATGTACTGGCCAATTCCGGTTGGGCCTGGCATTTGTTTGCCGCGCCCGCGCTGTGGATCGCGCGGCAGCGCGGCTGTGCGGTGGTGCTGAACTACCGGGGCGGGCTAGCCGATGAGTTTTTTGCCAATGCACCGCGCCATGTGCTGAAGAGCCTGGCCCGGGTGCAGCTGCGCGTCACGCCGTCCAGCTTTCTGGAGCGCGTGTTCGCCAAGCACGGCCTGCACGCCGAGGTCATCCCCAACATCATCGACCTGACGCGCTTCAGGCCGCGCCCCGAGACCGATCCAGGCGCGGCGCCGCATCTGGTGGTGACGCGCAATCTGGAGCCCATCTACGGCATCCCCACCGCGCTGCAGGCCTTTGCCCTGCTGCGCCAGCGTTGGCCGCAGGCGCGTCTGACGGTGGCGGGCTCCGGCCCCGAGCTGGAACGGCTGCAACTGCAATGCCGAGCGCTGGGCATTCAGGATGCCGTGCACTTCAGCGGCCGCATCGCCAATGCCGACATCCCGGCGCTCTACGCCAGCGCCGATTGCGTGCTCAACCCCACCACCGCCGACAACATGCCCATCTCCATCCTGGAGGCCCTGGCCTCGGGTGTGCCGGTGGTGAGCACCGATGCCGGCGGCATCCCTGACTTGGTGCGCCACGAACACAGCGCCCTGCTGGTGCCGGTGGGCGACGCCCAGGCCCTGGCCGACGCGGCCGCGCGCGTGCTCAGCGATGCACCGCTGCGCGCGCGCCTGCGCCAGACCGGTCTGCAGCAGGTCCAGGCCTATGCCTGGCCCGCCGTGTTTCGTCAGTGGCTGGCCGCCTACCAGCGCGCCGCCGGCCTACAAGGATCTGCCTGATGGGTCTCTACACCTCGATCTGCTCGGGCCTGATCTTTCCGCTGCACGAGCGCCTGAAAAAGCATGACTCGGTGGCCGTGCGCCGCCGCCTGGAAGCCAGCCAGTGGCACACCCCGGCGCAGATCGAGGCCGAGCGCACCGAGCGCCTGCGCGCCTTCCTGGTGGACATCGGCCAGCACGTGCCGCACTACCGCGCGCTGTTCTCAAGCCTGGGCTTTGACCCCAGGTCGGTCAGTAGCCTGCAGGACCTGCAACGCCTGCCGCTGACCGACAAGCCCACGATGCGCGCGGCCGGTGAAGGACTGAAGGCCGACGACCATGGGGTGCTGACGCGCTACAACACCGGCGGCTCCTCAGGCGAGCCCTTGATCTTCTACATGGGCAAGGCGCGCAAGAGCCACGATGTGGGCGCCAAGTGGCGCGCCACCCGCTGGTGGGGCGTGGACATCGGCGACCCCGAGCTGGTGGTCTGGGGCAGCCCGATCGAACTCGGTGCGCAGGACCGCATCAAGCGCTGGCGCGATGCGCTGCTCCGATCCACCCTGCTGCCGGCCTTTGAGATGTCGCCGGCCAATCTCGACCGCTTCGTGGCCGAGATCCGGCGCCTGCGCCCGGCCATGCTGTTTGGCTACCCCAGCAGCCTGTCCTTGATCGCCCAGCACGCCCAGTCCAAGGGCCTGCGCCTCGACGATCTGGGCATCAAGGTCGCCTTCGTGACCTCGGAGCGGCTCTACGACGAACAGCGCCAGACCATCGAGCGGGCCTACGGTTGCCCCGTGGCCAATGGCTATGGGGCACGCGATGCCGGCTTCATCGCCCACCAATGCCCGCAGGGCAGTCTGCACATCAGCGCTGAAGATCTGATTGTCGAAACCGTGCGGCCGGATGGCTCGGTGTGCGAAGCCGATGAGGCGGGCGAGATCGTCGTCACCCATCTGGCCACCCGCGACTTCCCCTTTGTTCGCTATCGCACCGGCGACGTGGGCGTGCTCTCCAGCCAGCCCTGTGCCTGCGGACGCGGCCTGCCCGTGCTGGCCGAGGTGCAGGGCCGCACCACCGACTTCGTGGTGGCCCAGGACGGCACCGTGATGCACGGTCTGGCGCTGATCTACACCCTGCGAGACATCCCCGGCGTGGCGCGCTTTCGCATCGAGCAGGAGAGCCTGGACCACACCCGGGTGCTGCTGGAACGCGGCCCGGGATTCGACGACCGCGCCCTAGAGCGCATCCAGCACGATTTCCATGCCCGCTTAGGCGCTGGCGTGCACATCGAGGTCCAGTTGATGGACCAGATTCCCAACGAGGCCTCGGGCAAATTCCGCTACGTGGTCAGCAAGGTCCGCCCGCGCTAGTCCAGACCCCATGCTGTTCAATTCCTACGAATTCCTGTTCGGCTACCTGCCCTTGGTGCTGGGCGTCTTCATGCTGCTGGCTCGTCTGGGCCAGCGCCAGTTGGCCGCCGCCTGGCTGGCCTTGGGCTCGGTGGTGTTTTACGGCTGGTGGGCACCGGAATACCTGGCTTTGCTGCTAGGCTCGATCACCGCCAACTACCTGTTCGGCCGCGCCATTGCCACGCGTGCGCTGGAGTCCCGCTCCACCCAGCCCCTGCTGGGCCTGGCCGTGGCCGCCAATTTAGGCCTGCTGGCCTATTACAAATACGCCAACTTCTTCCTGGACACGGTGCGCACCCTCAGTGGCGCCCCGCTGCCCGGGTTGGATGTGGTGCTGCCCATCGGCATTTCCTTCTTCACCTTCACGCAGATCGCCTTCCTGGTGGACTGCCACGAGGGCAAGGTGCGCGAATCCAACCCCGTGCACTACCTGCTCTTCGTCACCTATTTCCCGCATCTGATTGCCGGACCGGTGCTGCATCACAAGGAAATGATGCCGCAGTTCGGTGAGAAGCAGACCTATCGCTGGGTGCCCGAGCACATCGTGATCGGCGCCAGCTTTTTTGCGATTGGCCTGTTCAAAAAAGTGGTGCTTGCTGATGGCATCCAACCCTGGGTGGCACCGGTGTTTGACGGCGGCGCCGCACCGGACGGCATCAGCGCCTGGGGCGCCGCCCTGGCCTACACCCTGCAGCTCTACTTTGACTTCAGCGCCTACTCGGACATGGCCGTGGGACTGTCCAAGCTCTTCAATGTGGACCTGCCGCTGAATTTCAACTCGCCCTACAAGTCGCGCAATATCAGCGAGTTCTGGCGCCGCTGGCACATGACCTTGTCGCGCTTTCTGCGCGACTACCTCTACATCCGCCTGGGTGGCAACCGCCACGGCAATGCGCGCCGCCAGGTCAACCTGATGACCACCATGCTGCTCGGCGGTCTGTGGCATGGCGCGGGCTGGACCTTTGTGATCTGGGGCGGTCTGCACGGCCTCTACCTGGTCATCAACCACAGCTGGAGCGACTGGCGTGAGCGCCTGAGCCTGCCGGTGGGCCTGGCCGAACGCATCCTGGCCCACGCTCTCACGCTGGCGGCGGTGGTGGTGGCCTGGGTGTTCTTCCGCGCCCACAGCCTGGATGACGCTCTGCGGGTGCTCTCGGGCATGGCCGGTCTGCAAGGTTGGCAGCCGGCAGACGGTGTGGCCTGGCGCCAATGGGGCTGGATTGCCGCCCTGGGCGCTTTGGCACTGTGGAGCCCCAACTCACAGGAAATCGTCGGCCGCTGGGTAGCGGGGGCCGGTCAAGCTTCGCGAAGCCTTGCCCAGCGCCCGCTGCTGCGCTGGATGCTGCTGGGTGCCCTGCTGATGGGCTGCGTGCTGCTGGCCGTCGTGAACGGCAGTCGCGGTGTGTCCGAGTTCATTTACTTCAACTTCTGATGCAGGCTGTTGTGAAGCTCGTCAAAGCCCTCGCCGCCCTGCTGCTCGGCATGCTCCTGATGCTCGCCGCGGCCGAGTTGTTCATGCGCGGCCTGCCCGTCATCCAAGGGCGCATTCGCGCCCTCGATGAGTCGCACTGGCCGCTGCGCAACTACCAACCCGATCAGCCCTATCAATACTCCTTTGGCTGGGACCTGCGCCACGGCCAGCGGGGCCGGACCAACAACTTCGGGCAGCTCGCGCCCTTTGATTTCCAGAGCGGCCGAGCCCAGGTGGCGGTGATCGGGGACAGCTTTGTCGAGTCGGCGATGAACGCCTATGAAGACAGCCTGCACGCCCAGATGGCGCAGCGCCTGGGCCGGCCCGACGCCGCCATCGGCCTGGCCGCCAGTGGGCTTTCGGCCGTGGACTACACGGTGATGGTCGAGCAGGCCCTGCGGGACCTGGCCCCCAAGGCCCTGGTGCTGGTGCTGATCGACGGCGACTTGAGCGAGGGCCTGCACGAGCGCCGCGGCTGGCACCATCTGGACGAACAGGGCCAACGCCACTACCGGCCGCTGCGCGGTGAGGGCCAGGGCGCCTTCTCGGGCAGTCTGGCCAGCTCTTCGCTCTGGGGCTACCTGCGCCGCAATCTGGGCTGGCAGCCGCCCAGCCTGCAGTCACTGAAGAGCACCCTGACCGCTTCGCTGCTGCCGACACCGGCCGAGCCCACAGCCAGAGGCCCGGTTGAGGGCCAGGGCCTGCCAGCCGTGCGCGCCCTGATGCAGACCCTGCAAAACCAAACGCAGGTCCCGCCGGCCTGCATCGCCGTGCTCTTCGACAGCGATCGCGGCCGGCTCTATGGCCGCAAGCCCCAAGCGCCAAAGGACGACGCAGTCTCGCGCGCCGCGTTGGCTGAAGCACTGCGTCAGGCGGGCATGGCCGCCGTGGACCTGGGCGAGCACTTCGCCCGCCACTACGCCACCCATGGCCAGCGCTTTGACCACTCCCCCATCGACAGCCACTGGAACGCGCTGGGCCACCAGGTGGCAGCCGAAGCGGCCCTACAGGCCCTGGCCGCTTGCCCAGCCACGCAGAATCCCACCCCATGAAGTCCTGGATAAGCTCCACGCGCGCCATCGCCCTGGTGCTGGCGGCCCTGCTGGCGCTGCTGGTTTGGGTGGCGCTGCAGGCCCGCCCGTCCACCGAGGCGGTGCGCCTGCGCAACGCGCTGCTGTTTCAGGTCGGCACCCCGGCCGACTTCGACTGGCGCCCCGAGCAGCGCCCAGCCAGCTTTGCCACCGACACGGCGGTGCCCGACCAGCCCTTTGCCGACCCCGTACGCGGACTGGCCCTGGCGACCCAGCCCGATGACTGGTCACGCGCGCTGCAAATCGCCAACCACCTGATCCGCCATGCCCGTCAAGGGGGTGCAGCGCGTTCAGACTTGGCCGGCACCTACCAACAAATCCTCGCCGGCAGTGGCTACTGCGCTGACTACACCACCACCTTCATCGCCATGGCCGGCTCTGCCGGGATGTTTGCGCGCGAATGGGCGTTTTCCTTCGACGGTTTCGGGGGGCATGGTCACGCGCTGATCGAGATCTGGGACCGCCAGCGTCAAGCCTGGTTCATGCTGGACGTGTTCAACAACTGGGTGCCGCTGGACGCAAGCAGCAACACGCCCATGTCGGTGGCCGAGTTCCGTCACCGACTGGTGCAAGCACCGGGCAGCGTGCGCATCGAGCGCATCGGCCCAGGGCGCTTCGGGTTCCGCAACGAAGCCGCGCTCTGGGACTACTACCGTGCAGGCGCCGACCAGTGGTATTTGTGGTGGGGCAACGCCGTCTATGCCTATGACGCCAGTCCCGCCACACGCTGGCTGGGCAGCCTCTCACGCGCCGCCGAGCAGCTGGGGGCCGTGGCCGTGGGTGTTCACCCCAAGGTGATGGCCGTGCCCAGCGCCACCAATGCCCCGTTGCGCGAGCGCATGCTGGATCTGAAGCAAAAGCTTTACGCCGCCTTCGGCCTGGGCAGCGTGCTCAGCCTGGTGCTGTTCTCGCAGTTGTTCATTCGCTGGCGCCGTCGCTAAATGCGTGACATCGTCATGGTGGCCCTGTTCGGCCTGGCCTGCTTCTGGGCCCTGCGCCGACCGTGGATCTCGGTCATGCTCTGGGCCTGGCTGGGCTTGATGAATCCCCACCGGCTGACCTTCGGCTTCGCCTACAGCCTGCCCTTTGCCCAGTTGGCCGCCGTGCTGGTGCTGGTGCTCTTCCTGCAGCCCAAGAACCGCCACGGTTTTCCGGATGTCAGCACCGCGAAGTGGATGGTGGCCTTTTATGGCTGGTGCTGCGTCTCCTCGGTCTTCAGCTTCAATGAGCCCAGCATGGTGCTGGAGGACTGGGTCAAGGTCACCAAGATCCAGCTCATGCTCTTCATCACCCTGTCCATGATGCGCGGGCGCCAGCAGGTGCATGCCATGGTGTGGCTGATCGCCATCTCGATTGGCTTTTACGGCATCAAGGGCGGCATCTTCACCATCGCCCGCGGTGGCTCGTCCATGGTGATGGGCCCCACCGGCAGCTTCATCGAGGGCACCAACCACATCGCCCTGGCCATGATGATGGTGGTGCCGCTGATGTACTACCTGATCCAGCAGACCGAAAGCCGCTGGATCCGCCTGGGCCTGTGGGGCGCCATGGGCCTCAACACCCTGGCCGTGCTGGGCACCACCTCGCGCGGCGCGCTGCTGGCGGTGTTGGTGATGTGCACCCTGCTGGGTTTGAAGAGCAAGCGGCGCGTGGCCACGCTGGCCGTGCTGGCCATCGGCCTGATCCTGATGGTCATCTTCATGCCCGACTCTTGGACCAACAAGATGGGCACCATCCAGAGTCATGAGGACCACTCGGCACAGAGCCGGCTCTACACCTGGAAGATGATCTGGAACCTGGCCCTGCACAACCCCTTCACTGGCGGTGGTTACTCCGTCACCGCCAACCCGGAGACCTGGCACCGCTATGCCGTCACCGAATGGGCCAAGGCCTATTCCCCGCACAGCATTTATTTCCAGGCCCTGGCCGAGCATGGATTCGTCGGCCTCGCGCTCTACATCGGCATCGGCGTATCGACCTGGCGGCTGTGCTCGCGCATCGTCAAGCAGGCCGTCGGTCCCGAACTGGAATGGGCCAATTTGCTGGCGCGCATGGTGCAAGTGGCGGTGGCGGGCTTCGCGGTCGGCGGCCTGTTCGTCAACTTGGTCAACTTTGACCTGCCCTATTACTTCGTGGCGCTGGCCATCCTGACCCAGTTGGCGGTGCAACAGCAGCTCAAGGACGCCGCCGCACGCCCCCTGCCCACTCAAAGCCCGGCCCCACAGCGCCCTGCGCCTTTCCGTCCATGATCGTTCCGCTCGCCCTCAACCTGCTGTCGGCGCGCTCGCGCCAGCGCCTCTCCATCCTGATCTACCACCGCGTGCTGGCGCACAAGGACGATCTGCACACCGACCTGCCCAGTGTGGCCGAGTTCGAGCGCGACATGGGCTGGGTGGCCCGCTGGTTCAATGTGCTGCCGTTGGACGAAGCCGTGCGCCGTTGGCGCGCTGGCACCCTGCCAGCCCGGGCGGCGGCCATCACCTTTGACGACGGCTATGCCGACAACCTCACCCAGGCCACCCCCATCCTGCGCCGGCTGGGCCTGAGCGCCACCTTCTTCATCGCCACCGACTACCTGGATGGGGGCCGCATGTGGAACGACACCATCGCCGAGGCCGTGCGCCGCTGTCCGACCGCCGAATTGGACCTGCGCGATCTTGACTTGGGAACGCATCCCCTGCCCGACATGGCTGCCCGCCGCGCCGCCGTGGCCCGCTTGCTACCGGCCGCCAAATACCTGCCGCAAGCGCGCCGCCAAGAAGTGGCCGACGCGATCGCCGCGCGCGTGGGCCAGCCCCTGCCCGACGATCTGATGATGACGCGCAGCCAACTCAAGGCCCTGCGCGATGCCGGCATGCAGATCGGCGCCCACACACTCAGCCACCCGATCCTGGCCAATCTGAGTGGGCCCCAAGCCGAGGCCGAGATTCGCGGCAGCAAGCAGGAACTTGAAGCCCTGCTGCAACAGCCGGTGACCCTGTTCGCCTATCCCAATGGTGTGCCCGGACGCGACTACCGGCGCGAGCACGCCGACATGGTCGAAGCCGCCGGCTTTGAAGCCGCCGTCACCACCGCCGCTGGTGCCACCCACCCCGGCAGCCTGGCTGCCCAGCTGCCGCGCTTCACGCCCTGGGACCAGACCGCCACCCGCTTTGGCCTGCGTCTGGCGCGCAATCTGCTCGGCCAAGAAGCCACGCATTGACGCACTGACCACTTTTGGCGGCAGCTCAGCGGCCGCCCATGCCCCATGAAATCACTGACCCTTCTGCGCTGGGCCGCTCCGCTGGCCCTGCTGGCTGCCCTGTGGTGGCCCGAGTGGAGCCATCACCAATACGACCGCAGTGCCCCAAGCCTGCGCCCGGTGGACATCCAACGCAGCCCGCCCGAGCGCCTGATCGAGCTGGCCCGCATGGATCTGGCCGAGCTGGATCTGCTGGCAATCGCGCCCGGCACCGGCGCGGCTGCCCTGCGCGCGGGCTCGATCGACATCCCTGGCCTCTCCTGGGGCCGCCATCCCCTGGCCGGCTACCCGCAAGACATTGAGCAGGGCCCACCCACCTTCCGTTGGTTCATGGCCGGCCTGGGACTGGAACGTCTGCTGCTCAACGAGTACGAGCAACTGCGCGACCCTGCCCTGCTGGACGCCGCCGAAGCCCGCATCCTGCAGTTCGCGCGCCATGAGAAGGGCCGGCGCTGGGACCAGGGCTTTTTGTGGAACGACCATTCCATTGCGAACCGTGCATCGGTGCTGATCCAACTCTGGCAGCTGCGCCGCGCTGAAGCCGGCTGGCTGCAAAGCGATGCCGCCGCCGAGGTACTGGCCCTGGCCCAGCGCAGCGCGCGCCTGCTGGCCGATGCGCGCCACTTCACGGCCCGCACCAACCACGGCTGGATCCAAAGCGTGGGCCTGCTGCAGCTGACCGCCGCCTTCCCCGAACTGCCCGAGGCCCCGGCTTGGCGGGCTGAGGCCGAGCGCCGCCTGCGCCTCCAGCTGCCCTTCTACGTCTCCCCCGAGGGGGCCATCCTGGAACACTCGCCGCGCTACCACGCCATCGGCACCAAGCTCCTGACCTTGGCGCAGCGCCTGCGTCACCTCCAGGGCCTACCGGCCTGGCCTGAACTGGACCGCGCGGTGCAGGGGGCCGATACCGTGCTGCAAGCCCTGCAGCGCCCCGACACCAGCGTGCCCGGCATTGGCAACAGTGATGCGCACACCCGCCATCTGCGCCCGCTCTACGCCCCATCCGGCAGTGCCCCCCTGCAGTGGCTCACCGAAGCCGGCGCCCCACAGTCACTGCTGATGCCGGTGGCAGCCTGGGCTGTGAACTGGCAGGGCCTGGGCAGCCCGCAGGCCTCGCAACTGATGCTGAGCTGGGCGCACCACCCGCGCCACGGCCACAAGCATGCCGACGAGGGCGGGCTGAACTGGTGGGCCCAGGGGCAGGACTGGATCAACCCGGTGGGCTACTGGCCGTATGGCCTGGCCTTGACCAACGAGTCCTACGGCTGGGCGGCCTCGAACGCCCCGCATGGGCGACAAGAGACGCTCAAGACCGAGCGCAGCAGCCAACTCTTGGGCCAGACCCAGCGTGCCGATCTGCAACTGCTGGACGTGGAGCGCCAACGCGCCGACGGGGCCCGCCTGCGCCGTCAGGTGCTGCAGCTCGGACCTGAGCGCCTGCTGGTGCTGGACTTTCTGAGCGGCGTGCGCGACGGCCCGCAGCTCTACTGGAACTTTGCGCCCAAGGTGCTGCTCAGCCGCCAGGACAACCAACGCTGGCTTAGCGATCCGCGCCCCGATGGCCTGCGCCTGCAAGTGCAAGTGGCGACACCGGCGGCGCCACAGGACGGCAAGGCAAAGAGTGGGCTGCAGATCGAACGCCTCTCAGGCCCTGAGCACGTGGCCGCAGGTTGGACCACGGTGCGCCGCGTGCCCGAGCGCAGCGATGCTTTGCACATCCGCAGCGCCGGCCCGGACATGGTGCTGGCCAGCCTGTTCGAACTGGGCCGCGCCCCGATGCCCCTGGGCCTGCGTTGGGAGCAGCACCAAGATGCCGAGCACTGGACGCTCAATTGGGGGGAAGGTTCAGCGGCCCAGCGCCTGGAGCGCCGGGGGGATGTGATTGAGTTCGGCGCCGTGCAGACCCCCATCCAGCGCATGGCCGCGCCCGATGTACAGCCGCTGCGCCAGGCCATGGCCCAGGCCCTGGAGGCCCACCCCCCCTGGCGCTCCCTGCTGCCGCAGCGCCTGACGGCCAGCAAGGGCGTGCTGGCCCTGACGCTCGCGCTGGAAACCTTGTTCCTGCTGCGCTGGCTGTGGCTGCGCCGCAGCCCGGCCGTTGCGCCAACGTCGCTTGCGCGCTTGACCCATGGCCCGGCTCTCCCACTACTCGCGCTGCTGGTTTGGGCCGCTGCGGCGGTGGTGCTGCTGGGACGCTATTTGCCGCCGGTCTGAAGCGGCAACAGCGCTTGTCCACGGAGCGACAACTCCAATGCTCTATCAAGTGACGAAGCGAAACTGGCGCTGAGGTGTTGATCGTCGCTGTACATCCATGCCCCATTGCGCTGCAACTCACAGCGGCGCTGCGGACACAGGCTGGCACTCAGGTCAACATACCGCAGGCCTATGGTGCTCAATGCCCTACGCTCCTGCTCAGCGAGACGCTCGCGCCAAACCTTCTCATCACTGTCTGAAATGGGGCAAGACGACTCAGCTTGATGCCCGCGCCAATGCGCGCGGGCCAAGCAGCGCACCGGGTTGAAGCCGGGCCTGGGGGTGTCACGCAGTACGGCCAATTTGGCTTCCCCGGCTGCTTGCTGCGCACGTTGCGCATAACGAACCAAACCCTGAACTTGCTCTGCTTCAGCAAGGCCATAGTGATTCGCGCTGGCCATCAGGATGAGTTGGGGCTGAAGACGCTGCAACTCCACCAGCACCCCATCACGCCAGCGCTCACACTCCCAATACCGACGCCGCAGTGGCGGGCTGTGCAGGGGCAAGTCCCAAATTGGGCAGGAGGCTTTGGTCATCGTCACAAGCTTCCAACCCTCACGCAGTGCCAAGCCCTCCAGAGCAGGAAACCACTGCGCCGCGTGGGAATCGCCGACCAGCGCCACCACGGGCGCCGAGGCGGCCGCTCCGAAGTAGCAAGGAGCGGGCCGTTCATCGAAGAAGAACTGGTGACAGTTCAGGGCATAGAGCCGAGGTCGATCACTTGCTGCCGCTTCGATGTGCGCCAACCCGTCGTCGCCGTGCTGGGCCGCACGGTGCATGGCCCAGTTACTGAGCGCCAGCATGAGCAAAGTAGCTACTGCCCCCAACGCCAGCACCCATCGCGAGGCCATGGCGCGGCGTCGAATCGGGTTCTCGATCCCGTACAGACTCACTGCCGCGCAAGCCAGCGCCAGTAGCAGGGCCAGCCCGCGCTGAACCCCATCAGGGTTGGGCCAGAGCACGGCCAACGCCACCAAGACAGGCCAGTGCCACAGGTAGAGGGAGTAAGACAAGTCTCCCAAGATAACCAGGGGCTGGGCGCTCAACGGCCGGCGCAGCCAATTTGCGGATTGTTCACCGGCCAACGACCACAACAAGAGAGCGGCGCCAAGCGCGGGTCCGACGGCCCAAAGCCCCGGATACACCGCGGCGCTGGGCATCAACGCGGCACTTCCCAGCACCAATCCCAATCCGGCAACAGCCCCTACCGTGGCCTGCCAACCTTCCGCGCGCTTACCAACCAGCCATGCCCCGATCGCAAACTCCCAGGCACGCATGGGCGTCAAGAAAAAAGCCCAGGGCTGGACCTTGACGGTGAAATACCAGCAGGCCGCCAACGAGACAGCCCCCAGAATGAGCAGCATCAGTGGGCGACGCCACGGTGCGGCCGGCTTGCGCCAACCCAGAGCCCAAAGGGTCAGCAATGGCCACACCAAATAGAACTGTTCTTCCACCGCCAGGGACCAGGTATGGAGCAAGGGGTTCTCGGCACTAGCTGGCGCGAAGTAGTTGAGTGAGCGAGCAGCCAACCAGGCGTTCGACACATAGAGCCCTGCCGCGCGCAACGTGCTGAGGTACTCGGCTTGCTCGCCCGGGGGATAGAGCCAAACCCCGACACTGCCAACAACCACGAGAACTGCAAGCGCTGCGGGTAGCAGGCGCTTGATGCGACGCGCGAAGAACGCCGACAGCACGATGCGTCCGGTCTGCGCGTACTCCGCCTGGAGCAGGGCCGTGATCAAGTAGCCCGAGATCACGAAGAACACATCGACGCCAACGAAACCGGCTCGCAGGCCTGGGAATCCCGCGTGGTAGAGCACTACCAGCAGAACGGCCAGCGCGCGCAAACCTTGGACTTCAGGACGAAAGTTCAAAACCATGGAGGGATTCGGTGCAGCCATCCGGGTCAGCGGCCACGGATCGCGCGCCCGCCGTGCCCTGCGCTCAAGGGGGGCTTGAGCAGCAGAAAAGGCGGCGCAGGCTAACATGCGCCGCCCCGCACTGCGGATCCTGGCCCCCCGCCTCGGGTGGCGCTTCAGACCGCACCTCTCCTTCCCCTCGCACCCAGGTCTTTCCGCGCCTTGTCCGTTCGCCGCGCCCTCGTCTTTTCCTTTCTGGACCGCAACGCCAGCCTGGTGATCGGCATCGTCAGTTCGATGGTGCTGGCGCGTCTGCTGACGCCGGCCGACATCGGCGTGTTCTCGGTGGTGATGGTGCTGCTCTCCTTCGTCACCGCCTGGCGCGACTTCGGAGCCGGGCAGTACCTGGTGCAGGAGGCTGAGCTCACGCCGGAGCGCATCCGCGCGGTGTGGACCCTGCAGTTGGGCATTGGCCTGGGGATGGCGCTGCTGACCCTGGCCGCCAGCTGGCCGGTGGCGCATTTCTACGATGAGCCGCGCATGCGCGGCATCATGGCCCTGCTGGCACTGAGCTATCTGGTCAACCCCTTTGGCTCGCTGACCTATGCCTGGCTGATGCGCACCATGCGCTTCGAGGCCCTGACCGTGATGCGCTTTTCGGCCACGCTGGCGGGCGCCGTGGTGGGGGTGTTGTGTGCCTGGTGGGGCCTGGGCGCCATCAGCCTGGCTTGGGGCTCCTTGGCCAGCATCGTCGTCAACGCCCTGGTATCGCTGGCCTTCCGGCCACCCGACTTCCCGCTCTTGCCGGGCACCCAGGAGATCGGCCGCGTGCTGCGCTTTGGCACCCGGCTGACCACCACCTCCATGATGGAAACCGCGGCCCAGGGCGCACCCGAGTTGGTGCTGGGCAAGCTGCAGGGCATGACCTCGGTAGGCCTTTATTCGCGCGGCAACGGCTTGATCGCGCTATTCGCCCGCCTGGTCACGGACTCGGTGAACGCCGTGGCCATGCCGCTGTTCGCCCAGCAAAAGCGCGAGGGCGGCGATCTGGGGGCAGCCTTCCTGCGTGGCAACGCCTACGTCACGGTGATTGGCTGGAGCTTTGCGCTCGGCGTGGCCCTGCTGGCGCAGCCTCTGATCCGGGTGCTCTACGGCCCGCAGTGGGAGGGCTCGGTCGAGATCACCCGCTGGCTGGCCCTCTTCATGGCCCTGAGCCTGCCCGCTGCCTTGTGCTTCCAGGTGCTGGTGGGCTCAGGCGCCTCGGAACGATTGCCTCCGACCATGGCCAAGGCTGCTGGCACCACCGTGCTGGCAGCTGCCATTGGGGCCTGGTTCGGCGTGTTACCCATGGTCTGGGGCCTGATCATTGCGGCCGCAATGGGCACCACGCTGTGGCTGAGGACCACCCGGCAGGTGTTGGGCTTTGCGCTTCCAACCTTTTTAGCAGGCCTGGGCAAAAGTGCGGCCGTGGCTGGGTTCAGCGCCCTGCCGCCCCTGGCCACCATGCTGTGGCTGGGCTGGAGCCCGGCGCAACCGCTGCTGGCCTTGGGCCTTGGCGGCGTGGGCGCCGCCATCACCGGGGTGGCGGGCCTGCTATTGCTGGATCATCCGCTGGCCCGCGAACTGCGCCCGCTGCTGGCCCGCTTGAGCCGACGGCGCGACCGCTCGGCCTGAGCCTTTTGAGGCTTAGCGGACCCCGCGCAGCCGGCGGACCAATTGCTTGATGCGCTTCTTCAGTCCGGTTCTGTCGAGCCAATGGCTCAAGGCCATCGAGGCCCGCAACAAGATCCAATGGGCCTGCAATCGCGCGCCATTGAGGCCCTGGGACTGCACGAAATAGAGGTCCACAGCCGTATCGCAGCGTGTGGCGAAATGCGCTTTGTACTGGGCTTCGCCGGGGCCAAAGTCCAGTACATCCCAGCGTCCCGCGGCGTGCAAATCGGCCAGGATGTGGAAGAGCAGCACCGCGCCGGGTGAATGGGCGGAGTGCTCGGTCAGATAGCCGATGGTGTCGTAGAGCATGCGCCGCCCCTGCCCTCGACACCAGGCAAAGGCCACAGGCTGTGTCCCGACATGCAGCAAATAGCCACGCGCCTGCCCTTCATGGGCGGCGGCCTCGAAGGCGGCAAGGGTGCTGGCGTTGTCTTCCAGCCCGACGCCCAACATCTTGGTCTGGTAGGTGTGGCGCGAAATGGCGGCGGCCTGCCGCAGGAACGCTGCCATCTCCCCAGGCGCCGTGGCGACCGTCCAAGCCAGTGCGCCGGCCGGGGCCAGGGCATCCACCTTGCGCACCGAACGTTGCAGGTTCTGACGTGATTTGGGTGAAAACTGGCGCCGCAGGTAGTCGTCGAACGGACCAGCGACATCCACCACATGCAAGGGATCGTGGCGGGCGACATACTCGACATAGGCCCCACAGCGGCGCACGCCCAGCGGAAAGCCCGCTGCCGGCGCACCCCGCACCACAAAGCCCTCTCCCCCCTCAGGCAGGCTCGGCGGCAACTGCGCGCGCAGCGCTTCGGCACTTTGCTGCGGGTCTGCCTGAACCAGGGCCAACCGTGGCCACCACTGAGCCAGCAGCAACTCGCCCAGTCGGTAGCGCATGGGGCGGGGGCGAAAAGCTTCGGCGCCCAAGCCCCTCATAGCTGCGGCCCCTGGGCACGCACCGTGACCCGCTGGACCGCATGCGCATCGGCCCAGCGACGCGGCCATTGCCAAGGTCCGATCGACAGCGGTCGCTCCTCTCGTGCCGCAGTGGCGGGCAAGCTGGCACAGGCCGCCAGAGTCGTCACGTCAAATCGATCCGACTGGGCCGCCAGATAGGCACAGAGTTCCTGCAGACGCCGCATATTGACCTCCAGCGGCAAGAAGCGTCGGCTGTCACTCGGCTCCACGGCCACCGAAAACTCGGACGCATGCGTCAGGAGCACCACCGGTCCACAGCCCCGGGCATGGGCCTGCTCCAGCAGCTTGCGGATCTCCGCGAAGGTACAACCAGCGATGGTGAGCAAGCGACGGTGTTTCCAATGGCCCAGACCCAAGTCCGAAAAACTGGTCACCGGTACTTCATTCACGCCATCGAACGCCGCCGCGCGATGCCAGAGACCCAGTTCAGGGTCCTTGGGTGGATTGATCGCCAACCCCACGCTGGAGGACATGTGCAGCCCATGGCGCGCCAAGACCGGATACATCGAGCGCGCAATGCTCAGGCTGCCCGCGCGAAACACACAGGGCCGTCGCCCGGTGGCGGCCTGGAAATTCTCGATGGCCTCTTCCAGCAAGCTTTCAAAATCGCTCGGGCTCAGGCTGGCGAGCCAGGGGTTGGGGCGCCAGCCCTGCTCCCGGGCTGTGTGCAATGAATCACGCCAATCGTCCTGACCCAGGTGTTGCCACTCCGGATGAACGTGGAGTTCAATCTCGTGGGTTTGCCCGTTTTGCCCGATGCGATCCACCAAATGCCGGATCGACTCCACGCCGAAATGACGGGCAGCCAGGGTTTCGACGAAGAAGCTACCGACCAGACCATGGCGGTCCAGGGTGTCGACGAGAAAACCAAGGCCCTGGTCACCGCCGACGCATTCGCGGAACACCGACTCCACCCCGCGAGGTGTCTGGGTACGCGGATAGGTCAAAGCGCCATTGATGTCGAATTCGATGTCGGCACTCAGTACGACACGCAAGCGATCCGCCTGCCTACCCATGCATTCTCCCTGTGCCATCTCAGGATGGACTGTGGTGCGGCCGATCGAGCGGCTCACGATTGGTTACAGCCCGAACTGTGACATAGCTTTGCACCGAACACGGATTGAGAGCAACAAGCGCTGTGAACAATGACTCGGGTCGTGCATCCCCCCCGAGTCGACGGGGCGCCCGTAGCGAGCGCCTGCCCCTCACGCACAATCCCGCTCCGGTAATCCCCGCCCAGATTGAATCCCCTTTGCGCGCAGCCTTTCCTGCCGCTCCCGCCCTGATGAGCCACGCCCTCCAAGACGTCTTGAGCCTGGGTTCGCCCCGCTTTGATCAACCTGAACACCAGCGCCTGTGCCGCGAGCAAGGTGCGGCGGCAGCCTGGTCCGCCTGGGCCCACGACCTGGGCACGGCCGATCCGGCACCCGCGCTGGCCCGCATCCGCGGCGGCTTTGCCGTGGCCCTGCCGCTCAGCGGCGATCGCTTGCTGCTGGCGGTGGACCGCTTCGCCATCGAGACCCTGTGCTTCAAGGTGGAGGCTGAAGGCCTGCGCTATGCCGCCCGCGCCGACACCCTGGCCCGACCGGGCGACGGCCTGGAGGCCCAGGCACTGTTCGACTATCTCTACTTCCACGCCATCCCCTCGCCCGAGACCGTGTTCCAAGGCGTGCAGCGCCTCAGTGCGGGCCATATGGCGCTCTGGGACATGGGGCGCCTCACCCTCAAGCCCTTCTGGACACCCACTTTCAAAGAACCCAAGAGTGCCCAGTTCGAGTCGCTGAAGGCCGAGTTCCTGCGCTTGGTCGAACAAGGCGTTCGCTCGCAACTGGACGGCAGCAAGGCCGCCTGTTTCCTGAGCGGCGGCACCGACAGCTCGACCGTCGCCGGCATGATCACCAAGGTCACGGGCCAGCCGGCGGACTGCTATTCCATCGGCTTCGAGGCTGAAGGGTACGACGAAATGGCCTACGCGCGCATCGCCGCGCAGCACTTCGGCGTGCGCCATCACGAGTACTACGTGACGCCGGACGACCTCGTCACCGGCATCCCCAAGCTCGCCCAGCACTTGGACCAGCCCTTTGGCAACTCGTCGGCGGTGCCGGCTTACTTCTGCGCGGCTCAGGCCAAGGCCGATGGCGTGACGCATCTGCTCGCCGGCGACGGCGGTGACGAACTGTTCGGCGGCAACAGCCGCTATGCCAAACAGCGCGTGTTCGGTTGGTACCAGGACGTGCCGCAGTTGCTGCGCAGCGCCCTGCTGGAGCCGCTGTTCGACAACAGCGTGATGGCCAAGGTGCCGCTGCTGAAGAAGGGCAGCAGCTATATCGAACAAGCCAAGGTGCCGATGCCCGCGCGCCTGCAGATGTACAACCTGCTGCGCCGGCTGGGGATGGAGCGTGTGCTCACGCCCGGCTTCCTGGGTCAGATCGCCACCGACGGCCCCAACCGCTTGCAGCAGGCCGTCTGGGACGCGGTACCCGACCACGCCGAGCTCAACCGCATGCTGGCCTTCGACTGGCGCTTCACGCTGGCCGAGAGCGACCTGCCCAAGGTGCGCGGCAGCTGCCAGCTGGCGGGTGTGACGGTGGGTTACCCGCTACTGGACGAAGCGCTGCTCGACTTTTCTCTGACCTTGCCCGCCGAATACAAGCTCAAGGGCCTGAAGCTGCGCTGGTTCTTCAAGGAGGCGCTGCGCGGCTTCCTGCCCGAAGCCATCATCACCAAGCAAAAGCACGGTTTCGGCCTGCCCTTCGGCACCTGGGCCACCCGCCACGCTCCCTTGCGCGAACTGGCCACCGATTCGGTGCAGGCCCTGGCCGCGCGCGGTGTGGTGCAACCGGCCTTCATCAAAGAATTGCTGACCGAGTTGATGCCGGCCCACCCCGGCTACTACGGTGAGATGGTCTGGATCCTGATGATGCTGGAGCAGTGGCTCCAGCATCACCGGCCGGAATGGCGGCTGCGCTGAGCTGAGGCGGGCCTCAGCTCGGGGCTGAGGCCGATGAACTGGCAGGCTCCGAGGACGATTCCGCCGACGCCGAAGCAGGCTCAGCGGGTGGTGGTGGTTCGCGCCATTTGCCCGCAGCTTTCAATGAGTCCGCCAAGCCCGTGCGATTGAAACCCAGGGCCTGGGCCTGATGAGCCTTGGCCAGCGCGGGCTCGAAGAGGCCCAACTCCAGGTAAACCAGCCCGATGTTGTAGAGCGAGAAGGCATTCCCCTCGGCCAAGCGCTCGGCGGCCTCCAACTGCTTGACGGCGTCGTCCAGCTTGCCCTTCTTTCCCAGCCAACCTGCATAAATCATGCGGGTGATGCGGTCGTGCGGCGCAAAGTGCACAGCGCGCTCCAACCAGCAGGGGATGGAGTACTGCGAGCCCTTCGGGTTGTCGGTCTTTTGCTTTTCGCCTAACCGAATGATCGACATCAGGGCGCGGTGGTGGTTGGGAAAGGCGCGCAACACAAAGCTGATTTCGACACTGACAAAAGCCGAGCTGTTGCCGCTGATCAGCGACTCGATATTGGGCGTGAAGTGGTGCTCCTCAACCACATGCAAACGATGGTCGCGAACCACCGTGTAGTCGTGCGGGCCGTTGTCGGCACGCGGGAAGCCACCACAGCTCGCGGTGGGCCGGTTGTTCACAGCTGCCATCGCGCCCTGCCCTAGCAGCATCAAGCCCAACCCCAAACTCAGCAGTACGCGCCTCACTTTGCCCCTCCCTGCAAACAACGCGCAATGATGCCGTCCAACCGCCGCATCGAGGCGGCCCAGTCGTGGTGGCTGAGCACACGCTCGCGGCCGGCTTGGGCCAATCGCGCGCGCTCAGCCGGGCTTTCCACCACGCGCAGCACAGCGTCGGCGATGTCCTGGGCGCTGTCGGCCACCAGCAGGTGCTCGCCGGCCACGGCATCCACACCACCCGCCGCCGCCGGGCTGGTGACCACGGGCACGCCCATGGCCATGGCTTCCAGGATTTTGTTCTGCGTGCCGCGCGCAATGGCCAGGGGCGCCACATTGACGCAGCTCTTCAGCACATAGGGCTGCACCTTGGGCACCGAGCCGGTCACGGTCACACCGGGCAGTTCGCCCAGCGCGCGGATGAAGGGCGGCGGCTCGGCCCCCACGATGGTCAGCTTGAGGCTGGAACGGCGCGCCCGCAGGATGGGCCACACCTCCTGGCAGAAGCGCAGCATGCACTCCTGATTCGGGTAGTAGTCCATGCGGCCGATGAAGCTCACCAGATCGGGGTCGTGGTGGTCGGGCGCTGCCGGGCTGAAGGCACTGGCATCCACGCCGTTGGGGAACCAGTCCGTCTTGGCACCGGTGCCGTAGTCTTCCAGCGTCTGCCACTCGGCCCGGGTGGTGGCCGTGCACAGATCAAATTTGCGCGCCAAGGCCTTTTCGGCGCGCAGCATCTTGTGGCCTTCGAGCAGATAGCCCCAGCTGAGCGGCCAGGGCTTGTAGTTCGCGTACTCGATCCACTTCTGCGAGTCCATGTCGCCGAAGTCCAGGATCTTTGGAATGCCCTGCACGTCCTCCACGTACTGGGCCACAGACGAGCAATGCACAAAGATCAGATCAAAGCGCTCGGCCGCCAGCAGGCGCTTGACCTCGGCCGCCGTGTCGCTGCAGTAGAAGTAGCCCATCGACGAGGGCGTGAGCAGGGGCAGGCGCAGCACCATGCGAATGAACTGCACGGGTTCCCTGACCTGACCGATGTGGAAGCGCTCACAGTGCTCGGCAATCCCCTGGCTCTCGGCCGTCTCGGCATCCGAGCGGCTGAGCGAACACACCGTCACCTGGTGCCCACTGGCCTGCAGGTGCCGAATCATGTTGAAGGGACGGATCTTGCCGCCGCGCTTCGGGGGGAAAGGGAAGCGGTGGCAGAGGTAGAGGATCTTCATTGCTCTATTGATCTAACTTCAGCAGTTCGTCGCAGGCTGCCAGTGCACCGCAGCGCGAGGGCGTAGGGTGGGCGGCGCAGTGAAGTAAAGGAGGAGCCGGGCGCCGAAAGGCGACCGGTGGAGGACATGAACGGAGCCGCCCACCCTGCGGCCTCGCAGAGCTCGGTCTCAGCACGCGGCGATTGGCCTGCGAGCACCGAGCGAATCAGGCCACTGGGGTACCGTGTTGCGCTCATGTCCCCCTGCAACGGCCTAACGGCCGTCGCCTCCTCCTTGACTTCACTCCACACGGCACCCCAGCGACCTGATGTCAAGGCACCGAGCCGTGCGGGAATGGATAGGCAGGCGCTCATCGCTTCAACATCGCGTGGAATTCATCCGCCAGGCTGGCCGGATCGCGGCCGTCCAGGTAGAGGCGGGCCCAGACTTCCAGATTCAAGAGCGCCAAGAGCACATCGGTGTGGTCGGCCTTGGCCGCCTGGTGCTCGGCCATCAGGCGTTGCACCGGCTCAGGCGCCAGCCAGCCGCGGGCGCGGATGACTTCGGGGGCCAGCAGGCCCTGCAGCAGGGGCTGCAGCGAAGCCTTCAGCCAGGCGCCCATGGGCGTGCCGAAGCCGCGCTTGGCGCGGTGCAGGATGTCCTGCGGCAGCTTTTCGGCCAGGGCAGCCTTGAGCACATGCTTCAACTGCCCACCGGCGATCTTGATGTCGGCGGGCATGCTGGCCGCCATGGCCACCAGTTCCGGGTCCAGCAGCGGCACGCGGCACTCCAGCGACACCGCCATGCTCATCTTGTCGGTCAGCATCAGGAGGTCGTCGGGCAGCTGGGTCTCGGCGTCCACGGCCAGCAAACGGGTCAAGGCGTCGCTGCGGGGCGCGGCGGCCAGCGCGGCGCCCAGGGCATCGTGCGTCCCGGCACCGTCCAGCAACAGGGCCTTGACGCCTTCGCGGCCCAGCACCTGCACGTAGTGGCGGTAGCGGCTGTCGCTATCCAGCTCAGCGGTCTGGATGAAGCCCTTGGCCAGGCGCAGCACGTTCAGCCACTTGGCGTGGCGGTCGGCCGGCAGGTAGCCCGCCACCGCCGAAGCCACCCGCCGCAACGGGCCGGGGATGGCGCCCCATTTGGCGGCGTAGTGGTCGCCCAGGTAGCGGCGGTAGCCGCCAAACAGCTCATCGCCGCCGACGCCGGAGAGGATGACCTTCACATCCTGGCGCGCAAACTGGCTCACCAGGTAGGTGGTGATGAAGGCCGAGTCGGCCAGCGGCTCATCCATATGCCAGAGCAGCTTGGGCAGCAGCCCCACCACATCGGGCTTGACGACGATTTCGTGGTGCTCGGTGCCAAAGAGCTGGCTGACCTGGCGCGCAAAGGGCAGCTCGTTGTAGAGCGTCTCGGCCGCGCCACCTTCAAAGCCAATGGCATAGGTGCGGATGGGCTGGCTGGACTGCTGGGCCATATAGGCCACCACCGCGCTGGAATCGACGCCGCCCGACAGGAAGGCGCCGATGGGCACATCGGCCACCATCTGCATGCGCACCGCGCGCTCCAGATGTTCACGCGTGCGCGCCAGCCAGTCCTCGCGCGTGGCCGTGCGGTCGACGCGGACGTTTTGATCCGACAACCGCCAGTAACGCCATTCCTTGACCTGACCGCCCTGCACCGACAACAAGGTGGCCGGCGGCAGCTTGCGAATGCCCTTGAAGAGGGACAGCGGCGCGGGCACATAGCCCAGGTGCAGGTAATCCGGCAGGGCTTCGCGGTTGAGTTCGGCGCGCACGCCGGGCAGCTTCAGCAGGGCCTTGGCCTCGGTGGCGAAGCCCAAACGCTGGCCGTCCTGCAGCACATAGAGCGGCTTGACGCCCAAGGGATCGCGGCCGATCAGCAGGCGGCGGCTGCGCGCATCCCAGAGCGCGAAGTCGAACATGCCGTTCAGGCGCTCGACCACCGCATCGCCCCAGGCCAGATAGCCCTGCAGCAGCACCTCGGAGTCACTGTGGGTCTTGAAGCTGTGTCCACGCGCGATCAGCTCCTGACGCAGCTCGCGGTAGTTGTAGATCTCGCCATTGCAGACCAGCCAGACCTGGCCGTCGGCGCTGGACAGCGGCTGGTGGCCCCCGCTCAGGTCGATGATCGAGAGGCGCCGCATCGCAATGCCGCAGTCGCCGTCGATGTGCTGGCCCTCGTCATCGGGGCCGCGGTGGGCGGTGATGTCGCCCATGGCCGTCAGCCATTGCGACTCGACGGCGCGGCCGTCGAGCTGGATCAATCCGTGAATGCCGCACATGCTCTCAAGCTCCTAGGGCCGCATGGCTGCGGCCCTGCCGCGCCAACGCACGGCGGTACACCTCAGGGTAGCGCGCCACACTGTTGCGCCAGGTGCGTTCGGTTTCGACAAAGGCTCGCCCTTGGCGCCGGATCTGATCCCACTGGGCCTGACCCGCCAAGGCGCGCTCCACGCCAGCGGCCCACTCTTGGGCCGAACCGGCCGGGCAGAGGTAGCCGGTGTGGCCGTCGCGAATCAGCTCGCGGTGCCCCCCCACGTCACTGGCCAGCAGCACGCGGCCCTGGGCCATGGCCTCCAGGGGCTTGAGCGGCGTCACCAGCTCGGTCAGGCGAATGGGCAATCGCGCATAGCAGAGCAGGTCGATCTGCTCGTAATAGCGCGCCACCTGTGCATGCGGCACGCGGCCGGTGAAGCGCACGATGTCACCCACACCCAAGGCAGCCACCTGGGCCTTCAAGCGTTCTTCCTCCGGCCCGCCGCCCACCAGCAGCAGGCGCAGGCTGGGGTGGCGCGAGCGCAGCGCCGCCAGGGCCTCGATCACCAGATGCAGGCCTTCGTACTTGTAGAAGGAGCCGGCAAAGCCCAGCACCGTGCAGCCCTCCAGGCCCAACTCGCGCCGCAGGGCCGGGTCCGCGGCCACGCCGAACTGGAAGGACTCGACATCGACCGCGTTGGGGATGACGGTGACGGCTTCGGCGGCCAGGCCGCGGCTCAGGATGTCGCCGCGCAGTCCTTCGCAGATGGTGGTCACGGCATCTGCCCGTTTCAGGGCAAAGCTCTCCAGCGCGCGCGAGACGCGGTAGCGCAGGCTGCCCTCGGTGGTCGTGCCATGGTCGACGGCCGCGTCCTCCCAGGATGCACGCATCTCGTAAACCACCGGCACCCCGGTCGCGCGGCCCACCCACAGCGCCGGCAGCGCATTGAGCACCGGCGAATGGGCATGGATCACATCGGGTCGGTGCTGATCCACCAACTGGCGCAGTCGCGCGGCGGTCTGGCGCATCTGCGTCAACAAGCCGTCCTGCGCGCTGGAGGGCGTGCGATAGAAGGTCCAACCATCGACTTGGCTCTCCAACGCAGTGTCGGCGCCCTGCTTCGGGCTGGTCAGGTGCAAAGTGTCCCAGCCGCGCTTGCGCTGTTCACGCAGCAGGGCCAGGGTGCGGAAGGTGTAGCCGCTGTGCAGCGGCAGGGAATGGTCCAGCACATGCAGGACCTTCAAGGGACTGACAGCGCTCATGCGAACTGGGGCGCAGCTTGTGGCACCGGCAAACCAATGGATTCAGGGGCGTCCACCACCTGGCGAAGGAAGGCTTCAAACATCATCAGCGTCCACAGCGGGGCGCTGTAGTCACTCTTGCCGGACTGGTGGGCGTCCACCAGATGCTCCAGGTAGGCGCGGTTGAACCAGCCGGTGCTGGCCAGACGCTCGCCCAGAATGGCGTCGCGCACACGCTGCTTCAAGGGACCACGGAACCAGCGCGCCAGCGGCACGGCAAAGCCCATCTTGGGGCGATAGAGGATGTCGTCGGGCAACAGCGGCTCCATGGCCTTCTTGAAGAGGTACTTGCCCTCCTGGCCCTGGATCTTGAGGCTGGAAGGCAGCGTGGCCAGCCACTCGATCAGTGGGTGATCCATCAACGGCTCGCGCACCTCCAGCGAATGCGCCATCGAGGCGCGATCCACCTTGGTGTTGATGTCGCCCACCAGATAAGTCTTGTAGTCCAGGTACTGGATCAGGGCCAGCGGGTCATCCGTTCCGGCTGCCGCGCCATGGCGTTCGAAAACCTCAAAGGCGTTGTAGCCCGCCAGCTCGCGCTTGAACTGGTCGGAAAACAGCTGCGCGCGCATCGGCCCACGCAGGATGGAGACCGAGTGGAAATAGGCCTGCACCGAACTGCGCGCCAGGCCCTCGAAGGTGGTCTTGCCGCGCAGGAAGCGCGGCGCCCAGTCCAGCTTGGGATAGACCCTGCCCAGAGTGCCAAACACCGTTTTGCGCAAGCCATAGGGCAGCGCGGCGCGCATGCGCTCTTCCATCAGGTGCATGCGGTAGCGCCGGTACCCGCCAAAGGTCTCGTCGCCCCCGTCACCCGACAAGGCCACCGTCACATGCTGGCGCGCCAGCTGGCAGACGCGGTAGGTCGGGATGGCCGAGCTGTCGGCATAGGGCTCGTCATAGAGCCGCGCCAGGGTGTCGATCAGGTCGAAGTCGTCGCTCTTGACCATCTCCACCCGGTGGTTGGTCTTGTAGCGGTCGGCGACGATTTGCGCGAACTGGCTCTCGTTGAACTTGGGGTCGTCAAAGGCAATTGAGCAGGTGTTGACCGGCTCGCTCATCATGCCGGCCATGGAGGCCACGACGGCGCTCGAGTCCACCCCACCCGAGAGGAAGGCGCCCAAGGTGCGCTCGCTCTGAAGACGCAGCTTCACGGCCTCGTCCAGGCGCTGGCGCAGCTCCACCTCCGCATCGCGCTGGCTGATGGTGTTGTCCAGTGTGAAGCGCACATCCCAATAGGGACGCGACTGTGGAGGCGCTTCGCCACGCTTCCAGAGCACGCAATGCCCGGGCTCCAACTTTTTGGCGCCCTTGAACACGGTGCGCGGCTCGGCCGCATAACCCAGCGCGAAGTACTCCTCGACCGCATGCGGGTCGAGCTCGCGGCTCAATCCACCATGGGCCAAGAGGCTCTTAAGTTCGGAGCCGAACAGCAGCCAGCCATCGGGCAGCAGCGCGTAATGGAAAGGCTTGACCCCCATGCGGTCGCGCGCCATGAAGAGCGTCTGGCGTCGCGCGTCATGGATGGCAAAAGCAAACATGCCGCGCAGGTGCTTGACGCAGTCCTCGCCCCAGTGCTCCCAGGCGCGCACGATGGTCTCGCTGTCGCTCTTGGTACGGAAGCTGTAGCCGGCGGCGCGCAGCTCCTGCATCAGCTCCAGGTAGTTGTAGATCTCACCGTTGAAGACCAAGGCCACCGAACGGTCGTCGTTGAAGATGGGCTGCTGGCCGGTGGCGATGTCGATGATCGACAGGCGCCGATGGCCCAGGCCCAGGCCGGGCTGAATGTGCAGCTCGCCCTCATCGGGGCCACGGTGGTGCTGCGATTCATTCATCCGGTGCAGGCGCTCACGCTCGGGCGTGCGCGTCTGGCGGGTGTCAAAAAGTCCGGTAATGCCGCACATGGGTTCAGTCTTGAAGCAAAGAGCGGCCCAAAAGGCCGCGATAGAGCGCATCGTAGGCCCCCACCATGGCTTTCAGACTGAAGCGCCCCTCAGCTCGGTGGCGCGCCGCCCGACCCATAGCCTGCACGGCAACCGGGTCGGTGGCCCAGGTGCATAGGGTGTCGACCATGGCCAAAGGCTGGCCCGCAGGAACCAAGGCGCCAGTGCGCGGGGCATCCACCAGCTCGGCATTGCCCCCCACATCGGTGGCCAGCACGGGCAGGCCGCTGGCCATGGCCTCCAGGATGGTGTTGGAAATGCCCTCGGCCAACGAGGGCAGCACAAAGGCGTCCAGGCCCTGCATCACGGCCGGCACGTCGCGGCGCTCGCCCGCCAGCCAGGCCAGATCGGCCACGCCGGCGGCCGACAGCCGCTGCTGACACTGCGCCCGCAGCGGCCCGTCACCCACCAGAGCCAGGCGCAAGCGGCTGCGCAGTTCCGGTTGGCGCTGCAGCGCCAAGATGAAAGCCTCGACCAGGTCGGTCTGGGCCTTGACCGCCTGCATGCGCCCAACAGTGCCAACGACAAAGAGGCTCGGGTCGTTGAAGGGCGAGCCCTCCAGCGCCAGACGGCGGCTGCCGGGCTGGAAGCGCTCGGTGTCCACCCCGTTGCAAATGCGCTGGATGCGCGCGGCCGGCACGCCCACTCGATCGCGCAGATAGCCCTCCAACTCGCCAGAAAGGGCCACATAGCGCTGCACAAAGGGCATGTAGATCCGCCGCATCCACTGATGGCGTTTGGACAACCCCGCCAAGTCATCGGCATCGCGGCCGTGTTCACCGTGCACGCGCGCTGCGCGGCCATCCCACCAAGCGGGCAACTGCATCTCCAGTGCCGCCAGATTGCGGGTGTGCACCACCGCGGGCTTGAGTCGCCGCAGCGCACTCAGGAACGCCGGTGCCACCTTGAGCGATTGCCCGGGCGGCTTGTTCAGGGCCAGAAACTCGGTGTCCGTACGCTGTACCCGGGCGCAAAAGCTCGGCTCACAGCGGTCCAGGGCCAGCACCGCGTGGCGGTAGCCCTCCAAGCGGTTGATCAGATTGACCACGCCGTTTTCAAGACCGCCCGTATCGAAGCGGTAGACGACGTGCAGGATGAGGGGGGCGTTCAACAGGACTCCAGGGAAAAAAGCAGTGCAGGTTGAGGCGTGACCAGGGCCTGCATGGGAACGGGCAAAGGCCCGGGCCAGACTTGAAACAAGCCGCGAAGCAGGGCCGGTCCAGCACCCTGGGCACGACCTTGCAGTTCGCCGGCTGGCTGCCAACAGATCGGTCGCTCGGCCACACTTGGGAAGCGTTCCATTCGCCCCCAAGCGAGAGTCTGGGGATCCAGGTAGGCCAGTCCGGGCTGCCCGGGCGTCCACAGATCCAGTGATCGCACCTGCGGCAGAGGCTGTCGCACCAACATCTCGAACACGGCCGCCCGATGGGCATTGGAGCTGACCCAGAAAATCTGCTCAGGCGTCAGGCGTGCGCGCTCTAGCAACGCACGACTGTTGGCCGTGAACACCGCCACCTGGGCTTGCAACAGTGCAGCGAACAACAGGCCCGTGACCGCCATCGCACCCCAGACAGCGCGCGGCAGTCGCTGCAAGCCAAGCGCCGCCAGCAGCGCCAACGGCGCCAGGAACAGCGCCATGTAGTTGGTTTGCTTGGGGATCAAGACCAGAGGCGACCACCCAATCGGCAAAAGTGACAGCAAGGCCAGCAGGCCCATGCTCCAAAGTAGCGTCAAGCGCGCGCCAGGCGCCGAGCGCTGCCGCCACAACGCGCCCAGACCCAGCAGAGCCAGGGGCCCCATCAGCCCGGTATGGTGGATCTTGAAAAACAAGTACTGGAGATAGAAGTACGGTGCATCGCGCGCCGCGCCGGCGGCCATCTCGGCCTCCAGATAGCCGCTGGCGCGGCGCGCGGACATCGCCTTGAAGAGAAAGGCACCATCTCCCGTAAGCACGCCAAACCACAGGCAGTTGGCGCCCACCATCAGCGCCAGGCCCAGCACCGCCCAGACCCAGGCCGAGCGCCAGCGCCAAAGAACCACAGGCAGGAGCGCAAAAACTCCCAAGTAGACGCAAGCTGCCGGCTTGAGCCAGAAGGCCCAGCCCGCCGCCAATCCGGCGGCCAGAAAACCCAGGCGGCGGACTTGCAGTTCGCCCCAGCAGAACAGCAAGAAGCTGGCGCTCACAGCGAGGGCCATGGGAGCGTCGGCGTCCAGGCGGCCGGACAGATGGATGTGCATGGGCGTGAAGGCCAGCACCCAGGCCGCCGCCCAGGCCGTGCGCTGCCCTACCAGGACTCCTCCCAGGCCGGCGAGCAAGGCGATCTCGGCTACCGAGCAGGCCATGGAATAGCTGGCTGCTACCCATTCGGCCCGTCCCAGAAGCGCTGCCAGTCCGGCTACTGGCAGACTCCACCCATAACGATTGCCGCCCACATAGGGAGATACCGACCAGTCGCCGTCCAGCAGCCGGTAGGCGTGCAGCACATAGGTCAACTCGTCCGAGCCAAAAAAACCCGAATAAAAGAGCAGACGCAAGCCCAGCGCCGTGCCCAAGAGCAGGCACCAGGCGCGCCAATCGGCGCGCTCCGGACAGAAGCAATTCACAAACACGCCCGCACGGCCTCGATCACCCGATCCTGTTCGGGCTCCAGCCCCAACCAAAGCGGCAGGCGTAGAAGCCGCTCACTGACGGCATCGGTCACCGGCAGGGCCCCGGCCGCGCGAGCAAAGCGCTGCCCGGCCGGGGCCCTGTGCAAGGGCA
This sequence comes from Inhella inkyongensis, assembly GCF_005952805.1. Lineage (GTDB taxonomy): Bacteria > Pseudomonadota > Gammaproteobacteria > Burkholderiales > Burkholderiaceae_C > Inhella > Inhella inkyongensis. The sequence continues at coordinate 2,622,401 of NZ_CP040709.1, forward strand.
CGTAATGGAACACTGCCTGCACGCCGCGTGCCTTCAGGCCCTCGATCAGGGCGCTGCGACGCGCCAGATCCGGCAGCAGCAGGTAGTACATATGGGCGTTGTGCTCGCAATGCGCCGGCAGCACCGGCCGGCGCACCAGGCCCTGCCGCTCCTGTTCGGCAAAGGCCTCGTGATAGCGCTGCCAAAGCGCCATGCGTGCGGCCGTGATGGCCTGCGCTTCCTCAAACTGCGCCAGCAAGAAGGCCGCAATCAACTCACCGGGCAGGAAGGACGAGCCCACATCGACCCAGGTGTACTTGTCCACCTGACCGCGAAAGAACTGCGCACGGTTGGTGCCCTTCTCGCGCATCACTTCGGCGCGCTCAGACCATTCAGGGGCGTTGACCAGTAGCGCCCCGCCCTCCCCGGCAATGATGTTCTTGGTCTCGTGAAACGAGAGCGCGGCCGCATCGCCCAGGCTGCCCAGGGGTCGGCCGCGGTAGCTTGAACCCAGGGCCTGCGCGGCGTCCTCGATGACTCTCAGACCGTGACGCTGCGCCAGGGCCAGGATGGCATCCATCTCACAGCCCACCCCGGCGTAATGGACCACCACGATGGCGCGCGTACGCGGCGTGATGGCCGCTTCGATCTGCGTCTCGTCCAGATTCAAGGTGTCGGCACGGATGTCCACGAACACCGGCACCGCGCCGCGCAGCACAAAGGCATTGGCGGTGGAGACAAAGGTGTAGCTGGGCATGATGACCTCGTCGCCCGGCTGCAAATCCAGCAGCAGGGCCGCCATCTCCAGCGCCGCCGTGCAGGAGTGGGTCAACAGGGCACGGCCACAGCCGGTCTGCGCTTCCAGCCAGACGTGGCAGCGGCGAGTGAACTCGCCATTCCCCGCCAGATGCCCCAGGCCATGGGCTTGGGCGATGTAGGCCAACTCGCGGCCCGTCATGTGCGGCTTGTTGAAGGGAATCATGGCCTTCTCCATTGCGTTCAGCCCCGTGCAATCAGCACCAGACCCGCCACCACCATCAAGGTGCCCAGAATCTTTGCCGAGCCCACGCTCTCACCCAGGAACAACGCGCCAAAGCCCATCACGATCACGAAGGCCAAGCTCATAAAGGGGTAGGCATAGCCCAGCTCAAAGCGCGTCATCGCCGCCATCCAGGCCAGCGAGGCCAGCAAGGCCGAGACATAGCCACTCAGGATCCAAGGGTTGAGCAACTGGCGCAGCAAGAAGATCAACTTCTCCAGTGCACCGGGCGGCAGGGCACCGACCTGGCCCATCTGCCACTTCAGCACCAGCTGGCCGTAGACGGTCAGTAGCAGGGTCAGGGCAATGAAGGCATGCCCCAGCATGTCGAATGTGGGCGGCATTGCGGGCTTCATGGTTGCGGGAACCAACGGTTCAGATTGCCCCACACAATGTTCTCCAGGCGCTCAGGCTCAATGCCGATCGTGAGCTCCGCAAAACGCTTGAGCGTGGCGGCCGGGCTGTACTCGGGCCAGTCCGAACCGATGGTGACGAGCTGATCGGTGCTCTTGAACAAAAAATGCATATCAGCGTCCAGCCGCTCATTGCCGCGGTAGCGCATCAGCGTGAAGGACAGGTCCAGGCGCAGCTGGTCGTAGGCCCGCACGATCTCGTAGAGCTCCATCATGCTGGGGCCGGTACCGTGCAGCAGCAGCATGCGGGTGTGCGGAAAACTGGCCGCCAGTTGGTCGATCACATCGGGCGCATGACGGGTGGCCAGGCCGCGACGGCGAAACAGGGTATCCAGCAACACAGTCAGGCCCAGGTCGCCGGCCACATCGATGGCAGCCTGGCAGCGTTCGCTCAAGGGGTCGTAGCCGTTCAGGCGCGGGTGCAGCTTGATGCCGACAAAACCCTGGGCTTTGAGGCTCTTGAGCACGGCCTCGACCCGCCGCGTGGTGGCCAGCAGACTGGGGTCCAAGCCGGCAATGGGCACAAATCGCCCCGGGTGGGACAAGGTGGCGGCCAGGATGCTGGCGTTATCCGTGTAGCCGGCAATACCCACCAACAGTGCGCGCTGGACCTGCGCGGCTTCCATATCGCTCAGCAAGGTGTCAAGTCGGGCATCACAGTGGGTTTCGCCAAACCAGCGCCCGTCATGGGTCACATGGGTGAGGGAATCAAAGAATCGCATCGCACGCTCCTTGGGGGATCGGGGGCTGGGACTGGATTTCCCAGTTCAGGGCCCGCAGCGCAGCCTGGGCGCGTTGGCGCGCCACTTCCAACTCAGGGGCGCCGGCCACCACCCAGGCTGGGCGCGCATCCTTGTCCACCGCCACGCCCAGGCGGTCGCCCACCTTGGCCGCCACATGCCAGCCCAGAACGCCCGGCAGCCTGGGCAAACGCTCCAGACCTTGCACACCGCGCAGCCAACCGGCATCGGTGCGGGCAAAGGCCACGCAAACGGCCTGGCGTGCCCCGGTGCGCAGGTCCGGGGTGCGACCCAGCGCAGCCTGGATGGAAGCGGCCACGGCGTCCACCCCGCTGACGGCCGGCAGCACATGCGTGTAGATCATGGCGCCGCCACCGCGCGCGGCGCAGTCGATGGGCCACAGCCCGGTGCCGTTGAGAATGAACTCGAGGTGGCAGATGCCCTGGCGCAGGCCGATCAACTCCAACCAAGTGCGCAGCACAGGCTCAACCTGTTCGGCCAGGGCGCAGAACTCGGCCCCGGCCAGATAGTTCAGCTCGGCCGCCACGGTGGGGTTGGTCGGATCGGCCGTCTTGCGGCACAGACCGAGGAAGGTGATCCGCCCCTGCCAGACAAAGACATCCGCGATGTGCTCCACGCCTGGGATCCAGGGGTCCAGCAGCACCCGGCCGCTGCGGCTGTGCGCGCGCGCGTGGGCCAGGGCGGCCGGCAGCGCATCGGCCTGCTGCACGATGCGCACCCCACGGCCCGACTGTGCATCCACCGGTTTCACCACCACAGGCCAAGCCGTCCAATCGCATGCGGGCTCCTGATCGGGCCATAGACACAGGCTGTCGCGCCCCCCTTGAGGCGCGCGGCGCAGGGTCTGGGCCAGTGCCGACTTGTCGGTGCAAGCCAGGGCTGCGGCCCGGCCGATGCCGGGCAGTCCCAATGCTTCAGCCACCGCCGCCGCGCTCGCCACGCCCACGTCGCTGGTGGGGGCCAGCACCCCATCCACGCGGTGCTCACGAGCCAATCGCGTCAAGGCCTCGACGTCGTAAAGATCGGCCTGCGCGCAAGCCTGGGCTTCGCGGTAGCCGGGGCGGTCGGCGTCACGGTCCACCGCCAACACGCGCACACCCAAGGCCTTAGCCCGGCGGATCACCGGCAGCTGCCAGGGGCCGGCGCCCAGCACCATCAGCAGCGGCGGTCTCATGCAGACCTCCGCTGCAAATGCAGAGCGGCCTCGGGGCCGACGTGGAAAAGCAGATCCAGCACCGTCACCGCATGCTCAAAGGGGCCGTGCAGTTGCGGGTACTCCGGGTAGGCGCTGTAGTCCATCCAGCTCAAGCCGATGCCGGCCTGCTCGAAGCGCTCGGGCTCGATGTAGGAGCGCGCGGCAGGGCCAGACAGATAGTGGGTGGCCCCGGCCTTGACCAGCAGATGGAGCAAACGATCGAGTCGCCGGCCTTCGGCCGGGTAGTCGCGCGAATCGGCAAAGCGCGTGCTCAGGCCCAGCTCGGTCTGAGCGATGTGACGCACCAGGGTCTGGTTGAGCTGGCTCAAGTGAGTCCAGCGCTGCTCGCAGTAAACCCACTCCAGGAAGGGCCGGTAGCGTTCGAAGTGCGGTGCCCGCCCATAGGCCTGCTGCAGGCTGGTCCAGTGCTTGCGCTGCCAATGGGCGTCTTCAATCTGCACTTCGTGAATCAGGCGCTGGCGCGAGGCGCCGACCGGCACGCTCAACCACTGCAGGCCCTGGGCGGTCTTGATTCGATTGCGATTGCGCCAGTCGGAGTGGGTGTACTGCACATCGTCATAGAAGATGAACAGATCCACCGAGGCAATCAGGTCGAAGTAGCCCTTCCAGGGGATGTAGTTGGACTGCAGGACGGCCACCTTCAGCGCTGCCGTGGCGCTCATCGCAGATCCCCCAGCACCCAATGCAGTTCGTGCAGGCCTTCTTCCAGCACGGTGTGGCGGTGGGCCGGCAACCAGGCCTGGCGCTGGGCCGCACCGAAGTTGAAGAAGGCGCCGGGGCGCTGCACCAAGAAGGCATGGGCATAGCCCGCGTCCAGCGCGCCGCGTGCATCGCGCCAGGGGTGATCGCCGACCATGGCGAGTTGCTGCGGGGCCAGCTGCAGGGCCTGGGCGGCCGCCTCGAAGCAAGCGGGGGCGGGCTTGCGCAGGCCCAGATCGCCGGTGAGCACCACCGCGTCCAGGGCGCTCTCCAAATTGCAAGCCGCCAGCTTGGCGCGCTGCGAGACCGCCGGGTTGTCACTCAGCAGGCCCAGGCGCCAACCTTGCGACCGCAACTGGGCCAACACCGCCGCCACATCCGGGTAGACCGGACAGTGCGCGGGTTGGACAGCACGGTAGGCTTCGATCAGGCGCAGCCTCAAGGCCTCACCCGCCCCCGCCTGCTCGCACCAGCTGTCAAAGCAGCGCGCCCGCTCGCCCTCCTCGAGGATCAGCATCACGGCATCGCGCCACGCCGGCCATTGCGGCAATTCGGACTCAAGAGCCGCATGCGTGAGCGCCAGCTTGGCCAGGATCCAGGCCTTCTGGTCGACCAGGGTGTCGTCCAGGTCAAACACCAGTCCTCGCAATCCGCTGAAGTCGTGCGCTGGCACACGGCGTTCTCGCAATTGGCGCAGGGTTCGCCTCGCAGGCGCCTCCCCCAAGTTGGGCGCCTCGGCTTTCAGCAAATGTGCCAAGGGATTCGGGCCTGCGGCCAGGGTCAGCGGCAGCGAGCTGCCCACCCGCGCATTCAAGTCCGAAATCCACGCCGCACCGCTGAGCTCCAGCAGGATTTGCACATTAAAGACGCCGCGCCCGCCCAGATCCGCAAGGGCTTGCATCAAATGCGCTACCAGTGCCATCACTGGCGGCGGTGCGCCGGGTTCGCCCAGCATGGCAAAGCCACCCATGACCCGAACGCGCCGGCGCGGCTGGATGGGGCTGCAGCGGCCCTCGTCGTCCAGGGCCAGGTCGACGGAGTACTCGTCAAATTCGGCCAGGGCGGCCTGCCAGACCCAGTCGCCCTCCGGCACCGCGTCCGCGGCGGGCGGCGACTGCAGGGTCACCAGCCCCCGCCCGCCCCAGCCGAGGTCGGGCTTGCCCAAGAGCGGAAAGGACGCACCTGGCGCGCAGGGATCGGCCCAGAACGGCAGCACCGGCAGGCCTAGATCCCGCAGCCAACCATAGAAGCTGCGCTTGCTGCGAGCCAGGGCGAGTACCGCCGCGTCAGACACCCAAGCCTTGCAGCCCATGGCCGCCAGTGCGGGGCGAAGAGCCAGCAAGGCCGGCAGTTCGTGGTCGGTGGCCGGGAAAACCGCCTGCACGCCCTCGCGCCGCACCAGGTCCTGCACGAAGTGGGCAAACGCTCCCTGCTGCGCCAGCGGTGGGGCCTGGTGATAGCCGTGGGCCTCGTAGCGGGTCAGGTTCTCGTCGAAGTGGTCGGCCACCAGCACCCGCCAGCCCGGCAGCGCCCGCAAGGCGCGCACCAAGGCCAGGCCGGCCAGGCCACCCCCTGAGAGCACCAGGGCGACGCTCATACAGAGTGACCCGCCGGCGCAGCGCGGAGTTCCATGCAGAAGGCATTCGACAGCTCCGGATACGGTGCCGCCACCTGCTGCAGGGCGGACCAGACCGCCGGACTCAGGGTCAGCTGGTCCAGTTGCGCGGTGGTGAAGGGCTTAAGCAGCAGGCCCTCACAGCACTCGACCTGCCAGCCACAGGAGCGCACCAGTTCCGTCAGACCCGCAACATCGAAGTAGCGACGGTGGCCGAGCGCGTGATCGGCCGGGCTGAGCTGGTGGCAGTCAGCCAGGAGGCCCGCCGCATGACCCAGGCGCCGATGCAGTGACAGGGCATTGGGCACGGCCACACACAAGCGGCCACCCGGCTTCAAAAGCCCATGCAAATGGCACAGCAACCGAGCTGGGTCGTCCACATGCTCGAGCACAAAGCCGGCCTCGATGAGGTCGAAGCCCTGCGCGTCCTCATAGGACTCGAACCAGGCCTCCACCAGGCTCAAGCCCAGTGGTAAGGGCGCCTGGGCGACCGCAAAGGCTTGCAGCAGGCTGGGTGCTGCATCGATCAAGACATAGCGACCGAGCTGTCCCTGGCGCAGCGCGCCCAACAGGGCCTGCCCGACCTCTTGATGGCCCACTCCCAAGCTCAACACAGCCTGACCCGGCGCCAGCATCGCGCGCAAGCGTTGGCCGTACGCGGCATGAACGAGGCGGTTCTCCTCGTAGTGCACAAAACCCGGGGCAAATGCACCGGCGTGTTGGTCCAGGGCGCTCACCGGTGCAAGTCCCGAATGATGAAGGTCGGCCTAGCCTGCACTTGGGTGTAGACCTTGCCCAGGTAGATGCCCAAGAGCCCCAGGCCGGTGGTGAGCACCCCGAGGCTGAGCGCACCCAAGGCCATCAAGGACGTAAATCCGAGCAAGGCATCCCCCCAGATCAGCTTGCGCAGCACCAGGTAGAGCGCGTAGCCAAAGGCCAGCAGCGTGATGGTGAGGCCTGCCGGAAACATGGCGGTGAGCGGCTTTGCAGAGAACGAACTGACCGCTGTGGTCATGAGCTGCAAGCGCTTGGCCAGGGTGTAGGTGCTGGCCCCCTCGCGCTGGCTCTTGGCAATGGGCATGCCAATCTGCAGGTAACCGGTCCAGCTCATCATGCCGCCCAAGAACAGGCTGCGATCACCCAGGCTGAGCAGGGACTGCACGAAGCGCCGGCTCATGACACGCTCGGTCAGCACGTTCTCAGGCACCGCGGTGTCCGACAGGCGATTGAGTAAGCGCCAGAACAGCGCGCCACTGGCTTGCTCGAACCATCCCCCTTTGCGGCGCTCCTGATAACCGAACACCAGATCGGCACCGCTGCTGAGCAGCTTGTCGTGCAACTCGGGCAGTACCGCGGGAGCGACTTCCAGATCCGCATCGATCAGCCAGACGTGCTCGCCGCGCGCCACGCTCAGACCGGCCTGAATCGCCGCGTGATGGCCGAAATTGCGCGACAGGTCCACCACCACCAGGCCGGGGACGTCGGCGCGGCGACTCAAGGCATAGGCCAGGGAGTCATCGGGTGACCCGTCGTTGACCAGCACAATCTCGAAGTCGTCGCCGGCACGACTGCGCAGTGCCGCTTGGCACTCGTCCAGAAAGCGCGGCAGAAAGGCGCGCGAGCGATAGAGCGTGGCCACCAAGCTGATGGCGGGCCGGGCGGCTTCAACAGTCGGCGGGGACGAGGGCATCCTGGCTCCTGGTTGAGCATCCATCAGGGCGAGCCTGACCCCGGCGCTGGTGTTGCGCCCGTCAAACCCCGCGCAAACCCAAGGGCACCCGCCGAGCGGCCGGCGCCCTCAATCGATCAAAGACGCCAGACGTGCAGGCCCGCAGCACGCAGGGCCGGTGCATCAAAGGCCGCCTTCACGTCAATGAAGACACCCTCAGGCAGCAATTTGGCAGCAAATTCATCGACGCCCATGGCCATGAACTCACGATGCGAGACCGCCGCGACGATGGCATCGGCCTTGGGCAGCTCAGCCCAGGGCGTCAGGCGCACGCCGTACTCATGCATCGCTTCCTCGGTCTCGGCTTGCGGGTCAGTGACGAACACATCCACGCCATAACTTTCCAGCTCACGGATGATGTCGATGACCTTGGAGTTGCGCAGATCGCCGCAGTTCTCCTTGAAGGTCAGGCCCAGCACATTGACGCGCGCGCCCTTCACATGGCTGCCCGCGGCAATCATCTGCTTGATGGTCTGCTCGGCGATGAACTTGGCCATGCCGTCGTTGATGCGCCGGCCGGCCAGGATGACCTGGGGGTGATAGCCCAGCATCTCGGCCTTGTGGGTCAGGTAATAGGGGTCCACACCAATGCAGTGGCCGCCCACCAGGCCCGGCTTGAACTTCAGGAAGTTCCACTTCGTGCCGGCGGCCTCCAGCACTTCCGAGGTGTCGATGCCGACCTTGTCGAAGATGATGGCCAGCTCGTTCATCAGCGCAATGTTCAAGTCGCGCTGGGTGTTCTCGATCACCTTGGCGGCTTCGGCCGCCTTGATGGAGCTGGCGCGGTGCACGCCGGGCTCAACGATGCGCTCGTAGAGCTTGGCCACGGCGTCCAGGGTCTCGGGCGTGTCGCCGCTGACGATCTTGAGGATCTTGGTCAGCGTATGTTCCTTGTCGCCCGGGTTGATGCGCTCGGGGCTGTAACCGACAAAGAAGTCCTGCTTCCACTTCAGGCCGGACTCCTTCTCCAACACGGGGATGCAGACCTCTTCGGTGGCGCCCGGGTAGACCGTGCTCTCGTAGACCACGATGGCGCCCTTCTTCATGTGGCGGCCGGCGCTGGTGGAGCTGCCGATCAGGGGCTTGAAGTCAGGGATGTGCGCTTCGTCCACCGGCGTGGGCACGGCGACGATGATGATGTCAGCCTCGCCCAGCATCTTGGGGTCCGAGGTGTAAATGGCATGGGTGGCCAAGGCCATCTGCTCGTCGCTGAGTTCGCGCGAAGGGTCGGTGCCCTTCAAGCAGGCATCCACCTTGTGCTGCGCAATGTCAAAGCCGATGGTGCGCATCTGCTTGCCAAACTCCACCACCAGCGGCAGGCCCACATAGCCCAGCCCAATCACTGCCAAGGTCGTCATCTTGTTCTCCAGCACGGATCGTTCGTTCGTAGTCTTCAGCGACTCAGTCGCAGCGGGCGGCATTGTGCCGGCCACTCGGTAAGGCCAGGGCCTGCAGGCATCCATTCAAGGGGGCCAAGACCTGCTCGGTGAAGGCCTGCAGGCGCTGCGCGCCCTGCCCCTCTTCGGGCGTCAACAGCACCACTTGAGCGGCGGCATCCCCCTGGCCCTTCAGCATTTGCCAGACCTGGGCCAGTTTGGCCGCTTCCGCGGCTTGGATGAAGCGGCCATCAACCCAGTGCAGCCGGCGCAGCAGGTAGACCTGATCTCGCCCCCAAAGGCCTGGCCCCAGCACGCGCCAATGGTCTCGGCCCCGTGCCAGCACCCGCCAAAGACGATCCTCACTGTCCAACAAAAGGTTTTGCCCCCCGATGGCCTTGGCCTGGCCTGTGAGTCGAACGCCCAGGCCGACATCGAGCAAGACCCAATGGCCGTCCGCCCCCTTCAGGGCCTGCTGGCGGTGCAGCAAAGCGGGTTCCAGCTTGGGGCGCCAAGGCAGGGTCAACTCTTGAGGCGACCAACCCGACACAGTGAGCGCCGGCAAGGACGCTGGGGCCTGCACATCGGCCCGCCGCAAGCGCTCCAGCCAGAGCGGCGCAGTCACCAGCGAGAGGCTCAGCATGATCAGAGGCGCCCACAGGGCCAGCGCCCGCGAGACCTCACCCCTTGAAATGATCCGACGTTCTGGGCTCTGCCCCGGCGGCAAATCAGAAAACCGTGCGCCCACGGCAAACATCAGAAACATCACGATGCCGAAAAAGACCCAGCCGTAGATCAGGTGGTCAACCCCAGCGGCGATCTTGTTGTTCGACAGATGCCCCAGCATCACGATGAAATAAGCACGCAGCCAATTGGCGAGCAGCGGCACGACAAAGGCGACACCGACAAAAAGCAGACGCCGCCGCAAGCCACCGAAGTTCAGGTAGGCAAACAAGGTGCCCACCATCACCGAGGCCATCAGGTAGCGGACCCCCGAGCAGGCCTCCACCACCGACCAATGGCCGGTCGGGATGACGAAGTTCAGGCCTTCACGATAGACCGGTACCCCACTGAGGCGCAACGCGCTGACCGTGAAGTCTGCGGTCAGATCCATCATCGTGGGCAGCATGAACTCGCCGATGGGCACCCCGAACAGTAAGAACAACAGCGGGAAGGCCAGAGCCCGGCCGACCTGAGGACCCAACACGGACAGCACCAGGGCCTGCACCATCAGCACCACCGCGAGCTGCGCGGCCGCATCAACCTGGGCCAGTTGTCCCAAACCGCCCATCAGTGCGGCCAGCGCAAGGGGCAGCAGCGGCCAGGCCCAGCGCTGAGGATTCAGCGCAATCAGGCGCTCCCGGTCACGCCAGACCAGCCAGCCGGCAATCGGCAACACCAACAGGCCATGCGCAAAGGTGTCACTGCGCCACCAGATGCCCACCATCCCGAACGTAGCCTCACGCCAAATCCCCAGCAGCCCCGCCAGGGCCAGTCCAAGGATCAGGAGTGACTTGCGCCAATTCATGGCCATGGTTTGCGTGTTCATCCCAGATTGCGCACGATGGGCGGCCCCAATCGATTCACCAGAGCGCGCGGCAGGCGGCGCCAGGTCTTGATCAAGGCCTGGTACTTGGGGTTGTTGGGGTTTTGCTGGGGCACGTCCTGCTGCCCGCGCAGCAACTGGAACTCATAGCTCAGCGGCTGCGGCTCAAAGCCCCAGTTCTTCTTGAAGCTGTAGGGGCCAGTGCCCTGCTTGCTGCGTCCGTAGTCAAACAACCGGGCACCACGCCGCACCGCGTGCTGCATCAGCGCCCAATATTTGAAGTCGTTGGCTGCCAACTCGCGCGCCGCCAGCGCGTCACCCGCGTAGTAGGGCAGCACCTCATCGCGAAAATAGAAGCTCAGCACCGAGGACAGGGGCGTGCCGTCGGGGCCTTCCACCGTCAGCACTTCCGCATCGGGGCCGAACTCCTTGAGCAGCGCCTCAAACCAGCGGCGCGGCATGGCAGGGGTTCCGTGGCGGTGGACGTTGTCCGAGAAAAGCGCAAAGAAGCGAGCCGCGTCGTCGTCCCTCTGCGCCCGCAATCCATTGCCCAGCCCTTTACGGACCATGGCGCGCTGCTTGCGCGGAATGGCCAGCATATTGGTCTCGTCGTCAACGGACAGTGATTTGCGAAACGTGACGTAGAGATCCTGACGCGGCCAGTCAATGTGCCGGGCCTGCAGCTGGCGCAACTCAAGGCTGTCGGCACCACGGTCCTGGGTCCAGGCCAATGCCGCTTGATCCAGTGCCTGGCCGGCCTGCTCGTCGTCGGCGGCCACCCCGCCATAGACCGCGAAAGGCATGGAGCAGACGCTGTGACCGAACAGCAGGCTGTCGATTTCGGCCAGCGGCAACACCCCCACCAGATGCCCGTCACGCCACGCCCCCAACAGTCGGCAGCGGTGACCCCAGACCTGCTCAACCACCCGAGCCCAGCCGCTCAAATGGAAAAAGCTGGCCTGCGGACAAGCCCGCACATAGGCATCCCAGACCCTGCACTGGGCAGGCTCATGCAGCGCCAGCGGGCGCACTTGAATCGGCACGTCCATGCTCAGGCCGGCAAGAAAATCTGGTCCATGCGGCCCCAGCTGAAATCACTCAGCAGGCGCCGGATGCGGCCCTCGGTCCGCCCCAAATTGACGTAGTGCCGAAAGCGCGTTTTGGCATCGATGCCCTTGACGCGTGGTTGCTCGGGGTCCACTTCCCAGGGGTGGAAATAGAACACCGCCGACTGCTGATCGCGTTGGTTGACGCGCTGAATCAGCCACCGCGACAGGCTGTAGGGCAGCAGGCGGAAATAGCCACCACCACTGGACGGCACATTGCGCTGGCCAAAGCGATTGGTGGTCACCGGTACCTCGATCAAGCCCGGACGCACCGGGTAGGCAAAGCGCGGCGAATCCGGCATGCCATAGTGGTCGTGGGCGATCGGATAGACGCTGCTGGAATAGCGATAGCCCGCCTCCAGAAGGACATCAAAAGCCCAGAGGTTATCGGTGCCGATGGAGAAACTGGGGGCCCGATAGCCCTGCACCGCTACGCCGCCAATGTCTTCCAACAAGGCCTTGGCGCGCCGCACATCATCTGAAAAGGCTGTCGGGCTCATGTCGCTGGCGCGCTCGTGGCCATAGCCATGGCTGGCCAGCTCATGCCCGCCGGCCACGATGGCCCGTACCAGACCCGGATGACGCTCGGCGATCCAGCCCAAAGTGAAAAAAGTGGCCTTGACGCCCTGCTCGTCCAGCATGGCGAGGATGCGCATGACGTTGTCCTCGGCCCTGCAGCGGATGCGCGCCCAATCGGATCGCGGGATGTAAGGCGCCATCGCCGAGACTTGGAAATAGTCTTCGACGTCAATGGTCATCGCATTGCGCAAGGTGCTCATTGCGATCCCTCGTTGTTGGGTGCGCGCAGGGCACCCACTAGTTTTTGCAGCAGATTGAGCGTTTGCAGATTGATGCGTTCCAAGCGCATCAGGCTGCGCTCCAGGCGCTGCATGCGATCTTGCATTTGATCGGCGCTGAGCTGGGCAAAGCCGCCCGCCAACTTCTGCGCCTGAGGCGCCGACAAAGTGGCCAACTGGCTGAGGTCCAGGTCCACGCCCGACAGCGACTCGGGGCCTGCGCGCGCAGCCTCCTGCGCCTCAGTCCCCCCATCCAACGGCATGGGCCGCGAAGGGGCGGGCAATTCGGTCTCTTTGGCCAGATCCTTCAAGACCTCGTCGACATCCCCCAGGGCCAAGTGGACCCTGCCCTGCATGAAGCCCAACAGCAGCAGGCGATCGCAAAGCGTGTTGATGCGGCGCGGAATGCCCTTGGTGGCCCGGTGGATGACCAAGAAAGCCTCGGGGTCAAAGGTCGGCTTGTCGGTCGCGCCTGCGCATTTGAGCCGGTGCTCGATGTAGCGCTGGGTTTCTTCCTCGTCGAGCGGACCGATGTGGCAGGTGGCCGCCACGCGCTGGCGGAACTGCTCCATTTCGGGGCGCTGCAGGATGTGGCGGAACTCCGGCTGACCCACCACGAAGGTCTGCAACAGCGACTGATTGCCGAACTGAAAATTCGACAGCATCCGCAGCTCTTCCACCGCCCGCGCGCTCAGGTTCTGTGCCTCGTCCACCACCAGCAAGCAGCGCTTGTTCTGGCTGGCCTGGGCCACGAAAAAGGCCTCCAGCGTCATCAAGAGCTCGGACTTCTGCACATCCTTGGCGCGCACACCAAAGGCCGCAGCGACCATGCGCAGGGTGTCTTCGGCGTCCAACTGCGTGGTGACCAGATTGCCGATCACCACCTGGTCCTTATTCAGGCCATCGAGCAGACCGCGCAACAAGGTGGTCTTGCCAGCGCCGATCTCGCCGGTGATGACGATGAAGCCGTCATTGCGCAGCACGCCGTAGTCCAAATAGGCCTTGGCGCGGCGGTGCTGCTTCGAGCCGAAATAAAAACTGGGGTCCGGGCTGAGCTGAAAGGGCTTGGCGCTCAGACCGTAAAAAGCTTCGTACATGGGAGCCTAGGCGGGAACTAGAACTGCTGAGTCAGCGTGCCGAGAAATGCGTTCTCGGTATAGGGACGCAAAGTAGCGCGGAATTCACTGCGCCGCAGCGAAAGATTGATCTGATTGCGCGGCCCCAGTCGGGTGGTCCAGGCCAGACCGGCTGACTTCAGGGAGTTTGCCAATTCGGCCCGGTCCCCCTGAGTGCGCTGCCAATTGGCGTAGGCATTCAAGCTGTCCTTGGGGTTGAGCCGGTAGGCAAGATTGAAGCCCAGGCCACGCTGCAGCACGAAGCTGCTCTGCGCCAGGTCGTCGCTACGGGCCTCGCTGCCGAGGCGAAAACTGCGACTCCAACTGCCATTGCCGCTCAGGCTCCAACGCGCCAGGTCCCAGTTGAAGGCCAGCTGCCCACGCCGTGTCAGGGTCGGGCCGCTGCTGATGAATCCTGCCGCGGCAGGCGCATCGGCGCTCAGCCCCAGACGCGCCAACTCTTGTCGCACCAAGGCATCGCGCAGCACCGGGTCGGGCTCCTGGCTGGCGTATTGCTGAAACAGCAAGTCGTACCGGGTCTGCTGCCCCGCCGAACCAAGCACACCGCCCTGGCTCTCGCTTTGCGACACCAAGGCGTTGATTGCCAAGCGGGCCCAGCGATGTTGAGCCTTGAAGTTGAACTGATCAGCCACCACGGACTTGCCGGCATCCAATTCAACGTGCGTGCGTGGGCCGGGCTGCCATCGCAGCCCCCCTCCATAGGTGGTGGTCCGCTCGCCGTCCAGTTGAACCAAATTGCTACGCCCCGCACCTACCGTGCCACGTAGGGCCCACTCGGAATTCACTTTCCCGCGGAGTTCTAACGCGGCCTGGTCACTCTCCGTGCTGCGCTGGGCCTTGGGTTTGGCAACCTGCTGCTGGGCTGTCAGGCGCCATTGCAGCCGAGCCACCTCCGGCCCCCGCAGCGTAATGTTGCTGACATGGCCATGCTGATCGCCCTGAGTGCTAGCGCGCGTCTGCTGAGCATTGAGGGTATGGCTAGCCTCTAGGCCGATGTCAGAACCTCTCCCCAGGTCAATGCGCGGCGTGAAGACCACGCTTCCGACTTCCTTCTGGTTGGCTCGCGCCAGGCTGCCGCTGCTTCCCAATCCTTGCGCGCCAAAGGCCGACTGAGCCTGCTGGCCGACCTGCGCCTGAAGGCTCAGATCCAACCATCGCGTACCCATGCCGCTATTGAGCGTAGCGCGCAAATGGTTCTGCTGCCGGCTTTGCTGCAGTTCGGTTCGGATGGCCTCTTGGCCCGTGAGACCAAAGTCCACCGTACCGCGCACCAAGCCAGCGCGGGACTGCCACAACAGACTAGGACGCACACTGAGCAAGGCACCGCGATCATTGGTGGCCTCGGCGCCCCGGCCGATCTGATCGCTTACCGTCAGCGTGCTGCTGAGCTGAAAGCGCAGCCGACTACCCTCGCCTGAAGTGGAAGCCTGCGCCTGCGCCCCGACGGCCAAGCACAGCCAGCCCGCCAATGCACATCCGCCCCAGACAGGCGTCAGCTCAAGCCGGCTTGGCGCCATGGTCTTCGTGGTCATAGCCGTAGCCGTAGCCATAGCCATAGCCATAGCCATAGCCATAGCCATAGCCGTAGCCACCTTGCGCATCGGTCTGCACTTGGTTCAGCAACAGCATTTTCAGCGGATGGGCTTCGATGGTGGAGAGCGCCTGCTGTACCGCACTCTGCGGCGTGTGCTCCGCCGCGACGACCATCACGATCTGGCCCATTTGACTGGCCAGCACCCGGGACTCCGTTGTCAACAGCAAGGGCGGCGAGTCAAAAATAATGATCCGGTCAGGATACCGACGGGCCATCTCATTGAGCAGCTCGTGCATGGCCTCGCTGGCCAACAATTCGGTGGCGCGCGGGTGCGGAGTTCCGCTGGGCAACAAGGTGAGTTTGTCTATGTTGGTGCGCAGCAGCACATCGGCCATGTCGACACGGTCTTCCAACACGTCCAGCAAACCCGGCCCCGGCTGCAGCCCAAGCATGCGCAACAACGAGGGGCGCGCGACATCGGCGTCCACCAGCATGACGGTGTGGTCTTGCTCGGCCGCCATGCTCAAAGCCAGATTGAGCGAGGTAAAGCTCTTGCCCTCACCGGCCAGCGCGCTGGTCACCATGATCAGGTTCGCATGCGTCAGGGTCGCTGCCCCCTGACCCATCGCGTTCTTGATCAAAGGGCGCTTGATGACGCGGTATTGATCGGCCATCAGGCTGCGCGGAGCGCCCGGGGCCAGCATGCCCATGGCGTTGAGCGCCTCGAAATTCAAATCAACACTGCGCGAACGCAATGTTGTCTCCGCACGACCGGTCGCCACGGCAGAAGGTGCTGATACAGGACTAGCGTCGACTGGCGTGGACGGCACTGGGGCCACAGGTGCAGGCTTAGCCTCAGGCAAGACCACGCCGGCTTGGCGCAGCTGTTCCAGGCGCTGTGCTGCTTGTTCGATCAAACTGGCCATGGCGTGCTCAGCCTCCCTGGCGAGCACTGATGACCACCAGGGCCAACATGGCTGCACCAAACATTAACAACAGGGCCGCAGAACCCCCCAGGAATCGCAGGCGATCCAAGCGGACCCGGCGTGTCTCGGCCTCGCTGATGATGCGAGAAACCACGCCCAGGATGGGCAACTCGGTGCGCGCCCGCAGCTCACCCGGCTCAAAGAAGACCGGACGCAGTTGGCTGGCTGCGAAAGACGCAAACAAGCCGCCCCCCAGAGCTGCCGCCAGCGCCGCACCCAACAAAAGGAAGCGGTTGGGGGCCACCGGACGAGGAGAAACCCGGGGCGGGTCAATCAGACGAAAGTCGGCCACACCTGCGGCCACATCCAGATCGCCCGAAATGGCAGCGGCCTCGCGGCGGGCCACCAGCTCCTCGTACTTTTTCTTGTGGATTTCGTAGTCGCGATTGAGCTGCGCGGCTTCGGCCTCGACCTGCGGCGCGGTCTTCATCGCCTCCATGGCCTGGCTATAGCGACTCTGAAACTCATTGACTCGCGCCTTGAGTGCCGCAACTTGAATTTCAGAGGAGGCCAATAGACGGCTCAATTCCTGCTGAACAGCGCCGACCGCACCACCGGCCGTGGCCGGGTTCGCCAATGCCTGGCGGCGCAACTCAGCGACCTCGCGCTTCTTTTGGTCTTCCAGGTCGCGGATCAAGCGCCGCGTCGTCTGAACGTCCGGATGCTGATCGGTATAGCGCTGCAGCAGGCCATCGAGACCGCGGCGCAAGGAATCCAGGCGCGAATCAATTTCTGGCGTCGCCACCGAAAGACTTGACTCTTGCATCAGAGAAGCGGCCGTTGCATCTTGACCCCGTCCGCGTTCACCCTCGAGTTGTGCCCGAGCAGCGTCGCGGGCGTTTTCCGCCTCGCGCAACTCCAGCTTCGCCCGGTTCAGTTGCTGGCTCATTTCCGCCAAGCGCGAGGTGGCATCCTTGCCATCGGGCTGAGCCAATTCCAAATTGCGCAGACGGAACTCCTTCAAGCGCTGCTCAGCCTCTTCCAGCTTGGCCTCGTAGGTCTTGATCTGCTCATTGATGAAGGTAGTAGCCGAAGCCGAGTCCTTGCGCGTAGCCCCCAATGAAGACTCGACAAAAATCGAAACCAAGGACTGCACCACTTTCTTGGCTACTTCCGGGTTAGGGTTGTTGTAGGCCAGGGTGTAGAGGTTGTCGCGACCGGTGGTGGCGATCGACAAGGTCTTCATCAGATGCTCGATCTGCGCCTCCTGCTGTGCCTTGGTCTGCTTCTTCAGGTCGAGATCGGCCATCCGAATCAACTTCTCAATATTGGGCCGGGAGATCAAAGTCTTGCTCAGCTGAGTGACCTGCATCTCCACATTGGGCTGCACCGCCAAGCCCCCCATCAAAGGCTTGAGAATTGACTGCGTATCGACATAGATCCGCGCACTGGATTCATAGCGGTTGGGCACCAAAAACGAGCCCACCAGGCCGACCACGCCCACCAGCCAGGCCACACCCAGTCCGATCCAACGGTACTTCCACACCCGACGCGCAAGCGCGTAGAGCTGGCTCATCAACAAATCCATGCGCTGCTTTCCGTTCTGCCCAGGGCCTGCCGATCCGAGACGCGGCTCAGAACAGGCTTTGCGGAATGATCAAGATATCGCCCGGCCGCACATCCACATTGGCCGACACATCGCCGCGCTTGATGAGATCCTTGAGCCGCACCGAGTACTGTTTGTTGCCCTCAGACGTGCGCAGAATGGTGGCCGAGTTGCCATCGGCGAAATCCGTCAACCCACCCACAGCAATCATCACGTCCAACAGGGTCATCTGCTGCTTGAAGGGCAAGAACTGCGGCTTGCTGGCCTCGCCGACCACACGAATCTGCTCGCTATAAGGGCCGACGAAATTGGTCACCATGACGGTCACCACCGGATCGCGAACATACTTGCCGAGCACCCGCTCGACTTCGCGCGACACCTCGGTTGGGTTCTTGCCCTGCACCAGCAACTCGTCAACCAGCGGCGCAGAGATCTTGCCGTCCGGGCGCACTGGCACGGACATGGAGAGCTCGGGGTTGCGCCACACCACGATGTTCAGACTGTCACCGGGGCCGATCACATAGCTGTAGTTCTCCAGAGCCGCCTTGGCCGGTGCCGGTGGATGCGCTTCTTCCATCAGCGCACAACCACTCAAGAGCAGCAGGCAACTCACACCGAGGGCCAGGAAACGGCCGGCAACAGGCTGTCCCAAGTTCATAGCTTTACCACCCATTAAGGTCAGTCGTTGAGAGGACGCCGCAGCTCCTCGATAGGAGCGCGGGATGATGCCATAGGCCATTGCGCCGCCTCCCGCAGGCCCCCGAGGCCGGGCCCCTTTGTTTCGGGGGGATCACGCCCTCACCAAGGCACGATTGCACGATCCATCTTGCCGGCCGGATTAAGCTGCGCCAAGGCAACTCAAAGCACGCATGGCATTGTCCGAGTCTTCGCAAAACTCCCTCGCTCTCGCACCAGCCCTAGAGGCCTGGCGGCAGCTGCTGGGCCCTGATCAAGTGGACGATGCAGCCACCGCTCGGCAGCGCTATGGACAGGACACCGGCGCCCAGCAGCGTGAGCTGAGCGGCGCGCTGCGCCTACCAGCCATCGAGGCCAGGAATGCAGCCGAGCGCGCCTCTCACGTTGATCGACTGGTGGCCCAAGTGCTGGAGATCGCACGCCAGTATCGCCAAGCCTTGCACCCCATCTCCACCGGCCGCAACTGGGGCTACGGGACTGCACTCCCTGCACGATCGGGATGTGTGTTGCTGGACCTGGGCACCCTATGCCAATTGGAAGTCGACCCCGAACTCGGGGTCGCCAGCGTGGAGCCCGGCGTCACCCAGGAACAATTGGCGCAGCACCTGAAGGACAAGGGACTGCCTTTTCTGGTTCCCGTTACAGGCGCGGGGCCTCGCTGCAGCTTGCTGTCCAACGCCCTGGAGCGCGGCTACGGGGTCACGCCCGTGACCGACCATTACGCGGCCGTCACCAATCTTGAAGCAGTCATGGCCGACGGCAGTCGCTTTCGAAGCGCTTTGCGTGAGGCCGCAGGCCCTGAGCTGGCACGACTCTTCAAATGGGGCCTGGGGCCTCACGGTCAGGGGCTATTCACGCAAAGCGGTATGGGCGTGGTGACACGTCTCTCCATTGCACTCGCGCGTCGCCCCGATGCCATTCAGGCCTGCCTCTTCAGCATCCCCGATGACGCCCGCTTGGAGCGAACAGTCGAGGCCATGCGCGCTCTGCTGCAGCGACTGCCCGGGTTGATTGGCGCCATCAATCTGATGAACCGCCACCGGGTCCTTTCGATGTCTGCGCCCTACCCGTGGACCGAGTTGGATCCCCAGGGATTGATTCCTCCTGAGGTGCTGCTGCGACTGGGGCGACAGTACCAAGTCCAGGCTTGGACTGGGTTTTGCACGCTATATGGAACCCGCGCCACGGTAGCTGCAGCACGCGCGGAATTGAGGCGCGCCCTAGGCCCGCTGGCCTCGCGCCTGCTCTTTGTCACCCCTGATCGCGCGGCCTTTCTGGCACGGGCTACAGCACGTCTGCCTTCATGGGCCAACGGACTCAAGCGCCTGACCCAGACCCTGCGCAGCTCACTCGAACTGGTAGCCGGCCAACCCAATGAGACTGCGCTGCCCCTGGCCTATTGGCGAAATCGTCGGGCCGCACCGCAGGACGTGCCACGCGAACCCCATGCCCATGGGTGCGGATTGCTCTGGTACGCCCCTCTGGTTCCCATGCGCGGCCAGGATGCCAGGCGCTATGCCGACATGGTCCACGAGGTGGCCCGTGCGCATGGTGTCGAACCCTTGATCACCTTCACCACACTGGGCGAGCGCGTGTTTGACAGCACGGTGCCGATCCTCTTCGACCGCGACAACCCTGAGGCAACCGCACGCGCCCAGGCCTGTGCAGCGCAGTTGTTGCGGCGCGGACAGGCCCTGGGATTTTTCCCTTATCGACTAGGCATCCAAGCCATGGCCGATTTACGTGAATTAGCCCCTGAAGCTTGCGCCTGGCACCGCCGCTTGCGCAGCACCTGGGATCCAGAGGACCTGCTGGCCCCCGATCGCTACTGCTGACCCCCCCCTTTCCCCATCTCTGATCCCATGACCCTCATGAACTTACCTCGCCTGCGCCTGCTCGCCGCCAGTCTCGCCACGGCTGGAGCGCTGAGCGCCTGCCTGAGTCCCAGCAGCGAAGAGTTGATGGCGCGCGCGAAGGATCAAATGCGTCAAGGCGCCTGGCAGACCGCCGCCATCGACCTCAAGAGCGCGCTACAGCAAGACGGCAGTTTGATTGAAGCCCGTGTATTGCTGGCCACTGCTCTTGTGGAGTTGGGGGATGGCACGGGCGCATGGATCGAACTCGAGAAGCTACCCGAGGGACAAATCCCACGCGAACGTTTGGCTCCCCTGCAAGCTCGCGCAATGGTGGCCAAAGGAGAAATGCGTCAGGTTATCGAGCGCTTTGGCTCGGCCCAGTTCTCCGACCCCCAAGCGGCGGCCAGTCTGGAAGTCAGTTTGGCACGTGCTTACTTTGCCCTCGGCGATGTAGCGAAGGGGCTCACCGCCACCCGCAAAGCCCTGGGACACGAGCCACAGCGCCTGGAGGCAAGGCTTCTGGAAGCCCGAGCCATGGCCGCCACAAATGAAGTGGATACCGCAGTGTCGCGCGCTCAAGCAATCCTGAACGAGCACCCCAAGAATCTCAAGGTCTTGCTATTGCTCGGCGACCTGGAGGCGATCAGACCACAGGGCAGCCAAGCCGCCATGGCGCATTACCTGGCCGCACAGGCCATCGCCCCAACAGACTTGGAGTCCTTCAGCCGCATCTTGCCCATCCAGCTGAAAGAGCGCCAACTGGACAAAGCCAAGCTCCAGCTTGAAGCGATGCGCAAGGCGGCACCGACGCACCCCAATACGCAGTACTACGTCGCCTGGCTGGCCTTTGAGAACAAAGAGTACGAGGCAGCCGCACTGGCCATTGAGCAAGTGCTGAAGCAGGTTTTTGACAGTGCCGACGTTCACCAGCTGGCCGGCCTGATCGACCTGCAACGCAAGCGCCACACTCGCGCAACCGACCACCTGCGGCGCGCCGTGAATCTCTCGCCGCAGAACCAGGCGGCTCGACTCAGTCTGGCGCAGGCCCTGCTGCAAAGCGGCGATGCCAGCGGCACGCTCAATGCGCTCCAACCCTTGATCAATCAACAACAGCCTGCTGCGCAAGCACGCCTGCTCGCCGCACAAGCGCACACCCAGCTAGGCCAAGGTGCGCAGGCCGAACGCATCCTGTTGGCCTTGAAGGCGCAAGAACCTGACTTTGCCGCCGGACGCGTAGCGCTGGGTATAACCCTCGCCCAAAACAGCAAGACAGCTCAGGGCCTGGAGGAATTGCGTCGACTGGCTGCGGCAGAGAACGACCCCCAGGGGGATATGGCCCTGATCGGCCTCCTCAACCGGCTCGACCGACTGGAGGAAGCGATACAAGCCGTAGACGCCCTGGAGAAAAAGCTTTCCAAGGACCCTTTGCCGCAGCTGTTGCGCGGTCAGTTCTTGACCCGCAAAGGCGACTCCGCAGCGGCTACTCAAGCGTTTAGCAAGGCGCTCGAGAGAGAAAGCGCATACTTGCCCGCCGTCCATGGCCTGGTGAATCTGGACCTATTGGCAAAAAAACCCGCGGACGCGCAGGCTCGGCTGGAGAAGTTCACACGTGAACATCCTAAGAGCGCTGCCGCCTGGTTCTCGCTGCTCCAAGTACGCCAAAGCCAAGGGGCAAAGATAGACGAGCAAAAGCAGCTGCTGAACAAAGCCCTGAGCGCAGAGCCACAGCATTTGCCAGCCCATCTGGAACTGACCAAGATCCTGCGCGAGCAAAAGGACAACGCCGGTGCGATGGCCGCCGTCAAGACCGCCCTCTCGCGCCTTCCAGAGCAACCTCAGTTGCTAGAACATTTGGCACTGCTGCATGAGGACGCAGGCGACTTTAATCAAGCTGCAGCAGTGCTAAATCAATGGATCGGTGCCTTCCCGAAAGACGCAAAGGCCTACGCCCTGTTGGCGGGCATCCAACTGCGGCAGGGCGACAAGACGGCGCCACTTGCCACACTCAGAAAGGGCTTTGAGACTAGCCCGGAGTCCATCCCCATTGCCAAGCTATTGGTGTCCAGTGAAATCACTGCCGGCAACCGGGAGCGGGCTCGCACTGTGGCACAGGCCGTGCAGCGACGTCACCCTGCGAGCCCCGAAGGCCATCTGCTAGAAGGAGACATTGCGTTCCAGGCCAAGGACTACACGAAGGCGGCAGCGGCTTACAGGAAAGGCTGGGAGATTGATGCGGGCGCGGGCATGGCGGTGCGTCTGCATCGCAGCCTACTTTTGGCAAAGCGCGGCGTAGAAGCCACGACCTTCGAAGCAACCCACCAAGCACGCGCACCGGGTGATTTGTACTTTCAGCTGTACCTCGCCGACCTCGCCTTTGCCGAGCGGCGCTGGGATGTGGCTGAGACGCACTATCGGCGCGCGCTGGCGATCGACCCGAAACGCGCAGGTGCTCAAAACAACCTGGCCTTGGCCCTGGACCAGGCTGGCAAGGCAGGTGCTCTGGCCGCAGCGGAAGCGGCCGCGTCGCTCGAACCCGAACGCGCCGAGATCTTGGACACATTGGCCACCTTGCTGGCCAAGGAAGGGCAGATCGAACGCGCGATCAAAACCCAGGAAAAGGCACTGCGCCTGGCGCCCGGCGCAGCCCCTCATCAGCTGACCCATGCCAAGCTACTGATTCAAGCCAAGCGCGGCGCTGAAGCCCGAGCCGTGCTCCAGCAACTTGCCGGCCTAGGCGCCCGGTTTCCCCACCAAGACGAGGTCGCGCGCTTGCTTCGCAATCTTTGAACCAATGTCGACACTCTTTACAGCCTTGATTCGAAGAACCGCCGGAACGTTCTTAACTGGCAATTTTTTCCATACAAATCAATGCCTTACAAGAAAAAGCAAAAAGCTGGCACGCAGCATGCATTAACAGGTGACACCACCCCTTCTGTCAAGGAGAAGACTGTGAAACTGACGAACACCAAGATCGCCGCCGCAATCGCCGCTGGCACCCTGGCATTCGCCTCCGCCCCGGCTCACGCTGGCGCCATGGCTATGTCGGACCTGAACATTACCCAGCTGTTCCTGGCCACGCCCGCCGGCCCGGTCCCTCAGAACGGTGCCATCAGCATTCTGAATGAGTCGCGTACCGGCACTTCGGCCGCCAACTACAACGGCGCAGTCGGCACGGGTGCGGGCGCGAGCAGCATCACTTCAAACACCGTGGGCGCCACGGTGGACGTCAAAGCCCGCTGCGCCGGCCCGGACTGCGGCGTGATCGCTGGCGCGCTGTACGGCGGCAACACCGAAAACAACACCGGCACCTTTGTGACGCCCCCACCCTCGGCCAACTACGCACTGGGTGACATGTACATCAGCGGCTCCGCGGTCGGTGGTGCAGTGTCGGGCCTGACCCGCGCCGACGCGGCTGCGGTTGGCCCGAACAATGAGGGCGGTGCCAACTCGACCATTCTGAACAGCGCCACCACCCAATTGGCCTTCACTGTTGGTGCCGACTTTTCCGCATCCGTCGCGGTGACTGCTTCTGCTTATCAGGCGCTATGGGTCAGCAACGCTGCAGACCGTATTGACCAGGCGTCGGCTGGCATGGGTTGGACCATGACCCTGCGTTGCATTTCGAGCGCAGCGTTGTGCGCGGGCTTTGGTGGTGATCTGATTTTTTCGCCGAGCGAGATCAATCAGACCGGCTTCGTGACTGACTCGTCAGACAATTTCAGCTATAGCTTCGCCGGCACCATTCTGTCAGCCTCCCGCACCTTCAAGGCCGGTAACCGCTATGCCCTGTCGATCAATCAGTCGAGCAACGCGACGGTCGTGAGCAAGATCCCCGAGCCGGCCGGTCTGGCTCTGGCCGGTGTGGCTCTGCTGGGCCTGGGTCTGTCGACCCGCCGCCGCGCCAAGTAATCATTGCAGCGAAGGGTTCGCCCTTCGGCTGCTTTGGGCGCAAGACAAAAGGGACCTTCGGGTCCCTTTTTCATTTGCGCGCTAGCTGAGGACGAACTCATCGGCCAAGCGCCAGGACGATCAACCGGGCGGGTTACGCAGGGATGTTGGGCATCCTGTCCAAGGCCCGGTACCAGCCGAGATAGTTCTCCAGGTAGTACGTGGCCACGCCTTGGAACCGGCGAATCCAGGTCTTGTGCCGCGAGTAGTAGGCGTTAACGTTCTGGATGTGCCAGGCGCCCATGGTGTGTTTGCCGCTAGAGCCCAAGGACAGCCTGGTGCTCCAGGCCGAGTTCCTTCCCCGCGTAGCTGATGGAGCCGGTGCCATCGGAGCAGACGACGGCATAGACCGGCAGCAGTGGCTTGGGCAAGGTCATCAGGGCGACCTTTCGGGTGTCGGTCAGGACGAAATCGGTGGTCACGCCGGAGCGGTCGCGGGCCACGAGCACCGGAATCTGCTCTCGCGACAGGCCACGATTGGCGGCGCGCCCGCCTCGCCTTCGCGCCGGGCGCCCAATGACCTTGCGGCCCTTGTACGACGCCAGGAAGTACGTTTCGTCCATCTCCGCCACGCCGGCCAGGCGGCCAGGTTTGACGTTCCCCGGCTGTGAGAGGAAGCGGTGGCGCAGCCGAAAGGCCGTGCTCGGTGCGACTCCCAGGAAATCAGCCGCCCGATGCACCTTGAGGCCATCCGCCAGAGCCGGGGTCTGTTCCAGCCACTTGCCCTTCTGGCGCAACCGCGCCAAGGGCGTCCCGGTAAGGGCGTTGAAGGTCTTGTTGCAGCCTCGGCACTTGTATCGCTGCAGTCCGTTGGCCATGCTATTGCGCACAACCCGATGGCTCGCGCAGTGTGGGCACACCCTGGCTTGGCTGCCGGCCGCCTCCAACACTTCCACGGACGCCAAGGCGCTGGTCTGCGCCTTGAGCTTGTCGACCAGCTCCTGCCTCTGCGCCCTCGTTAGACGCTCGACCAGCGCCAGCAAACGCTGCATCTCCTACTTTTTCATCCCGGCCTCAAACGGCCACGGTGGCCAGTTCGGGGGTAAGTCTCGGCAGCAGCTGGCTCATGGCATGAGCCACGTCACTAGCTAACGCGTAAAGCGCCTTTTTTTCGGTCAACCTAAATTCACTGAAGATCTGCGAGAGGGTGTTTGGCCCACGGGCTCTCGAACATAGCCTGGACGGTCTGCGGGCTCACATCCTCGCTGTGGGCAGGAGACCAGCGAGGCTGATGGTCTTTGTCCACCGCCAGTGCCCGAATGCCCTCCAGGGTTTCACAATGGGCATCGCGCCAAGCTGGCTCAAAACACCAGTGAACCAAATTGCGCTCTAAGCGCAAGTCCTCAGCCAAGCTGAGGTTGCGGCCACGGCGCACCAATTCCAAGCTGATGGCCAGAGCCAATGGGGAGTTGGCATTCAATTGCCCCAAAGCCTGTTGGGCCCATTCTGAGTTGTCGCCAGCCAGAGAAGCCTTGATTTCCAGCATCGCCCCAAAGCCAAAGTGACGGTCGATCGCCTCTCGGTGAGCCAGCAATTGAGGCTCGGGAGCCAGTTCGGCACGCTCCATCACCGTGGCAACGACATGTTCAGCACTTGTTTGATCAGCGTGGCGCAATTGCTCAATCAGGCCGGGCAGCTCCTCGGCGCGCACAAACACATCCCCCAGTCCCAGGGCGATGGCATCTCCGGCGCCCAAAACCTGTCCGGTCAATGCCAGCCACTCGCCCACATGCCCCGGGCACTGCGCCAGGAAATAGCCTCCGCCTACATCTGGGAACAGGCCGATATGGGCCTCTGGCATGGCCAACTTGCTGCGCTCGGTCAGGACGCGCAGCTTTGCGCCCTGGCTGATGCCCATGCCACCGCCCATCACGATGCCATCCATCAGCGCGATATAGGGTTTCGGGTAGACATGGATTTCGTGATTGAGGGCGTACTCCTCGGTGAAGAAGTCGCCCAAGGCCGGATCCTTGGCCTTGGCCGCCGTATGAAAGAAGCGGATATCGCCGCCGGCGCAAAACGCGGGGCCCTTGCCTTCGCGACCTTGCCCCAAGATGGCAACAGCTTGAATCGAGTCGTCATCGCGCCAGGCCCGCAGCAGGGTGCGCATGTCGCGGATCATGGCCAGTGACAATGCATTGAGCGCTTGCGGACGATTCAGGATGATCAAGCCGAGGCAGCCGTTCACTTCGGCCAGCACCTGGCCGTCGCTGCAGAGGGCGGGAATGGAAGTGCTCATCGAGGGGTCTCCTGCGCCCGAGGCCGGCGCAATTCATTCAAAAACAAGGCGAATAGAACCAAACAGCCACCAGTGAGCGTCGATGCGCTGGGGCGTTCGCCGGCCAACCACCAAACCCAAGCCACGCCAAAAAGCAGTTCCAACTGGGCCAATAAGGCCAGTTCTGTGGCGCTCAGGACTTTAGAAAGGTGCACCACCAGTACACAAGGCAGGCCAAGTTGAAACACACCCAGGTAGGCCAGCCAAAGCAAATCAGCAGGTGCCGCTGCGAACGG
This sequence comes from Inhella inkyongensis, assembly GCF_005952805.1. GTDB lineage: Bacteria > Pseudomonadota > Gammaproteobacteria > Burkholderiales > Burkholderiaceae_C > Inhella > Inhella inkyongensis. The sequence goes on from NZ_CP040709.1 coordinate 2,648,893, forward strand.
CCACGCCAAGGGCAAGGTCAATGCGGCAGAGATCAGTCCACCCAATGCGACCGCGTGCGGCAAAGACACGCTGTCCGCCTGACTGTGAGCTAGGCTGCGCGCTTGGCGCTGTAGCACGATCCAATTGACAGCAGCCGCCAGCGGAACGGCCAAAGCCACCAAGGCACCCACACCGGGCCGAGCTTCGGCACCGAACATCCACGCTACGCCGAAACCGGCCAGCGCCACGGCCACCCCGGTGCGGCGGGCGATGGGCTGGCGCAGCAGCAACCAAGCCAGCAATGCGGTGATCAGCGGGCCCAAGGACATCACGACCAGGACCTGGGCCACCGGACTGATGGAGACCGCCACCATGAAGGCCGTGAACATCACCGCCCAGCACGCGGCCGACGCCCAAAGCATGGGACTGGGATGCCGCATGGGTGCCAAACCCGCCCGACCCTCTCGCACGCCCCACCAGAGCAGAAGGGCCAGCACGGTGAAAGCCGAGCGCCAAAACGTCACTTCAAACGGGCGCGCACTCTGCAACTGACGGCTGACGATGCCCGCGCTACTCCAGAGCAGCGTGACCAGCACCATCAGCAGCAGGGCTCGGCGATGTGTCATCGGACGGTCGGTTGATCCAGTTCTCAGTCCATCCAGCGGACGCGGTGGGTCCGGCTTTGCCGGTCACCCGCATCGCCCCCTTGAGGGGGCATCGGGGAAGGCGCGGGGGATCAGCCGCCACGCGCCATGCGCTTGCGCTCGTGCTCGGCGAGGTAACGCTTTCGCAGACGCACGCTCTTGGGCGTGATTTCGACCAGTTCGTCGTCTTCAATGAACTCGACGCCGTACTCCAGCGTCAGGTCGATCGGGGGGGTGATCTTGATGGCATCTTCCTTGCCGCTGACGCGGAAGTTGGTCAGCTGCTTGGTGCGGGTGGCATTCACCACCAGATCGTTGTCACGGCTGTGGATGCCCACGATCATGCCCTCGTACACCGGGTCGCCGGCCTTCACAAACATGCGGCCGCGATCGTCCAGTTTGCCCAGCGCATACGTGAAGATCTCGCCGGCATCCATCGAGATCAGGACGCCGTTCTTACGGCTGCCGATGTCGCCCTTGTGCGGCTCGTAGCCGTCAAAGATGTTGGAGATCAAGCCCGAGCCGCGCGTCAGGTTCAGGAACTCGTTGCTGAAACCGATCAGACCGCGTGCAGGGATGCGGTATTCCAGGCGGGTGCGGCCATTGCCGTCCGGCTCCATGTTCACCAGTTCGCCCTTGCGCTCGCCCAGAGCCTGCATCACGCCGCCCTGGTGCTGCTCCTCCACGTCGGCCGTCACCAGCTCGATGGGTTCGCACTTCTCGCCGTTGATCTCTTTGAACACCACGCGCGGCTTGCCCACGGCCAGCTCAAAGCCCTCGCGGCGCATGTTCTCCAGCAGGATGGTCAGGTGCAATTCACCGCGACCGCTGACTTCGAAGATGCCGTCCTCGTCGGTCTCCTTCACACGCAGGGCCACGTTGTGCTGCAGTTCCTTCTGCAGACGGTCCCAGATCTGGCGGCTGGTCACAAACTTGCCTTCGCGGCCGGCCAGGGGGCTGGTGTTGACGCAGAAATTCATGGTGAGCGTGGGCTCGTCCACCTTCAGCATCGGAAGGGGCTGGGGATTCAGCGGATCGGTGATGGTCACACCCATGCCGATGTCCTCAATGCCGTTGATCAGCACGATGTCGCCAGGTCCAGCCTCTTGAACCATCATGCGATCCAAGCCCTTGAATTTCAGCACCTGGTTGATGCGACCCTTCACAGACTTGCCATCCGGCCCCTCCATCACCAGCACGTCCATGCCGGGCTTGACGGTGCCTTGGTTGATGCGACCCACGCCAATGCGACCCACATAGGACGAATAGTCCAGCGAGCTGATCTGCATCTGCAGCGGTGCGTTTTCCTCGCCCTCGTGCGGCTGCACATGGCGCAGGATGGTTTCGAACAGCGGGGTCATGCTCTCGCCCCACTTCTGGCCCGGCTCGCCCTCTTCCAGCGAGGACCAGCCGTTGATGCCGGAGGCATAGACCACCGGGAAGTCGAGCTGCTCGTCGGTGGCACCCAGCTTGTCAAACAGATCGAACGCGGCGTTGATCACGGCGTCCGGCTTTGCACCCGGCTTGTCCACCTTGTTCACCACCACGATGGGGCGCAGGCCCAAGGCCAAGGCCTTCTTGGTCACGAAGCGAGTCTGCGGCATCGGGCCTTCTTGGGCGTCGATCAGCAACACCACGCCGTCCACCATAGAGAGCGCGCGCTCCACTTCACCGCCGAAGTCCGCGTGGCCCGGGGTGTCGACGATGTTGATGTGCGTGCCTTCCCAGCTCACCGCACAGTTCTTGGCCAAGATGGTGATACCGCGCTCTTTTTCGATCGCGTTGCTGTCCATCACACACTCTTCAACCTGCTCGTGCGCGGCGAAGGTGCCGCTTTGGCGCAGCAGCTGGTCCACCAGGGTGGTCTTGCCATGGTCCACGTGGGCAATGATGGCGATGTTGCGGATTTGCTTGTTGCTCATGGCAGGTCTCAGGTCAGTGATGCGGGGCCGGCGAGCAGGGTCTGCAGCTCGACGGGGCTGAGCAATCGCTCAGGAATCAATTCGCCACCAGCCACCCGGGCGCTGCCCAGGAAGGCCAGGGGCTCGGGGCCGAAGGCACGCACACGCGCCGCCGGTGCGGCCGAAGTGCGTCGCCGGATGCCGGCCAACAATTTGCCAGCCTCCTCGGCACTCAGCCGAATCTGCGGGCAGTCTGCAAGCAGGGTATCGGGTGGCAGCAGAGTGGCCAGGCGCTGCTCGTCGTTCATGTCTTCCAACTGGTCCAGGGTGACGGCCTGGGCCAGATCGAGCGGACCGCTTTGGGTGCGGCGCAGCGCGCTCAGGTGGGCGCCGCAGCCCAGCAATTCGCCCAGATCTTGCGCCAGGGTGCGGATGTAGGTGCCTTTGGAGCAGCGCACCGCCAATTGCATCGTCTCGCCCGCATGTGACAGCAGTTCCAGCGCATGAATACAGACCCGGCGCGGTGTGCGCTCCACCTCCACGCCTTGGCGGGCCAGCTCGTACAAGGCCTTGCCCTGGTGCTTGAGGGCCGAATGCATGGGCGGAATCTGATCGATCTCACCGCGCAGGGCCTGCAAGGCTTGCTGCAACTGCTCGTCGCTGAAGTTCACCTCGCGCTCGCGCAGGATCTCCCCCTCGCGGTCCGCCGTGCTCGTGGTCTGGCCCAGGCGCAAGGTCGCCACATAGGCTTTGTCAGCCTCCAGGTTCAGCTGACTGAACTTGGTGGCGGCGCCAAAGCACAGGGGCAACAAGCCGGTGGCCAGCGGATCGAGCGTGCCGGTATGGCCCGCCTTCTCTGCGCGCAGCAATCGCTTGGCGCGCTGCAACGCGTCATTGCTCGACAGACCCAAGGGCTTGTCGAGCAGCAGCACTCCGTGCAGCGCACGGCGTGGCAGGCGGACGCGTTGCTGCGGGTTCATCAGTCCTCGCGGGTCTCATCCGCGGCAGCAGCCGCATCGTCCAGCGCGCGCGTGCTGTTAGCTCGGGTGATCAGCACATTCATCTCGGCCGCTCGCTCGGTGCTGCGATCAAAGTGGAAATGCAGGGTCGGAACCGTGTGGATCTGCAAGCGCTTGAAAAGGCCATTGCGCAGGAAGCCGGCGGCCTCATTGAGGGCCTCAGCAGTGTCCTCGGGCGAACCCACCAACAAGGTGAATCGCACCTTGGCATGGGCGTAGTCCGGAGTCACATCGACGCCAGAGATCGTCAGCATGCCGATGCGCGGATCCTTCAACTCGCGCACCAACTCGGCCAGATCTCGTTGGATCTGGTCGGCGACGCGAAAGCTGCGATTGGGAGTGGATTTCTTGTGGCGCATGGGGGATACCTGATGATGGACAAAACCCCGCCGGCAGAGGCTGCCGGCGGGGCTTGTCGCGAACCTGATGCCGGCTTACAGGGTTCGGGCGACTTCCTTGATTTCGAAGAATTCGAGTTGGTCGCCTTCGTGGATGTCGGTGTAGTTCTTCAGCTTGACACCGCACTCGAAGCCTTCCTTGACTTCCTTGACGTCGTCCTTGAAGCGTTTGAGCGAATCCAGCTCGCCGGTGTAGATGACCACGTTGTCGCGCAGCAAGCGGAAGCGTGCATCGCGCTTGACCGTGCCATTCGTGACCATACAGCCCGCAATCGTGCCGATCTTGGTCGCGACGATGACGTTGCGGATCTCGGCGGTACCCAGGATCTCTTCGCGCTGCTCGGGAGCCAGCATGCCGCTCATGGCCGCCTTGACATCGTCCACCGCGTCATAGATGACGTTGTAGTAACGCAGATCCACGCCATTGCCCTCGGCCAACTTGCGCGCGCCGGCGTCAGCACGGGTGTTGAAGCCGATGACCACAGCCTTTGAGGCGATAGCCAGGTTGATGTCGGTCTCGCTGATGCCGCCCACGGCCGCATGCACGATCTGCACCCGCACCTCTTCGGTGCTGAGCTTGAGCAGCGAAGCGGCCAGCGCTTCTTGCGAACCCTGCACATCGGCCTTGACGATCAGCGCCAGGGTCTGCACATCGCCCTTGCCCATGATCTCGAACATGTTCTCGAGCTTGGCGGCCTGCTGCTTGGCCAACTTCACGTCACGGTACTTGCCGGCGCGGAAGGTGGCGATTTCACGGGCGCGGCGCTCATCGCCCAGCACCATGAATTCGTCGCCGGCGCGCGGCACATCGGACAGACCCTGAATTTCCACCGGAATCGACGGGCCAGCCTCGGTGGTGGCCTTGCCATCTTCGTCCAGCATGGCGCGCACACGGCCGAAGGTCGAGCCAGCCAGCACCACGTCGCCGCGCTTGAGCGTGCCGCTCTGCACCAGCACCGTGGCCACCGGGCCGCGACCCTTGTCCAGCTTGGCTTCGATGACCAGGCCCTTGGCCATGGACTCGACCGGCGCCTTGAGTTCCAGCACTTCGGCTTGCAGCAGCACTTGCTCCAGCAGGCTGTCGATGCCCTCTCCCGTCTTGGCCGACACCGGCACGAAGGGGGAATCGCCGCCGTACTCTTCAGGCACGACTTCTTCGCCCACCAGCTCTTGCTTGACGCGGTCGAGGTTGGAGCCCGGCTTGTCGATCTTGTTGATCGCCACCACCAGCGGCACGCCGGCCGCCTTGGCGTGGTGAATGGCTTCCTTGGTCTGGGGCATCACGCCGTCGTCGGCGGCCACCACCAGGATTACCAAGTCAGTCGCCTTGGCGCCGCGAGCACGCATGGCCGTGAAGGCCTCGTGACCCGGGGTGTCCAGGAAGGTGATCACGCCACGCGGCGTTTCCACATGGTAGGCGCCGATGTGCTGCGTGATGCCGCCGGCTTCGCCCGAGGCAACGCGCGCGCTGCGGATCTTGTCCAGCAACGAGGTCTTGCCATGGTCCACGTGACCCATCACGGTCACCACCGGCGGACGCGTCAGCGCCTCGAATTCCTTCTCGGTGGCGTCGTCTTCCAGGAAAGCATCCGGATCATCCAGCTTGGCCGCGAAGGCCTTGTGGCCCATTTCCTCGACCACGATCATGGCCGTCTCTTGGTCCAGCGCCTGGTTGATGGTGACCATCTGACCGAGCTGCATCATCTTCTTGATGACCTCAGCGGCCTTGACTGACATCTTGTGGGCCAGATCCGCCACCGTGATGGTCTCAGGGATGTGGACCTCTTGAATCACCGGCTCAGTCGGCGCCACAAAGTTGCTCGGGCTGTCGCCGCGATCGCCGCGACGGCCGGCGCCGCCGCGCGGCGACTTCCAGCCCGGCGTGCCACGACCCGCGCTGGCGGTATCGCCGCGGGTCTTGAGGCCACGCTTCTTAGCGGCGTCATCGGCCCAGCTGGAGCTGAGTTTCTCGCTCTTGACGGACTTCTTGTCGCCCGGCTTGGCCGCGCCCGGCGCTGCCGGAGCCGGAGCTCCGGTCGCACCCGGCTTCTTGTGCAGGGTGCCCTTGATGCCCGCTGGCTCGGCCGGCTTGGGCTCCTCGGGCTTCTTGGCCACCATCACCTTCTTGGGCGCATTCATCATGGCCCGGATGGCGGCCGCTTCGGCCTCGGCCGCCTTGCGGCGACGATCCAATTCGGCAGCCTTGGCGGCCGTCTCGGCGTTGATATCGGCCGCCTTCACCACGCGGACCGTGGGTTTGGGGGGCTCGACCGGAGCAGGCGCAGGCGCCTCCACCTTGGGTTCGACCTTGGCTTCAACCTTGGTTTCAACCTTCGCCTCAGGCTTGGCTTCAGCTTTGGCCGCTGACTTGGCGCCGGCCTTGGCGCTGGCGTTGAGGGCCGCAGCGGCGGCTTCAGCTGCCTGTTTGGCCGCTGCTTCGGCCGCCACCTTGGCAGCCGCTTCGGCCGCGGCGCGCTCAGCGGCGGCGCGTTCCTCAGCAGCCTTGCGCTCAGCGGCAGCACGGGCCTCGGCCTCGGCGCGTTCGCGCGCTTGACGCTCCAGCTCCGCTTGCTCCTGAGCCAGGGCCTCAGCCTGCGCGCGTGCCTCTTCCTCGCGGCGGGCCAGATCGGCAGCTTCTTGCGTGGCCAAGTCTTCGCCAGCCGGCGCGTCATCGCGCTTCACAAACACGCGCTTCTTGCGCACTTCCACCTGGATGGTGCGTGCCTTGCCGCTGGCATCGGCTTGCTTGATTTCGCTGGTCGATTTTTTGACCAGGGTGATCTTCTTGCGGTCAGCGCCCGTGCCATGAGACTGGCGCAGGTGTTCGAGTAGACGCTCTTTGTCGCTATCGGTCAGCGCATCAGCGGCAGAGGCTTTGGGCACCCCGGCGGCCTGCAGCTGCTCCAGCAGCGTGCCGGCCGGGCGATTGAGCTCGGCAGCGAATTGGGCGACGGTGGTCACAGCCATCAGTGGAATCCTTGGGGGTCGGTGTTGCTGCGGTGGGGCAGGAGGGCGGTCGGTTCGGTTCGATTCGTGGTGGTCAGGCGAACCAGTGTTCGCGCGCCTTCAGAATCAGCGCCTTCGCGCCCTCTTCGGACATGCCAGTCATTTCGACCAGCTCATCCACCGCCAAATCGGCCAGTTCGTCTCGGGTGTGCACGCCGCCGTCGGCCAACTTGGCCACCAGCTCCTGCGTCACCCCTTCGAGGTCACGCAGGTCTTGAGACACCTCTTCCACCGACTCCTCGCGGGCGATTTCCATCGTCAGCAGAGCGTCCTTGGCCCGAGCGCGCAACTCGTGCACGGTGTCTTCGTCAAAGCTCTCGATTTCCAGCATTTCAGCCAGCGGCACATAGGCCACCTCTTCCAGGCTGGTAAAGCCCTCGGCAATCAGGATGTCGGCGACTTCTTCGTCCACGTCCAGCTTGTCGATGAAGACACGGCGCACGCCCTGGTCTTCTTCGGCCTTGCGTGCAGCCGATTCCTCGGCCGTCATGATGTTGATGCGCCAACCCGTCAATTCAGAAGCCAGGCGCACGTTCTGCCCGCCGCGGCCGATGGCGATGGCGAGGTTTTCCTCATCCACCACCACGTCCATGGCATGGCGCTCTTCATCCACCACGATGGACGAGACGTTGGCCGGGGCCAGGGCGCCAATGACGAACTGCGCCGGGTCTTCGCTCCACAGCACGATGTCGACACGCTCGCCGGCCAGTTCATTGGTCACGGCGGTCACGCGCGAACCGCGCACGCCCACACAGGTACCAATCGGATCCACGCGCCGGTCGTGCGACACCACGGCGATCTTGGCGCGGCTGCCAGCGTCGCGGGCGCAGCTCTTGATCTCCAGCAGGCCTTGCTCGATCTCAGGCACTTCCTGGGCGAACAATTCCTTCATGAAGTCGCCATGCGAGCGCGACAGCATGATCTGCGGGCCGCGCGCGGTCGGGTCGATGCCCAGCAGCACAGCGCGCACGCGGTCGCCGCTGCGCAGGTTTTCCTTCGGGATCATCTCGCCGCGCTTGAGACGGCCTTCCACTCGGCCGGACTCGACAATGATGTCGCCCTTGTCCAGACGCTTGACAGTGCCGACGAAGATCTTTTCGCCGCGAGCCAGGAAATCGTTGAGCAATTGCTCGCGCTCGGCGTCACGGATTTTTTGCAGGATGACCTGCTTGGCAGCCTGCGCGCCGATGCGGCCAATGGGCACCGACTCGATCGCCTCTTCGATGTAGTCACCCTCATCGATGTCCGCAATGCGGTCACGCGCGTCCGTCAGCAACTCTTCGGAGTCCGGGTTCTGCAGACCCGCGCTATCGGGCACCACCAGCCAGCGGCGGAAGCTCTCGTACTCGCCCGACTCGCGATCGATGGCCACACGAATGTCGACCTCACCGCCGACAAACTTCTTGGTGGCCTGCGCCAGGGCCGATTCCACGGCACCGAACACCACCTCTCGTTCCACGCTCTTTTCGCGGGAAATGGCATCCACCAACAACAACAGTTCGCGGTTCATGGGGTCTGATCTCCGTCGGGCTTCTTTTGATCTTGGGGCTGGGCCGGCTTGTTCTTCCGACCCTTGAAATCGATCACCGGCACCAGGCGCGCATCACGCACCTCGTCCAGCTTGAAATCCAAGGCTTGCTCTTGGCCGGGCTCGCCGAACACCAGGCGCCAGCTGCCTTCTTCCTCGGCCTGTTGCAGCAGGCCACGGTATTTCTTCCGCCCCTGAAAGGGCGCACGCAGGGTGATGTCCACCTGCGAGCCGCTGAAGCGGGCGTAGTGCTCAGGCGTGCGCAGAGGACGATCCAAGCCCGGCGAGGACACCTCAAGCCGGCTGTAATCGCATCCCTCCACTTCCAGCACGTATTGCAACTGGCGGGTGACACGTTCGCAGTCATCCACCGTCACAAAGGGCTGCGGCTGGTCGGCCGGGACCGGGAGGCGATCGATAAACACGCGCAGCAAGCCACCGGCCGAGCGCTCGCACTCGACCAACTCCAGGTTCAAACCCGTGACTGTTTTCTCAACTGCTGCTTGCCAGTTCATCCGCGACCCGCTCACCCCTAGGACTGCACGGCCAAAACACCCAAAAGCGTTTAGCCAAAAAAAATGGGCTGGAAGCCCCGCCCACGTTTACACATCTACAGCGAAGCCGCGATTCTAGCCCGAAAGCCGGGCTTACCCGATACATGAACCCAGCACGCAACAGAAGTGCCAGAATCCCGGCCCTTTCGCAGCAACGAGATTCAACATGGGATTTCTGGCCGGCAAGCGCTTCTTGATCAGCGGCGTGCTCTCCAACCGCTCCATCGCCTATGGCATCGCCAAGGCCTGCCACCGTGAGGGCGCTGAGTTGGCGTTTTCCTACGTTGGCGAACGCTTCAAGGACCGCATCACCGACTTCGCAGCCGAATTCGGCTCGGATCTGATTTACGACTGCGACGTGGGCGATGACGCCCAAATTGAGCGCACCTTTGCGCAGTTGGGCGAGGTCTGGCCGGAATTCGACGGCTTTGTGCACTCGATCGGCTTTGCCCCGCGCGAAGCCATCGCTGGCAATTTCCTCGACGGCCTCTCGCGCGAATCCTTCCGCATCGCCCACGACATCAGCGCCTACAGCTTCCCCGCCATGGCTAAGGCCGCCGCGCCGCGCCTGCGCCCCGGCGCCTCGCTGCTGACCCTCTCCTATCTGGGCGCCATGCGCTACGTGCCCAACTACAACACGATGGGTCTTGCCAAGGCCAGCCTGGAAGCCAGCGTGCGCTATCTGGCCCACGCCATGGGCGACAAAGGCGTGCGGGTCAACGGCATTTCCGCCGGCCCCATAAAGACCTTGGCCGCCTCAGGCATCAAGGACTTCGGCAAGTTGCTCTCGGCCTTCGCCGCCAGCGCGCCGATTCGCCGCAACATCACCATCGAAGATGTGGGCAACGCGGCCGCCTTCCTGTTGTCGGACCTGTCGGCCGGCGTGAGCGCCGAGATCTTGTACGTGGATGGCGGATTCAGCCACGTGGCCCTTGCCGCCGACGAATAAGCCAAGCTCCACTTCCCCAAACAAAAAGGGCTCCTTGCGGAGCCCTTTTCTTTTGCCGAACTTTTACTGCTTCACACAGTCCACGTAATAGCGCCCCTTGCCGGTCTCCTCGTCCACCTCGTGCACAAGGCCGTGCACATCGGTTGCGAAGCCCGGGAACTTGGCATTGAAGTTGCGGGTGAACTTCAGGTAGTCGCAAATCTTCTTGTTGAAGCGCTCGCCCGGAATCAGCAGCGGAATGCCCGGCGGGTAAGGCGTCAGCAGGCTGGTGGTGATGCGCCCCTCCAACTCGTCGATGCCCACCCGCTCGGTGCGGCGCTGCGCAATATGGGCATAAGCGTCGGTGGGCGTCATCGCCGGCTGCAGATTGGACAGATACATATCCGTCGTCAGGCGCGCGATATCGCCTTCGGCATAGGCCTCGTGGATGCTCTGGCAAAGGTCGCGCAGACCCATGCGTTCGTATTTCGGGTACTTGGCGCAGAACTCCGGCAGGATGCGCCACAGCGGTGCGTTCTTGTCGTAGTCATCCTTGAACTGCTGCAACGCCGTCAGCAACGTGTTCCAACGGCCCTTGGTGATGCCGATGGTGAACATGATGAAGAAGCTGTAAAGCCCGGTCTTCTCCACCACCACGCCGTGCTCGACCAGGAATTTGGTCACCACCGAGGCCGGAATACCGGTCTTGGCAAAGCGCCCTTCCATATCCATGCCGGGAGTGATCACGGTGGACTTGATCGGGTCCAGCATGTTGAAGCCCTCGGCCAGCGCGCCGAAGCCATGCCATTCCTCATTGGCGTGCAGCAGCCAGTCGGCCGACTTCGGATCGCTGGTCTCGGCCAGGTGATCGGGGCCCCAGACCTTGAACCACCAGTCGTCGCCATAGTCCTCGTCCACCTTGCGCATGGCACGGCGGAAGTCCAGCGACTCGCGAATGCTCTCCTCCACCAAGGCCGTGCCGCCCGGAGGCTCCATCATGGCCGCCGCCACATCGCAGCTGGCGATGATGGAGTACTGCGGTGAGGTTGAGGTGTGCATCAGATAGGCCTCGTTGAACAAATGCTTGTCCAACTTGACCTGCTGGGAATCCTGCACCAGCACCTGCGAAGCCTGCGAGATACCGGCCAGCAACTTATGCGTGGACTGCGTGGCATAGACCATCGCTTCCTTGGGGCGTGGGCGGTTCTTGCCCATCGCATGGAACTGACCGTAGAAGTCATGGAAGGCTGCGTGCGGCAGCCAGGCCTCATCGAAATGCAGAGTCGGGATGTAGCCGTCAAGCTTGTTCTTGATGGTCTCGGTGTTGTAGAGCACACCGTCGTAGGTGCTCTGCGTCAGCGTCAGGATGGAGGGCTTGACGGTGGCCGGATCCACATGCTTCAAAAGCGGGTTGGCGGCGATCTTGGCGCGGATAGTCTCAGGCGAGAACTCGCTCTCGGGGATGGGGCCAATGATGCCGTGATGGTTGCGCGTCGGCGTCAGGAATACGGGGATGGCCCCGGTCATGATGATGGCGTGCAGATTGCTCTTGTGGCAGTTGCGGTCGATCACCACCACGTCGCCCGGCGCCACCGTGTGATGCCAGACCATTTTGTTGCTGGTGCTGGTGCCGTTGGTGACAAAGAAGCAATGATCGGCATTGAAGATGCGGGCCGCATTCTTCTCTGAGGCCGCCACCGGGCCGGTGTGGTCCAGCAGCTGACCCAGTTCTTCCACCGCGTTGCAGACGTCAGCGCGCAGCATGTTCTCGCCAAAGAACTGGTGGAACATCTGACCCACCGGACTCTTCAGAAACGCCACGCCACCGCTATGGCCCGGGCAGTGCCAGCTGTAGGAGCCGTCCTGCGCGTAGTCCATCAGCGCCTTGAAGAACGGGGGCGCCAGGCCGTCCAGATAGCTCTTGGCCTCGCGGATGATGTGACGCGCCACGAACTCCGGCGTGTCCTCGAACATATGAATGAAGCCATGCAGTTCGCGCAGAACATCATTGGGCAGGTGCTGGCTGGTGCGCGTCTCGCCGTAGATGTAGATCGGGATGTCCGGATTACGGAAACGGATTTCCTCGATGAACTTGCGCAGGTTCAGCACGGCCGGGTCCAGCTCAGGGCCGGGCGTGAACTCCTCGTCGTCGATAGACAGGATGAAGGCTGACGCACGGCTTTGCTGCTGGGCGAACTGGCTCAGATCGCCGTAGCTGGTGACCCCCAGGACATCCATGCCCTCCTTCTTGATCGCGTCCGCCAGCGCACGAATGCCCAGACCCGAGGCGTTCTCGGAGCGGTAGTCCTCATCAATGATGACGATGGGGAAGTGAAAACGCAGCATGGCAGAGGCTCCAGAATGGGCCGAACAAGAAAAAGGGCGCGAAGTTTAGGGCGCATGCACCGGCAAAGTCTTGATGGTGCCGCCCTAAACTGACCCGCGTATGAAATTCACAGGGAGGACTGTATGAATGACGCCACCGCTTGGTGGATCTTGGCCGGACTCTTGGTCGCAGTTGAGCTCGGAACCGGCAGTTTTTACCTGCTGATGCTGGCCCTGGGGGCTGCAGCCGGAGCCTTGGGGGCGCATGGGGGGCTGAGCCCTTCCACCCAGATCGTTCTGGCTGCGCTGACTGGTGCCGTCACGACCTTTGGCTGGTACCGCTATCGCCGCCAGTCCGGCGCAGCGACTCCTGACGTTGAAGGCAACCGTGACGTCAATCTGGACGTCGGAGAAACCGTCCAGGTCCAAGGCTGGGGGCCACAGGGGCAAACCAAGGTGATGTACCGCGGCACCCAGTGGGACGCGCACTACCAGGGGCAGGGCGTCCCCCAACCTGGCCCCCACCGTATTGCCGCCCTGCGCGGCAATACGCTTGAGTTGACACGCTCGAACTGAGCCCATTCGGAGAATCCATGGAAATCGCCCTCGTCATCGCCGCCATCGCGGTGCTCTTCATCAGCCGCGCGATCAAGATCGTTCCGCAGCAACACGCCTGGGTCGTCGAACGCCTGGGCAAGTACGACCGCACCATGGCTCCCGGCCTGCACCTGCTGGTGCCCTTTATTGACCGCCTGGCCTACAAGCACTCTTTGAAGGAAATCCCGCTGGACGTCCCCAGCCAGGTATGCATTACCAAAGACAACACCCAGCTGACCGTCGACGGCATCCTTTACTTCCAGGTGACGGACGCCATGCGTGCCAGCTACGGCTCCAGCAACTTCATCGTCGCCATCACTCAATTGGCACAGACCACCTTGCGCTCGGTGATCGGCCGCATGGAGTTGGACAAGACTTTTGAAGAACGCGACGCCATCAACGCCTCCGTGGTCTCGGCCCTGGACGAGGCCGCCTCCAACTGGGGCGTCAAGGTGCTGCGCTACGAAATCAAGGACCTCACGCCCCCGCCGGCAATCCTGCACTCCATGCAGGCCCAGATCACGGCCGAGCGCGAGAAGCGTGCGCTGATCGCCGCCTCCGAGGGGCGTCGCCAAGAGCAGATCAACATTGCCACCGGCGAGCGCGAAGCCTCCATCGCCCGCTCTGAAGGCGAAAAGCAGGCAGAGATCAACAAGGCCCTGGGTGAAGCGGCTGCCATCACGGCCGTGGCCGACGCCACCGCTGACGCCATCACCAAAATCGCCAAAGCCATTCAGCAACCGGGCGGCGACCAGGCGGTGCAACTCAAGGTCGCCGAGAAGGCCGTGGATGCCTACGCCCAGCTGGCACAGAAGAACAACACCATGATCGTTCCAGGCAATATGAGTGAGGTTGGCGGCCTAATCGGCACTGCCATGGCACTCATCAAGAGCGGGAAGTCCTGATCGCCCCAAAAAGTCGCCTAGAATGGCGGGCTTCGGAGAGGTGGATGAGCGGTTTAAGTCGCACGCCTGGAAAGCGTGTGTGGGTTAATAGCCCACCGCGGGTTCGAATCCCGCCCTCTCCGCCAATTGCAAAAAACCCTTGTAAGTCAAGCACTTACAAGGGTTTTCTTGTTTTGGGTGGTAGCAAAACTGGTAGCAACATGCTCGGTTTGCCCATCTATCTCCTTGGTTCAAGCTACTACCTGCACACCCGCATCGGTGGCAAGCAGGTCAAACGCTCCCTACGAACCAGCTACCAGCGGGTAGCTATCATCCGAGCTATCACTCTGCTGGATAGCTTGATGCGCAAAGACCTGCCCCAAAAGTACGAGCTAGACCTCTCCCGAGGCATCCTGAAAGCCGATGGCGACGAAGACCACGCCCGGCTAATGCAGGCCCTGCAAGCCATGCAGCAATTACAGCAGGCACAACCCCAAGCACCCGCACCCGTAGCGGCACCAGTCCAGGCCGACGACCCCACCGCCCTGAAATTGGCTGAATTGCTCGAAAAATTCTTGTTGCTCAAAAAGGTAACGCAAGCTACCGCAATTGCATACAAGAATTGCATAGAAGAAATTTCGAAGTTCTTAAAAAACCCGGCGATTACGCGCATCACCGCTAGCGATGTAACCCGCTATCAAGAATTCCTAGCCGAAAAAGGAAATGGCGTCCGCACGATTGACAACAAGATTTCAATTGTCCGCGCAGTTTTCAATTTTGCTGTCAAGCAAGGCTACACACGAAACGGCAACCCGGCACAAAACCGCGCACTACTTACGAAGAAGCAGCGCCTTAAAGGCGGCTATGCCATTTTTGAGAAAGAAGAAATAGAACAGTTTTTCAATAGTGAATTCTTCAAAGAGCAAGAAGAAAAAGACCCCGACTATACAACCGCTGTACTATTTGGACTTTTTACGGGCTGTCGCATTGGTGAAATTACTAGCCTCAAAAAAGACAATTTCAAAAAAAGCACGACCGAGATAAATTATCTCGTTATACGCGATAGCAAAACAAACGCTGGAATTCGTGAAGTTCCACTTCATCCCTACCTACTAGAACGAATTTCAGAATTTCTCGATAAGAAAACAGATAAGATTTTCAAATACGTAGAAAAAGAAGGTAAGGGCACCGGCAACGCAGTAGGCAAGAAGTTCGCAAGAAATTTAGAGAGCGCTAAAATCACGCGAGAAAAATTAGTTTTTCACAGCCTAAGAAAATTCGTAAACAATGAGCTCATGAAAAATGGAGTGAGTTTAGAGAATCGCTGTCAATTCATTGGACATGAAATTGAGAACGTGAACGTTGCGATATACACAAATAAAATTAACGTTGACGAACTTGCCGCCGCTATTTTCCCGACCCTTGAAAAATTCCGCGACCTGATAGGCGAAAAAAAAGCCCCTTGGGAGGGCTTAGTTAGCGACTTTTCAGAACTCATTGACCCGATGTAGTCTCCTCAGTCTTTTCTAAAAACTCCTTAAAAAGTTCTTTATCACGCTCTCGCAGCGTGCTCAACAAACCTACGACATACTTTCGTAGATTTTCTCTTTTTTTAATTTCTGCAAGGATGATAGCCCCTAGGACGATTTTCCGCCTAGTGTCTTCATCCTTTTTCTTTTTATTCATGAGTGCTTCGAGATTCCGCTGACGTTTGTCTAGCTGACTTTTCTCAACTTTTAGCTTCTCTATTTTATTTTTTATATCATCTGCTTTCATTTTAATTACCCCCAATAAAATAAGGGTAGCATAAAGTTAATTCAGATTCTAATTAAATTCGCATATCGTGATTTTTTCTGCTATTCTGAAATTAGCAGAGAAGATATATGTTAGCGTATAACTTAAATAGTCATCATCAATTAGCCCCCTGCAAGGGCTCACTTATGCAAACTCCCCACAAGGGGGAGATTTGCGTTCGCCCTGCGGGGCCATTGCTTCGCAACCTTGGAGATTTAGCTTATGTCTAAATCTCTTGCCACTTGGTTTACTCCGTCTCTGCAAACCATATCGCGCAGCGCTGGGCGCAGTGCGGTGGCTGCTGCTGCTTATCGTGCGTGTGTAAAGCTCATAGACCAGACTACGGGATTAATTCACGACTACACGCGCAAAAAAGGCCACGTTGAAACGTTGCTTATTGGTGCCGATGACATTTCAGAATTATGGAATAAAGCCGAAGCCGCAGAGAATCGTAAGAATTCGACGGTTGCCCGTGAGCTGATGCTCCCCCTTCCCGATGAGTGGACAAATGACGAGCGGCGCGAATGCGTCCGCGACATTGCGCAGCACCTGCGCAATACTTACGGCGTAGCCGTCTCTGGCTCAATTCACGCCCCCAATAAACATCATCGAAACAATCACGTACACATGATGTTCACCACGAGAGCCGTGGACGAATTTGGACAATTTGGAAAAAAGACCCGAATTCTTGATGATATGAAGACTGGCGAAGTTTCGAAACTTCGGGAAGCAATTTGCAAAATTGTCAACGACCACGCCGAAAAGGTTGGCTCAGATTTTTATGTCTATTCGGGAAAATTTGTGGACATTGACCCCACACACATTCCAACGAAACATATCCCCATTCAAGCCGGAAAAGAATACCGAGCCGCTATTACCAAACAAAACACGCAAGTGAAAATACATCGCGCCAATGTAGCCACACATGAAAAAAAAGCCGAGCTGTTGAAAGCAGAGCTTTCTAACGCTTCAAATTTGAAAATCCCTGAAAGCACACCCGCGCCAGATGTTCCTAAAAGCGTCGATATGGAAAAGGTTGAGGCTACCCCACCAGCCGAATTAGAAATTCCTTTTAAACGCAAAAAAATCCCTCATGCCTGCGAAATCGCATATCAAAAGCATCAAGACACGCTAAAAAAAGCGCGAGATTTGAAAGTTGTTGAAGAGAAATGGAAGGCTAACTATGACGCACTTTTAGCCCATGAGCCGACCAGAACTCAAAGACTTTTTGCAAAAATTGGCTTGGGCGCAGAAAAAATTGAACGCTACGACTTGAAGTTAGCACAAGCTACAAAAGCTTTATCCGCCATAGAGCACAAGAGAACCATATACAAAAAAACTCTTGGAGATAACAATTTGTTGTCACTTGTTGAGCAGTACAACGAAATAATCAGCCACAACGCTAAAATTTCAGAAGCAGAAGCACAAATAAAAATTGCACACGCCGCAAAATTAGAACGTGAACGCGAATTAAAAGAAGAACAAGCGCGCCAATCGTTCGAGCCATATAGAGATTGGACAGTAGGTCTAGACCCCACGAAAGAAGATAATTATTGGTCGAAATATATTGAATTCGGTCGTTAAAATTTTAATATAAACGCAATTAAGAAAGACCGATATGTTCAATAATCCAGACGTTACAACTAATTTTGTAAAATTAATATATCCAGAACGACATGGAAATCTTGATGTTGATTTTTTATTTTCAAAAAAACGCGCAAAACGTTTAAAAATACCACTGCAAGATGACCCTATCGCTTATCGACCTCTTAGTCGTGGTAAGTACAAATGCGAATACCTTTATTTACCCGTTTTAAATAGTTCTAGGTTTTTGAACTACGTCAAACAAATTAATTTACTGCGGCTTGCAGGTTTTTACCCGCCCCTCGGGTTGCTTGGTTACAGTATCGAAGATTATTCAAGTATCGACCTTTTGCCGATACAGCATCAATTAGATGAAGCTAAAAAATATGCCAGATACCGTCTCGACGAAGTCATGAAAGGTCTTATTAACCCAGTGTACCCAGAATAAAAAAAGCGGCTCTTAGGCCGCTTTTCTGCTTTGTGGGGTAATGCTCCCCCGCGCTGGGGCATGGGGGCTGGGGGGTCACCAGCTAGATAGCCTTCGGTTAGTCCAGCGTTCTAGCACGCTTTCTCACCGGGCGATTTGGGTCTTTTACCAATTTTGGTTTAACGAATGCTTTTACATTCGCAGGAAGCCAAACAATGTCTCCATGTTCCATTACATATGTTAGAGAGATTTTTGGGTTGTTCTCATCGACCCCTCCCTTATCATGCCATTTCTTTTCCCACTTAGAGTAGTAGTGCTCCATGTCAGCGGGTTTAAGCCGATAAATTACCTGCAACTCAATTCCCTTAAACGCAGCAAAGTACCAATCAACCTTGCGATATTTTGCAATAATTCGAGGATTCATATGGTGATGAGTCGTAAACTGATGCTGTAAATCAAGATTTACAGTTTTGATTTCGTACTCATTGCCCTGGGCATCAATTGCATCGTTGCCTTCGCGGGCTCCATCAGTAGAAAGGCCCAACAACATTAGCAATTGCAGGTATTTGCCACCGTTGTCTTGAAAAATATCTTTGATATTAAATTTTGACGCTAATTCTTGGTATTCGCGTACATACGGAAAAAGGCGGTCAAATTTTTCCTTATCGGATTCTGTCGGAAGGGTTGTCATTGGGTTGCAGCAGGTCTCTGATGTCAACACCCAGAGCAGCAGCCAACTTTTCCATGTTGTCTATGGAAATGTTCCGCTCACAGCGCTCAACCGAACTAACATATGTACGATGCAATTCTGCTAAGTCCGCAAGTCTCTCTTGCGAGATACCTTTGGTGCTCCTGAGACTTCTCAGGTTGTACGCAAAATTTTGTCGTGCTGTCATGCTCTGGACGTCGGTGAAAGCCCAGATGATCCTTGCTTGACAACTTTGTATCTACAGACTATAAGTCTCATTTTCGACACTGAACCCCTATGCACCTGCCTAAACTGACCGACGCACCGCTTTATACGACAGGGCTAGGAGCGGCCTATGTGGGTGACTCCCTTGAACTGTTGCGTCAACTACCAGATGAATCTGTCAATCTGGTTATGACATCTCCGCCCTTCGCATTGCAGCGTCAGAAGTCCTACGGAAATAAAGACGAGCATGAATACATTGACTGGCTTGCGGAATTCGCTGAACTTGTTCATAAGAAATTAAAAGCCGATGGCTCTTTTGTAGTTGATTTAGGAGGCGCTTACCGGAAAGGAGTTCCGGTGCGAAGCCTTTACAATTACCGCGTACTCATCAAGTTTTGCGATGAAATTGGCTTTCATCTCGCAGAAGAATTTTTTTGGTACAACCCTTCAAAATTGCCGTCACCTATTGAATGGGTAAATAAACGAAAAATAAGAGCGAAGGATTCGGTAAATACGGTGTGGTGGCTCTCAAAAACTGAGTGGCCAAAGGCGGACGTGTCTAAGGTTCTTGCCGAATACTCGGAAAAGATGAAAAAGCTAATAAAGAATCCGGAGGCTTATTACACTCCGGCCAAACGTCCATCAGGGCATGACATAGGTTCTAGTTTTGGCAAGGATAATGGCGGTGCAATTCCGTCTAACCTATTGCAAATACCGAATTCCGAGGCGAGTTCGAGTTATTTAAAATTATGCAAAGAAGTTGGTGTTTCCGCGCACCCTGCACGTTTCCCGGCAAAATTGCCAGAATTTTTTATTCGCTTTCTTACCGACCCCGGTGACTTGGTGGTAGATATTTTCGCTGGTTCCAACACCACGGGGTTCGTATGTGAAAATGAAAACCGCAATTGGCTAGCCTTTGAGCAGTCCCGCGAATTTGCATTAGCGTCGGTTTTTCGGTTTGTTCAAGAAAAGCCGATGTCTGAAATTAAAAACATCTTTTCATTACTTGCCGCTGGCGAAAAAGTTGATACGCTCGGTTTGGCGCAAAGGTCAATTATTTAGTCTATATATTTTTGGACTAGCACTAAATACCCTTCTGGTCCCCACGCTTGCGCGGGGATAGGAAGGGTCGGCACCCCGAAAGGGGGCCGGGGATGGGTCAGGGGCTAGGGAATAATTGTATTAGCCATACACAATTCACAAAGAATCCAGATTCCATGCGGGTTTCAAGAGTTTTTTTTCTGCAAAGAATCATTTACTTTTGATATCACATTATCGACCAAGAATTGATGGTTTGACCACCATCAAAAAAGTGAAAAGACAAAAGAAAAGCCGGATGTATTTCTACACCCGGCCTATTCTTGATTTGCAAAATAAAAAATGATAACCTAATTGGAGCAAATCAAGTTAGCGCTTGACTTGCCCAAGACTGACGGTAAACACACTACACATCAATCTCTTTCATCTAATATTTTAGCTATCAATAGCAAATTGTCAAGTAAGAATGAGGCGCAAATAAGTGGTTTATTTCGGTTTTGAAACTGAAATGGAACACACCTATGAAATTTAACGCTACATCAATACGACAACACGAAGCCTCAAAGCTTCTAACAAAAAACTTCCTCGAAACTGGTAAAAATATCTTGGGCGATGGTTTAAAACTTTGCCAGCGAGCCAAAGCACATCACACCCAAGACCCCAACACAGCTTTTGTCGTCGTCGAGAGAAAATCCATAAAAGAAAAAATCAATGGCAAATACGTCACGCAAACTTATACCCTATCTAGGATGCACGATGTAGCCCAATGTGGCAACGCCCATCTATGCCCCCATTGTGCAGGCTATAAAGCTTCGGACATGCGAAATTGGCTTGAACTCGCTTTTTTGCCAGCCGCGAAAACGCATAATTTACACGTTGGCTTGCTAACATTGACTGCACAGCATCGCCGTAATGACGATTGGTCAGCACATATAGCAAAATTTTATTTGTCGCTGGAAGATTTCAGTATTTCTATGTACCGCGAATTTAAAAAAATTGGCAGCTTTGGCCGAGTTCGCGCCATGGAATGTCCGGTAGGTTCTAACGGCTTACATCTTCACATTCATGACCTAATCACCTACGCGCCGGGCACAGACATTGAAGAATTTCAAAAACTGGCTTTGAAAAAATGGAAAGCAGCCTTGAAGAAAAACGGTATGTCCTGCAATTCTCACGGGGTTGACCTAAACGCGCAAGGTCAATTTGACCCGCTTTACATAGCCAAAGAAATCGCCGCCTACGACACAAAAAACAAAAGCAAGAGCGACTTAAAAAATCTCTTTCAACTGCTGGACGCAAGCGCAAAAGGTGACAAGCAATCCGCGAATGATTGGATTAGAGCAGCCAAAGCAATTCAAGGCCGCGACAGATGGAATGTTGGGCAGCTCGCGCAAAAGCTCGGAATTCCATGCCCTTCCGATTGGAAAAAACCGGAAGGCATCGCAAAAATTGACCCGCAACGCCTCGTTATTTCATACCCACAACCTCAACACATGATTGCAACCAGCCCCGCAAATCCACGCGCTGGTTTGGCTTTCATCCTTCGCGCCGCACGCAACGAAGCAGCACGCCCCGGCACAACTCAGCGCATGGTCTTGCGCATGTGCGACGAGACAATAAAAGCCGATGTTGAGCAAATTAAATTCAAGCACGCTAAAACGCTTGCAAAGCTAATTAAATCAAGCTTCACCGCCGAAGAAAAAGAAAGAATGTGCGCAAAAATCCACAGTCATTGCACATTTGCAATTGCAGAGTACCGCGCAACCACTTACAGCTACATGCACCCCGCGCCGAAGCCCGCGCCACAAGTTCAAGAAGACTATTCCGGCCTAATTCCTGGACTAGAATTAGACTTTTCTTAGCCCTAATTGTGTGCTACATTGATTGCCTCAATTCGGAGGCATCATGGCGGACACTAGCACGGCACAACTGGAAAAATTGGAAGCGGAACACGCTAAGCGCATTGCAGCGCTACAAGACATTGAAGCGCAATTGTCCGCATTGCGCGCCGCAAATCGCGACGCAAAGCGCGCAGAGCTTAAAAAACAAATTGCGGATTACGGCTTTACCGCCGCCGATTTGTTCGAGCAGCCAAAGCCCCCACGCAAGCCCCGCACAGCCAACAAAGCCAAGGACGACGCAGCAAAGCCCACGGCAGAAGCCAAATACCGCAATCCAACGACCGGCGAGACATGGGGCGGGGGCAGGGGGCGTAAGCCCGCCTGGGTGGTTGAAGCCACCGCCAAAGGTATCGACATAGAGACTTTTCTAATCCAGAAAACGGCCTAAAAACGTGGTATAAGACGGCATGCGCGCTACTAGTAGCAACACTGGTAGCAAAATTTTTGACCCCGCTACCGCCTAAGCGGTTGATTTATAAGGGTTTTGGCGGTTGGGCACATTTGTCCCGCCCTCTCCGCCAAGACATGCATCAACGGACCCTATGGGTCCGTTTTGCTTTGTGGCCCGAACGATTCAGCGCGTCCCGCGCAATGCAATTTGGGTCTGCGCGAACCCATCCGCCGGCCGATCGGGGGCCGCTTCCTGCAGACCGATCAACAGATCGTCCTCGGGCTGCGGTGCAGTTGGCTCGAAGCGGGGCATTTCCTTTGCGCCGCTTGCATAGAGCGCCAACTGATGGCGAAGCTCAGCCAACTCGGCCTGCTGAATTTCTATTTGCTTGCGCGCCTGAGTGTTTTGCAACATCAATTGCTGGCGCGCCGACTCCACGCGTTGGCCCTGTGTAATCAGTTGCCGCCAACGGCGCCAGCACACAAAGGCTAGTGGACAAACCAGCACAAATGCCGCGCCAAGGCCACCAACGATCCCCATCCACATCTCGCTTGTCATGCGCCTCCCCGGGTTGCATACCGCAGCGCCACTTGTCGAGCAAGGAAGGTGCAATTGCCATGCGTAAAAACGCCAAGCTAAAGGCAAGATAAAGGACAAGCAGCCGCCAGTTGCGCGTGAAATCCATCACGGCACAAACCATCACGCATGCGGAGCCCCGCGGACCTCCCACCAACGGGGGATGTCGTTGGCCGCACCTTGCCGGCAAAGTCGCTCCCATGAACTTGCACCACACCCCCCGTCGCCCCGCCGCCCCGTCTTGGACTCCCGCCGTGCTCGAGCGTGCCCTAGGCCCGCAGCTGCGCGCGACGCTGGAGGGCCTAGAGGTTCAGGAATCGTCCTTCGGAGATTGGCTCAAAGCCGGTGGCGACCGCCGCAAGCGAGCGCGTGACCAACAGGCGCAGCAAGCCCAACAGGCACTCGGCTTCAAGCCGACGCAACAAGTTCTGATGGGATTGAATGCAGTCGCAGCCTTCATGAGCACTCACTGAACTGCTGGGGCAGGAGCCCACAACACTGAACGCCCTCGCAGGGGGCAATTCAAAGTCCACAAGACAGCAAGCTCAGCATCGAGGCAAAGAAAAAGGCCCAAGTCGTTGATTTACTTGGGCCTTTTGGATGTTCTCGCACGTTGGCGGAACCTAATCTGGTGCCGGGGTCACTTGAACTCCTCTATGAAAGTGAAGCCATAGAGCCCCGAGTTACTGCAAAAGTTACTGCAGGGATCGGCCGCATGGCCGGGGCCACAACCCCTCCGCCGCGCCGCCCGCCACTCACCCCAGCAGCGCCGCGTGCCGCTGCAAGAACGCACACAGCGCCTCCTCCCTCGCCTCCTCGCAAGCCATCAGGCCCGCAAAGATCCGCCCGAAGGTCGCCCGGTGCATGCCCTTGGGGCGCTGCCAGTTTGGCCCCAGACGGCTTTCCAGCTTCCCCTGCTTGATCCAGCCCCGCCCGATGGCGTCCTGCGATTGACTGGCATAGGCCACCCGCCCGCAATGCCGGCACAGGAAGCGGCCAAAGCGGAAGAACAGCCCTGCCACCCGACGCGCACAACCAGGGCACAGGAACCACGGCCGCGATCCGCCGAAATGGCAGGCGGTGCGAACCAGCGCGACATCCTGGCTCACCGGCTGGCCGCCGTGGCTAAAGCGCAGGCCCACCACGCCGGGCCGCGTGGCAATGCTGATGCTGCCCGACTCCTGGCCGGTCGCAGAGTTGGTCCAGCGCCAGCCGCAACTCGCGCCCTCCAATAGCCCGCGCCGGTGAAGCGCCCGCACATCCAGCCGCAGGCTTTGCTCGGCCTTTGCGCGCCAGCCTGGGCGCCCTGCCCCGTATCGGCTTCCACCTCGTCCCATCGCTCACCTCAACAGATTACGAAATCGACTGCAAGAACACCCATCCCCGAGGGGCAAAGTCCAAGATCAGTAGCCACGGCTTGCCCTCTCGTACTCTCTGGCCCAGTCCTCCATTGAAGAGTCCTCACTCAAAGCTGAATTGACCTTTTCTGTACTGGGCTGTTCTGGACTGACCTGTACTAAAGAGCCGCGCCCCACTCGCGGCTTACCCGTCGAGCTACCCGCCTGCTTGCGTTGGCTCCTGGCTGAGTTGGTTGCCTGGGCGCCGGCTCGGCCTCCTTTCGATTGGCGCTCACGCTTGTCATTCAAGTGAGCGCGGTAGTCGTCGAGCTCCGGGCAGCGCAACTGCCCGTCTTGCTCCAAGAAGAAGGGCCGCACCTCCGCAAGCACGCCGGCCACCTCCTCATGCGTGTAGCCCAACACCCGGGCCAGCAAGGAAGGTTCGGCGGGCATGAAGCCGTTCACCCAGCACTCCAGGCGCAGCGTGTACAGGAGCCCGCGCCCCTGCAACGACATCGCCCGGTAGCCGGTGCGCGCCATCATGCTGGCGGCGTACTCCTGGAAGGCCGGTGCATCACGGTGTTGGGCCATGCTGCGCTCCTTCTGCCAGCCGCACCAACGGCCGATAGACGCCCCACAGATCGGCCAGCGCCAAGCCGGCCAGGTCGGGGCCTATGCCGGCCTCTGGGAATCGGGCCGCCAGGCTTTGCAGCTGTTCCAGCCAGTCCGGCGCCTTCATGCCGCCCGCTCCTCGCCCGCCTCGCGGAGCAGCACATATTTGCCCAAGCTGTGCTTCACACCCGCCTCGGTTGTCACCGTCTCGCGCAGCGTGACGATGTTGTGCCCGGCCTGCCTAAGCTCCTTGATGCGAGCCGGCGGGTGGTACACATCCAGGCACCGAGACAGCTCAAACGTCGTCAGTGGGAACAACCTCAGCGCCGCTAGTGCGCGCTGTCCTTGGGTGCCAGCGTCGGTGCCGATAAACTCGTTGCGCAATGCTTTGAGGGCCGCTTCTTTTTCGGGGGTGGTCCTTTTTTCTTGGTGCATGGCCGTCCCCTTATTGGCCCTGGGCTTGGAGCCAAGCCTGAATGTCACCGGCCCTGAATCTCACAGCGCGTTTGCTGAGGTGGATCGGCCTGAACTCGCCAGTCTTGATTCGTGCGTAAACAGAAGTTTTTCCAAGGCCGGTAAGGGCTTGAACAGTCTTCAGTTTCAACAGGGCTTCTGAGATTTGCGCGGCTTGAAGCGGTTGCTCCGTCAGCCCCTTTCGCTTGAGCTCGGGGCGGGGACTTGTGTGTGCGTTGTTGGACATCGGTACTTCATGAGGGTTGAACATGAAGCGAATGGTCTGTTTTTGACCTTTGGCGCGCGATACGGCGCTACCGAGAAAACAGCTACCTTGGCGGCAAAAGAGCAGTTGTCACGCTAGAACCGCATCATTCCAAACGTCTTACACGGTCAAAGCGTTCAAACCATGCCTTAACGGTGGTCGGGTCCCTGCTGACTTGCGGCGCGATAGCTCGCACCGCTTCGGCGCGAGACTTCCACTCCCGTGATTGGTAGAGCTCGATTGCAGTCCGCTTCACCGCCCTGTTCTTGGCATGGCGCTTCTCAATTCCCCGACGCCCCAGCTCAACCGCCGCAGTTTGAGCAGTTCGCAAGTCAGTCATTTCAGATGCGTTTTCAACCCCTTCCGCGTCGGCGTAAAAGCCTGCCATTACCTGAAGATCACGGGCTCCTTGTGCAGCGCAGAAGGCGCCATCACTATCACCAGCGCCTCTCAGTACAAGAGACAAGTGGACAAACCAAAGCGATGCGACCAACAACAACGGGGCGTTTGACCAGCACTCAAATGGTTCAAGCGCGGCAATGAATGCCAAATCCTCTTTCTTAAGATCAAGGCTGCCCGCTGGCCTCTCAAACAAGACCAGCGGAGCGGCGTCGGCGTCGGCGTCGGCGTCATCTTCCGAACCAACGGTGAGAAGGTCCTCGGCAAAGTTCACTCCATCCAACTCGGGAAGCTGATCCCCAAATCGATATTTGATGGTCATGTACATCTTGTCGACGTAGTTACCCGGCGCCACCTCGAACCGATGGTGCCAAGTCTTATGTGCCACACCCACCAGCCGAACAGCGCGCGAAATGACTTCTGAGGTACATCCGTAATCCTCCAACCAGCCTTCGACATCAGACTGGATAGCCTCAAGCCGACGCAGCAAACTGCTGCCATCTAGCGGCTCATGCTTTCCTGATTCTTCGGAGTAAACGCGATGGGTGATCACTAGACCGCCCGATGTACGACAGATTTGGTCCTGCTTCAACTCCGCCAACCTTGCTGCATGCTTGGCAGCCCGCTCATCCTCAGAGCCAGGACTCGGCACAGTTAACCGCCGAAGGCGCTGATTGATCAGCTCCCTCTTCGCGATTTCAGTACGGGCACGGGACGCTTCGTCAATCTCGGGCAGGTTGCTATCTACGCAGTCCATCTTGGTTCTCTTTGTTGTGGCAGCAAATTTGAAACAAGTCAGAGCCAGTCTTCCTTGGGGATCAGCCTAGGCGCGGAGAAATCGATTGCTCAAATCAGGCCGCCTTGAAGGGCAACACCTCCGCCCCCTGCCGCAGCTTGTCCAGGTAGTCGGCCCAGCGCTGCATCAGTTCGCGCCGATGGGCCAGGAATTGGGTGCGGTTGTAGGCCCGCCCTAGGCTGTCGGCCACGGCATGGGCCAACTGGGCCTCGATCACTTCCACCGGCACGCCCAACTGCTCATCGGCCATCGTGCGGGCCATGGCGCGGAAGCCGTGGGCGGTCATGTCCTCATTGCCATAGCCCAGCCGGCGCAGGGCGGAGCGCACGGTGTTTTCGCTCATCGGCCGGCTGTCGGTGGTCAGGGCCGGGAACAGGAAGCGGCCGGCGCCGGTCAGTGGCTTGAGCGTTTCGAGCACCGTCAGGGCCTGATTGGCTAGGGGCACCCAATGCGGGGCGCCGGTGGCCTTGTCGGCCTTGTTGCGCTTCATCAGGGCGGCCGGGATGTTGATGCAGCGCTGCTCCCAGTCGATCCAGGCCCATTCCAGGTGGCGCAACTCCCCGGGGCGCAGGAACAGCAGGGGCGAGAGTTGCAGCGCGGCCTGGGTGATGGGCTGGCCTTGATAGCTCTGCAGGGCACGGAGCAACTCGGCCACCTTGGCCGGCTCGGTGATTGAGGCCAGATGCCGGGCCGGAACCGGGGGCAAGGCGTCGCGCAGATCGGGCACGGGGTTGCGTTCGCACAGGCTTTTCGCCACCCCGTAGCGGAACACCTGCCCGCAGGCGTCCTTGAGCCGGTGAGCGGTTTCAATGGCGCCCCGCTGCACCACGCGCTGCGCGCAGGCCAAAACATCGGCGGCCTTGAGCTCGGCAATGGGTTTGCTGCCGATCCAGGGAAAGGCGTCCTGCTCCAGCCGCACCAGGGTGCGCGCCGCGTGGCTTTCGCTGACCTTGGCGCAATGCACCTCCTGCCACCACTCCCGGGCCACAGCCTCAAAGGAGCCCAGCGCGGGCAGGCCCTGCTTTTCCCGGGCCTGGGCCTCGCCCTGGGCTTGGCTTTCGGCCTTGGCCTGTTTGCGGGCGTCGCTGGGGTCGGTTCCGGCCGCCAGCAGCTTGCGCGCCTCGTTGGCTTTGTCGCGGGCAAGCGAAAGGCTGGTGTCGGGGTAGGTGCCCAGGCTCAGGGTCTTGCGCTTGCCGCCAAAGCTGTAGTCGAAACGCCAGCCATGCGCCCCGCCCTTCACGAACAGCAGCAGATAGAGGCCGTCGCCATCGCTGATGCGCTTGCGGGGGTCGCCTTGCTTGATGGCTTTAAGGGTCTTGTCGCCCGGGATCAGGTCTCGCGCCATGCAGTAACTTTCGCGGCTTGGGTGGCCGGATTGTGGGGTTACTGCATAAGTTACTGCAACTTTGGGCCGGAAGTCGGCGGAAGTTACTGCACCTCTGCGGACAAAAAAAAGGCCCAAGTCGTTGATTTACTTGGGCCTTTCGGTCGTTTGCGAACTGTCGCAAACCTTGTTCTGGTGGAGCCGGGGGGAATTGAACCCCCGTCCGTAAGCCATCACCGGGCAGATCTACATGCTTAGCGCGTTGATTTGAATCTCGGCTCCCGGTCGCGCATCGCGCACGCTACGTAGGAACCCAGCCTCTTGAGTCTCGTTCCCGGGTGAGAAGCCCACCAAGGAACCAGCCGATGTGAATGACCTCTCAGCCCTTGCGGACCCGGCCCATCGGCCTGCCGTTGAGAGGCTCACCGGTGTTTAAGCGGCGAGGGCGAAACGTTCGTCGTTCGCAGTTGGTTTGTTTCCAGTGGATTTACGAGCGAACTGGTGCTCGGCATGCCCTACTCCAGATCCGCACCCACGTCGAAACCAGGTCGGCCCCAGAAAAGCGTCGCCATTCTAGGCCAGGAGAGCGAGCAAAGCCTCTGGCGCTTCAATTTCAGCCTCGGCGCCCCAACTCTGGATGTCGCCATGACCCAGATAGCCCCACCGGGCCACGATCCCGGGCATTCCGGCTGCTCGAGCGGC
Organism: Inhella inkyongensis; assembly: GCF_005952805.1. Taxonomy (GTDB): domain Bacteria; phylum Pseudomonadota; class Gammaproteobacteria; order Burkholderiales; family Burkholderiaceae_C; genus Inhella; species Inhella inkyongensis. The sequence continues at coordinate 2,677,169 of NZ_CP040709.1, forward strand.
TTGCATGTCACGTTCGTCGTCGCCCACATAGATGCAGTGCTCTGGCGCCACGCCCAGGCGTCGCGCAGCCTCCAGCAAAGGCATGGGGTGGGGTTTGGCGTGAGTGGTGGTGTCGCCGGCAACCACCGCCGCGGCAGACTGCAACAGGGGCATGTCGCGGCAGATGGGCAATGCAAATCGCTCGGCCTTGTTGGTCACGACACCCCAGGGCAGCCCGCGTGCTACCAGCGCCGCGAGCAATGCGGGAACCCCCGAAAAGGCCCGCGTGTCCTGCAAGAGTCGACGCTCGTACACGGCCAAGAATTCGTCTCGGGTCGCTTCAAACTCCGTGTGATCGGGATCCAGATGCAAGGCCACCTTGAGCATGCCCCGCGCGCCCGTTCCCACCCAGGGACGCAAGGCAGCAAGCGGCAGCGGGGCCAGCCCTCGGGCTTCACGCAGATGGTTGGCTGCGCCCGCCAAGTCGGGCGCCGAGTCGATCAGGGTGCCATCCAGATCGAACAGCACCGCCCGGCACTCGAAGCGCCTCACAGTCGGCGTGCCGCCAACAGGTAGTTGACGTCGGTGTCTTCACCGATGGCGTAGCGCTGAGTCAGTGGGTTGTAGCTCAGGCCACTCATGCGCAGCGGTGTCAGGCCAGCTTGACGCACGGCGCCTGCCAGTTCACTGGGGCGGATGAAACGGGCGTAATCATGGGTGCCTTTGGCCAGCATGCCCAGCAGGTACTCAGCACCCAGGATGGCCAAGGCATAGGCCTTGGGTCGGCGGTTGAGGGTCGAGAAAAACACCCAGCCACCGGGTTTGACCAGTTGCGCGCAGGCTCGCACCACCGACTCGGGATCCGGCACATGCTCCAGCATCTCCAGGCAGGTCACGGTGTCGAAGGAAGCTGGCTGCTCTTGCGCCAAGGTCTCCACGGCCACTTCGCGGTAGCGCAGATTCATGACCTCCGCTTCCATGGCGTGCAACTCAGCCACCCCCAGGGCCTTGGGGCTCAAATCGATGCCCAGCACCTGGGCTGCGCCGTGGCGCGCCATGGCTTCGGACAGCAAACCGCCGCCACAGCCCACGTCCAGCACGGTCTGACCGCGCAGGCCAGCCAAGCCATCGATCCAGGCCAAGCGCAGCGGGTTGATTTGATGCAGTGGCTTGAATTCGCTTTCGGGGTCCCACCAGCGGTGGGCGGCGTCACCGAACTTGGCCAGTTCGGCCGGGTCGGCATTGGTCTGTGTCGCTGCGGTTTCGCTCATGCCCGCATTGTCCATGGGCGGCCTATTCAAAGCGCCCTTGTCGCAACCACTTGGTGGCCACCCACTTCTCACCCTCCAGCACCGGCGCACCGCCATGCAGGGTCATCGTGCTGGGGTCGGGTTTGTCGTAGCTAAAGAACACCGCTTGGCCCTGAATGGGCTGAACGGCCATGCGAATGTCCGGAAAGGTGGTCGCCCCACCGCGCTTGGGCGTGTTGAGGTACATCACCAGGGTGCCCAGCCGCTGGCCACCGCGCTTGAGGATGCTGGGTGTGCTGACGTGCTTGGCGTCAAAGTAGTCGTAGTGCGGCTGGTACTCGGCGCCAGGCTGGTAGTTCAGCACCTGCAAGCCTTCGCCGTTCTCCACCGGCCAGTTCACCAGGCGCGCGATGCGCGCCTCGACCCGCGCGATCACCTCGTTCTCGCCGCGCTCGAAAAACATGCCGCGGCTGGTGCGCGCCGCATTGACCTCGCTGCCGTCCTTGGCTTCGGCCACGGTCTCGGAACGCTCCATGCGCGGCCGGGCGGCCTCGATGATGGTCTCGCATTCCTGCCGATCCAGCAGATTTCCAAAGACCACCACCCGAGGATGCTGCACCGTGCTCAGCACCTGAATCACGCGGTCACCCACGTCAATCTCGCAGCGCCCGTCCTCGATATTGGGCTCAGGCAGGGCCGGCTGCTTGGGGGCGTCCTTCTTGAACCAGCCATCCAGCTTGGCTTGGGCCACGGCCTGGACGGCCACCTTTTGCTCCCAGCCGGCACCGGTCATCGACAGCACCAAATCGGCCGCCGACTGTCCTGCCGCCAACTGCTCCTTGATCCAACGCCGCAGATCCGGCGTCACGTATTGCGTCATGCCTGTAGCTCCCGACGAAACACCCAGCGCTGCGGCGTCGAGGCCGCAGCCACCCAGGCATAGCCCTCGGACGTGAACCCCCGCAAATCGTCCGGATGCTCAATGCCCTGCGTCAAAGCGTAGCGCGCCATCAGGCCACGGGCCCGCTTGGCAAAAAAGCTGATCACCTTGGGCTGGCCGGCCTTGACTTCTTCGAACACCAATTCCAGCACCGGCAACTTCAGGTGTCGTCGCTGCACCACCTTGAAGTACTCCTGCGAGGCCAAGTTCACCAGCAAGGGCACGCGCTGCTGTGCGCCCAGGCGGTTGAGCGCCTGGGTGGGGCGATCCCCCCAATAGGCGTAGAGGCCCCGGCCGGCCGGGGTTTCCAGCGGACGGCCCATTTCCAAGCGATAGGGCTGCATGCGGTCCAACGGGCGCAGCACACCGTAGAGGCCTGAGAGGATGCGAAGTTGCCGCTGGGCGCGGGCGATCGCAGCTGCGTCCAGGCTGGCGGCATCCAGCCCTTCATAGACGTCACCATGAAAGGCCAGCAACGCCGCCCGGCTGTTCTGCGCCGTGCTGCGCGGCCGCCAGTCCTTGAAACGCCGCACGTTCAACTCGGCCAGTGCGGGTGAGATCTCCATCAGCTCGCCCAACTGCGCCGGGCTGAAGGTACGCAGCCGCTCCACCAGGGGCGCGGCTTCGGCCATGAACTCCGGCCGCGTGAGCTCGCCCTCCAGGCTCACCCAAGCCGGCGGCGGCGGCGACTCATAGTCCAGCGTCTTCGCCGGCGACAACACCATCAGCATCGACGCGCCACCCGCTCCTTACTTGGCCAGCAGAGCGTCCAGCGCGGCGATGTCCTCAGGGCGCAGCTGCCCCGAAGCCTGACGCAGCTTCAGGCTGGTCACCAAGGTATCAAAACGCGCCTTGGCCAGGTCGTTCTGGGTGGCGTAAAGCTGGGCCTGGGCATTCAGCACGTCCAGGTTGACCCGCACGCCGACCTTGTAGCCCAGTTGCGTGGCTTCCAGTGCCAGTTTGCTGGACGACTCGGCGGCCTCGAAGGCCTTGACCTGGGCGTTCAGGGACTGCAGACCGTAGAAGCTGCGGCGCGTGCCTTCGGCCACCGAGCGGCGCGCGAATTCGAGGTCGTTGCGCGACTTCTCGGCCAGCACCAGGGCTTCGGCGATGCGGCCCTGGGTGGCTCCGCCGGTGTAGAGCGGCATCTTGAAGCTCACACCCACCACGGCGTTTTGGGTATTGCCCACTGGCTGGGCAAAGCTCCCGCTGTCACGCTTCACGCCCAGCGAGCCGGTCAAATCCAGGGTCGGACGCTCAGCGGCCTTGGCCTTGTCGACCTCCAGTTGGGCCACATCCAGGCCCAGACGGGCACGTTGGATCTGCGGGTGACCGGCCTCGGCCTGGGCCAGCCAGGGGTCGACATTGAGCGGTTCCACCACGGGCAAGGCTACCGGCTGCGCCAAGGGCTTGGGATCCACATCGTTGCGGCCCACCAGCTGATCCAGTGTCACGCGCTTGACGCGCAGATCGTTCTCGGCCGCGATCTCTTGTGCCGTGGCGCGGTCAAAGCGAGCCTGGGCCTCGCGGGTGTCGGTGATGGTGGCCGTGCCGACTTCGAAATTGCGCTTGGCCGAGGCCAGTTGCTCGGCAATGGCCTTCTTGCTGCCCTGGCTGGTGGCCAGGGCCTCACGCGCGGCCAGAACATCAAAGTAGGCCTGGGCCACACGGACCATCAGATCCTGCTCGGCCACGGCCAGGTCGGCACGCGACAGCTCCACACCGCGTTCGGCCTGCGCAATGGAGGCGCCGTGCGATTGGTTGTAGAGCGCATAGCTGGCGCTGACACTCGCCCCGGTGGAATTCACTGCTCCCCGTCCGCGCACCGGCACGTCCAGCTCGGTACGCGTGCTGCTGATACCCAAGCCCACAGAGGGCTTGCGCAAGGCCTGTGCCTGCGTGAGCCGATGTTGCGCACCCTCGGAGGCTGCACGGGCGGACAGATAGCTGGCGTCATAGGCGCGTGCCGCCTGATAGAGCTCGTTCAGGCTCTGAGCCTGGGCAGCGCCGCCGAAAGCCAGCAGCAGAGCAAGTTTCAGCGGGGTCGGGAACACAGAGGGCATCACCAGTCCTTCAGCAGGGTTTGTTTGTGGAGGGGCGCACCAAACAGGGTCGGACGCCGCAGCGGGCGAGGTTATAGGGGTGCCGGGGGTGAACAGCCACCCGTCATGCGACGAGTTGCAGCCCCGGCAGGCTGACTGGGGTCAGACCCCCGACGAGCCGTCCCGCCTCAAAACGCAAAACTGGGCGCCTCGGCCACACCGGTCAGGCGCGGCAATACGGTATCAAAGAGCTCGCGGCGGCTGAATTGGCCAGGCGCCATGCAGCGCCACAGCACCGCGCGCATCACGGGCAGCTCGCCTTCCACCACCAGCAGGCGACCACCGGGCTTGAGCTGAGCCTTCAGGGCCTCCGGCGTGCTGGGCAAGGAGCCCGTCAGCACGATGGCGTCAAAGGGGCCGTCCGCCGCCGCGCCTTGGGCCGGGTCGGCCTGGCGCACCTGCACCCGCGACAGACCCAGGCGACGCAGGCGCTCGCGGGCGGCCTCGGCCAAGTCCGCGCGGGGCTCCAGGCTCAGCACTTCAGAGGCCTGATGCGCCAGCAGAGCCGTGAGATAGCCACTGCCCGTGCCCAACTCCAGCACCCGATCGGTGGGTTGCAACTGCAATTCCTGCAGCAGCCGGGCCTCGACCTTGGGCTGCAACATCAGCCGGCCGCCGCCCAGGGGCAGTTCGGTGTCCATGAAAGCCAGGTGTCGCACGTTGCTGGGCATGAAATCCTCGCGGCGCACCAGGCTGAGCAGTTGCAAGACCGCCGGGTCCAGCACATCCCAGGGGCGGATCTGCTGCTCGATCATGTTGAAGCGGGCTTGTTCGATATTCATCTTGTATTCCTTGCTGGCCCCGGCAAGAGGTGGGGCGGGCGGGATTCTAGAGAGGAGCCGGGGCGCTGCTGGCTATGATCCGCGCCCTTTTTGTGATGGAACAAGACCGCCATGGACGCGTTGCTCTTGCTCAAGGCCGCGATCATGGGCGTGGTCGAGGGCCTGACCGAATTCCTGCCCATCAGCTCCACCGGCCACCTGATCCTGGCCGGGCAGCTGCTCGGCCTGCATGACGCCAAAGCCAAGGTCTTTGACATCGCGATCCAGACCGGCGCCATCCTGGCGGTGATTCTGGTCTACGCCCAGCGTCTCAAGGCCGTGGCGGCGGGCCTGCCCAGCCAGCCCCAGGCGCGCCGCTTTGTGCTCAATGTGGCCATCGGCTTCGCGCCGGCGGTGGTCCTGGGTTTGCTGCTGGGCAAGGCCATCAAGGCCCATCTCTTCACCCCCACCGTGGTGGCCAGCGCATTCATCGTCGGCGGTTTCATCATTTTGTGGGCCGAACGCCGCCAGGCCAGCGTCCAGCCGCGCATCCAGGCGGTGGACGACATGACACCGCTTGACGCGCTCAAGGTCGGACTGGTGCAGTGCCTGGCCATGATCCCGGGCACCAGTCGCTCGGGCGCCACCATCATTGGCGGCATGTTCCTGGGGCTGTCGCGCCAGACCGCCACCGATTTCTCTTTTTTCCTGGCCATCCCCACCCTGATCGGCGCCGGCGCCTACAGCCTCTACAAAGAGCGCGAGCTGCTGGCATGGAGCGATCTGCCGATGTTTGGCGTGGGTCTGCTGTTCAGCTTCCTCTCGGCCTGGGTGTGCGTGCGTTGGTTGCTGCGCTATGTGGCCAGCCACAGCTTTACACCCTTTGCCTGGTATCGCATCGGCTTTGGCATCGTGGTCTTGCTCACGGCGCACTTCGGCTGGATTCAGTGGTCGGCCTGAGACGGCCGGGAGCAGTCGGGATAATTGACCCATGACGATCCAAATCAAGACGCCCGCCGACATCGAGGGCATGCGCATCGCCGGCCGCCTCGCCTCCGAGGTGCTGGACCTGCTGACCGCCCATGTCAAAGCCGGGGTCACGACCCAGCAGCTGGACGACATTGCGCGCCACCACATCCTGGAGGTGCAGGGCGCGATTTCGGCCACCATCGGCTACCAGCCGCCAGGCTACCCGCCCTTCCCGGCCGCCATCTGCACCTCGGTCAACCACACGGTCTGTCACGGCATCCCGAATGACCGGCCGCTGAAGAACGGCGACATCCTGAACATCGACTGCACGGTGATCAAGGACGGTTGGCACGGCGACACCAGCCGCATGTACATCGTGGGCGAAGGCTCCATCGCGGCCAAGCGCCTGTGCCAGTTCACCTACGAAGCCATGTGGAAGGGCATTGCCAAGGTCAAGCCGGGTGCGCGCCTGGGCGACATCGGCCACGCCATCCAGAGCTATGCCGAACCGGCGGGCTTCTCGGTGGTGCGCGAGTTCTGCGGCCACGGCGTAGGCAAGAAGTTCCATGAAGAGCCGCAAGTGCTGCACTATGGCCGCCCGGGCACCCTGGAAGAGTTGGTACCCGGCATGGTCTTCACCATCGAGCCCATGATCAACGCCGGCCGGCGCGAGATCAAAGAGCTGCCCGACGGCTGGACCATTGTCACCAAGGACCGCTCGCTCTCGGCGCAATGGGAGCACACCATTGCCGTCACCGAGACCGGCTACGACATCCTGACGCTCTCGGCCGGCAGCCCGCCGCCCCCGGCCTTCATCAAAGCCTGAGCCAAGGCCCGAACATGAGCTGGCGCGACGCCAAGCAGCGCTTGCTGCAGCAGTTCGCGCAGCAAAGCCCCAGCACCGCGCGGGTGCAGGCGCTGCTCAAGGCCCTGGCCGCGCAGGCGGATGCCGCCCTGCTCGCACTCTGGCAGGCCGCCAGCCTGCCCGCCCAGGCCTGCCTGGTGGCCGTGGGCGGCTTTGGCCGGGGCGAGCTTTTTCCGAGCTCCGATGTGGACGTGCTGGTGCTCTTGCCCTCCGACGTCGACGCTCACATGCCTGGGCCGCTGCGCGACTCGCTGGAGGCCTTCATCAGCGCCTGCTGGGACGCCGGCTTGGAGATCGGCTCGTCGGTGCGCACTCTGCCCGAGTGCCTGATCGAAGCTCGCAAGGACCTCACCGTTCAGACCTCGCTGTTGGAGGCCCGCCGGCTGGCCGGTCCCCCCAAGGTTTTCCAGGCCTTCACGCAGGCCGTGGGGGCCGCCGTGGATGCACCCACCTTCTTGCGCGGCAAGCTCTTGGAGATGCAGCAGCGCCACACCAAGTTCGAGGACACGCCCTACGCGCTGGAGCCCAACTGCAAGGAAAGCCCAGGGGGCTTGCGCGATCTGCAAGTACTGATGTGGATCGCGCGTGGCGCGGGCCTGGGCGCCAGCTGGGGCGAGTTGGCGCGCGCCGGGCTGATCTCGGCGCTGGAAGCGCGACATCTGCAGCGCAATGAGGCCACGCTCAAGCTCATCCGCTGCCTGCTGCACGCCCAGGCCGGGCGGCGCGAGGACCGGCTGGTTTTCGACCTGCAGGCCGCCGTGGCACAGCGACTGGGTCTCAAAGCACAGGGCACGGTGCGCGCCTCCGAGCTTCTGATGCGGCGCTACTACTGGGCCGCCAAGGCGGTCACCCAGCTCAACCAGATCCTGATGCTCAATCTGCAGGAGCGCATCCAGGGCGTGGCCGAGGCCGCCGTGCGGCCGCTCAACCCCCGCTTTCAGGACCGCGCCGGCCTGATCGATGTGGTGGACGAGGACCTGTTCCAGCGCGAACCCGGCGCCATCCTGGAAACCTTTGTGCTCTACGCCACCGTGGCCGGGCTCAAGGGCCTGTCCAGCCGCACCCTGCGCGCGCTGTACAACGCTCGCGGGGTGATGGATGCGCGCTGGCGCTCCGATGCCCGCAACCGCGAGCAGTTCATGACCCTGCTGCGCGCCCCCCAGGGCCAGACCCATGCGCTGCGGCTGATGAACCAGACCTCGGTGCTGGGGCGCTACCTCTGGGCCTTCCGCGCCATCGTTGGCCAAATGCAGCACGACCTGTTCCACGTCTACACCGTGGACCAGCACATCCTGATGGTGGTGCGCAATATGCGTCGCTTCTTCATCCCGGAGCACGCACACGAGTACCCGTTCTGTTCGCAGTTGGCCGCGCAGTTCGACGCCCCTGCCCTGCTCCTCATCGCCGCCCTGTTCCATGACATCGGCAAGGGCCGGGGTGGCGACCACAGTCAGATCGGGGGCATTGAGGCGCGCCGCTTCGCCCGCGCGCACAAGCTCTCGAAGGCCGACGCCGAACTGGTCGAGTTCCTGGTGCGCAAGCACTTGCGGCTCTCACAGGTGGCGCAGAAGGAAGACCTCAGCGACCCCGAGGTGGTGGCCGCCTTTGCGCGCGAGGTAGGCGACGCCCGCCGCCTCACCGCCCTGTACCTGCTGACCGTGGCCGATATCCGGGGCACCAGCCCCAAGGTCTGGAATGCCTGGAAGGGCAAGCTGCTGGAAGACTGCTACCGCCTGACCCTGCGCCATCTGGGCGGTGCGCCCATCAAACACGAAGCCGAGATCGAGGCCCGGCGCCAAGAAGCGCGCCAGCTGCTGGCCCTGCGCTCGGCCCTGCCGGACACCGAAGCCCCGTTGTGGGCCACCCTGCAGCTCAGCTACTTCGCCCGCCACGAGGCCAGCGAGCTGGCCTGGCATGCGCGCGAGTTGTGGCGCCATGTGGGACAACTGGCGGGAGCGGTGGTTCGCGCCCGCCCCAGCCCTGTGGGTGAGGGCCTGCAGGTGCTGGTCTATGCCCGCGATGTGCCCGATCTCTTTGCGCGCATCTGCGGCTACTTCGATGGCGCCGGCTTCAACATCCTGGACGCCAAGGTGCACACCACCCGCGACGGCGTGGCGCTGGACACCTTCCAGGTGTTGTCGGGTGATGTCGGCGCACTGCAGCGCGACTTGGTGCCCCTGGTGGAGCAGAAGCTGGCCCTGGCCCTGGCCCAGACCGGCCCGCTGCCCGAGCCGCGCCGTGCGCGCCTGTCGCGCCGCGTCAAGTCCTTCCCTTACACGCCGCGTGTCAGCCTGCGCCCGGACGAACGCGCCCAGGCCTGGGTGCTGTCGCTCTCGGCCAGCGACCGCGCCGGCCTGCTCTACGCCATCGCCCGCGTGCTGGCGCGCCACCGCATCAATCTGCAGCTGGCCAAGATCTCCACCCTGGGCGAGCGCGTCGAGGACAGCTTCTTGGTGAACGGCGCGGCGCTGCAGAACCCGCGCGAGCAGCTTGTCATCGAATCGGAGCTGCTCGACGCTCTGGCATTGCCAGGGTGATCAACCAGCCCGCCCATAGCCGTGAACTCAGGCCTGTCGCCAAGCCCAAAAGGCCACCTTGCCCGAATGCTGGAGTTCAGGGGTGGGCCACGACTGTAACCGTCGTTCCCGGCGGCAGCTTGACGCCCCTGCGCACATAGCGGCTTGTAGATGCGACCACCGTGTCGCCAACAAAAGCATGCGACCCGCCGCCGAACTGGGTCAGCTTGCTAAAAGTCTCCCTGGACCGGCTGGACGCGAGCCTCAAGGTATCAAGCCCCTGCAATGCAAAGTCCCCGAACTGGGCTCGGCGCCACCCATAGCCCAATGGCTGAGCATGTTTTGGCATGCCGCCAAACAGGCTTGCGCTCATTCGATTCCACTCGTCCTCCAGCCCCCCACCACCAAGTCGGCGCAAGATGCTGTCCAGGCATTGGTGGCTGCCCGCTGCACTGCCCGCACCTTCGCAACCCGCGGCCAACTCTTTCAGTAGCTCCGGGCCGTAGCGACGATTCAGAAAGGTCAAGAGGCTCGCCCCCATGTCATAGGAACGGTAGCCGCCCCGCCACTGGAGCAAAGACAGATTGGTGGCTTCTCTCAAGTATCTTGCCACTCCATCTTCAAGAACTCGATTGCGCCCAGGGCTAATGAACTCGCTCAGCAGGTCCTCGCTGCCGACGGCGGAACTCTCCGTAAGCCACGAGCTATATCCACGATTGCGTTTGATTCCAAGTTGATAGTGCTGAATCAAATGAGTCAGTTCATGGATCGCGGTCGACTTGTAATCCTCAATGTCTTTAGCCACACCCTCGCCATCCAAGAACATGACGAGGGCCGCGTTGAGTCCCTGCGCGTAGTTATTCCTACCCAAGACATAGCCAGCCCAATCTCGGGTCTTTGTCGGATCAGCACGCCCAAGGATGACCACATGCACATCTTGGAGCTGCCCCGGCAGATCTTGAATGAGGCTGTTGTCCGCTGCTGCAGCATCACCCCAAACATCACCCATTAAGGCCACACTGCGCGCGTAACCACCCTTCTCTCCACAAAAACTCGCCCGCAGCGGCTCTATCTTCTGAGTGCTCAACGTACTGGTCTTGATCAATTCCTGATCCACCCAATACAGAATCTGCCGCCCAAATGGCGCTGGGCAACGCGCTAGGAGCTGAGCGGTGTACGGCGTCTCGGGATCAAAGAAGCTTCCTCCCTCGATCCATACGCGCGTGCTCCCCAGCTCTGCGGCTTGCACCTTACGCCGCGCTTCAGTCGTTGGCTGGAAGGGTGTTTTAACTCGCTCCGACCAGGCGCGCAGCGTCGCTGCGTTGTCCTCTAGCGTGAGGCTGTGATGGCGATAGCGAGCATCTTGCTCATGGGCATGATCGCCTGCATGCGTCGCATTCATCGAGGGGGAGGCAGCCAAACCAGGTTCGCCAGCACCGGGCAGGTCGGTGCCTGTTGAGCTGGTCCCGTTGCTGAAGACAAGCGTCAGGCTCTGGCCTGCGCGCAAACCAGCCAGTTCGAGGTCGATGGACTGCATCACCGGGCTACCGTTTCGGTAGCGCCAGATACCGATCCCCTTGCCCGAATAGCTACCGTCCGCATTCAGCCCGCAGTGCAATCCTGCGCAATCGGGCAGCAAGCGGTTATCGATGCGCGCCGGCAGCACCCCCGGTGCTTCCACTTGCAGCACCGTGGTCCCAATCAACTCTGCGCCCTGGCCATCTTTTCCACGAACAGTGACGGTGTAGCGACCGGGGCTCGAAAACTGATGCTCGACAGTCGGCCCAAAGGGTTTAGCACTGCCATCTCCAAAGTCCCACTCAAGGCTGAATTTCAACCATTGGTCACCGACGTCGAATCGAACGAACTCGTTTGCCCAAGCCCTTTCAGAGGACACCGTCACCAGGGCCTGAACAGGGCCTGAAGGTGCTGGGTTAGGTGCTGGTGCTGGTGCTGGCGCAGGAGCAGAGCCACCACCTCCCCCGCAGCCTGACACCAGTAATCCAATGCCCGTCGCAATGCAAAGCGTGCGGAAGCGGCTTTCAGCGCTCATCGATCCTCCCTTTTCGTGTATTGGTTTTTGCGCAGATTCTGGCAACGCACTTAAGGGCAGCTTGAGCCGGTGTGGCGACTGGGCGACGCCCCAAAGGCATCCACCGCCCAGGCTGGGGGCGGGGTTAACCCGACTCAATGCACCATTGCGCACCTCCGGGCGTATGAAGCCGCGCCAGTACGCTCGTCACGGCGGAGCGGACAACAGATTGGGCGGGTTAAACAGATGAGCAAGTCAGCGCTGCGTGTCCGTACTCTGCTCGGGCTGCCGCGTCGGCCGACGCTGCAAGTCGCCGCCGCAGTTGGGACAGCGCTGCCCCATTTGCACGCAGCAGGTGCTGCAAAAGCTGCACTCGTAGGAGCAGATCCAGGCGCCTGGCTGCTCGGCCGGCAGGCTGACCTGGCAGCGCTCACAGATCGGTTTCATTTGCAGCATCAGCGCTTCTCCGGTCGTTCGACGATGCGCGCCCAGCGCTCGCTGCCCGAACCCAACAGCTGCTGCAGGCGCTCAAACCATTGCTCCAGTTGGGCCGGCGCCGGCTCGCCCTGGGCGGCGCGGAAATGCATCTCGCGCTCCAGGTCCTGCAAGCCGTGATGCAGGGCGCGCTCGTGCTGCCACAGCTCGCGCGCGCGACGCATCTCCAGCCAGGCGCCCAGGCCGGCCGTGGTGGTGGTCAGGCACAGCACCACGAACTGCAGCAAGGGCCCTTGCTGGCTGCCCAGCAGCAGGCCCAGGCCCGAGACGATGGACGCTGCCGCGCTGCACAGGATCAGGATGGTCTGGCCGCGCCGGTACTGATCGCGATGGCGGGCGGCTTCGCGGTCAAAGTGCGCGACCTCGCCGGCCACGGTGTTCAAAAGCTGTTCGAAAGCACTCATCGTTCTCGAGACTCCAGCGGCGGCACCCAGCGTCCGCCAAAGGCCTGCCGGCCACCCAGGGGTGGCAGCAGGCGCAGATGCACCCACTCGGGCGCACGGCCCAGGGCCTGCGCCGCCAGCGGGGTCAGTCGCTCCAGCAACTCGGCCGCATCCTCAACTGGGCCGCGCAGTCCGAGCTCAATGAACACGGGAGCTGCGGCAACGGCCGCTTCCTGCTCGGCATAGTCGGCCGGCGACACGCGCTGCAGCCGCACCCAGGTATGGCCGGGGGCACTGCCCAGGGCCGGGCCGAGCGCATCGGCCAAGGCCTGTGCCGTCCCAGCAGGCAGCGCATGGTGCGGGTCCTCGACGACCCAGACCTCAAGCAGGGGCACGCGCTGCCTCCGCGGCCGCGCATGCGCGGCCAGCCACCACCCCTTTGAGATACGCCCGCCGCACCGAGCCGGCCGTGATGGCCGCGGCCACCCCCCGCTCATAGCGCTCGGCCCCGCTCAGGCGTCGCACCCATCCGCGAAAGGGAATCACCCCTTCGGCCGCACCCCGCAGGGCTTTGCCGGCGGCCTCGTCCACGGCCTCGTTGCCGCGCTCCAGCAGGCTGGGTTTGTCTTTGTTGACGGGCTGATCCAGGTCGGCGCCCAGCACCGCGTCCAGCGCCGCAATCTCGGCCTGCCACTGCGCGCAGCTGCCAGCTGCATCCAGGGCATAGGGCTGCGCCCGCGCCGCCAGCAAGGCCGGGGGGATCTCGGCGCGCACCAGATTGAGATCGCTGAACGGGGTCATCACCGCCTGCTGCATCGGGTCCTGGGCCTTGGTGGCGCAGCCGGCCAGGCCCAGGGCCAGCACGATGACGCTCAGCGCATTCAGCCCTTGAAAGCGTTTCATGGGTTCTCTCCCTTTTCGGTCAAAGTCAGGCCGGCGCGCCGCATCGCCCAGGCCGTCCAAGCCGCCCCGGCCAAATCGGCGCCGCCGAAAATCAGCAGCTGCCAAGGCGCCCAGCCCGCAGCCACCAGACCTGCGCCCAGCGCCGCGAACATGCAGCGTCCCCACAGCGAGGCGCGGAAAAAGGCCAGCGACTGCGCACGCGCCATGGCCACATAGTAGGAGCCCAGCACCAGCGCCAGCGAACCGAGCACACGCACCCAGGGGTCGGTGGGCGCCGCCATGCCCAGCGGCAGCAACAAGCCCGCAGGCCACAGCATCAGCAACAGGCCGGCGGCCTGTGCGTAGTGGCCAAAGGCCTGCACGGTGAGAGCGGGGGACATGAAGAACTCCGACGGTTGGGTTGCGCACTTTAGGCGCTATGCCGTTGTTTCGCCGGGGGGCGATGAGCCCGCTATGCTCGCGGCCCTTCAGGATTCCCTGCGCCGCGCGCTTGCACCGCGACGGTCACTGCCCATGATTGCATCGCTGTTGGCCCGTGCTGGCCTGATCACCGCCCTCGCCCTGACCCTGCTGGCTCCAGATCACAGCCTGGCAGCACCGGCCAAGAAGAGCAGCAAGACGAGTGCCGTCACCAAGAAGAAGACCACCGCCAAACCGGCGCCCAAGGTCAAGCCGGGCGCGGTGGCTGCGGCCATTGCGTCGGGTGCCGCCGTGAACCTGCCCAGCCGCTCCCCGGCCGAGGTGCTCTCAGGCGCGCCCGAGGAAGCCTGGCGCAACCCGGCGCCCGAGAACCTGGTGCTGATGGAATTGCAAACTGGCGCCGCCCCAGCCCAGGTGTTGATGGAGCTGGCCCCGCGCTTTGCGCCGGCTCACGCCAGCAACATCCGCGCGCTGGTGCGCGGCGGATACTTTGACGGCCTGGCGGTGCTGCGCGTGCAGGACAACTTCGTCACCCAATGGGGCGACCCCACCGAGGGCGAGGGCGCGCGCGCCCTGCCCGCCGGCGCCAGCGCAAAACTGCCCGCCGAGTTCAGCACCGCGCTCACCCCCCTGCCCTTCACCCCCCTGGCCGAGACCGATGGCTGGGCACCGGGCAACGGCTTTGTCGATGGCTTCCCGGTGGCGGTGGATCGTGAGAAGAACAAGGCCTGGATCGCGCACTGCTATGGCGTGATTGGCGCCGGGCGCGGCAGCGAGGCCGATTCCAGCAACGGCAGCTCGCTCTATGCAGTGATCGGCCAGGCACCGCGTGCGCTGGACCTGAACATCACCACGGTGGCACGCGTGCTCAAGGGCATCGAACACCTGGCCGCCCTGCCACGCGGCAGCGGGCAGATGGGTTTTTATGGCGCCGGCGAGACCCGCACCCCCATCCTGCGCACCCGTCTGCTGGCCGATATGCCCGAGGCCGAGCGCCCCAGCGTCAAGGTGCTGCGCGATGACCATCCGGTCTGGAACGACTGGGTGGCCGCACGCCGCAACCGCAGCGGCTGGTTTGTGCACAACCCAGGCCGCGTGGACCTGTGCAGCACCACACCGCCGGTGCGCATCACCGGCCTGGAGGCCAAGCCTTGAAGGCCCTCATCCAGGCCTGGTTGCTGCGTGCCCTGGGCCTGCTGCTGCTGGTCCTGGGTCTGAGCTTCGCAGCCTTTCGAGCGCCGGACCGCAGCCTGGAATCGCTGGTGCAGCGCTGGGCCCCGCCGCCCTCGCAGTTCATCGAACTCAAGCTGGCGGACAAGCCGCAGCTGACCCATCTGCGCGACGAAGGCCCACGCCTGGACCCCCTGCCGATCGTGCTGATCCACGGCACCAGCGACAGCCTGCACAGCTGGGACGCCTGGACGCGTGAGCTCAGCAAGACCCGCCGCGTGATCCGCATGGACCTGCCGGGCTTTGGCCTGACCGGCCCGGCCGTGAGCGGGGATTACCGGATCGGCGCCTATGTGGACTTCATGGCGGCGCTGTTCAAAGAGCTGAAGCTGAACCGCGTGCTGCTGGCCGGCAATTCGCTGGGCGGAGAAGTGGCCTGGATGACGGCCGCGCGCCTGCCCGAGCAGGTGGCCGGCCTGGTGCTGCTGGATCCGGCCGGACTGCCCTTCGAACCCGAAGTGCTGCCGCTCGGCTTCAAGACCAGCGCCTTCACTCCCACGGCCTGGCTGGGCCGCTTCCTGCTGCCGCGCCCCATGGTGCGCGCCAGTGTTGAGGCCGTGTATGGCGATCCCAACCGCGTCAGCGCGGCCGAGGTCGATCGCTTCTTTGAGCTGACCCTGCGCGAAGGCAACCGCGCCGCGCTCAGCGCCCGCATCCAGGCCTTCATTCAGGAAGCCCATGGCCCGCTTTACACCCAGACTTGGCCCCAGGTGCGCACCCCCACCCTGCTGATCTGGGGCGAACGCGACCGCCTGATCCCACCGGCCACCGCCAAGCTGTACCAGTCCACCCGCCACCCCGAGGCCGAG
Source organism: Inhella inkyongensis (assembly GCF_005952805.1). Lineage (GTDB taxonomy): Bacteria > Pseudomonadota > Gammaproteobacteria > Burkholderiales > Burkholderiaceae_C > Inhella > Inhella inkyongensis. The sequence goes on from NZ_CP040709.1 coordinate 2,692,823, forward strand.
CCCGCCGAGCTCATCGTGCTGCCGGGCCTAGGCCATGTGCCCCATGTTGAAGACCCGCAGGCCGCTCTCAAGGCCGCGCGCCCCTTCATTGACCGTGTTTCGAAGTAAGTCCGTCTCGAAGTGAATCCGTCCACGCTGAACATCTCCACCTACCGCTTTGTGGCTCTACCCGATGCGGCTGACCTGGTACCCCTGCTCAAGGCGCGTGCTGAAAGCCTGGCGCTCAAGGGTACGGTGCTGGTGGCGGAAGAGGGCATCAACCTCTTTCTGGCGGGCGCACCCGAGGCGGTCCGCCAATGGGTGGCTCAGCTGGAAACCGATGAGCGCTTTGCCGCCATGGCCCCCAAAGAGAGCTGGAGCGAGCACCAGCCCTTCAAGCGGCTGAAAGTCAAGCTCAAGCGCGAAATCATCCGCATGGACCGGCCCACCATCCGCCCCGACCGCAGCCCGCGCGCGCCCGCCCTACCCGCCGCGACGCTCAAACGCTGGTTGGACCAGGGCCACGATGACGCCGGTCGCCCCATCAAAGTGCTGGACACGCGCAATGCCTTCGAGGTGGATGCGGGCGCCTTCGAGCACTGCGTGGACTGGCGCATCCACAAGTTCACCGAATTCCCCGCCGCCCTGGCCGAGCACGGCGCCGAGCTGCAGGGCCAGACCGTGGTGAGCTACTGCACCGGCGGCATCCGCTGCGAAAAGGCGGCCCTGCTGCTGCAGGAAGAGCTGGGCCCCGAAGCCAGGGTCTACCAGCTAGAGGGCGGCATCCTGAAGTACTTCGAGGAAGTTGGCGGCGCCCACTACCGTGGGCATTGCTTTGTGTTTGACGAACGCGAGTTGCTGGACCCCGGCCTGCAGGCTGCGGGCCCGACTTCGAACTGAAAGGAACGCGATGTCCGTCCTATCCCGTCGATGCCTGCTTGCCGCCCTGCTGCTCGGTGCAGGTCTTGCACAGGTCAGTAGCCACGCCCAGACCCCCAAGAAGCTGCGCATCGGCGTGGAAGGCGCCTATCCGCCTTTCAGCGAAGTGGGGCCCGATGGCCAGATCAAGGGCTTTGAGATCGACCTAGCGCGCCAGTGGTGCGCCCACATGAAACGCGAGTGCGAGCTGGTGAAGACCGACTTCGACGGCCTGATCCCGGCGCTGCAGGCGCGCAAGATCGACGCCATCGTGGCCTCGCTGTCCATCACGCCCGAGCGCAAAAAGGCCATCGCCTTCAGCCGCCCCTATTACTCCACACCGCAGACCTTCCTGGCCAAAGCAGGTACGCCGGCCGATATCAGCCCCGCCGCGCTCAAGGGCAAGAAGATCGGTGTGCAGTCGGCCACCATCAACGAGGCCTATGTGAACGCGCTCTACAGCAGCAGTGTGATCACCCGCTACGCCACGCAGGATCAGGCCTATCTGGAACTCAAGACCGGCCGCATCGACTACTCGCTGGTGGACAAGTCCGCCGCGCTGGCCTTCACGCAGTCGCCGGCCGGCCAAGGCATCAGCACCGTGGGCCCCGAGCTGCGTGACCGCCGCTACTTCGGCGACGGCGTGGGGGTGGGCGTGCGCAAGGCCGACGCGGCGCAACTGGGCGCGGCCTTCAGCGCCGCCATCGCGGCCGGCCAGGCCGACGGCAGCTTCAAAGCCCTGGCGGCCAAGTATTTCCCCTACGACATTTCGCCACCCTGAGTCCGCGAAAGCGGCACCGCTGGCGTTAAGGTGCGCCTTTTCAGCCTCTCGGTGGCGACGCTCTCAGGGCCCGCCGCCACCGCATGACCCGCTCGGCCCCATCTAGAGGATTCAGCATGCTCCGTCGCACCCTGGCCGCATTGGCCGCCGCCCTGCTGGCCACCGCCATCGCCCCGGCCGCCGCTCAAGGCACCGCAGGCAAGAAGCTCCGCATCGGCGTCGAGGGCGCCTACCCTCCCTTCAGCGAAGTCGACGCCAAGGGCGAGCTCAAGGGCTTTGAGATCGACCTGGCCCGCGCCTGGTGCGCCCAGATGAAGCGCGAATGCGAACTGGTGAAAACCGACTTCGACGGCCTGATCCCCGCCCTGCAGGCCAAGAAGATCGACGCCATCGTCGCCTCGATGTCCATCACCGACGACCGCAAGAAGGCCATCGCCTTCAGCAAGACCTATCTGGCAGCACCCGCCATCTTTGTGGCCAAGTCCGGCACCAAGGGCGATGTGAGCCCGGCCGCGCTCAAGGGCAAGAAGATCGGTGTGCAGTCGGCCACCACCTTTGAAACCTATGCCGCCGCCGTCTACAAGGACAGCACTCTGGTGCGCTACCAAACCCAGGACCAGATCTATCTGGAACTGAAGGCCGGCCGCGTGGACTACACCCTGGTGGACAAGTACGCGGTGGACAGCTTCTTGAAGTCCGATGCCGGCAAAGGCATGGCCTTCGTGGGCGCCGACATCGACGACGAAAAGTATTTCGGCGTCGGCATCGGCATCGGTCTGCGCAAGGCCGATGAAAAGACCCTGGGTGCGGCGCTCAATGCCGCCATCGATGGCGTGTTCGCCAGCGGCGAGTACAAGAAGCTGTCCAGCAAGTACTTCGCCTACGACGTCGCCCCGAAGAAGAAGTAAGAGGGAAAGGTCGGCCCCATGCTCCATGGTTTTCTACCCAGCCTGCTGCAAGGCGCCCTGCTCACATTGGGCGTAGCCCTGCTCTCGCTGATCGTGGCCATGGTGCTCGGGCTGATCGGTTGCTTTGCCAAGCTGAGCCGCCAGCGCTGGTTGCGCTGGCCGGCCCAGTGGTACACCACGGTGATCCGTGGCGTGCCCGACCTGGTGCTGGTGCTGCTGGTGTTTTACGGCGGCCAGGTGCTGGTCAACGACCTGGCCACCTGGCTGGGCTATGAGGACTACATCGACGTCGACCCCTTCGTGGCTGGCGTGCTCACCATTGGCTTCATCTTCGGTGCCTACCTCACCGAGGCCTTCCGGGGCGCCTACCTGGCGGTGCCACCGGGCCAGCGCGAGGCCGGACTGGCCTTCGGCATGAGCCCCTGGCAGGTCAGCTGGCGCATCCAGCTGCCGCAGATGATGCGGCACGCCCTGCCGGGCGTGAGCAACAACTGGCTGGTGCTGATCAAGAGCACGGCCATCGTCTCTGTGATCGGCCTCAACGACCTGATGAAGCGCGGCAGCGATGCTGCCGGCGCCACCAAAGAGCCCTTCGTCTTCTTTCTGGCCGTGGGCTTGATCTATCTGGCCTTTACCACCCTGAGCGAGCTGGTCTTCAACTGGGCCGAGAAGAAGCTGGCCATCGGCGTGCGCCGGGGGGTTTTGTGATGCAAGGCTGGCAGACCATCATCGAAAACCTACCGCTGTTCTTCAGTGGCGCCTGGGTCACGCTGCAGCTGCTGGCGATTTCGCTGGCACTGGGCCTCGTGATGGCGGTGCCCTTAGGGGTCTTGCGCGCCCTGCCCAGCCCCTGGCTCAACCGCCCGGTGTGGCTCTACACCTATGTGTTCCGCGGCACCCCGATGCTGGTGCAGCTTTTCATCCTCTATTACGGCCTGGGACAGTTCGAGGCCGTGCGCCAGAGCTTTGCCTGGACCTGGCTGCAGGAGCCCTGGTTCTGTGCCTGCCTGGCCTTTGTGCTGAATACCGGGGCCTACACCACCGAGATCATTGCCGGCGCCATCAAGGCCCTGCCAGCTGGCGAGATCGAGGCCGCCAAGGCATACGGCATGGGGCGTGCCACGCTGATGCGGCGCATCGTGCTGCCCGCCGCCCTGCGCCGCGCCCTGCCCGCCTACGGCAACGAGGCCATCTTCATGCTGCACGGCACCTCGATCGCGATGCTGGTCACGATTGCCGACGTGACCGGCGTGGCCAAGCGCATCTACGCCACGCACTACATCCCCTTCGAGGCCTACATCACGGCGGGCTGTTTCTACTTCGCGATGACGCTCTGCCTGGTGGGCCTGTTCCGCTGGGCCGAGAACCGCTACCTCAAGCCGCTGCTGCCGCGCTAACGCGGCCCAGATCAAACACCAGCACCTCGGCGCCAAGGCCGCCGGCCAGCGAGATCGAGGCCACTTGGCCCGCGTCCGGCTCGATCTGCAGCGCATCGCCCGCACGCAGGCGCTCGCCGTTGACCGTGAGCTCACCCCGCGCCAGATGGACATAGGCCAAGCGACCCGGGGCCAGGCTCAGGCTGGCGGCTTCCTCACCGGAGAACTGGCCGGCATAAAGGCGTGCGTCTGAGTTGATGCCCACCAACGCTCCTTCCGGTGCAGCCAGCAGGGTCAAGCGCCCGGCCAACGCAGCTTCGGGGATGCGTGCCTGCTCGTAACCCGGCGCGCCGCCGCGGCTGCGCGGCAGCAACCAGATCTGCAGCAGATGCACGGGGGCGGCGCTGCGGTTCATCTCGCTGTGCAGCACGCCGGCACCGGCGCTCATGCGCTGAATCTCGCCCACGCCGATCACGCCGCTCTGCTGGGCCCCGGCTTCGCCGTTCCCCATCGAGTCCTGGTGCGACAGCTCGCCCGCCAGGATGTAGGTGACGATCTCCATGTCGCGATGGCCATGGCGGCCAAAGCCGCTGTGTGGGGCCACGCGGTCTTCGTTGATCACACGCAGCACGCCAAAGCCCATGCGCGTGGGCTCATACCAATCACCAAAAGAAAAGCTGTGACGGGCCTGCAGCCAGCCATGGTCGGCGGCACCGCGTTGCTCGGACCTGAACAGAATTTGCATTCATCGCTCCTAGGGAATGCCCTGACTCTAGGCGGGCAGGCCGGCCTGCGGGAGGAGGCAGGATGGCGACGTCGTTCAAATCTCCTGAAGCCATGCACATTGCCGACAAGCGCAGCGTCCTGACCCCCGATGCGCTGGCCATGGTGGACGCCATTGCCCGCACCGGCAGCTTTGCCGGCGCGGCGCGCGAACTGGGCAAGGTGCCCTCGGCCCTGACCTACTCGGTGCGCCAGCTGGAAGAGGCCATGGACGTGCTGCTGTTTGACCGCAGTGCGCGTCACGCTCAACTCACCGCTGCCGGCCACGAGCTGCTGCGCGAGGGTCGACGCCTCTTGATGGAGTTGGACGCCGTGGCCAATCGCGTCAAGCGCATCGCCACCGGCTGGGAAGCCGAACTCACCATCGCGGTGGACGATGCCATTGCGCGCAGCGCGCTGTTCGATTTGATCGAGGCCTTTCAGACTCAGCGCATCGAGGCGCCGCCCCATGTGCATGGCAACGGCCTGCAGGACGGCTCCCAGGGGCCGCCCACGCCCCCCGGACCGCCCACGCGGCTGCGCTTTCGCACCGAGGTCATGTCGGGCACTTGGGAGGCCCTGGTCAGCGGTCAGGCTGATCTGGCCATCGGCACCACGGCCTCGCCGCCAGGCTCCCAGGTGGCCTGCGAGCCCCTGGGCGAGATGGAGTGGCTGTTCGTGGTGGCGCCGCGCCATCCGCTGGCCGGGCTGGAAGAACCCTTGAGCGCGGCGCAGATCGCCGCCCACCGCATCGTCACCGTGGGCGACACCGCCCGCCAATTGGAGCCCCGCACCGTCGGCGTGGTGCCAGGGCAGGACGTACTGACCCTGCCCAGCCTGCAGGCCAAGCTGCAGGCGCAGTTGCGGGGTTTAGGCTGCGGTTGGTTGCCCGAACCCCTGGTGCGTGAGGCCTTGGCGCGCGGCCTCCTGGTGGCCAAGGCCACCCAGGAGCTGCGCCGCAGCCAGTTCCACTATGCCTGGCGCAGCAATGGCGCGCCGCCTGGTAAGGCGCTGAGCTGGTGGCTCAATCAGCTTCGCAGCGCGGCCACACGTAGCGCGCTGCTGGAGCAGCACCTATACGCGTAGGTCCAGTTGCTGCAGGCTGCCGGCTCGCCCGTCTTCATGCAGATACAACCCGCTTTGGCGCAAGTCACCCACCACCTGCCCACCCAGGCCATGCAGGGCGAAGGGTGAGGCCAAACGGGCCAGACTGAGCGCGCCCACACCCGCATCACTCAAACCCGTCATCCGGTTCAGCCCGTCCGCCCCCGGGCGCCACACGCCCAGCTGCTGCCAGGCGGGGTCGGCCTCGTCGACCCAGCCATTGCCGTCGGCATCCAGGGCCGCCAGCTCGGCAAAGCCATCCCCGCTTCGCGGGCCGAAAAGCTCCCGCCCGTCGGCCACTCGGCCATCCCGGTCCCGGTCAAAGACCAGCCAGGCACTGCCTGCGCCCAGCCCCGGCAAACTTTCCAACTCGCCGTCGGCGTTGAGATCGAACTCCCAACGCTGCCCCAGCAGGGCAGCGCTGGGGCCGTCGAAGTTCAACACCAAAGGATCCTGGGGCGCGGCCAAGCGGAACTCGCGGTGTTCGATCTGCACCCGACTGAAGGAGAAGGACATCTCGAACTGCAACGCGCGCCCATCGGCGGTCTGCACCCGCCCTTGGGTGGAGAACTGCAGTTGCTCAAACTCGATGCGCGTTTCCTCCACCTGCAAGGTGGTGCCCGCGGGCCAGGTCGGCGAGGGAGCCGGACGGTTAGGCGTAGGTAGGGCCGCCTCGGTAGGCTGAGGCGCGGGCGCCGGCGACGCCTCAGGCAGCTCAGTCGGGGCGTCAGTGCGCAGGTCTGCGGCCTGCAGTCCGTCTCTCGGATCCGCCAATGCCTCCAGAGTCGGGGGCGGTCGTTCACCAAACACCCAGCGCAGCATGGCACTGAGCAGTTGCATGCGCGGGTCGTGACGCATCCGCTCGGCGGCATCGGCCATGGGGGACATGTGGGGGGCGCCGTTGCGTGCCACCGCTGGGGCAGCGGCCTGGGGGGGTGGGCTCGCGGCAAGGTTCTGCAACCCTTGGGCAGCTTGCCGCGCCTGCTCGCTGATGTCGGCCCGGGTCGGGCGCTCGGGCGCCAGGAATGCACTTGGCGGCCCCAGTTCGCGTCGCTCCACGCGCTCCAAGTGCTCCCACCGTCGATGCTGAGCCCTCTGGGTCAACTCCGATTCCATCACTCTCATGGCCGCCTCCATGATGCAGTTGTCGGCTCTTGGGTATCGGCGCCCGCTGCGCCTTCTTGAGCCGGAATAGCGAGGCAAAGCCCACGCTTCAAAATGCGCGCCCATGTCTTGCATCGGTCGCTTTGCCCCCTCCCCCACCGGCCCCTTGCATGCCGGCTCGGTGCTGGCCGCCTTGGGTAGCTGGCTGGATGCGCGTGCGCACGGCGGGCGATGGCTGGTGCGTATTGAGGACGTGGACGGCCCGCGCTGCCCCCCTGGCATGGACCGCGAGATCCTGCGCCAGCTCGACGTGCTGGGGCTGCGGCCGGATGCGCCGCCACAATGGCAATCCCAGCGCGGCGCGCTCTATGAGGCTGCACTTGCGCAACTCATCAGCGGCGGCGCGGCCTACCCTTGCGCCTGCACCCGCAAGGAGTTGGTCCTGGCGCAGCAGGCCCGCGACCGCCACGGTGACTTGCGCTACCCCGGCACCTGCCGGCCTGAAAACGGCGGACTGCGAGGCCGTGCGCCGCGCGCATGGCGGCTGCGCGTAACCCCCGGCGTGCTCCAGTGGCAGGACCGCCGCCTGGGGCCGCAGCAGCAAGACGTCGAACACACGGTGGGCGACTTCGTGCTCAAGCGCGCCGATGGCCTGTGGGCCTACCAGCTCGCCGTGGTGGTGGACGACGCCCAGCAGGGCATCAGTGATGTGGTGCGCGGCGCCGACCTGGCGGACAACACGCCACGCCAGATTCAGCTGCAGCAAGCATTGGGACTGCCACGGCCGCGCTACCTGCACCTGCCCCTGGTGCTGGCCGAGGACGGGCAAAAGCTCTCCAAGCAAAACGGTGCCGCACCGTTTGATGAGAGCCGCCCCCTGCTGACCCTCAAGACCGCCGCGCTTGCCCTGGGCCTGAAAGACCTGCCCGACACCGATCACGCCGCCGACTGGCTATGCGCCGCCACGCGCGCCTGGGCAAGCACGCACAATGCGCGCTTTTGAATTTTTCCGGGACACCACCATGCAAACCCTCGCCAGCGGCCTGCAAATCGAAGACACCCAAACCGGCGAAGGCGCCGAGGCCAAGGCCGGCTGCCAGGTCTCGGTGCACTACACCGGCTGGCTGTGGAAGGACGGCGCCAAGGGCGCCAAGTTCGACTCCAGCCGCGACCGCAACGAGCCCTTCGAGTTCGAACTGGACGGCGGCATGGTCATTCGCGGCTGGGATGAAGGCGTGCAGGGCATGAAGGTCGGCGGCAGCCGCACCCTCCTGATCCCGCCCCAGCTCGGCTACGGCGCACGCGGTGCCGGCGGCGTGATCCCGCCCAATGCCACGCTGGTGTTCGAAGTGCAGTTGCTGGCCGTCAGCGGCGGCCCCGAGGTGCTGGACCTGCCCCTGCAGACCACCGCCAGCGGCCTGCAATTCCACGACAGCGTGGAGGGCAGCGGCGCCACCGCCCAGGCCGGCCGCACCGTGCGCGTGCACTACACCGGCTGGCTCTACAAGAACGGCGCCAAGGGCAAGAAGTTCGACAGCAGCAAGGACCGCGGCCAGCCCTTCCACTTCAACCTGGGCGGCGGTGAGGTCATTCGCGGCTGGGACGAAGGCGTGCAGGGCATGAAGGAAGGCGGCACCCGCGTGCTGATCATCCCGGCCGAGCTGGGCTATGGCGCCCGCGGCGCCGGCGGCGTGATTCCGCCCAACGCCACCTTGTGCTTTGAGGTGGAGCTGATCAAGGCCTAATCAGGCTGCCGAATCCAACACAAACTGCTGAATCCACTGCCACCACGGCTCCCAAGCCGGGGTACACAGCCCCACCAGCAGCAGCAGATTGAGGGCCACCATGGCCCAGGTCCAACGCAGGAAGCTGGGCTTGGCGGTCTTGTGGCGAAAAATGTGCTGGCCCAGCAGGGCGCCGGGCCAGCCGCCCATCAGGGCAATCAGGTGCAGCGAGGTCTCGGCCACCCGGGCGGTGCCGCGTTTGGCGGCCCATTTGTCCAGCCCATAAACGACAAATAGCGCCATCGACAGGGCGCTATAGAGCATGGGCACGGGTTTGGCCAGGGGCCAGGCCAGATGGATGGCACCCAACAGCAGGGCAAACACCGGAATGATCAGCAGACGCTGGCTGGAGAGCTGGCGCGACTGCTGTTCGGGGCTTCCTGAGCGCGCGGTCGGCGACCGTGGCACGCGTTCCACCGGCGGTGGGCGCAAGGTGTGCACCTGCGTGGCGCGGGGTGCTTCGCGCGGGCCGGCCCGCGTGAAACGCACCGGCTCGTTGAGAGCCGGTGCGGTAAAGCGCAGCCGGCCGGCCAGATCGACGCGACGCAGCAGCAGCCGTGGCCCGCCAGCCTCGGGCTGGACAAAGCCCAAGCCTTTGGCGGCGTCCCATTGCGAGACGCGACCCCGCTCCTGCGGCGCTGCGCCCAAGACCTACTTACTCTTCGTTGCGACGCGGCTTGCCAAAGCCACCGCGCGGGGCGCCACGGTCTTCCCAGGCGCGCTCGGCTTGCGGGCGCTCACCACCGAAGGGCTTGCGGTCACCGAACTGCGGACGGTCGCCACCGAAGGGCTTGCGGTCGCCGAACTGCGGACGGTCGCCACCGAAGGGCTTGCGATCGCCGAACTGGGGACGATCACCACCGAAGGGCTTGCGGTCGCCGAACTGGGGACGGTCGCCACCGAAAGGCTTGCGGTCACCGAACTGGGGACGATCACCACCGAAAGGCTTGCGGTCGCCGAACTGGGGACGATCACCACCTTCGTGGAACGGACGGCCTTGGCCGGCAAAGGGCTTGCGGTCACCGAACTGCGGACGGTCGCCGCCTTCGTGGAACGGACGGCCTTGGCCGGCAAAGGGCTTGCGGTCGCCGAATTGGGGACGATCACCACCGTAGGGCTTGCGATCGCCAAAGGCCGGACGGTCACCACCGTAGGGCTTGCGCTCGCCCCACTGCGGACGGTCGCCACCATAGGGCTTGCGATCACCCCACTGCGGACGCTCGCCACCGTCGAACTCGCGGCGCGGACGCTCACTGAAGATCACCGGATCGGGCTTCTTCGGCTCCAGGCCTTCGATGCGATGCGCGACCAGGGCTTCCTTGGTGTAAGCCTGCAGACGGCGCAGACGCGGCAGGTCCTCGCGCATGGCGATGGTGACGGCCAGGCCCGAGCGACCGGCGCGGCCGGTGCGACCAATTCGGTGCACATAGTCCTCGGCCTTCATCGGCAGGCCGATGTTGATCACATGGCTGATGGTGGGCACGTCGATGCCGCGCGCGGCCACATCGGTGGCCACCAGCACGCGCAGTTCGCGGCGGCGCAGGCCCTGCAAGGTGCGGTTGCGCTTGCCCTGCGGCATGCCACCGTGAAGAGCCGCCACGGCATGGCCCAACTCGGCCAGCTGACCGGCCATCTGCTCGGCCTCGATTTGAGTGCCGGCAAACACCACGGCCTGGTCCACGCTGGCATCGGCCAGCAGGTGCTCCAGCAACGCATGGCGATGGTGCGGGTGATCGGCCCAGTGCAGGCGCTGCTCGATCTGCGCCTTTTGCTCCGGGGCGCTGGCCACATCGATGCGCTGCGGGTTGTTCAGCAGCTCACGGGCCAGGCCACCGACGCGGCCGTCAAAGGTGGCGCTGAACATCAGGGTCTGACGCGGCTTGGGCAGCATCGCGGCGATGGCCTCGATGTCCTCGATGAAACCCAGATCCAGCATACGGTCGGCTTCGTCCAGCACCAGGGTCTTGATCTCGGTGAGCATGGCCGGGCTGGTGTTGGCGATGTCCAGCAAGCGACCGGGGGTGGCGATCACGATGTCGGCACCCAGACGCAAACGCTGCAGTTGGGCCTGATAGGGCATACCGCCAACGATGGTGCAAACCGAGAAGCCCGGGATGTTGCGGCCCAGCTGAATCGCAGCCTGGGCCACCTGTTGAGCGAGTTCGCGGGTCGGGGCCAGAACGAGGCCGATGGGGTTGACCGCCGGACCACGGGCCGCGCCGCGCGGGGCCCGCGGGGGGCGCTGGTTGCGGCCTGCGTGGAAGCTGCGACCGGGCATGGGCGCGGGCACCAACTCGGGGTGCTCGGCACGGCGCGTCAGCACTTGGGTCAGCATGGGCAGCAGGAAGGCGGCAGTCTTGCCACTGCCGGTACGGCTGGAGACCATCAGGTCGGCGCCGGCCATGCCCTGCGGCACGGCTTGGGCCTGAACGGCGGTGGCTTCGGTGTAGCCGGCTTCTTGCACGGCGGCCAACAGTTGCTCGGCCAGACCCAGGGATTCAAAAGACATCGTGAACTTTCTCTGACAACACAGCGCCGCACCGGCCTCCATGGTCGGTGGGTGCTTGGGCTCGGCCTCGGCCGCCCCGAACAGGTCGCTGAAGACTCCGGCAGTCCGAACCGCGGTTGAACCCGCTTCCGGTCGGTTATTGCCTGGTGCGACGGCATCGCCGCCGACCATGGACCTGCGCAGCAGGCAGACCGCAAAAACGCGATCTAGGAGGAGTCAGAGGAGATGAACGATCTGCGCCGCGGGACATCCCGTCCGACGCAAGGGCGCGACTGTAGCACTGGCGTTAACCCGGATGGCGTTCTTTTTTAGGGCCGGCGACTCAAGTGCGCACAAATTCTCGATGCCTGCCCTCAATCCACCCGCCAGGCGGGCAATTGCCAGTCCCGCCACAGGGCCAGCGCACGCAGCAGGGTCGCCAAGCCGGCCCCCAGCAGCAGGCCCAGCCACTGCGGCGCCGCCAGCACTTGAGCACCCACCACCACCCAGGCTCCGGCGAAGGAACACACGGCGTAGGGGCGGTGATCGTGAAAGGCACGCGGGATCTCGTTGCAAACGATGTCGCGCAGCACGCCGCCAAACACCGCCGTGATCACACCCATCAGCACCGCCACGATGGCCGGCAGGCCCTGGGCCAAGGCCAGCTCGGTACCACCCGCCGTGAACAGACCCAGCCCCAGCGCGTCAGGCCACTGCACGGCACGCTCGGTGAGCGCCAGATGGCGTGCCCGCAGGCTCAGCATCGCCAACACGCACAGCGCCAGCAAGGCCCACAACCAGTGCGCATGCTCGACCCAGAAGAAGGGCCGGCGGTCCAGCAACACATCACGCAAGGTGCCGCCACCAAAGGCCGCCAGGCCGGCCACCACGCACACCCCCACGGCGTCCAGGCGCTTGCGGGCCGCCTCGATCAGACCGGAGAGCGCAAAAGCCAGGGTGGCCAGCGCCTCGACGCCGGTCAGCCAGGCCGATGAGGACATCAATGCCACTGCAGGGCCCGTTGCGGCAGCCGGGCGCGCAGGGCCAGAGGCCAGCGGGGGTCCGACAAGGCGCCCACCGCCGCGCCCACACGCCAGCCCGGCAGGGCTGCGCTGCACTGAGCCAGCAGTTCAGCACCGGCCAAGGGGGAGCCCAGGAACAACGTCAGCTCGGCGCCCTGCGCGGCACCCAAGTCAACCTGGCGTGCCAACAGGTCCAGCAAGGCCTGCAAGGCGGCGGCCGGAGAGCGCGCAGGCAGTTCCGGGCCTTCTGCCGGGGTCAGGGTCAAGGTCAGCATGCCGGCACCGCGCCGATCAAACAGGCGCGCGCGGCCATCACTGAGCAGGGCATCGGATTGAGGCATGGCTGTTCTCCAAACAGAAATTACGTTCAGTATATCGAACTTGTTCTGTTTGTCGAATGTGTTCATTGAAATTTGACCGCGTCCAACCAGCCGCGCAACCCGTTGAACCAAGCCAGGCCTTCAGCACGCTGCCAGTCGGCCAGGGTCAGCGGGGCCTCGCGCACACGGCCCTGGGCCAACCAGTGCTCACGCCCCACCCCGGCCAGCAAGCCGGCTTCGGCCCGTGGAGTCCACCACTGCCCATCCAGCAGCAGCGCCAGATTGCCGAAGCAGCCCTCCGTCAGTTCACCCGCCTGATTGAAAAGCACCAAGTCCCAGGCCCCCGCCGGTTTGTCCGCGGCGAACGAGTCATAGGCCTCGCGACGACTGGTTTTGTGCGTGATGAATTCGGCCGCCACGCCGCCTGTATCCAGTGCGCGCATGGCCAGGGCCAGACGCACCGGCTGCGCCACGTCCTGCAAGGGCTCGATGCGCGTGCTGAATCGACCACTGCGGGCCAGACTGAGCCGCACCCGCCAACAGCCATGTCCCAAGGCTTGGGCCTGGCGGTCCAACTCCGCCAATGCCGCCTCGCCATCCCAGTGCAGGCCGAAGTGGCGGGCGCAGCGCGCCATGCGGCGCAAGTGCGCACCGCGCAGGGGGTAATGGCCGGCCTCCAGGCGCAGGGTCTCCACGGCCTCGATGGGGGCGCGCGCGCGCTCCAGGAAGCGAGCCTTGGCCCGCCACTCGGCCAATTCGGCCGCAGGCTCGGAATCCAAAGTGATGCCGCTGCCCACGCCCGCTTGCAGGCTGCCGTCGTTGCGAACCTCGACCGTACGAATGGGCACGTTGAAGGTGCAGGCCCCGCCCGGCTGGATGAGCCCCAAAGCACCGCAGTACCAGGAGCGGGGCGCGGCTTCCAGCTCGCGGATCAACTGCATAGCCTGGCGCTTGGGCGCCCCGGTCACCGAGCCGCAGGGAAACAACGCCGCAAACAGCTCTGACAACGCAGCCTGAGGTCGGGTGAGCGCTGTCACGGTGCTGGTCATTTGCCAGACCGTGGGCAACTCATGCAACTCAAACAGGCGCGGCACCCGCACGCTGCCGGTCTGCGCCACCCGGCCCAGGTCGTTGCGCAGCAGGTCCACGATCATCAGGTTCTCAGCCCGTTCCTTTTCGCTGGTGCGCAAATAGGCTTGGGCCGCCTCGTCACCGGCACGGTCCACGCCACGCGCCGCCGTGCCCTTCATGGGCTGGGCTGCCAGCAGCCAGGTCTTGGGATGCTCGGGCAGCGCTCGCCAATCAAAGAACAGCTCGGGGGAGACGCTGGCCACACCGCCCTCTTGACTCTCACCCGCGCCCATCTGTTGCAGGTAGAGCGAGAAGCCACCGGGCTGGGCCGCATGCAAGGCAAAGAACAGCTCTGCCAGATCGACACCGGGCACCAAGGTGCTGGCCAAGCGGGTGGTCAGGTTGATCTGATAGCAATCACCGCGCCGAATGGCCTCGCGCACGGCCTCGACGCTTGCGGCATCTTGCTCCGGCTCATGCAGGTTCTGGCGCCAGGGCTGAGAGCGCAGTCGCTCCGGTCCGGCCTCCGCCGGCCAGGCCTGCGGCGCACTCTCAAAGACCGCAAAAGCCGCCAGCAGGCCCTCGCAGGGCAAGCCACCCAGATTGGGATCCAGGGCGGCTGCAGCTTCGTAGCGCAAACCGCCCAACACCCAAGCCCCTTGCTGGGCCTGGGCATGCGCGGCATCAATCACCGCCAGCAGTTCATCGGCACGCCGCGCCAGCAGCCACTGTGCGGGCGGATCGAACCAGGCGCCACGCAGGCGTTCACCGTCTTCGCGCGCCAGCGGATGGCGCGGGAAGTCAAACGCCGCAAACGGACGTTGAGTCGCTGCGCTCAAGCCAGGTTCAGGAACTGCGCCCGGTAGTGGATCAGCTCATCCACCGACTCATGGATGTCGGCCAGTGCGGTGTGGGCCTGGGCCTTCTTCACGCCCTCCAGCACGGCAGGCTTCCAGCGCCGCGCCAATTCTTTGAGCGTGGAGACATCCAGGTTGCGGTAATGGAAGAAGGCTTCGAGATCGGGCATGTAGTTCACCAGGAAGCGGCGGTCCTGGCAGACCGTGTTGCCGCACATGGGGCTCTTGCCCTTGCCGACGTACTGCTGCAGAAACTCGATGGTGGCCTTGGCGGCGGCGGCCTCATCCACGGTGGAGGCCTTGACCCGATCGATCAGGCCGCTCTTGCCATGGGTTCCCTTGTTCCAGGCGTCCATCCCATCCAGCACGGCATCGCTTTGGTGGATGGCGAAGACCGGCCCTTCCACCCGGATCGAAAGATCGGGATTGGTGACGATCACCGCCACTTCGATGATGCGATCCTTGTTGGGCTCCAGACCGGTCATCTCGCAGTCGATCCAGATCAGGTTGTTGTCGTTGCGCTCTAAGCTCATGGCAGTGGCTCTTGATGAAGTGAGCGGATTGTGCCCACCTACACTGTCCGCCCTCTCGCCGCCGCTCCCAATGTCTTCCCAAATCGTGACCCTGATCTTCGCGGCCGCCCTGCTGGCCTCGACCCTGCTCAAACTGTGGCTGACCACGCGCCAGATCCGTCACGTGGCCCAGCACCGCGCTCAAGTGCCACCGGCCTTTGCTGCGCATGTCAGCCTTGCTGCGCACCAAAAGGCGGCCGACTACACCCTTGCCAAGGGACGGCTGCAAATGCTGATGCAGGTGCTGAGCGCCGCCGTGCTGGTGGGCTGGACCTTGATGGGCGGGCTGGAGTGGCTCAATCAGTCGCTCTATGCCGCCATCGGCCGCGAGGCCTGGGGCGGCTATGCCTACCCCATCGCCTTGCTGCTGGCCTTCAACCTGATCGGCAGCCTGATCGACTTGCCCTTCGAGCTCTACAGCACCTTTGTGCTTGAGGCCCGCTTTGGCTTCAATCGCACCGACTGGAAGACTTTTCTGACCGATCAGATCAAGGGACTGGTGCTGCTGCTGGTACTGGGCATCCCCTTGATCTGGGCTTTACTGGCCCTGATGCGCGGCAGCGGACCGCAATGGTGGATCTGGACCTGGGCACTGTGGTTTGGCTTCTCACTGAGCATGATGCTGATCTACCCCTTGGTGATTGCACCCCTGTTCAACAAGTTCACGCCCTTGACTGACGGCGCACTGAAGGACCGTGTAGAGGCCCTGTTTGCCCGCGCCGGCTTCGCGGCCAAGGGCTTGTTTGTGATGGATGCCGGTCGTCGCTCCGCCCATGGCAACGCCTACTTCACCGGTCTGGGTGCGGCCAAGCGCGTGGTGCTGTTCGACACCCTGCTGGAGCGCCTGGACCCGCCCGAAGTCGAAGCCGTGTTGGCGCATGAGTTGGGCCACTTCAAGCTGCGCCATGTACCCAAACGCCTGGCCCTGATGGCGTTTCTGAGCCTAGCCGGCTTCGCGCTGCTGGGCTGGCTGGCTCAGCAGCCCGCCTTCTATCTGGGCCTGGGCGTGCGCCCCAATCTGCTGGGCGACAACGAGGCCCTGGCCCTGCTGCTCTTTGGCATGACCTTGCCGGTCTTCAGCATCCTGCTGACACCGCTGATGGCGCAGGGCTCGCGCAAGCACGAGTTTGAAGCCGACGCCTATGCCTGCCAGCACAGCGAGGGTCGCGCCCTGGCCTCGGCCCTGCTCAAGCTGCACGAGGACAATGCCAGCACCCTGACCCCCGACCCCTTGGTGGCGCGCTGGACCTATTCCCACCCGCCCGCCGCCGAGCGCCTCCCCGCCATCCTTGCCCAGGCCCGCCCATGAATTTGCTCACCGCCCAATGCCAAGCCGGCGCACCGGCCCTGGACGATGCCGGCCTGGCACTATGGTTGCCGCAGTTGCCCGGCTGGGAGCACGCCGATGGCGGCTTGCGCGCCCGCTTTGAGTTCGACAACTTCTACCAGGTGATGGCCTTCGCCAACGCGGTGGCCGATCTGGCCCACGCGCAGGATCACCATCCCGATCTGGCGCTGAGCTACTCAATGGCCACGGTGCGCTTCAGCACCCACAGCGCCGGCGGCAAGGTGAGCATGAACGACGTGGTCTGCGCCGCCCAAGTCAATCTGCTGCCCGAGGCTCGGCCTTGAGCCGGCCCGGCTCGCGCGCGCAGCGCCAGAGCCAAAGTCAAAGACCTCGCGACCATCTGGACCTGGGCCTGGTGGTGCGCGGCCACGGCCGTCACTACCTGGTGGAGACTGAAGAAGGGCAGCGCATCCTCTGCCACCCCCGCGGCAAAAAGAGCGACGCCGTGGTGGGCGACCGCGTGCGCTGGCAGATGGCCGGCAGCGACGAGGGCGTGATCGAAAGCATCGAGCCGCGCAGCAATTTGCTCTACCGCCAGGACGAGTGGCGCAGCAAGAGCTTTGCCGCCAATGTGGATCAGCTGCTGGTGCTGGTAGCGGTGGAGCCGGTGTTCTCAGAGTCGCTGCTGACCCGCGCGCTGGTCACGGCCGCCGAGGCCGGCATCCATGCGCGCATCGGGCTGAACAAGATCGACCTGCCCGGCGTGGCCCTGGCGCGCGAGCGCCTGGCGCCCTATGTGCGCATGGGCGTGCCGGTGTTCGAGTGGAGCCTGAGCGCCGATCCCGAGGCCGCATTGGCTCAGTTGCGCCCCTGGTTGGAAGGCCATAGCACCCTGGTCCTGGGCCCCAGCGGCACGGGAAAAAGCACGCTCACCAATGCCCTGCTGCCCGACGCCCAAGCCCAGGTGGGCGAGATCTCAGTGGCCCTTAACAGCGGCCGCCACACCACCACGCATACGCAGTGGTACTGGCTGGAGCCTGAGCGGCGC
The DNA here is from genome assembly GCF_005952805.1 of Inhella inkyongensis. Taxonomy (GTDB): domain Bacteria; phylum Pseudomonadota; class Gammaproteobacteria; order Burkholderiales; family Burkholderiaceae_C; genus Inhella; species Inhella inkyongensis. The sequence continues at coordinate 2,710,205 of NZ_CP040709.1, forward strand.
TCGGGTTGGCTGGACTCGCCCGGCTTTCAGACCTTTGGCATCCAGCACATCGCGCCGGCCCAATTGGCCAGTCTGCTGCCCGACTTTGCAGCTGCCATGCAGGCGGGTTGCCGCTTCGCCAATTGCAGCCACCGCCACGAGCCGGGCTGCTCGGTGCGCGCAGCACTGGCCGAAGGCCAAATTGCCGAAAGCCGCTACCGGATTTACTTGGAACTGCTGGACGAACTGAGCCGACCGCCGATTTACTGAGCGGGGCTCAACCCAACTCAGCGCAACTCCCGCGCCTCGACGTCAATCACCTCACCCGCGACGGCTCCCGGTCGATGGCGGTTGACCGTCTGCCGCGCCCAGCTCTGCCAGCGGCGCAAATCAGGTCGGGCCGGCTGCGGGCGGCCCATCAGACGTGCCCAGGCGCGCCGCAAGCCAGACCACAGGACCCAAACCGCGATCAGGGCCAGGCCGAACAGCGCCAGACATAGCACCAGCACCAGGCCCACCAACACCAGGGCCAATCGCAACAGTCCGGCCCAAACACCCTGTCCCATTTCAGTCCGCTCCAAAAGTCTCTGGCCCATCTGGGGCCGCTTGCGCCGGATTCAAGGGGTTAGTCCCTAGCATCGGCGACAACGAATCTTGGCACGCTGCGGCTGTCGCTCTCGCCCACGCCATGAACAAACCTTACCGATTGCTGTACATCGAAGACAACCCGGTCAACACCTTGGTGGTCGAGGAATTGGTGGCCCGGCGCAAGGACATCGAACTGCGCTGCGCCGAGGACGGCCGCCGCGGCCTGGCCCTGGCGCAAAGCTGGCAGCCCCATCTGGTGCTGCTGGACATGCAACTGCCCGATCTGGACGGTTACGCAGTCCGCGCTGAGTTGCGCGCGAGCGCCGAAACGGCCGGCATTCCCTGCATCGCGCTGTCGGCCAATGCCATGCCCGACGACATCCAGTCGGCACTGGATGCCGGCTTTGCCGACTACTGGACCAAGCCCATCAATTTCAAAGTGTTCTGGGCCGGGCTGGACCAGCAACTGCCGCCGCAATAGCGGCAGTTGCTCGAACCCGAATCAGGCGGGGATCAGGCCCCGCCCACGCAGCATCGGTTCAATCTGCGCGTCCCGCCCCCGGAAGGCCCGGTAAGCCGCGCCCGGCTCTTGGGCATTGCCTGCCGCCAGGATGTGTTGCCGGTAACGCTGCGCGGTGGCCGCATCGAACAGATCGCCCGCCTCTTTGAAGGCCTCGAAGGCATCGCAATCCAGCACCTCGGCCCAGAGGTAGACGTAGTAGCCGCTGGCATAGCTGTCGCCCACGAACAGGTGCTGGAAATGCGCCAACCGATGGTTCATGCCGCAGTCCGCCGGGGCACCCAGGCGCTCCAAGGTCTGACTTTCGAAGGCCGTGATGTCAGGCCCTTGCTCGTCCTCCAGCGCGTGGATGGCCAGATCCACCAGAGCCGACGCGGTGTAGCGCACCGTCTCATAGCCTTGGTTGAAGAGCTCAGCGGCCTTGATGCGCTCAATCAGAGCAGCGGGAATTGGCTGGCCGCTTTGGTAATGCTTGGCGTGCTGCTGCATCACGGCCGGATCGGCAATCCAGTGTTCCATCAGCTGCGAGGGCAACTCGACGAAATCGCGCAGCACCTGGGTGCCCGACAGGCGCTCGTAGCGCGTGTCGCTCAGCATGCCGTGCAGACCGTGGCCGAACTCATGGAACAGGGTGCGCACATCGTCCAGGCTGAGCAAGGTGGGCTCACCCGGCGCGCCCTTGGCGAAATTATTGGTATTCAGGATCACCGGCGTCTGCGTTCCGCCTGCATCACCACCATTCGCATGGGCATAGCGCAAGGCATTCATCCAGGCACCGCTGCGCTTGCCCACGCGGGCAAAGTTGTCGTGCAGGAACACAGCGCGGTGGCTGCCATCAGCGTTCAGTACCTCGTAGGCCTGCACATCGGGGTGGTAGACAGGCCAGTCAGGGCGCCGCTCGAAGCGGATGCCATAGAGCCGCTGCGCGCAGTGAAACAACGCCGCCACCATGGCATCGAGCGGGAAGTAAGGCTTGAGCTCGGCTTCGTCCAACGCATAACGCGCCTGGCGCACTTTCTCGGCATAAAAGCGCCAGTCCCAGGCTTGAACCTGGCCCTCGAAACCATGCGCCAAGGCCGCCGCCTGCACGGCCTCACGCTCCAGGGCAGTCGCGCTGAGCGCCGCATCCCAAACGCGCATCAAGAGGCCTTGCACCGCCGCCTGGTTCTGCGCCATGGTGTCGGCCAATTGGTAATCGGCAAAGCAGCGATAACCGTGCAGGCGTGCCTGCTCGTTGCGCAGGGTCAGAATTTCTTGCGCGATGGCGCGGTTGTCGCTGGCCCCGTCTTGCTCACCCCGGCCCACCCAGGCGCGCCAAGCCTGTTCACGCAGATCGCGTCGAGCCGAGAAGGTCAGGAATGGGACGACATGTGAGCGCGACAGGGTGACCAGGTACTCGTCCGCGCCCAAGCCGCGCTCGGCGGCAGCCTGCTTCATGACGGCGCGCACAAACTCAGGTAGGCCTGCCAGCTCACCCTCGCTGCGAAGCACCAGGCGATAGCCGGCTTCATCGGCCAGCACGTTCTGAGCAAACTGGGTGTTGAGCTCGGCCAGCCGCTGCATGATGGCCGCGTAGCGCTCGCGGGCTGCAGTCGCCAACTTTGCACCGGCGCGCACGGCCTCCAGATGCAGACGCTCCAACAGCCGCAGCTGATCGGACGCCAGGCCCAGACTGCCGGCCTGCTGCATCAGCGCCTCCAAGCGGGCGAACAGACCCTGATGCATCGCCACCCAACTGCCATGCGCTGCCAGCGGCGCCGCCAGCTCGCGCTGTACCGCCTGCAATTCCGGCGTGGACAGCGAGGCCGCCAGGGTGGAAAACAGCGCCTCGATGCGTGCCAGCAAGCGCCCGCTGGCGTCCAAAGCCGCCACGGTGTTGTCAAAGCTGGGCGACGCCTGCTGCGCAGCGATGGCCTCGATCTCGGCCCGGTGAGCCTTCATGCCGGCCTCGAAGGCCGGACCGAAATGTTCAGGCCGCAGTGCCGCGAACGGCGGCAGACCCTGAGGGGCGGACCAGTCAGTCAGCAGGGGGTTTTGCATGGGTGCTTTCCGAATGCTTACTGCGAGCCAGCTTTCTGCTGAGCCTCTTTCTGCTGGGCTTCCTTCTTCAGCGCAATTTCGTCCTTCTCGTCATAGGGACGGTTACCGCACTCACTGCGCCAGGCGTCCTGGGCATCGCCCAGCTTGTCGCCGCGCTCGGCCAGGGCATCCTTCTTCTTATTGAATTCCTCAATACGGGCCTCGAAGACCTTGACCTCTTCGGCAAACGCACGCTTCTTGGCGTTGTGCGCTTCGATGCGGGCATTGATGCTGGCAGCGCGTTCTTCGTATTCCTTGACGGCCTCGGCACGCTCCTTCTTGCTCATCTCCGCCGCCTTCTCCTTGATTTCAGCGTGACGCTTGAGCAAGGCGTCGTTGTCGGCCAGCAGGGCCTTTTCAGCGGCCGTGATCTCGGCATTGCGGGTCTGGATGCCATCGCGCTCGGCCAGCACCGTCGCGCGCTCCTTCACCAACTCCGCATCCGCTTCCGGGATCGCCTTGGCCTCGGCGGCATTGGCATCGCGGCGGGCGAAGCACTCACGCAACTCGTCGCGGGTCATCAGCTTGGGCCGGGGCTTGGCCGACTCAGCAGCTTTGGCCGCAGGCGCCGCTGCAGCCGGCTTGGCAGGCTTGGCCGACTTGGGCGGCGTGGTCTGCGCCCAGGTCGAAGTGGCGAACAGGCTGGCGGTCAGGGCAAGGACAAGGGCGGAAGCACGCATGGCAGCAGGAACAGAAAGTTGCGTTGAACCGGCGATGATGCCACGCTCACCCTCCCCCTTCCGGAAGGGTCGACGCCGCTGCCGATAATTCCGCGCCTCCAATCCGCACGCCCACCATGAAACCTGCCCTGCTTGCCTCCTCCTTGCTATTCGGCCTTGCAGCCGGTGCCCAGACGCCCGCCCCTGAGGACCCCTATCTTTGGCTGGAAGACGTTCAGGGCGAACGTGCTATGGCATGGGTCAAGGCGCGCAATGCCGAGACCGAGAGCCTGCTCAAGAGCCGCCCAGGCTTCGAGGCCCTGCGCACCGAGCTGCTGCAAGGATTGAATGCCAAAGACCGCATTCCTCAGTTCACGCGCATGGGCGACCAGGTCTACAACCTCTGGCAGGACGAGACGCACAAGCGCGGGCTGTGGCGGCGCACCACCCTGGCGGAGTACGCCAAGCCCGCTCCGCAGTGGGAGACGGTGCTGGATCTGGATGCCCTGGGCCAAGCGGAGGGCAAGAGCTGGGTGTTTGCAGGCGCCAACTGCCTGGCCCCCGAGTACCGCCGCTGCCTGCTCAATCTGTCGCCCGGCGGCTCGGACGCCGTGGTGGTGCGCGAATTCGACACCCGCAGCAAGCAGTTCGTGGCCGAGGGCTTCAGCCTGCCTGAGGCCAAGAGCCAGGTGGAGTGGCGGGATGAGAACCACCTCTTCGTGGGCACCGATTTCGGCCCTGGCAGCATGACGGACTCGGGCTACCCACGCATCCTCAAGCTCTGGCAGCGCGGCACGCCGCTGACCAGCGCGCAGACCCTGTTTGAAGGTCAGTCCAAGGACACCTGGGTCGGCGCCAGCGTAGACGGCCATGGCGCCAAGCAGCGCGCCCTGGTGCAGCGAGCCCTGGACTTCTATCGCGCCGAATACCACCTGGTCACCCCCAAGGGCCTGCGCAAGCTGGAGCTGCCCCTGGACGTGCAGCCGCAGTTCTGGAATCAACGCCTGCTGCTGCGACTGCGCTCCGACTGGACGGTGGGCGGCCAGACCCACAAGGCCGGCAGCCTGCTGATGGGCAGCTGGAAGGAATTCCTGGCCGGCCAACGCCGCTTTCAGGCCCTGTTCCGCCCCGATGCCACGCGCTCGCTGGCCCAGTTGGTGACCACCCGTCACCACGTGGTGCTGAACATCTCTGAGAACGTCGCATCCAAGCTGGAGGAGTGGGACCTGCGCGGTGCAAGCCCCAAGCTGCGCAAGGTGCAGGCGCCCTTCCCCGGCACTCTGACGCTCAAGCCCCTGTTCGACAGCGACCTGCCACGCGACACGCTGGCGGACCGCTATCTGATCAATTACGCCGACTTCCTGACTCCCGACACCCTGTATCTGGCCCGTGCCGGCAGTGACGAGCGCCAGACGCTGAAGACCCGCCAATCCTGGTTCGACGCCAGCGGCATGCGCGCCGAGCAACACTTCGTCAAGAGCAAGGATGGCACGTCCATCCCCTACTTCGTCATCTATCCCAAGGGCGCCACGGCGAATGGCCGCAACCCCACTTTGCTTTACGGCTACGGCGGCTTTGAGGTCAGCTTGAATCCGGTTTACAGCGCCAGCCGGGGTCGTGGCTGGCTCGCCAAGGGCGGCGTCTTCGTGCTGGCCAATATCCGCGGCGGCGGTGAGTTCGGCCCGGCCTGGCATCAATCGGCGCTGCGCGAGAACAAGCAGCGTTCCTACGACGACTTCATTGCCGTGGCCGAAGACCTGATCAAGCGGGGCATCACCACACCCAAGCAGCTTGGCATGATGGGTGGCAGCAATGGCGGCCTGCTGATGGGCGCCATCGTCACCCAGCGTCCAGAGCTCTTCAATGCCGTGGTGTGCCAGGTGCCATTGCTGGACATGAAGCGCTATCACAAGCTGCTGGCCGGGGCCTCCTGGATGGCCGAGTACGGCGACCCTGACAAGGCCGAGGACTGGGCCTTCATCTCGAAGTACAGCCCTTACCAGAACGTGCGTGCCGACCAAAAGATGCCGCGCGTGCTGATCAACACCAGCACCAAAGACGACCGCGTACACCCCGGCCATGCCCGCAAGATGGCGGCTCGCATGATCGAGCAGGGCCACAACCCGCTCTACTGGGAAAACATCGAGGGAGGCCATGGCGGCGCAGCAGACAACGAGCAGCGCGCGACCTGGCAGGCCATCGAGTACAGCTATCTCTGGATGCAGCTCGGGGGTCAATGATGCACACCGTCCACCACAACGAAACCGCGCAGCGCTTTGAGTTGCATGTCGGGGCCGACTTTTGCGAGCTGGACTACCAACGCCACGGACAGCGCGTGGTTTTCACCCACACCGGCACACCCCCCGCCCTGCGCGGGCAGGGGCTGGCCGCGCAACTGGTGCAATCCGGCTTGAGCTGGGCGCGCCAACATGGCCTACAGGTCGGGCCCGGTTGCAGCTATGTCGAGGCCTACCTCGCTAAGCATCCCGAATGGGCCGATCTGCGGCCCTGAACCGTCTTAGCGTCGCAGGCCGCTGTCCCAGACCTGCTGCCCGTTTTCCAGCGTAAACGGCGGCAGCGGTCCTGCGCAGGGCAACAGCTCGAATGCCGTTTGCGGCGGCCGACATAACGCCGCTCCACGTGAACTCACAACGATGGGGCGGTTCAACAACTCTGGATGGCGCTGCAGCGCTTCCAAGAGCGTGGTCTCGTCCACATCGTCCCGCCCCAAGCCCAAAGCCGAGTAGGCCACCTCTTTGTCGCGCATCAGGCCACGCAGCCCCAGGCCGGTGGCCTGCGCCAAAGCCAGCAACTGCGGAGCGTCCAAAGGCGCTGTCAGGTAGTCGACGATTTGCGGCTCGCAGCCGGCATGGCGCAGCAAGGCCAGCACATTGCGGGAATTGCTGCAGCGCGGGTTATGAAAAATTGTGATGTCCGTCATTCCCGCACTGTCGCATGGCGAGCGGAGCAACGAGGCTCAAGTCCGCAGCGCCTCTATCTGCTCCAGCAAGGCCTGGGCCAGGCGCGGATCCCGCTTCAACCGGGCCCGCACCCGCAAGTGGGCGGGAACAGGCTTGGCGTTGCTGGTGACGATGATCACTGGCTTGTCCTGATTGGACCGGCTGGACTCCCGCAACGCGGCGGTCAGTGCCACGGCGTTGAGGTCCGGCAACTCACGAGAGGCCACGATCAAGTCATAGGACTCATGCAACAGCCGGGCCAAGGCTTCCAGGCCACTGGCCAGCAGCGTGAGATGCAGCCCTGCTTGTTGCCCCAGCAGTTCCTGATACACCCGCTGCATGGACGGCGAAGCCTCCACCACCAGCACGGAAAAGCGGCGCCCGACTTGTCGGGCTCGCATGGTTTCAAGGGCTTGCTCAAGCGCCGCCAGGCCCGCCCCCTCGCGGTTGCTGGCCGTCAGCGTGCGGCGCAGCAGATCCACATAGGCCAGCGCAACCGTCGACTCCGACGGACCAAAGGCCTCGGCCTTCTGACTCAGGAAGGTCTCGAACTGATGACAGATCGTGCTGATGATGGGCACCCCAAAACTGCCACCAGCCCCTTTCAGGTTGTGCACCAGGCGGTAGGTCTCATTGAAGGCATCCGCGGTGCCGGCCTCCAGAGCCAGAACGGCCGCCTCCATGAGGGCGAGTCGCTCAGGCAACTCGTCCAGGAACTCTGCCTGCATCAACGCCAGGATGGCGCCAAGATCTCGGCTCATTTCATGCCCCAGGAATTCGCTTCAGCGCACTCTAGCGAGGCTTGCGCCACGGACACGAGGGCGCAGCATCCGGCATTCCCCTAGGGCCGGGGACCGGCGGCGCCCAATGAAAAACGCCCTGCTGGCAAGCCAACAGGGCGTTTTCATGGACTTTTAATCCTTGGCGGAGTCGGAGAGATTCGAACTCTCGATGCAGGTTTTGCCCACATACTCCCTTAGCAGGGGAGCACCTTCGGCCACTCGGTCACGACTCCAGCGAAGCCCTGCATTATGGCAGAAAAATTTTAATTTTCAGCAGGCTGATCCAAATCGAAGGCTTTGTGCAACGCGCGCACGGCCAGTTCCATGTACTTCTCGTCGATCACCACCGAGGTCTTGATCTCACTGGTGGAGATCATCTGGATGTTGATGCCCTCTTCCGAGAGGCAGCGGAACATCTTCGCCGCCACTCCCACATGCGAGCGCATGCCGATGCCGACGATGCTGACCTTGCAGATCTTGGCGTCTCCCAGCACTTGCGAAGCGCCGGTCGCCGGTGCCACTTTGTTCTTCAGCAGATCCAGAGCACGGGCGTAGTCATTGCGGTGCACGGTGAAGCTGAAGTCCGTGCGGCCATCGTGACTGACGTTCTGAATGATGACGTCGATGTCAATGTTGGCATCCGCCACGGGGCCCAGGATCTGAAAGGCCACACCGGGTTTGTCGGGCACGCCCAGCAGGGTCACCTTGGCCTCGTCGCGGTTGAAGGCAATGCCGGAGACGACGGCTTGTTCCATGTTTTCGTCCTCTTCAAAGGTGATCAAGGTGCCGGACTTGGCTTCCTCGTTGATATCGATGTCCCAGGGCGTGAAGCTGGACAGCACCCGCAGCGGCACCCGGTACTTGCCGGCAAACTCCACAGAGCGGATTTGCAGCACCTTGCTTCCCAGGCTGGCCATCTCCAGCATCTCTTCAAAACTGATGGTGGACAGGCGCCGCGCCTCAGGGACGATGCGTGGGTCTGTGGTGTAGACGCCGTCCACATCCGTGTAGATCAGGCACTCATCGGCCTTCATGGCGGCAGCTACCGCCACGGCCGAAGTATCCGAGCCGCCGCGCCCCAGGGTGGTGATGTTGTCCTCTTCGTCCACACCCTGGAAACCGGTGATGACGACAACACGCCCCGCAGCCAGGTCCGCACGGACCCGCGCGTCATCAATGCTTTGGATGCGCGCCTTGGTGAAGCTGGAATCCGTGCGAATGGGCACCTGCCAGCCGCTATAGCTGACCGCCTCCATGCCCTCGGACTGCAGTGCAATCGACAAAAGGCCGACCGAAACCTGCTCGCCAGTGGCCGCGATCGCATCCAGTTCACGTTGGATCGGCGCAGTCACCACCTCGGGCGAAAGCTCTTTGGCCAAGCCGAGCAAGCGATTGGTCTCGCCCGACATCGCCGAAGGCACGACCACCAGTTGGTGGCCAGCTCGCACCCATTTGGCCACGCGCTTGGCCACATTACGGATGCGCTCGGTCGAGCCCATCGAGGTGCCGCCGTATTTATGAACGATCAAAGCCATGGTGTGTGGAATGAACACCCCGCCGCGCAGGGAGAGCTCGATTCTAAGCAGCCGTATTTCGCGAATACGGGCTAACCCGAACCATGCTTACTTCGTCTGATGCGAAGACTCAAACCGAAGCAGGCGGCGCACCGATCGCAACTCTCCGCCCGGGGCAGGCCAGCGCCGCCCCAAGCCGCACCACTCCTGCATCAAGCGGTCCAAAAGGCTGACGGGCACACCCTGAGGCAGGTGCTGCCTCAGCCAGACCGCCAGCACATTGCGGCGCCGGGCCTCTCCCAAGAAGGACCAAGCCGTGTGACGCAAGGCGCCGTCGGGGGCCAAGCAAAGTGGCAGATCGTCCGCCGCCACCTCTTCGCCCAGGGCCTTGGCCTGGGCGGCATGCCGGGCCACTTCGCCCAGCACCCCCACAGCCTGAGGAAAGGCCTGAACCAGACCCGGCATCAGCTGCTGGCGCAGCCGGGCCCGAGCATAGCGGAGGTCAGCATTGCTGGGATCTTGCACCGAGGGCAGCCCGCTGGCCTGCAATGCCGCGCGCAGGCTGGACCTGGGCTGGGCCAACCAAGGCCTTGCCCAGTGCAGGCCCTGGGCCTGCCAAAGCCGAGGCATGGCGGCCAGGCCGGCCGGCCCTGCCCCGCGCAGGGCTTGCAGCAGCACGGTCTCCGCCTGGTCTTCAGCATGCTGGCCCAGCAGGATCAGATCCAGGCCCTCGGCCTGGGCCATCTCCGCCAAGGCACGGTAGCGCTCTCGGCGCGCCCAAGCCTCCACGCTCTCGCCCTGAGTCGGCGCTCCGGCCAGGCGGGTGATGCGGAGACTGACCGGCAGGCCCTGCGCTTGCAACTGGCGAACACCCTGGCGTGCGACCTCTACCCATTGGTCCGCCTGCGGCATCAGGCCATGGTGCACATGCAATGCCCAAACGCCCAAGCCCAGGGCGGCCGCTTGGCGGGCGGCCACCCACAAGAGCGCCGTCGAGTCCTGTCCGGCGCTGTACGCCACACCAAAGTGCAGCCCGGAAATAACGACGGGGCCGACCTCGCGGTCCGCCCCGTCAAAGCTAGGCTCCGACACCGACCGCTCAGCGGTCCTTGGTGTCGCTGAAGCGCCCATAAGCCAAGAGCCGGCTTTGACGCCGCTCCAGCAAGGCATCCACCGACAGGTCGGCGACCTGGCGCAACGACTCGGTGAGCGCCCGCTTGAGCGCAGCAGCAATGGCCTTGGGGTCGCGGTGGGCGCCACCCACCGGCTCGTTGACGATCTTGTCGATCAGCCCCAGAGCCTTGAGGCGATGAGCGGTGATGCCCAGGGCCTCGGCCGCCTCAGACGCCCGTTCGGCCGACTTCCACAAAATAGAAGCACAACCCTCGGGCGAAATCACAGAGTACGCGCTGAATTGCAGCATCAGCACTTGATCGGCAACGCCAATGGCCAAGGCGCCACCCGAGCCGCCTTCGCCGATCACGGTCGCAATCAGAGGCACCTCCAGCTGCGCAAACTCAAAAATGTTGCGGCCGATAGCCTCGCTCTGACCGCGCTCCTCGGCCCCAATGCCGGGATAGGCCCCCATCGTGTCGATGAAGCAGAACACGGGCAGGCGGAACTTCTCGGCCAACTTGGCCAGGCGCAAAGCCTTGCGATAGCCCTCTGGGCGCGGCATGCCGAAGTTGCGCAGCGCGCGCTCTTTCGCGTCGGCGCCGCGCTGGTGCCCAATCACCATGCAAGCCTGACCATTGAAGCGCGCCAGACCGCCCACGATGGCCAGATCATCGGCGAAAGCCCGGTCGCCATGCAGTTCGATGAAATCGGTGAACACCTCGCGCGCGTAGTCCAGGGTCTGGGGGCGCTGCGGGTGGCGCGCGATCTGGTAGGTTTGCCAGGGCGCGATGCCGGAATAGATGTCTTTGGTGAGCTGTTGGCTCTTCTTGGCCAGGCGATCAATCTCTTCGGAGATGTCCACCGCCGACTCGCTTTGCACATAGCGCAGCTCGTCGATCTTGGACTCCAGCTCGGCGATCGGCTGCTCGAATTCGAGGAAATGGCGTTTGCTCATCTAGAGGATTCTCTCAGATTGGTTCACTGCGGCCATCCTGGGCTTCCCGCAGGCTTCCGACCGGTCGGTCGTGTGACGCCTAACGGTCGGTCGGCTTCGCGCAATACGCTCAGTATTCGACCGGCAGCGGATCCAGACTGCGCCAGAGATACCAGGTGGCGACCGAGCGATAGGGCGCCCAGTTCTCACCCACCTCGCGAGCCTCGGCGCGCGACACCGGCTCACCGGAAAAATAGTTCACGCTGATGCCTTTGAGCAGGCCGATGTCATCCAAAGGCAGCACGTTGGGGCGCATCAGGTGAAAGATCAGGAACATTTCGGCGGTCCAGCGCCCGATGCCACGAATCGCCACCAACTCTTCGATGATGGCTTCATCGTCCATCTGCGCCCATTGGCGCACATGCACGCTGCCGGCTTCGAAATGACTGGCCAGGTCACGCAGGTACTCCGCCTTCCGAACCGACAAGCCTGCCTCGCGCAGGCCCGCCACTTCGTGAGCCAACACCGCCCCCGGTGCCAATTTGTGGCTGGGCCCGCCCACCAAAGCCGCGAAGCGCTCCCAGACCGATTGGGCTGCCTTGACCGAGATCTGCTGGCCGACGATCGATCGCGCCAGGGTGGTGAAGGCGTCACCCTTGTTCTGCAGCCTGGCTTCGCCAAACTGCGGGATCAACTTCTTCATCACCCGGTCGCGCTTGCCCAAGTGGCGGCAAGCCTCGTCCCAGTAATCGGGCGTCACGCCCAGCTTGGGCGCCATCAGGCAGCCACCCAGGTGGTGCCCTCGGGCCCATCTTTCAGGGTGATGCCACGAGCGGCCAGTTCAGCGCGAATGGCATCGGCCTGCACAAAGTCGCGTGCGGCCTTGGCTGCCACGCGCGCGGCAATGCGCGACTCAATCCATGCCGTATCAATGGCGGCACCGCCCTGCAAATAGTCGCGCGGCGATCCCTGCAGGATGCCCAGCGTCGCGCCCAAGGCTTTGAGCAGACCCGCCGCTTCCTGCGATGCGCTGCGATTGACTTCGCCGGCCAACTCGAACAAGACCGCCAGTGCCTGCGGCGTGTTGAAGTCTTCGTCCATCGCAGCCTTGAAGGCGGCGGCGGCCGGTTGGTTCCAGTCGATGGTTTCAATCACTCGGCCATTGACCTTGTCCAAGGCGGTGTAGAGCCGGCGCAGGCCCTGGCGCGCATCCTCGATATGCACATCCGAAAAGTTGAAAGGCCGGCGATAGTGCGTGCGCAGCATGAAGAAGCGCAGGGTCTCACCGTCATAGCGCTGCAGCACCTCGCGGATGGTGAAGAAGTTGCCCAAGCTCTTGGACATCTTTTCGTCATCCACGTTCAGGAAGCCGTTGTGCATCCAGTAGCGTGCAAAGGTCGTGCCCGTGGCCCCTTCGCTTTGGGCGATCTCGTTCTCATGATGAGGGAACTGCAGGTCCATCCCGCCGCCATGAATGTCAAAGGTCTCGCCCAACGTGGCGCAACTCATGGCCGAGCACTCGATATGCCAACCCGGACGCCCTTGACCGTAGGCACCGCCGGGGAACTTGGCGTCCTCAGGCTCGTCCGCCTTGGCGGCCTTCCAC